>NZ_JAJQYA010000004.1 GCF_021729155.1 Membranihabitans marinus | reverse complement strand
TGGACAGAAATCCAGCGTAGTATACTAGAAAAATACTCAGATCGGATATCGGAGTATATCTGAAAACAAAAGTAAGATTAGGTTCTTTCAGTCGGCCTACGGCCTCCTTCTAGAACCTAATCTTACTTCCCAAAAGAGGGAAGTAGAATAATATTATTTTTAAACAAAGACACAGTTAAATGAACTATCCCGTGGAGCGAAGGCCATTTTTTTATTACATATTCCAGCACAACCACCTTCATCTAAGCATTTTTTGATTAATATACCACATTCCCATCTGTCGTTACATTCGTCTCCCCAACTTGAGTCGCCATTATCACAATATACTTTGTATTTGTTAGCCATTCTTAGATCAATAATATCTTTCTCACTTTCAAGGATGAAAAAATCAGGTTCTCTTTCCTCTGAACTCAGTAATTTAATAGTATTGGTCTTTGAATTCCATTCGTAGTTTAAATATATAATATCACTGCTATTTGATTTGATATCCATATTTGCTACTTGTTCAAAAAATTCTTGATAATTTATTGGTTTATGTTCTAAATCTGATAGATCAACTTCTTTGTTACAAGAAAAGATTATCACCATTGAAATCAATAACCAACTCAAATAAATTAAATTTTTCATTTTTTTAAATTTTATTATTTGAAAATTAAACTGGTAATCTCATTCTTTGTATTAGTTGAGAACACTTAATAAACTATTACAATATTTTTCCAAGGGTGATTAGCCCTATGTCAATCATTTATTAAATTAGATATTTATTATTAATGATGCAATTTATGCTCTATACAGGCCTTATGATTATATACATGGCTTTGCCTTAATATAGTGAATTGTTTCTATATTTACAAATATTGTATCGATTATAATTGGTGTAGTATTTTATTGTGTTGTTGTTTTTAGTATATATGTATTGAAAATGCTAATTGACCTCACTAGAGGTGATATGAGTCAAAGAAGGTATATCGCTCAACTTTTCTTGATATCTTTCATTTTCTATTTAACCCTCGTAGCCATTGACAATAATTTTGTTTGCCCAATAAATTTGCGTTATCAGGGCAGATCGATAGTGCATTACCCATTACCCGTTAACCATTAATCATTACCCATTAATCCGTGACCATTCTCAATTCTTTTACTTAATTTGCCTCTCTTAATCACAAATTAGAGAATATGTCCGTTTTTCTTCAGTGCTGTCTTGTGTTCCTAGGAGGAGGAATAGGGTCTATGCTGAGATTTATTCTTGGTGTGTACATACAACGTCAAGTCAGTTCTACCTGGCCCTTGGCTACATGGACGGTAAACATCGTGGGGTCATTGATCATCGGTATGCTCTTTGGTTACATGATGGATATCGGATCCAAACCCGACTTTGTCCGATTGTTGTTGATCACAGGTTTTTGTGGTGGATTTACCACCTTTTCCGCTTTCTCTTTGGAAAACGTCCTACTTCTTCAAGAAGGACACTATAGTCAATTTTTTCTCTATGCATTTTCCAGTATAGGATTGGGGCTGCTGGCAGTGTATATAGGCTTTAAACTATTTCAGATTTAATCTGCATACGTTATTATTTTGAAATGACTTCCCGTTTTATGCCATCCTTGGCTTCTATATCGGCAGATTGTCTAGCCTATATTTAATTGACTTAAATGAAGTTGTAAGACATGTTTTAGGTCTTGTATAATATTGATTAATAAAGGAGAAGGATTTTTAATCTGAAATTTTAACAAATATATTTTTACATAAGATTAAACCATTGCTTCCATAATTCATCTAATAATAAGCTTACAATTAAACCTTATCCTTGTTGGGCAATTAATTAAAATGTATAGCTGTATTAAAAACACGAATTAGGTCAAATTGTCCATAAAATATGTGCATTCGTATAAATATTGAAGTTGAACAACCGTATTATGGTAGATTTGTTAACTGATATATTTCAAATATTTGTAAAATATAATAATGATGAAATTTTTAATAACCTCTTTTATGGTCGTATTGCTATCCAGTGCAGCATGGGCTCAATTTCCTGGCGCTGGTGGTAATAAAACCTCCATCGTAGGTAAAATTGAAGGTAGTGTATTGGACTCTTTGTCCGATTCTCCCATTGAATTTGCCACTATAGCATTGAGAAGGTCGGGATTTGACAAGGATATTGACGGAACCATTTCTGGTACAGATGGTAGCTTTACCATTGGTAATCTCAAACCCGGAAAGTACGACATAAATGTTTCTTTTATAGGTTATAATGCGGTATTGATAAAGGATGTTGAATTGACTTTGAAAAATCCAGATGCCAGTATTGGGGTTGTTAAACTAATGACAGATGAAGTGTTATTGGAGGCCGTAAAAGTGGAAGGCCAGCGCGCCCTGGTTGAAAATAAAGTCGATCGATTGGTCTATAATGCCGAAGACGATGCCTCTGTTAGAGGTGGTGATGCAGCAGATGTACTCCGTAAAGTTCCTATGTTGGCCGTAGATATGAATGGTAACGTTTCCTTGCGTGGGTCGGAAAACTTAAGAATATTGGTCAATGGAAAGCCTTCTGGAATCTTTTCGGGATCAATAGCCGATGCATTGAAAATGATACCAGCAGATGAAATTTCCAAGGTGGAAGTGATTACTACACCCAGCGCCAAATACGATGGAGAAGGATCCGGTGGAATAATCAATATCATTACCAAGAAGAGCAAGGTGCAAGGCGTGAGTGGCAATGTCAATGCAGCTGTAGGGAATCGTCAGAATAGAGCAGCCTTTAATATTTCTGGTGTCAAACAGCGCTTTGGTGTCAATGGAGGGGGCGGACTGTTTTACAGCTGGCCTCAAGAAGGAAGTAATAGTTTTCTCAGAGAAGATTATATAGATGGTCAAACTAGAGTGTTTGAGCAAGATGGGGATACCAAAAGTTCTAGGATTGGTTTTAGAGGAAAATTCGGTGCTTTTTACGATTTCAATGCTTATAATTCTATTAACTCTACCATCTCTTTTAGAGGTTTTAGTTTTAACAATGAATCCACCTTGCTGTCCAATTACAATGACCCCATCAACCAATTGGTAGAGCAATACAATCGATTTAACGATGGTTCGAATTTAAAAACAGGATTTGATTGGACGACTGATTACACCAAAAAATTTGAAACTGAAGGTCAAGAATTAACTTTCGCTTTTCAATTAAATGGAGATATAAGCAATGACGACAAAACCATTGAACGTCAAGGAAATGATGTGACTTTGGATTATCTAGAAAAAAATATAAACAAGGGTAATAATTTCGAATATACTTTACAGGCAGATTATATTCAACCCTTATCCAAAACATTTAAAATAGAGACTGGATTGAAATCTGTGTTGAGAAATATCGATAGCGATTATACCTTTGATGTATTCAATACGGATAATCAACAATATGAAGAAGATCCCAGTCGAAGTAATGTATTCCTATACGATCAAAATGTGTATTCTGCATATGTGTCATCTAATCTAACTTTTGCCAAAACTTGGTCTATGGTAGCTGGAGCTCGGTATGAACATACCCAACTGGATGGAAAATTTGATGATGGTTCAGGGGCTTTTGATCAGAGTTATGGCAATGTACTTCCCAGTATTATCATCGCTAAAAAGATTAAATTCAATACTATTAAGGCATCCTTTACTCAGAGAATTCAACGACCGAGTTTGTTTTATATAAACCCTTATCGAAATCAAGAAGAAAGAAAAATCATTACCGAGGGTAATCCAGAACTGAAACCGGAGTTAACAGATCAATTTGAATTGGGATATTCTACATTTATAAGGGGAACTGTGATTAATTTCAGTACCTATTACAAACGAACAAAGGACATTATCTCCAGTTTCTTACGTATTAATGATAATGGTATTTCTGTAAGTACTTTTGAAAATGTGGGTAAGACCGATATTTATGGAGCTAACTTATTTACCTCATTTACCGTGAAAAATAATTGGACATTGCGCGGGAATATCGATGTCAATCAGTATAAAATAATATCGGGCGGAGAAGAATACAATATTGAAAATGGAACAAAGAGTGACTTAATTTACAGGATATTTGCCAGTTCTTCCTACAGTTTCAAAAAAGGTTGGAAGGCAGAATTATTCGCTTTTTACAATTCACCCAGATGGTCGGTACAAGGATCATTACCCTCATTTTCTATGATGAATTTAGGAGTACAAAAAGAAATTTTTGGAGATAGAGGAACCATTGGTTTAACGGTGATTGATCCATTTAATGCCAACAAATCCTTTAAATCCGATTTAGTAGGAGACAATTTTGTTCAAACCTCTGATTTTACTATACCATTTAGATCTTTTGGGGTAAACTTTAGTTACCGCTTTGGCAAACTAGATTTTAAACAACAAGATAGAAAAAGTGTAATTAACAATGATGATGTGAAGAGTGGTGGAGGAGACCAGCAAGGTGGAGGACAAGGGTTCTAGATTAAATCAATATAAAACACAAAAGCGGCGATATCCATTCGATATCGCCGCTTTTGTGTTTTATTATAGCTCCTGGATTTGGTATGATTCAATCCCTAACCCAATGAATCTTTTATTCCGCTTGATCTGCTTCCACAGCCACCGGTAGATTTACTTCGATCTGATCTTGTAACAATGAGGTAAAATCCTGTCTTTGTCGAATCAAATAATCTTTATTGTCCTTGATCAACACTTCCGCAGGAAGTAATCTCGAATTGTAATTCGAAGCCATCATAAAGCAATAAGCACCCGCATTTTTAAATACCAATATATCATTGGGCGTAATGGTGTTGATCTTGCGATTGTAGCCAAATGTATCGGTCTCACATATATAGCCCACTACCGTATATAATTTAGGTACACCTTCGGGATTGGAAATATTGATGATTTCGTGATGTGCTCCATAGAACATCGGTCGAATCATATGATTAAATCCTGAATTAATACCTGCAAAAACAGTACTCGTCGTCTGTTTGATGATATTCGTTTTGGCTAAAAAGTATCCACTTTCACTGACCAAATATTTACCCGGCTCAAAAGCCAAAGTCAAATCTTTGCCTACTTCTTTGCAAAATTTATTAAACTTAATCGACATCAATCGTCCAAATTCTTCAATGTCGGTTTCAATATCTTCATTTTTATATTTAACCTTGAATCCCGATCCAAAATCAATATAATCGAGGTCGTTAAACAATCGAGCTTGGTTAAATAATATGTCTGTAGCATATAAAAACACATCTACATCGAGTATGTCTGACCCCGTATGCATATGAATGCCTTCAACATTGATTTTTAAATTTTCTACAATACGCACAACCAAAGGCATCTGATGGATAGAGATCCCAAACTTGGAGTCGATGTGACCCACAGATATCTTACTGTTGCCACCGGCCATTACATGAGGATTGATACGAATACATATCTTCAAATCCGGATAATGATGTCCAAAATATTCTAACAATTCAATATTGTCGATATTGATGCGTACTCCCAATCGTATAGCATCCTCAATCTCAGCCGCACCCACAGAATTCGGTGTAAATACGATGTCGTTGGGATCGAAGCCAGCATGTAGACTCAGCTTAATCTCTTCTATGGAAACAGCATCGATGCCAGCTCCCAACTCCTTCATTATCTTAAGGATGTTGATGTTGGTTAATGCCTTACAAGCATAGTTGATCTTGAGTTTGGGAACATCAAAAGCATTTACCATCTTGTGGTATTGACTTTCAATCTTGTTGGCATCATATATAAATAGTGGACTGCCATATTTTTCTGCCATTTCCAGTAACGGCACATTCTGAACACAATACTGCCCATTAATCAACTCCATAGAAATTACTTTACAAGTTTAAATATTATTATAAAGAACAAATTTACAGTAATTTTTCAAATTAATGAGGCCATCCTCATAACTAAGAAATTAAGATGGTCGAAGTTGATTTAAAATACCTGTATCTTATTGGCTTCCGAAGACTATATTGTCTATATATCTGCATAATCACTAAGAGGTGAAAGACTGGTTAAAAGATTCTTTCTGTCCATTGGGAGATTGTAGCTTAGCATAAAACATCCTTAAACGAAATTGCGAAGATCTAATATAAATATTCAAGAGCTAAGTCCATCAATACAATAGAGCCACCATAAAAAAACAACATACCATCGAGGAAGAAAGGATAGAAGTAAGAGGATTTTTGCTCGATTTTAGACCAAATTAATATTGACAAAATCAATGGCGTCAATAACAATACTATGGAGGTCGACAGCGGCCACTCTAGTCCTTGACCAGTTAAAAACCCAAGGTAGCTAGCCGTCAAAAGAAATATCATGGCTAGGATTTTACTATTGACATTGCCCAAGATTATGGGGAGTGTTTTGATATTTAATTTGTTGTCATAACCTCGGTCTCGAATGTCGAAGGGAATGGCTAGGGCAAAAAAGAAGGATAATATGGCAAAAAAATAGAAAAGATGGTATTGGTTTTTTACAAAATCAACAGTGGCCAATAGGGGAATACCAAAACACATCATTGACCATACCAGAGTTAGGGCAAATATTTTTAGATAGGACCACTCTTTCAGCCGACGCTGGGAGATCAAGGGAAAAACATATGCAGATGAAATAAGTATGGGAATGATAAGTAGGAGCTTATATCGCCACGGTAAAACCAGAAAGACAATGGCAGAGGCGGTTATCGACATATAAATAAATGGCATAAGCAACCTATTCTTATACTTGCTAAAAATATTGATATACCGATGTGGTTTTGGCTTCTGTGGATGATGGGTTAAGTTGTAATAACTGTGAAAATTGTATACGGTTAATGTGCCAAAAAATATAAATAGCAAATACGATTTGGACGGGGTTATGTCCATGAGTACCATATTGCCCAATGTGCACAACACTGCACATAGACCTAACCAAATATGGCTCTCCAGTAAAAATGAAACACCATTGATTAGCCATTTCGGCACGGCAATATTCATATGCCTCGCTTAAAAGTATTTAAAATTATGTTGAGCTTCTATATTTTGTAAACTGTGATAAATAAGGTGGATTACATTTTCAATATCTGATTTATGAGCGGTCTCTACCGTAGTGTGCATATATCTCAAAGGAAGTGATATCAATGCCGATGGCACACCGTCGTTGCTGTAGGCAAATGCATCGGTATCTGTGCCAGTACTTCTTGAGGCTGCCTCTCGTTGGATGGAAATGTCGTTATCCTTAGCCGTTTTGATAATGAGATCGAGTAAGGTATACTGAACCGCTGGCCCGTAGGTCAAGGCAGGACCCAATCCACATTTAACTTCTCCATGAACCTTATTGTCTATCATTGGAGTAGAGGTGTCGTGGGTTACATCGGTGATTATAGCAGCATGAGGTTTAATCCTCTCCGCTATCATCTGTGCTCCGCGCAATCCTATTTCTTCTTGAACCGCATTGACAATATATAGTGAATAAGGCAATTCAATCTTGTTCTCTTTCATCATTCTAGCCACCTGAGCGATGCAAAATCCCCCCATGCGATTGTCCAGTGCTCTGCCCACATAATAGGTATCGTTCAGTAGCTCAAGTTGATCGGGATAGGTAATGATACAGCCTACATGTATGCCCATAGCTAATACTTCGTCCTTGTCTTTGGCTCCTACATCGATAAACAGTTTGTTGACTTCTACTTTAGCCGCAGACTTATCCTTGCGAGTATGAATCGCTGGCCAGCCAAACACTCCGCGTACTTCTCCATTGGCGGTGTGAATATTCACTCTTTTACCCGGAGCAATATCTTGGTCAGATCCACCATTTCGGACTACGTAGATAAAACCTTCCTTGCTGATATAATTGACAAACCATGAGATTTCATCGGCATGAGCTTCAATAACTATCCGTTGTTCTTTGCCGGGATTAATGACGCCATAAACCGTACCATAATTGTCCAATTCGTATTCGTCAATATAGGGCTTGATGTAATCGAGCCATATTTTTTGACCCGCAACTTCTCGACCAGTAGGCGAGGCGTTGTTTAAGTATTTATGTAAAAATTCAATGGATTGATTATCCCAAATCATAATTTATTATTTTTTCCAGTTTTGTGGAGATTTATTCCATTCATTTAACGAAGCGAGATCTTTGTCTGAGATATAATTGAGTTCCAGTGCTTTTTCAAGCATAATGGGGTAATTACTCAGGGTCTTGTATTCTATATTTGCCACTTTAAAATTTTCTTTGCCCGCTTCCAATTCATAGGAGAATACGGCGGCAATACCTACTACTTCAAGACCTTGGGCTTGAATGTTTTGTGCGGCTTTAATCGAACTACCTCCAGTGGAGATCAAATCTTCGATTAACAATACCCTTTGGCCAGGTTTGAAATCACCTTCAATTAAGTTTTGTCGACCGTGACCTTTGGCCGCAGATCGAACATATATCAAGGGTTTAGATAATTCGTGTGCCAAGATAGAAGCATAGGGAATACCTGCAGTGGCTACCCCCGCGACAACATCAAATTCACTAAATTCCCCGCAAAGCTCAACCAAGGCCTGGGAAATGATGTTTCTTTCTTTGGGATGGGACAATGTCATCCGATTGTCGCAATAAATAGGCGATTGGATGCCAGAAGCCCAAGTAAAGGGATTTTCAACATTAAGTTTTATTGCTTTTAACGTTAATAATATCTCTGCAATTTCCTTATGTTTAGTATTCATTTAACTTCGCTTAATTTTTATAAAAGTAACAAATGTACAAAATCTATATTAATGAAAATCCAATTTTACTTTGCTCTACCAGTCAATATCTGGAGATGGAAGATAAAACTGGTTGGGAATGCTATCAGTACAATGGCAAAGTCAAAACCTTGCCCAATTTCATCGATAGCTTGGAAAAGGCTAAACAACCCAAGAAAATTCTTCTGTATTACAAAGATTTCATTCAATTAAAGGACGAATTCAAAGGGATGTATAGAAAAATTACTGCAGGCGGTGGATTGGTTTTTAATCCTCAAAATGAAATATTATTTATTTACCGAAGGGGATATTGGGATTTGCCTAAAGGGAAAATGGAAAAAGATGAAAATAAACGCCAATGTGCACTTAGGGAAGTAGAGGAAGAGACGGGGTTGAAAGGATTGACCATCAACAAGAAAATTACAAAAACCAGACATACCTACCGTCATCCTCGGACAGGACAGAGAATGTTGAAAATAACTCATTGGTATGAGATGCACACTACAGGGGATTATCAAGACTTGTCTCTGCAAGCAGAAGAAGATATAGAGGATGCAAAATGGGTGACATTGAATGATTTTTTTGATGAAAATAATATTACTTTTGCTAGTATAAGATATTTGCTAAATGAGTATTTGATGTTTCAAAATAGCGTCAAAGGATAGCAAAAGAGTGATATTTAAAGGATTAGAGTACGGGTTAAATTTTAATTGATATGAAAATTATAGACGGTCGTTCACTGGCGAGTGAGATAAAATCAGAGATTAAACACGAGGTAAAGAAATTTATTAATGGGGGAGGAAAAGTTCCTCACTTAGCTGCGGTTTTGGTGGGAGAAAATCCAGCCAGTCAGGCTTATGTGCGCAACAAAATAAAGAGTTGTGAAAAAGTAGGTTTTGAATCCACTCTAATTCGCAAATCTGAAAATATATCAGAGGATGAATTATTGGCCATTATTGACAAGTTGAATAACAATGACGATGTAGATGGTTTTATCGTTCAATTGCCATTGCCCAAACATATAGATGAATCCAAAGTCACTCTGTCCATCGATCCCAAAAAAGATGTAGATGGATTTCATCCCGTAAATATCGGTAGAATGGCCCTAGGTCTGCCTTGTTACTTGCCAGCTACTCCAAATGGCATATTGACCATTCTCGAGCGATATAATATTAAAACTTCAGGAAAAAATATAGTTGTCATTGGGCGAAGCAATATAGTGGGAACTCCCATTAGCATATTGCTTTCTCGTAATACTAAACTGGGCAACGGTACAGTAACATTGACCCATAGCCGAACCGCCGACTTGGTATCAGAAGTTCAAAGAGCCGATATAATTATTGCAGCGATTGGAATTCCTGAGTTTATTTCTGCCGATATGGTCAAAGAAGGAGCAGTAATCATCGATGTGGGAATCAATAGAGTGGAGGACGAAAATGCTCCCAAAGGTTATAAACTGGTAGGGGATGTAGATTTTGATGAAGTCGCAGCCAAAGCAAGTTATATTACTCCAGTCCCTGGAGGTGTAGGTCAAATGACGGTAACTAGTTTGTTACAAAACACGCTAAAAGCAGCCAGAAAAGAAGTATATGGATAACCATATCAAAATAATCATAGATGGTGTTGATGATGTCGATTCACTTTTGGGTTTGCTATCATTACTTCCATTTGAAGGATTTGAAGAGGATGTAAAAGCCGTAGTGGCTTATATTCCGAAAGAAAAATGGCAGGCTGATGTCATCGGAGAAGTGGAAACATTGGCCCAACAGTTTCAAGGTCGTTTAACCGTAGAAGAGATACCATTTGAAAACTGGAATCAATCCTGGGAAGAAGGATACGATGAAGTGGTAATCGATGATATCTGTAGGATATATGCCCCTTTTCATACTGAAAATCCAAATTCTTTTGACACGGAAATCCAGATCTTACCTCAAATGGCTTTTGGGACAGGACACCATGAGACTACTGAAATGATGATAAGGTTGATGTACAAAAATAAATCATCGATCGAAGGGAAATCTTGCTTGGATTTTGGTGCTGGTTCCGGTGTACTGGCTATATATGCAGGTCTGAATGGAGGCAAAGAAATAGTAGCCGTGGAGATCGATCGATATGCAGCTCTCAATATGGAAGAGAATTTTGCCATCAATCATACCTTGTTTATTGAAGGCTATTGTGGAGATGTGTCAGCCCTACCCAAAAACAGGCAATACGATTTGATATTGGCCAATGTTACTCGAAATGTAATCACTGAACATCTGTCCTTTTTTAAGGATTCATTGCTGGATGGAGGTAAGTTGTTGATATCTGGGATCTTAGTAAAGGATGAGGATTATATGGAGTCCGCTGGGCAACAGCATAATTTTAAGGTTACCGATCGTCTGCATAAGGGGAAATGGTGTGCAATGGAGTTAACTCAGAAATAATATTCTGTTTGGTAGATAGATGATTTTCTTCTTTAGATTAGGTAATGATTTCAGTGGATATATTATTCCATAAAAGACTGATATATTGTCTAATACTAACATCAATCATCTATTGCTATGAAATATACCGTTTTACTATTTTTATTGATTTTGACAGAGGCTGTTCAAAGTCAGGACATTGAAGTTGCTGTTCATCGTGGAGGAAATCGATGGGCACCTGAAAATACTCTTCCAGCGGCGCATTTCGCCGCATCATTGGGCGGTGATTATTTAGAAATCGACGTTCGTCAAAACAAAGAGGGGATATTTTTTAATTTTCACGATGATACCGTAGATCGAACCACCGATGGCAGTGGAGATTTTTATTCCAAAACCTATGATGAAATAAAAGCCCTAGATGCGGGTAGTTGGTTTCGCCATAGTTTTGCTGGAATTCAAGTACCTACAGTAAAAGAGGTGGTGGATGAATTGAAGGGTAAAATCAAATTTTATTTTGATTTTAAATATGGAGATATTGAAGAATTTATTGAATTAATTAGGGAATGGGGGGTGGCCGAAGATTGCTTTTTTACTTTACAGCCCAAAGACTTGGCTGTAGTACATCGGGCCGGTCTTGATTTCAAAGTCAATGTTTCTACAGTAGAGGAACTTATTGCCGCCCATGATCAATGGAATTTGTCCTTGGTTGAAGTAAGAGCTCACGACTTGAGCGATGAATTGTTATTGGCGGCTCATCAAAGAAATGTCAAAGTTATGGTCTATGTTCCCGGTGATCAATATACTTTGTATAGACATTGTCTCCAATATGATATCGACAGAATAAATCTTGATAATCCCGATGTGTTTCGTTATATGGAGAAAAACGATGGAAAATATCCAGAACCCCAATACATTATGCATCGGGGAGGTATAGTCAATCATCAGTGGACGGAATATCATCCTCATGGTATACAGGCAGCGATTGATCGACAAGTGGGAGGACTGGAGTTTGATATAAGGGAAACCAATGATGGACATTTGGTCGTGCATCACGATGCCAGTCTCAAAAAAATATTCGGAGTAGATAAATGGCTTGCAGATCTCAGTTTGAAGGAATTAAAGGAATTGACCTCTATCAAAGGCAACTACAACATCCTTACCCTAGATGAATATCTGTCGCTACTGCCTTCTGACATATTGTTAATGCCGGATTTAAAGGCTGAATATCGGGATCGGGAATTTTACGAGAAATTACAAACTGCCCTAGAAAAACGTCATTCTCTATCCAATTGTGTCTTTATTAAAGATGAAGCCAGAGATTATTTTTGGGGTAAAGCCAGATTTAAGGTCTTAACCGATGAAATCCCAAGATTGTATGAAGAATGGCGGGCGGGAAAAGATGTGGCCTGTCACTATTTTTTATTTGACAATGGCAATCGTCCATCTATTCCCTCTATCCGATTGGCACAAAAAATGTCGATGGATATTATTACTCCAGTAAACACTTTTCATTATAAAAATGAAAATGTCGAATTGTCTGGCAAACGAGATATTCATTTTGGTCAATCCTTGGGCATAAGATGGTTTCAAGTGGATGGAGTTTTCGTTGACTAATGCCCAATGCTTTGTCTTGTCCCAAAAAGGGTTTATACTGGAAATCAAAAGTAAAACATAGACGTAAAACACATTACGACAATCGTCATGTAAATGGAAGCCAAACCTATTTTATTAAACGATAATATTGGCAAATCGACAGCGAATGGGACCATTGTACACGGTGTATTCCTTTCTAATTTTAAATCCTGCCTTCTTCAATGAAATCTCGTGTGGGCAGAGTATCCAAATGTCTAATCCCCGATATTCTTCACTAAAAACCCTACTCATTTTTCGGTAAAAATCCATGTTGTCCTCTATTTGCAACCTCATATTGTAAGGAGGATTGACGATAACCGTGCCTTTTTTGATTTTGGGTTGGTATTTAAAAAAATCAAAATTATACAGTTGGGTAAATTTAAAACTACCCGCAGCCAAGGTGTTGGTTTTTGCTCCCTTTAAAGTATCACTGTGATGATCAAATCCTATAATGGTGGGAGGGGTTCGAAGAATACGCATTTTGGCTCCTTTTATAACCAATTCCCATCGCTCTTCATCAAAATCTGGCCAGTTCTTAAAGCAAAAATATTTGCGGTGTACTTGTGCGGGGATATTTTGAGCTATACGTTGCGCTTCTATTAAAAATGTACCTGATCCACACATGGGATTTAGGAAGGGGGTATCGGGATCCCAACCAGATAGGGCGATTAATCCTGCGGCCAAAACTTCACTTACAGGGGCTATTCCGCTGTATTTTTTATAGGCGCGAAGATGGAGGGAAGACCCACTGCTGTTGAGATAGATAATCGCTTCTTGATCCCGTACAAATACTGTGATTTGAATATCGGCTTTGTCTTTGTCTACGTTTGGACGTATGCCGTGGTGTTGTCTTATTCTATCTACGATAGCATCTTTGCACAATAGAGAGGCATACATTGAATTATTGAAAAATTCCGATATCACATCGTGGTCTATGGAAAAAGTTTGGCTGGGTTCAATCAATTTTTCCCAGGGAATATCCAATGCATTGATGTAAAGGTCGTCAGCGGTATCGAGATGGAATGAAGACAATTCTTTGAGGATCTTGAGCGCAGTCCGGCATTCGTAATTGGCGCGATACATGATTTTCGGCGTACCTTTAAACTTTACAGCTCGTTTTTCAATGGTTATATCGTTTGCATGAATCTTTTCCAATTCTGCCGCTAAGACTTCTTCAAGACCGGTATAGGTTTTTGCAATGTATTGATTCATAATGCCCTGTGCTATTCTGTATTCATAAAGGTAGCAAAGATATACTTATTGAAATAAATGGTGAATATTGAAGCTATAATAATATAATTGGTCATCGGGAGGATACCTGCCAGCCAAATGAACTTCACCTCTCATATTGATAAACTCATTGTAAAACAATTGAGTTTCAGTAATCGGTTTGCGGTTTATTTCCGTTATGATAAATCCGGGCTTAATATTTAGTGAGGATGCCATACTGTTTTTAAAAATGCTTTCGACACGGATTCCTGAGAAATTGTATTTTTCTATTTCATTTTTCTGTAAAGGTCTGATTTCCATGCCAAATTTTAGTAGAATGGAATAGTCGGGATTGTCGCTCTCGTGGACCAAATGTACAGATATACTATCTACTATTTGATTTCTAGCATAAATAATGGGGATGGATTCTCCCATTTCCGCACTCCACAATATTTCTTTTAGATGAGATATTGAGGTTATATTTTGTCCATTGATACTGAGAATAATATCCCCAGTTTTTAGTCCTCCCCAGTCGGCAGGACTATTGGCTTCTACCTTGTGAATAAGCGCCCCGCCACCGTGACTAGTCGACAGTGGTGATTCTTCTATAGGTTGGTATTCGGCATTTATTCCCAAGATTCCTCGTTGCACATAGCCATAGGTTCGCAAGTCAGATAATATCTTATGCGCTAGGTTAGAGGGGATTGAGAAGGAATAGCCTTCAAAATTACCAGATCTAGTCAATATTGCCGTGTTGATGCCTATGAGTAAGCCTTCGTTGTTTATAAGGGCTCCACCACTGTTGCCGGGATTGATGACAGCGTCGGTTTGAATAAAAGATTCTAAAATATTGTCACCATCCTTGAGACCCAATTGTCGATGAAGACCACTGACTATGCCTTCCGTAACGGTGACATCCATTTTGAAAGGATGTCCTAGGGCGTATATTTTATCCCCGACATTTATATGGTCGGAGTTGCCAAAATGTATATAGGGAAGATTTTCTTTATCGATTTTCAATAATGCGAGATCTGTTTTGACATCAAAGCCGATAAGCTGGGCAGAAATTGATTGTTTATTCCACAGTAAAACTTCGATATCTTCACTGTCTTCTACCACGTGATAATTTGTGGCAATATATCCGTTGTGGGTCAGTATGACTCCCGAACCATTTTGTTTAACCGATGGAGATCGAAACCTTCCCATCCAATTGTTGCGAGCTGATTTGATCTGAACCATGGCTTTGACACTTTGCTTAAAAATAGAAGTCTGCTGATTTTTATCGCTGTCTACTATTTTGCGTTTGACAAATACGGGTTGGCCTGGACTTCCTGGATAAGAAAGGGGTTGAGCCGTGATTCTTTCCCTTATGATAATGGTTTCTGGTGTATCAAAATATTTAAATACCCCTATGGTGATTAGGGATGCAAATAATGCAGTAAAAAAATATCTTAAACTGTTTTTCATCTCAATGATTAAATACCTTTAAATTCCAAGTTAACGAAAAACAAATCAGTAGCTAGAGATGTTTTCATTTTTTTGTTCTTGAAACCTTGAAATCCTCGCTGCAGAGGTAGAAGAAAAAGCTTCAAGGATGTTATCTTTGAATAACCGTAAATATAGATTAATATTGTGGTTGTATATTTTATCAAACAATTGGATAATGGAGGGAAATAATAAGGAAGGAAAATCGATTTTTTCTAATATATGGGGGAAAAAAATGAGCTGGTATGGTTTTATAGTCATTATGGTATTCTTATTAGCTATGGTCAGTATGAAATATTGCGATAGTAAATACGTGGTTGTTGAAGAAGAAATAGATTATAATATAATAAAGAAATGAAATTTTTAAAATATCAAGGAACCGGTAATGATTTTGTCATTGTCAATGGGGAAATAGAAAATATAGATATCGATGACTCTGTTCAAATAGAGAGATACTGTCATCGTAAATTCGGTGTTGGGGCAGATGGATTTATTATTATTTCCAATCATCCTTCATTGGATTTTGAAATGAAATATTTTAATGCCGATGGCAAAATTGGCAGTATGTGTGGTAATGGCGGTCGCTGTGCCGTCGCTTTTGCCTATTTAAATGGATTCTTTCAGGGAAGTGAATGTAGTTTTCTAGCCTATGATGGACTTCACCATGCCAAGATCAATCCTGAAAATTACAATGTAGAACTCAGCATGTCCGATGTCAAAGCCTATGAAATAGGTAACTTAATGGCCATTATGGATACCGGTTCTCCTCACTATGTCACTATGGTGGAAGACTTGGACGATATCGATGTGGTCGAAGCCGGACGCGCTATTCGATATTCTTCACGCTTTGCCAGTAAAGGCATCAATGTCAATTTTGTCGAAACCCAAGAACAGCATTTGGCAGTGGCTACCTATGAAAGAGGGGTAGAGGATGAAACCCTATCTTGCGGAACTGGTGTAACAGCCAGTGCCTTGAGCTATCATCTATTGAGATCTGGCGAGAAAGTGGGGGATCATACCATTCCTATCCAAACCAAAGGCGGACAACTTTCAGTTAAATTTACTTACGACGGCAAAGATTTTACCAATATTTGGTTAAGCGGTCCAACAGAAAATGTATTTGCTGGAGAATGGTAACTATCGTATAATTGGATAAAATTTTAGGATTCCACTATTCAAAATAATTTTCTTTTAATCCAGCCAATTCACTGTAGAGATGACGGTCACCGTTGTCCAGTAAAACAGTGAGTCCAGATTCAATTATCTCTAATGCTGTCTGGTTTTTTTGACTTTGGATCAGTAAAATTGCATAATGATAATAAGTGCCTCCATAAGAAGGGAAGTCATTTACTAATTTTTTATATTGCTCTATTGCCTTATCGTATTCAGATATTTTCTCATATTCCTTTGCTAAAGCAAAATACGGAAAAGGATCGTTTGGCGATTCACTGTTTAGTTCAAGAAGGAGATCTATTTTATTCTGACTCATAGTCAAATGAATTTTTTTTTAATATATTGAAAAATAGTCGATCTGGTTTTATTTAAATTAAATCCATATTACTATCTTTAACGCATTCAAATATATCAGTAAAATTAAAAATTATCACTATATGAATATATTGGTTTGCATTGCAAAAAGTATAGAAACAACGGCAAAAATAGTTTTTACACCTGACAATTCGGCTTTAGACGAGTCGGGAATGCAATATATTATGAATCCCTATGACGAATGGTATTCATTAGTACGCGCATTGGAACTAAAAGACCAAGTAGGTGGTGAAGTGACTGTAATTCATGTGGGAGATGCGAGTTCTGATCCCATTATTCGAAAAGCTTTGGCCATTGGTGCCGACAAGGGCGTGCGTATAGATACCATTCCCCAAAGTGCGGCTGATGTTGCCAAGCAACTGAGTGCCTACCTAGCTGACAAGTCTTTCGATATTGTATTTACAGGTAAGGAAACCGTGGATTATAATGGAGGAATATTGCCGGCTATGTTGGCAGCAAAACTAAAATGGCCGTTTTTTGATGTGGTTTCGCATTTAGAATACGCCGATGATCTGGCATTGATTTCCAAAGAAATAGAAGGTGGTGTCAAAGTATTTAAATCTCCACTTCCCTTAGTCTTAAGTGCTACCAAAGGTCTGGCCGAACAAAAGATTCCCAATATGAGAGGAATTATGATGGCCAAAAGAAAGCCACTTGAAGTAGTCAGTGCTGTGGATCATGCTACGGACACAAACATTGTGTCATTTTCTAAGCCTGAAAAGAGTAAGGAGGTTACCCTAGTGGATGCCGATGATATGGATGAGTTGGTAAGATTGCTGCACGAAGAAGCCAAAGTTATTTAACCTAAAAATTAAAAAAAATGTCAATAGTAGTATACTGCGAAAATATAGAAGGAAATCTAAAGAAAGCCACACTCGAAGCATTGACCTATGCGCATAAAATGGGAAGTGAATTGGGCTTGCCCACATATGCTGTGACCACAGGAGAACCATTAACGGATGTATTAAAGCAATACGGTGTAAGTAAATATGTTGAAGTATCACCTAATGTCCCAGCCGATACTAGTCTTTTGGCGGGGTCTATATCTTTTGGTTTCGAAAAATTGAATGGTCAATATTTGATACTGCCTTATAATTCTACGGGAAAATCTATCGCTGGTCAGTTGGCGGTAAAGTGCGACGCTGGAATAGTATCCTCTGTCAATGCATTGCCAGAGAGCTTGGAACCACTGAGAGTTAGTCAGTCATTATTTGCCGGAAAAGCCAGTGCTGTAGTTCAGGTCAATACCGCTAAGGTGGTATTAGCTCTTCAGAGCAATGCCATTCAACCAGAAGAAAAACCAGTGGATGAGATTTCTGGTGAATTGGTAATCTTAGATAGTTTGTCTCAGGTAGAATTGGTCAAACAAGAGATGTTGAGCGAAGGTATTCCATTGCCAGAAGCAGAATTGGTTGTATCTGGAGGACGAGGATTTAAAGGACCAGAAAATTGGCATATTTTGGAAGATTTGGCCAAGGAATTGGGTGCCGCAACGGCTTGTTCACGCCCAGTTTCAGATGCAGATTGGCGTCCACATCACGAACACGTAGGTCAGACTGGTATTGCCATTAGTCCCAATCTATATATTGCCATAGGAATATCTGGAGCCATCCAACATTTGGGTGGAGTCAACAATTCTAAAACCATTGTGGTGATAAACAATGATCCTGAAGCGCCTTTTTTCAAAGCTGCAGATTATGGTGTAATCGGTGATTTATTTGAAGTAGTACCTAAATTGACTGCTGCCGTTCAAGCATTTAAATCAAAAGCCTAATTAAAAGCACAGATAGAACAATAGCTCTCGCAGTACTGAGGGTGGAGATTATTCTCAATATTATTATAATCTCAAAAGGGAATGCCTTACCTTTGTGAGACTAAAAAATCATTAATTATGGCTACGTTTGAGATACAAGGAAAATTATATAAAAAATTTGATACAGAGGAAAAAACACAATCCTTTAGTGCCCGAGAATTTGTTTTAGAAGTCAATGATAGCAATTACGTACAATTGTTGAAATTTCAATTGACCCAAGACAGATGTGGTTTATTAGATAATTTTCAAGAAGGAGGAGAAATTAAAGTATATTTTGATCTTCGAGGAAGAGAGTGGAATGGTAAGTATTTCACAAATTTAAATGCTTGGAAATTGGAGATGCCCCAACCTGCTGCAGGTGGAGGTGATTTCCCATCAGAAGAGGATTTTGTATTTACCGATGAACCAAAAGTAGATAGCATTAGTCAAGAAATGCCGGAGGATGACCTTCCTTTCTAGATATATCCTATCACTTAGTATACAAATAATAGGATGTTGTGCCATCGCTCATACAGCGATGGCACAATCTATCATCGGTTATTCTACCGTTGATGATTACAGTTTCAATAAATGGGATATTATTACCGACGATGCCAATGTCGTGGGAAGTATTGAGGCTACTTGGTCTTCTATGAATGACTATTCCGAGTGGCAGTTTACAGTAGGGGAATTTTCTGGCTGGTTGAGAATGAGACATAAAAACAATAACAATGTTTGGGAACTCGTAGGAGGATCTAATCTTATTCAAATACGTACGGTATTTCCCAATGAATTTAATCATTGGCAACTGTCAGATGGCAGGAATCGATCAGATCTCAAGTCTGTATATAATAATGCAGAGGAGTGGTCGGTAAAATCTAGTAGTAAGGAAGTATTAACTATCTATACCTATAGACGGGGAGATTTGAGGGATTGGATCATCGAACATCACGGAAATATGTCTATACCCATGCAAATAGCCAATTCCTTTCTGCCTATTATTATGGTTACTCCAAAGTGAATTTTGTGAAAGGACCTAAAGCAGTGTTTTGATGATTGTACTTCAGGTCCAAAATATTGTATTTCAACAAATTATTATCCTAAGGATAGGATTTGGTTGGCGTGATCTTTTGTTTTTACCTTTTCTATGACGTGTACAATGTTGTGATCACCATCTAACACAAAGGTATTTCGATGGATGCCCATATATTTTCTACCCATAAATTTTTTTTCACCCCATATACCAAAAGCCTCAATGATGGTCTTGTCCGTATCTGCGATAAGAGGGAAGGGGAGATCGTGTTTTTCAATAAACCTTTTATGAGATTTTGAGGAGTCAGCACTTACACCAATAATTTGGTAACCAGCGTCAATGAGAATCTGATAATTATCTCTTAGGTTGCATACTTGATTGGTACAACCCGGTGTATTGTCTTTAGGGTAGAAAAAAATGATGAGGGGTTTACCCTCAAAGTCTGAAGATTTAATGGTATTTCCGTCTTGATCTATTCCTTCAAATTGGGGAGACTTATCCCCGGGTTTTAATGTCGTCATAATTGAATTTTTGCTCTCTATCGTATTAAAAAACACAATATATTTATTTTTTTATGAAGCGGTGATAGATGATGGCATTCAGATTTATTTCAGAAATACTATTTAATGCGAATTACATTTAATAATTGTTTGCTGAAATATTAGATAGGATAGAATGGATTAGGTGTTATTTCTTTAGAAAGTTTTCCATGACAGAATTTATGTATTGAATAGATTCAATTTTTCTGTGATTTTTATTGTGTTTTATTGGAATAATATCAAGGGAATTGCCTTGTATTTTTTAAGGTTTATGATAGCATAGGGAGGTGATCTAATTTTAATGATTATTCACCTCAGTGATCATGTAGTGATCTAGCCATTTGTTCGCAGGATCAATAGCTATTGTAAGCCAACGGTATTCATCAGTTCTATTTCCTTTTTATGCCAAAAGTATTATAATGAGTATTTAGTATAATTATTCATGGTGCACTCAAATTTTGCTACAAAATTTCTTTTGAAATTATAGTCTTACTTCGTGCTTAGAATATTTTTTATTCTTTTTTCACGTAGTGATTTCTTCGCCAATTTCGCCTTCTTAGATTCGACAGTTAGTTTTGGATTTTTAACTTGGAAGTCCAAATCGTCATATTCGTATATGGACCAATGACCGTCATAATACTCCAATGAAGTTAGATTTTCCACCCAATCTCCTGAATTCATATACATTACCTCACCTTTTGAAGTCGTTACCTTTTTGATGATGGGGGTATGAATGTGTCCACAAATTACATAATCGTATTGCTGTTGGATGGCTTGTGAAATGATTATTTTTTCAAAATCGTGGACAAAACGCACAGCTTGTTTTACTCCATTTTTTACTGATTTCGAAAGAGATATTCTTTCCTTTCCCGTGTGGATTCTCCACTTATTAATAAGACGGTTGAATCGAATTAACCAGTCATAACTTATTCCCCCTATTTTGGCCAACCATGGTGTGATGGTCACAGAAGTGTCAAAAACGTCACCGTGAAAAATCCAATACTTTTTTTGATCTAAGTGCAAGATTAATTTTTCTCTCAAATTGATATTGCCCAAGGAGAAATTGGATATTTGACGCAATACATCGTCGTGATTGCCTGTAATATAATAGATTTTGGTTCCCTGATAAGTCATTTGAATTAACGTATCCAACACCTCCACATGGGATTTGGGGAAACTACTCTTTTTTAATGACCAAAAATCGACGATGTCTCCATTGAGGATTAGTGTTTCGGGTGAAATACTTTTTAGATAATTGAGTAATTCACGGGCATGACAGCCGTAGGTTCCTAAATGGATATCGGATAGTATAACTAGTTCTGGTTTTCGCTTGTACATATACATGGTTGTAAATCAATACAAATATGTACTTGAAAATTGACTAGTATATTAAACCATGATTAAATAATTATTAAATCAATGGTTTGTGTAATAATTATTGAGCGGGATCCATTTCTGGGACAGTATAATCTTCTTGTTTTTTGCCAAATACGCTAACATTTACGTATCTTTTTGGATTTAATCTGAAATCTTGTAGCAATAGATCGAGATTTTTTGTAGCAGACTGAAGGTTGTTGTACAACTGTTCGTCTTTTATAAGTTTACCTACAGTACCTTCACCAGTATTGATGCCAGTCAATAGGGTAGTCAATTTGTCTGTAGTTTGATTTAGTGAGTTCAATGTACCATTTAATTGTTGGCCAGCATCGCCCATTGTCTTAATAGTAGATCTGGTATCGATGATGGTACTGTCCAATTTGGCATTTGCAAATTGATGAGTTAAGGTCTCAATATTTTTAATGGAATTGGTCAGACTGCTTTGATTGTCGTCTATACCGCTGGTTATACTGCTCAAATTAGTCAGCAGTTGATTCATTGCCTTGGCATTGGATTGAATCAGTAGATTGAGGTTTGAGGTTGTGGATTCCAGATTGGTTATAGTATTCTTAATACTCTTTGTTAGCTCTCCCAATTCAGAATCTTGGTATTCTTCTGATCGAACAATGTGATTGACGGTATCTACTATTCCCCCGATACCCATTTTAATGTTTTTCATATAGGCATCTAAATCACCAGGAGCGATCAGAGAATGAAGAAATCCTACTTTTTCACTTTTTAAATAACTTCCCGAAGTGACACAATCGTCATTACATACCCCGGTGTATTTCAAGATTATAGCCATATCACCCATAACTCCATCGGCTACCAATTGGGCTACGGTATTCTGTGGAAGTTTGATTTTGGGATCGACACTCAAGCCCAAGACGATATTTTGCATATCTTTTGGATCGATGTCTATGGTTTGAACACTTCCCACCTGATATCCATTGATGAACACAGGGGCTGATATTTGGAGCTTATTGATGTTGTCGTATTGAACATAATAAGTCGATGTACTATTAAATAAATTCTGGCCTTTCAAAAAATTATATCCCCAAAATAACAGCCCAATACCAACGATTGTAAGAATTCCAATCTTGATTTCCTTGCTCATCTATAGTGTATGTTTGTCTAAAGAATGTTTGTCTCTGCAAATATAATATTTAATGAGACATCGCAACAGCATCTGTAATATTTATACGATTTCCGTTGCTATATGCTACAATAAATGCTCCATCGAACCCTCTTGCCTTAAGAGAATTTTTGATGTCACTTGCCTTACTATAACTCGGAATTGCCGTTACTTGGTATTTATACATATTGTTTTCGTAGCGAATGGATAAATTTTCAATATTTCTCCATTTGGTATTTTTAATATTTTCTTTTCTCGGAGTAGCTGCCAATTGAACACAGAATTCGATTCCTTTATAATTACTTTGGCTCGCAGTAGTAACCATACTAGTTTGGGTAACCGTAGTCGTCTTATTTACATTGGCAGAAGAAGTATTGTTTGTTGGTGTTGATTTTGTAACCACTACAGCTGGTTTTTCAACTTCAACGATTTGTGGTGTTTCTACAACATTTTCACCTTCGTTTTCTACATGGTCTTTATAATCACCAATAGCACCAACCAAACTAGCTACAATTTGATTTTGTCCTTTGTCGCTTAATAAATATGCTTCTTCTTTCTGATTGCTCAAAAAGCCAGCTTCGAAAAGTACACTGGGCATAAATGTATTTTTAAGTACAATAAATCCAGCCTGTTTAACTCCTCGACTCTTTCGTTTGTTTTTGGTAACCAAATTGGTTTCAATAATATTGGCCAAATCTAAACTTCTATCTAGGTAGGCATTTTGGAACATATTAAGAATAATATGGGATGCTTCAGATGAAGGATCAAATCCATCGTAGTTTTGTTTATAATTTTCTTCAAATAGGATGGATCCGTTTTCCCTTTTGGCCACTTCTAGATTGGATTCATTTTTGGCCAAACCCATAACAAAAGTTTCCGATCCATATGCCGTATTGTTATTTACCGAATTGCAATGGATAGATATGAAAAGGTCGGCGTTTGAGGTGTTGGCAATCTTTGCTCTCTCATATAAAGGGATAAATTCATCTGTTTTTCTAGTGTAAATAACCTCGATATCGGGATATTTAGAATTTATGGCCTTGCCCAATTTAAGTACCAAGGATAAAGCAATCTCTTTTTCTTTGGATCTTTTACCTATTGCTCCAGGGTCTTTGCCTCCATGACCGGCATCTAATACAACTTTTTTTATTTTATTTGCATTGTTTTTGAAATCGGTAGGATTCATGTCCTTCGAAAAAGAAAATGATACATTTGTAAATAAACAGAATGACAACAACGTTAGAAAAAACGTTTTAAGTCTAGATGATGTGATAGTGACAAACATGATGTAATTATTTAATGTTTTGAACTAATTATAATTATTATTAATATGAAACAAAAATCGAGCCAAAAATAATTTGAAATCAATAAAGTACATAGCATTATTATTTTTAATATTGAATTTTTTCGCTGGATTTGGTCAAGATACTTTAATTCAAAACGAAGAGGACTCACTCTCTCATACATTGGATTCCTTAAAGTCTGAAAAATTTTCAAAAATTAAGATTTCCAAAGATGCCTTTTCATCTGGCGTAGTATATGGTGCTGATCATAAAACCTATTTTGATCGCAAGAAAAATTTAGTCTTTTTATACGGTAATGCATTTGTTGAATACGGATTGTTTTCGATTAAAAATGCCGATTATATAGAAGTAGATCTCAATACCAATATTGCTTCTGCTCGACTCTTGCCCGATAGTTTAAAGCATTTAATAGGAAATACCGTCTACGATACCATTGTACCTCAAGTCGTAGAAGTGGATACTTTGGAAGATGAATACAATGATAATTTGGGGTTTGAAGATGGGCAAGAAATAGATCCTATCACTGGAGAAATTATTGAGAATCCCGATGAGCGAAAAGCAGAAAAAGTTCAATCAGATGGCACATTGCCTGGAAGATTGCCAGGTACACCGATATTTAGTGATGGCCAAAATGAATTTGACGCCAAACAAATGCGATATAATTTTAAAACTAAAAAAGGTAAAATATACGAGGCCGTAACTTTTCAAAGCAACTTATATATTCACGGTCGCGAGGCAAAGTTTATTGAAAATCTGACCGAAACCGATACCAATCAGATCATTTATAATAGGGGAGCATTGTTTACCACTTGTGATGCACCTATCCCTCATTTCGGTGTTCGAAGTAATAAACAGAAGATTATTCCCAATAAGGAAGTGATTGTGGGACCTTCTAATCTGGAAATTATGGGTATTCCCACACCTTTAGTATTGCCTTTTGGATTTTATCCTATCGTACCTACGGCTAAAGCAGGTCTTATTATACCTAGTTATGAATATTCTCAAACATGGGGTTTTGGTTTACGGGGATTGGGTTATTATACTCCTATAAGTGAGCATATGAATTTAACCACCAAAGGGGATATTTATTTTAATGGTTCGTGGCTGGTGGATGCTCAGTCGAGTTATAATTATAGATATCGATTTAGCGGTGGATTTTCTGTCAGTATGTCGGATAGAAAATCAGAAGTGGTAGGAAGTATCGAAAAATCAAGTAGTCGATCATTTTCATTTAGATGGAATCATTCCCAAGCTCAATCAGCTCATCCCTACCAAACTTTTTCCGCCAGTGTGAATTTTTCGACCAATGGCTTTGATAAGATCAACTCCAATCAAGCAGAACGAGTGTTAAACAATAATACGAGTTCACAGATCAGTTTTTCGAGACAATTTCCCGGCACACCGTTTAGTTTGAATGGCAATATTTCGCACTCGCAAAATGCCAATGTTCGATCGGCCAGCTTTGAATTGCCCTCGGTCAATGTGCAGATGAGATCATTGCAGCCCTTTAAAAGAAAAAATGCAGGCGGTTCCAAAGAGCAGTGGTATGAAAAAATATTGCTAACCTATAATTCCAAATTTAAAAACAAAATACAAGCTACAGATACTACCATCTTTAAACCCAATGAATGGAAGAGTCAAGACTATGGAGTACAACATACTGCTTCACTGAGCTCGTCTTATCGATTGTTTAAATATATCAATGTTACCCCTAGTATTAATGTCAATGAGCGTTGGTATTTTGATCGAGTAGACAAACAATTTGAATCCAACCCAGTTATTGAATTCGATACTGTATTTACTGAAGATGGTCAATCGTTAATTACATCAGATACTGTGAGTTATGGTTCTTTGGTAGTGGATACTTTAAATGAATTTAATGCTATCCATGGTTTTAGTGCATCGTTGAGCTTACAAACGGCTCGGTATTTTACTCGTCAGTGGGAGAAAGGCTGGTTTCGAGGTTTCCGCCACGTCTACAAGCCATCGGTATCGGTATCCTTTACTCCGGATTATCAAGATTGGGGCTATGTAGATACCGTTAATGTTCTCAATACCAGAGCAGAATATGAGGAAGTGAGGTATTCACCTTTTGAAAACGGGATTTTTGGTGCCCCCTCCACGGGCAAGGGAAATCTCAGTTTAAATTATAGTTTGAGAAATGTGATGGAGGCAAAGTTTTTTAATAAAGAAGATTCTACTACAAATAAAATCTCATTGTTTAAGACTTTTGACTTCAGTGGGAATTACAATCCCTATGCAGATTCCCTAAAATTTAGTATGATAAATTTCAGTGCCAATACTACATTTTTTAAAGGGATAACTTATTTTAGGTTAAGTGCACAGTTCGATCCCTATGCAACTAATGATCTGGGACAAAGATTGGGAGAATTTAGCTATAAAACTGGAAGTTTACTAAGGTTTAATGGTTTGAGCGCTGGCCTAAGTACCAATATGACCATCGCCAAGATTAGAGAATTATTCTCTGGTGGTCCCGAGGAAGGGAGTGGGGAGAAAGGAGGAGAGAAAAAGGAAAAACAAGGAAGTCAATCCACAGGTATATTTGATAATTTTAGGGTGTCTCATGAAATTCGTTTTGTATGGGATCCGAGTAAAGATATAGATGTGTTTCAGTTGTCTACCAATAATATTCGACTTTCTGGAAATATTGATTTAACAGAAAATTGGGGTGTACGCGTAGGTAACTTTGGTTATGATTTTGAACGCAAGCAATTGACATATCCCGATTTTGGATTTAGTCGTGACATCCATTGTTGGGAGCTTTCCTTTAGTTGGCAGCCGACTAGAAAGACATTCCTATTTAATATTCGGGTTAAAAATGCACCTCTTGACTTTATTGATATACCATACAATCGAGGTATTCAAGACTCAGGTTATAGTCCATTCTAAAGTAAATAGAAGGGAAGTTTTTTTATCATATATTGTTATAGTATATATTTGTATTGTTAATATAATCACTATATTGTATTAAGTGATAAAATAAAGTGTTCTTTATACAGTTAATTATGTTGTTGGTTTTTAACATTTAAAATATATTATGGTAGATCAATTATTGACAATATTGAAATTAGAATCTGCTGGAGAATTATTATACAAGGGCGAGAATCTACATATTGGAACTCGAAATATTTTCGGTGGTCAAGTTTTGGCTCAGAGTATAATAGCGGCCTATGAAACCGTGCCTGATGAAAGGTATATCCACTCTCTACATTCATATTTTATACTGCCAGGAAATCCCGATTTACCACTTTTTTTTCGAGTCGATGTAGTGAGAGATGGGAGAAGTTTTAGTACCAGACGAGTGCTGGTCGAACAAAACCATCAGACTATTTTTATCATGGCGGCTTCATTTCACAAAGTAGAAGCGGGCTACAATCATCAAAAGTCTATGCCCAATGTCGCCCATCCCGACGAATTGATTAGTTTTGATCAATTAAAGAAAGGAATATTGGGGATGTTGCCATCTGCGGCTAAACGCTTGATTGAGATAGATTTTCCTTTTGAATTCAAACCAGTTGATTTAACAAATCCACTTTTGCCTGGAAAATACGATCCCGTTCGTCAAATTTGGTTTAAGTTTAGAAAAAAAGAAGAATTGTCGAGGAAGATTCAAGAAGCCTTATTGGCCTATGTGTCGGATTACAATTTATTGGCTACAGCAATTTTACCTCACGAAGAGGCTACATTTTCTAATACTATAATAGCCAGCATAGATCACGGGATGTGGTTTCATAGACCGGTAAATATTAACGATTGGTTGTTGTACGATGTCAATAGTCCTACGGCTATTGCCGCCAGAGGATTTGCCAATGGTCAAATATTTGACATTAACGGTCAAATGGTAGCAAGTATTGTTCAAGAAGGGTTAATTAGACCAGCTACAAAGTAAAGAAATATTTTTTTACTTACCATTTTAGTAATATATTAGGTGCTTTTATAGGATATTTTTGTAATAAAAATGAATGTATGTCTTTTCAAATAAAGGAACAGAGTAAGAAATACGATGTTTGTATCGTAGGTTCAGGTGCAGGGGGCGGTATGGCCGCCAAAGTATTATCAGAAGCTGGATTGAAGGTTGCGTTATTGGAAGCCGGACCCAATTTTGATCCCGCTAATCCGGATCAGCAAACTCAATTAAAATGGCCTTATGAATCACCAAGGAGAGGGGCGAGCACAGATTTTAGACATTTCGGAGAGATGGATATGGCCTATGGTGGTTGGAAATTAGATGGAGAGCCGTATACTCATAAAGATGGGACAAAATTTGATTGGTTTCGATCTCGAATGCTTGGAGGAAGAACGAATCACTGGGGAAGGATTTCATTGCGATTTGGACCTCTGGATTTTAAGCGAAAAGATTTTGATGGAAAAGGAGACAATTGGCCTATTTCTTATGAGGATGTTGCTCCTTATTACGATAAAGTAGATAAATTAATCGGTGTTTTTGGAACCAAGGAAAATATTCCAAATGAGCCCGACGGTCATTTTTTACCTCCACCAAAGCCGCGTTTACATGAATTATATGTTCGCGATTCGGCTAAAAAAATGGGCATCCCCGTCATCCCATCGAGATTGTCTATTCTGACTAAGAAGGTTGACGATAGAAGAAATCCATGTTTTTATTGTAGTCAATGTAATAGGTCGTGTTCGGTTTACGGTGATTTTTCTTCTTCTTCTGTGTTGGTAAAACCAGCTATGGAATCGGGTAAAATAGATCTTTATGTCGGGGCGATGGTTAGAGAAGTTTTGACCGATGGAGATGGATTGGCAACTGGGGTATCCTATATCGACAAAGCCGATATGCAGGAATATGCTATTAAGGCTAAAGTTGTGGTATTGGCGGCCAGTGCAGCTAGTTCGGCAAGGATAATGCTCAATTCTAAGTCTGCTAATCACCCCAATGGTATAGGTAATTCAAGTAATCACGTAGGAAGATATATTCACGATTCTACTGGTGCAGGACGAACAGCTATTGTGCCAGCATTGATGGATAGAAAGCGTTACAACGAAGATGGAGTAGGAGGGATGCACCTGTACACTCCGTGGTGGCTTAACGATGCCAAACTGCCATTTACTCGAGGGTATCACATAGAATTCTGGGGAGGTATGGGAATGCCATCTTACGGATTTGGATTTGGAATGGAGAATTTAAACTCCTTGGTACCGGGAATCGATGGAGAGACAAAGTCTGCAGGTGGTTACGGTACAGAATTGAAGAAAGATATTCGTCGATTCTATGGAGCAACTGTGGGTTTTGCTGGTCGTGGAGAATCTATACCTCAATACGATAATTATTGCGAGATCGATCCCAATGTAGTCGATAAATTTGGTATACCGGTTTTGAGATTCCATTACAAATGGACAGAAGATGAGGTACAACAAGCCAAACACATGGTGGATACTTTTGATGAAATGATTCACAACATGGGAGGTATTCCATTAGGTGATAAACCAGGTCCTGAAGAACAATACGGATTAAAAGCTCCCGGACAAATCATTCACGAAGTAGGAACGACGAGAATGGGTAGTAATCCTAGAACCAGCGTTTTGAATGAATTTAATCAAGCACATGATGTCAAAAATTTATTTGTAATGGACGGTGGTGCTTTTGTATCGCAAGCAGATAAAAACCCAACTTGGACCATCTTGGCTTTGGCTTGGAGAGCTTCAGACTATTTGGTTGGGGAATTGAAAAAAATGAATATTTAAACACTTGAAAATTAACTAGTGATGGATAGAAGAGAAACAATTAAATCGTTGATGGTAGGGTCTTTTGCAGGTTCTTTTGTATTGACGGGCTGTAAGTTGGATCATACGGAAAGCAATGGTGAAGGAGGAGAAGCCGTATTGGGAGATGGAAAAGTGGATTATTCAGCTCCTGGACACGGATATGGAAGAACTCCAGAAGAGATGGAATACGATCTCAAGTTATTGTCAACCACATTTTTTACTCCAGAAGAAATGGCTACTATAGCGGTTCTGTCAGATATTATTATCCCTGCAGATGATACATCTGGCTCTGCAACCGATGCAGGTGTACCGGATTTTATTGAATTTATAGTGAAAGATATGCCATATCATCAGGTTCCGATGAGAGGGGGCTTAATGTGGTTGGATCACGAAAGCAATAAACGCTATAATAAGATATTTGTAGACTTATCTAAGGATGAGCAAATTGCTATAGTTGAAGATATAGCTTATCCCGATGATGTAAAACCAGAATTGTCTCAAGGCGCTAAGTTTTTCTCACATATTAGAAACCTTGTAGCCACAGGATTTTATACTTCGAAAATAGGTATCGATGATTTGGGATATGTAGGTAATACACCCAATGTATGGAATGGAGTACCCGAAGATGTACTGGCCAAACACAATAAGCAATACGACGCTGAATATATGGACAAGTATATCAAACCGGAAGAGAGAAATGAAATTGCTTCTTGGTAGGATAGTCAAGATTTAACGATAGTTTATATATACCATTGATATTCACCTGTCAATGGTATATTTTTATATAGACTACTTACTTAATTTTTAGATTGGAAGTCAACCATCTTTATATCTTTTGATTCTTGTGATAATTTAACCTATGCCTTATCAACCTTTACTGAATTATTTTAATCAATATGTGGAATTCGATGCACAAGAAATTGACTTATTAACTTCTAAATTAAAATACAGAAAGTATCTCAAAGGCCAATACATGGTTCAACAAGGAGATGTGTGTAGATACAATAGTTTTGTAGTCAAAGGTTGTACTAAAACCTTTTATTTGGATGAAGATGGACAGGAACACATCATTATGTTTTCCGTCGAAAATTGGTGGTCTACCGATCTGGGAAGTTTTATTTCTCAATCACCTGCTGCTTACAACATTCAGTGTATCGAGAATACTGAAGTGATTCAGTTGACCTACGAAGATGAAGAAGATATTACCTTAGCTATACCCAAAGTGGATCGAGCGTTTAGAAAGGTATTAGAGAAGGCATTAGTAGCATCACAAGAGCGATTGGTGCGCAATTTTTCAATTACTGCATTACAGAGATATCAATACTTTAGAGAACAGTATCCTCAATTAGAGCAGCGTATTCCTCTGTATATGATCGCTTCTTATTTGGGCATCACCAAGGAGTTTCTCAGTAAGATTAGAAATCAAAAATGAAGTGCTGTTCCGCGATATATTAATCTAGATTATGGTAATTTTTTAAACTATATTATTTTCTAAGACGTTAACATTATTCATCTTTGACTTATTATATTGATCGAATATAGATCAGTAGATAGAGGTTTAAAAACTTAGGAAAGGCTAAGTAAATTTCAATTATTAAAAATTTTAAAACAATTATTATATGAAAATTTCAATGAAGTATTTTGCATTATTTAGTTTAATAGCTGGTGTATTGTTTGCTTTTACACCAATAGCCAATGTAACCAAGGAAGTAAAGTTGGACAAAAGTAAAGTGGTGTGGAAAGGATACAAAGTAACTGGATCACATTACGGAACCATCACTTTGAAATCTGGTGCTTTGCATTTCAATGATGATCAATTGGTCGGAGGTGAGTTTGTGATCGATATGTCAACCATTGTAGCTGATGATTTAGAAGGTTCATCTAAAGGGAAACTAGAAGGTCATTTGAAATCAGATGATTTTTTTGGCGTTGAAAAATTTCCAACAGCTAGTCTAAAATTAACTAAAGTAGAAGCTACTGGTAAAAATTCATACCAAGCCACTGGTGATTTGACGATAAAGGGCATTACTAAGCCGATAACTTTTGATCTTTCCATCTATGGTAATAAAGCCAATGCTACTATGAAAATCGATAGAAGCAAGTACAATGTCAGATATGGTTCTACTTCATTCTTCGATGATCTTAAAGATAAAGCCATCTATGATGAGTTTGATTTGGTGGCGGATATTGAATTTTAATTATTAAATTCATTTAAATAAAAAAGGCTAAAATGAGATCTCATTTTAGCCTTTTTTATTTTACACTACTTTAAATCTAATCCTTTCTCGGCGATCTAGAGCGATTGGACGATCTATAATTACTCTTCCTTCTGTTGTTCTGACTATTGTTATTGCCACGAGGAGGTCTTGCGTTATTGTTATTATTATTTTCTCCATTATCTTCCACCGTGTCAAATGGGTGTTCTTTTACGCTGGGTATGGTCTGACCAATCAATTTTTGGATATCTCTTAAGTAGGGACGCTCTTCTACATCACAAAACGAATAGGCCATGCCGCTGGCTCCAGCTCTACCAGTACGACCAATTCGGTGTACGTAGGTTTCTGGTACATTGGGCAAGTCGTAATTGATGACGTGAGATAAAGAATCTACATCAATACCTCTGGCAGCTATATCGGTGGCTACCAATACAGTCGTATCCCCATTTTTGAAATTCTCCAATGCCTTCTGTCGGGCATTCTGAGATTTGTTGCCGTGAATAGCTTCCGCATGTATATCGGATCGATTCAACAATTTAACGATTTTATTGGCACCGTGTTTGGTTCTTGAAAAAACCAAAGCTGAAGCGATATCTTCTTCTCTCAGTAAATGTTTGAGTAGAGGAATCTTATTCTGTCTGGGTACAAAGTAAACACATTGTTCTACTTTCTCTGCCGTAGTCTGTTCTGGAGCAATGGTCACTCGCTCGGGATTGCCTAATATTTTCTTTGACAAATTGACAATGGCAGGAGCCATCGTCGCCGAAAAAAACAGAGATTGTCTCTCTGTTGGCAATTTTGCAATGATCTTTTTGATATCGTGAATAAAGCCCATGTCCAGCATCTGGTCTGCTTCATCCAATACAAAGTACTTGATATGGTTGAGGGAGATATAACCTTGCTGAATTAAATCCAACAAACGTCCCGGTGTAGCTATTAATATGTCGACTCCTGAACGCAGTGCTTTTACTTGACTGGCTTGCTTTACACCTCCAAAAATAACTGTATTTCTAAGTGGAGTAAACTTTCCGTATTTGGTAAAGTTTTCATCAATTTGTATGGCTAACTCTCTGGTAGGTGTAACCACCAATGCACTGATGTTTCTCGACTTGGTGCCCGTTTTGTTGGCCAATAAATTTTGAAGTATTGGAATGGCAAATGCCGCTGTTTTTCCTGTTCCTGTTTGAGCGCAACCCAATAAATCTTTACCCTGTAATAATATGGGGATGGATTGTTGTTGAATGGGTGTTGGTGCTGTATATCCCTGTTCTGAAAGGGCTGAAAGTATGGGAGGAATGATTTCTAAATCTTTGAATGTCATATAATTATTTGTATAAGTGTGCAAAGATACTAGAATAGTTTATAAAAACCATTTTAGATCGTGTATTCTATCTATTTATACCAATATTACTTATACTTAGCTTCTACCTTTTTGATTTTTTCTTCTACCTGACCGGTTAATTCATTTTGATAATCCTGCAATCGGTTCGATATATCTACATTACTAGCACCCAATATTCTCGCCGCTAACAGTCCTGCGTTTTTGGCAGCATTAAGGGCCACTGTAGCCACAGGTATTCCATTGGGCATCTGTAGAATAGACAATATACTATCCCAACCATCGATACTGTTAGAGGATTTGATGGGAACTCCTATTACGGGTAGGGTAGTGAGAGAGGCTACCATTCCCGGTAAATGAGCAGCACCACCAGCACCAGCTATTATTACCTTAATCCCTCTGTCCCTGGCTTCCTTGGCATAAGAGAACATGCGATCTGGTGTCCTATGTGCAGAGACTACGGTTAATTCGAAAGATATATTGAGTTGACTTAAGATTTCTGCCGCCGATTCCATTATGACTAGGTCTGAGTCTGACCCCATGATGATACTTACTTCTTTCATTTGCTTATTACTTTAAATATTTTACTTATTTTTTTAATCTTTTCCTCTATTTCACTTCTATCATTGCCACATACCGTAATATGTCCCATTTTGCGGTGTGGTCTGGTTTCCGGTTTACCATATAAATGAACATGGACATTGGGTATCTTAAATACTTCCTCGATACCTTGATAATAAGGTTTTCCCTCATATCCCTCTTCACCCAGAATATTGATCATTGCCGCTGGTTGCAACATGGTAGTGTCTCCCAAAGGTAGATTGAGAATTCCTCTCAAATGTTGTTCAAACTGGGAAGTGACGGCATTCTCAATGGTATGATGACCACTATTGTGAGGACGAGGTGCTACTTCATTGACCCATAATTGATGATCGGTATCCAAGAAAAACTCGATGGCCAATAGACCTGAGATTTTATATAATTCTATTATGGACTTGGCGTATTTTAAAAGACTGGCTTGGATGTCGACAGATACGTTGGCTGGGGTGTAGAGATATTCCAAGATGTTGTTGTCGTTAAATACCATTTCTACAGGATCGTAGCAAACTACCTGTCCGTCGTCGTTTCTAGCCACAATAACGGCCAATTCTTTGGCGATCCTAGTTTTGGTTTCCACGATACAAGGGCCTTCCAATAGGTCACTGAGATCTTTCATCGAATCGACTACTTTAACCCCTCTGCCATCATAACCTTCTCCTCTGGTTTTTTGAACCAAGGGCAATTTGGTATCGTGAGATTGTATAGAGGTAAGGAGATCAGATCTAGAAGCAAAACTCTTGTATTCTGGTGTAGGCAGTGAGTGAGCAGCATAAAATTCGTTTTGCAGAAACTTGTCCTTGATGGTAATTAAAGCTTCTGAACAAGGATGGACTATTTTACCTATTGATTCCAAATATTGAAGAGCTTCTATATTTACATGTTCTATTTCAATGGTTATTACATCCATTTCTTTACCAAAGGCCACTACATCGTCATAGTTTTTAAAATCTCCTTCAGTGAAATGGTAGGCATTGATCCCTGCGGGGAAATTTTCGCTTTTATCTAAATTAAACAAAGGCAGATGCCAATGATTGCCATAATAGTTTAGCATTTTTCCTAACTGGCCTCCTCCTAAAATTCCGACCTTGACATTGGCTATATCCATAAAAAGATTAATTTTAGCTTTATATAATATTGGAGCAAAAATAATTAAACTTAGCGGAGTATGTCTACAATTGGTTTGCGGAATGCAAAAATAGTTAATGAAGGAAAAATCACTACTGGTGATTTATTAATAGAAAATGATCGAATTTCTATAATTGGAAGTTTTTCAAAAGCAGTGGATGTGGATATAGATCTCGAAGGAGACTATCTTCTACCCGGCGTAATCGATGATCAAGTTCATTTTCGAGAGCCTGGAATGGAATGGAAAGCCAACATATATTCAGAGTCGCGAGCGGCTTTGGCTGGAGGGGTTACCAGCTTTATGGAAATGCCCAATACTAAACCTCCGGCCATTACCCAAAGTCTTCTCGAAGACAAATATCAAATAGCCAAACGCAGCAGTGCGGTCAATTATTCCTTTTTTATGGGCGTCAGTAACGACAATCTGGAAGAAGTTTTGGCTACTGATCCCAAAACCGTCTGCGGTTTAAAAATATTTATGGGCTCTAGTACCGGGAATATGTTGGTCGACGATATGGAGCAATTAGAAAAAGTTTTTGCCCAAGCCAATATGCTGATTGCTACTCATTGTGAAAATGAATATACCATTAGGGCCAATACTGCATTTTTTCAATCTATTTACGGAGAGGATATCCCGTTTGAACTACACCCAGCCATCCGCAGTCGTCAAGCTTGCTATTTAAGTAGCCAACAAGCCGTTGAATTGGCTCAAAGACACAATGCGCGACTGCATATTCTTCATATATCTACGGCTGATGAGTTATACCTTTTTCGCAATGATATTCCATTGGAAGAAAAGCGAATAACCGCAGAAGTATGTGTGCATCATCTGTCTTTCAATAGCAATGAATATTCCACATTAGGAGGGAAGATAAAATGCAATCCAGCGATTAAACACGAATTCGATCAACGGGCATTGTTACAGGGTTTGATGGACGACAAACTCGACATAGTAGCTACCGATCACGCACCTCATACTAAAGAAGAAAAGGATAACAATTATAGTCATTGTCCGTCGGGACTACCGCTGGTACAACATAGTTTGATAGGGATGGTCGATTTGTTTGACCGCGGTTTGTTGCAGGATTCTATAGATGAAGCTATGCCTTTTATCGTTCGAAAGATGAGTCATGCCCCAGCCATTTGTTTCGATGTAGCAGAGCGAGGATTTATCCGAGAAGGGTACAAAGCTGATTTGGTTCAATTGTCCACTAAAACTCCTCAAATTATTCAATCCGATAATATTCGTTACCACTGTCAATGGTCACCTTTTGAGGGAAGAACATTTAAATCCAAAGTGTTGCGAACCTTTATCAATGGCAAGTTGGCCTATGACAATGATAAAATTGTGGATGACCAAAGCGGAGAAAGATTGACCTTTGATCGTCAATAAAATTTTAAACTATAGGGGAAAGATTCTCCGGTTTGAGGGAAAGGACAAGAAAAATTATGTAAATTGCTTCCACATATAAAAAGTGTTTTTGTATGGGAATATTTTTATTTGATAAATAATTAATTAGATGAAACGAGTTGTTATTTTTTTAAGCAGTGTTGCTGTATTCTGTATGATAAGTTGTGGATCAGAAGGAGGTGAGCAAGCAGCTAAGACAGAAACTAAGAAAGAAGAGGTGAAGTCAGAGCCATCTCAAGCAGATTTGCCTGCGAGTAAAAGAGTTGATTTGGAAAACAAAGGTATTGGCCCCATTACCGAGGTAGATTTACCTAGTGAAATTGATCGTAAATTGTCAGTAAAAGGCAAAGAGATATACAGTGCAAAATGTATTGCCTGTCATTCGGTTGATAAAAAGATCATCGGTCCACCTCAAAAAGGAATTTTGGACAGAAGAACGCCAGAGTGGGTTATGAATATGATAATGAATCCAACTGAGATGTTGGAAAAAGATCCATTGGCTAAAGATCTTTTGGCGGAATTTAACAATACTCCAATGTTGGATCAAAATATTACCGAAGAAGAAGCTCGTGCTTTGTTGGAATACTTCAGAACATTGTAAGAAATCATTATAAATGATGAATAAAAAAAGAGTCATGTAGTTTTACATGACTCTTTTTTTTTATTCTATTAATTCAGCTAATTTCCCCGATTTGGTCAGGGCAAATCTTCCGCGTTCATCGATTTCTATTTGTGCACTTTCAATAAAGGGATCGTGCTCAAAATAAAGTATGTCATCTGATGTCGCTAGATGAGTTAATAATCTTTCTTTTTCACTCAAGGTATGAAGGGCCGACATATCATAAGCCATGATATAGGGTCGTCTAATATGCCATTGACTGGGAATAAGATCTGCACCATACCACAACCATCGCTTTGCGTCCAATGGTATCTTGAGAATCATCATGGCATGGGTATGACCGTAAAGAAATCGCACTTGAATATTGTCCATCCAATGTACATCCTCGGTTTGAACATCTATCATTTTTAGTTGTCCAGATTCCGCTAGAGGCACAAAATTTTCCTTTAAAAAAGAAGCTTGCTCCCTGGCATTGTTTTTATAGGCCCATTGATAGTGAGCATCATTGGACCAGTATGTGGCATTGGGATAACGGAGAACGAGGTTGCCATTTTCAGCTAAGTCAACCGCTCCGCCGACGTGATCAAAGTGAAGGTGGGTGAGAAAAACATCGGTAATTTCTTCTGGATTAATGGCAATATTGGCTAATGATTCCAAGGTGTTGGGTCCATGAGGGAAAAACATCTTGTTCATTCTGTCTATCTGCTTATTTCCAATCCCAGTATCCACTAAGATTTTTTTATTCCCAGTTTCTATCAACAGACTATTCATGGCCCAAGTACAAAGGTTTAATTCGTCAGGCTTATGAAGTTTCTGCCACAATGTTCTAGGAACAACGCCAAACATTGCACCACCATCTAATTTAAAATAACCAGAGACGACCGTTGTAATTTTCATTATTTTCTTTGTGTGTTAAATCCAATCTCACCTTTGCGTTCACTGCGAATCTGTTGTTGAAGTGCAATCATTTCCAAAGCCGTTTCCGCTGATTCTTTGCCTTTATTTCCAACGTCGCCATTGATTCTCTCTGTAGCTTGTTTTTCCGTTTTTACCGTTAAAACTCCAAAAATAAATGGCTTGGCATATCTCAAATTGAGATTCATAATACCTTCCGCTATACCTTGGTTGATAAACACATCGTGATCGGTGCTGCCTTTGATTACACAGCCCAAACATATTATAGCATCAGGGCTATGACCGTTTTCTATCATTAGCGCTCCCAATGGTAGTTCATAACTACCCGGTACGGATTTAATAATGAGTTGGTCTTCTTTTAGTCCAGCAGCTAATAAGGCTTCTTTGCATTGGTCCAACATGGTTTCTGTAATCAATTGATTCCATGAAGCTTTAACGATTCCTATTTTAATTTTATCAATGGAATGGGGTAGGATAGATTCCTTATTTTTGCCTTTAATTTTCATAGCTTGCTTTTGTAAATAAAAAAAGGTGAGTATCAAAAATACTCACCTTTTTCAGTTCTTCCAATTTTGTTGGAATATATCTATAATTCTTTTGACGATATGTTGTCGATATATTTTTCAATATTAAAACCATCAGGACTAGAAGCAAAATCCGATTTGATTCTATTATATGCCGCTAACGCTTCTTTATTCTGTCCTTCTTTTTCGTAAAGTAAACCTAATTTTTTAAGGTAGTAAGGAGTTAAATAACTGTTTTCACCAGTCGAACAAGCTTTTTTGTAATAGTTAATTGCTTGACCGAAATCTTTCAACTCGCCATAAGCATCACCTATTAAACCATTTTTGGTTATAGGAGTGATGTCTCCATCGGCATTGTATTCTTCCAAATAACTAATGGCTGCTTCAAATTTTCCCAATTTCATGTAGCAAACACCTGCATAATATTTGGCTAAATTCGAAGTTTCAGTCCCACTGTATTCATCTATGATGTCTAGAAAACCCATGTTACCAGCACCTGGATTCAATAATGCATTTTCGAATGAATCTCTTTCAAATTGAAACTCAGCAATATACATTGCATTGGTAGCCTCAACTTCTCGGGGTGCTTTATATAAGTTTTGGTAGGCCAAAAAACCAACCACCAATACCAATAATAATCCTATAGCGCCGACGATAAGTTTCTGATTTTCTTCTAAAAAAGAACCTTTAACGGCTTCTGTTTGATTTTCTGCTTGATTTCTAATCGACATTTTTGTAAAAAATTATTGCCTGAAACGAGTCAGGCAAATGTAAATAAATAGCTAAAATTCCGTAAATCTTATTTTAATCTCTTGATTTTAAACATATTGTATTGTTATATAATCAAGAAAACTAATATTTATTTCTAAATTGATTGCGAAGATATAAAAAATTATGTAAGAAATGGATAATCATCTTCTACATAATTGTCATCATATAGCTCGTGTGGTTCTGGATATGGAGATTCTTGAGCAAAAGTAACCGCTTCTTCAATTGTAGCTTTAATTTTATCTTTAATAGCTTTTACTTGTTCTTCGGTTGCAATTTCTTGCTCTATGATTTTTTTCTCAAGCAATTTAACCGGATCCTTCGCCATATATTCTTTCAATTCTTCCTTAGTTCGATATCTTGCAGGATCTGATACAGAGTGTCCTTTGTAGCGGTAGGTATTGATCTCTAAGAAATAAGGTCCATTGCCTGCACGGATGTATTCTGCTGCTCTTGCCATAGCATTGTGTACAGCACCAGGATCCATACCATCAACTGCCTCACTAGGAATGTCAAAGGTTTCACCTACTCTATAAATGTCAGTTAAGCTAGAAGTACGTTCAACTGAAGTACCCATAGCGTAATGATTGTTTTCACAAATATATAGAACGGGAAGTTTCCATGTCTGTGCCATATTTAATGACTCGTACAATGCGCCTTGTCTTGCAGCACCATCACCAAACATACAAACGGCTAAGTTGTCGGTTCCTTTATATTTTTCCGCGAATCCAATTCCCGTACCGATAGGAATCTGGGCTCCCACGATTCCATTTCCTCCAAAGTATCTATGTTCATTTGAGAAAAAGTGCATCGATCCACCTTTACCTTTAACCGCTCCGGTCTTCTTACCCCATAGTTCGGCCATACATGCATTGGGATGTAGTCCTTTTGCAATAGCTATACCGTGTTGACGATAACCAGTAACAACAGGATCTTCTGGTCGCAATGCAGAAATCAAACCAGCTGCAATAGCTTCTTGACCGATGTAAACATGACAAAAACCTCTGATATTTTGTCGTCCGTATTCCATTAAAGTGCGCTCCTCAAATCTTCTTATCAACAACATCATCTCATACCATTCCATATAGGTCTTTGGACTAAACTCTGTAGTCGATGAATTTTTTTTACTTTCGGTGCTATTCTTTGTTGTAGTTGCCATATTTTAATTTATTTTGACGCTTGGTCCGTATAAATAAAGTTCAAAGATAGAAAACTTCAACGGATTAATTATTACCTCTAAAGTAAATTATATAGGAATTGATACTCAAAGAACTGAGAATTAGATATTTTAAGAATTACGAATCTGTAGATTTTTTTTTCCATCCCCAGTTGAATTTGATTTCTGGCAACAATGGGATGGGGAAAACAAATATCTTGGATGCTATATATTTTATGGCTTTTGGCAAGAGTTATTACAGTATTTCCGATAAAAAATTAATCCATTTTGACCACGTCAAAGACGATTCTGCTTTTTTTAGAATTGAATCAATAGATGAGGTTGATTGTCATTATGTGTTTTCATTCAATGCATTGCGCAAAAAGGTGGTAAGTAAAGATAAACAGGTCTATGACAAGATTAGTGAACATATCGGCAATATACCCCTGGTGTCGATCTTTCCCGAAGATATTGATATTATAAAGGGAGATTCCAGCATCCGCAGAAGGTTTATAGACAATACCATTTGTCAGTCGGATAGGGAATATCTACGTGCGTTATTGTATTATAATAAGGTGTTGAAGCGTAAACGGGAATTGCTCAAACAATTCTCAATGAGATATGAGGATAAGATTCTACTGCTTAAAAAATACGATTTTGAATTGTCTCAACCAGCTGCTATTATCATTCAGAAAAGATCGGAATTTTTAACTACCTTTAATTCATTACTAACCGATTTTTATCATCGAATTTGCAATGCCGATTTAGAAACTGTATTGGCAAAATATAAAGTGTCAATTGAGGAAGAGGGATATTTGGAGGCTGTTGAAAACCAGCGAAAGAATGAAATTCAAAGAGGACGAGCCCTGGTTGGTCCTCATAAAGATGATATCGATTTTCAATTAATGGGGCAATCTGCGAAGTACTATTCGAGTCAAGGTCAACAAAAAAGTATTTTATTTGCACTGAAATTGGCACAGTACGAGTATATAAGATCGGTCATCGATCGAAAACCACTCTTGTTACTCGATGATATATTTGATAAATTGGATCAAAATCGAATCGATAATTTAATGGATTTGTTGAGGGGCGAAAGCTTCGGTCAAATATTTATAACAGATACCGATGCTATGAGAATACAAGAGGCTGCGGAAAAAGCCGATTTTAAATTTTTAAATTTTAATATTAGGGAAGGGAAGCAAGTATGAACAATCAATCAAAGAATCTTAAAGACATATTATCAGGAATCGTAAAGGATCCCAAGTATGCAACTAAAATTGACGAAAAAAGAATTGAATCTATTTGGAGGGAAACCAATGCCCCTTACATTGTTGAGCGAACTACAAAAGTTTCTTACCGCGATGGTAAGGTGATATTATTCATCAGTTCTGCACCATTAAAGCAAGAACTGTTTCAACGAAGATCAGAAATACTAACAAAAATAAATACAGCTCTAGGAGAAAATGTGGTAGAGGAAATATTGATAAGATAATTTTCTGTTCAATGAATAATATTTAATTTTCTTCCTCGGTCTAGTTCTTTTACTATGCCTTGTACACGGAATGACTAGATGGAGTAGGAGGTTGCTCGGATTAGCTCTTGTGCAATGGACTGAGTGGTGTTGAATTTTGTAATCTAATCTCAAATGATTTGATTATACCCGCGATGAATGGATAGGGTTTTGGAATTATAGATAAATACGAATTGCATTTAATTATTAGTAAGCAATTTTTCGATTTGTTTTAGGGACAGGACTGAATGAAGGATCGTGGCTTCGATTCCTTCCCCGCTATTTTGTTATTACTGCAATCGCAGTTTAATACTTATTAATTTAAAAGTAGTCTTGTCACGACACGAAGGTTGTGACTGGATACAGTATAAACAATCGGACAGTGTATTCCATACCAAGCTTCTTTGATAAAATTCCATTAAAAAACCCCTTGACTCAGATATAGAATCAAGGGGTTTTTAATAATCTTTAGAAATCTATTTATTTGGCCATAGATTGTGCCATTCTATATGCTTTTTCAGCGTTGACAATGCCTCCACTTACACTTAATTTAGAAAAGTCTACCTTTTCTTCTGATCCGGGTTCGTTAACCGGTATCTCAATGGGATCGGCAGTTTCCATTAATATGTTTTTAACTTGCTCTGCAGATAGAGAAGGGAAGTTTGCTCTTATAATTGCAGCTACTCCAGCAACAACAGGAGCCGCCATACTCGTACCCGAAGAACTTTTATACTTGTTGTCAGGTGCTGTACTGTAGATGTTGTGACCAGGTGCAAATAAATCTACATTTTGTTGACCAAAGTTAGAGAAACTAGCTACTGATTTTTCTGTTTTATTCATCGCTAATGCACCTATTTCCATCCAATTTTTGGCATATTTCTTTTTGCCAAACAATCCTTTTTTATCATAGATATCGGTGGGGAAGTTGGAAGTGGTGTCGGTGTTGGAAGCTTCGTTACCTGCGGCGTGAATGAGTAAGACATCGTGTTTTGCAGCATATTTAACCGCTTTGTCTACCACTGATTTGGCTGGTGATATACCTTTACCGAAACTCATATTGATTACTTTGGCTCCATTGTCGACAGCGTATCGAATGCCGTTGGCCACATCTTTATCTCTTTCGTCTCCATCGGGAACTACTCGAACACCCATGATCTCTACTTGGTTTGATATCCCTTTTATCCCGATAGAGTTATTTCGATTGGCTGCGATAATACCAGCAACGTGAGTACCGTGAAAGGCATCAGGTCCAGCTACATCATTATTGCCGTAGTATTTTTCCTTTTTGTTGCTAAAATCATCACCTACGATATGTCTTGGATCAAAATCGACATTGTATCCGTATTTAGATTTGCTGGCATAGTATTTTTCACCTGCTTCAATATCGCTCAGTACAAATTTTTCAAAGGCCATAAAGTTTTCAAAACTTTCACCAGTCGATTCAATTATATTTTTTAAAATACCGATTACTTGTTGGTTGACGTCGGCCTTTTCTTTTTCCAATTTAGCTATGGTATTGGAATTTATAGCCATTTCATCTCCTACAGTGGCATTGGCCATCTTTAGGAAATTTTCTATAAATAACTTTTGCTGCATTAAATTGTCGTAATCCTCTTTGGATTTTTCGTATTCTTTTTCAACTTTGCTTTTGTATTTCAAGTAGTTGGCGTACTCTTCTTTATCTTTTTTAGAGACATCTTCAGCTTTTACATTATTGTATTTGGCATGTAACTTCTTGTATTGACGGGTGATTTCATAAGTGTCTTGATTAACATTTTCACCATTGGCGTTCCCTATAAAATTCCATCCATATATATCATCGATATAGCCGTTGTTGTCATCATCGATGTTGTTTCCAGGTATTTCATCACTATTTACCCACATTATATCTTTAAGATCTTCGTGTTCGGCGTCTACTCCACCGTCAATTACGGCCACGATAACTTTGTTTGAAGGATTAGTGATGAGATTTTGATTGTAAATGTTTTCTACATTTGCCCCATTAACATTTTGTCCAAACTCTAAAAACCATTCATTGTTCTGGCTACTGGCAGTCGATCCTGCTACAGCGACAAGGGTACTCAACAACCAAACCCTCTTCTTTTTAAATACCTTCATTTTTATTTTTTAAAATTTATGATAAAACCGCACGAATTTACGTTTTATAAATTGCATTTACTGTACATTTAATTGCAATTCTTGAATATTGATCATAAAGTCAAATTTAGTCGAAATATGATGTTACTCTGTCGATTTTTTATTTTTTCTTGTTTAATTTTTCTTAACTATTCTTCTTTTGCACAGTCTTTTGAAATCGGAGTAGGAGGGGGTATTTCGGCTTATAGTGGTGATCTCCTTCCCCAAAATTCTAAGTTTACTAAAACGATGGGAGGGGCTGGTCAAGTATATGGGCTGTTGAGTTTTTCCCAGAACTTTGGTGTTGAATTCGCCTATAGGCACGGTAGAGTTCACGCGGAAGATATTGATTTCGATAGAAGTGATCGAAATTTATCTTTTGCCACCAATATCGATGAAATCTCAGTAAAGGGTATCTATAATATTTTGCCTTTTGATCCCTATGGTGATCGTGGCAATTTGTTTACTGTTTTTGTAGGAGCAGGTGTTTCGGTCTTTAAATTCAACCCATTTACTACATCACATCAGGGACAAAAAGTATTTCTTCAAGAAGTAGGCACGGCTGGTCAAAGATTAGATATTGATGGCCAGAACAATAAGCCCTATAGCTTGGTTCAATTGGGAATCCCATTGACCCTAGGTGTTAAATATGCTATTTCCCCTTCATTTACCATAGGTTTGGAATTGGATTATCGATATATTTTTACCGATTACCTCGATGATGTCGGTGCTGATACTTACGTCGATTTTGATCTGTTGGCATTGAGCAATGATCAAGCCGCTTTACTTGCCAATAGAGGTTGGGAACTCACCTATGATGTCAATAGCAATATCAATCCGATAGATGCAGCAAAAATCTATTTTGAAAACAATAATTTGCAAACCACTCAACGATCATTGGGTAGTAAATCAGATGGTTATGGTTTTATTATGTTGAAATTGGGTTATATTATTGAAGATTTTTCTTTTGGAGGTGGAAAGGGTAAATTTGGATGTTATGAGTTTTAGTTCTGTAATGTGAAAAATTATTTGTTTCTTCAATATTGAACTGCCATCCTAGATCCAAATCGTTTAAGTAAGTTGAAAGATCCAATTCAGATTTTAAAAAAATATTGGGGATACTCGTCCTTTCGGAATTTTCAGAAAGAAGCCATAAACGCTGTTATTGATCAAAAGGATACCCTGTTAGTATTGCCTACCGGTGGGGGAAAATCACTTTGCTATCAAATACCTGCTATAGTCTTAGGTGGTGTAACCATCGTTATTTCACCACTCATCGCATTGATGGAAGATCAAGTGCAACAATTGCAGTCAAGGGGGATAAATGCTGCCTTTTGGCATAGCGGCATGTCTCAAAGGGAGCAAAATTTAGTGCTAAATAATTTAGTCTATACTCGGGAATATCTCTTGTTTTATGTATCTCCTGAAAGGTTTAATTCGAGCCGATTCTTACAACTAGTACAACAGGTCAAGGTCTCATTGATTGCTATCGATGAAGCGCATTGTATTTCCCAATGGGGGTATAATTTTCGTCCGGCATATTTGCAAATTGGCAATTTTAGGGAACATTATCCCCAACTACCCTTTATAGCTTTAACGGCAACCGCCACTGAAAGTGTTACTGCAGATATTAAAGAGAAACTTCTTCTAAATAATCCTTTAGTCTTTCGCAGTTCTATACTAAAAGATCATTTGGCTCTATATGTATATGAAGAAGGAGACAAGCATAAGTTACTGGCCAATTTTGTCTTAGAATTGGAGGGAAGTGGCATTATTTATATAAGAAATCGTGCTGGTACGGAATCTATTTCGTCCATGTTGTCTAGTTTGGGCTGTAATTGTACTTATTTTCATGCCGGCATGGAAAGAAACGATCGCTTAATAGTAATGGAAAAATGGTTGTCCGGTGAATATCAGTTTATAGTCGCAACCAATGCTTTCGGAATGGGGATCGATAAAGACAATGTGCGATGGATAGTTCATATGTCTCCACCACCTACTATTGAAGAATATTATCAGGAAATTGGGCGGGCTGGTCGAGATGGACTTCCCTGTAAAAGTTATCTTCTGTGGAATGCCGAAGATATTGAACAAGGCCACGAAAGAATTGAAACTAAATATCCGAGTCCAGATGGATTGCGTTCCGTTTTGCGCATGTTGGTAGATTATTTTCAAATACCGGTGTCAAATAGTTATTATCGCAAGTATTTTAATTTTTTAAATTTTGTCGATCATTTTCCTCTTTCATACACCCGATTTCACTACGCCTTTCGTCTATTGGATCAATTGGGAGTGTTGGTCTACGTTGAACCTCGTCCACAAATGGCCTCAGTTATTGTACACAAAGCACAAGTAGATCTCCCTATCTTACAACACAGTCAACCAAAACTTCATGAAGTCTTAAGCTTTTTGATGAGGTCATATTCTAATATTTTCTGGTCGGAGGTAGAGTTTTCAATTTCTGAGTTGGCTTTTGAATTAAATATGGCCGTTCTCGATCTTGAACATCGATTGAAAGTAATGCATAAAATGAAAATACTGGACTACTATCCCGAAGGAGAGTATGCTTTAATAGAATTTCCCGAGGGACGACCTGTGCTAAAAAATCTTAACTTTGATCATAAATTTATTACTGATCTTAAAGAAAGAGAACAATTGGGGTGGAATCAAATGATTGAATTTGTTGAAAATGAAGGATGTAAGTTTAATCATTTACAGAAATATTTTGGCGAAGAACCAACCTTGGAATGTGGGCATTGTTGTAGCGAATATATTCGTTGGACCGATCAAGAAAAAGGATTGGATGAAATGTACCATGTATTTAAACAAAAATTAGAACAACAACCATATAGAGTCTACGATTTAATTTTATCAGAAGAAAATGAGTATATGGCCAAAGAAGCTATTCGCGCATTGTATCGACACAAAGTCGTCAGCTATAAAAATGATTTATTGTATCTAAATGAGAAGACTTAGTGTATAAGGTATCGATAATTACAACTTCAAATATGGCCTATGATCAAAGATTGTCTAAAGTAATGGCGACCATGGCTGATCTACCCCTAGAGATATCTTATATGGATAGAGGGGGAATAAGAAGCCAAAAAACATATTTCTCAAATGGTATTTTTTTTTACTTGGAATGGAATATTAGATTGTTTTTATATCTTCTCAAACAAAAGCCCCAGGCCATATACGGAGCTGATATTGATACTGCATTGTCGGCTATTTTTTACAAGTTCCTTAACCCCAAGCTTGTATTTATTTTAGACCTTCATGAATTATATACCGATACCCCTGAATTACTTCATTCTCCATTAAAGAGAAAAATTTGGTCATGGGTTGAATTTTGGGGCTTTAGAAAAGCGGATGGTCTAATCACGGTTAATACTTCATTACAAGACATATTTTATCGTAGATATCATCGCAAGGCTGAGGTGATATCCAATATGCCTATGTTTAAAGTATTGGATGGATCTGAGTGTTTTAATATGCGCAAAATGAAGGTGTTATATTATCAAGGTGCTTTAAATGTTGGACGTGGTTTAGAATGCGCTATTGAAACCATGTCTCTATTGCCCGATTGGAAGCTATGGTTAGTTGGAAGTGGGGATTTGGATTGCGAGTTGCGGACATTAGTCAAAGATAAAGGTTTGGTTGATCGCGTTGTTTTTTGGGGAAGAAAATTGCCTCAAGAATTACCGAAGTTGGCTAAGCAAGCAACCATTGGACTAAATCTATTGGAAAGTGAATCTCTCAATTATTATTATAGTTTGGCCAATAAATTCTTCGATTATATGCAGGTTGGTTTGCCCTCAGTGAATATGGATTTTCCTGAGTATCGAAATATCCTTCAAAATCATAAAACCGGTGTAGTTATTAAAGATTTACATGCCGAAGTTCTTCGAGAAGCTATTCACAGTATGACTCAAGATGTAAATGTGTATCGGACCTATGTAAATCAAAGCCTTGAAGCGGCTAAAGTATATACTTGGGAAAACGAGGCGGACAAATTGAAGCAATTGCTAAGTCGTCAGTTTTTTGGTTAACGCCGTAGTTATTATTGATTGGTAAATATTTTAATAGGTATTGTAGTAAACACTTACTACTTTTGTGCGCTAAATTTAATAAAGGAATCAGGATTTGAGTATAGATTTATCATATAAGAGGATTTTAATATTGGCTATTCCTATCATGATTGGCAGCATTGTGCAAAATGCGATTGCCCTCATGGATAGTTTGTTTCTATTTTATTTAAGTGAGGATGATTTTGCAGCCATTGGTTTTGTAAGTGCCTTTTATCTTATTGTGATTTCAGTAGGGTATGGATTTTCTAGAGGAGGGCAAATAGTAATGGCAAAATTGGATGGTGGCAATCAGTACAAACGTATTGGGATAGCGTTCAATACCAATCTTTTTATGTTGTTGATATTGGCGACTATCTTTTTTGTTTTTGTTCGATATGGTTCACCTTGGTTGTTGAAATACATAGTGAGCAATGATGTGATCTATGCCAAGAGTATAGATTACTTAAAGTTTCGGTCTTTTGGTGTCTATTCTGGGTTTTTAACCTTGGGTATGGTAGCCCTTTACACCGGTGTAGCCAATACCGGTTTCTTAGTCATTGCTACTGGAATTCTCTTAGGAACGAATTTAATCTTCAATTACGGACTAATTTTTGGAAATTTTGGTTTGCCCAAAATGGGTATTGCTGGTGCTGCTATTGCCAGTGATATCGCTGAAGTAGCTGGACTGATTAGTTTTGGTCTTCACATAATATTCTCTAAGGACTTCAAAGTCTTTCACCTACCTTCTAGAATAATTGCCAATTTTAAAATAGCTAAGGATATCCTAAAAATATCTATGCCCTTGGTATTGCAGACTAGTGCTGGTGTGATCAGTTGGTTTGTTCTATTTTCACTCGTGGAAAATATGGGGCAAAGAGAATTGGCTATATCCAATCTTGCCCGAGTCTTTTATCTGGTCTTAAGTATTCCTCTTTGGGGTTTTTCTGTTTCAGTAAATACATTGGTCAGTAATTCAATGGGGGGGAAGATGTTTAATAATATTCTCGTCATTATTAAGAGGACGTCAATTCTTGCCTTGGGGATTACCTTTGTAGTAGCTGTTCCATTGCTTCTCTATCCAGAGTATTTTGTCCGTCCACTTCTCAATGATGAACAAATGGTAGTACTCTATGAAGCCAAAGATGTACTGAGGTTATTACTGGTCATATTTGTGTTTTATATATTGGGTACAGTTTTCTTTCAAGGAATGATTGGGACAGGAAATGTATTGTTGACCCTAACCATCCAATTGGTATGTGTGGCCATATATGTCAGCCTATTATTAATGGGAGTAAAATTATTGGGATTGTCCATGCTACAAGCATGGTCAATTGAAATATTTTATTGGATTGCAATACTGATTGTTAATATAGTTTACTTCAAGTATTACTTTAATAAAGAAGACGATTACTAACATTCTGTGGATATAAATTTGTAACAATATCTTAAAATACCTTATATTTTTGGATTATGCGGTTGAAGAGAATTGAAATAAAAGGGTTTAAGAGTTTTGCGAATGAAACCCATATCCTATTTGATGAAAATATTATTGGAGTTGTTGGTCCCAACGGTTCAGGCAAATCGAATATCGTAGATGCAATAAGATGGGTCCTGGGTGAGCAGAGCAGTAGAGAATTGCGTTTGGAGAGCATGGGCGATGTTTTGTTTAATGGTTCCAAGACCAAGAAACCTTCCAATGCCGCAACGGTAACCATTACTTTTCAAAATACTAAAAATCTACTTCCAACAGAGTTCAATGAAGTAGCCCTCACCCGTAAACTGTTTAGGAATGGCGACAGTGAATATCGGATTAATGAGGTTAAATGTAGACTGAAAGATATCCAAAACCTGTTCCTAGATTCAGGAATTGGATCCAATTCTTATGCCATAATCGCTCTAGGTATGGTAGACGATATATTGGCCGATAAGGAAAATGCTCGGCGTCATATGTTTGAACAAGCCGCTGGAATTTCAAAGTATAAAAGTCGTAAAAAGGAAACGCTAAAGAAATTAAAAAATACTGAGGATGACTTGGAGCGAATTGAGGATTTGGTATTTGAAATTGAAAAAAATCTTAAAGCCCTAGAACGACAAGCCAAACGTACCAAAAGATATTACGAAATCAAGGAAGATTTTAAGCAGTTGGCCGTGGATTTGGCATTGATACGCAGTCGAAGAATTAAGGAAAAGTTATCAGGACTGGAGTCTAGTATTAAAAAAGAAAAAGAAGCTTATGCTTCAATCGATGCAAAAATCACCCAACAAGAAGCCCAGATTGAAAGTCTAAAAAAGCAAAGTTTAGATCAAGAGTTGGCGTTGAGTGATGCCCAAAAAGATATCAATAAAACCATTGCCAAGATCAGGGGGAAGGAAGAAGATATTAGAATATTAAAGCAGCAATTGAAATTTAGGGATAAAGAGGTTACTGAAGCTAGCGAAAATTTACAGAGCTATAAAAAACAACAAGAGACCTTAGTTACCAAGCAACATTCGTTGACTCAAAGATGTGGAGATGCTGAAGAAGTCTACATAAAATACGCTGCCAATAAAAGTAAACTTGAGGAGCAACTTACTACAGTTAAGTCCCAATATGAATCGATAAAAATGGAAGTAGACGCCATGTTTATCGAAACTAGAAAATTAGAAAAAGAGGTTTTAAATCTCGAGCGAGATATTCAAGTAGTGCAATCCAAGGAACAGAGTTATAATGAATCTGTGGCTCGAATAAAAAATCAAGTAGAACAACGAAGTCATAAATTAAAACAAGAACAGGATTGGTTGCTATCGGTATCATCCACACTTTCGGATTTAGAAAATAAAATTTTTAATAAAGAAAAAGAGATCGAAGAAGTCGGTCAAAAAATCCAAGACAAGGAAAAAGATCTGGAAAGTAGCAAACAACAGTTCCATCGCCTCAATAGAGCATTGGACGCTAAGACGAATGAAAGAAAATTATTACAGGAGTTTGTGAGAAATATGGAAGGATTTCCAGAAAGTATAAAATTTTTAAGTAAACATAAGCAGTGGGAATCCTCTAGAATCCTTCTTTCGGATATCTTATCGGTAGATCCTTCTTATCGGGGGATATTGGAACACTTTTTAGCGGATTATCTCAATTACTTTGTGGTTGAGGACTTTGATGAAGCCAATGTAGCTATTGAAGTTTTGGCAAGAGAAAATAAAGGGCGATCAGGGTTTTTTATTTTAAATGAATGGAAGACAAATGGAGTTCAAGAAATGGATAGTATTCCTGGTTGTATCCCAGTATTGGATGTTATCAAGTGCGAGGAAAAATACAAATCTCTTTTTTATGCCCTATTTAATCAATCATATTTTGTAGTAGATTCAAGTTTTAGTAAAAAGGATTTATATCACGAGGGGACATTTTTGTTTACTGATGGATCTATGCATCGAAGTGTAGGTATGATGATGGGGGGAAGTATTGGTTTGTTTGAAGGCAATAAATTAGGGCGTAAGCAGCAAATAGAAGAATTGAGTCAGTCAATTGATGAAATAGAACTTGAACTAAAGTCGTGTAAGGCTGATCAACATAAGATTATTGGCGATTTAAATCAATTGAAGTCCAATCAGCTAAAACAGGAACTTCAAAAATTGATTCAAGAGAAAAACACCCTAGTGGGACAAAAGCTTAAGGTAGAAACCACTATTGAAATGTCAGAAGGGGAGATCCTAGAATTGAATAAAGAATGGGAGCGTCTAAAGGAAAGGCAGCAACGTAACGTCAAAAATCTCGATGACTTAAAGTCTAATTTATTAGAGAAATCCAATACATTGAAATCCAATCAACAGTCCTTGGGAGAACGGGATAATGATTACAGGATTTTGTCGGAGCGGTACAACGAAGTAAGACAACAGTTCAATGAAGCCAATATTCAAGAGATTCAACAGCAAAATTTGGTAAAACAGCTGCAGCAAGAATATAAATATTCCGAAGATAAAATCAAGGATTTAACAGAATCTATAGTCTTGGCTCAGAAAAAACAACAGCAGGGGAAGGAAACCATATCTGAACTAAGAGAAAAGATAGTGAATAGTGAAGATCAATTATTAAAATGGTTTGATGAGCGCAAGGAAAATGAGAAGTCACTCAACGATGTAGAAAAGGTTTTTTACGGTTTTCGGATGCAGGTAAGTGATATGGAATCGGAAGTCAAAAAAATGGCCCAAAATCAAAGAAATGTCCAGGTCTTGATCAACGAGCTCAACGAAAAAATGAATACCGAGCAATTTGAGTATGCCAAGATCATTGAACGATTAAAAATCGAATTCGATATTACCGAAGAGTCCATGCCAGAGAAAAGATATTTCGAAGAATTTTCAGAGGAAGAGGTAGAAGAAAGGGTAAAAAAAATGCGTCATAGACTAGCTAATTATGGGGATATTAACCCATTGGCTGTAGAAGCTTTTGAAGAAATAAGCGAGAGACATTCAAGTATAATAAGTCAAAGGGATGATGTTCTAAAAGCGCGAGATCAATTGGTGGAAACCATGGATGAGATTGAAAATACTGCGACTAAAAAGTTTCAAGAAGCTTTTGATGAGGTTCGATTAAATTTTATTAAGGTATTTAGAAGGTTGTTTACCGAGGATGATGACTGTGATTTAATTTTGTTGGATGCCGATAATCCCTTAGAATCTAAAATTGATATCATTGCTAAACCCAAAGGGAAGCGTCCCAAATCGATAAGTCAACTTTCTGGAGGTGAAAAAACCTTAACTGCAACCGCATTACTTTTTGCCTTGTATCTATTGAAGCCTGCTCCGTTTTGTATTTTTGACGAAGTAGATGCTCCTTTGGATGATGCCAATATTTATAAGTTTAACAAAATAATTCAGGAGTTTTCAGGGGATTCTCAATTTATTATTGTGACTCACAATAAATTAACTATGGAATCCGTAGATATTATTTACGGTGTATTTATGGAGAATACAGGAGTGTCCAATGTAGCTGCCGTTGATTTTCGTCATTTGGACAAGGTGGCGGAATTTGCCGTTAATTAATCCTTTTATTGACAGAGGATAATAATGGGGTTCGTACGTATTTTGTTGCTTTCATTTCCCGCCCTATCTACCATGTAGATCTCGTACTGCAAAGTATCGGTAGGATAGACTAAAGAAGCTTGACAAGGTGGAGTGCCGTCGGGGAAAATACAACACGTCGTATAAATAGTCAGAGATATTTCCCCTTCTATTCCTCTAGAAGCACCTTCTTCAGGTAAATCGTCAATAAAAAAAGAAGCTGCCTTGAATTCGTCCCTAGTGTCAACGACAAATATGTTGGAAGAATCACTACCAATGTCGCCATCGCCATCGGTAAATGAAAAGGTTACAACGATAGAATCTGTGTTGAAACTATTTTGCACCATAACATTATCATTCATTCCTACAAAAGTCAATTGTGGTTCAATTGGAAAATCTGGTTTCCTTACACATGAGGACAACCATGTGATACCCAATAAAGCAACAATAAGATGATATAGAATTGATCTTGTCATATGCATATAAATGTAAGAAAGTTATTTAATTTTTTCATATTTACCGTTAAAAGCTAAAATAATATTAATCTTATTTTAGAGTTTTAACTGTTTGCTATTTTGAGATCTTTTTGATTACAGTAAAATCTAACCCCATTCTATGCAGTCATTAATCGAAAAATTATCTGGACCAGAGTCTGAAATTAAATTTGTTGCTAATCGAGTTGACGAGGATCAAAAAATTCCTAAGGTTTGGCTAGATCATATTTACAATCACGGCTTATTCCATATGTTTGTACCCCAAAATATTTTGAATTTTAAAATGCCAATGACTTTAGGCGATTTTTATTTTCCTGCAGCTGTTTCCCTGATTGAACAATATGCTAAAATTGACGGTAATTTGGCTTGGTTGATTCAGATTGGAGCTGGAGCTGGAGTATTTGCAGCTTATTTGGAACCCAATGTGGCTCAATATTTTTTCGGACGTCCTGAATCAGTTGTCGCAGGATCTGGATATGCTACCGGACGTGCAATAAAAGAAAAAGATGGATATAGAGTAACAGGAGATTGGAAATATGCCAGTGGTATAAGCTATGCTTCTATGGTAACTGCGAATTGTATTTTGGATGATGGTCATTCAACTTCTCCGCAGATAATATCTGTCATCATGGATCCCAGCGATGTCTCAGTTTTACCCAATTGGAATGGAATGGGGCTGAGGGCTACTGAAAGCCATAGTTTTTCTGCCAAAGATGTATTTGTGCCCAAAGAACATACCTTTGTGATGTCTTCTGATAATTTGCGCCATAAAACTCCATTGTATAAATTGCCATTTCACTATTTTGCCAGAGCCGTCTTTATGCCAGTAATGATGGGAATGATGAGTGATTATCTGGATAATTTTAAAATCTGGATGGAGCACAAATTCAGCGGTCAACCACTGGCTGAGCTTGCGGATTTGGCAAAGAAAACCCAAGTGATGATGGACAATTTTAAAGATGTCTTTTATGATAAATTAGAATTGTTGTGGGCCAAGAGTATCAGTGGTAATTCAAATTCTGAAGAGGAAAAATCTTTCTATAATCTATGTATAGATGGAACGTCTAATTATCTGGATCACCTGTATGAGTGTCATCGTTACACAGGAATGGAAGGAGCAAGGATGAATACTCGTTTAAATCAACTTTTTAGAAATATTGTCACAGGTTCCAGTCATTATTTACTTTCACCATTGTCGACTAAAATATCTAAATAGATAATATATATTTTTATAGATGTCGTAATAAACTTAAAGACAGTTTGTTGCGATGTGTTTATGGATTGAAAAAAATAGTGAATTCAAATTTCACTAAATTTTTATACCTTTGCGATGTCTGAAAGGGGTGCCTAGTTTTTTTTAACGTAATTACAGGCTGAGAATATACCCATCTAATGATTTATTGGATTTCTATCCCCATAAATGTATTAGAGTACCTGATCCGGGTAATGCCGGCGTAGGAATTTTGGATTACAATTAAATAATGTACATAAATTTTGATCACATTTATGTGAATGTAGAATTTGCTATGGCTTGGCCTGATCACTTGCGTGCACACTAGTGGTCTAAGATGGTAAGAAATAGTGATTAATCTGTATTTGAAAGTATTATTCGATTGTATAAATATTTCAGAAAACTTAAAAATTAGATTAAATGTTGAATCGAATGATAGGGTGGTTAATCCCTTTGGTATTGATGCCGGTTATGGTGTTTTCACAGGCTCAAATTAGTGGCCAAGTCATAGATGACAAAGGTCAGAGTATTATAGGAGTCCATTTTAAAGTTCTTCCCAGTGGTCGTTTGGCAGTGTCAGATGAGAATGGATATTTTTCAATAGACAATATTTCCAGCCAAGATAAGGAGTTGCATATTTCCCATATAGGGTATGAGTCTCAAAGCAAAGAAATAACAGAAGATTTGCTTCGGTTTAATAAGTATATTTTGAATTCGGCTCAAGTGATTTCTGATGAAATCGTCGTCCAAGGAATACGCGCGGCAGAAAATACAGGGACGACTTTTCAAAATATAGATAAAGAAGAGATTGCAGCTAAAAATATAGGTCAAGATTTACCTTATTTATTGCAGATGACTCCGAGTATTGTCGTTACCTCTGATGCTGGCCACGGAATCGGTTATACAGGAATGAGAATTAGAGGATCCGATGGAACTCGTATTAATGCTACAATTAATGGAATCCCATTAAATAATGCGGAAAGTCAAGGCTCTTTTTGGATTAATTTGCCCGATTTTGCTTCTTCGGTAGAAAGTCTTCAAATTCAACGAGGAGTGGGTACATCTACCAATGGGGCTGGTGCTTTTGGAGCGAGTCTGAATATATCAACCAATACCTTGAATCGAGAGGGATATATTGTTCTAAATAATAGTTTGGGGTCATTCAATTCCATTAAAAACACTATAGGATTGGGGACAGGATTGATTAATGAAAAATTTTCCCTCGATGCGAGATTGTCTAGAATCACTTCAGATGGCTTTATAGATCGCGCTACATCTGATTTGTCTTCCCTGTATTTGTCGGGAGCATGGTATGGTAATAATCACATCTTGCGTTTCAATATAATTTCTGGAAAAGAGAAAACCTACCAAGCGTGGAATGGTGTGCCAGAAAGTAAATTGGATGATGATAGAACTTTTAATGAATTCACTTATGAAGATCAGACAGATAATTACACTCAGTCTCATTTTCAATTACATTATTCTCAACAGTTGGCCACCAATTGGAATTGGAATATTTCATTGAACTACACTCCGGGAAAAGGGTATTATGAAGAGGATAAAAAAGGACAAAGTTTTTCAGATTATTCTTTGACCCCCATTGTGATTGGAGATACTACCATCTCTAGTACGGATTTAATTAGACGCAGATGGTTGGACAACCATTTTTATGGCTTTACCTCACATACGACATGGTCTGTTGATCCTTCCTTAGAGATGACAGCAGGTTTGGGATTTTTTCAATATAAGGGATTGCATTTTGGTGAAATCTTATGGGCTGAATATGCTTCCACCTCTAATATTTACGATCGATATTATGAAAATGATGCTCTTAAAAACGATGGCAATGTATATTTAAAGACGACTAAAACAATGGATAAAACTTCCTTGTATTTAGATTTACAGTTGCGTAATATCTATTATTCATTTTTGGGATTAAATCGCAATGGGGAAGAAGTAGAACAAGAAGCAGATTTATTGTTCTTTAATCCAAAATTTGGATTGTCCCATGTTGTCAGCCCAAGTTTAAGTGTATATGCTTCCCTGTCCAAAGGGAGTAGGGAACCCAATCGCAACGATTATACAGAATCCAGTATTGACAGTCGTCCAAAACCAGAACAATTGTATGATTTTGAGGCCGGTGTGAAATTGGCCAATGAAAAGCTTAATCTAGAAACCAATCTCTATTATATGTATTATGTAGATCAATTGGTATTGACAGGAGAAATAAACGATGTGGGAAGCTATGTGCGCAGTAACGTCGATCAGAGTTATAGAGCAGGTTTGGAAATCAATGCCCAATATGGAATATTGCCAGAGCTTTACATAACTGGTAATTTAGGTTTAAGCAGCAACAAAATAAAGGATTACACCCAGTATGTAGATGAATACGATGTCGATTTTAATCTTATTGGACAATCCTCTGAAAATTTTGAAAGCACAGTAATTGGTTTTTCTCCCTCTTGTGTAGCTGGTTTGGGATGGGTATATAGTCCATTTAAGAATGCGAGTATAGGCTGGGAGACTAAATATGTATCTCGTCAATATCTAGACAATACAGAGAATGAGTCGAGAAGTATTGATCCTTTTTCATTTTCCAATATTCGTCTGAATTATTTACTTACTCCACCTCGAATGAAGGAAGTGAGGTTTGGTCTTGATTTGAAAAATATTTTTGGAGCAGCTTATGAGACCAATGGTTATACCTATGGCTATTATTATAATGGAGTGAAAGAAGATTACAATTTTTACTATCCTCAAGCAGGATTTCACTTTATGTTCTCCCTCAATATTAAGATTTAAGAATAATCTATATTCTTCAAAAAGGAAAACCCCGGTTAAGATAATTCTTAACCGGGGTTTTCCTTTTTATTTTAAATTACGATGTCTATACTACGAGACCGTTGTTTTGAAAGCCTGAATTGAACCCTATTTTATGAGGTAAATTATCATCGAAATCCTCCCATTCAATGATCTCATTGAGAAAGGTGTCGACATAGCGAAACATAAATTCACTGGTTAACTCATCGGGACGGATAATTTCTATATTCTTCGGCGGTTTCGGTTCAGCGATTTCTTCAATATGGGGATAAGCAATAAGAATAACAATCTTGCCATTGAAGAGTTGTTGAAAGATCAACATTCCATTGCTTTTATATAGATTTTTTTTGAACTCTTGACCCACTCGTTCAAAGATGCCGCTGGGTTCTACACCCAATGAGAATACGATGGACTCCAAATTGGCCATTCCAGCCCTGAGTTCAATAGTTGCTGGAAGTTTTGTTTCTTCAATTACTTGATTCAGAAATTTTTTAATTTCTTCTTTTGTACCATCTTCCCATTGTTTTCTGTATTCAATGGTGTTTTGAATGGTGGATTTGTACTTGTTTACCTTGTGTACTAGATCTTGTATTGGTGACATATATTTTATTTAAATCTTACGGATATTCCAGCTACTGCATTTATACCAATTCCTTGGTAATCCTGCCAGCGAATGTATTTACTATCAGCCAAGTTATTAAATTGGAGAAAGGCTCCAAAATTATCGGTGAATAAATATTCACCATTAATATTGACATCGAATACAGAGTTGGTTTCCATAAGCATATTTTCTGGATGGTCAACTGCGGATAGAAAACTAAAATCCAAACCTAAATTTAATTTACCATTCAATAAACCATATTTACCACCTAATTGGACTTTAGTAGTAGGTATATAATAAGCAGATTCAAGAACATCCATTTTATAGTTGTCGTATCTCACCAATGCATAAGCATTTAACTTTTCGATGATAGGCATACTGACGGAAAGTTCTACATAAGTATTTTTGGCATCATCAAAAATAGGCGCATATAAAATATAAGGATCTTGACTACTTATATTGTAAACGGCCAAATCTTTGATGCTTCTAAATCCTCCTTTTAGGTTGTAATTAATCCCAGTCATACTTCCTTTTACCCCGACATAATAGTCGTTGATATCAGATAAGAATAGACTATCGAATACGTGATCCATAAATGGATTTTCGTTGAGGAAGGATCTAAAACTATTGACTTTGTATTTACCTGTGGCTCCTACGAATATATTCAGTCTATTGTTTAACATAGAATATTCCAATTCAACATCTGGCTTTATACCAGTGTCACTTCCTGAAGACAACAACATTGCACCGGCCTTAACTTTAATATTGCCCGATGAATATTGTACAAAAGGATTGAATTCAAAATAATTTTGTTTTATTTCAGCCTCCTCTTTATAATGGTCGTTGAAACTGTTGAGATTGAGAGAAGCCAACCAATGGTCACCAAATTTTTTGTGGATATTACCCAGTAAATTAAAGGTATTATTTTTCTGGGCGAAATTGGTTTTTAGAAATAATCCCTCAACCGCCAATGAGTAATCTATACCCAGATCATTTTCTTCATAGTTGTTGATTTTTACTCCCATTAAAAAATCAGTGTATTTGATTTTATCCACGGTTAAACTACTATCGATAATTTCTTCAGCCGGGTTATAATATTGGTATTGATTGTTTTTGTAACCGATATAGCCATTGATTTTCACCCCTAAATCAGAGTAAAAGTCGAGATCCCCTCTAAAGTCGATGTTTAATGCATTTCTACTTTCAATTTCATGGTCTTGAATCCCTCTTACATCAGTAAATAAATTGGTTCGTATACTTTCATTTACAAAAATATTGTAGCCGCCCTGTACCAAGTAGTTAAGTGGATAACCAGCTCCCAATTTTAAATACCCAGCATAGGGGTCGGGGCCATCACCCATTCTAAAAGCCATAGGCTTAATAACTGGTGGATTGTAAGTGATAGATTCTTGATGATCCTCAACCTTATATTGAAATGTTTGTTCAGATTCTACCTTATGGGTAGTCGTGGGCTCAATAGATATTCTTTTGGCGTCAACCAATCGAGCTTCAAAATCTTTTACAACCTCTACTTCACTGGTAGGTAACTCTTTATTTTGGTTTTGACCATATAAGGCTGAACTCGTTAATAGAGTCAATAGGATGATTTTGCGTATCATAGGTTATACTTCAGTTATATTTTATTAATTGTTTCCGTAATCCAATTCCAACTCACCATTCTGAGCTCCTTTTTCGATACGGCTTGATTTTTTCTCTAAATCGGTTATTTCTTGTAATATGGCTTTTGCTTCTCGTTGGATCTCTTGATCGGAGGCAAAATTGTCTATTACTGCTTCTACTGCTGCTTTGGCATTAAAAAGATCATTCTTCTTAATCAAGACCTGAGCATTTAACAACAAACTCTTAGCTACCCAATACGGATAACTACCATTTTTGGTATAAGCTTCTTTTGATTGGCTTTCTGCTTCAGCCAATTTTCCTTGTTGATAGAGAATTTTGGCGACTAAATACCTAGACTCTGCAGTGGCTTCGTTATCCGAGTTTTGAATGACAAACATTAAGTTCTTTAAGGCTTCTATTTCATTATTGGTTTCCAGTGCAGCTTTCCCCAATGTGAAATGAGCTAAACTTTTTTGTTGGGCATTGGCTAAAGAATTGCTTTTTACTAAGTCTGCAAATTTTAAGATCGCTTTTTGGTCTGATACTTTAAAAGCTGCATTTAACGCATTGATCTGTGCATCAAATTTTTCTTCTTTATCCGTAGTTAAAGCTTCGTATAAACCGTAGTACTTCAAAGCTTTATTGAATTCTTCACGGTCATTGAATGCAATGATAGCCGCTTTTTTGACTGCATCATTATAAAATGAACTGCTTCCTTTGGCGACTACAGCTTCATAGTCTTGTAATGCAGCTCCAAAGTCTTTGATCAATACATTGGATTCAGCTCGATTGTACAAAGCCTCCAACGCATAGAACCCTCGTCCATATCGCTTTAAATATTCGGTATAGGCCGCTACTGCTTGAGGGTATTGACCATTGATGTAGTAAGTATTGGCAACGCTATATTGTAAACTATCCTTTTGTTTTTCACCCACTTTCATTCCCGGTATCGATTCCAATACTTTAAAATAAGCGTCGGTATTGCCTTGGTCGATAACGTAGATTTCTTCTATTGCTGCAAGGGCATTTTGTGATTCTTCACTGGTAGGATTGTTTTTTAGAATAAGTTGATAATTGGCCAAAGCGGCACTACTGTTTCCGAGGTTGTATTCCAATAATCCGAGTTTAAAATAGGCCTTGTTGATCAAATTACTTTTGCCCTTGTATTGATTGACCAAGGTCTGTAAAGGCAGTATGGCATTTTGGCTTTTTCCCATTTCTATATAGGTGTCAGCTTGTTCCAATAATGCTTCATCAGCATATGTAGAGCTAGGTATTTCACGAATTAATTGATCTAGGTATTCTAGCTTTTTTTCTGGTTGTTTGGTCAATCCGTGAATTTGACTATTCTGATATATAGCGTAGTCATAACCAGCTACTTTTTTGGAAATGGCAGTATTATATCTCGCTATGGCCTTGCTGTAATTTCTCTGCTTAAAGTAACAATCTCCAATTCTTATATAAGCATCACCTTCAATTCTCTCATAAAGGGAATTTTGATCTTTGGATGCAGCATTCAATTGGTTTTGACTACTAATACTCTTTTCAAAATGTTGAATGGCATAGGTGAACTCATTGTTCTTTAAATAGTTGTATCCCTGGATATAGTGGGCATATGCATCGGATACTTCAAATTCTTCATATTGATTATTAGAGGCTTTAGCTAAGGCAAAATATTTGTTTAATGCCGATTCACTCTTTGCATATTCTCCTTCGCGATTTAAAAGTTCCCCCTGCCAAAAGAATGTGTTGGACTGAAGACTAGAGATAGGAGTGTATTTCAAACTTTTATCCAAGTTGACTAAGGCTTGAGCAGTCTTTTTGGCTTGGATGTCTAACTTGGCTTGATTTAAGGTAATGGTTTGATATGCTTTCTGAAGCGCCGGTGTCAATTGATCTAATTTTTCCATTATCTCAATAGACATTTGATAGTTTTTGGTATTAATCAACACCTCTGCCATTAAATCTTGTGCCTCGGCGTAATATTGGGAGGTGGGCAAGAATTTGGAAAAAGCATTGATGGCATCGACGTCGTATTCCAATTCCGCTGATAATTTAGCGTAGTTCAATAAGGCATTTTCCCTTAAGTTTAGGTTTTCAGGAAATTGAACGACATTGTAAAATGCATTTCTCGCAGAAGCTCTATCACCTTCCCTTAAATAAGATTCCGCTAGGTAGTACATTGCTGTTTGACCGAGAGTATTGTTTTCATTGCTCAATTCTTTAAAATTGGGAATGGCTTTGGCAAAATCTTCATTTTTGTACTGGACATAGGCCAATTGATAAAAGTCTTCAGCTCTCATGGTCCCAGAACTGGCTTCATATTCTTCTAAATATGGTTGGGCTTCTTTATATTGACCCAGTTCAAAATAACTTTGACCAATGAGGTGATTGATTTCTTTTTGATTTTTAATACCCTTTTGACTTGAGAAGGGTAGAGCATAGGAGATTAATTCATCGTATTGACCGTTGGCAAAGTAAATTTGAGTCAAGTAATATGGAATTAATTTTTTGTAATTATTATCCTGTTCGGCAATTTTCCATGAAGCTATGGCCGTGCGATAATCTTCTTGGAAATAAGCACATAACCCGTAATAATAATTGATGTCGGTATAATGAGGTCCTTGAATGCCCTGACCTTTTGCAAATACTTCAATGGCAGCATCGAAGTCCTTTTTTACAAAATGGCTGTATCCCAATTTAAAAATGGTTTCACTGTATTGCTCGACATTTAGAGTTCCCGTGCTTATCTGACCGTAGTATTTAATGGCTTGATCAAATTTGCGATTTCTAAAATAATGATCCGCTAGATTGAAAAGTGCTTCATTGGCCTGTGGGTCGGGCTGATAGGTTTCGATAAAATCAACCAATAACTCTTCTCCATCGGGCTGATCACTATACAGCGCCGATTGTGCTCTGATTAATTCCGCATGAATCCTTATATTTTCAAATTCAGATTCGTAAATTTTCTTGTTTTCTTTCAAAAATGCATTGACCAATGGGATGACTTGAGCGAAGGCATTTTTATTGTACATTTCCAATGCCTGTCGATATTGTTTAAAATCATCTAGGTCCTTGTAGGAATATTGCCCATAGGTAGACATGAAGATAAATAAGCAACCTACGATAATTAAGGCTCTGAATGGTTTACGATTCATATAGTGTTTGACTTTTACCTTTTAAAAAAGCTTTATTGAGGGTATTTATTGTATTTATTCTTATGTATATGTAAAGTTATTTTACAATGAACATGGTACAAATCTAAGAATTTTATGATATGTTAAATAACTATTTTATATATTCTTTGTAAACAACGGTTTCTGTGTGATTTTAAGTATGAATTATCTGCATTTTCTCAAAAGAAGAATTGCCCTCGAATTTTGTATTATAACTCTGATAATGAGTATGATGACGATGGAAGTCTAATCTTTAGTATGTCGATGTATAATAGATTTTACACAGGAAAATTCGATGGCTTAACAACCTTCAGTAAAATGTTAATACAAAGATGTTAATAGGTCGATATGACTTGTTCTATTATTTCAGTGCATGTATCGATGTCGTGTTCGCGGATGGTTAGTGGGGGAGAGAAGCGAATGATATTGCCATGAGTGGGCTTGGCAAGTAAGCCCTTTTTACTTAGAGCAACACAAATATCCCATGCCGTAGTAGAATCCTCACTGACATCTAATTCTATAGCATTCATTAGCCCCTTACCTCTGATCGATCGAATTATTGAACGATTACCGAGTGAAGAGGATAAATTATTCCTAAATCTGAGTCCCATATTATATGAATTTTCTCCGAGTTTTTCATCGATTAAGATTTGTAAAGCCCTTTGCCCCAAAGCACAAGCAATGGGATTTCCACCATAGGTTGACCCGTGTTCTCCAGGTTGAATACAGAGCATAATTTCGTCATCGGCCAATACGGCCGATACAGGATATAGACCACCCGATAAGGCTTTGCCCAGGATTAGAATGTCGGGCTGTATGTCTTCGTATTGGCAAGCTAGCATTTTTCCAGTCCTGCATAGACCTGTTTGGATTTCATCTGCGATAAAGAGTACGTTGTTTTTTCGACACAGTTGGGCGGCTTTTTTTAGATAGCCATCAGAAGGGATGTGAACACCGGCCTCACCTTGGATGGGTTCTACTATAAATCCAGCTACATTGTTGTCATTTAGTGCTGCTTCCAATGCGGTTAAGTCATCATAAGGTATGATAGTGAATCCTGGAAGAAATGGACCAAAATTTGTAGTACTTGAAGGATCGATGGAGGCTGAGATTACGGCTAAAGTACGGCCGTGAAAATTATTTCGAACGAAAATAATCTTGGCTTCATTGGTCGGGATGTTTTTCTTTTCATAAGCCCATTTTCTGCAAAGTTTAATTGCGGTTTCTACGGCTTCAGCTCCAGTATTCATAGGCAAGACCTTGTCGTAATTCATGAGCTGGCAAATATATTGAGCAAAAACTGCGAGTTGGTCAGAGTGGAATGCTCTTGAAACCAAACTCAATTGTGAGACTTGATCTATTAATTGCTGAACTAAGGCAGGATGGTTATGGCCTTGATTAACGGCAGAATAGGCGGCTAAAAAGTCGTAGTATTTTTTGCCTTCTACATCGTATACGAAAATATCTTCACCTCTTGATAAAACTACGGGAAGGGGATGGTAGTTATGGGCGCTAAATTGATTTTCTAGATCTATATAATATTTACTATTTTTCATAGTGTTATTGTATTTATGTGTTCTTGGAAGATTGTGATATCTGATTGTAAATTTCTATTATTTGAGGGAGTAGACCAATGGTTCCACTATTGTCGATGGAATAATCAGCGACTTCCGCTAATTCAGGAATATGATTTTGGCTATTCATTTTGCGTTTAATAGTGATGACATCATTTTGATCTCTTGTCATTAGTCGTTGTATTTTAATAGGGACTGGAGTATTGACCATAATGATACCGTGAAGTTGATGAATATTAGGATCGGGATTTATTAAGGCAGATTCTTTTAGAGTAAATGGTCCCGTTTGTTGTTTTTGCCAGTCCAAGTAGTCTAGTTTTACTATGGGATGTACCAAAGCATTTATGGCATTTCTAATTTCAATATCTTGAAACAAAGCCTTGGATATTCGCACTTTGTCAATATTGCCGTCGGGGAGATATATTTTATTGTCGAATAATTCGATCAGTCCTTGTTTGATTTCAGGATTAGATCGCATAAGGAGCTTGGCTCTATTATCAGCAGAATAGATAGAAATGCCCAATAGGTTAAAAAAATGAGCACAATAACTCTTGCCACTTCCTATGCCGCCTGAAATTCCAAAGTGCTTTATTTTTGTCATTTGTTGGATAAAGTTAAATTTGTGATATAAACAAAAATACTAAAATGAAGTTTAAAGAAGTCAATGCCTTAAATGCAGTAGCAGAATTTCATCATACCTTTGGTCTTCCCGTTTTAAATCAACCCATAATTCCCGATGAACAAAGAACGGAATTAAGGGTGAACTTACTACAAGAAGAAGTCAATGAATTGAAAGAGGCCATAGAAAATGGTGATTTGGTTGAAGTCGCCGATGCGTTGGCCGATATTCAATATGTATTGTCAGGAGCCATATTGGAGTTTGGATTAGCCGAAAAATTTCAAACACTTTTCGATGAAGTTCATCGTTCGAATATGAGTAAAACTTGTGCCAATGAAAAGGTCGCTGAGCAAACGATAGAACATTATAGACAAACGAAAAAAGAAGAAGGCTATATGGAAGCAAAAGAAGGTAGATTTATCGTGCACAGAAAAGGAGATGGAAAGGTTTTAAAGTCTGTAGAGTACAGTCCGGCTGATATTAAAGGAATATTAACAACTTAAGCGAATATTGATTCGTATATATATAGATGATTCTTTTTGAAAATAAAATAGAGATATGAAATTTTTAGCTACTGTCTTTTTGGTGTTGGGAATGTGGTCCTCCATGTTGGGTCAAGATCAAGGTCATGAGATCAAGGTGTTTTTGGAAAATAATGAAAACGATACCTTGTATATGGCCTATTTTTATGGGGATAATCAATACGTTACCGATACGGCGGTACGCAATAGCCAGGACGCCTACGTGTTTTCAAAAAAGGAAACATTAAAACACGGTATATATATATTGGTTCTGCCACCAAAAAATGAATTTTTTCAGTTTATGGTAGAAGATAGTCAAAATATAACGATAAAAGCTGATGCGAAAAATATAGTAAATACCATTGAGATAACTGGGTCACCTCTAAATGTAGCCTTTTACGATTATTTGAAATTAATTGAAGTATCAAGGGTTAAGAAACAAAGTGTAATGGACTCTTTAAATAATGCTACCGATGCAGAAAAATCTATATTGGAAAATAAAATAGTGGATATTGATCGTCAGGTTCTCCACAAACAAGACGAATTAATGAAGTCCTACGATGGAACTTTACTCGATATAATTTTGGCTTCAAGTAGAGAACCAGATATCCCCAGTTTTGATGGATTAGATAAAGAGGAAAAGCAGCGTAAAGCATTTCAATATTACCACGATCATTATTTCGACAATGTTCCATTGGATAATGATATCATATTGAGAACGCCATTTATCCACAATAAGGTAATGACCTATATCGATCAATATACTTATCAGATACCAGATTCTATTAATAGAGCTATAGATGTGTTTTTAAGTAAAATCGATGAGGATCAAGATCTCTACCGATTTTTCTTGATTAAGTTTTTAAATAAATATGCAAATTCTAAAGTCATTGGTTTTGATGCTATCTATGTTCATCTGGCTCAAAATTACTACGGTAAAGGTAAAGCCCCCTGGATTGATGAAGAAACCTTGGTTAAAATATTGGACAATGCCGAGAGGTTTAGTTATACCTTAATCGGGAAGGATGCGCCAGAAATTAGATTGTACGATGTATACAATGAAAGAGAAATTACCTTGAATACCTTTAAAGGAAATTACACAGTGATGATATTTTGGTCGCCTACTTGTAATCATTGTCAAAAAGTAATGCCGACGATGCCAGATATCATTAAAAAATTTTCCAATAAGAATGTGAAATTTGTGTCCATCTGTACCAAGGCCGATGAAAGTTGTAAGACTTTTGTCGATGAAAATATAGGGGAAAGTCCGATGTTTCACAGTCTTCCACTAAGCAACTACGGTAAAGTCTATGATGTGCGTTCTACCCCTAAGATATTTGTGGTTAGTCCTGAAGGTAAAATTGCATCCAAAGGATTGGCTGTCGAACAAATTGAGGAAGTGGTCAATTTGTTAATTGAATCAGATGAATCGAAGGCTTCTAAAAATTCTAATTAAGTAAAAAAATATTTCTATTTTTTTAGAACCTCATTTTGTTATTACAGTATTTATTTCCTTTTAAAGGTCATAAGTCAGATCTATGTGAAGGATAAGATCTAAGTACTTAGTCATCGTTGATTAATCTGACAACAAGGGTATTTATTATTATTTTTTAACCGACAGTCTGAATATCATTTGTTAATGACCGTTCGAATTAGATCGGTATGATTGAAAAATCAAGTAGCCTATTTTCATTTTAACTAGACTGTGGTGAATGACATCTTCCTATAGAACTAGATTATAAGTTAAAAAGACCATATTGTTTCATTCTATTTATTATTAAATGAATTAGATCAGTTTCCATCTCATTGCCTTTTATACACTCTCTTCGAGGTTTGGACAGAGGTTATTCTTCAATTTTAAGCCAGCTGTTATATTTGAACCTAATACGGGAAAAATCCCGTGATGAAATAATTATAATATAAGAAAAATTTATTGGAGAAGAGGAGACGGAAATATCTGACAATAATGCATTAAACTAATTATTCATTTTCATTTATTAGTGTTTTTATAAAAAATATTCCTATATTATGTTTAATATTTGAAATTGATTGAGTCTTTCGTTAGTAATTTACATTTTAATATAATGTAAATATTTGTTTGTATTTATTTATTGAACTTGAATTTCTTCATTTGGGAAGTTACAAGGAATAGATTTTTTAACTTTTAAAATATTAATAATGGGAGTATTTGAAAATTTATTAAAAAGACATAAAAAGAATCAGATTCAAGATTCAGTTCCTGAAGGGTATTGTCCCAATTGTTGGGGTAGACAAGAATATGGCGGTGAATTTTTTGAAGCGGTGTACAAAGAGAATATCGAGAGTAATAGTCAAGGAAATAGAAAAAGTTGGTTGGCTAAGTACGCCGCTGAAAAATTGCAAGGTATTAAATTAGAAGAAAAAGATGGAGTTTTAGTGTGCAAGGGGTGTAATTTAACTTACCGTAGAACATAAGATCAGTAAAATGGCAACGAAAATAAATATCAAGAATTTACCTGTGGGTTATCAGTCTATAATTTCTAATGGTCATCACAGTATTGTCGGGGATGAGCCATTGCATAGCAAAGGCACTGATTTGGGATTGTCTCCAACTGAACTGGTGTTGTCGGGATTGGCAATGTGTAAGGTAGCAACAGTTAGATTTATTGCTCGTAAGAAAAATTATAAAATAGGAAATGTCGATGCTCATTTGGAACAAAAAGTAAAACGAGGGAATAATGGACAATTGTCTACTGAAGTCGAGGTAGCTATCTCCATAGAGGGAGACATCACAGAATCACAAAGAAGGGAGTTGATCGAGGAGGCAGATCATTGCTATATTCATCGAATGTTGAATGGGGATTGGGATATAGCATCGGCCAAGGAATGGAACTTGGAAGAATAAGTCAAAGTATTTATATCTAACTTAATGGTAGTGGGTTGTATCTATTTGCTGTGATAAATCTATTAAATTTATGAAGCTATGAATGTATTTTGCTATAATAATTGGATATTTGGGCATTAATAAATATATCGATAAAAGATTGCCGGATATCTTTTTAAGTGTAAATACCATGAAGAAAATTCATATCATTTCTATAGGTGGTGCAGTAATGCACAATATAGCCATACAATTAGCAGCAAAAGGAAATTTAGTTACAGGTTCAGACGATATTGTTTTTGATCCCTCTAAATCAAGATTAGAAGAACATGGACTTTTGCCTGAAACTATGGGCTGGGATGCCAGTCGCATTCATTCTGATTTGGATTACGTGGTTTTAGGTATGCATGCCAAAGGAGATAATCCAGAATTGTTAAAAGCGATTGAGTTAGGTATACCCATTTATTCTTTTCCTTCCTTTATTCGACATAGAGCGCAGAATAAGCGTATTGTAGTAGCGGGATCTCACGGTAAGACTACGACTACTTCTATGATAGTTCATTTATTAAAGGAGTTGGGACAGGAGGCCGATTATTTAATTGGAGCCAAGATTGATGGATTGAGTGATGTGGTGAGATTTGATGATCGTCCCTATTTTATAATAGAAGGGGATGAATATCCATCGTCCGCTATCGATTTGCAATCAAAATTTATGCATTATGATCCCCATTTTATAATACTTACTGGAATTGCTTGGGATCATATGAATATCTTTCCAACCTATGAAAGTTATTTTTCTACATTCGAAAATTTATTCGCGAGTCTAGATCCATCAACGACCATTATCTACAACGGACTGGATAAAGAAGTTTGTAGACTAATAGAAAAATTCCCTAAGCTTCGAGCCAAACCATATCATATTATTCCATATCAAATACAAAATGAAGAGTTTGTTTTGGAGGGGGGCTATCCTTTACAAATTGTGGGACAACACAATGTCTCCAATTTAACAGCAGCTATTATGCTTTGTCAGGAATTGGGTTTTGAATCCGAAAAATTGTTTGAAGCGGCTACTCATTTTGGAGGGGCTTCTAGGCGATTGCAGTTGATCAGTGAAAATAAACAATCAAAGGTGTATTTGGACTTTGCCCATGCTCCTTCCAAGGTGAAAGCGAGTGTAGGTGCAATTAAAGAAATATCGGAGGGCAAGATCTTGGTAGCGGTATTGGAATTACATACTTTTTCAAGTTTAAATTCCGAATTTTTACCTCAATATAAAGATGCTTTGGCAAAAGCTGATATTGCTTTGGTGATGTTTGATCCTCAAATTGTAGCCAATAAAAAAATGAAAGCTCTCGAATTTGATGAAATCAAGAAGGCATTTAACAGAAATGACTTAATAATAATCAATAGTCGCACAGTTCTAGAAGGTGAATTACAAAAAATATTTACATCTTTGCAGTCTAAAAAATTCAATTTAGTTTTTATGAGTTCAGGAAGTTTTGGCGGCTTGGATATTAAAAAGTTTATTGAAGCAAAAGTCGATTAGTCGACTTACCATATAAAATTAAATATTAGGTACTAAAATTTTTATAAAAAATGAGCAGAGTTTTAGCTTTAAGAGATGCCCTAAAGGAGGCGATGATAGAAGAAATGAGACTGGATGAAAGAGTCTTTTTGATGGGGGAAGAAGTAGCACAGTACAACGGAGCATATAAGGTGAGTAAAGGAATGTTGGATGAGTTCGGTGAAAAAAGGGTTATCGATACCCCGATTACCGAATTGGGATTTGCCGGAATAGGTGTTGGTGCTGCGATGAATGGATTAAGACCAATCGTTGAATTTATGACATGGAATTTTGCTATTTTGGCATTTGATCAAATCGTAAACAACGCTGCTAAAACTTTATCTCAATCTGCTGGAGAATTTAAATGTCCGATTGTATTTAGAGGTCCTTCAGGGGCAGCTGGACAGTTGGCCCAGCAACATTCACAGACTTTTGAAAGTTGGATGGCCAATACCCCAGGTTTAAAGGTGATTAGTTGTATCGATCCAGGTGATGCTAAAGGATTACTTAAGTCTGCGATTCGCGATGAAAATCCTGTTTGCGTAATGGAATCTGAGATCATGTATGGATTTCAAGGTGAAGTGCCCGATGGTGAATATTTAGTGCCTATTGGCAAAGCTGCAATACGAAGAGAAGGAAGTGATGTAACCATCGTTTCTTATAACAAAATGGTAGAAGAAGCGAAAAAAGCTGCAGAGGAATTGGAAAAAGAAGGTATTTCTGCCGAAGTTATCGATTTGAGAACCATTCGTCCTATGGATCATGCTACCATTATAGCCTCTGTCCAAAAAACCAATAGATTGGTTGTCGTAGATGAAGCATGGCCATTTGCCGGTGTATCTGCTGAAGTAGCTTATATCGTTCAAAAACACGCTTTTGATTACTTAGATGCACCTGTAATTAGAGTGAACTCAGCCGATGTGTCTTTGGGTTATGCGCCTACTTTCGTAGACGAATACTTGCCCAATCCAACTAAAATAATTAAGGCAGTTAAAGAGGTAATGTACGTCAATAAATAGGATGAAGTTAGATGGAATATTTTCCATCTCTACTCCATTTGATAAATAAAAAAACGGGTTAGGTATTTCATTACTTAACCCGTTTTTTATTGTATTCCTGTGTGGGAAATTTACATGATATTCTCTTGCAATGAATGAAGGAGGGTAATACCTTTTTTGTGTACATTTCGTTATGTATTGTGAACTGATATAATTGCCGTATAGTTATACGATTTACGTTTTATGATGACGGAAAAAATTTTTGAATGACTGAATGTAGTTGCCCTTTAGGGCAACCAAAGGTCGTAAATCGACCTTTGACGAAGATGACCGAACAAAATGCGCAGCATCATTGATCCTAAATGGATCAATGGTGAGGGAACCGAAACCTCCGTGTTTCGGGTGGGTAGGCCACTGTGTCGAGGCATGATTGCCCTGGAATTCCTTGTTAAGATACTACCAGTATAGCATTACGTCTTAATCCACAATATTTAAGCCGCAATGCATTGCGGCTCTACAATAACTCGAAAGATTTCCGTCAATTATAAACGTAATTCGTATTAAAGAGAATCTGTATACCGTTTGCATTCTATTTATAATAAGGTTGAATCGATTTTTTTTATGATATTATAGTTGTGGTTGTAGAGGATATTATAAAGCAGAATAATTATAGATGAATTTTCAATGAAATTTGAAGGAGAAAAGTTATATTTTCTTTATTTTAGTAATTACTCGTACGATAAATTAGTTCTTTGGTATAAAAAATATATTATTTTTTAAAATTCATGGTTATTTTTTATGACTTCAGTGAAAAGAGTAATAATTTGTATGATTACATAAAATACAATTAAATTATGAAGAGAAGAAAATTTGTAAAAAATAGTGTATTGGCCGCGTCAGCATTTTCCATTGTTCCCGCTTCAGTTATAGGAAAACCAGGTAGGAGGGCACCTAGTGATAAATTAAATATTGCCATGGTGGGATCAGGCGGTAGAGGTGAAGCACTTTGGGGCGCTGTAAATAAAAGTGGCTTGGGTAACATTGTAGCCCTTGTAGATGTAGATAGCCAACGGGCAGCCAATGCTTATAAGTCCAATCCCAAAGCTAAAAGATTTAAAGATTATAGGAAATTAGAGGAAATTCAGGATGAGTTCGATGCCTTTATGGTGGCTACTCCTGATAATACCCACGCAGTAATAGGTATGGCACTCATGGATTTGGGCAAACATGCCTATATCGAAAAGCCATTGGCTCACGATATCTATGAAGTGAGAATGCTTACTGAAAAAGCAGCAGAAAAGAATTTGGTTACCCAGATGGGGAATCACGGTAGTTCAGGTGAAGGCATCCGTCAAATATGTGAATGGATATGGGGCGATGTCATCGGTGATGTTACTGAAGTATTCTGTTGGACCAATAGACCGGTTTGGCCTCAAGGCAAACCGGCTCCTAAAGGAGCTAAGGCCATTCCAGATAGTCTGGATTGGAATCTTTGGTTAGGACCAGCTCAATACACTCATTACAGTCCGGAGTATTCTCATTTTAAATGGCGAGGATGGTGGGATTTTGGTACTGGAGCTTTAGGAGATATGGGATGTCATATAGTGGATCCTGCATTTAAAGCTCTGAAGTTGGGATATCCAACAGAAGTAGTGTCAAGTAATACCACTACTTGGGTTGGAGATTTTGTAGAAGCCGATTATAGTAAAAGTTGTCCCCCTAGTTCTATTACCCAATTAAAATTTCCTGCCAGAGAGGGTATGCCAGCTGTTAAAATGCATTGGCATGACGGCGGTTTAATGCCTTCTTTTCCTGAGGGAATTGATGCCGATACCAAGATCGGTAATTGGGATGGTGGAGTTTTGTTTGTCGGTAGTAAAGGAATGTTATCTGCCGGTTGTTATGGGGTAGACCCAGTCCTTCATTTTCCCAATAATAATAAACCTAGTTCACTGCCCAAACCCTATTTAAAACGGGTAGAAAATGGAACAGAAGGTCATCAGGCGCAATGGGTGAAAGCTTGTATGGAAGGAGGTGAGACATCATCGCCATTTTCGTATGCCGGTCCGTTGTCAGAAACTGTATTAATGGGCAATCTGGGCATTAGAAGTTATCAGTTAAAACAGTTGCAAGAAGGTAAAACACCTACTTCATGGGCTCCTTATGACTATCCGGGAAGAAAAAAATTGTTGTGGGATGGTAAAAATATGAAGGTTACCAATTTCGATCCTGCCAACGCATTTGTTAAAAGAAATTATAGGGACGGATGGTCTTTATAAAAGGTAAATAAAACATAAAGATGAACACGAATTCTAGTCGAGCAGATCAAGCTATAAGCAATCATATGTTATTGGCTATGGGGGCGGGTTTGATACCACTTCCATTGGCTGATTTTTTTACTGTGGGAGCTATTCAATTGGATTTAATTAGACAATTGTGTAAAGTCTATGAAGTCGATTTCAAGGAAGAGGAAGGTAAAGCTATCGTATCGGCTCTGACCGCATCTCTTCTGGCAAAAGTAGGTGCTCGAACCGCCATTAAATTAATTCCTGGAATAGGATCAGTGATCGGAGGATTGACGATGTCAGTCCTCTCTGGTGCCTCGACCTATGCTACTGGCCACGCTTTCAAGACTCATTTTGAAAAAGGAGGTACAATCTTAGATATAGATCTAAATAGATTAAAGAAGTACTATCAAAGTAAATTTGAGAAGGGAAAAGAGGAAGCCATTAAATATAAGAAGGCACAAGGTGAACAGGAGGACGGGACTAAAGAATATTCTTCGAAGGAAGGAGAAGGTGATTCTGATTTTTTCAAAGTAAAATCGGAGGAGGATGAAAAATATATTGAACTTATTCGAAAGATGAAAGATTTGGGAGAATTGAAAAAAGAAGGGCTTATCACAGAAGAAGAATTTGTGAGATTAAAAGCGAAATTTTTAAATGAATTTTAAATATCCTTATGTAATTACAAGGCCGAATATTGCTGATTATCCCAGTCATCTTAAAGATTATATATTGAAATCGAAGGGGAAGGATGGATTTGAGGCATTGTTGCTGTCTGCTGAAGCAGTAACTCAACAATTATCAGAATTGTCTGTAGAGGAATTATCCAATAGATATGGAAAGGATAAGTGGTCGTTGCAGGAAGTGTTTATGCATCTTATCGACAATGAGCGAATGTTTCAGAATCGTGGATTTCGGATTGCTAGAAATGAGTCAAAGTCACTGAGTGGTTATGATCAAGACCGTTATGTGAAATCATATCCAAAAATTGTACGGACTAGAGAAAGTCTCATTGAAGAATACGAAACAGTTCGAAAGAGTACATTTTTGTTGTTTGTGAGTTTGACTGGTGATATGATGACTAAAAAAGGTCGAATAGGGAGGAATGTTATTGACTTATCAGCGATTCCCTTTATAATCGCTGGCCATGATTGGCATCATTTAGAGGTGATTAAAAGAAAATATCTAAAATAAAAGAAAACATTATGACTTTTTTTTGATAATATTTTATTTTTAAATTATATTTGTTATATGAGAAAAAAGTCCTTGAATACGACAGCAATTTGTTTAATTGCTTTAATAATATTGAGTTTGACCTCTATTGTTTTTATAGAGTTTAATCGCGATTTATTATATGCTGGCAACTCAAATGTGTTGATTAGTTTATTTGAAGAGGATCAAATAAAGGAAACAACTATGTTAAAGGGTTTGCTTCAGTTTGTACAAGCATTTGTACAAACTTTTTAATAATAGATTATCCAATCTTCTATTTAGGTTTTTTAAGTCCATTTAAAAAATCCTTAATATTCATTTTTCTCTTTCCAGCCCATTGCACAATTTCTAATTGCAAATATCCGTCTGCGGTATATAGTTTAAATATAGATTTATAATCCAATTCTATAGAGCCTATTTGCTTAGAATGAGCTTCTATAATGGGTTTAGCTTTAAATATCTTTAGTGTTTTACCTTCATAGTTAATCCAAGCTGCTGGGTAGGGACTCATTCCACGAATGAAATTATTGAGAGATTGGGTAGATTTTGAACAATCCAATTCATTTTGATCAAAGAATACTTTAGGTGCATGAGAGCTGAGGCTTTCGTCTTGTTTTTGGGGTTTTAAACTTCCATTTTCAATACCTTCCAATGTTTCTAGAATAATAGGACCAGACAATTCCATTAATTTGTCGTGAAGGTCACCAGCGGTATCTTCTTTATCGATGGGGCAGCTAGACTGTAGCAAAATTTCTCCCTGGTCGATTTTGTCGTTAATATAGAATGTGGTTAGACCTGATATTGTATCACCATTGATAATAGCCCAATTGATGGGTGCTGCTCCTCTGTATTTAGGCAGTAGGGATCCATGAATATTGATGGTACCTTTCGAAGGTAAATTCCAAACCAATTTAGGTAATTTTCTAAAGGCGACGACTACAAATACATCGGCCTTGATCCGACGTAGGGCATTTAGAAATTTAGAACCGTTGAGTTTATGAGGTTGAAGGATGGGGATGTCGGTATTTCTGGCATATTTTTTAATATCGGATTCTAACAATTGGGTTTGGGATCGTCCTCCTAATTTGTCTGGAACGGTGACGATAGCTTCCACACTGTGTTTGGAATTTATCAAAGCTTCCAGTGTGGGGATTGCAAAGGATGGGGTGCCCATAAATACCACTTTCATAGTTAGATTTTTATTATAAAGTCAACAAGACTGTAAATATACACAATCGACAAATCAAGCATAGATGACGGTGATTTTTTTTGGTCTATATAGGAAGAGGTGAGAAGAAAGATCGTTTATATTTTAATGTATTTATTTTAACATCAGGACATTAGGAGTGGTAATGCTAAATGATTTTTCTTTAATGGATGATAAAGAGTATTATAGAAAAACAGGATAAAAATTGAATTTCTGTTTTCCGATGTTGGGAATTAGGATGATGCATATAGAATCTTCTGATATACAGATGATTGAGTCTATTTTTTTGGAAAGACAGAAGATGGTATTGCGGAACTGAAGTTGGTGTTTTATAATTAGTTATTTAAAGGATAATTGATAATCCAGTAATAACAATAAAATTTTATATCGCCATGGAAGAAAAATTTAAAAGTGTGTCTATTTATGACCTATATGAACGTTTCCCAAACAGAGAAAGTTGTTTGGCGTTTTTGGCTAAAAAGAAGTGGGAATTAGGATTTAAGTGTAAACATTGTGGACATAATCATTATTGTAGCGGAGGGAAGCCATATATTAGGCAGTGTACAAAATGCAGATACAAAGAATCCGCAACGGCAAATACCTTGTTTCACAAAGTGAAGTTCGATTTGGTCAAAGCTTTTGCCATTGTCTATTTCATAGCTACCAATAAGAAGGGAATGTCTTCTTGTGAATTGAGTCGAAGTCTTCAGTTGCGACAAAAGACTTGTTGGCTATTTCGCCTTAAGGTTTTAACGGCTATGGAAAGCCACCAAAATGTCGGATTAAGTGGAAAAGTAGAAATATCGGATTTTGAAATTGGTATGAAAAAGGTCATGGAAAACGGCCAAGAAGTCCGCTATAAGAAGAGAGTGGTCATGGCCTTGGAGAAAAAAGGGAAAGGTGTTTCTCATCTCTACGCCAATGAAGTTGAGAGCCGAGGAGCAGATCAAATCGATGATTTTGTGGATCGTGTAGTGAACGAAGGTGCTTTAATAAGCTGTTATAAATGGCATGGATATAATCATGTTTGTAAAAATTATCAAGTTATTAAGCGAATAAAAAAATCAAAGACATCGTTTATGCCATTATCTAATAGGTTAGAGAACAGTATAATATCCTGGTTGAGGGGAATTCACCATCATGCAGAATTACTGCAGTATTATTTGGATGAATTTTGTTATCGCTTCAATCGAAATCAGATGAAGGAGGAGATCTACGATCATCTTTTGATACGAATGGTTTTTCATCGTCCGAGGACATATCAAGACATTATCGGCTAAATGCCTAATTAGATAACAATCCCCAATCTTACACCAAATACTCTATAAGTTCTTTTAAAAAACGTTGTCTAAGTATGGTCGAGCTATAATTCTCTTAACCCTAGGGGGTAGATTAAAAATGAGTAACTATTAAATAATATATCAATGGATCTTAACTCATGAAACAATGAATTAATCCTCTGATAATTCAATGGCCAGATATAATCTATTTAAAATCCATACCATCGTCCTTCATAATAACCATACCATAAAATTGTCAAAGGTGTGGAAAATGTCAATATATGCTATCCCCAATTGATTCTGTAATAAATTTCCTTACAACGATATTTCTATAAATTTTACTGCTCAATATCAATAATGGTTTAGTGGCTTCGTCAATGTTGTAATGAATTAAAATTCGAATTGCTATCGATATAAAGTATAAAATCAAAATTTACTTATCTTTCCCCTATATTCTTTACTGACGAAATAAAATTTATTTAAAATGAGAAAATCGAAATTCTTTCTTCATAGTGTCATCAGTGGATTGATCTTATTGTTTGCCTTTAATTCTTCCTATAGCACTGACCTCATTCCTCAACCACCTATTGAGAATAGTAAAATTTTCGAATCGTTAAAACTGAAAAGTAATATCTTAGGTAGAGATGTATCCTATTCCGTATATATGCCTGCGGATTATTTTATTTCTGATAGAAGTTATCCAGTCCTTTATTTACTTCATGGCTATACCGATGACGAGACAGGTTGGACCCAATTTGGAAACGTACAACACATCGCCGATGAAGCTATTCAAAACGGAAATGCGTCATCAATGATTATCGTTATGCCAGATGCAGGGGTGTCTTGGTATATCAATAGCGCAGATGGTGAAGAATTGTATGAAGATTTCTTTATTAAGGAGCTGATCCCTCATATAGAATCAGAATTTCGCGTGAGAAGTAAAAGAGAATTTAGAGCGGTGGCTGGCCTTTCCATGGGTGGATTTGGATCTATGGTTTACGGATTAAAATACCCCGATATTTTCGCTTCATGTGCTCCATTAAGTGCAGCATTCTTTACCGATGAGGAAGCCCAAAATATGGATGAATCAAAATGGGATAAAATGTTGGGCCAACCCTTTGGAGCTGGTCTTAAAGGAAGTGATCGATTAAATGGCAATTATAAAAACTATCATTACAAAAAGTTGATCGCTGACTACAGCAAATCAAAATACAATAATGTGAAATTTTACATCGATTGTGGTGACGATGATTTTCTAATTCAAGGAAATATGAAATTAAAGGCTGCCTTAACCAATACCGGTGTAAAACATGAGTTTAGAGTTCGCGACGGTAGTCATTCATGGTCTTATTGGAGATCCGCTTTGCCTCAAGTGCTTTCCTTTGTATCTAATTCATTCCATCGCTAAAATTTTCGACTGTTTTTTTTATTCAAAACTATGGATGCCCCAAACATAGTTGGTATACACCGACTATGGTGGGCAATACACAAGACATTTGTTTCCCTATTAAGCCTTGTACTGAGACCATAATAATATGTATTCTTCTAACTATAAGAAAAGAATACATGGAGCTATTAAGTAAAGTGAAATGAAGTCTATCCGAAAATCATTAGATAACCGACATTCTAAAAGGAATCGTCTTCGTAGTTTTTTCAATTTACCCTTCTAGCTGTTACATCAACATAAAATCAAAGGACAGCTTAGTTGATTTCTATTGAAAATCATTGTTTAATAGAGTCAGTCTGAGATGACGGTATTTTAAATATATTTGACTCCCGCTGTATTGTGATTGTCTGATATAAATAGGGCCAAAATTTTTGATGATTTTTAATTGAGAAATCTAACCCCTTTGTATTATTCCATCACTATTGCGGCTCTATAGTGACAGTACGACTACTATAACCTGTTTTGTCAAATGCTTTTAATTTAATATTGACAAAATCATTGGATAAAATAATTGGTGTGGTATAGGTCTTAGAATTTCTGTCTGGCTCACTTCCGTCCGTCGTATATTTTATTTCGAGGTCTGGCCAGTATGAGTTGGCGATTAGTTCTCCGTCCTTTATGATTCCTCCCGGAGGTGATAAACGGTAGTTTAGGGTTTCTGTTGTTGCTGCTTGTAACATGGGAATTTGATATTTTCCCACATTGTATTTAAAAGCTTCCCAGTCTTTGTAAAATGCTTTTGATTTAGGTTTGCCTTGCCATGTTGGCTCAGGATTCCACGCTCGCTCAAAAAGTCCAAATGCCTTAGGAATTAAATAGTATTGCAAAGCAGCAAAATTATGAACGGTTTCTGTCCATAATTGTCCTTGTATACCTAAAATATTTTCTTTTTTCTCTAATTTCTCCTTTTGTGAATGATCTGTATCTAGTAAATGTCCCATAGGATCTGTAGAATAACTGGTATACATATCATAGGGTTGCATAGAAAAAGATTTTTCCATGTCGATAAAACCAGACCAGTAAAAACCAGATTCATCTGGATGCTTGTCATAGGCAAAATCAAAATACAAATTAGGAGCACTGCTAATAACAATATTAAAATCTTGATTCGCCAACTTATAAGCCAACTCTTGACTATCGTCAGGACTATCGGGGTCCCCAGGCATGGTATTCCATACATAGGGTATCATCGATGCGCTTTTGGTTACATCGATATTATGTTCAGAATTTAATGCGATTTCTTGCCATCCCGCCATGAGGATGTCGTGTTTCACTAGTATTTGATTGATCCTTATAAGAAAATCACTCATTAAATCATTGCGGTCTAAACCGTTTTCTTGTATCCATTGATCACAGGCTGGGGAAGAGGTCCAGACTCCATGAGGAACTTCATCTCCTCCAATATGTACCATTTCCAATTTTAACCCTGCTTCATCGTAATACTCTTTGATTTGAGTGATTACCTTTTCAAAAAAAACATAGGTTGAAGGCTTGCATACATTGATAACATTGTCGTTGAATTGTTGTATTGAACTGTATTCTGATTCATCTTCTAAGTCTGAAAGTAAGTACTGAGTGGCCTTATCTATATCCTCATCCTTATAATTCATGTATCGATGCTCCATACTTTTAACTGCTGCTCTTGCATGACCAGGCATGTCCACCTCAGGTATTACTTTAATGTGTCTTGCTTTGGCGTATTCTAATATTTTTATGAAATCTTCTCCCGTGTAATATCCTGTGACTTGCGAAGGTTGGGCTTCTGGTCCTGAACCATATGAAGGTTGTAGATATTGTGATTCATTTGGGGAATATCCTCTAAATCCACCAAAATTTGTTAGTTCTGGCAAATCCTTAATTTCCAATCTCCAACCTTCGTCGTCGGTGATGTGAAAGTGAAAGGTATTCATTTTATACCGGCTCAATAGATCAATAACCCAAAGTACTTGATCCACGGATTTAAAATTTCTACCGACGTCTAACATAAATCCCCGATATTCTAAACTGGGATAATCCGATATTTGAACCGCGGGAAGTGAAGCAGTGGGCTGATGATAATCGTTAGGGTCAATTAATTGCAATAAACTCATTATCGCATAAAAACCTGCTCTTTGGTTGGAGGCTATTATGGTTACTTTTTGCTTGTTTACAGATAATTGATAGTCGTCATTAATGGAACTTAATTTTAACTCAGGTCGATGAATCATTTCAATTTCTAAATAATTGTCTCCACTTAACTCTGGCAAAAATCGTCCGATTTCCTCTTTGAGATAGGCCATTTCGTTGTTGAATACTTCGTCGCCAGAAACTTTTATATTGTTAAATATTACCTTGCGGTTAGAAGAAATCATTTTTTTAGGTCTCGGTATTATGGAGTGTTTAAATTCCTCAATATTAGATTGTTGAATATTGATATCGTAATAGGTGGCTGCACTGGGGATTGGAATTAGGTCTTCATTGGATCGCAACCAATTTTTACCTAGTGGAGGAACTGAAATAGAAAGGTCTTCAATTTTGTTAACTATTCCGTTCTGGCTGTTTACAAAATAAAAACCAGAGGGGAAATCTGAATATTTTATTGCAGGACTGCCCACAGTCAACGGTATTCGCAAAGTATCTGATGCTGATAAATTAAATCCAGGCTTTGGTGTTATTTTATATAAATCTCCATTAATATGTTGAATATTCACATTAACAGATGGTTCAATGGAGATACTCCCTGTAATTTGATTAAAGTATAATTCCCAGTCAGCAACTACTGGGGTAGTCGATTTGTTGATTAATTCAAATGTTGCCTTGTGCTGTCCAGTTTCATCGTTTCCTTCAAATAAATATCTCAACTGCATATTACTTAAATCCGAGATTGGACTATCGGCACAACTGAGAAAAGACCAATAACTAAGAAATAAAAATAAATAGGCAACCGGCTTGTTCATAAATTTTATTTGAAGATTTATAAAATGCAAATATAAGATGTAAATCGATTGAAATGAAATATCTCTTTTGTTAATAGTAGGGACGAACATTTATCAAAGTACTCAACTATTATCCTTTATTCGAACTCTGGGTATAGTTGATATAACATTGAAAAATATTATATTTATGTATTTACGCCATCTAATTGAAGGTCATATTATATTTCTACCCTATTATTTTAGACGATTCAACTTTTATTCAGCAATAAATGTTAACTTATTGTTGTTTTTGCGGATTTAATCCATAATAATAGATCGATTAGTCTGAATTTCATATCTTTAAAATAAAATATGTCTTGGAAAACATGGAAAGGTAAACCTCTTGACCAGGGGCTGAATGATGTACTTGAAAGAGATATTACCAAAGAACTTTCTAATGGTAATGCCATAAAATTATGTGTCGGCACTGATTCTCAAGTTAAGAATGGAACCATTACCTATGCAACCGTAGTAGTGATCCTGAGGTTCAAGAAAGGTGGTTTTATGTATATACGCAAAACAACTGGCCATTCCAATATAACCCTAAAACACAGAATGATCGAAGAGGTAGGCAAATCTGTGGCTGTAGCCTATGAAGTAAGTCCAATCGTTAAAAAATATAAGGTTCCTATGGAAGTCCATGCAGATATCAATGCCAATCCCCAATTTTTGTCCCATGTAGCCTTAAAAGAAGCTATGGGCTATATCGTTGGTATGGGCTTTGTATTCAAAGCCAAACCAGATGCTTTTGCCAGCTCTAGTTGTGCAGATAAATTCGTATAATTGCCTAAAACCTATGATACAAATATTTATTACCGGTGGTACTTTTGACAAAGAATACAACTATATTTCTGGAGAATTGAGTTTTAGTAAAACCCATTTGCCCGAAATGCTAAAAAGAGGTAGATGTAGTCTAGATACCGTGGTGGAAACTATTATGATGAAAGATAGTCTGGACATGACAATAGGTGATCGGAGATTAATTGCTGAAAAAATGATTGATTCTCCCCACGATCAAATAGTATTAACTCATGGAACTGATACTATGGTGGATACCGCAGCGTATTTGGCCAAAGAAAATGCCCTTCAAAATAAAACTATTGTTATTACCGGTGCTATGATTCCTTATACATTCGGTGTGTCATCGGATGGTTTTTTTAATTTGGGAAGCGCATTGTCATTCGTGCAAGTCCTCCCGCCTGGATTGTATATCTCAATGAATGGTCGGTATTTTAATTGGGATAATGTTCAGAAAAATTACAATACAGGTATATTCGAAATACCCACCCCACAATTTTAAAATTTGATTACCTCGATATCAATCGATAGGGGAGATACTATACATTATAGATCACAAATATTTATATTTTATTGAAAATCTTATCCTTAAATGGATAAAAAAAGATCTGCTTGAAAATATAGGCACGATTATTGTTAATAATTTTCATATTAGATGATCATGTAATATGATTTATTAAATTTGTTCGTACTTTTGACCAACTTTGACTATTAAAATGTACTTCATGAAACGATGTTTTCTTTTATTCATTATGATGATGGCAATATTTGTAGGGAATCGTGCTAATGCACAAAATCCATTGCAAAAGAATGCTGTAAATTTTAAAGTTTTATTTTTAGATTATACTGGGCCTATATCCGGAGACTATGGTGATTTTAAAAGCTATACCAGCGGAGTAGAAATGGGATATACTCGGAATTTATATTCCTTTTTAAATGTTAACGTGCCTCTTAGATTTGCTATAGCTAACTTCAATGATCCGTTGAAAAACGATGTTACCGGTGATTTAGGAGTCTTGTTTCAAGCTCAATTATGGGAGAGGGGTAAATTGTTCGTCCCCTATGTAACTGCCGGAGCCAATGGTGTCTATGAATTCAAAGGTGAGCAATTTGGCCTACAAATTCCAGCTGGATTAGGGGTAGATGTACAGGTCGGTACCAGTGCTTTTCTCAATGCCCAAGTGGAATATAGACTTGGATTGGCCGATAATAGAAACAATGTCCATATTGGATTGGGTTTGAAGTACCTTATCGGTAAAAAGACAGATGAGAAAAAGGTTTTATTGAAACCTGTGGATTTTGATAAGGATGGTGTTCCTGATGATATTGATGATTGTCCTCAAGTACCTGGTTTGCCAGAATTTAATGGCTGTCCTGATACCGACGGTGATATGATTCCAGATAATATAGATCTTTGCCCAGATATTGCTGGCTCTGCAACAGGAAATGGTTGTCCCGATAGTGACAACGATGGGGTAATCGATCCAGAAGACGAATGTCCTAATTTGCCAGGAACAGCAGAAAATAATGGATGTCCTAATTTTGATAAGGATAATGATGGTACCCCTGACAATAGAGACTTGTGTCCCAATGAACCTGGACCAAAATCAACCAATGGTTGTCCTGATAAAGACGGTGATGGTGTGTCCGATAAAGAAGATCGATGTCCTGAATTGGCCGGTAGCAAAGAAAACGAAGGATGTCCAGATACCGATAACGACGGTGTCCACGATGGAATAGATAGATGTCCCGGTACACCAGGAGATCCTGCCAATGATGGTTGTCCATATGTGAAGGCTGAAGTAAAAGAGATCTTGGACTTTGCGAGAAAAGCAGTACAATTTGAAGTGGGTAGTGCGACCTTGCAATCTCAATCTTATGTGGTCTTAGATCAAATCGTTCAAATTTTGAAAGACAATCCAACCTATGGAATTCAAATCTCTGGTCATACCGATGCCACTGGAGATGCCAATGCCAATGTAGACTTGTCAGCGAAGAGAGCCAAAACTTGCTACGACTATTTAATTAGAAAAGGTACGAATCCCAATAGACTTGATTTTGTAGGCTATGGTGAGGCTCGTCCTATCGCTAATAATAATACCGCAGCAGGTCGATCTTTAAATAGAAGAGTAGAGTTTGAAGTGAAATTCAAATAAAATAAACCGATATAAGCGTTATGAAAAAGCGGGTACTTTTGTATCCGCTTTTTCTTATTTAAGAAAATGGTGTAATTTCGTGTGCTAAATGTATAAGGTATGATAGATAAGTTGAGACAAATAGAAATAAAGTTTCATCAAATAGAGGAGCAGTTATCAGATCCAGAAATTATTTCTGATATGAAGAGATATGCAGCACTCAACCGGGAATACAAAGACTTAAAAGATCTCGTAACCATATATCACGAATATTCTAATATATTGGATGCCAAAGAGGTAGCCAAGCAAATGATGGAAGATGATGATGCCGAATTGCGTGAGATGGGCTCAGATGAAATGAATACCATTAATGCCCAATTGGTTAAAATGGAAGAGGAGATTAAGTTTATGCTATTGCCTAAGGATCCCGACGACCAAAAAGATGTGGTAATGGAAATAAGATCCGGTACTGGTGGCGATGAAGCATCTATTTTTGCTGGTGATTTGTATAGAATGTATTCAAAATTCTTCGAAAATCAGGGATGGAAACAAGAAATTGTTTTTGTCAATGAAGGTAGCTCTGGGGGGTATAATAAAATTGAATTTGAAATTCAGGGCCAAGATGTATACGGTATGATGAAGTTTGAGTCAGGAGCTCATAGGGTACAACGCGTTCCCAAAACAGAGTCTCAAGGTAGGGTTCACACTTCTGCAGCCACTGTGGTAGTCATGCCAAAATTGGAAATGGAAGATGTCGATATTAAAAAATCAGATTTAAAAGTCGATACTTTTCGATCTAGTGGAGCAGGAGGGCAGCACGTAAATAAAACAGAGTCTGGAGTTAGATTTACTCACTTACCTACTGGGGTAGTTGCGGAAAGTACAGACGGTCGATCACAAATTAAAAATAGAGAGATAGCCATCCAACGACTATATCAGAAAATATATGCTCAGCAAAAAGCGAGTTATGAATCTGATTTAGCGGCTAAGCGTAAATCTCTTGTTGGTTCTGGAGACCGATCCGATAAAATTCGCACCTATAATTATCCCCAAAATAGATTGACCGATCACAGGATTAATCTTACTCTATATTCCTTAGACAAGGTAATGGAAGGTGATATAATGGAGATAATAGAGAGCCTTAGACTCTATGAGAACACTGAGAGATTAAAGGAAATGGAATAGTTTCAGTATCTCATTTCAGTAATGATAACTTATCATCTTGACGGTTTACGGTTTTTTATCCCATATTGTAAAAAGGATGTTATTCAAGTTCTTTCCAATTTGGAAATAGACGTTCTATAAGATATTTCTGAAGCTATCGGAAAGACTCTTTTTGTAAATTTGGTCGGGTGATTATATAAAATTAAACACTTTGACAATCGCAGCTATTACACAGATAATCAAAAGAATATAAGCTATTTGACTGGCTTTAGGAGAACGACTGGCAAATTGTGCAGTGTAATAACCTCCAATCATTTGACCAAATGCCAATGCTAGTCCAAATGGCCAATGAATCAAATCTTTATAGGCAAAGATGGCTACGGCTATCAGTGTATAGACTGCTATAATGAATGATTTAAGTATATTGGCTTTAATAATGTTCATTTTACCTATAAGAACGAAAATAGCTAAAGCAAATATGCCCATACCCATTTGAATAAATCCACCATATACTCCGAGTAATATATAGAATATTGTGCTTAACCACAGGGGTAATTTTTTTGCCTCTGAATCTTCGCTTGGGTTGATCCATCGCTTAGGTTTGATAAAAAGTATGAATAACATAAGGACTAATAAATATTTATACACAGTTTTAAAACCCTCAGCCGATATAATAACAGCGAGATAGATCCCTAAGAAGGAACCCAAAATAGTGCATATAAGTAATCGTTGATTCCCTTGGATGGATAGTTTTTTGCTGCGATAAAACCCATAGGTCGATGCCGTTGTCTGAGCTAATACACCAATTCTATTGGTCGCGTTGGCTATATTCGATGGAAGGCCAAAAAACTCCATGAGTACCGCCAAGGTTAAGGCCGAACCATTACCAGCCAATGTATTAATCCCTCCTGCAATCAATCCCGCAATACCTCCTACAAAAATATCTAATAATGTCATTGGCCCATATCTTCTACTAACTCTATCAATACCTTGCCTGAGGATCTCGGGTGAAGAAAGACCACTCTTTTATTGTCTGCTCCTTCCTTTATGGTTTCCGATACAAATTCAAATCCTTGCGCTTGAAGGCGTTTGATTTCTGATTCAAGATGGTCCACTTGAAAAGCTAAATGATGGATGCCTGGACCTTTGCGATCAATAAATTTTGCAATGGGCCCCTCGGTCGCCGATAATAATTCAATTTTTGTATTCTCAATTTGGATAAAAGCGGTTTCTACCTTTTCTGTATCTACATATTCTCTCTTGTAGACAGGAGAATTAAATAAACTGGCAAATAGTTTCTCGCTTTCTTCGAGATCTTTGACGGCGATGCCAATGTGTTCTAATTTCATAGTTTCATGGTTTTAGGAATTTAAAGAAGCCTGTGGCAAACGATATTCAATGGTTCGCTTTCTCAGATCTTCTATACCGCAAAATGATAAACCCAAATGCTCGGCTTGATCTGCTATTAAAATCCCCCATTTTTTTTCAATTTCTTCCAAACATCGCAAAGGTAATAAGCCGATTAACTCCGATGACAAAACTTCAACATTCCATTCTTGTCCGCATTTTTTGGTTTGTTCAAATACTTCATAGATATCGGTTTGATCAATATCTACAATATTGGTACTGATTTGGCAGCATTGGTATTCTTCCATATACCAACCGATGGCTTTTAATCCCTTTAATGCATACGGTCGATTACTTGGCCCTGCTGAACGCATTTTTTTGGCTATTGATTTGGCTACGGAAAGATCACTGGTTTCAATGTTGACATTGTAGGCAATTAGAAAATTTCTCACCCCTAAAACTGTAGCACCTAGAATGGGATTAAATTGATTGCCATAATCGGGCAGCCATTCTTCTTCTTTCATTTTCTGGGCAAGAGATTCATATTCGCCTTTTCTTATTTGAGCTAAATTATTTCTTTGAGTGATCAGGCTGGATTTTTCATATAGATATATGGGCAATTTGAATATTTTAGAAACTTCTGCGGCCAAGGTTCTACTCCAATCGACTACTTCTGACTCATCCCTGACATCCATGGCTACATAGGGACATACATCCAAAGCCCCTATCCTAGGATGCTGGCCTTCATGATGCTCCATGGACTGATCTCTTTCCAATAGTGATAGCAATGCCATCAATCCATTTCTCAAACTATCGCGATTACCTACCACGGTGTACACCGTTCGATTGGCATCAACACCTACATCTTTGTGCAATACGTAGAGATCGGCGATTGTGTGAAAGGCTTGATCTACTTTGTTTAGTAGATCATTGTCTTGCCCTACAGAAATATTGGGAATCCATTCTATCCATTCATTCATCATACAACAAATATCTAATTGATTTTTAAAAAATGGTTCTTTTTAAAAAATACTTTTTATTTTGTAACATGAAATATTTGGCACTGCTTGCGTTTTCCTGTTTTCTGTCCTTTGGATTTGGCCAAAATATTTTGGTTTCAGAATCCATGGATATTAGAACTGACTTAACATATGAATTGTTGGGGCAGTATGGGGATAATTATTTAGTAGCTAGTTATTCTGATTTCAAATTTTCAATTCACAACTTTAATAATGAATTGTTCTTAACCTCTAATCAAGAATTTGAATTAGAAGACAAAAAGTCGAGAATTATCCACATATATCCAGATAAGGAGCATTTCAATATATTGTATTCAACCGTCGATAAGGATTTTTCCTATGTGATCAATATGCCCTATAACAAATCGCTTGAAAGAGGTGTTCCCGATACCATCATTCGAATGGAAAAACAATTTCAAAATTATAAATATCGATATACATTTTCCGAGGACAAAACTAAAATGGGGGTTCTTATTATTCAAAGTGGCGATTTAATCGGTTATTTCGTATACGATATCATCTATAAGGAATTGGTATATTCCGATGAAATTCAACTTGAAGGATATAAATTCTATGAAGAATATCGAAAATCAGTACTCAGTAATTCAGGTATATTGTATTTGGTTTTTGAATTTGATAATTACTATTTTAAAAGAGAAAAACATCAATTTAAAATAATAAAAATTCGCGATGTGGGGGATAGGACTGAAGCTACTATTCCCATGGCTAATTTATTGACCTATGACGCTTATTTTTCATACGACAATGTCAATAATATGTTTATCATTTCTGGCTTAGGTTCAGAAAAAAATCTTGATAGAGCAGAATTGTTATTTCAAATCAAACAGGATCCAAAAAACCTTAACGAGTATGAATTCCTAACCTTTACTTTTCAAGATAAATTACTTAGTGATTTTTACAACAACGTTCAAAAAAATAAGCGGAATTATCTCGAAAATGTCCAAGTACAAGATTTAATCTTTATGGATGATGGAGCCGCTATTTTGGTATTAGAAGAGGTTAAGAAAATGGAACGCATTTCTTCTGGAAGTAGAATCGATTATTATGGCAATAGATATACAGTAGACTACCATTATGAGAATATAATGCTGTTCTATCTCTCAGCTGATGGGGATAAAGTCTGGCAAAAATTATTGGCTAAAAGACAGTTCTCCAATGACGATGAAGGAGCTTATTCTTCTTATTTTGTCTTTAAAAATCCCAATCACCTGCGCTTTATATACAACGACGAAATTCGAAATGAGAATACGGTTAGTGAATATATCATTCGACCGGATGGCGCATCTTTGAGAACCAATTTATTGAGTACTGATTTTCAAAAACTGCGCCTTCAAGTTCGAAACGGGATGCAAATATCTTCGCATCAAGTATTGATCCCTAGTCTGAGAGGGAAAATATTGAAATTACTGTTGATCGATTATCTCAATTGATTACAATACCATAATAGGTAGTACGGTCTGTTTGTTTTCCTTTTCAGTTACCCATTGATATTCACCCTTAGGTAGTCTTTTTTCATTTAAAACTATAGATTTCCCTTCGAAGGATAATGGTATCTGAACCTTGCTGCCATTGCTTTCTAGCGCATAAGTTCTGGTTTTATTTTTTCTATTTAATCTAAACATTTTACTGATATTTAATTACAAATATATTACAAATAAATTTAATGTGTAGATGTTTTTCATATTTTTTAGATGTTAAAACGCCAATAGCTACTGTGGTGGTGTATGGGCTGATATTTTATATTAAAATTAACATAAGACCATAGATTTGAGATGGTATTTCTCCTATAAAAGATGGAAAAACAGCTCGAATATTTGAATATTCATTGAGGTATGTAAGGAGAATTGGCTCTGTTGAAACTTAGCGGTTTGACTTGAATATCCATTATTATACTTAGGTTATTACCGTCTTTTTTTGTCGTCTAGGTCTAAAAAAAACTGATAACCTATAGAGATAGATTATCAGTTAGTTTACTTTATAATACTCACAATATTGCAAGTATATATTGAATTACAAAGCCTTGTTACTGGCTTTCTTTCGTTCGTGTTCTTTTAAAAAGATTTTTCGAATACGCAGGCTTTCAGGAGTGATTTCCAAGTATTCATCATCTTCGATATATTCCATAAATTGTTCTAACGACAGATCGATAGGAGGAGCAAGTTTTACCTTGTCATCAGCTCCTGAAGAACGCATATTAGATAATTTTTTAGTTTTGGTTACATTGACTACCAAATCGTTGTCTCTATTGTGTTCCCCAACGATTTGACCTTGATAAACATCAATACCAGGCCCTACAAAGAATCGACCTCTATCCTGAAGTTTATCCATGGCATAAGGTATGGTTGTTCCCGCTTCCAAAACTATTAAAGTTCCTTTGTTTCGAGATGGAATTTCGCCTTTGAATTTTTCATAACGCACAAATCTGTGAGCCATTATCGCTTCTCCGGCAGAAACATTCATTACAAGAGTTCTCAATCCGATGATACCTCTTGAAGGTATTTCAAATTCTAAGTGCATCAAATCTCCTTTGGGCTCCATTTTGAGCATATCGCCCTTCCGTTGACTGATTAACTCTATAATTTTACCACTAACATCTTGTGGAGAGTCTATGGACAAAGATTCAATAGGTTCGTGCTTGGCACCGTCTATTTCTTTGATCAATACAATGGGTTTCCCTACTTGAAGTTCGTATCCTTCACGTCTCATGGTTTCGATTAATACACTCAGGTGCATTACCCCTCTACCATATACTTTAAATGAATCCGGTGAACTAGTCTCTTCAATTTTTAACGCAAGGTTTTTTTCAGTTTCACTGTATAATCGATCTCTAAGGTGACGAGAAGTTACAAATTTGCCTTCTTTACCGAAGAAAGGAGAGTCGTTAACAGTGAACAACATACTCATGGTAGGTTCGTCAATAGAAATGGGAGGAAGACCTTCGGGATTTTCAAAGTCCGCAATAGTATCTCCAATATCAAAGTTTTCTATACCACTAATAGCACAGATATCGCCACTAGATACAGAGCTAGCTTTTTCTTTGGCCATTCCGGTAAAGGTAAATACATCTTTGACTCTTGATTTTACCATTGAACCGTCTCTTTTTACCAAAGTTACTGGTGAGTTGGGTTGAATGGTTCCTCTGGTTACTCTACCTATGGCTATTCGACCAATGTAGTTAGAGTAATCAATAGAAGTGATTTGCAATTGTACCGTCCCTTGATTTTCTTGTGGTTCTGGAATGGTATTGATTACTGTGTCCAATAGATAACTCACATCATCTGCAGGTTTTTGCCAATCAGCACCCATCCAACCATTTTTAGCAGATCCGTATACGGTCTCAAAATCCAGTTGATCTTCGTTGGCATCTAAGTGGAACATAAGATCGAAAACATCTTCCATTACTTCCTCTGGACGACAGTTTTCTTTGTCGACTTTGTTGATAACTAAGATAGGTTTTTTACCCAATGCTATGGCTTTGCCCAATACGTATCTTGTTTGAGGCATGGGCCCTTCAAAGGCATCAACCAGCAATAATACGCCATCCGCCATGTTCAACACCCTTTCTACTTCACCTCCAAAGTCGGCGTGACCAGGGGTGTCGATGATGTTGATTTTAATTCCCTTGTACTGAACGGAAACATTCTTGGATACGATGGTTATACCTCGTTCCCGTTCAAGGTCGTTGTTATCAAGGATCAAATCACCTTCCAATTTCTTTTGATCATTCATTTGTTCTGTATGATACAAAATCTTATCTACCAAGGTGGTTTTTCCATGATCAACGTGCGCTATGATAGCGATATTTCTTACTTTTGTCATGTCTGTTAAATTATAAAAACGCACAAAAGTAATCTTTTAAATTGATAAACAAATCATTACTTCGTTTATTCGGTATTAAATTTGCATAAAAAAGATGATTTTTTATTTTAATTACGATCAATATAGTAAATATGGAGGATAAAACCCTGAGAAATCATCTTAGAAGCAGTTTACTGAGCTTTCAATTTGATTGGGATTCTCAAGTCTGGGATACCTTTCTCTATCAATATAGGACCAATGAAGTTTATCGTCGCTTTTGTGATTTGTTAAATAGAACACCAAGTACTATTTCGTCGATTAAAAATATTCCCTATCTTCCCATTTCTACTTTTAAAAACCATAAAGTAGTAAGCGGAAATCTGGAAATCCAACAAACCTTTCGTTCTTCTGGTACTACCTTGTCCAATAGGAGTCAACATTATGTGGCCGACATTGATTTATACAATACGGTTTCTCAACATTTGTTTGAGACTGTTTACGGTCCGATTAATCAATATTGTGTGCTCGCCTTACTCCCTTCTTACTTGGAACAAGGTCATTCTTCCCTCATTCATATGGTCAATCATTTTATAAGTCTTTCTAATTGTTCGGGAAGTGGTTTTTTTAAATACAATTTTCAAGATCTCGCTCTAACCGTGGATCGTATGCATTCTTCTGGATACAAAATACTGGTAATAGGGGTGAGTTATGCATTATTGGATTTTGCGTCTACTTTGGATTTGGATTGGTCCGATGACGTGGTAGTGATGGAGACCGGTGGAATGAAGGGGAGAAAAAAGGAAATGCTCCGGAATGAATTGCACAGAGAACTCAAAGATAATTTATGCTTAGATCAAGTTCATTCTGAATACGGTATGACAGAACTTTTATCTCAACTCTATGCACCTAAAGATGGATTGTTCAAAAATGGGACCACCATTCGAATGACGCCATATGAAATTAACGATCCCTTGAGTCCAGAACTTCAAGATCAAGCCGGACGAAACTGTGTTACGGATTTGGCGAATATCGATAGCTGTTCCTTCATTGCCACCGACGATTTAATTAAAACTACTAAAAATGGAGGGTTTGATATCATTGGTCGCCTAGATCATAGTGATATTAGGGGATGTAACCTTTTATATGTATGATATTTTTATTTATATGAGGTTTTATTTGTATAATAGCGTGATATTTATTCACTTATAAAACACATAAAAAAGTATGGAAAATTCTCTAGAATGGGTAACTAATGTCATCCAAGAGTACGCACCCAAATTAGCTCTATCTGTAGCTACCCTCGTCATCGGTTGGATGATTGTAGTCTGGGTTAGTCGAGTATTTAAAAAAGTGCTTCAGAAAGCCAATGTCGACATTTCACTTCAAAATTTTCTCACATCACTTGTCTCTATTCTTTTAAAAATATTATTGCTTTTTAGTGTAGCAAATACCTTTGGTATCGTCACTACGAGTTTTGTTGCCATTTTAGGTGCTGGAGCTTTTGCGATAGGGATGGCCCTGCAAGGTAGTTTAGGTCATTTTGCATCTGGAGTAATGATCATGGTATTTAAACCGTATCGAATTGGTGATTTTGTAGAGGTAGGTGGAAAAGAAGGAACGGTTGCCAGTATTCAGATTTTCAATACCATTCTCACTACTCTAAACAACAATATGATCATTGTACCCAATGCTACAGTTACATCGGGGACCATTACCAACTTTACGAGTTTAGGTAAGCGTAAGTTTAACCTAATTTTTGGGATAAGTTATGATGCTGATATTGACGAGGCTCGAGAAATAATTATCAAGCTGTTTAAGTCTCACGATGCTATCATGAAGGATGAACCCATAGAAGTATATGTGGATAGCCACGGGGATTCATCGGTGAATTTGACTGCCAGAGCATGGGCCAAGAGTCAAGATTACTGGCCGGTATATTTTTATATGATGGAGTATGTGAAAAAAGAATTTGATAAAAACAATATCGGTATTCCTTACCCTCAAATGGATGTTCATTTTCCAGGTAAGGATAATGATTAAAAAATAGTCCTAAATCATTGGTATGGTTTTGGAAGAGGATTTGAAAATACTGTCTTTGATTTGAAGACAGTATTTTTCTTTTTAAATGTAGTGTAGTAATTTTAAAAGGTGAAGGAAAAAATCTTTTGATATGAACAAAAGGGCAAAGATTAAAAGGCAGATTATTAAACAGTTATATTTTAATAAATCCTGTTCAAGTACTGAACTAAGTATTGAGCTCAATAAAAGTATTCCATTTGTCAATGGAGTCATAAGTGAATTGGTAGAGGAGAATATTCTTGAAGTTAAGGGATTGGCTTCCTCAAAAGGGGGAAGACGTCCAGTACTTTATTGTATAAAGCCAGAACTTTTGTATATAGCTTCTATCGCCGTAGATCAGTTTGAAACAAAAATGGCGATTTATGATTTACACAATAATGTTGTCGATGAGATCAAAACCTTTAATTTGCGTTTGGTTCCTGGCAGTAAACAAGACTTAGTACTTCTAACCGAAGCCATTGTCGACTTTATTGATCATCACTCAATAAAAAAAGATAAGATCCTAGGTGTCGGTGTGAGTATGCCCGGTTTTGTCGATGTCACCAATCAGGTAAATCACACGTTTTTTTATCATCCTAACAAGAGCATAGTTCAATATATGGAGTCAGAAATTGATTTGCCTGTATTGATTGATAATGATTCTAGTTTAGTTGCATTAGCTGAACTTAAATTCGGACAAGCACAGAATGTAAGAAACGCCATGACTCTAAATTTGGGTTGGGGGATCGGATTAGGTATGATATTGGACAACAATATATTTAGAGGATCTAAGGGATATGCTGGTGAATTAAGTCACATTCCCTTATTTGACAATAAGAAGATCTGTCAATGTGGGAAGAGAGGGTGCTTGGAAACCGAGTCTTCACTGCTGATACTAGTTGATCAAGTCAAGGAATTAATAGATACTCAAGGATTAGAGATAAAGGGTTGGCATGATTCTATTTCAGAACCAGACGCCCTTAATTTAATTATGAATGAAATAAAATCTGGCCACAGTTCTTTGATACATCTTCTAACTTCAATAGGTTATACCTTGGGAAGAGGAGTTTCCATCTTAATGCATTTATTGAATCCGAGTACCATTATTTTAAGTGGGAGAGGTGCTAGTTTAAGCAAGCTTTGGACAGCTCCTATCCAACAGGCCATCAATGAGCATTGCATTCCTAAGATTGCTGAAAATATTGAAATAGTGATATCTGAACTCGGCAAAGACGCAACATTATTGGGGGCGGCAACCTTGGTGATCGAAAAGTATGATAAGCTATCAAAATTTGAATCGAGGACAAGTATCATTCAATAAATTTTATGACATCGACAAAGCGGTCTTTTGATATTATTTTTAAAATATGAAGGAAATAATGGCCGTTTTATATCCTTGTTTGTTTTCGTCTGTTGGCTTGTTAGATTCTATGTTGTGAATTGTTTTAGTTGCAATAATTGATTGGTTTTATGTCAATATGTCGTTCTTAATTTGGAATGAATCAAAGCTTTTATTTTATTAAATTCGACATCTCATCATGAATTAAAAACCAATGGCTGCCTATAAAAGATTTAAAATACTTGGAGATCTTCATCTGTATTTGGGTTTATTTCTTGGGGTTTTATTTTTTATTATATCCTTATCTGGAGCTCTTCTAACATGGAAGCCAGAGTTGAGTCGAATATTATATCAAGAGAGAGTGGTTAATGAACACAGACCTTATGCATCGATTGCCGAGATTAAATCGAACATTAAAGAGGTCTTCCCCGAGGGAGATTTTCGAACTATTGAATTTAGGGACAGTATATCTGCCGCCAAGGTATTGTTATTTGTACCGGGTACTTATTTTTATGCTTTTGTTAATCCCTATTCAGGTGAGGTTGTCCATATCCAAGATATGAAAAAAGGTTGGCTCAATAAGTTAGTCCCTCTGCATCGAAATCTATTATTGGATAAATTGGGCAGGGAAATCGTCCATTGGGCTACCTTGTTGTTTTTAATTATGATGATTAGTGGGCTGTATCTATGGTGGCCCAAAAACAAGATAGAACGCATATCGGCCACGACCATACAGTGGCGTTGGTTACCGGTGAAGTTAAATTATGATTTGCATAAGGTGTTGGGATTTTATGCCACATGGATAGTATTTTTTACCGTAATTACAGGTTTGTTTTGGGGTTTTGATATTGTCAAAAACGGAATAAAATCGATAACTCATGAGACTGATATAAAGTACGAGATTCCTCAGTCAGATATTAGGAATAAGAACACTTCCGTCGCCACGATAGAAGTAGTAGATAGGATAGCTTCGAATTTGAGAAAGAGATTCAAAAATAAAAATATAAATATCAGTTTTCCTCATAAAGAAGATGAAGCCATTCACGCTACCATTATATCACCTTCTTCATTGGTCTATAATTTAGATCATCTTTATTTCGATCGATATACTGGTTTACCTATTGAAGGAAGGTTTGAAAATGGTCGGTATAGCCAAGCAAGTCTATATAATAAATTACATGGATTGGTCTACGATATTCACTTGGGTAATATATGGGGCTTGCCAGGTCGGTTGCTCATATTTTTTTCTTCTCTAATTATGGCGTCTTTGCCTATTACTGGTTTTCTGATATACTGGCATAAGAGGAAGTATAAACTATCATAGCATCTAGACAAGTATTAGTCGAATACACCGCTGTTTTAGCTTAATATTGATGTTGGTTTGAATCAGGAAAATTCGTCCCATGTTTTAAAACAATGGATTTACTTTTTTACTGGATAAATAATAAACGAGAATAATCCTCTGGTTATCTCTGTATTTGTCTTGTTAATTCGAATTACATTTAATAATGGTCCAATTCATCAATGGTTAAGATCAAATGATACTTGTATTTGGTATTAGGTATTTGTGGAATAAAAAAAGGGAGAAAGTTACTAAGTAACTCCTCCCTTATAAAATCGCTGTATATAAAAAGTCTTTAGTTAAAAGCGATCAACTATGTTATTAAAATGAGTAAGACAATCCCACTTGAAAGTCGGTGCCAGGTTTGTATTTTTCAAAGACTTGGTCTGCAGCTTCAAATGATTGGTATACTCTTTGTCTGGATTGATTGAGGATGTTATTGACAGAAAAACTCGCTCTCATTCTTTTTTGAAGCCCTAGCTTAACTGAAGTTTTGAAATTTAAACTGTGAAAGGGCAGATCAAATACATCTGCATTTCTACCGATTCCTACTATCGATAAACTCTTTCCTTGAACATTGTAACTAAGATTTGATTCTACAATATTTTCAGCAGACTGGAATCCTAAAAATAGATTTAATAAATAAGGAGACTGTCCGACTAATTCACGACTGGATGAAATGTCCTCTCCATCTCTGGCGTTGTCCAACCTTGACTGATATTCAGCATCGCTCATATCCACATTGGATTTGATCAAAGATACATTGGATCCGATGGTGAGTTTGTTGAAATTTTCACTTCCAAAATTAAAATTCTTTCTAGCTTCCAATTCAAGACCGAAAACAGTAGCTTCATCGATATTCCTAGGTTGTACATCATTGGGAGTAGCTTCTGAATAAGCCACCAATTCAATAGGATTGTTAAATTGTTTGAAAAATCCACTAATGGACAAGACTTGTCCAAAGTCGTAGAAATTTTCAAATCTTACGTCAAAATTATTGATTTGGGTTTCTTCCAAATCTATATTTCCGATAAAGGTTCTTCCTGAGATTAGGTCTTGAATCTGGGCTACAGATTTTTCTTTAAATGATGGTCGAGCCAATGTCCGGTTATAAGATGTTCTGATGTTGATTTTCTCAGACAATGCATAGACGATGTTTAAAGAGGGGAGAAGGTCAAATTCATCCAAGACTTTGGCATTGTCATATACCTCATCACCCAAATTGTTTTGTCCAGTATAGAAGTTTGCTGATTGCTCAACTCGTAAACCGTAAATCGTTCTTAAACGGTTGGAAAGCGGCAATTCATTCATTACATATCCTGCAATAACTACTTGTTCGGCATCAAAAGTATTAGCTGGTTCGAAGTTTCCTCTTACATAGGTTCCTGCTCTAGCAGAAGGATCCCAGCTAAATTCATTGGAGAACAATTGATTGGGATCGCCAGTGATGTCAAATTGACCAGCTTGTTCTACTCTGAATAGATAATTGGAGATAGAATAATCTCTTTTTTTCTGAGTATACATGGCGCCAAATTTAAACTTAGATTCTAAATCGTTCCACTGATTGAACTTCCACGTTGCCCCAATTTTTCCACTGATATTGTTTTCTTCCAAATTTCTCCATACTCTAGTAATCCCTGCGCCTACGCTGGCATTTAATTCATAGGATATTTGCTCGCCTTGGTTTACAACTTCAAAGGCGGTAACGCGATTGTCCGGCTCCGTAATTTTGGAGTGCGTAGGAGATACTCTCCAATCCACTTCAAAATCACCTTCATTGAATGAGTGTTTACCAAATACCAATAGATTTTGAATCGATCTTTCTGTATATTCTAGATTACTTTTCAGCAAAGTAGATGGATTGGTTTCATAGACTATTTGTTCCAGTAATGCCGTGTTAGCTGATCCATTCTGGATGGCTAAGGCATTAACCCCTATTTTATGGTTTTTGCTTTTGTACGCAAGTCCAGCCATACCACTGATCAATACATTTTCCTCACTTTGACCTCCTCGGATACTTCGGTCTACATAAAGTTCATTATTCGATTTATTACTTTCTTTGATATAGGTTCCATATTCTACATCATCATAAAAAGTAAAATCAGTCTTGTAATTGATTGAAGCGTTGTATCCGATGGAACCACTGCCCACTTTGTTTTGGTTGCCATAGGAGATGCCATAGGACTGATTCAAGAACTTGGAAGAGCGCTGAGTACTCATTGTCTTACCAAATTTATTGGTAATGTTTGTTAAGTCGGGATTTCGCTCCGATGGATCTGGAATATAATCGTTGATATTGATAGGCTCATCTCTGGCGCCGTTATCAAAACCCAATTTGTCGGTCGATGATCCCTCATACGTTACAAATTCGTTATTGAGGTTCATTTTGGGATTGTATCCCAATGAAGCAGATACGTTAAAAGTTTGACTTTCTGGAAAATCTTTCGTGATAATGTTGACTAGCCCTCCGGTGAAATCACCGGGTTGGTCGGGGGTGAAAGACTTTAAAACAATAATATTGTCGATTAAGTTGGTGGGAAAAATATCCATTTGAATTGAATTGCGATCAGGGTCCAATCCCGGAATATCTAAACCGTTGAGTATGGTTTTAGTATATCTATCTCCTAACCCTCTAACATATACGTGTTTTCCATCTTCAATGGATACCCCTGTAACTCTTTTAATAGCTGAAGCAGCATCGCCATCACCTATTTTTCTAAAGGATTCACTAGATACACCATCGATTACATTGGGAGATTTTCTTTGTAGTGTTAAGATGGCTGATTCTGTATTTCTAGCTTGTGTTGCCGTGATAACAACTTCCGTAAGCATTTCGGCCGCTTCCTGTATTTTGGCATCTAACAATACTACTTTGTCAGCTTCTACAGCCACTCCACTAATGGTTTGCTCAGCATAACCTAGGTATGAAAATTTAATATCTTGACTACCGGCAGGAACGGATAGTTCATATACTCCGTCCAAATCGGTAGTTGTTCCTACACCAGGGTCTGATGCGAGTAATACGGTGGCAAAGGGAATGGTTTCTCCAGTTTCACCGTCAAATACGGTTCCGCGAATGGTTCCCGTTTGAGAAAAGCCTGTAACGAGACCAGCAGATATTATAATTATAGTTAATAATAGGTTTTTCATATACATACGATTTTAAAACAAAAACCAAAAGGGCTGTGATAAAGCAGCCCTCTCGATTATTTAATTTTTAGATAAGATTAATCAAGTAATCCTTGATCTTTACTCCAAGTCCATCCTTCAAATGCTGAGAAGTCTGCACCAAGACCAGCGGTTTCTTGCGTTACCACCTTGTTGTTGTCTGTGTCCAATATAGTTGCTGCTTGCAATAACATTTCATTGGTAATGCTTCCAGCACAAGCTGCTACTCCAGTGTATAGTTTAAATAGTGTTTCAACCGTTTCAGAAGCTACGATTTCATTGTTCTTTAGTACCAATCTAGGATTGTCTTGTACCAAATATGAATAAGCATCTGATTTAGGAGCACAACCGTTTTCACTATCAAAGTTCGCTCTCAATTGGAATGCATCACTACCATATCCTTTGAATACACAGTTTTCAATTGTACCTTGAGTTTTAGATTTAAAGTCAGCAGCAGATCCCTGTCCACCTGTTTTAATGAAAGTCCCATTCTTAAGTGTAAACAATCCATCTTGAGCCGTATTTTCAGGTCCATCCAATTCCAATGCTTCATCAGAATCATCACCACCGTGAATAACCACAACATTTTCAATAGTTCCAGAATAATTCATGTCGATGTCAATGGCGTCATCACCTTGGTAACTAACTAATATATTTTTGGCGTTTACTGTTCCTCCAAAAAACTCAACACCATCATCTAGGTTAGCGATTATTTCTATATTTTCTATAGTAGTACCACTACCTACACCACCTAAAGTCAGACCGTTGATTTCGTTACCATCACCGATAAGGGCTCCACCGTGTCTGATAGAGATATATTTCAATGAACCAGAATTGTCTTCAGGATCAGTACCTCCGAATTTTCCAAAATCTTCGTCACCTGGGATACCTTCGATCTGAGCTACATCATCTCCATCTTCAGCAGAAATAATACTTTTACCCAATACAATAAGTCCACCCCATTTTTCTCTGTCGATTTCAGTAAGGTTGGTACCAAATTTTTCTCCTACTGTGATATTGTCCAATACAGAAGTGAAAATAATTGGTTTTTCAGCCGTACCTTCAGCCATCAATTTTCCACCTCTAGCTACTATAAAAGCAGAAGCAACAGATCCAGTTCCCTGTGCGCCTTTAAGGATAGTCCCTGGCTCGATAGTAACTGTATGTCCGTCGGAAACGACAAATTTTTGATTGATTTGATAAATTTTGTCTGCGGTCAATGTCATGTCGCCAGTAGTTAAACCAGATAAAATAACGGTTTCTACTTCCATAGCTTCAGGTGTCAATTGAATATCGATAGTAGTTGAATTGTTGACATCTTGTACTTTTGATACATAACCTTGCTTAGAAAAAGACAAAAGTCCTTCTTTGGGAGCTACTATAGAATAGCTTCCATCATTGCCACTAGTAGCACTTGTACTACCTGCGTCTATACTTACACCCGCTATAGCACTGGCATCTTCTGAGTCAGTTATTTTTCCTGTAACTGTAATGGTTGTAGGAACTACAGGATCATCTTCTTTGTCATCGTCACAAGAAACGAAAATCATGGAAGTCATTGCTAACATAAGAGCAACTAATAATTTAGTGAACTTCATAAGTAAAATCATTTTAGTTTATTAATTTGCGACAAAAATATATTCCGCCTATTATCGATATATTAACTCAGTATTAACTTTGTGTAAAGTGTTGAATTGGCATGGTTGAGGTTTTTAGTGTTAATGTGTTGTTTTTTAATTATTTAGATATATAAATCTCGCTAATTTGAATTCTTTTTTATTTGTAGTAATGTTTAAATTAAAACAAGAATGGCGTTCCATTAGTGATTGGTTGTCTGCTTTGCAGTTCTTGTTGGCCTCAGTGTTTATCGTTTATCTGATATTCGATAGTCTAAATTCCAAAATGTGGTTGTCTCTGTATTGGGTTATTGCTGTTTTTTCTCTAATTCATGCTTCGTCGCGAGGATTGAAAGAAGAATTGGAAGAAGAATACCAAATGCTTTATCAATTGTTGTCTGCTGAATCCGTTTTACTTTCGGGTTTACTTATTGGTTTTATTCAAAATCTGTTTCTACTTTCCATTCTCTGGGGCGCTATGTATTTTTTATTTGGAAACTTTGTGATAAATTCTTTGTCATTCGTAGTATCCTTGATTTTGGCAGCATTTAATTTTTCGGCCATTACTCACTTGATGAATGGGATTGCTATCCGCAGTAATAAGTCACAATCCCTATATCCAGTATTGACCATTCCATTGATCATACCTATTATTTTAGAATTGTATAATATCGGAGCTATATCTGTTGGGATAAATCCAGTAGCCAATAATTGGGCTTCAGATGCATTTATTTTATCAGGCCTGGGCCTCTGTTTTTCGGTAGCCTCTGTTTTTCTATTTCCCTATATTTGGAGCGATTAGCAGATCTTAATGTAAGCCTTTTCGTATCTCCCCGATTACTCATTGACCTTATTGGAGGTAATCTATATACTAATACAAGAGTGATTTTACTATAATTTTCTTCTCGTGAAAAAATATATTGAAATATATGCTGTATATTATAAAATGATTTGCTGTCCATCTATCATCTATTTCGATGATAAAAATATTTGACCGGACTTTACTTTTGAAATAAAAATATAGTATGTTAGATTTTGGAATCTATGTCAACATTGTCTAAGTCGGTTTGTTAAGCATTGATTGGCCATTATACTTAAAAATTTATAATATATGAAGTGGTGGAAAATATTAGGAGTTGTTATCGTAATCGCAGTACATGTAGCTGGACTTCTTATTCCTATTGGAATCGGTATAACAGGAGTATCTCCATATCAACTGTCGGGAGGAAATAACATCACCTTAAATGTACAAACCTATAATGCCGACTTAAGCCATAAGGCAGATGATATTCGAGCTTGGTTAAAATACGACAATGATCATTTAATTCAAGCTGGTTCGATTTCGGTTTCAACAGAATCTAGTATCGATGCTGCTTTTGAAATACCAAATAATCTACCCAAGGACAAGTTAAAGAGTGATTTAACACTTATAGTAGATTTCCCCGATCAAGGGACGGCTATATTGCCGGGAGCAGTTTATATAATGGAATCAGGTAATAATGTTTCTAATAATGCAGCGTGGACTAATCTTACTTTGTCCGATTTGAATGTCAAGACAATTTTGCACTTTCCCTATCGTTCCATCTTACTAGAGACTATTCGAAATACTTATTTCCATGTTAGTTTATGGATGGCCATGATGTTGTTGTTAATGATAGCTGTATATTATAGTGTTAGAGTATTGAGGTCTAATCATTTGTTGGATGATGCCAAATCAAATGGATATACTGAAGTCGGATTTCTATTTGGGATCTTGGGATTGCTTACTGGTATGGTTTGGGCGAAATACACTTGGGGACGACCTTGGTCTTGGGACATTAAACAGATAACCACAGCAATTGCATTGTTGATTTATGCAGCTTATTTTCTTTTGCGAACCGCCTTAGATGATCCATATAAGAGAGCTCGCATCTCGGCTATATTTAATATTTTTGCTTTTATAGCATTGATTCCTCTATTGTATATTTTACCGAGAATGTCAGAAAGTTTGCATCCAGGTAATGGTGGTAATCCAGCAATGGGAGGGGAGGATCTTGACAATACCATGAGAATGATATTTTATCCTGCCATCATTGGTTGGGCTCTGGTTGGAGCTTGGATAGCGCAACTTAGATATCGTGTGAAAAACTTAGAAAATATTTCTAATAAGATATAAATTAACCCTGTTTTATAAAAAAAACTTTTATTTAAATTTAAAAATAAGATAAAATGATTCAATTGATAACTCTATCCGGTGATTTTATGCATAGTATGGGAAAAATGTATGTAGTAGTCGCAGTAATTTTAGTTATTCTCTTGGGATTGTTTTATTATCTCTACTCACTTGAAAAGAAGATTTCTAAACTTGAAAAAAAGATTAATCATGGGAAAGGAAGGCAATAATAAGTTTTTTGAAAGTGTAAGCGCTAATTTTGATAAAGCTGCAGCTTATACTCACGTCAGTCAGGGAATACTACAACAGATAAAAGCATCGAATGCGGTGTATAAAATGAATTTTCCCGTAAAAATAGGAGGGAAGTACGAAGTCTTAGAAGCATATCGGGTTCAGCATTCCCACCATAGATTGCCGACCAAAGGGGGAATTCGATACAGCTCAAAAGTAAACCAAGAAGAAGTCATGGCCCTCGCCGCTTTAATGACTTATAAATGTGCCCTAGTAGATGTGCCATTTGGGGGTGCTAAAGGGGGAGTTAAAATTAGCCCTAGGGAATATACCCCATCCCAACTAGAAAGAATTACCAGAAGATATACTACCGAGCTTGTAAAGAAAAATTTCATCGGGCCCGGACTCGATGTTCCAGCCCCAGATTATGGTACTGGACCTAGGGAAATGGGATGGATATTGGATACATATAGAATCTTAGCGGGAGACGATATCAACGCCAATGCCTGTGTAACTGGAAAGCCAGTGCAATTGAACGGTATCAATGGTCGGACAGAAGCCACTGGCCGCGGTGTTTATTATGCCATTCGCTGTTTGTTGGAGGACAAGGCAATGGTTAAAAAAGTGGGATTGGAGCCAGGCACTGAAAACAAAAAGATCATTGTCCAAGGATTGGGTAATGTGGGAAGCTACAGTGCTAGTATCTGTCAAGATGAAGGAAAGATGATGGTCATTGCCGTTTCGGAATTTGAAGGAGGAATATACAATCCCGAAGGGATAGATATACACAGTCTTTTGCAGCACAAAGCGAAAACGGGATCAATTATGGATTTTCCCAATGCCCAAAATTTAAAAGATCGCAACGAAGCGCTTTACTTGCCTTGTGATGTCTTAATACCCGCTGCCTTGGAGAATCAAATTCATGAAGATAATGTAGACCGCATTCAGGCCAAAATAATAGCAGAAGCTGCCAATGGTCCGATTACCTCGGAAGCAGAAAAAATATTGTTGGAAAAAAATATTTTAGTGATTCCAGATTTTTATGCCAATGCCGGTGGGGTGACGGTGTCGTATTTTGAATGGTTAAAAAATTTAGATCACGTTAGGTTTGGAAGAGTAGATAAACGGTTTAATGAACAATCTTATTCCAATATTGTAGATTATATGGAGAAGTTGACGGGGAAAACTGTTACAAAAATGGAACGATCCTTGTTAACAAAAGGGGGGGACGAAATTGATTTAGTTCGTTCAGGATTAGAGGAAACCATGATCAATGCTTACGATCAGATCCGAATACAAATGAAAAAGCAGAACATTCCAGACATGAGAACTGCTGCTTTTGTTGTGGCAATTAATAAAGTGGCTATGGACTACACTCAGTTAGGTGTTTTTCCGTAATCTGGTGTTATTGTGCTAGTTTCTTATGATATTATTATGAAATTCCTAATTTTGTTTCTTTTAGACTGTTAAATTTTAATATTATTAACAATATATTATTCTTATAATTTATCAAATACTAAATATTATTCTATATTTGCAGCGCTAATTATAAAACCTTTTAATTATTAAAATTGAGAAAATGTCTGAAGTAAAATTAGATGCAATTGACAAAAAGATTATAAAAATTTTGCAAGAGAATTGTAAGATTACAAATTTAGATCTATCTAAAAGAATTGGATTGTCACCAGCACCCACATTGGAGAGGGTGAAAAAGTTGGAGAATTTAAATGTATTGTCTAGTTACCATGCCAAGGTAAACAATGCGACCATAGGATTGAGTGTTCAAACTTATTTGTTGGTTGATATTGCATGGCATAAAGAAAATGCATTGGACAACTTTCTTAAAAAGATTAATGAAATCGATGAAGTAGTAGAATGTTATATTATCACAGGGGAAGCCGATGCTTTGATGAAGATAGTATGTAAAGATATTCCTAACTACGAAGAATTGTTGTTTAGAACACTATCAAAAATTGACGAAATCGAACGATTGAAAACTTTGATGACTTTGTCTCAAGTTAAAGATTCTAAGGTTTTGCCTTTCGATTACGGTTCTAACTAAAAATTTAAACCAGTAACCATTGAATAATTCTTTGTTGTGGGAAGTAACTTCCAGTAGTGGCATTTCTTCCTTTGTATTTGGAACAATGCATGTGCGAAATGACAGTGCTTTCCACGACATAGAATGGTTACACAACACCATCCTTTCTCAAGATTATTACTATTCCGAAATGGATCTGTCCAGCAGTGATTCTGAACTGTTACAGCAAAGCCATTTTTTACCTCCTGGAATGGATATCCAGCAATTACTGGGTGACAAAAAATACGAAAAGTTACGCCGCATAATATTGAAATCATTTGGAGTGGATATGAATCAATTGATTCATTTTTATCCCATGATAGCTATACATATTTTGTTGGAATCGAGTTTTCACAATTCATCTAGCCTTATTTTGGATCAAGCTCTATACGAATATGCAAAGAGTCGAAATAAAGAAATGAAATACTTGGAAACCAAGGAAGAACAAATGGGGTTATTTCGAAATATTCCAGTCGAAATTCAACTTAAGCAATTAGTTCAATTGGGTAGAAATCCATCAAAAGTCAAAAAAAAATACGCCGATCTCTGTCGTCATTATTCCGAGAAGAATACCAGATTATTGTATCGCAATTCACTTCATCAAATGGGGATATTGAGGAAGCCATTACTGTATAATAGAAATATTAAAATGGCTGATTTATTAGCGGAAAATTTACTTGGTGAAAAAGCATTTATTGCTGTCGGTGCGGCTCATTTATTCGGTAAATATGGGATTTTGAGATTGCTTAAACACCGAGATTTTTCAATAAAAGTAGCGCAACCTTCATTACAAGCCTACTAACCTTTTCTGTAGGTCAAATTTTTGCCTATCTTCTTATTGAATGACATTCGAGGTTTTTCTTTGTCCTGTACACATCAATAGTTAAATAGGAAGGCGGTAAATACTCCATTGGTCATTTGTTTATATTTTATTTTCCCTATCCTAGAAATTTTAATAATTTATCGTTGTCGGTTAATGATCTCATTGTCAAAGAATAATGACATCTGAGATATTTACTATATTTTTTATCCCTGTTTTACAGGATAATTTTTGCGTTTTAGCGCTGTGATTTCACTAATTATTATTACTTTTGCCGTTCGAGAACCATGCGTCCAGCTCCTGCTGAACTCCCCCAGGGTGGAAACGCAGCAAGGGTAGGCGGTTGTAGCGGACGGCATGCGTTCTCGTTTTTACCTTTCAATCTATTAAAATCCAATAAATATGAAGTTTTTCATTGATACTGCTAATTTAGATCAAATTAAAGAAGCAAAAGATCTAGGTGTATTAGATGGTGTAACTACCAATCCTTCCCTAATGGCTAAAGAAGGTATTAGCGGAGAAAAAAATATTCGAAATCATTATGCAGCTATTTGTGATATAGTAGATGGCGATGTAAGTGCTGAAGTTATCAGCGTTGATTTTGATGGCATGGTTGCTGAAGGTAAAGAATTGGCAACTATAGCTGAAAATATTGTGGTTAAGGTGCCGATGATCAAAGATGGTGTCAAAGCATTGAGATGGTTTTCTGACCATGGTATTCGAACCAATTGTACATTGGTATTTAGCGCAGGTCAAGCCATTTTGGCTGCAAAAGCTGGTGCTGATTATGTGTCGCCTTTTATCGGAAGAATCGATGATATCAACTGGGAAGGTATGGATCTTATAGGCCAAATAGCTGAGATATATGCCATCCAAGATTTCGATACTGAAATCCTTGCTGCATCTATTCGTTCTTCTAAGCAAATCGTAGATGCTGCGATCTCTGGAGCAGATGTTGTTACTTGTCCATTGAATTCAATCATGGGATTGTTGAAACATCCTTTAACAGACATCGGTTTGGAGAAATTCCTTGCTGATTACAATAAAAATAATGGATAATCTATCTTTTTAAGATATTTTATTGAAAATATTGAAGCGTAGGTCTTATAAAGATTTACGCTTTTTTTTATGTTAGAATATCTGATATGGTTTCAAAGATTGGGCCTGTGAATAATTCTTCTATATCTAAGCTCGGTCTTCTCTAATGTTAGATTCAATGTATAGATTTTTTTCTATCTCACCATTTGATGGTATTATACTTTCTCTATCCTGAATGAGGTTAGTATTTCAGATTGTAGTTGCTCAGTCATAAATTTCAATTTCTCCAAAATAACTAATACTCTGTCTAATAAAAGTATGAGCTAGCAAAAAAAAATCCTATGCCTTACATGAGAAGACATAGGAATCAATAATGTGATACCGTTCATTGGAATTATACCAAATGCATTTGGTATTACATAGTATCAAAGTTTAAAGTAATCCCACCATTGAAATAATTGGTAATGCTGATGTTCCTTCCACTGGTTACACTACCAAAACCTACACTTACACCTAGCGCTTTGGTGATCGGTACATAGGCTGTAGCACCAAAACGAGTATAGTTTACCTTGGTTTCAGGAAAATTGCCATCAAATCCTGTTCCCATGATATCTACTCCATCAGATGAGGATTGATGATCCATCCAACCTTCAATATAGAAATGCGCGCCTGCATATCCTATTTTGGCCGCAAAGAGAAATGCATTTGGTACATCAAATTTGTTTCCATGTGCTGTTTTAAAAGTGTTTTCTGCTTCACCTCTAAAACTATACCCTGCCATAGCAGTAGCAAATAAGCCCATGTTAAAGTTGTATTGTGCTCCCACATGAAGATCAGTCGAGAAAGCACCATTACCATTAGAAAGGATGCCGTTGGCTTCATACCCTGTAGGGATGCCTATAGTCAATGAAGTAATCCCATCTAGGCTCCCAGCTCCAGCATCTACACTAAAAGGTCTGAGTTTGGCAGCAAGGCTTATGTCTTGAAATCCTGACACCTTGGTTTCCCCGTTTACTGGATCCGCATCGGCTCCACTTTTTGAGGAGATAAATGGAGCATTGACAATAAGTGAAAGATTGTCCATTAATGCATATTTGGCATATAGGGAAACTATGCTTTGTTCAATGGTATTTAGAGCGGGAACTGGACTGGCCTTCGTCGTCCCTACATAGAAGTCTTCTACCTTTGATCCCGTATAGGATGCTGTTAAAGAAAGCTGACCCTTAGTATTGTAAAAACCATCGATCATGCCTTGACTATGAGCTTTCTGTACAGCAAAAAAAGTCATTACCAGCAATCCTAAAATAACATTTTTTAAATTCATAATGAATAATTTTTTTAATTTAAATAATTGATCTTTTCGTAACTAATTTAATACATTATCTGGTTAAGATGCATAGTTTTGACTCTAAATTATAGGTTAGGTAACAAATATTTTTTAATAATTAATTTAAAAACTTATGTTTATATTATGTTGTTTGTGATAATATGTGTTTTAGATATAACAAATGGCTTACTTGTAATTTTTAGTTTATTTCTATATTGTGTAAACTTATTTTAATATTAGTGTTCTATGATTGATTACTTGTATAAGATAGAATTCTTTATTTAAGTACTGTTTGCTGTTATTATTTAACAGTGTTTTAGTCTTTTATTTTGTTATTTCTGACCTGTCATCGTAATATTTGAAGAAAATAAGGTCTTGTAATGAAGATGTCATCATCAGTCATTAATTTTTCATGATTAACAGAGATATGGATTTGTTAAAACTTTTAGACTGACTATTTCCTTAGATCGTTAAAATATATGTTAAATTCATTTTTATAAAAGATTGATTAGGTGTGTCTATTGATGTGTTTGTATTTTAATGCTATGTGTTAAATTTGTTTTTGTTAAATTATGATTTTGTTAGACATAAATTCCATAATTGTATTAATTTGGAGATTGTTTAAGGTATAACAACACATCATGTGATAGATCTTGGAATAATTCATATCATAGCTGTTATGAATTATTTACTTGCAATGATAGAACTTTTGAATAAACGTCCATCATCTATTAATATCCTTTTCAACTAATGTAAGGTGAACTGAATCTTAGTCATTCAATATGAATAGAAGTAGTTTTAAAAATATAAAATAATTAATTATGAGTAATCCAGTAGTTTGGTTTGAAATCGCCACAACAAATCTTGAAAGAGCCAAAAATTTTTATACCGCTGTATTTAAGCGAAATCTGCAGTACATGGAAATGCCAGATACGCAAATGTATATGTTTGAAGGAGATGAAAAGGAGACTGGTGCAATGGGAGCACTAGTACATGCTAAGGAATGTAAACCCAGTTCTGAAGGAACAGTAATTTACTTTAATTCAGATGACGTAAGTGTCGAAATAGCTAGAGTAAAAGCTGCTGGGGGCCAGGTAATATTTCCTAAAATGTCTATTGGAGAATTTGGCTTTATCGCTCAATTTATAGACACTGAGGGCAATACCATTGGATTGCATTCCACTAAATAGGAAATGGTATATTAAATAGGGTAGGGCCAGCGAAAAATTAGACTGCCTTGTTTTTATAATAATATTTGTTTTTCTATTGTGACTGTTATATCTCTATGGTATAAAAGATTGAAGGTCTTATTATTGATCTAATATTTTACGGGATATCTAGGTCGGCTATTCCATATATTTATACTCTTCTTATATAGTAAGTATAAAGAGGAAGGGTTTGTATATCCCAAACTAGTCAATAAATACATGATGACTAGATATATTTGGTATAAGATGATTATAGTTGTTTGCTTAATACCCACGACCTTTGTTTCTATGTATATGGTTGAATACGGTTTCTCCCTTGTTTACTTGAATTTTTTAGATGTATTTTAACCTAAACTAAAGGTTTGTTATTGCTTTGATATTTTTAATTTGAAATATTTTTAATCTTTATCGGACAAATTTGTCCAAGTTTAAAAATAACCCATTATATTTGTATTCAATAAAATAGAAAATTATGTTTTCTAAAGCTTGTGAATATGGCATTAGAGCGACAATATTGATAGCAGTAGAGTCACAAAAGGGGAGAAGAATATCGCTAAAAGATATAGCTAAAGAAATTGATTCTCCAGTTGCTTTTACTGCAAAAATACTACAGGCATTAGCCAAAGAAGATATTGTTCAATCTGTTCAAGGTGCCTATGGCGGCTATGAAATGGATAGTCAACGCCTTCAAAATGTCAATTTAGGCGATATAGTGAGGGCAATCGATGGAGATATTATTTTTAACGGATGCGGGTTAGGGCTTCGAAAATGCAACGATTTGAAGCCTTGTCCTGTTCACTTTAGATACAAGGTTATTCGAGAAAATTTAAAATCTATGTTACAAAATACGACGGTTGAAAATTTGACCTCTGAATTGGAAACAGGGCTTACTTTTTTAAAACTCTAAAAAATTTGACTATTAATCGGATAAATAGGTCGCATTTATAAATGATGAATACAAAATATTAAAATCAATTTCAATGAAAACACAGGCTTTACAACATCATCACGGTTTGTTTTTATGCTGGAATATTAAGACTGGCTTACTAAAGAATATTGATTTATATCGTATTAAAAAGTATGCAGATTGGTTTTACAACCATCAACTAAATGACCATTTTAGATTAGAAGAAGAGTTGTTATTTCCTATTCTAGGTTTAGATAATAAATGGGTGATTCAAGCCCTAGATGAGCATAGTAGATTGCGTTCATTGTTTGAATCTGAGGATCAATTGGATTTAAACCTTAATTTGATAGTCAAGGAATTAGATAGACATATTCAAATGGAGGAAGATGTGTTGTTCCCAGAAATACAAAAAAATGGTACAGTTGAACAGTTGCAAGTTTTAGAGGACATCCATAAGATATGTCCGGAGGCGGATGAATGGGAAGATCGATTTTGGGAATTGGAATATTAACATAAGGAATACATCATGAAATCTCTATCTCTTATTCTAGTAATTCTTCTATGGTTTTCTGGCTGTAAGAATCAAGATCAGCTTGAATTGATCTCTATTTTAAACGAAGAAAGATCAATCTTTTGCCAATTGACAAAGATGAAGGAAAGCATCGCTACGGATTGGGATCAAATGAATATGTTGCTTGAGCAATCACTTTCACCAGATATGCCCGAGGCTGAAAAAAACAATATTTTAAAAGTTCGAAATGCAAGTCTGATAAGAATGTTTGAATCTTTCAAAGAAGTCGATACATCGGTTCAAATGGCCTTGTTAAGTTTAGAAGAGAAAGATCGTAAGATGGTTGAAAAAATCGTGGAATTAAAGGCTCAATTATCCGATCTGTCAAAAAGGAAAAATGTGTTATTAAAGAAAATGGGGGGAAATTTTATGACCGAATTGGCAATTGAACAGACCACTCCTTGCCTTGAATAATCGAAAAATATATGACCAAATTGTAACTAACTCATGAAAACACTTTTACCGATTTTATTACTTTTTTTATGGGTATCCTGTGAGAAGGATGAATTAGTCTATGAAACGAGTTTACCTGCTTCCAATTATTCTCATAAAATTCCCATGTTGTGGAATCAAATGTATTTGGAAATTGAGCGCTATTGTCCAGGGTATAAACCTCCGGTTTCAGCTAGAAATAATGCCTATATCAATCTTATTGTGTACGAGGCTATAGTAGAAGGTAGTGGTTCTAAATACAAGAGCCTTTCTTCCTATTATCCCAATATAGATATTGATCGTCCCAAGCCTAGCTTGGAATACAATTGGGAAGTAGTAGCCAATGCTGCTTATAGTAGAGCATTTGAAATGTTTTTTCCAACTGCGCCTGCTGAACAGCAATTTCAAATGCTAGCGATCGGACACCAGTTGGATGCGGAATTACGACAAGACACTGACCCCGATGTATATGCCCGTTCGAAAGCACATGGAGAAGCTGTAGCCAATGTGATATACCAATGGTCCATTGAGGATGAAATGGGTCATGAGGCGTATTTAAGCAATATTGATCCCAGTTATGTGCCTCCCCAGCGCGAAGGTCTTTGGAAACCTACCTATCCCGATTATCAACCTGCTTTATTGCCCAATTGGGGAAAGGTACGCACCTTCGCGGCTCGGGGATCTGATGGTATCCTTCCACCTCCTCCTTTTCGCACAGATACCAGTTCTGTATTGTATAAAGAAGCTCGGTTTACCTACAATATGGTAAATGAAATTAAATTAGGCCAGCATCAAGAAGATTATTGGATTGCTGAATTTTGGAGTGATGATTGTCCAATTCTTACCTTTAGTCCTGCTGGTAGATGGGTTAGTATTACCAATCAATTAATTTCCATCGAACGCTTGGATTTATTGGAAACAGTAGTGGCCTATACAAAAGTGGGAATGGCCTTGGCCGACGCGGGAATTAAATGTTGGGAAAATAAGTATCGCTATAACTGTTTGCGCCCTATAGATTATATACATGAATATATGGGGGATCGGGAATGGAATACCATTATGTGTCCCGATGGCTCTGGTGGCTTTTATACCCCAAATTTTCCAACCTACCCTTCAGGTCATGCCACCTTTTCTGCCGCGGCTGCTGTGGTCTTGGAAGATATATTTGGAAAAAATTATTCATTTACTGATAGGAGTCATGAAGGAAGGACTGAATTTAAGTCTACACCCCGAAGTTTTTCATCCATTTGGGATATGGCTATAGAAAATGCCTATTCTAGAGTGCCGCTTGGCGTTCATTTTATGTCTGATTCCGAAGCCGGAACAGATTTAGGCTATAAAGTAGGGCATAGAGTTATTCAGTTGCCTTGGCAATAATTCAATAGATAGATTTCAATAAAAACTATTGTTGTGGATTCATGGCAGAATAGTAAATGAGGTACCATTCGTCATTAAACTTGGCAAATCTGCGTTTGATACCGATATTGGTCTTGATATCTATTATCTTTTCAGTGACCAAGGTCGAATCAAAAGTTTGCCTTTCGATCTGGTATTGATCGGGATCGAAGTTGTCAAATGAATGAAATTTCCAATCTTCTTTTGACCATGTAAATTCATCGGGGTCGATCTCTTTACTGATAAGTGCGGGAATACCCTGTAATGGAAAGGTGATATGATTGAGCTGGAATACAGAATCGGAATGAAATTTCAAATAAAAACTTGAAAAATCTTCTGGCACTTGAGTCATTTCTTCAATACCCAATGTATTTTCTTCTTGCTTGGTATTATTGCAGTTTGAAAATAAAAGGATGGAAAGTAATATGGTAAGTTTATAGAGAATTTGCATGAATATTTTTTCTTTCTTTAGTCCAAACGAATAAGAAATCTTTGTGGTATGTATATTCGCCGTAGAAATATAGTTTATCACAGTTTAATGACCCTATGGACCCAGTGAAATCCCCTGATTGAGGATGCCATAGAATAGGATCTATATCAATATCGCGCAACCAATCGATATTCTTCTTCCCCCATGTTTTGTAAGCACTTTCCTTAATTCCCCAGACCAATTGCGTTTTTAAACTAATATCTTCTCCTCTTACCCAGGATTCTTCAGCCTTGCCTATGATTCTGGGTGCAATCCTTAAGATCTTCTCAGGTTGGTATATTTCAATGTCACAGCCCACTTTTTCACTACTGGTGATGGCTGCAATGTAGCTGCTACTATGACTAATTCCGCAGTGTATATCATAGGTTGGAAAGTGAGGACAACCGCAGCTGTCTTTTTTCAATTCACTAATGAAATGCTGATGGGGTAAGCCTAATTGAATTAAATATCTAGAGACCAAATATTCCATTTGTCGCTTGGGGTTAAAATGACGCCAAGGTGAATCCGGGTACTGATGTCCTATTTTAGAAATAAAAAAATCGATTTCCTCGGTTACTTGCCAAATAAGTATCTTGGTATCTAAAGGAAACTGTTCTACATTTACAATGGGCAAACTTATTGGATTTTATTAACTGATTATTATAACCATAGATGATTAAAAGTACAAAGATACTACAAGGACATAATAGTTCTATTTATAAATTATTTTTTGATGAGGAATCAAATGAATTATTTTCTGTAGGAGGAGATGGTTGGTTGGTAAGTTGGGATTGGCAAGATAGTTTAGATGGTCAGTTAGTAGCCAAGGTTGAGGATCAAATTTTTGCCTTGGCCGTTAATTCTCAATATTTTTTCTTGGGTACATTTTCTGGTAATCTATATATATTAGATCGAAAGTCAAGGCAGGAGGTTTTTGCAAAAAAGATTCACCATAAAGGGATTTATGATGTAGTAATTACCGATGAGTATTTCTATACTTTAGGAGGAGATGGCAAGGTTAGAAAATGGAAGATGGATACCCATGACTTTGTTCAAGAAGTTCATTTAACTGCCAAGCCATTGCGCTGTGGTAAAATCGATACCGAGAACTTTCAAATGGCCATCGGTAGTTCTGATGGCAATATCTACATCCTGGATCTTCATAATCTATACCTCAATAAGGTGGTGAATGAAGCCCATGAACGATCGGTTTTTTCATTGGCTTATATTTCAGGTCAGTTAATCTCAGGTGGTATGGATGCCTTGTTAAGGGTTTGGGATTCCAAACTATGGACTCTTCAACACAGTCTACCAGCACATTGGTATACCATTAATGATATTATTGATTTGGGCTCGGTAATGGCCACAGCAAGTAGAGATAAATCTATTCGATTCTGGTCCAAGCAAGATTTTCAACCCATTACTTCTATCAAATGGGGACAGACTACCGAAGCTCATGTCAATTCAGTGAATAGTTTGGCATATTGTCAAAAGGCTAAGGTTTTGTTTTCAGCTAGCGATGATCGAAGTATACGACTTTGGTTTCTATAACTAGTATCAAAATCAGGTGAATCATAGATTATTCAATACTTTAGAACACGAGGGTATTAAATGAATATTCCGAACTAAAGTTGTTCTAGCGCTTGGTCTAAATCTTGAATAATATCGTCTAAGTATTCTATACCTACCGACATTCTAATCAGTCCGTCGGTTATACCCAATTCCATTCTGTTTTCGACCTTCATGTTGAGGTGAGACATGGAAGCAGGATGTAAGACGATGGTGTCTACATCTCCCAGTGTGGGGGCCATGGTGATAAAATCCAATTTTTTCATTAACTGTTTCCCTCGGTCTAGACTGCCGAGATCAAAACTAATCATAGCGCCAAAACCACCATTCATCGTCTTTTTGGCGTTGGAATGAGTAGAGTGACTGATTAAACCGGGGTAGAATACCTTTTCTATTTCTGTATGGTGGTCCAAATAGGAGGCAATAGAAGCAGCATTACTACTTTGTTGATTTACTCTGAGAGACATGGTTTTCATACCTTGGTAACACAGCCAAGCTTCGAATGGACTGCAATTACTTCCATTTAATTTCATAGACATTTCTACATTATCTGATTTTATCATTTCTGTAGGTCCCACAATAACGCCACTAATGCCATTGCCATGTCCGTTGATATATTTGGTATTACTGTGAATAACGTAGTCTATGCCGTGTTTCAGTGGCTGTTGAAGTATAAATGTGGCAAAAGTATTGTCGACAATAGATCTCACATTGTAATGCTTACAGACCTTGGCCAATCCCTCTAGATCGTAACAGGTCAGGGTAGGGTTGGCTGGGGTTTCTATAAGCAAAACAGCTTTTTGAGAAACCTCTTTAATGGCCTGTTCAACGCCTGGGATATCTAGTAGATCGAGGTATAAAACATCAATACCCTTGGTTGCAAAATATTGATCTATTAGACTCATACTTCCCCCGTACAATGCGGGTTGAGTAATTATGGTATCGCCTGGTTGTGTCAATGATGCCAATAAGGTAGATAGGGCAGACATACCAGAGTTGGTGACTACTGCACTTATGTCGGAATCTAATTGGTAGCCTTCAAGTCGGGCTATTTTGTTTTCTAAAAGTTCCACATTGGGATTGGAAAATCGACTGTACACATAACCCTTGCTCGAACCGTTAAAAATATTAATGCCTTCTTCTAGTGTTTCAAACTGAAAGGAAGAAGAAGCGTATATCGGGTTGATGTGAGGGGGATTATATGAAGTTAATTTTTCCTCTTTACTACAGATTGATGGTATTTTCATAGCTCGTGATGTATAGGTATAATATTCTATCAAATATAGATTATCTTTGTGCAAAGATCAATTTAATTTAAACGATTATAGTAAAAAAGGACTTAATGGATTTTGAGGAAAAAATTATTGTGGTAGACGAGGGACAGAGTCCTATGCGAATTGATAAATTTTTAGCCAACAAGTTGTTTCAGGTCACCAGAAATAAAATTCAAAACGGTATAAAAAACGAATGGGTAACCGTCAATGGTAGTTTGGTCAAAGCCAATTACAAGGTACAACCCAGCGATGAAATAATTATGCAAATACCGTTGAATGCAGAATACGATGGCGTGGTTCTGCCAGAAGATATCCCATTGGATGTAGTTTATGAAGACGAGTATTTATTGGTGATTGACAAGGCTCCGGGTTTGGTAGTCCACCCAGGGACTGGCAATTATACGGGGACCTTAGTTAATGCTTTAGTTCATCATCTTCAAAATTCAGATTTACCGGTATTACCTGGCAATAGTATGGATCGTCCCGGATTGGTACACAGAATAGATAAAGATACCAGTGGTTTATTAGTGATTGCTAAGACAGAAGCCGTTCTAAGTCATTTGGCGGCCCAGTTTCACGAACACAGTGTTCAGCGCAGGTATCAGGCCATCGTATGGGGCCAGCCCGATCCAGCTGACGGGACGATAGATGCTCCTATCGGCCGACATCTCAAGAATAGGACAATGTATGCTACCTATGATCAAGAAGAAGCAGAATTGGCCAAAAATGCAGTGACCCATTATTCTACGATCCAGTCCTATTACTATGTATCTTTAATTGAATGCCGATTGGAGACAGGGCGAACCCATCAAATAAGGGTTCATATGGATTCCATCGGTCATACGATATTTAACGATGAAAAATATGGTGGAGATCAAATATTAAAAGGTACCGTATTCAATAAATACAAACAGTTTGTGGAGAATTGTATAAAGATTTGTCCGCGACAGGCTCTTCATGCCAAATCTTTGGGATTTGTTCATCCAGTAACGGAGAAGCCTATGTATTTTGAATCTCCATTGCCTGCAGATATGCAAGGAGTATTGGATAAATGGGATAAGTACGTAGAAGACAGAATTGATAAATTTGAAAACTAAACCAAGAATTTCTTTATGAAATTGAAATCATTACAATATCTTTCACAGTGTATAGCAGATCGAAGTGATTTTTTAGAGGCATATATTCATCAGACCGCTGCCAATAATCTATGGTTCCCCAAAGACAATTATTGGAAGAGTTTAGATGCGATTCGTCAATATATGTTAAATCCAGATGATATAGAAAAATGGTTGTCATACTACCATCTACCGGTAAATGCAGATCAACAGCGGCAAGTGGGTTTGGTTTTTGCTGGAAATATTCCATTGGTCGGGTTTCACGATTTTTTAATGGTTTATCTTTCTGGGCATAAAGCAGAAATTAAATTGTCTTCTAAGGACAAATATGTATTTCCAGCTATCTTGAAATTGATGAGTGAGAAAGATCCTACTATCCTAGATGATTTCAAGGTGGTAGAACGACTAAGTAATTTCGAAGCGGTAATGGCGACGGGATCGAACAATACTTTTCGATATTTTGAAAAGTATTTTGAAAAGGTGCCTAAAATATTGAGAAAAAATCGGACTTCTGTAGCCATTCTTACAGGACGAGAAACAGAGGAAGATTTAAAGTTACTCGGCAGAGATATACTGAGTTATTTTGGATTGGGATGTAGAAATGTAACCAAGGTATATGTGCCGACGGGCTATGATTTCAAACCTTTTATCGATTCCATTGACTGTATGAGAGATGTAGTAATGAACGCTAAATACAAAAATAATTTTGATTACAATCTGTCTATGGAGTTGCTCAATCGCACCGATCACATCAGTACACCGTTTATGGTGATTAAAAAGGCTGAAAGTCTTTTTTCCCCCATCAGTATGTTGCATTATGAGGAGTATTCATCTTTGGATGAATTGGGTTCGGAATTGGGCCAGAAGGCAGAAGATATTCAGTGCATTGTCGGTCATACCTCAGTAGATTCGATTCCTCTCATAGGATTTGGCAAGACCCAACAACCGAGTTTGTTTGACTATGCTGACGGAGTAGACATTGGACAATTCTTAGTATCTATAGCTTAGCATTATGACCAGGAAAGAAAAAGCCGATAGGATTGGTATTATATTGGATGAATTGTATCAGGAGTGGCCGATACCCTTGGATCACAAGGATAGTTATACCTTGCTTATCGCTGTACTACTGTCTGCCCAATGTACAGACAAACGAGTGAATACAGTGACGCCGGAATTGTTCGCTTTGGCGGACAATGCATTCGACATGGCGGTCCAGGACCAAGCCGAAGTTCAACGCATCATACGCCCATGTGGTTTGTCACCCCAAAAATCAAAGGCTATTATTGGCCTGTCCAAGATTTTGGTGGACAAATACCAAGGTGAAGTGCCGGCCGATATGGAGATATTGGAGACATTGCCTGGAGTAGGCCATAAAACAGCTTCTGTTGTCATGGTACAGGCCTTTGGCGTACCAGCATTTCCTGTAGATACCCATATTCATCGATTGGCTTACCGATGGATGTTGAGCAACGGAAAATCGGTGGCGCAGACTGAAAAAGATCTTAAAAAAGTATTCCCAAAAGAAGAATGGAATCGAAGGCATTTACAAATCATCTATTTTGGCAGAGAATACTGTCCAGCTAGGGGACATCGCCGCGAAAACTGTCCAATTTGTAAACAATACGGCCGTAAATCTATGGATTAATTAGAACGGCATGCTAATGGCCAAGTTAAGATTTGATTCTGTGAAGTATTGACCAAATTTGGAAAAGGCCCAATAACTGCCATTTTCTCTTTGATAGGGTAGTTTCAATTTTATACCCCAATCCAATCGGAGGATAAAGAAAGTCATATCTATACGCAATCCAGTTCCGGTTCCCACAGCCAATTCTTTCCAAAAATTATTGGATAATAATGCATTGGGGCTATCGGAGTTGCCCAGAGACCAGATATTACCAACATCCATAAATACAGCACTGTTCAGACGCCAAAACAGAGGGAAACGGTATTCTGCATTCATTTCTAGTTTGAAATCACCCACTTGTGCATAGGGCTGATTGAAGTCGGGATCTAAGGTGCTTTCATTAACAGATGAACCCGGCCCCAATTCTCTTATTTTCCATGCCCTCATACTAGAGGGACCTCCTAAGTAAAACTGTTTGGTAAATGGGATTGATTCTGACCCGGGCAAAGGAACCGCTATCCCGACATTGATTCGGGAAGCAAAAGAGGTAGAAGGGGTGAAGTCCTTGGAAAACCTCCCGTCGAGGTCGAGTTTTACAAACTTGGCAAATTCAAATTTGTCAAAGAGTTGAAATGTATCTCTGAGTTGATTGATAGCGTAATTGGCCAACATCACTTCTAGACCAGACACTTCAAAAGTTCCATTGAAGGTATATTGTCGTTTGGCGTAATCCTTTTGACTTACATGGGTAAACAAAGCACTGTTAAAAAATAGACCAGTAAAAATTTGGGGATCTAGAGATTTTCGGACGAATTCTTGATCGGCAATTTGTTCTTCGAAACTTTGGGCCAGATCAGGAAGAAATACATTGATTCCCAAATTATTCACCCTTAAATTGTTTCTACCCGCTGCCCAGTTAAAGTTATTTCCCAGAGAAAAATTAAAGGAGTGATAGGTATAGAAGCTATCGATCAACACATAGTCGTAGTTGACGTTTACAGAACTTAGTCCATTTTCTTTCAGTGTATTGTGTAAGGTTGGGAAAGGTTTTTTAAGTAGAGAATAGGAGTGGAAATAATCCACAAATTTCTGAATGGTTAAGTTGTTGTGAAAACCGAAGATAAAGGTTTGAAAAACATTTCTATCCTTATCCCAGGGGTTAAACTCTGATAGTAGTTCTATCCCAGTAGTAAAATTTTCCCCTTTGCCCAAAAAATTGCGATTGGTTATTTCTGGCCCCAAAGAAGCACCGATGAGACTTCTCGATGAATATGTAGTATTGTTAAAATCAAAGTTGGAATTGAATTCGTACTTCAGTGATGGAGTAAGTATTAAATATATATTGAGTCGATCGGGATTCTCTGGAGAGGGTATTTCTTGAATAATTACTGAGGAATACACGTTGTAACGCAGGATTTCTGATCGAGCTTGTTCCAATTTACTTCTGCTGAATACTTCACCGGGTCGACAGGGTATAATAGAATTCATAGTTAATCGATCCAGGGACTTTCCCGCATCAAAATTTAAGTGTTGAATATTGTCAATCGTTGCGGTATCTACTACCTGTTGAAATGCAAAAGGAATGTGGTCGTGATTAACTACGATTTCCCCAAAGTAAAATTTTCTCATCGCCACGCTATCGGCATCGTCTTGAATTTCAAATCGAATGTCTACTTCATTGATGTTTTTTATTGCATCTGGACGTTTACTTATATTTAATGAAGAAAAATAGGGATAGCCATTGTCTTGCATAATCTTCACTATCCGTGCTTTTTCCTTTTCATATGCCGTGGTCGACAAGACATCACCTTTTTTTAGAAACGATTGATGATCGTATTTTTTAATTAGAGTTTCTACTTCTTCAGAAGGATAGTTTATGGTTTTGTTGTTGATTTCATATAGAGGTCCAGTAGATATATCGTAAATTATGGTGGCTTTTTTATTTTTTAATTTTTCCGAAAAATATGTCTCGGCATCGTAATAGCCTTTGTCCATTAGATAACGACTAATTTGATCTTTGATGTTCAATCCTTCACCTTCTTGATATATATAAGGCCGACTACCTACCCGTCGATATATGAAATTTTTAATGGTACCTGTATCAGCAGATCCGTATTTATAATGGACCCACACCTTCCAGTTTTGTTTTTCGATTTGTTGTAAGGTATCTAGATAGTAAATTTCATTGGCCAACTTGGTCTCTTCTCTAGCGGATAGGGGACCATTTACATTAATTTCATAGTTTGTGAGTAGAAATTCATCATCTGCTATAAATTTGCTAACATTACACGCCGTAAACAGCACGGTAATTAATAGATAAAAAATACTTTTCGAAATGAATTTGTTCATAAATTTCTAATCGCTCCTAAATTAACAAGGTCATGGATCAAATATTGTCTAAGAATCAAATAAAACTGATTCGTTCATTAAAACAAAAGAAAAATAGATATAAATTAAAAAAATACTTAGTTGAGGGTGAAAAAATGATTTTAGAACTTCTCGAAAAATCGCCTGAAACCATCCAATACATTGTTTTAAATCATTCTGATCCCCTTCCTTTTACTACTCCCATCTATCGAACAGATTCAGTGACTTTTAATTCCCTGTCCAATCTTCAAAATCCTCAAGGTTTTTTGGCAGTATGTGATATGCCGGCGGAATATTTCGGAGAAATGAAGAGTGACCAATCTTTTTACATTTATACCGATGCCGTTCAAGATCCAGGCAACCTGGGTACGATTTTGCGAACTGCAGATTGGTTTGGAGTCAGTACTGTATGGATAGGAGAAGGCAGTGTAGATCCATTTGGATCAAAATGTATTCAGGCAAGTATGGGTAGTGTTTTCAATGTACAGTTAATTCAAGTAAGTCAGGAAGAATTGTTGAAATGTTCTCTCCCGCTTTGGGTTACTGATATGGAAGGACAATCGGTCTACGATTTGGATTGGGATCAACCCGGTGTGTTGGTTTTAGGGAATGAAGGCAACGGAGTATCTCAATATTTAAAAGAAAATGCCGGTCGTGTTTTGACTATTCCCGGTTCTCCCAATCGCATGGTAGAATCCCTCAATGTAGCAATGACTACTGTGTCCATTCTCACATTGAGGGATAAATCCATTCGCAACCTATAGTTAAAGTAATTCTTTAATTGAGGCTTCTAAATTATTTCTTGGATTTATTTTTCTAATGATGCCATTTCTATCCAATAAATATGTGGCCGGTATAGCCCGTACTCCATAGGTCTGAGCTGGTGCTGATTGCCAATATTTCAAATCACTTACGTGGCTTTCCCATGCGAGTTTATCTTGTTCAATAGCGGCTACCCATTTATCCTTTTGACCATTGCGATCTAAGGATACTGAGTATACGGTAAAGCCCTTGTCTTTGTATTTATTATATAGGGAGACTACATGTGGATTGGCCCTTCTACAAGGTGCACACCAACTCGCCCAAAAATCAAGTAAAACGACCTTCCCTCTGAGATCGGACAATTTCATAATTTTGCCATCGGGATTGGGTTGAGCTATTTCAGGAGCTTGATCTCCAATATTGAGTAAACTAGCTTGTTGAGCTCCTTCAACATTCTCTCTCACTTTGCCATCGTAATATTTTACGAATTCTTTAAATTCATTGGCATAGGGAGTATGGCTTAAATCTTCTTCAACTCTAGGAGCCAATGCTCTAACGTTTTTGTACTCATCCGGTGTTTTCATTAAAAACGCTATTCCAGTTTGTAAGGCTACCAAGGTGTTTTCCATATTATTGAAATAATCTAGGACCATTACTTCGGGCCAGTCTTCAGATATTATCTTATGATATGACAATACCTGAGATCCGGTCAATGAGGAACCGGAAAGATCGAAATTGTATTTCTCGAAATCACCGTAATTTCCTTTAATGGTTAGATCCTTGTCTTCGCCATTTAACACAAAAGAAACTTTTTTATGTCCAATGGACAACTGATATATAGCTTCGGCAATGGACTTATTCGTTACCAGTTGAAAATTGCCTCGGGCATCGGTCTGGGTAGAGGCTATTAAAGTTCTTTGGCCCTGCAGTGAAATTTGATTAAGTTGTACTTCCTTATTGGGGGCATCAAAAAGTTGACCAGATAATTTGAATTCTTCACCCGTTGGTTGTTCGCTACATGCTGCAATAAAAAATAGCCCTAGAACGAAATATAAAAATTTACTCATTAATCTAATTTTTGTTCAATTACTTCATTATATAATGTCTTCCATTTACCGACGTTTCCAAAATCTATGTTATCGATTTGAATATTGGTATCTGTGACTTTTCCTAATTCAACTAATTCAACTGAATTTGATTGACAAATGTTTTTTAAGGCCTGTAAATTATTTTTATCAATTGATACTACAATTCTAGACTGGGCCTCTCCAAACAAGAAACTGTCAAGTCGGATATCTTGGTTGCGATGAATGTCAACTCCCAATTCATTTTCATGACAACTCTCTAAAAGGTTGTTCAGCAGTCCACCTTCAGATATATCATGGGCGGACTCAAGAAGTTTATCTTCATTCGCTTTGATGATACATTGTTGAACTCGGTACTCTTGATCTAGTGAAAAACTAGGGGCTTTGGAATTGCTGATTTTATGATTCCATTGCAAGTATTCTGAGCTGTTGAGATCGAATTTGTTTTCGCCAATTAGGACAATAATGTCGCCAGGTTTTTGGAAACTCAATGTTAGAAAATCATTTACATCGTCCAAAATTCCCAACATTCCAATGGTTGGAGTAGGATAGATGGGTTCTACAGAATCCGGCAATACAGTTTGGTTGTAAAAACTGACATTCCCACCTGTTACAGGGGTGTTAAATTTGCGACAGGCCTCACCCATCCCTTTAATCGCATTGACAAATTGCCAGTAAACTTCTTTATTATAAGGATTACCAAAATTGAGACAATTGGTAATAGCCACTGGTTTTCCTCCAGTACAAACAATATTTCTAGCGGACTCAGCCACTGCGATCATACTACCTACATAAGGATCGGCATAAACAAAGGTAGAATTGCAATCTACATTCATGGCCAGTGCCTTGTCTGTACCTTTCACTCTAATCGTCGCACTATCTGCATGGCGGTTGGTCTTCATGGTATTCACCCTTACGGTGTGATCGTATTGTTCATAGATCCACTTTTTGGACGCTAAATTTGGGGAAGACATTAACTTTTCGGCGGCAGCTATATAGTCCTCTGGTTCAGTTATTTGAGATTCAGTATAGTCTATTAATTGACTGTAGTATTTGGCCTCTTCATAAGGTCTGTCATATACAGGAGCTCCTCCTCCCAAAACCAACGGTTCTGCGGGAACATCGGCTACTACTTCACCTTCACTAATAAATTCAAGTCGACCGGTATCCGTTACTTCGCCGATCAATTCACATTCGAGATCCCATTTGTCAAATACTTTTAACAACTTATCTTCTTCACCTTTTTTACATACGATCAACATCCGTTCTTGGGATTCTGAAAGCAAAATCTCAAAAGGCAACATATTACTTTGTCTGGTAGGTACTTTGTCCAGATCAATACGCATACCAGTACCAGATTTGGCACTCATTTCCGATGTGGAACAAGTGATACCTGCTGCCCCCATATCTTGCATACCGATGACAGCGCCAGTAGTATAGGCTTCTAAACTAGCTTCAAGCAATAATTTTTCTTGAAATGGATCCCCTACTTGAACGGCAGGTAAATCTTTGGCACTATCCTCAGTCAAATCTGCTGATGCAAATGTTGCACCGTGAATACCATCTTTCCCTGTAGCAGAACCTACGATAAATACGGGATTACCAGGTCCATCAGCTACAGCTGACATGGTTTCTCCAACTTTAACCACTCCTACCGACATGGCATTGACCAATATGTTTTGGTTGTAACAGTCTCTAAAATATACTTCACCACCTACTGTAGGTACGCCGAGACAGTTGCCATAATCGCCAATTCCTTTGACGACACCTTTGATTAAATGTTTGGTATGAGGACGATCGATATCTCCAAACCGAAGAGAATTTAAAGCGGCGATAGGCCGTGCTCCCATGGTGAAAATATCTCTGTGGATTCCACCCACTCCTGTGGCAGCACCTTGATAGGGCTCTATGGCTGATGGGTGATTATGTGATTCTATCTTAAAGGCACATGCCCAACCATCGCCAATATCGACGAGTCCAGCATTTTCTTCACCTGCTCCTACCAAAAGTTTGCCCCCATCGCGAGGTAGGGTCTTAAGGTATTTTATGGAGTTCTTATACGAACAATGTTCCGACCACATAACAGAGAAAATACTGAGTTCCGTAAAGTTGGGAACCCGACCTAAAATTTCAATTATTTTTTGAAATTCATCTTCGGTAAGTCCAAGTTTTTGGGCGACTGAAAAATCGGGCAATGATACTTTGTCCTTCATATTTTGCTTTTTGTTTTATAAGCGTACAAATATAATACAATTTATATCCATCATCAATCTTCCATTGAGTTTATCACATTAAACAATATGAAATTTATTATCTATTTCTACTATATTGGACTAAAATGCAATAATGGCTATTCTCAATTATATAAATACGGTGATATATTCTGAAAATAAAAGGATTTTGTATATTTGAATTTATTTTAATATATAGGTTTTAACATCGTATCTGAGACTGTTTATCAGTCTGCAGTATATTAAGATTAAAATACATTTACAATTTTTTTATTTTAAAATATATAAATACAATATTTGTAGTTAGAATTCACGTTGTTTTTGTATTAATCAGATCCAAAACATATTTTGATGCGTATATACTCATTTCTCTTTTTGTTATTTTTCGGAATCCAGCAAGGTTATACCCTTAGTGTATTACCCGATAATGGGAAGGCTGATTCAACAGAGCAAAAGGAAGAAAAATTTTGGTCGTACAGCAATCAAGCAACTCTGTATTTATCTCAAATAGCCTATAGTGAATATTGGAAAGGTAGTGGTTATAACAATATCACTCTTGGTGGAGATCTTGGTTGGAAGGCGATATACAAGAAGGATAAAAGTAACTTTACTTTTGCTTCCAGTCTCCAGTATGGTTTGATGAAAAGAGATAAACAAGATTGGGTAAAAAACAGGGATAAATTGGAATTGAATGGTAATTATGGCTATAAATTTTCCGATAAAATGTTTTTGTCAGCTATTGGTAATATGAGAACCTTTATGACTAAAACATATAAAATTAATGCTGATGGCATGAGGGGAAATTTTTTAGGTAGTTTTGCATCGCCCTTGACTATTGATATCGGTACCGGTCTCAATATTAAGAGTTTAGCTGGTAGTGATAGTAAAAATACCTTTGATATTTATTATACCCCAATCAATAGTAAGATAACTATAACGCGAGATTCTACTTCGGCTGCTCAGTATTTGCCAGAAAAATTTAGAGAGGATAGGTATCGGGTGGAGCTGGGTAGTTTGGTTAAATTTGTAATGAGTTTTACCATTATGAAAAATGTAACCCTGCAAAGTAAAGCGGACTTTTTTACTAATCATCTCTCTAACTTTGGAAATTTTGATGTCAATATTGAAAGTAAATTAAAGATGAAGGTCAATTCAAAATTGTCTGTTGATATCTTAGGCAATTTAGTTTATGATGAAGATATCAAGTTTGATATTCTCGATGAGGAAGGAAGTCCTACTGGACGGAGTGGACCTAGAGTGCAGTTAAGTGAATCTATAAACCTTGGTTTAACACATTCCTTTTGAACATCTAGGACTATATAAACTCGGTATTACTGGGTTAATTTTTCTGTTTTTTAATGTTACTAGAAATCGACTGTAGATTGTGATCTATTTGCTGATAATTATTCGTCATCATCTCAATTTCTTTTCTTTCTGTTTCCAATAATTGATCAAAATCAATAAATTGTTCGTCAATTTTTAAACGAATATTGCCTATATATTCTGTCAATTTATCGGTAATCTCTTGCTTTATACGTTGTCGACTGGATGTGATTTCTGCATTGAATTGCTTTAATATTTTATTTCTTTTAATCCCTGTAGTAATCCCAGCAAACAGTAATCCTACGGTAGTTATAAGACCTCCTGTTACATCGAATACTGCTCCATTGGTCACAGCAGTTAGAATAATTCCTATAACCGCTATTCCACTCCCAGTAGCAATACTTGGACTGATGGCTTGGCCGTGAGATATAAGATCTCTGTCTCCAAAATTATCGGTATCCTTTATGAATTTTTGAAATGAAGTTTTTAATTCATCAATGACTAATCGTCTTTTTTCTGCGATATGACCAAATAAACTATGATTATCCTTGAGGATGGTCTTGTTCTTAAGAATTTTCAGTTCCACAACTTTTGCCATGTTTTGTACATTATCAGCCAAATCATTGACCCCATCATGTAATCGATCAGTCATCTCAATTTTCAAATTTGATTCAAGTTCATTGCGGATATCTTCCAACCAAACTTTAGGTGATTCTTTTTTATTGAAAATAGATTTAAATGATTTGCCAATTAAACGCATAAATGACAGTCCTTCTTTAAGAGATCGCTCGCTGATTAGGGTTGCTTTGTCATATCCTGTTAAAAGGTTGTCAATAAGGACTTGAACTTGATTGTCAGTAGATACTACGTGTTCATCTAAAGTAATTTGGATTTCTTTTCGAAATTGTGAATCGTTTTCATATTGAGCTTTGCGAGCTTCTAATCCCGTATTTATTTTATTATTTAGGGTAGATATTAAAGTGATTAAGTTCTCAATTTTTAATATCAGAACTTGGTCACCAGTTATATTGTCATTGATATAAGTTCGCAGCGGTATAAAACCACTTTCTTCTTTTTTATCATTGATTTCTTGTAGGGCAGATACGGCAAATACTTTGGGATCTTCTACATTTTTTTCTTTGGCTTGCTTGATTACTCCTTCAATGTTGATCTTTAAATCAGCCTCAGTCATAATATCTTTTTGTTGTAAGATAAATATGACTTTCTTTTTCCATTCTTCGTTGATAAAGTCCAGAAAAGCCCATGCACTCCTTCTATAGGGATTTTTGGCTTCAAATACAAAGACGACTAAATCAGATATAGGGACAAAACGTTCCGTTATTTCTTGGTGATTGTCCACTATGGTATTTGTACCCGGGGTATCAACTATGGATATTTCTTTTAGAATTTCTGCTGGATGATAAATCTGTTTTAAATAGGGATTGATCACTATTTCTTCCATTTTCTCACCGTATTTAATCTGTTGAATGGTGTCGGTTTTTGGATCTGGAGCCACTCCACAAATCTCTGTCTTACTGTCCAATAATGCATTGACAAAACTACTCTTACCCGCTTTGACTTCTCCGACAATGACAAAGAGAAAAGGCTCAGTCATTCGCATTCTCAATTCGTGAACTATGTTCTCTGTTTCTATATTATTGACCATTTTGGCTTGATCGATCAATTGGGGAATCAAAGCATTGATTTGCTCAAAATAGGGGAGAAGACGGTGATTGGTAAATGATGACATATATACTTGGTATTAAAGTCAATAAAGAAATTTAATTCACAATATGAATGTAACAAATTCACAGTATTCTTTAATTTTAATTATCAAATATAAAAATACTCAATTTGACCTTAACTTCATTAGGCAAACCAAAATTAAAAAATATGTGTCGATTTCAGCTTAAATGGGGGGTTAGCTGTTTTAAAATAGACCGGTTCTAACCAAAAAGAGAATCCACAAATGCTTTTTTATTAAATATTTGGAGTTGTTCTATACCTTCTCCTACGCCGATGTATTGAATAGGAATCTTAAATTGATCAGAAATCCCCAATACCACTCCGCCTTTGGCCGTGCCATCTAATTTGGTTAAAGCTAGGGCAGAGACTTCGGTAGCCTCTGAAAATTTTGAACATTGTTCGAAGGCGTTCTGACCGGTAGAGGCATCCAATACCAACAACACTTCATGAGGGGCATCTCCTTTGGCTTTACTGACAGAACGTTTGATTTTAGATAGCTCCCTCATCAAATTGATTTTGGTATGCAATCGTCCAGCGGTATCGATAATGGCTATATCTTTTTTGTGTTCTATGGCGTAGTTCACAGTTTCATAAGCAACAGCGGCAGGATCGGCGTGCATTCCTTTAGAATAAAAATCGCATCCCACACGTTTAGACCAGATTTCTAATTGATCTACTGCGGCAGCTCTAAAAGTATCAGCAGCTCCTAAGACAATGTCATAACCCTGTTTTTTGTATTGATGGGCGAGTTTTCCGATGGTCGTTGTTTTACCAACACCATTGACTCCTACTACGAGGATAACATATGGGGGTTTACTATTATCTACAGTATAGTCTTCTAGATCAACGGTATTGTTTTCCGACAACAATTGCACGATTTCAGATTTTAAGATCTGATTTAATTCCGATGTATTGATGTATTTGTCAACCGCTACTCGTTCTTCCAATCTCTCGATAATCTTTACCGTAGTATCTAATCCCACATCAGCCGAGACCAATATTTCTTCTAATTCATCTAAAAAACTTTCATCCACTGTATTTTTTCCAGCGACGGCTTTGGTAATCTTAGAAAATATATTGGACTTTGTCTTTTCTAGGCCTTTATCTAAATCTTCTTCTTTCTCTTTGGTAAAAAACTTTTTAAAAAAACTCATGTCTAATCGCTTATTATTCGTTTGGCAAAGTGATAATCAATTTGTGACTTTTCTTGGGTATATCTATTCTATTACTGCAGAAGAAGTCCATCTAAAAAGAAAGGTTTTTAAGTATATATTGTTGCTTAACCGATGAAAAAATATCAGTTTTTACGATTTGCTATACATAAAAAAAGGCCTTTCGTATGAAAAGCCTCAATATAATGATTCAGTATTATGTTTCATTATTTGTTTGCAAAAAATTCTTTTGCTTTGTCCTTGTGAATAATCATTTCTTTGAATGAATATTTACCTGTAACAGGATCTTTCACACTTTTGATCACTTTTACGTGATCTCTTCCTGACCCTGCATTTGCAGCTCTCTGAGCTACCCTTGCGTTTTTTGAAACTTTCTTAGCCATAGTTATTTAATTTCTCTGTGAACAGTGTATTTTCTCAAAATAGGATTATATTTCTTCAATTCCAATCTTTCAGGAGTATTTTTTCTGTTCTTTTGTGTTACATATCGAGAAGTTCCTGGTTGTCCCGATTCTTTATGTTCTGTACATTCAAGTATAACCTGAATTCTATTACCTTTTGATTTCTTTGCCATAGTGCTTTACATTTATAGTTTAACCGGGATACTTTTTCCTTGCTTCTGTAGTTTCTTCAAATAAGCATAGAGACCCAATTTATCAATCGTTCTCAAAGCCTTGGTGCTCACCTTGAGCGTTACTGTTTTATCCAATTCAGGAATATAGAATTTCTTCTTTATTAGATTGGGCAAAAAACGTCTCTTTGTTTTTCTATTTGAGTGCGACACATTATTACCTACAATGGGTCTTTTACCAGTCAACTCACATACCTTAGACATAGCGCTTTATTTTAATATAATTAATGCAACAAAATATTACGTAGTGACCTCGGCAGGATTCGAACCTGCAACCTCCTGATTCGTAGTCAGGTGCTCTATCCAGTTAAGCTACGAAGCCATTCTTTTTCATAACTGATTATGAAATCGGATGCAAAAATAATAAAATATTTTAAATTTTATAGAATTAAGTGAATTAGTTGTCTGTAAGCTGCTTACATTTTAATAAATTTCCAACTACTTTGTGATTTTCCCTGCTCAATTCGAAGAAAGTATCCTCCTGCAGGAAGTGTTTTTATATCAATTTGTTGATAGTCGTTGTTCACTGTTCCCAATTCGTCTTGAATGATAATTTTCCCAATATAATCAATTACTGAATAGGTTATTTTATCAGAACTATTGCCACCAGAAAAGGTGAATTTTAAATATTCGTTGGCGACATTGGGATATAGATTAGTGATTTTTAATTCATTGCTACTGCTTTCTCTTTTATATTTTTCACTAACACATGCTAGGCAGGCAGCCGCATCTAAGATTCCACCCGAAGAAGATCTCAGCTCTAATTCAGCTGAGGGTTGGACAGTGGAGAGTATGCAGTCCTTGATCTCATCAGCAGTCGCAATGGGTGAATTCATATAAGCTGACTGTAAACTATCCAGAGGTAGACTATAAGCCAAACTAATGATGGCGGCAACTTGAGGGGCAGAAAAAGAAGTTCCTGCGTCCAATAAAAATTCGTCGTCTTTGTAGACTGTAGGAATTTCTGTTCCCGGTGCTCCTAAGTCGACATTTATCTTTCCAAATCCACCTCTTATATCTTCTGTCTGGTCTATTGATGTTACGATGACCAATTGATCTGACGGACAATCACTGGGAATATCACCAAAATTGTCCACATTGGATTCACTGTTGGTAGTGGCTCCGACACTTAAAATCCCTACAGAACCCATTTTATTGTACATTTCACAAAATAAGGGTACATCGCTAGCAAACAGACCTTCTTCTCCAAATGAACTGTTAGAAACCACTACAAAGGCTCCTTGTTGACCATTGGTTTCATTAAATCTTTTACGAGCTTGGTACAAATATTCGTAGGCTTGAATGGTTAATGCATTGGTAGCCCTATCTTCCAGTGACACCAACATAATCTGCGGATCCCAATTTATACCAGCGATGCCTGTATTGTTATTGGATTTGGCAGCCATTACTCCGATGACGGCATCACCGTGATAGCTGTAGTCAATGGCGTGTTGTGGTATATTGGCGTTGAAATTCCATCCAGATATATCATCGATCCATCCATTCTGGTCGTCATCTATGCCATTATTAATGATTTCATGAGGATTGATGTAAAAAATTCCTTCAAATTCTGGTTGAGTCGTGGTAACTCCAGCTTCAATTACCCCAATGACGGGGTGGTGCTGGGTAGAGTTTATTTCACCAGTGGTAAATTCCCAAGCATCTGGCATTTTGATTTTCTCTAAATACCATTGCTCATCGTATTTGGCATCATTAGGAGTTACTTTTCGATTAGACATTCGGTAGTTTCGTTGCCATTGATCTATTACAGAACATTCAGATAATATTGTTTCAATTGTAGAGTCAGATTTTTTACGAAGACTCAATTCCCCGGAGTCCAAATGATAGGCGCGAATACTATTGGCTATCAGTTGGGGGCGTATATTAATATTCTTTTTTTGTAAATAGGATTCTACCTCATTGATATTATGGCCTGGACTCAGGGTAAATAAATAACCCTCCCATGTTTGGGCTGAAAGAGGAATAGAAAAGACGATAAATAGAAATAGTAATGGTTTCAATAGCTTCACAAATTGATGTTTAATGATTAATGATGACCATTTGATTTTTATTGTATTTGGCTATCCTTTTTATATTATTTATTGAAAAATTTGATAGATCAAATCCAGGTTTCCATCTGTTTTCTGTGCCTTGTAAATTCATATAATAAATAAATGAACCTTGGGCCATCCATATTTTTTGGTCTTCAATGTCAAGACAAAAGTCCTCACTGGTAGGCAGAGTTTTTTGAACGATAGAGGTTCTCTGGGTTTCTGGATCGTATTTTTTAATATACCAGTCCCTGTCATTGTATTTATGAATAAAATATATTTCACTATTCTGTCCAATTTCAAGACCTCTACCCACAGATTTCGAAACAAGTGTCTCCGTTTCAGTTTGAAGATTATAGATGTATAAATTCAATTTTTGATCTTCTATTAATATAATAGCTACTTCGTTTTGATTTATTATGCGATAATAGGCCACATTGGAGTGGTAACTTATGTTCTCTACCTCAGTATTGGATTTTCTCCATATCCCTTGTTGATGATCGCTTAGACTCTGTCTTACAAAATAGAGTTGACCCTGATAGACAGATGTAGAAAATTCTGAATAATCCCTGGTAGATATAATTTCTTCAGAGGTTTTCGATGTTGGGTTAAGGGCGATTACATCCATGGTCCCATTGTCGGATGAAGTGGTCAAATAAATCTTTGAACCCTCGACGAAAGGTTGGTTATTGTAACCTTCTTTATTAAATCCAGTAAGCCATTTAATTTCAGAGATATCGGTTAACCCATCTTGCATAGGGAGGTCATATTTTATAATATAAGCCTGTGATTGATCTTGTGACCAGATCAATATAGGTGGTAGGAAAAAAAGGAATAAACCAATAATTCGAACTATTGACATAAATTATTTTTTATTGGCGGATTGAAAAATTCTCGACCATCGAATACCGTCAGCTAATCTGCTGTTTTTTAATGACATCCATATAAACAATGGCTTGCCAACTATATGGGTTTCGGGTACAAAACCCCAAACTCTAGAATCTTCAGAGTTGTGACGATTGTCTCCCATAAGCCAGTAATAGTCGTATTTAAATTGATAACTAGTTTGGATTTCGCCATCGATATATATCCCATTGGGTGTGATTTTTAAGTCGTGACCTTCATACACACTGATGACGCGACCATACATGGACAGATTTTCAGGGCTGAGTTCTATGGTCTCTCCCTTAGCTGGAATATGTATAGGACCGAAATTGTCGAAAGTCCAATTGGGGAAATGTTCTTCATCGTGGGGATATAGATAGTTGTCCATATGACTGGGTTCTATATATTCTACAGTTATGTCATTGCCCATTTGTTTAATGGCTTCTACTTCGTTGGCACTCAAATTGTAATACCCTTCATTTGCTTGTTGATTGTCGTGAATATCTACCCCAATTTTATCTAAGGTATTGGTATTAATTGGTCCTTGAGTTGAAGTAATTTTATAAGTAAATTGAGCCATTTCGGGGAGGTCAATGGCTTGTTCATCGATAAATACTTGCCCTTTTTTAATTTGCAGTGTTTCTCCGGGAAGTCCGATGGTTCTTTTGATATAGTGATCCATCTTGTCCATCGGTCGCGATATTATATCTGAGGGAGGAACTTGATTCAACATCCCTCTGCGTCGTAAATCGTATACGCTGAATGTTCTACCTGGAGTAAGTACTACAGAATCACCTTCAGGATAATTGAATACCATATTGTCGAACCTTTTAACAGGCGTTATTTTTGGCAATCTGTAATAGGGGAGACTGGGTTTTTCTAAATATGATTCACTATTGAAAAATCCAATTCTATTGTGTAAAAGTGGAACCATGGCTACCGTCATCGGTGTACGGATACCGTAATGTACCTTGGAAACAAATAGAAAATCCCCAACTTTCAGTGAGCCTTCCATCGATGAGGTAGGAATAATATAGGCTTCAATGAGAAACATTCGAATAAAGGCTGCAGCAAACACTGCAAATATCAGTGAGTCTACCCATTCTCTGGTCGGACTTTTTCGATAGGGATTCTTGGCGATTAGGCGCTGTACTTTTAAATTGTCTCCAGCGCTTTTTGCCTCAGCTATTTGTGCGTTGTACTCTTTTTCTAATTTGGCTACAGGGCCTTTATAGGTTGCATTACTTCTATCGATTAAAAAATAGGACAATGGAGTGTAAACCACAGATAGAAAGGCATCCCAAAAACTTGTCTTTCCAAAGGACCTTGCCAAATCTATAGCGAGGGTAGCGTAGATGAAAAAGTTGACGATAGGAAATAGCATCCACCACGCAAAGTGTTTAGAACGACCAGTTAATGCTGACCAATGTCCAAAGTTAACTCCTGGGATCCAAGCCAATTTACCGTCTTTACCCGCTTTGACAAATAATTTCTGAAGACTAAAACATAGCAATAGATAGGAGATTAGAATAAAAATAAGTATTTCCACTGTATTTATTTTTGCTTCAAAAGTAAATAAAAAAGTAAATAAAGAATGCCGACTTTCCTTTTTTTATACCAAGGCTTTGTATTTGGTGATGAATACCGGTATTTATAAATCCAACCATTAATTAGAATCCATTTTTTTCTTTCTTTATTTTTTTGAATTCAGAATTTTCTAATTTACTTAAAATTGTCAAATTATCAATGTAGGCCCAGGCCTAATAGATGGATTAATCTTTCATAGAAAACTTGACCTAATCGGCGATAATATTATTTATCTAGAACCGATATTTTCACCACCTTGCTTTGAAACGTCTCTAAATCTATTTAATTACCTGTATAATGGTAAAGAAATGAAAGTTTATTAATCTGATATCCATTGCTTTATTATTCAAAATAAAAGAGGAGGTTACCTTTATTATGGGATAACCTCCGTCTCGTTTTATCTGTTGATCAAGTGATAATGGATTTGTCTTTTAAAAAGACAGCTAATTATCTCAATTTAAAAGTTTCACTGGCACTTAAAAAGCCTTTGTTGTATACTTCTACTACGTAGCTACCTTCTGTGAAAGGTATTTCTGGTGCCCATTGAAAACACTCGTCACTACTGTTGCTTTTGTAATCGATCGTTCTTTGAAGACTGTATTGCAATTTGCTGTCGGTATCTGTTAATGTCATAGTTCCCGACCCAGCATCTTCAACAGAGATGGTTTCACCTTGTGGACTTATGATTCTGATATAAAATGTCTCTTTACCTTCTTTCGCAATCTCATTGACATTGGCCGTAAAACAAATTTCTAGTTTGTCCACATTACTCGCTCTTCTTCTTCTCACATCCTTTCCACCTTCTTTACTCATATACCCTTTGACATCGAGGTCTGAAACCGGAATTATGGAAGCTTTACTTACGGTTTTGCTCAATTCGGTGTTGGCCGAGGTAAGCTTTTGTTTGGCTTCAGCTAATTCTGCTTTTTCTGAAGAAAGAATTTTGTTTTCAAACTGTGTTCTCTCTATTTCCTCGTTTAGTTCAGAAGCGGTATTCTTTAAGAATTGATTTTCTTCACCAAGTAATTCGTTCTGATTTTTCAACTCTGTTATTTCTTCAACATATTGTTCTAATGTAGCTTTTAACTCAGAAATCTCTGTTTTGGCAGATTGGTAATCTTTATTTCTACTAATTAATGAGCTAATTTCATTCTTTTGTCGGGCCAATTCCTCAATTTGTTCATCGATACGTTGATTGAGCAATGCATTATCGCCTTTTAAATTCAAGAGTTGCTGTTCAGCTTCCATGTATTGTGAGTCGAGTTCACGATTCACATCTTCCAACATTGTATACTCATTTTGCATACCCATTACTTCCTTTTTTAATTGAGCATTTTGATAAAATAGGTATGCGGAAATCAATAATAAAATGATCGCTATAACACTAAATATCGCGATATTTTTTGAAGATTTTTCTGTTGTCATATTTTCTTTAATTTTAAATGTTAACGACCTGTTATCGTAGAAAATTTTATATTATTAAATTATTTTGTTAAATATTGATCTTTATTTTTAGTTGAATTATTTCTCAATAGTCAGTTATATAAGGTTTACAAGTCAGTGTAATTCTATAGCTATACTCAGTTTTTTATGGTGCTGACCGGTGTTTTATCCTGAGTACAGTTCTACATAGAGTTCTTAGATAATTTCATGCAATTGATAATTCATTATAGTATAATTTTTAATATACTTCAATTTTGTTGATATGTTGTGCTAAATAGTGATTAAATATAAACCTATGTGTTGATTCATGTACAATTAGGAATTGCTAAGTTGTTATGTATTTGTTAAATTTCGCTTCGTTGTTGTATGAATAATGGAATTTCAACTCATGTAAATCTGAATAATTTTTATTGAATTTATATTTGAGTTCAAAAAAGTCAAAATCCTTAAGCACCATAATATGTGACTATAGGACTTGAGTCAGAAGGGGGATTACATTGATGGAGTGAATAAGAATTTTTAAAATATTTCTAAAAGTGTGATTGGACAAGGGTAAAAAATTATCTTCGTCTTTTCAATTTATCTCTTGATTATACAGTTAATGTATTAACAAATAATTGATATGAAAAAAAATCCAATTGTTGCACCATCCTTGCTCGCAGCAGATTTTACAGATTTGAAGTCCGAAATGGATATGATTAATAGGAGTGAAGCAGACTGGTTGCACCTAGATATAATGGATGGTCGATTTGTTCCCAATATTTCTTTTGGAATGATGATGGTTGAGGCTGTATCACCATTGTGTAATAAGGTATTAGATGTTCATTTAATGATTGAAGAACCAGAGAAATATGTTGCAGATTTCCAAAAGGCAGGTGCAGAATACATCACCGTACATGCTGAGGCTTGTAAACACTTGCATCGAAATATCCAACAAATACATCAGTTGGGGATTAAGGCTGGGGTGGCCTTGAATCCACATACCCCTATACAAGTTTTAGAACACGTGGTTGATGATTTGGACTTGGTTTTGATTATGTCGGTGAATCCAGGATTTGGGGGACAAAAATTTATTTTTGAGACTCTATATAAGATTCGTCAGCTCAAAGAAATGCTGGAGAGTAGAAATTCTAAAGCACTTATCGAAGTAGATGGAGGTGTGGGTTTGCAGAATGCCGAAAAAATCATGGCCGCAGGTGCCGATGTTTTGGTGGCCGGATCCGCAGTTTTTAAAGCTTCTGATCCCGAATCTGTTATACAATCACTCAAAGCCATTGGCAACATACCTAGATATGAAGTTTAAATATTTACTTATTTTCTGTTTTTGTAGTATTACATCGACTTTGTGGTCTCAAGGTCAGGTAACCGTAGACGGATTGATAATAGACGGAAGTACCAAGGAAAAAGTGTCTAATGTATTGGTGTATTTAAAAGGAAGTACAAAGGCTATAGAATCCAATTCCTCTGGAAATTATGTCTTGCAATTTTTGTCTACACAAGACACGGTGTTAATGGCACAAAGACTGGGGTTTAAGATAGTAGAAATACCGATAACTCATGCCAAAGAGGATGTTCATTTAAATATTAATATAGAAATTGTTCCTTCAATTTCAGAATTAGATGTAGTGATTCAAAGTTCTGTGTCCAATCAGCCAGGCATGATCATAGAAGATATGTCGGAAATTAAACTACTTCCGTCAGTATCAGGGAATTTAGAGACTATTTTACCTCATATAGCTATGGGAGTAAGTGGAGGAACTGGTGGTGAATTGAGTTCGCAATACAATGTGCGTGGAGGTAATTACGATGAAAATTTGGTCTATGTAAATGGATTTCAGATATATAGACCTCAATTGGTACGAAGTGGACAGCAAGAAGGATTGTCATTTCCCAATCCCGATATGGTTAGAGATATTTCTTTTTCTTCTGGTGGGTTTGCGGCAAAATATGGTGATAAGATGAGTTCTGTATTGGATATCAATTACAAACGGCCAGATTCATCGGCCTACAGTGCAGAAATCAGTTTACTCGGTGCTACAGCTCATGCTGAAGGATCAGTTCAGCTGGGGAAATCCAATTATAAGAAATTTAGATATTTATTGGGTGGACGTTATAAATCCACTTCATATTTGCTCAATACGCTAGATGTAAAAGGGGAGTATCTGCCAAAATACTATGATGTTCAAGGTTATTTTACCTATGATATAAGTGAAGATATACAAGCTGGATTGTTGATCAATTACAATCGGGCTAATTACGATTTTACTCCGGTTTCTAGATCTACGGCTTTTGGTTTAATTGATTATACCCTGCGTTTGGATTCCGAATTTGAGGGAAGTGAAAAAGACGTTTTTGAAACAACCATGGCTGGCTTGTCGCTTACCTATTTACCGGACAGAAAGACTGATCCTTTTTTTGTAAAACTTTTAATGTCGGCCTACCAATCTGGAGAGTCGGAAAACTTTGATATTATTAGTACCTACCAATTAAATCAAATCGAAACTTCTATTGGTGCAGAAAATCAAGGAGAAATTGTAGCTACTATCGGTGATGGAATTCAACACAGTTATGCCAGAAATTTCTTGTTGTCCAATGTGTCCAATATAGCCCTCAAAGGCGGACAAGAAAAGGTAGTACGTCAAAATAAACAAGGGAGTGCATCACATTTCTTACAGTGGGGACTTAAATCTCAATACGAAAAGATTGAGGATCGTCTCAATGAATGGGAGCGCTTGGATTCAGCAGGTTATTCATTGCCATTTAACGACGATGAGGTATTACTGGATGAAGTCTATAAATTGAATCACGAATTGGAATCCTATCGGATGGAGGCCTATATTATGGATACCTATACACTGAGAGAAAATCAAAAGTATCAATGGACTTTTGAAGGAGGTCTGCGCTCCAGTTATTGGTCGTATAACAAAGAGTGGAATATTTCTCCGCGGTTCCAGATAGAGTATCACCCTTTAAAAAGTGGTAGAAATACTGTGTGGAGATTGGCATCTGGACTGTATTACCAGCCCCCTTTTTACCGAGAGTTGAGGAATATGGAGGGAGAGATAAATCCCGATATTAAATCTCAAAAATCCCTCCATGTAGTCTTGGGGTATTCCAAAGATTTTACGTGGAAGAAGATGGATGCGGCCATGAATTTTACTTCTGAAATTTATTATAAAAAACTCTGGGATCTTATTCCTTATGAAGTGGACAATGTAAGAATTAGATATTTCGGCGACAATTTGGCTACAGGACATGTAGCGGGAATTGATTTTAGGTTAAATGGTGAATTGGTACCTGGGGCTGAGAGTTGGATAAATTTTTCTTTTCTCAAAGTTTTGGAAAAATGGGATGGTGTCCAGCATCAAGATTTAAAAGAGGGTAATGGAAATATAGTAGATAGTGAATATGTACCTCGTCCTACCGATCAATTGGTGTCGGCTTCTATATTTTTCCAAGATTATTTACCCAACAATGAGAATTTTAAACTTCATTTAAGTCTAAATTTCGGTAGTGGGCTGCCATTTGGTACTCCACAAGACAATATGATACTGCGGAATCCATTTCGATATAAGCCTTATTACAGGGTAGATACCGGTTTTTCGGTTCGAATGTGGAATAAAGAATGGATAAATGAGAAGCCCAATAATCCATTTAGATTTTTTAATGATGCATGGATGAGCATTGAAGTATTCAATTTGCTTCAAGTAGAAAATGATGCCTCCATTACATGGATAAAAGCAATTAATAATGTACAATACCCAGTCAAGAATCGGTTGACATCGAGGAGGGTAAATTTAAAATTAAGATTTGAGTTTTAAAAGGCTTAAATATAAAGGAAAATTGTGTTATCTTTGCGCGCGTTAACACCTATTGTTCGCAGCGTCGAAGTAAATAGGTATTTTTAATTATAATTATATATTTAAATGGCTGTAAAAATTAGATTACAGAGAAAGGGTAGAAACAAGAGACCTTTTTATCACATCGTGATTGCTGATGCAAGAGCACCAAGAGATGGAAAATTTATTGAGAAAATCGGTTCTTATAACCCCATGACCAAACCAGCTACCATTGATTTGGATCGGGATAAGGCATTTGACTGGCTTAATAAAGGGGCACAACCTACGGATACGGTTAAGGCCATCTTGAAGTTTAAAGGAGTTTTGTACAAAAAACACCTTATGAGAGGGGTTAAAAAGGGTGCTTTTACAGAAGAGAAAGCCAATGAAATGTGGAATGATTTTGTAGCAGCCAAAGAAGATAAAGTCGCTATCAGATTTGAGCAAACCGCCCAAGAGAAAAGAGATCGTTTGATTTCTATATTTGGTGTTGCACCTGAAAAACCAGTTGCTGAGGAAGCCGAAGAGGTAGTAGAAGAAAGTGAAGAAGCAGTAGAGGAAAGTGCTGAAAATACCGAATCAACTGAAGAGGAAGAATAGACCTCATTTTCATAAAAAAATAGTATCTTTTGTCAATGGAACCTACTCTTTTTGAGTGGGTTCATTGGTATTTATAACACAACAAAAGCAATCACATGAAACCATTGGAATCATCATACTTGGAAAGGTTGAATCAATTAAAGACTTTAGTACAGGAATCCAAAGAGTTAGAAACCTATTTGGAATCAGAGGAAGAATCTGATTATAAAATCTTGGCCGACATCTTTGAACCCCAGATTCAAGATTTATACAACGATGTTGCTTCCGATCAACCTCTGCAATTGGTTTCTTTAGAAATAGAATTGTTAGATGAAGGATTTGAAGGATTATTTTTACCTAGAATTTTGGGGTATACTGTTTTGAGAGGAGGATTGACGGAACATGTAAAATATATTCGACCTCAAGAACAATTCAAAAGAGTGTTGAGTACCATCTGTGATTCAGTTCACTTTGACTACATAAAAAATAGAATAGGACAGACTGTTCAAATGGGTTTTGCTCTCAACAGTGATATTTGGACAACGGCATTTATCAATGAAATTAGCAATAAACGAGTCGTCAACTATTTGCGAAGTATGAAATCGCAAAAATTGTGGTTAGAAAACGATCGTTCAATAGCTTATAATAAGTATAAAAGACAGTTTGATGAACATAATTTCTATACCGTTGATTTTCCAGAAAATGAAATTGAACTAAAGGCAAGCTATGGTCAGTTTATTAATTTTCTAAAATTTAGAATCCAAAAAGATCTCGACAATGCTTCTATCCTCGAAGATTTAATTTTGCTTATTGAAGACAAGAATGTTCAAGGCAATCAAGAATACAGTGATATTCTCGGTCTATGTATGCATTTTGTTAAATTTGACGATAAGCAAAACCTGCGTTTGAGTAAGGTAGTCAATGATATTAGAAAAAATGATGAAGCGTCTTATTTGGAATATCATTTTAGTTTTATTGAGCGTCTATTGAAAAGCGATATTAAAGTCAGTCCCGAATCTTATGGAAAAGTATATCAGCTGTTGTCCGATCAAATAAAGGATGATATGCTGGCCTTTTACTATGTGATGAGTGTGATTAATGACAATGGTTTGGCTGGAGAAGAAAGTATTGAACAGGTAAAATTGGCTTACAACAGTCACGAGGGCTTATCTGACTTCAATGAATCTATTCGATTGTCTATCTACAATTATTTTCATGAAGAACTCAAAACTCTCTTGCCGAGTAGCTATCCAGAATATTTTGAGTTAAGCAAACTAATGTCAATCTACATTTATTTGTTCGACAATCAATTGTTTAGCCAAAACCTAAAAGACAGTTGCTATACTTATCTTCAAAAATGTCTAAAACTCTATACTGATAAAAGAGGTAAAGATTATCAAGAGATCAAAAAATTCGTAGTTCACCAATTTCAAGCTTCCTTTAATATGTCAGAAAAAGAAGTGTTGGAAATATTTAAAACAAGAAAGCGAAAGAAACCCACCTCCCTATAAGTGGGATATCAATGAATTGATAATTGAGATAAAATATTGGCCCCATTCTATATTAGAATGGGGTTTATTTTTTAGTATCGAATCTTATCTAAAATGGTATTAAGCGTCTCTATCTCTTCTTTCGTTATGTGGGAAAATTGGCTCAATAGAAACCTATCTAGAATTTCATTAATCTGAAGTAGAATAAATTCTCCTTTAGACGTCATGGTTATCCATACTTCTCTCTTGTCGGTCTGAGAGATTTCCCGATGTATCAATTCTTTCTCCACTAAGGTATGTACAATTCTCGATGTATTGGCCATCTTGTGAATCATTCTATTCTGAGTATCTTTTATACTTATAGGGTTGCCATTTTGCCCCTTGACAATTCTTAGGATATTAAATTGTGCTAGATTAATATCGTATTTTTTCATCTTTTTTTCTAATCTACTACTAAGGTAGTAAGCCGTATAAACAATATTTATATGAGCTTTTTGCTCCGGGCTAGAAAAGTGGCTTTGTTGGATTTCATCTTCAATTTTTCTCATGATTCGGTATAATTTCAATGTGAATAATACAAAATTTAATTAATAATGTTTACAATTAAATTTGTAGGGGCTGTAACAAGAAAACAATGAGTATGCATAACTCATTGTTGTTTTAAATGGGGGAGCTTTTATGACAATTTGATCTTTCACGTAGGAATATTGTTTAATTTAACTTGCTAATTTGGGTGTAAAGTATTTATTATAGTATAAATATTTACTTTTTTTTATGAAATATTTAGTTCTAAATTTTTGTCTCGTTATTTTAAAGTATGATACTTTGGATCTATTGGGGGGAATAGCGTTAAATTAATATAGTCTTTTGACTGAAAAAGTTGAATTTGGTCACTATGTTTTTATAAATTAAAATTATATTTTATTTCGAAAAATGGATTTTGCCGTCAAAAACCTTGCAATGGCTGCATCTCAAAATAATTAAATTCTATGAATTATGCAAATTTAATAGTCATGGCAATTTATCTACCAATATTTTTTTTATAATGTAAATACTTGGTCGTTTGCGTGATTTTGTATCGACTTATATGGGGTTTTTAAATTTGTTCTGTAATTATGGCTTGAATTTGATTTTATTCTAAAGTAAAACTGTCTTGGTCGTTGACTAGTGTGTGTATTATATTATATTGGATCAGAGCCTCAAACTATTCAATTATGGATAATCAAATGACTAGTGAAATAATTAATTATTATTCCAAATCAATATCCTTATTAATTAATTATGTTTATAATTAATTGGGTTAATTGAAGATATTTTTAAATTTTTATTTTTTACTGTAAGACTGCTGGAATTTTACTGTTTCCCTACTACTTATTGCTTATTTCTTTAATACCAGCTCCGATAATTTTACCAGCTTTGATGAGAATGTCTTCTGTATGTGCGGAGGATATAAACCCTACTTCATAACCAGATGGTCCCCAATAAATACCGTTATCCAGTAAAAACCGGTGTAACTCCTTGTATAGATCCATGGAGGAAGAATCAATTTGATCAGCTCTAAAAATTCTAGTGTTAGAAAAAGTTAACCAAAATATTGACCCAATAGATTGAAAGTGAATATCTATATCAGTACTTTGAATTTCTTGTGTTATGGTATCTATGAGTAAATTTTTCTTGTCTTCTAAGGTCGTATAGAATCCATCCTCTAAGCAGGTCTGTAATGTCGCTAAGCCTGCAGCCATACTAATTGGATTGGCGGATAAGGTTCCGGCTTGATATACAGGGCCGTCTGGTGCCACACACTTCATTATTTCAGATGAAGCAGCATATGCACCTACAGGCATTCCTCCACCTATGATTTTGCCAAATGTAATAATATCGGGTTGGATGTTATATAGACCAGCGGCACCTTCAAAACCAACTCTAAATCCGGAAATAACTTCGTCCCAGATTAATAATACACCATATCGATGACATAAGTCTCGTAATCCGCGATGATATTCTATGTCTTGCAAAAGTAAGCCATTGTTGGCGGGAATGGGTTCTATTATAATTGCTGCTACACTGTCGCCTACTTTTTGTAGGGTTTCTTCCACTACATTTAAGTCTCCTAAAGGAAGAACTAGGGTTTCCTTAATAAAGGATTCTGGGATGCCCGCTGATGTCGAAGTGCCAAAGGTAGCCAATCCCGAACCAGCTTGAACCATTAAAGAATCTACGTGACCGTGATAACAACCTTCGAATTTTATTATCTTGTCCTTACCCGTGTATCCTCTGGCCAAACGAATTGCCGACATAACGGCCTCTGTACCTGAACTAACAAATCGAATCTTATCTATAAATCGGTGATTGCTAAGTATGATTTCTCCCAATTGGTTGGATATGGCATTGGGAGCACCGAAGGTCAATCCTTTGTCAATGGCCTTCTTTACAGCTTCAATAACCCTTTGGTGTTTATGTCCCAAGATTAACGGCCCCCAACTATTACAAAAATCAATAAATTCATTGCCATCTACATCGTATAAATAACAGGATTCGCCTCTGTCAATAAATAATGGTGGACCATATACTGATTTAAAGGCTCTAACCGGACTATGCACTCCTCCAGGAAACATTTTTTTTGCTGCTTCAAATAATTCTGCCGATTTTTGTTTATTTAATCCCATTTTATCTTTTTCTTGCAAAGATAAATTTCTAACAACAAGAAAAAACCCTTATCTTATAAAATATTTTATGGAGTTACAGAAGAGAATTACAGGTTTAGCTATTATTGTATTTGAGGAAAATCAAAGAATGAGTCTGTCGGGACTGGGTATTTTAAAACATAATTTTCTAAATGCATATTATTCGGATACTGAATCGGTAATCATCCCTCCAAAAAAGCAGGTATATTTTCGAAAAAATATTCATGCCCCTGTTGATTCTTATTTATTACATAAAGTAAAAGCATTGTTTTCATGCTCTGATATCGAAGCGGAAACTCAAATTATTGAATGGCAAAATCAATGGTTGGACAATATCGAGGAATCTCCTTTTGTGTTTGGAGAATTTGGCTACTTTGTCAATGATAAAGGGATAAAATTTATTGAGTATCCCGTAAATTTTTATACCTATCTTCCTGAAGTCAAAACAGAATATAAAAAAGAAGTTCTTCCCCAATTGCCATTTGAGCGAGAAGAAAATATTGCTTTTGTTAGACCTTCACAGCCCAGCAAAAACAAAATAAGTTCATCTACAGTTTTGTGGAGTGTATTTGTTGTCTTGTTTGGAATTTCAATTTATTTTTGGCGTGTACCCATTATTCAAGCGTTTGTATCGAATAAGGATTTATCCTTGAGAATAGTCAATATAGCACCGGAAAATTATAGTTATGATAAGGAGATAAATAATTTTTACTCCGATACTGCTGCTGATTTTACTCAAGTAAATATGGAGAATAAAAAGGTTGACCAATCTAATACTATAATAACTAATCAATCAGATCTTGAAACCTTATCTACCGATAGAAGTGTTGTAGCGAATGAAGAAAAACCTTGTACCATGATCGTCGGAGCATTTGCCAATGATGATAATGTAAAAACAATGGTGGCCAAATTAAATCAATTTCAATATGAATCCGTTGTATTCAAAGAAAATAATTTGACTCTGGTCGGAGCTAAAATATCTTGTGGGAATGATTCTGAAGAGGAAGATATTCAAAAAAATATAGAGGCTGGGGCTTGGTTGTATAATAATTAATAAAATGGATTTTACTGAAGTTTTAAGACAGATTTCAAATTCAAAGAACTTTTTTCTTATAGCTGGTCCCTGCGCGGTGGAAAGCGAGGAAGTTTGTTTTGAAGTGGCAGATCATCTTTCTCATCTGTCGACTGTATTTAATATCCCCATTGTTTTTAAATCCTCTTTTAAAAAAGCTAATCGAAGTAGTATTCATTCATTTACAGGAATTGGAGATATTCCAGGCTTGGAAATTTTACGTGCTGTAAAGAATAAATGGAAGATGCCTGTTTTGACCGACATTCACACCGTATCAGATGCAAGTATGGCTGCGGACTACGTCGACGTTCTTCAAATACCTGCTTTTCTGTGTCGACAAACCGATCTTTTATTGGCAGCAGCAGCTACTGGTAAAACCATCAATATAAAGAAAGGTCAATTTTTAGCACCAGAATCAATGATTCACGCCGTGGAAAAATTGAAAGAAGTAGGCCATGATAAAATCTGGCTTACCGAAAGAGGTAATTCTTTTGGATACCATGATTTAGTCGTTGATTTTCGATCTATACCCATTATGCAACAAATAGGTTTACCCGTGGTAATGGACTGTACACATTCCAATCAAAAACCCAATCAAACTTCTGGTGTAACCGGTGGTGCCGCTCAATTTATCGATACTATGGCTTGCGCTGCCGTGGCCGTTGGCGTCGATGGATTGTTTATAGAAACTCACCCCAATCCCTCAGTGGCCAAATCCGATGCAGCCAATATGCTGCCCTTAAATCAATTGGAGAAATTGCTAGAGAAATTATCAAAAATCAGGCAGGCAATAAGTTGATATATCAGTTTAATATTTGTATATTAACACTATTAAAAATAAGGAAATTTTATCTATGCGTACAGTATTAATTCCCACTAATTTCTCTGCAAAAGCTCATAATGCAACACAATACGTTGTGGATATGTTTGCCAGTGAAGCGATTCACTATGTTTTATTACATGCTTATGATGTTCCCTATCAGCCCAATGAAATTATGGTGTCATCGGTTTTGGAAACTCTAAAGAACGAAGTGGAACAAAATTTGGCAAAAGAAAAATCCAATTTAGAAGCTAAAGTGTCATTCAACCACAGTATTGTATCTACGATTACCGGTATTGGGTCTGTGATGGATGTAATACGGTACAATGAAGAAATCAATCCGGATTTTATTGTTTTGGCTACTAGTGGCCGAAGGGAGGTGAATATGTTTTTAATAGGTAGCAATACCCAACAAGTATTAAAAAATACAGATATTCCACTCATTGTTGTTCCTCAGGGTAGAAAATATAAAAAATTTAAAAATATAGTATACGGATCCGATCTCAAATCGCTGTCCCAGGAATGCCTCAAACCCCTGATTCGATTACTGGATCGAACCGATGCTGATCTAACCGTTGTCCATGTCGGCGAACTCGATGATATTCAAGCTAAGGTTTCTGAAGATGAATTGAAATCTATACTCGGAGACAGGATGACAGCATTTATTCAATATGATGCACCAGAAATTAGTCAAGGACTGGAAGATTGTGTGCGTAAAGTGGACGCCGATCTATTGGTAGTCGTCGATCGGAAGAGGACGTTTTTTAAAAGGTTATTTCATCATTCCATTACCAAAACAGTTGAAAAAAACACCTTGGTTCCACTTTTAGTTTTACATGAATAATATCGTTGTCCTATCTGCATTCATTGTATATTTGCATTAAAGAAAGAGTGAATGTCAGAAATCATAGATATACGATTAGCACCGGAATTTATTTCAGATCGGGAATATATCGGTCGATTAATTAGACAAAAGCAATCCATTTCAACTGATGTTGCATTGTATTTTCGTTTGATAAAACGTTCAATCGATGCCAGACAAAAGAAGGTGGTTTATCAATTGCGGTATGAATATTCAACCGAAGAAGCCTTAGTAGAGTTAAATTGTCATAATGAGTTTAAAGCTCAAGACGTTAGTCAGTCGCGTGAAATTGCTGTAATAGGTGCTGGACCGGCAGGAATTTTTGCCGCCTTGCGATTGATTGAAAATGGATATAAGCCATTGATATTTGACAGGGGGAAAGATGTTCAGGCTCGAAGACGGGATCTCAGAGCCATACAGCAGGAATCCATTGTCAATACAGAATCTAACTATTGTTATGGAGAAGGTGGTGCTGGAACCTATTCAGATGGCAAGCTCTATACTAGATCTACGAAGAGGGGAGATCTCAATCGCGTCTTAAAGATATTGGTAGCCCATGGTGCCCAGGAAGATATTTTGATCGATGCCCATCCACATATTGGTTCGAATAAATTGCCTCAGGTGATTAAAAATATCAGAACTTCGATTGAAGATTGTGGAGGAAGGTATTTTTTTGATCATAAATTAGAAGATTTGGACCAAGTATCAAGGGATTCACTGAAATTGACCTTTGGGAACGGTTTCTCTATTCATGTTAAATCCGCTATTTTAGCTACCGGTCATAGCGCTCGGGATATTTATCGATTATTGGATCGCAAGAACTTAGCAATGGAGGCAAAGCCATTTGCTTTAGGCGTTCGGGCTGAGCACGATCAACAATTCGTGAATCAATCCCAATATCATCAAAACCAGCCTTCAACTATATTACCCCCTGCCAGCTATTCCTTGAAACATACGAGTAACACACATAGTTCGTTCTCTTTTTGCATGTGTCCAGGTGGGCTAATAGTACCTGCAGCTACCTCTCCAGGAGAAATAGTAGTCAATGGGATGTCATTGTCGAGAAGGGATTCACCCTATGCCAATTCAGGTATTGTAGTTACGGTAGACCCCAGTAAGATGAAAGATTTTGGCCACTATGGATTGTTTTCTTCATTAGAGTTTCAAAAGAAGGTAGAACGAGACATGTTTGAGTTCGGTGATGGTAGCCTAGCTGCTCCCGCTCAGCGCTTGTCAGATTTTGTAAATAGGAAAGTTTCTACCACCCTCAATCCTACTTCTTATATTCCTGGTTTAATAACAGCGCCACTACATGAGATGCTGCCTGAAAATATACAGACTGGATTGCAAGAAGGCTTTAAAGCATTTGGGAGAAAAATGCCAGGCTATATTACGGAAAATGCCAATATCGTAGGGGTGGAGAGTCGAACCAGTGCTCCTGTTCGGATAGTAAGAAATAATAAATTTTGTAATCATCCTCAATATCCAACCTTATATCCTTGTGGTGAAGGTGCTGGATATGCTGGAGGGATCATATCAGCAGCATTGGACGGCGAAAGAGTGGTGCATGGTATGATGCAATACTTTGACAAATAAAACTATATTTGTGTGCTTTTTATCTCAATACAGAATGTGCAAATAAAAAGTTATCTTATGGGTAAATGGTTTAATCCAATCAATAAATAGGATGATTTATTTGAAAAGAAAGAGAAAAGTATTGTTTTCAAACATTAGAAAATATTGCATTGTCCATAATGAATAGTGTAATAAATGATGATTTAAATAGGGTTTACTTCCTGGGTAAAAAAAATATGAATGAAAGATATTGTTGATTTGTTAGGTAGAATTTTTGTGTCGATAATGTTTCTTTACGAAGCCTACGACTCGATTTATTACTTTGATCGAACTAAGGAAACCATGACGGAATACGGTATTAATTGGTCACAGGATTTCTTACTATTTGGAGCGATAACCTTGCTCATTGTTGGGGGATTAATGTTGTTAACCGGTTATAGGGTAACTATTGCTGCTATATTATTGCTAATTTATTATTTGCCCATTACATTTATTGTACACAGTTGGTGGAATGAACCTGTAGAATTGCAGCGCAAAGACGCCATTGATTTTATGCAGAATCTAGCTATTATAGGTGGATTAATGTTGTTGATAGGACGTGGAAGTGGGCGATATAGCATCAAACGACTTTTTGCCACCACAAGAGTGCCGAGAAAGTATAGATAAATCACAAGTTTATTTAGAAAATTTTCTACATTTATACATTTTAATAAATTATAATATATAGGATGCATATAGCTGTTATTGCTGGTGGACCTTCGGAGGAAAGAGAGGTTTCGTTAAATAGTGCTCAATTAATTGTAGATCATCTCGATAAGAATAAACACAGTTTCCGACTTATAGAAATGGAGACTAAATCATTTATACATAGAGAAAGTGGACAAAGAATAGATCTCAATGATTTTTCACTAAATATAGATGGTAATAAAGAATTTTTTGATTTTGCCTTTATTATTATTCATGGAAGACCAGCAGAGAATGGAAAATTACAGGGGTATTTTGATTGGATGAATATCCCCTATAGTACAGCAGGAGTTTTATGTAGCGCCCTTACATTTAATAAACATGTGTGTAAACAATTTTTATCGGGCAGGGGTATTCCAATGGCTAGGTCAGTTTTAATAGGTCGAAGTATGGATATTCCCCGTGCCGAAGTAGCAGAATTAGGCCTTCCACTATTCGTAAAACCCAATAACAATGGTTCTAGTGTAGCCGTGACCAAAATCAGTGATTTGTCAGACTTGGATAATGCTCTTGCCAAGGTATTTGAAGTGGATGATGAAGCTTTGGTAGAGGAGTTTATAGATGGAGTTGAATATTCTGCAGGTGTTATATATGTCGATCAGCAAACTCATACTTTACCAGTGACCGAAATCCGTCCCACAAAGGAATTTTTTGATTATGAGGCCAAATATTTAGGTGCAAGTGAAGAAATTACACCAGCTCGTCTGTCTGTATCCGATACCCAAAAAATTCAAGAGTTAAGTTCTACTATATATCATTTAATGGGCTGTACTGGTGTTTGCCGTGTTGATTTCATTCACAGTAAAGGAGAGTTTTATTTTCTCGAAGTAAATACTATACCAGGTATGTCAAAAGCATCGATGATACCACAACAATCAATAGCCTATGGTTGGTCAATCACTACCTTATTGGAAAAAATAATGGCCAGTAAATTAATGTAGAGGACTACCACATTTATAACAGTGGACGGCTGATCTATAATGTCCTTCACAACCGCAATTGGGACAGGAAGTCTGTGATTGTTTTAAATTTTTGTTCTCTCTAAACATTTCTGTAGAGATAATTCCGGTAGGTACTGCAATTACAGCATAACCTAAAATCATGGCCAAGGCAGCCAAAAATTGTCCCGTACCGGTAACAGGAGCAATGTCTCCATATCCAACCGTAGTGACAGTAACTATAGCCCAGTATACACTCTTCGGTATGCTGTTGAAACCCTCGTTAATCGAAGATTCCAATAAATATAGCATTGTGCCCAATATGGTAACAACTAATAGAATGAAGGTTAGGAAAACTATTATTTTTCGAGAACTAGACCTAAGGGCAGATAATATTTTTGAACTGTCATTGACAAATCGATACAATCCCATAATTCTAAAAATACGCATCAATCTCAGTGCGCGAATAACCACCAATACTTGAGTTCCTGTTATAAACAAGGATAGGAAGGTGGGGAGAACAGAGAGAATGTCCACTATGCCAAAGAATGATCTTGCATAGTGAATGGGTTTGTGAACCGCCAATAACCTCATGATGTACTCAACGGAAAATAAAATGGTAAAAAACCATTCTATCCGATAAAGTATAATGCCGTATTTGTCGTGTAAACGGGGAACACTATCCATCATGACCACCAATACACTTGAAAGGATCATAATTAATAGGACAACGTCAAATAGTTTTCCATAGTAAGTATCAGCTTCAAATATTATTTCATGGGTTTTCTCTTGAAAACTTTGAAATTTAGTTTTTTGGCTGTTTTTTTCCTGCTCAGACATTTTATCCTAATAGATGAAAAACAAATTTTTAAATTTTTTCTTTATATATACTACAACCAATGTAATGAAAGATATGGACTATATTCCAATCAATTGTAGTTTTTATGATTTTATAGAAATATTTGCCAGTAGGAAACAGAAGATTTCTATTCATTTTGAAAGGACGAATGGAGATTCAGAATCTATTGATGCCGTAATTTTGGATACCTTAGTTAAAGACAAGGTTGAATATATTATATTATCCAATAATACTACATTGCGATGCGATCATATCATCAGTCTAAACGGAATCATTAATCCCAGTTATACTGAAAAATAGGTTTATCTCATTCTCGGACGGCGACGTTTTCTACTTTGATTCATTATCGCACCTGTGTGTTTCCCACTTTGTGCAGCTTTAATGTTCCCGGAATTTTTTAGAGCTTTACCAAACTGATCTACTTGTTCTTTGATTTGTGGTTCAGTGATGCGAAGGTCTTTAATTTCTCTATAAAATTGTTTTGCCAAGGTCCAGTTACCTCTATTTGCCTGCATATTAGCCAATTGAATATTGACCATGGCTCTTTCGTTGTCCGAGGGTAGTTTTGTCGCTTTTGCCAGCTGTAAGAAATGTTCGGCCTCTTCCATTTTTTTGTCATTTTGAGCTATAGTACCCTTGAGCATATAGTAGTAAGCTCTGTTGGCAGAGTACAACCATTCTGGTTTTAGAATCATTTTAAGGCGCTTGTCAGCAGCTTCCATATCCATGGACTGCATCAATTGTGCAGCCGATTGAACCGTCCCCAACAACACATAGGATATAAAGAGGACTAAGCCAATTAGAAAAAATGGGAAAGCATACCAGAAACCATATATACTAGTGAGGATTGCGCCACCGATAAAACAAACAGCTATAATAGCTAGCTTTAGATAGATATTTATTGAGAACATAGTTTATTATCTTTAGAAATTACTGCAAATAAAATCAATTCCAGTGAATTTTTATAAAGTTAGACTTTTATAATAATATTTCTTCTATAAAGTACCAAGGTTATCAGCCAAAAGAAGAAAACATGGGTTATGGCAAATAAGAATGACCCGTGCAATGGACCTGCTATCGGTTTAAAGACTTGATGATATAGCCATCCATAACCGGATAGATCACCGATTTTTATAATTATTAAAATTTTAACCCATAATACGGAGATAATGTAGGCAAATAAGGCATTGGTCCCAAAAACACGAAAAGGAAATGTCCAATTCGTCCATTTTTTAATATCAATTAAATATATAAGAACAGATAATATCAGTATGGCTATACCTCCAGCAAATAATACATATGTACTGGTCCATAGCGGTTTGTTAATGGGCATTATGCCATTGAATAATAAGCTGATGATGATGGCTGTTGTCCCCACAATAAAGAGGTATGATAATTTGAGGTTTTTAGTAGTGGATAAATAATAGGCAAACAAATAACCCAAGATCGCCGTAATAGAAGCAGGGATGGCACCTAATAATCCCTCGGGATCAAAGGGGATACCAAAACCTTTGTACATGTGAGATTCTCCTATGGTTGCCAAATCAAAAGCCCGAACTAAATTGTTTTCTAGAGTGAAAGCTTGGTCTGGTCCTGCTATAATTAATATAAAATAATACCCGATGAGCACCGCAATAGCCGTCCATGCCAAATGAATTTTATTCTTGATAAACATGGCCAGTAGAGAGGCCAATAAGTAAGCAAAAGCTATGCGTTGAAGTACACCATAGATTCTGAGGTTTTCAATTGATTTGTTGTAAAATGGGAAGTAATTTAGAGCCAAGCCAATTAAAAAAATAAGGAAAAATCTTTTGAAAATTCTCTGACGAACCCCACTGTTGAAATGGTCACCATATTTTCTAAGTGAAAAATAAATTGATGCACCAACGATAAATATAAAAAAAGGAAATACTAAGTCTGTGGGAGTACAACCATGCCATTCGGCGTGTCTAAGAGGGCTATAAACATGGGACCAGGTGCCTGGGGTATTGACCAATATCATAAGGGCAATGGTCAGTCCTCTAAATACATCTAGGGCTAAATATCGCTTTGCTTTTTCCATTTTTTGTTTGCTTTATAGGGTATTAATATCTTTATTGTTGATGTAAAATTGGTAATTTTCTTTGTAGACAACATCGAGAGGAAGGTAGTATTTTTTTTCAATTCTCTTTTCCAATATCATGTGATTGACTAAAGTCTTGATGCTTAGATATCCCAATTTCTCTGCACTTTGATTGATAATGATGTCGATTTTATTTTCTGTTAACAAGAGAATATTGTGATCTATGAGGTCATGACATATTATATATATATCGGGAAATAATCCCTTTATGGATTTGGCAATTAAATATCCCTTAGATGAAGTATTGTAAATGCAATCTATTTGGTGCTTGCGAATATAATCTTTGAGTTTTTTTACCATTTCTAATTCTGACAACAAATGATCGTTAATGGAAAGAACATGGGGTTGTATATCAATGTTATTTTCACTAAAATAGTCCAGTAAGCCAATTTCTTTATTCTTTAAATGGGCTGCATTTTGAATATTGGAAGTATTGTGAAGAATAAGGATGTTTTTGATATTTGATTTTATAGAGACCAGTTTTCCTGTCAAGCACCCCGTTTGATAGGAATTGGTACCGATGTAGGACAGACAGGGTACAGAGTTTAATTCTGCATTGATGACAATGGCAGGGATTTCATTGCGATTACATTTTTTTACAAATTGAATGGTTTGTTGATTGAATTCCGAACCGACAATGATGGCATCTGGTTCTTCTTTAAGTATTTGTTCTGAGATGGATTGAAAGTGAGCCTCGTCAAACATATCGTAAAAATAGACATTGCCCGACAGGTTAAAATGTTCAAAATCTCCAATACCAGTATCGATACCTGATTTGATCATCTTCCAATAATAATCTTGATAAGGGTAGGGGATAATGATTGAAAAATTAGTTACCTTTTTTCTGGCAAGGGTTCGCGCAATAATATTGGGACTGTAGTCGAGGTCACTCATGGCTTTAAGTACCTTGTCTTCTGCTTTTTTGGAAACTTTTCCCCTTTTGTGAATTACTCTATCAACTGTACCTGTAGACACGCCAGCTCTCAATGCAATGTCCTTAATTTTAATCTTATTTTTCACCTATCTTAATTTTTCGAGTCGTAAAATAAAAATTTTAAAATAATAGTGTGTGCGAACACAGTAAAAAATTAAAACATTTATATCTTTGTTATCTAAAGCAACAAAAACTTATGGACATTTTAAAGTATCAACTGAGATCATTCGAAAAAATTCCAGTACGGATTTACGATGATGGTCTGGAAGCATCCAAGAATGTAGCAAAATCAATTTCTTTGGCCATTCGCCAAAAACAGCAAGAAGGAGAGTATATGGTATTGGGATTGGCTACAGGGTCGACTCCCATTAAAGTATATCAGGAATTGATTCGGATGCATAAAACCGAAGAGCTAAGCTTTAAGAACGTGATCACTTTTAATTTGGATGAATATTATCCAATGAAGAAGGATGACGATCAAAGTTATTGGAAATTTATGCACGAGCATTTATTTAATCATATAGACATCGACCCCAAAAATATTCATATCCCCAATGGAGAACTACCCATCGATCAAGTAGAAGAGTATTGTAGGGATTACGAAGAAAAAATCGATGCTTTGGGAGGAATCGATATTCAATTATTGGGTATAGGTCGCACTGGCCATATTGGTTTTAACGAACCTGGAAGTTGGGAGTCTTCTAGAACTCGATTGGTAAAACTGGATCATTTAACTCGACAAGATGCAACCAAGAGTTTTATAACGGAGGAGAAAGTACCCTACCGTGCTATTACTATGGGTATTGATACAATATTAAAAGCCAAAACGATTTATGTAATGGCTTTTGGGCAACAGAAAGCTGATATTTTAGTGAAAACAGTGGAGGGTAAAATATCCGCTTCTTGTCCAGCGACTTATCTTCAAAAACACGGGAATACTCGATTCTTAGTAGATGAAAATGCTGCTTCACAATTGACTAAGGTTAAAACACCATGGAGTGTTGGCTTGGTAAATTGGAGTGACGAGCTTATATGTCGTGCCGTTGTTTGGTTGGCTTCAAAAGTGGGTAAGCCAATTTTGAAATTGACTGATGAAGATTACAACATTAATGGATTGAGTGATTTAATCCTTGAATACGATTCAGCCTACAATATCAATATAAGAATATTTAATCGGTTACAACACACGATTACAGGATGGCCAGGAGGGAAGCCAAATGCCGACGATTCGCAGCGTCCTGAAAGAGCAAAACCCAGTAAGAAACGAGTGGTAATATTTAGTCCTCATCCCGATGATGATGTGATCTCAATGGGAGGAACTTTTATTCGGTTGGTAGAACAAGGACATGAAGTTCATGTGGCTTATCAAACCTCTGGGAATATTGCTGTACATGATCACGATGTAATGAGATTTTCAGAATTCATCAAGGACGTGGTTGATTTATATGAAATCGATGCCGAAACTGCAAATAAGAAGTACGAAAAAATTCGCAAATCATTAGAGAGTAAGAAAGGTGGAGAAGCAGATATTAGTTTGGTTCGAGACATGAAGGGAATGATTAGAAGGGGGGAAGCTCGGGCAGGAGCTAGAATCGCCGGAGCCAAAGATGAAAATATTCATTTCCTTGATTTGCCATTTTATGAGACGGGTAAGGTTAAAAAATCCCCTGTAGGGAAGAAGGATGTTGAAATAATCAAGAAACTTTTACAAGAGATTAAACCTCACCAAATATATGCTGCTGGAGATCTAGCTGATCCTCACGGGACTCATAAAGTTTGTTTAGATGCTATCTTTGGAGCTTGCGAAGAACTTAAAAAGGAAGCTTGGTTCAAAGATTGTTGGCTTTGGTTGTACCGCGGAGCATGGCATGAGTGGGGTATAGATGAAATTGAGATGGCAGTTCCCTTGAGCCCAGATGAGGTCTTGCGGAAACGAATGGCTATTTTTATGCATCAATCGCAAAAAGATCGCGCACCATTCCCCGGTAACGATGAACGTGAATTTTGGCAGCGAGCTGAGGATAGAAATCGCGAGACGGCAAACTTGTACAATGCAATGGGATTAGCGGAATACGAAGCCATGGAAGCTTTTGTAAAGTGGAAATTTGAAACCAATAGCCTTAAATAGGTTGATTGATATAATTTTATTAAAAGGGTTGATTGTTTTAGCAGTTAACCCTTTTTTATTTAGACAACAAATTTCTCAAAATATCTAGGCCTCAATACCTTTTACGAAATACATTTTATGAAGACTTTGCACTGTTGATCTTTGGTACTTGGTATTATGTTTAGACCTGTCTCTACTGTAAATGATAACCGACAAATATAAATTCATAATATTGATAGTAGGATTTTCAAAATCAGTAGAGAAAATAGAACTAGAGAGATAAATTCTAGACTTATCATCAGTCATATTTATTCAAATTAAGTCTATCGATATCCGATCAACATTTTATTTCCCAAAACATCAATACTGCTGGTATTTTTAAAGACATTGGCAAAAAGGTTTTGATAGAGTGCTGATGTCTCTTGCTTGGTTTGAGCATTGGAGAATAATGTATTCCACATCACTAGTCCATTGATGGTCAGGTGATTGTGTATTTGCTCTAAAAATTCTATTTGCTTCACGTGATTGGGGATGTTTTCTCCGATAAATATATCGATACATATCATATCGTATAATGAATTATTTGTCTTTAAAAAATGGAGGGCATCGGTTTCATATATGTCAATGGGTGAAGTCAGTCTAGACGCTTGGTATTTGCCAAATAGGTAGAGTACACTTTCATCTATTTCTATTCCAGTGTACTGATATTTTTTATTGTGATATTTTTCTAGGATAAAGGGAATACTGCCCAAACCCAAACCGAGAACCAATACTTTAGAATCATCCTTGGGTAAGTCGGTTTCTAGGAAAACTGTCCTAAAATTATAATAGAAATCATCGTATGAATATATGGCATTTTGAGTACAGAGCTGCAATCTATTATTGACCATATAGAGGTCTAATTGCTGGTTGTGGTCGCTTTCTACCGATTCAATATGTTGGTCCTTTAGATAGGATAGTAGCTTGGTGTACCAATATATCATATCATAGGTTTTTGTATCTCATTGAGGTGACGTTGCAGTTGATTTTCCCAGTAATCATTCCAACTTTTACTTTTTAATATCATTTGATTTTGGGCGTGTGTTTTGGCTTTATCTAATAGATATTTTTGGTTTTTATTATCCGTTAACCAGGTTAGGGGAGGAATATTTCCAGTGATGGCACGACTGTTGATGATACTAGAAAATGAACCTATTTTAGTTCCAGAATTTATTTTAGTTATAATCCCTGTTTTTACAAAATCGCCTGTAATGACACCTCTCTTAATTGTCGGTAATGTTATAGTTTTACCTGTGTTCCAGTCTTGAGTTTTAATGCGCATAAAAGTATTTGACACATTAGAAACCGTAGTGCCTCCACCTAAATTGTTCCATCGTCCCAATATGGAATCACCCAAATATCCTTCATGACCTTTGTTGGTACACTCGTGGATAATAGAATTTTTAATTTCCCCAGCTACAGTACAATGTGGTCCTATGGTAGTTCCTGGATAAATTTTACTTCCCATTTTTACGATACTGTGATCCATGATGGCAATTGGACCTTTTAGAATAGCTCCATCCATAATATGAGTTCCTTTGCCAATAAATATTGGACCTCGGTCTGTATTCATAATCACTTGGTCAACTTTAGCGGTAGAGTGGATGAATACTTTTTCTTGACTTGAGTGATAATTTATATTCCCCTCTAGTTTTTTGCAGTCGCGTATTATTTCTTCTGCGTTATTGTCCAAGAAGTCAGAAAAATCAGAAATAATGGTAACCTTGCCATTATATTCAATGTTAATTGGATCTACATTGTTTATACTAATTCTATCAAATCTTGCAATGATGTGCTGCTCTTTCATCAATACCTCGCGCTGCCCTAAACCATTGATGTGATTAACTAATTCTGAATTGGGGAGAACAAGGGGGTTGATCCATATATCTTTAGGCAGCGAATCTTTGTAAGCTATCCATTTCTCCGCTAAATTAGAACAACCCAACAATAAGTGCTGAACTTGATCGTCGAAGCATAGAGGAAGAAATGATGATTGTTTGTTCGATATAAATTTCATGAATTATTGTTGAATTTTCCTTGATGTGAAAGTAAAAATTATTATTCTAATCTTTATTATTATTATAAGATTGAGGTCATATGTTAATTAGGCCTTTTTAAACTGTATATTATTCTCAGACCTGTTTTGTTTTATAGGTAATTTTTATATTTTGCGCCTCGGACTTTTAATTTTAAGACTCTAGATCTACAATCAATTAATTAAGCTATGGGGAAGAATATCAAATGGGGTGTTATTGGACTGGGGAAGATTACGAGAAAATTTATTCACGATCTTCATCTTTCTCGACGGGGAGAGCTCTATGCTGTTGGCAGTAGAAGTTTGGATAAAGCCTTGGCTTTTCAAAAAGAAATGGACTGTCCGGTAGCGTATGGTCAATACAGTGACTTGATAGCTGATCCTGAAGTAGATGTTATATATATAGGTACCCCACACCATTTGCATTACCCCTTATTAATTGATTGTATAAAAAATGGGAAAAATGTACTTTGTGAAAAGCCAATTTGCATAAATGCGGATCAATTATTATTGGTCAAACAATTGGCAGAAGATAGTGGTGTTTTTGTGATGGAAGCCCTTTGGACAAGATTCTTACCCGCATTTATAGCATTAAAAGAATACATAGATAATAGTGGGCAATCCATTAAAAATATAACTGCTGATTTTTGTTTTCCTACGGAGTACAATCCGAATAGTAGATTATACAATCCCGATTTGGCTGGAGGATCTTTGCTGGATATTGGAATTTACCCATTGTTTTTAAGCTATTTTTTGTTGGGGAAACCAAATCAGATTTCGGTGACTGGTGAAGTGGATAGGGGAGTTGATCTCCGTTTTAGTGGTATGTTGGATTATGGATCAGGTATAACTTCTTTTGTCTCTTCCGATATTACCTGTGCTTCTAAGAATGAAGCTGTTATAAAATTGGATGAGGAAGTGATTGTTATTCCAGAGCGCTGGCACGAGTCCAATAATTTTAACATTTTAAAAAACAATACAATTACTCAATATTTTTACCCAAAAATTGGACTGGGATATTACCATGAAATTGACCATGTGCAAGATATGTTAACTAAAAACAAAGTGGAAAGTTCTCTTTTTTCCCTCAATGATTCGCTAGAATTGATGAAGATAATGGACAAGGTAAGATCTGATTTGGGACTTAATTATCCCATGGCTATTGAAGAGGTGAATCAGTAGTTCTTCTAATTCAATTCTCGTAAAATACTGCTAAGTATATTAGATTTATAACTTTTATGTATTATTAAATAATGGAATATAATTTTAGTAATTCTGCTCTCTGATTAGGCTGAATTTTGTCTATTTCTCTGTTGTCGTCTGAAATTCTATTAACTATTGAATCTATATATATAGTTTATCCATATTTGTCTATTAATTTTCTAGAAAAAGTTACATATTATCTAAAGTTGTTATTTGATATTTAACAATATTCAAATCTATTATATGTTAATACTTAGATATTGTTGTTTTTAATAATGTGTTTAAAATTATTTCTAAATTTTTATTATTTTTAAACCTGATTTGTTTTAACATTCAATAATGATAATTGGTATGGTTATTGAATGTGTATTATGGAATAAGTAACGGTTATATGATGAAAAAATTACATTTAAAGATTTTAGTTATAATCTTATTGCATACTGGGTATACCTATGGACAGGATATACATATGACCCAATTTGATCATAGTTTCCGTACCTTAAACCCAGCACTTACAGGTCTTTTTGATGGTCAACATCGTATAGAGGCCAATTATAGAAAGCAGTGGAAGCAGGTTCCTGTAGAATATCTAACCTTTATGGGGTCATACGATTCCAAGTTCCAACCGAAGGAGTCAGAGAATAGTTTATTTGGTTATGGATTTAATCTCAATTACGACAGAGCTGGTTATTCAAAGCTCAGTCTTTTGCAATTGGGCTTAAATGGATCTTATTCTCATTTCTTAAATCCCAATAATATATTGACTGGAGGACTGCAAATAGGACTGGAGCAACGTACATTGAACGAAGACGATTTGAGTTTTGATCGACAATATGCCAATGGACAGTATAATGAAAATTTGCCCACTGGGGAAAACTTCGACAAGATGAATATTTTGTTTGCCACCATTTCAGCTGGGGTGAATTACAGATATCAAACTGAGAAAAATTCACTTAACCTGGGATTGGGTATTTATAATATAAATACTCCAGATCAAAATTTCTTTGATGTAGGCGATCCCTCCAATTTGCCATTGAGAACTTCTCTCTATGGTGACTTGTGGTTGGGTGTTACCAACAGACTGCGTTGGAATTTAGTAGCCGGTAGTCAATGGCAAAGCACTTATGAAGAATTAGTGTTTGGGACAAAGGTAGAGTTTCACGTCAATGAGAAAAGAGGGGATGACTTGTATTTATCTATAGGAGGTTATGGCCGTTTTAGTGAATTATGGGATGCATATTCACCTTATTTTGGGGTTAGATATAATTCATTTGATCTCGGAATTTCCTATGATGTCAATGTTTCTAAGTTTAAAATAGCTACGGAACGCAGAGGTGGTCCTGAGGTGTGGGTGCGCTATATTATTAAAAATGTAGATGCAGTTAAAGATTTCAAAACTTGTCGAATTTATTAATAGATTATGAGCTTTATAAAAGGAATAAAATTTTCGGTCATATTGTTGCTGATGGTCGTATTCAGCAATTCTTCTTATGGTCAAACAAGGCAGGCATTTATTAATGCTGCTGAAAAGGCTTTTGAAGAGAAAAATTATTATGCCGCATTAAAATATTATACTGAGGTTCTAGAATTCAAGAACGCATCTGCGGAATTGTATTACAAAACCGCTGAGTCTGCCCGATATTTCTTCGCCTATGAATTGGCGAAAGATTACTATACGAGCGCCGATATGCTCAAGGATGAGGGAGATCTACCTCTGACGAGCTATTACGTGGCTGAAATGGCCTTTCAAATGGGAGACTATGAAACGGCTATTCGGTATTTTACAAAATATTTAAATCAGAATAAGAACGACAGTAATTTTTATATTCAAACCGCTAAAAACAAATTAGAGGCAATTACCTGGGCTCAAGAAAATAATGAGTCGGCCTTCGTGTCTACTGTTGAGCGTTTAAGTGACTCTATCAATACCAATCAGTCTGAATTTGCTCCGATTAAATTAGGAGATGATTTGGTTTTTTCTGCATTGCGATACCCTGATGGTGATATTACTGCCAAACCAATGGGACGAGTATTTAACAATCGATTGGATACTTTACTTCAATTTAGGAGTGAGGAAGATTCCTTGTTGTATCAATCTCACTTTGCCTTAAATATGGATAGTACACGATTGTTTTATACTCTGTGTAAGTATATTACAGGAGAAGAATCTCGTTGTGCTATACACTACTCTGATTTGGTTAACGGAGAGTGGCAACAACCTCAATTGTTGGTCGAAATTCAAGATACTGCCTATAATTTTACTACTCCTAATTACGGTGTAGGACCGATGGGTAAAGGAGAAGGACTGTATTATGCCACCAATAAAGTAGGGGGAAAAGGAGGATATGATATTTATTTTACCTCTTATGAGGACGGATTGTTTTTGGCTCCGCAAAATGTATATGCACTCAATACCCCACTAGATGAATTGGCTCCATTCTATCACGAACAAAGTAAATCACTGTTTTTTAGTACCAATGGTTTTTCTGGTTATGGAGGTTTAGATATCTTTCAAATGGGATTACCACTGAAGTCTTCATCCAAAATTGAAAATTTAGGAAGTCCTATCAATTCTAGTTTTGATGATGTATATTTTTCTTGGGGGAAAAATACGAAGGATGCTTATTTCGCATCCAATAGAAATGAATCGTATAAACTAGATACTTCATTTCAAGCTTGTTGTTATGATTTGTATATAGCAGATATGACATCCAAGCAAATGGTTATAAAAGTATTAGTTTTCAACAAATTGACAGGGGAACCTATTATTGGCTCTACTTTAAATGTAATCAGAGACAATGAATTGTTAATTGATAGAACCAATAATGAATCACATGAGTACAATCTAGACCTTATGCGTGGAACTTACGATATTAAAGCCATGAAAGGTGGCTTTTATCCCGATTCTACGACCATTGATTTAGCTCATTTTGTTGGAGAGGATACCATCGTCAGAAAATTATTTTTACTACCTAAAGAATTGTCATTAGAGTTGCTGACTTTCGATGATGAAACTAAAGATCCAGTCAACGGACCTACCATTTCTATTTCAGATTTGGCAAATCCAGACAAGGAAAATATATATCAATTAAACAATCGCACCAATTCTTTGGTCGTTCCGATTGACCGCAATTTTGAATATGCTATTAAAGTCAATAAGAGGGGGTATGAAGAAGAAAATCTAGTATTGAGAGGAAGTGACTATCCCGACGATGCCAAACTTATCAAGAAGATATATTTAAAACGTGGAAATCTAGAGTCCTATTTAGTGTTGCCATTGTATTTTGATAATGACTTTCCCGATCCCCGTACTTGGGCTACACGCACCAATAAAAATTATCAAGAGACCTTCCCTCCATATTTTGCTAAGAAAAATGATTTTAAAGAAATGTATAGCCAAGGCCTAGCTGGGGTTGAGAAAGATGCCGCTGAAGTCGATGTAGAAAATTTCTTTGACAATGAAGTTTTAGCTGGAAAACAGGATTTGGTAAGGTTTTTGGAAACACTAGAAGAAGAGGTTGAAAAAGGAGAAAAAATTACTTTGGTAATAAGTGGATATGCCAGTCCAAAGTATCTTTCAAACTACAATTTGAACCTCAGTAAGCGACGGATAAATTCCTTGCAAAAAGAATTGGAAAAATACAACAATGGTGTATTTACTAAATACCTAAGGTCTAATATGCTTCAAATAAATGGAAGAGGTTATGGATCTGAAAATGCGCCGAATTCGGTAAGTGGTGATTCAAAAGATATTAAAAACTCTGTTTACCATCCCGATGCATCGAGAGAAAGACGTGTTGAAATAGTTGACATAATTCGAAATTAACAAGAGCAGATGAGAAAGCTATTACAAAAGAAGAAATCAGTAATTAAATCAGTTTATACCATGATGATGGTATGCTGGGTCAGTGTTATGGCCTATGCAATCCCATTTACTGGTGGTGAATTGAATTATACTTATATCAAAAATGGGGTATTTGAATTTACCTTGATTCTCGAAAGAGATTGTGGTCGTTTTAGCCCCAATCCTGAATTCACTGATGTAGTCTCAATTGGTGTTTTTGATATGGAAAATCAGTTGATTTCAGAATGTGGAGAAAATGGACGTATCCCTTTAACATTGTCTCAGAAGTACTATAAAACGAACAACTTAGATGCAGCTTGTATTGATGTGGAGGAAGTGGAATGCCGTGAGGTTGCTGTGTATAAAGGTAGAACCACCATTCCTTTGTCATCAAAAGGCCATCAGTTTGTATATAGCTCTTGTTGCAGAGCCGACAATATTGAAAATATACTAGATCCTTCCAATAAGGGATTTACTCTTATCTCTACCATGACCTTAAATGGATATCTATGGTTGTCTAGCTTGCCTAGTTTCAATAAACTATCCCCACTTTATAGTTGTATTGATGAAGAAGAGACCTATGACCCTGGTATAATAGCAAAAGACGATTACAGATATTCATTTACTTTGTGTACTCCTTATGATGGAAAGGCAGCGGCCAATGAATTTATTCGTCCAGGCAATCCACCATATGATTTTGTGGATTTTGCTAGTGGTTACAACTCATCGATGCCTTTGGGTGAAAATGGATATGTAAAAGTAGATGAGAATACCGGTGTAATTACCTATAAAAATGATGCTGTTGGTTCCTATACTGTGGCTGTATGTGTGACCCAATACAAAGGTGGCAAACTCATGGGAAGCGCCATCAAGGAAATTCAATTGAACTTTACTGATTGTGGCAATAAATCCTTTAGTGCCGATTTTGATTATACTGTAGATTTTTGTAATCCAGGTCGTGTTCTTTTTGAAAACAGAAGTTTTGGTGCCAATTCATTGAAATGGAAATTTTATACTGACGATAATAATTTTTCAACTTCTACCAACTTAAACCCAGTAATGACATTTTCTCAGAATGGAATGTACATGGTAGAATTAGCAGTTGCTAATGATGAAAATTGCGTAGATACTATTCGCAAAATTATAGATGTCTATTCTTTCGAAGACGATATAGAAGTCAATAATTATGGAACTTGTAATTCACTTTTACAATCTTTAACCCTCAATAAAGAGGTTCGCAATTACGATCTTACATGGGCCATCTTGGGAAGTAATGGTTCTGAAACGGTAATCGGTGAAGGTTCTGAGATTATGCATACATTTGACAGTGAAGGAAGTTATGTGATTAAAGTGACTGCACAATCACCGACATGTACGGTGTCCGCCTTGGATACTATTGATGTCAGATCGGGATTGACCCTGTTAATGGACACCATTGATTTATGTGCTCAAGATATGATCATGTTAAATCCCAATTTCAACCCCGATTATACTTATACATGGGATGAAAATCAGATTATGCAGAATGCTCAAACTGCCAATCCTTTGGTATCTATTACTCAATCTACTTTGTTTAAAGTAGTGATTCAGGACAACAATGACAATACTTGTTTAGGCGAAGGTTTTGTATTGGTAAGATTAGATGAAAAAAATATCGCTGATTTTAAAGCGACCAATGACGATGTTTGTTCTGTCGATAATTTATCCTATACCTTTGCACCAGTAGAAGATGACTTAGTTGATATTCGTTGGGTATTTCAAATTAATGGACAAAACATTGAATCAACAGAAGTAAGTCCTCAGATAACTTTCCCAACAACTGGGTATTATTTGGTGTCTTTATTCGCAGAAAATAGTGATGGATGTGTGGCTATTTTTTCTCAATTAGTTCCTATTCTAAGTGGAAGTTCTGATCTTTCCTTCAGCGTTTTTGGAAATTGTAATGATTTAAATCAACAATTGGCTATTGACGATCCGGTATCAGGACAAAGCTTCGAATGGTATCTTGTGTCTGGTGATACTGAAACCCTTATTGGAACAGGAAGTGCAATTAATTATACCTTCCCACAAGCTGATACTTATACTATAAAAGTAATTTCAAATGCTGTACAAGGATGTACACTGACAACGACTCAAGAAGTGGATATATTTATGGGGATAGCCCCACTTCAGAGTGAAATTGATATTTGTCAAATTGGCAATCTCTATCTCAACCCTAACTACAGCGACAACTATATATATACATGGGATAGTGATTTAATTGAAGATAAAAATAATCCCAATCCACTGGTATCTATAACTGAACCTACTGTATTCTCAGTCAAGATTGCAGATAAGAATAATCCTAATTGTACTACAACAGGATCGGTTAAAGTGACTATAGGGGAAAGAGAATTTTCGGATTTTGATTATGAAATAGTAGATCTCTGTTCTGAGGTACTAAACGTTCGATTGTTTACAGAAGAAGGAAGTGTAAATGGACAGTGGTCAGTGGAAATAGGGGATCAGGTACTTACTTCTAGTGATGATGAATTTTTGGTAACTTTCCCCACTTCAGGTTATTATCGAGTAACCTACACCAGTCAGTCTGGTGATGGATGTACTGGTAGTTTTTCTAGATTAATAGAAGTATTTAAGGTTCAATCTGATTATAGTATCCAAAATTTTGGAAATTGTACAGATTTTGTTCAAACCCTACAATTGGATCATGATATTGCAGACTTTACTGCTCAATGGAGCTTAATCAATGGAGACAATGTGACTAATATAGGTCAAGGAAGTTCAATAGACTACGATTTTGGCCAAGCGGGAACTTATCAGGTGCAAGTTGTACTGACAAATGACCAGTGTTCATATACTATTCAACAAGCTCTTGTTGTAAGTCAGGGTATTGAGGCTTTGACCGACACCATCGATATTTGTGTTACTGGAAATGTATATTTAAACCCCATGTTCAGTAATCGATATAACTATACTTGGGATAGTGACTTAATAGCGGATGCCCACGAAGCCAATCCTTTGGTAGCGGTAAGTGAAGAAACATTATTCCCAGTAACCCTTACCGATAAAACTGATCCAAGTTGTAGCAGTCAAGGATTTGTTTTGGTGAGATTGGGTGAAAGAAAATTTGCAGAATTTACCTATGAGCAAGGTAATTTATGCTTGTCCGATTATACTGTTGAGTTTACTGCGGCAGAAGGAGATTATATCAATGGTAAATGGAAGATTGAAGTAGGAGGTCAAATTGAAGAGTTTACAGGTGAAACTTTGACTTATTCTTTTCCTACTACAGGATATTATCGAGTCACATTTTCTGCGGAAACCGGTGATGGATGTATCGATGAATTTTCTCAATTGGTAGAAGTTTTTGATCCAAGAACAGATATTCATATCAATGCTTTTGGTGAATGTACTGATTATAATCAAACATTAGAACTCGATCATAATATAGATGGTTTTTCAGCAAAATGGTATTTAGTCATTGACGATCAAGTTCAAGAAATTGGCAATGGATCAAAAATTGATTACGATTTTGTTCAAGCGGGCAGTTATCAAATACAAGTAGAAATATCGAATGATGATTGTACTTGGACCATTAATGAAACTTTAAATATCAACAATCAAATACTTGTATTAGCGGATACTATTGACATATGTGTCACTGGCAACCTGTATTTGCTTCCAGACTATTCTGATCTTTACACCTATGAATGGGATAGCGATTTGATTGAAAATAAAAACGATGCCAATCCTTTCGTTGCCATATCTGAAGAGACTTTATTCCCTGTAACGATTACTAGTAAGGACGATATAAATTGTAGCAGTGAGGGCTTTGTTTTGGTAAGATTAGGAGAAAGAGAATTTGCTGAGTTTACCTATGAGCAATCTAATTTGTGTTTGTCCGATTTTTCAGTTGATTTTACAGCTGGAGACGGTGGTTTTATCAATGGAAAATGGAAGGTAGAAGTGGGCAGTCAGGTGGAAGAATTTGCTCAAGATTCATTGACATATATTTTCCCAGCACCTGGGTATTACAGAGTCACTTTTACCGCAGAAACAGGAGATGGATGTGTAGATGAATTTTCTCAATTGGTTGAAGTAATTGATCCGAGATTAGATATTCATATCAATGCTATAGGTCAATGTTCAGACTTTAACCAAACCTTGACATTGGATCACGGAATTGAGGGATTTGCAGCTAAGTGGTTTTTGGTAAATGGAGAAGATCTTCAAGAAATAGGAACAGGTACCTCCATAGAGTATGATTTTGGACAAAGTGGTATTTACGAGGTACAAGTGGAAATCGGCAATGGTCAATGTTCTTGGATAATCAATGAAGATATTGCTGTGTCCAATGAAGTCACTGTATTGGCAGATACTATAGACGTCTGTGTTACAGGTAACTTGTTTTTATTGCCAGATTATTCTGATCAATATAACTACGAGTGGGAAAGTGATTTAATAGAAAATAAAAATGAAGCCAATCCTTTTGTGTCGATTACTACTACTACTTTGTTTGAAGTAACTATAACTGACAAAGAAGATGCAAGTTGTACCAGTAGCGGATTTGTATTGGTAAGAGTTGGTGAAAAACCAATAGCTGGCTTTAATTATATCTCAGATATTTGTGGAGATCCAAGATCTATTACTTTTGAATCTAGTGTAGACTATATCAAATCCTATACCTGGTATTTTGATACCAACGATTTGTCTCAATATAGTAAATTAAGTAAGCCAACATATACTTATCCAAGCTTTGGAAGTTTTGAAGTCATGTTGATTTCAGAATCCTATGAAGGTTGTATTGATACATTGCGACAAACCATTGAGGTCAATGATTTCTTCGCCAATTTAGATATTATAGCGAGTGGTTCTTGTGATGGATTGGATTACTCTTTGGGACTGAATAAGGAAGTAATGGAATACCAAGTTAACTGGTATTTGGATAACGAAGGACAATTAACTTCATTGGGAACTGGAGAATCAATCGATTATTCATTTCCTAATGCGGGGAGCTATGATATTCGAGTAGAACTAGAAAATGATGATTGTACTAGATCCTTCGTTAAGAGATTGATAATATCTGATGGTATAGAAGCTCCTGATACTACTATAGTAGTGTGTCAGCCTGGATTAATTGCCTTAAATCCATACGGTCGAAATGATTTAAGTTATACTTGGAGTCCAGCTACGGGATTGGATGATGTAAATTCTGTGAATCCAGTTGCTGAGATTACTTCATCTATCCAATATACTGTCAATGTATCCTTGACCAGCAACGGTCAAGTATGTAGTGAGAGTGGGCAAGTAACTGTAGATTTGGTAAATGCTCAAGATACTATACCATTTGATACCACTACAATAACGGTTTGTGAAGGAGAATGGTTTTTCTTAAATCCAGACGGTGATTCTACATTAAACTATTATTGGCAGCCAGAATCGTTTTTTAACGATGCCAGAGAAAGCAATCCATCTACAAGATTATATATGGATCAAGAATTTGTAGTAACTATTACCGATCCAGAAACCAATTGTTCCAATAGTTACATTAAGAAAGTAATCGTTATCCCATATAGTGATTTATTAAATATTGACTATAGTTTTCAATGTGGTTCAACAGTGGCCAGTTTAATAGCTTTAGACATTCCTACGGACGGAGAGATTGAGTGGGTATACAACGAAGAGGTAATCTCTACAGACCCCGTATTTGATTACGATTTCGAATCTTTTGGAAGTTTTGATATTTTACTTCGATTGACTGGATCGCAGTGTATAGAGACATCAGCGGTAATTAGTTTATTGGATCCCAATAATTTATTGTTCAACGACAGTATCTTTTTATGTGAACCACAAGACATCCAATTGAACCCAACAGGTGATCCTAATCTTATTTACAAATGGGGTGGGGGTATGGTTGACAACGATACCTTAGCCAGTCCGTTTGCCTATGTAGATCAAAATTCTATCTTTTTTGCTGTAATTACCCATCCAAATGATACCAGTTGTACTACTACAGGAAGGGTTAATGTATTTATTGAAAGTGAATCCGATATTATATCTACGGAACAGACTGAGTTTTGTATGGGTGATTCTGCTTTCCTCAAATTAGGAAATGGAGAAGAAGCAATGAATGTACAATGGTATGATCCAGATGGTATCCTAATAGGTGCAGATCCAGAAATTGAATTTGTTTTTGAGAAAATGGGAGAGTATTCTGTTTCCGCACAATTTGGAGATTGTGTCTTTACTGATACTGTAGTTTTAATGTTTAGAAATGTAGAATTGACGGCTTCTAAAACAGACGGTATTTGTCCTGGTGAAGATGTGGTATTGGAAGTAATATTGGGTGCAGGTTTAGCCTACGATAGTATAGTATGGTCACCGTCCAATATTATGGTATCGGAAACCGATCCTAGAATGGCCATTTATTCTCCAGATAGTAATACTATAATTGAGACAAGAGTATATTTTTCTGACGGTTGTTTGAGTATGGATACTTTGATGTTAAAGATTCCAGTAGGGCTTGAAAACCTTGAGATTACGACTGATAAAGACACTGTAATAAGAGGAGAGAAGGCTACTTTAACACCTATAGGGGATGAGTTTATGACTTATGAATGGAATCCTTCAGAATTCATAGACAATCCAATGCAGGCTATTACTACGGTATTGCCTCCAGTAACTACAGAGTTTACATTGAACGTGACGGATGACAATGGATGTTCTATTCAGAAAAGTATTACAATATTTGTAATTAATCCTCAATGTGAGCCGCCATTTATATTTGTACCTCGAGCGTTTACGCCGAATGGGGATGGCAACAATGATGTATTATATGTAAGAGGGGAGAGTATTGATAAAGTTGAATTTATCATATACAATAGATGGGGACAAAAACTATTTGAAACCAATGATCAAAATATTGGATGGGATGGTAGTTATCAAGGCAAAGCTTTGGCTCCAGATGTCTACGGATATTATTTGAATGTTGAATGTATCGGTGGGGACACATATGAAGAGAAAGGAAATGTTACAATAATACGCTAGAGTTTAAAAACTAGAACTATGTGTATTGGCTGTCCCTAGGGACAGCCATTTTTATATCAAATTGTTTTATTAAATTCAGATAGTGTTTTGTATTCAAAAAAATAATGGATTATGAAAAGTAGTAAAGAGATTTTAATGGGACTTCCTTCAAAAGTTAACCCTGCTGTATTACAAGGATTGAGTACAGTGTTTCATTTCATAATAAAAAATGATTCCGGCACAGATGAATCGTTGACCATATCGGTAGAAGAGGGTAAATGTTCTGCCGAAGAAGGATTGACTGGCGAGGCTAAATGTGTAGTTACAGCCAGTGATGAAAATTTAGCAAAGTTATTGAGAGGGGAACTCAATCCCATGATGGCTTTGCTTACAGGTAAATTAAAGATCTCTAACCAAGCCGAAATGCTTCGTTATGCCAAAATATTCGGTCTGATGTAAAGCATAATTCATCAACTTTCATTTATTACTTAAATGAGGGCTGTATTACTTTGTCTAGCCACTAAAATTTATAGGTAAGTCCAAATATAGGAATGGTTGAAGTAATAATGGGCGGGCCGTTAGAAGTACCAGGACCGAAAGAAAGGTCTTCAGATATTTCAAAGTTTTTAAGGTGAGCATCTACATAGGCCTCTACTCCGTTGAGAAGATAGACAGCAGCTGTTCCTATAATCCCCAATTGAAATCTTTTGTAATAGATATCTCTAATTCTTTTTATCGTTTCATCATTGGGGTATAGTGTCAGATAGGGAGCATCGGGTTCGTTGTTGATCCGCTTTATATATGCGGTTTGGAATTCTTTGTATTTTGATCGATTATCTACTATGGCATATACTCCGACACCTAGTCCAGCGTATATAAGAGGTGTTTTCCACCACGATCTATTGTAGACTTGACCAGCTCCAGGAAGGATAAATGATAGCATTACTGCCTTCTTGGGATTGGGAGACCAAACCTCATCTGATTTTTTTTGTTGTGATTGGACAGCTGATGTATCTAGCTGAATCCCTTCCCCATCATTTTGTTGTCCAAAGCTCAGTATTGTAAAAAATACTAATACAAGACAGTAATACCACTTATTCATAGGACTGCTTATTGGTCCAAGAGTTCTAAAATTTCATCAAGATGATTAGGCGTTTCAAACTTAATTTTGATTTCACCTTTCATCCCATCTCTACTAGTTACTTTGACATCGGCACCAAATAATTCAGATAATTTATCTTCGATCTTTACTATCTCAGGATCTCTTACTTCTTCTGTTTGAGCGGTAGTAGGAGGCTTTGGTTTATGTAAATCGCGAATCAATTTTTCAGTGGCTCGAACGGACAATTGCTCTGAACTGATCTTGTGGTATACATAAAGAATTTCATCAATATGTTCCAATGATAGCAAAGCACGAGCATGCCCCATAGACAATTGTTTTTGCTTCAATCCTTTTTGGATTTCTGGAGGCAATTTCAACAATCGAATATAATTGGTGATGGTACTTCTATTCTTTCCTATACGGTCAGACAGTTCTTCATGAGTTATCTGACATTCTTCAATCAATCGCTGGTAAGTCAATGAGATTTCCAATGGATTAAGGTCTTCTCTTTGAATATTTTCCACCAAGGCCATCTCGAGTAATTCGGTATCGTTGGCTACCCGAACATAGGCTGGCACCCTTTCCATACCAATACTCTGGGCTGCTCTAAAACGTCGTTCCCCACTGATGATTTGGTAGTGATTACTCGATAATTTTCGAATGGTAATGGGTTGAATTAACCCATAAGTTTGAATAGACTGAGCCAGTTCTTTGATGGCATCGTCATCAAAATCCGTTCTAGGTTGACCTGGATTGGCTTCAATAGAAGAAATAGGAATGGTAAAAATCAAACGATCTTCGGCGTCATCTACCTCATCTGGCCCTTGTACCTCATCCTTTACTTCTTCCTCTTCCAAATTTGATAGGAGGGCTTGTAAGCCTTTTCCCAATTCCTTTTTTTTCATTTTAGCCATATATTTCTACTTTTATACTATCGGTTCAGGTTTACGCGATTGACGTTTCATAAATTCATTCGCCAAATTTAAAAAATTTCGGGCTCCTTTACTGCCTGCATCGTAAATAATAACAGGTTGCTGGACACTGGGAGCTTCTCCAATCTTTGAATTTCGATGAATAATGGTATTGTAAACATGGTCTTTAACCATATCTCTTACTTGTTCTACCACCATATTGGCCAATCTAAGCCTTTTGTCGTACATCGATAGGATTATTCCCTCAATAGTAAGCTTGGGGTTGAAATTTTGTTTAACCAATTTTATGGTATTTTTCAACTTACTCAATCCATCTAAGGCAAATATTTCGCATTGAATAGGTATGAGGACGGTATCGGAAGCCGATAATGCATTCAAGGTCAATATGCCAAGACTGGGAAGACAATCGATGAATACAAAATCGAAATCGTCTTTTACTTGATCGATGACTTTTCTCAGATGCAAATGTCTCTGGGTCGTCGTAGCCAATTCTACTTCTGCACCCACTAGATCAATGGTCGATGGCAATAAATATAAATTTGGTGTAGGGGTTTCCAATATAGCTGTCTTAGCATCTATTTCGTTCAAAAGAACATCGTAAATAGATACTTTAATATCATTTTTGGTGATGCCCAATCCATATGTCGTATTGGATTGTGGATCCAAATCGATAACGAGGATTTTTTTCTCCAATATTGCCAGACAAGCAGAAAGATTTATGGTAGTGGTTGTTTTTCCAACCCCACCTTTTTGATTGGCTATCGCAATTACTTTGCTCATAATGTTATATATCTATGGTTTCTCCAACTTCAGGTAAAAATATTTGTAGGTCCTGAGCTGTAAAATATTCTGAAACGTCTTCTTTATCAATCTTTATCGGTTCAAATGTATCGTAATGACAGCCGATGATTTTTTTACATTCAATAAATTTGGCTGCTATTGCAGCATCGCGATACCCCATAGTAAAATAATCTCCGATGGGTAAAATGGCAAAATCTAATGGTTTGCAAATCATGGGTATGAGTTTCATATCCATGGTAAGAGCGGTATCGCCGGCAATATAGAATGATTTATTTTCCCCTTGAATAACCACTCCAAAAGGATGACCTCCGTAGCTGCCATCTGGTAATATGCTAGAGTGAATAGCGGTTACTATTCGCAGAGATCCAAATTCAAAATTATAGCTACCTCCGATATTCATTCCATGTCCTGTAAATCCTTTTTTCTTATACCATTCCAATATTTCATATGAAGATATAATCTGGGCATTGGTTCTTTTTAATATAGATTCTGCATCGGCTAGATGATCGGAATGACCATGAGTTAAAATGATATAATCGGCTGGTATTTCATCTACACTTATCTCTTTGGCTAACGGATTATGGGTAATAAAAGGATCTACTAAAATTACTTTACCCTTAATCTTGAAGACAAAACAAGAGTGACCTAAATAGGAAATATTCATTGTGAGTATATTTTAAAATTTAATATCTCTCGAGGGATTTAGTTTCGTCAATTTAGAGAATTCATAGGTAACAATTAACCTAGGAAATATTATCTATATTGATTTATTCGTTTCCAAGTGCGAAGATATAGATAATTTTTGAAATGTTTGACTTAGTCCAAATTCAACCTTTGGAATTCATCTTAAAAACCGAAAAGAAATCGACTAGATCGATTTTAAAATGAACACTTAAATCTAACATTCGTTAATTTAGCGATTATTATCACAAGTTTTTATTTATTTAGCGACTAAATATGAAAAATCATTTAATTGTTCAAAACTGGGGCGCCATTGATTATGCAGAAGCATGGAAGCGTCAGGGAGAATTGCAGCAAGAATTAATAGACATCAAAAGGCAGCGAAATAAAGGTTTATCTCCATCGGACAATGGAAAACACTATTTAATATTTTGTCAACATCCCCATGTCTATACACTCGGCAAATCTGGAAGTGAAGACCACCTTTTGGTCGATGAAGATTTTCTTAAGAGTCATGAAGTTAGTTATTATAAAATAAATCGAGGAGGGGATATTACCTATCACGGTCCTGGTCAATGGGTGGTTTATCCAGTCATGGATTTAGAACTTATCTATACCGATATACACCGATATATAAGGTCATTAGAAGAAGTGATTATCTTGGTGTTGCAGGATCTAGGACTACAGGGATATCGAGTAGACGATTATACTGGGGTGTGGATTGGCGATGAACCCCGAAGAAAAATATGTGCCATTGGTGTTCATCTCAGTAGATGGGTCAGTATGCATGGCCTGGCATTTAATATTAATACTGATCTCAATTATTTTAATCATATTGTGCCCTGTGGTATCCAAGAGAAAAATAAGGAAGTGACTTCACTTTCGGAAGAATTAAATCGAAAATTGGACATGAAAGAAGTACAAGAAATGATTTTAAAGCATTTTCTAGAAGTATTTGAAATACAAGAAAAAAAATAATATGTCAAAAAAAGTAAAGGATTCACATACAGTTATGACTCAATTGATTCTACCAAATGACACCAATCATCTGGGCAATTTAATGGGAGGAGTCATGATGCGCTGGATGGACATTGTCTGCGCTCTCAGCGGGATGCGACATTGTAACGGTCCAGTAGTTACGGCAGCTGTCGATCATATATCATTTAACGAACCCATTGCCTTAGGATCTATGATAACCTTGGAGTGTTTTGTGACTAGGGCTTTTAAGACTTCCTTGGAAGTATATGTAGAGGTTTTTTCAGAAAGCTTTAGCGGAGTTAAAACCAAATGCAATGAAGCCTTTTTCACCTTTGTAGCCCTAGATGAAGAAACCAAGAAACCGGTCAAAGTACCAGCTGTTATTCCCGAATCTGAACGAGAACTTCAATTGTATGAGTCCGCATTAAGAAGACGTGAATTGCGCCTTATAATGTCTGGCCGAATAGATCCCAAGGATGCAGATAGCTTGAAAATGTTGTTTAGCTAGTCTTTATCTCCCAGAGCGATTGATAATGGTTGCACTGGCTTGTTGACTTCCAAAAACATCGATATCTTGGATGTTGACATGGCTGGGTCTTTCTATCATAAAAGCAATTATTTCTGCTACATCACTGCTCTTTAGGGGTTGATAATCTTCATATATTTTACTCTTATCAACATCGCCATCAAAGCGAACCAATGAAAATTCCGTTTCTTCCACATGGCCAGGGGAGACTTGACCTACTCTAATATTATATTTATGTAAATCAATGCGCATAGTATGGGTCAAGGCATCAACGGCGTGTTTGGTTGCACAGTAGACATTGCCGTTGGGATAGGGTTGTTTTCCAGCCACAGAACATATATTGATCACCTGTCCAGATCGTTGATTTACCATCCAACCAGTGACAATTCGCGATACGTACAATAAGCCTTTGATGTTGGTATCTATCATCTGTTCCCAATGACTTAAAGAACCTTCGTGGATTTCTGAAAATCCTTTGGCTAAACCAGCATTGTTGATCAATACATCGATCTGTTTGTTTTCGATTTGGGCTAAGGCTTTCTCTACTTCTTCATTGTAACGTACATCGAATGCCAAAATTTGAATATTTATTTTAGTATTGGATAGCAATTGAGATTTCAATTCGTCGAGAGCTTCTTTTCTTCGCCCAGTTAATATTAAATTATAGCCAGATTTGGCCAATAACATGGCCGTAGCTCTTCCTATTCCAGAACTAGCTCCGGTGATTAATACGGTTTTCATGTTGGTTACTTTTATTGGGTTAACAGATTGGTCATAATATCATCAAATTCACGGATGAAAGTTTCATAATGCCTGGTTGCTGGGCCATTGAATCCTGTAAATATTCGTTGGATATTATTGTTTTTATCAAATACTATTAAAGTAGGATATGAGGAGAATGAATCTATAAATGGTAGATTGACTTTATCTACATTATATTGACCTCCATAGACGATGGGCCATTCTATCTTCATACGATCTCTGTATTGTTTTAGAATATGAATATTTTTGGCGATGTTATCATATCTTTCATAGGCCATGGATACGACTTCTACCTGTGCTTGTGGATGATTCTTTATCCAGTCTTGGAGAAATACCGTTTCATCATAGCAATTGGGACACCAAGTACCCATAATTTGCAATAATTTAACCTTGCCTTGGTATTTATCTTGATCGAAGCTTATGACGGCTTGGTCAATACTTCGTCCCGAGAAAATTGAAGATTTGTCCGTGGTAGTTTTGGTGATATATAATGGATCTCTTAATTGATAATTATCGTCCCTTACTGCTTCCCATTTGGCTAAATAGTGTTTGCCAGAATAAAACACCCCATTGAGTTGTCCATCTTTATTCAGTTCTCCCTCAAATAAAAAGGCGTGAGCCCCATCAAAAGTAGAAAGGTATAATTTATTATCTATAACATCGCCTTGTAAGAAACGATAATCTCCTGTTTCGGTTTCAAAGGTACCAGTGACGGTATTACCCGATTGTGAAAAATCTCCAATTGCGGGAAAACTACTACCATCTGTTTCTGTTATTAATACCTTCCATCGGCCAGTAAAATCTAATTCTGTAGGCTTGGGCAAATCGGTAAATCGAAAGTTTTTACCCAAGTGGGCAGTAAATGGAATAGAATAGTGATCTCGATAATGAACGATCCATTCTCCCTGCATAACTCCACCTTGGACGTAGGCCTTTATCTCGGTATCATAAATAGGGAATTGAATGACAATACTATCTTTTGCTCCCAAAACATTGGGTTTAAATCTATAGGATTCCACCAATTGTTTATCGCTACCATTTAGCAAGAAAATTTGTAGACTGTCTGGATTTAGGTATTCTACAATGAAATTAAAAGGTAAGATACCGTTTTGTGTTGCTGAAAAATCAAATTTTGTGTCTGGAGTGGTTCGTTCTTTTTTACTGGGTAAATGTTGAATGTTTCTCAAATCTAATTCTCCTCGCCATTCACCTGGAGCCACCATAGAATAGGGGTTATTCATCTCTATACATCCATAAAAACAAAATAAGATGCAACCAAAAATTAATAATGTATAAGTGCGTTTGTTACACATAATTTGTTTATTAAATATGAACATTGTTACTTTGTGCAAGTTTAAGAATTATATTAAACATTAAATAAGAATAATCCATAATTTATGCATAAAAGCATTCATCCCATAAATCTAGATGTTGTCATTATTGGGGCTGGTCCAATCGGATTGACTTGTGCAATAGAGGCTAAGAAGAGTAAATTGAATTATTTAGTGATTGAAAAAGGAAGTCTAGTAGATTCACTTTATCATTTTCCAACAAATATGACCTTTTTCTCTACTTCCAAGTTATTAGAGATTGGAAATGTTCCTTTCGTTTCTCATTATGATAAACCCACTCGGAGAGAGGCTTTAGAATACTATCGGAGGGTATACGACTCATGGAAATTAAATATAAGTTTTTATGAAACGGTCAATGGATTAGAGCAAAAACAAGGATACTATATAATAGAAACTGATCAGCGAAGAATTTCCGCGAAGTATATTATTATCGCTACGGGGTTCTATGGACAAGCTAATTTGATGAATGTTCCGGGAGAGTCTTTGTCAAAAGTAAGGCATTATTATCAAGAAGCTCATCCTTACATTGGACAGAATGTATTGATTGTAGGAGCGGCCAATAGTGCTTGTGATGTGGCTTTGGAATTATATCACAAGGGATCTCAAGTATCTATGGTTATCAGAGGAGATAGTATCAATGATCGGGTAAAATATTGGATAAAACCCAATATTGAAAATAGAATTAAAGAAGGTTCTATTGACGCTTATTTTCAATCTGAGATTAAAGAGATAAAAGAAGATTCGGTTATAATAAAGACTCCCGACGGATTAATAGAAATAGAAAATGATTATGTATTGGCTATGACGGGATATACTCCCGATTTCACATGGCTTGAATCATTGGGAATAAAAAGAAATCCAGCTGATGTAAATCAATTAGATGTTGATAGTAATACATTGGAAACCAATTTGTCAGGTGTTTATGTGGCAGGTGTAGTAGTGGCTGGAAAGTATACTAGTAAACTATTTATTGAGAATACTAGGCAGCACGGGCAATTAATTATCTCACATATCAGAGAAAAAGAAAAAATTCAATTGTCTTAGAATTGGCATAATTTATGTTTTACTACCTGCGTAAACATGGATAATCGAGATATGAATAATAGCACAGTAGTATTAAAAGATAAGGAATCGGGGATAGAGTATAATTCTAAATTGTTGGCCTTTAAAAACGGGGTCTTATATATCGAGTTAGTCATAAATACAGAATTGACGCCCAATATTTCAAAAAGACAATTGGCCATAGGTTCTGCAAAATATTTCAAAAAGGAATTTCCTACATTCGAGGCTTCACTAGCTGCAAAAATTCATATTTATACTCAGGCAAATAAAATGGATTCTTACATTTCGAAATCATCAGGCACAAGTCCCGATTCAACTATCGGTATTATTTTTCAAGATAGTTTGTTGAATTAAACCAAGTAGCATCATCCAAGTCATTCTTAAGGGATAGCATTAATTTTATTTTAGTACATTTGGGCGTTTTTCTTACCTAAATGAGAACTAAGCTATGGAGTTGAATATATCCCATTTGCAGAATAAAATAGATACGGTCGTCCGAGCATTTATTGATAATGTAGACGATATCAAATTTTCAATAATAGAAAGTGGTCATATCAATGCAACATATAAAGTTGTGATTGAAAAATGTGGGCGCACAAATTCCTATTTACTTCAACAACTTAATACAGGGGTTTTCACCCAGCCCAATCAGGTAATGGATAATATTTATCGATGTGCTCGTTTCTTGAAGTCAGGGAACCTTCAATATCCATATCAAATTATGATGCCTATTAATACTTTAAGCCAAAGTGGTTTCTTGTACAAAGTAGAGGATGAGCATTGGAGAATGTTCAATTTTATTGAAAATACCACAGCTTTAGATAGAATTACAACCAGTCAACAAGCCTATGTCATAGGTAAGGCCTTTGGTAGTTTTTTGTATTATATAAATCAAGATGATGTAAGTCAATACCATACTACTATTCCTGATTTTCATAATTTCACTAAAAGATATATGTCCTTTCGTCAAAAAATAGAATCTCAATGGAAGAATTCATTGACCTTAGAAGAACAATCTATGGTAGATTATATCGCTAGTATAGCGGATGATTTTATAGCTTTAGAAAGAAAACAGTTCCCAATAAGATTAGTACATCACGACACAAAGGCAAATAATGTTTTGCTGGAAAAAGTCTCCCAACAACCTGCTTGCATAATAGATTTAGACACTTTGATGCCAGGATTAATTTTCTCTGACTTTGGAGATCTCATGCGGACAGTGTTGAATCCATATGAGGAAGATGCCTTTTTAGACCCTGAAACTACCATTGATAAAGAGATATTTTCTATGTTGCTGAAAGGGTTTATGGAATCTGTAAATGAAATGATTACAGATGATGAAAAAACATATTTAATTTTTGGCTCCAAAAAGATTATCTTGCTCCAAGTTGTACGTTTTCTGGAGGATCACTTGAATAATGATACATATTATCAAGTGGAATATCGAGGTCATAATTTGATAAGAGCGAAAAGTCAACTTAATTTGTACAAGTCTCTAGAAAACAGCGATTTGTCGATAGCCAATTAAACATATTTTAAGATTTTTTAATATTTTTTTTAATATATGATTATTTAACATATAAATGTTTTATCATTACATATTGAATTTATTTTTTATATCATGATTAATATGGCTAGACGTATACCCCGTAAAATAAAAATTTTCTGTCTTTTCATTTTCCTAATATTGGGATGGACGAGTTTTGCTCAAAATTCAGGAGGAGATGTGACCATTTTTATTTTTCACGATCAAAACAACAATGGTCAGAAAGATGCAGATGAACCTTACTTAGATGGGTTTTTTCCAGAAATCTTAGATTTTTCCGGAGGATATATCAATTTCGATGAAATCGAGCCCGGTATTTTTACAGGAACAATTGCCAATAGGGCTAGAGTAGAAATCAAGGGATATAATGGAGAATTTCAAGAAGGGAATATTGGGGAATCGGCCAGTTCTGTTTTCTTTGCCAGACCTGGTGAAGATTATTACATCGGTATTTCTAGTGGTATCGAGATAGATCCTGGACTACAGTTGGTTATACTGCCTTGTTATGAAGGTGGGCCTGCAGAGGGAAGGAACTCACCTGCCTTGATTGAGTTTAGTTATCTCAACAATGGAGTCGCCGAAAAACTCAACGGAACAACAGGAAATCCCAAAGCATTGGCAAGTATCAATCAGATAGGGGCTACTTGGGGAGTAGGACTACAAGATGATAAAAATATATATACTTCAGCTTTGGTGAAGCGTCATGTGGGACTGGGACCAATGGGAGTAGGAGGTGTTTATAAATATGACTATGAGGCTGGCGAATTGTATTCGTATAATCTTTCCGGTATATCCACGCAAAATTCTGGGGTATTGGATTTTGGAACACTGCAACGCGATATTGTAGAAGGAGAAATTGCCCACGACGCCAGCGATCAATATGCATTGACCAAACAAGATGGTGTGGCTACTTATGATATAGATGCCTTTGATAAAGTAGGTAAAACTGGTATTGGGGATATAGATGTTACAAAAGACGGCAATCAACTTTGGTTGGTTAATTTGCATCAAAACAGCCTGGTATCTGTTGATATATCTACAGGAGAACCTAACTTAAATACAGTAAATGCATATCCTATTGCAAGTATGCCTGGATTGCCATCCACTGACTTTCTCTATAAGAAAAATATTAATGCAGGTGGCTCGTCAGATCCTGGAGCTGAGGCGTTTACCGATCTCAATCAAACTGCTTGGGAAAGAAATAAATATTCAAATGATGGGCTAGGTGGATATTTAAACACAGAAATATACAATACTATGAATGCTAACGATGGGACTAGTGATACTACCTTGTATCAAACCTATCGTATCGGTGATCAATTTGAATACAATATACCAGTTGGTGGTAATGGAACTTATACAGTGACTCTGCATTTTGCTGAATTAGATGCCGACTATGATCCACAAGAGGCTGCTATGCCAGAGGTCAGATTATTTAATGTTTTAGCAGAAGGTGTCGCACAACTGCAAGATTATAATATAATAGAAGAAGCCGGAGGATTTGCCACAGCAGTAACAGCGAGTTTTGATGTAGATGTAACGGATAACGTTTTAGATCTAGAGTTTATAGGAAATAATTCCGAAGCTGTATTAATGGGGATAGAAATCGAAGGTGTTGAATATATGGACTCAGGAGAGTTGCGTCCATGGGGCTTGACCTTCGACGAAACCAAGGGTTATCTAGGATTGGTTGCAGATGCTTCTATCTCAAAGAATAAAGATCATTTATACGGTTATGTCTTGTCTTTCGATCCAAGTAATCCTGGATCTGGATTTACAACTGAGTTATCTTTTCCTCTAAAATACCGTCGAGAAAGAGTGTCCCGTGCTGGGAATCCAGAACCTCACCCGACCAAAACATCGGTTTGGGAAGCTTGGGTTGAAAACTGGGATCAGACATTTATACCACTAGAAGATGAAGGAGGTAACAATATAGAAAGAATATTTACATCATATCCACAACCTATCCTTTCTGACATAGATTTTGATAGTCATGGAGATATGGTCATTGGTATAATGGATAGATGGGCTCATCAAGTAGGATATAACAATTATCCTCCTATTATAGGGGATCAAACTTTTGTAGTGGGATATGCCTCTGGGGATATCTTAAAAGCGGCTAAGTCTAGTAGTGGAGGTTTTGAATTGGAGTCAGATAATAATGACAATATTCCATATTATAAAAATGATGATGGTCCAAGTTATAATGGAGAATTCTTTTATGAGGATTATTTTGAAGCAGAACTGGCACATCACGGGGAAATATTTACAGGGGGATTAGGAGTTATGCCCTCGTCCGATGAGGTGATTTTAACGGTGTTTAACCCTGTCAATACTGGCGCAATAGGAGATATTGACAACGATGGGGTATATACCCAAGGAACACATGCCTATTCTACTACATCAGGGGCCAAAAATAGAGGTTATCTTTTTATTAGTCAATACCAATATGGCAAGGCCAACGGTTTGGGAGATATTGAATTTCTAATGAGATACCCAGGTATCAATATCGGTAATTATGTATGGTGTGATGGAAATGGTGACGGGATTCAACAACCCAATGAGAATGGTATTCCCGGGGTAGAATTGGAACTTTGGTGTATTGATCCTGTGCAGGGATCCATTCTTGTAACGACTACGACTACTAATCAATACGGAGAATACTATTTTTACAATGTTAATGCCAATAAAGATTATCAAATCCGAATGGATTTATCCCAACCTGGTTTGAATGGATTTCAAGGAAAAATAACGGAGAGTAATGCAGGAAACAATAATCTGTTGGATTCAGATGCGGAGGATGATATTATCCCTGGCTATGCCGTTATCGATATTGAAAATCTATTCTTGGAATATAATTATTCTTATGATTTTGGTTTATTGGGGCCTGAAGCAGATGATATTACTCGATCTGTATGTGTGGATATAGCTGGTGGAGCTGGAACTTTTGATCTCTGTGAAATAGCAGATGCCCTTAAATTATCCATTTTTACTGGTGTTAAATTTTATCGAAACGAAATTGATGCTATAAATAACCTTAATTCAATAGATTATATAGGCACTTGTGATTATGTAACCACAGGAGACACACTTTATACAAGGGTATATGTAATAGGAGACGAACTTTGTTTTTCTATTTCAGAAGTTGTTTTAGTAGTTAATGCTGTTGATACGGAAATTATATTAACAGAATACTTTTGTCCAGGTAATGTAATTGATTTAGAGGAATATATTGATCTCGGTCAAGAAAGTTTAATGGTCTTTACTCATGAGGCTATGAATGCTGAAGATATGATTGTTGATCTTAATAATTATGTAGTCGGAACTCTGCCTGAAACATTGTACTTTAAGGCGAGCTACGATACCAATTGTCAAGCCTTTGGTCAATTAATTATCGAAGGGGTATCAGAGTTTCAGATTGATATGAAGGAAGAATCGAGTATTTGTGAAGGAGAGACCTTCTTTATCTCAGATTTGGATATAACATTCCCTATAGGGATTGAAAACATCGAAACTATTTATTGGGAGTTGACTTTAGGGAATGGAACAGTTGTTGGTTCCTTGGGTTTTCCTGATTTTGAATCCTATATACCCAGTGTTGACGATATCAATCGGGGGTATGTTGACTTTACCTTGGTTGCAAGTAATTTATGTCAAGAATATCGACAAAGAGTTAGGTTATATATATTGAATGAGAATAATATTTTTGTGGATTGTCTGCCAGCTAGAACAGTTTATTGTAATAACGATAGCATAGTTGATTTTCAAAATCCATTATTCCCTAAACCCACTGGTATTGTTGCTTGTGATAAATTTATTTATCCAGAACTATTAGATGTAGAAGTTGAGAAATACGATTGTCTAGAAAAAGACGATACCGTTGGACGAATTGTTCGACATTGGTTGTTTGAACTTAAATATGTTCCCGATACTTGTCCAGAACAAGAAGAAAATCCAGGACAAATCGTACGATGTGAAAAAGTTACTGTTACCAAGACATGTTCAGATACCATTTATGTACTTAATTTTCCTGATGATGTAGACATAATATGTCCACCTCCAATGGTAGTTTTGGAATGTGATACTATTGCTGAATACGATGAATTCGGCAGACCTCATCCCAACGTATCTGGATTTCCCAAAATAGGAGATATAGATTTGTATCCGAGTAGCGATCATTTATTTTGTTCTTACCGAACCGAATATGTAGATGATTCTTTTATGGAAAGTTGTGGAATGACAGGAATGTTTAAACGCAATTGGACGATTACCAATATGTGTACTAAAGAAATGACTACCTGTGAACAATGGATTCAAATCGTAGATACCAAACATCCTATTATCCGAAAAGATTTCACGGCATATCATCGATATGTAAATGATACCGTATTTATTAATACTTTGGAAAAAGAATGTGCGGGATTGTTTTATCCCAGTATCTACACTGTAGATTCATGTTCGGGAATACATCAAGTTAAAGCGACTATTAATTTTCAAACCGTAGAATTGTATTCTATCGGAGATGGAATTTTCAGAGCTGAAAAACCTATAAAAATTCCCTATGGTTACGATCCTGTAGAAGTGACTTATGAATCGAATGATAGTTGTTGGAATGGAGGGACTTTGACCCACTATGTACAAGTAAAAGACTATACTCCGCCTGTAATTTCTGTGGATGATGATCTTACCATAAGTTTGGTCAATAAAAAAGCTTGGTTAAATGCCGAATCGCTCAATGAAGGTAGTTATGACAATTGCGGTGATGTTATGGTCTTTGCTAGAAGAGTGGATTGGGAAACTTTCTGTGTGGATCTATGCGATGAAAAAATAAGTCAGATTACCAGTCTTGAAGAATTAAACGAGATCGATCCATTGTCCTTGTTGTCTGATGGAGAAGTGGAATTGTATTACAGAAATATGTTGAAATGGATGGAAGAAGATTATGCCTGTGGGAATGAAATAGTAGAAGGGTGGCGGCAAGCCATTCGATCGTACTGGGCAGAAAATTGTCCTCCATACGATGAACACGGCAATCCATTAATTAAAGAAAAGTCTTCGTTTATTGGTGGAGGTTGGAGTAAAAAAGTTCCTTTTGGTTGTGAAGATATATGCCAAGATGTAATGGTCGAAATTTTGGTCATGGATCAATGGTGTAATTGGGGTAAATCTTGGGCTACTGTAAGAGTAGAAGATAATGTGGAACCGGTAGTCTTGCAGAAATTAGATGATATTTCTATAAGTTGTGATGCTTACGATAAATATTATAAATCGATAGTAGAATTGGCCGCCGAAGCTGGAAGTAGTGAAGACGATTCCATCTTGTTCGCTCAATTAGACGAATTATTGGGTACTTATACCATAGCATGGGCTGATCAACAAAACCGCCCTACTCATATGGATGGAAGCCTAATGGATGTTAGTTTTGATTATTATAACACATTCTGTGCAGATTCTACAGTAACCACAACATATTCTGATACGACTCACGATGGATATATAGATTGGAAGTACAAAAATGTTGAAGTCGCTTATTTAGAAGATATCTCTAACACGGCTAATAATGGTTTCATTGGTGTGAATTGTTCCGCCACCATTACTCAAGATATCTGGCCTATATTAGATGATTGTGGACAGGGCAGTATTATGAGAAAATTTTATGTGACTTCTGGATGTGGGGACAAAGAGATCACTCGCGTCTATGTTCAAAATATTATTATAAAAGAGAGTTGTCCACTTCGACCTTCAATGTTTAGCTGGCCAGAAGATACAGAGCTATGTCTACCATTGACTACGAATTCTAGTGGAAATGCTATCTTGCCTTTGGCCGAAGTAGGAGAAGTGAGTTATCGTTTACCTGGAGGATGTAGATCAATCGCTATTGGATATCAGGATAAGATATACGATGTAGTGGGTTCTGAAACGATGAAAAAGGTATTGAGACAATACACAATTAAGGATTGGTGCAGTGGTGTAGTTATAAAACGAGAACAGGTAATCGTAGTCAATGATACCTGTGGATTGGATGGTCAACCTTTGATGATACTGTCAGGTACAGTTAGAGATGTACAGAAAAGACCTATTTACAATACCACTTTAAATGTAATGGAGTCTTCCAATACCATGGAATCTTATAATATAAACGATGCTGCTTATTTTATGAGAATTCCTTATTCGTTTGATCAAATTTATCTAGAAAAAGAAGATAATTATCAAAATGGAGTGTCGTTAATTGATTTAATTCTCACTCAACGGATATTGAAAAAAACATCAACTCCCACATCGGTATACCAGAAAATAGCTGCTGATGTCAATAATAACGATGTAGTAGATATTAATGATGTATTGTTAATTAGGCAGTTGATTTTAGGTCAACGCAGTAAGTTTTCGAATGTAAAACCATGGAAGTTTGTTGATCGATCTTCATTTAAAGAATATGCCGATGTAAGTCCAGATATCAATAATATTGATAACAATTGGATCGGTATCAAGATGGGAGATGTTAACAATAATGCGGATTACTTATTGAACACTAGTCGAAGTGAAATGCCTAGTTATCCAGTTAAGATCGTAAGTAAATACAATGACGATGGTCAAGTAATTTATGAATTCATCGCAACCCAAGATATTTCAATAGCGGGATTCCAGTTACACTTAAAAGAGTTGTCTAGAGATATAGAGATTGTCAATGGAAATAAAATTCACGGAAGTATATACAACTACTATGAACACGATGATGCTGCAAGTCTATTGTGGACTACAGAGAATGATGCTACATCGGTTTGGGCTGGAGATGTATTGTTTAAGATAGTATCCAATGATGCCAAGGTTGTAGACTTACAATTGATAGCTGGAATTAAAGGAAAGCAATCCATTGTGGTAGATAGTGAATTAGAGAGTAAGGCGATACAATTGAATAAGGAATTGCAAAACAATTGGTCTCATGTGATGTATCCTAATCCTTCGGTGGGATACAGCCAATTGAAAGTCAATGTACCGGTAAGTGGTAATGCTATTGTCCTCATTCGATCTATAGATGGAAAAATTGTCAATCGCAGAGACGTACAGTTCAATCGAGGAAGTAATGTAATATCATATGTATTCGATGGAGATTGGGTGGCTGGTGTATACACCTATCAAATAATCACTGATCAGAATATGCAGACAGGAAGATTTGAGCTAATGCCTAGATAGAGTTATTTTATACCAAAAATATTAGAATGCCCTTCATCATGTATTCCTTTTCTTAAGGTATAATTGGTGAAGGGTTTTTCATTTTAATAAAATTGGAGAAGAGATATATTAAAGTGATGTCGGTAATACAGATAATACATCAACAGATTATGGTATTAGTTTAATATAAATCTATATTTTTGCATTTCATTTGAAAATTAAATATATATGTCGGATCGGTTAAAGTATGAAAAAAGGGGAGTGTCAGCTTCAAAACAAGATGTACATCAAGCAATACAAGGAATTGATAAGGGATTATACCCCAATGCATTTTGTAAAATATTGCCCGATTACATAGCCAATGATAGTGAATATTGTAATATTATGCATTCTGATACTGCGGGCACTAAAACGAGTTTGGCCTATATGTATTATAAAGAAACTGGAGATATCACGGTTTGGAAAGGTGTGGCACAAGATGCTCTGGTAATGAATATCGATGATATGGCTTGTGTAGGAGCTGTGGACAATATTATTGTTTCTTCGACCATTGGACGGAATAAATCTTTGATCGGTGGAGAAGTGATCAAGGAATTGATTCATTTTTTTGATGGCTTCCAAAAAAGAATGGCTGATCATGGTATTCATATTCATTTGGCTGGAGGTGAAACTGCAGACGTAGGAGATATTGTCAGAACTATAGATGTGGGTTACACTACTTTTGCCCGAATGAAAAAATCAGATTTAATAGTCAATGATATCACTGGTGGAGAAGTTATAGTGGGCTTCGCATCTTATGGCCAAGCGAGCTATGAAGATGAATACAATAGTGGTATGGGGAGTAATGGTCTGACCTCCGCTAGACATGATATTTTAGCCAAATTGTATAAGTCTAAGTATCCCGATTCTGTAGATCCCAACGTGGATAGTGAATACCAATACACTGGGTCGAAGCAGTTAACCGATACCATAAATATCGATGGAAAAGATATGACAATAGGAAAATTAATACTTTCTCCTACAAGGACTTATATGCCATTGATTAAACCGATGATTGATGGTCATGCATCTGCTATAAAAGGTATGATTCACTGTACAGGTGGTGGTCAATCTAAGGTTCTTAAATTTGTGGATGGTGTAAAAATAGTAAAGAATAATTTATTGGCTTTGCCTCCTTTATTCCAATTGATCGAAGAGGAATCTGGACTACCTAGAGAGGAAATGTATCAAGTATTTAATATGGGACATCGTCTAGAAGTATTTACCGATGCCGATACCGCCCATGAATTAATACGATTATCTGAGTCCTTAAATATCGATGCTCAAATAATAGGTTACGTTGAAAAAGCGGATGAAAAGAGTGTTGAAATTACCGATGAGAAGGGAAGTTATACGCTTAAAGATGAATAATCATTACCTATGCCATCGTTTTCCATATACTAGATTACAATGACTAAGTTGAATTATCAAGAGGCTGAGGAATTCATTATGTCTGCTCTCCCTATGTTTCAAAAATTAGGTAGGCCTAGTTTAGAAAAATTAGATCTTAGGAAGACATTAGACTTTATGTCTTATTTAGGCAATCCACATAAAGATCTTAAATGCATTCATATTGCTGGCACGAACGGCAAAGGGTCGGTTTCTCATATGTTGTCTGGCATATTTCAACAAAATGGATACGATGTAGGATTATTTACCTCTCCTCATTTGCGAGATTATCGAGAGCGTATTAAGATCAATGGAATATATATAGATAAAGATTATATAGCTGATTGGGTAAGTGTCCATCAACAATATCTTTCAGATGCCATGCTCTCATTTTTTGAAATGAGTACCGGTCTTGCATTTGATTATTTCAAAGAGAAAAAAATTGATCTAGCGATTATAGAAACCGGATTGGGGGGAAGATTGGATTCTACCAATGTAATTCATCCTTTATTGAGTATTATTACCAGTATTGATTTTGATCATATGGATATATTGGGTCATACCTTGAAGGAAATAGCCGGAGAAAAAGCAGGTATTATAAAACCTGAAGTACCAGTATTATTGGGCAACGTAAATTCCGACTTAGAAGTCGTTTTTGAAGAGAAAGCCAGGAATGAGAATTCTATTATATTTAAAAGTGATTTAAGTCTTTGTCAATTTCGAGGAATAGTTGATTTTAAGCGCAGTTATCGTCTCATAAACCATAATTGGGGACAGGATGGCTTATTGTTGGACAATCTAGGACCCTATCAAGATCACAATGTGAACACCTGCTTACACGCGATAAAAATCGTTCAATCTTTAGGTTTAATAGCCATAGATATTGGTAAAAGTTTAGCAGGATTGGCGCGGTTTTCACAATTAAGTAAATTCAAAGGAAGGTTTGAAATTGTTAGTAAACAACCTCTTATCATAGCTGATGCAGCTCATAATGCTGCTGGTATTCAATATTTAAAAGAGTATTTTGATAAAAAAAGTTTACATTTGCACATCGTGTTTGGTATGGTTGAGGGCAAAGATCATAGCAGTGTTTTGAGTCAATTACCCAAAGATGCGACATATTATTTTTGTAATATGAGTATTCCAAGGGCTATGTCGGCTGAAAAAATTCAGCAATTGGCATTAAATTATCAATTGTCTGGGAAGGTGTATAAGTCTGCAAATGAAGCACTTACTGAGATCAAACAAACAATAGCTTCTACCGATACAGTATTGGTATTTGGCAGTATATTTTTAATCGCAGAAATTTTGTAAATTATGGATATATTTAAAAGAGTGGTGGACAACCCTGGTCCATTGGGACAGTTCGCTAATTATGGAGAAGGATATTTTATCTTTCCTGAATTGGAGGGTGAAATAGGTCCGCGAATGAATTTTCAAGGAAAAGAAGTCGTGGTGTGGAGTGTTAACAACTATTTGGGTTTAGCCAATCATCCAGAAGTGAGGAAGGCAGATGCAGAATCTGTAGCCAATTATGGTCTGGCATATCCAATGGGTTCGAGATTAATGTCAGGACAAACCAAAAAGCATGCTGAATTAGAAAGAGAATTAGCCGACTTTGTAGGCAAGGAAGATTCTTTTTTAGTCAATTTTGGTTATCAATCAATGGTATCAACCATTGATGCCTTGGTCACTAGACGCGATGTAATTATTTATGATGATGGTTCACATGCTTGTATAGTAGATGGGGTGAGATTACATGTAGGTAAGAGATTTACCTATTTGCACAACGATATGGACAGTTTGGTCAAACAGCTAGAAAGAGCAACCGCAATTACTGAAAAGACCGGAGGAGGTATTTTGGTGATTACTGAAGGAGTATTTGGAATGCAGGGCGAGCAAGGTGATATTAAGGGTGTGGTAGCTCTTAAAGAAAGATATGATTTCAGATTGTTGGTAGATGATGCACATGGTTTTGGTGTGCTTGGTGAAACTGGTGCTGGAGTAGGTGAGGAGCAAGATGTAATAGATGAAATTGATATTTACTTTTCTACTTTTGCCAAGTCAATGGCCGGTATAGGAGCATTCTTTGCCGCAGATAAGGAGATCATTAGATTTTTGAAATACAATGCGCGTTCTCAAGTTTTTGCCAAGTCTTTGCCTATGGGATTTGTAGAAGGAGGATTGAAAAGATTGGAACTGATTAAAAAACATCCAGAACTCAAAGATAACTTATGGCGAATCGTTGGTTTGTTGCAAGCTGGCCTCAAAGAGCGTGGCTACAACATTGGTAGTACAAAGAGTTGTGTTACACCAGTGTTTATGAAAGGAGAGCCTCTAGAAGCTTGTGAAATGGTTAGAGATTTGCGTGATACTCACGGCATATTCTGTTCTGTAGTGGTTTATCCAGTAGTACCCAAAGATGTTATCTTAATTCGATTGATACCTACAGCTGTGCATACAGAAGACGATGTACTGAGAACCTTGGATGCATTTGATTCAGTTAAAGTAAAGCTCGATCAAGGTGTATACAAAAGTCAAATTCCAACCAGTATATAATCCATAATTGTTTTGACAATTTGTACAATATGAAAATATAAAAAAGTGAACAGCCCTGTTGTTCACTTTTTTTATGTTTTTGATATACATATGCCATGTAATCACAAATCTTAAACTCAAAGTTTTATTTGATTTTTAAATATTCAATCTACATTTTTTCACTTTGGATATAAATGCATTCTTATATTTGCTATTATGAAGCATGGACGCGAAATTATGGAACCCAAACGATTTGATCTCACCCTACTTAGGTTGACCGAGCAAATCATAGAAGACTATAGCCATTGTGAAGAGTTGTGTTTAATAGGTATTCAGCCTCGAGGCACGATTTTATTAAAAGAAATATTGGCTCGACTTCAAAATTCAAACTTTAAAACCAAAGTCTTTGAAGGTCATCTTGATATAACATTTTACAGGGATGATTTTAGAAGGAGGGAGAAGATATTGGCACCGCAGTCCAATAAAATGGATTTTTTAATTGAAGGGCGTGAAGTATTATTAGTGGACGATGTATTGTATACTGGAAGAACGATTCAAGCTGCTCTCAGTGCTTTACAACATTATGGACGCCCATCTACTATAAAATTATTAACCCTTATCGATCGGAGATTTAATCGACATTTACCGATTCAGTGCGATTATACGGGTATGGAAGTGGATACGGTAGATCATGCCTATGTAAGAGTATATTGGAAGTTAGGAGATTCAGAGAATAGAGTGGTTTTGTACGATTCAAAAGAAATTGATAATGATTAAGTCTTATCTAAGTCAACCTCATTTATTGGGTATACAGAATTTGTTGCCCGAGGACATAGAATTAATATTGCAGACAGCGGACAATTTTAAGGACGTAATTAATCGTCCCATAAAGAAGGTACCTACACTACGGGATGTTACCATAGCCAATTTGTTTTTTGAGAACTCCACCAGAACAAGGATTTCTTTTGAATTAGCAGAAAAAAGACTTTCTGCTGATGTGTTGAATTTTTCATCTGCTAGTTCTAGTGTCAAAAAGGGGGAATCTCTCTTAGATACAGTCAACAATATTTTGTCGATGAAAGTCGATATGGTTGTCATTCGTCATTCAGCTCCAGGAACGCCTACATTTTTGGCCAATCACATAGATGCCAATATTATTAATGCTGGTGATGGTACCCACGAACACCCTACTCAGGCTTTGTTAGATGCCTATTCAATCGGTGAACACTTTAATAGTTATAAAGGGCTTCACGTATGCATATTTGGCGATATTGTACACAGTCGTGTAGCCTTAAGTAATATTTTCTGCCTTCAGAAACTTGGTGCTAAGGTTGCTGTCTGTGGTCCACCAACTCTTATTCCTAAATTTTTGTCCGAGTTAAACGTCCAGATTTTTTACAACGTAGAAGCAGCATTGCGATGGTGTGATGTGGCCAACGTATTGAGAATTCAATTGGAGCGTCAAGAAATCAAATACATCCCTTCTCTGCGAGAATATTCGCTGTATTATGGTATCCACAAGGAATTGTTGGATAAAATCGACAAAGATATTGTAATTATGCACCCAGGTCCCATAAATCGGGGAATTGAAATAGATAGTGATGTGGCCGATTCCGACCAATCCATTATCTTGCAACAAGTAGAAAATGGGGTTGCGATTCGAATGGCAGTACTGTTTTTATTGGCCGGGAATCGCGTAGGATAGTACCTGATTAGTAATTTTTGTGATTGGATTCCTAAAGTATTGGTGGTTATTACAAAATAAATTTGTAGGCTACTGATATAAATATGAAATGCATTTTTGTGTTCAAATTTTTCTATATAACTAGGGATGTACAACTCACAGCTCATAAAAGGTATTGGCTTGTCATAAATTTTTAAAGAGGTTTGCATTGAATATTAATTCCAAATATGAATTTGGAATAATTTAAATGATTGAAAATTATAGCTATATCTGAATCATGGGGAATTATGTCTTGTTATAAAAGATAAAAAATATGGATTACACATACGAATCACAACTCAAATTCGTCTTATTGTATAAATATCCCTATGACTAAATCCCTTTTAAGTTCTTTCCTGCTATTGTTTATCACCAATTCTGTATTTTCTCAATCATATAAATGGGCGGCTGGTCTAAAATTGAGTAAAAATATGGGGATGAGTGTGGTTTATAGTCCCGTGATTCCATATTCGGCTGAACTGGTTTTGTCTAAAAACTTTTGGACCAATGAAGCTGGTATTAGTTTAATCGGTAGATATCACAAGAAAATAATTTCTAAAGGTTTTAATATGTATGGAGGTGGGGGATTGCACTACGGGTTTCATGAAGATATAGAAAAGCAGAATTATGCTGGACTATTGTTAAATGGAGGGATTGAATTGTCCATAGGTAAATCAAATATTGCTTTTAATCTCACTCCCCTTGTAGGTATAGGATCTGAGGAAGTCAAATTTAGAATTGGTTCAGATATTAGTTTGCGCTATATCATAGAAAAACACAAAAAGCAAAAAGGAGAATTGTGGAAAAAGATCGGTATTAAAAAGAAAAATCCCAATGATCCTGGACTTTTAGAAAGAATAGGTATTAAGAAGAAACAACAACCTAATCAAAATAATTCAAAAGAGAAATGGTTTAAAAAGAAGGGTGGCTGATGGGATTCGAACCCACGACCCTCGGTACCACAAACCGATGCTCTAACCAACTGAGCTACAACCACCGTTTTAGCGAGTGCGAATATAGGAATAAATGAATTTATTTTAAAGCTTTTTTTGAAAATATTTAAAATAAATATCATTTTCCACCTCACCAGTTATTTTATTGAAGTGATTTTGCCGGATCTTTTATGATTTCGAAATTTCTCAAAAATGAACCTATTGGTGTAGGCAAAGGCATTCCGTTCATATCGAGTAATTGGATACCCACAGAATTGGTCCCAGCAGGAAGTCCTTCAATAAAGTAAGGTTTCCAATCGTAAAGATAGTATTGTTCTCCATTGACTTGCAATTTAATTTTAGCATCTTCTCCTATAGCAATATTCAAAGGGTAAAAATCTATTAATATTTTCTCCGCATCTTTTCCAACATAAGTTCCTTTTGGACGACTATAGAAAAGGGCGGGGGTAGGAATATTCCATTCATTGGTTACTTTCCCATCTACAACATCGATTAACCTAGCAATTCTTGCACTTGAATTTTTAATACTCTCATGATAGGATTTTCCTAAAAATGCGAGTATGTGATGTTGGCCGTCTGGAATATCAAATTCAAAATTGTCTTCATATTTAGCAACATAGGGAGCTTTATCTAATAAAACGTGGATATGTGCTCCCTCATTTGAATTGGCACACATTAATGACGAAGCATCGGAACTTTGTTGTTTTAATTCATATCCGTTGCCTTCGATATCAAATGATAATCTGCCGTTCTCATAATTCCAGCCAGTCATCTTGGCATCATTATATTCATCAGTGGTTTCTCCGGTGGTCAAGGTGTACTTTGGTGTTCCAGAACCTAAATATTCGAAACTTTCATGATGACTTTCACTATTATTACTTGTTTGACTTGTACCAGTGCCTTCATTTTTACATGAAAAACACATTACTATTCCCAATATTAAAACTGAATACAGATTTATGTTCATACTTTTTGTTTATTTTAAAATGCAAATTTGAAAAAAATTATCGGATTCTTTCTAACCTATATATAATTAAAATTAATAATTCCTTATCTAGCAATAATTAAGTTGTGAATGGATTTTGTGTTATTGCTATATTGTATTTGAATAAAATAATTGCCTGGAAATAATTTTTCTAAATCTAGGGTAATATTAGACATTAATTTATTTTCAAGATCTTGACTCATAGATTCTTGTCCCAGACTATTATATACCTTTACATTATTTATTTCAAAGGGCTTGATAAGTTGAATATCTACCTGATTATTTGCAGGATTGGGATATATGGAATGAGGTAGTGTTTGAATCCCGTTGTTGTTGGTTAAAATATCCACCTTATTGTCCTTGGTAATTATCCAACGATCGGGATCAATTTCTATACTATTTACTGTCCAAGAGAGATTAATCATAAATGCTTCATCATTGTGTTTGTGGTCGAGAGTAATCAAGGTGTCTCTATCATCTCCTATTAATTTTATTTGAACTGGCATTTCATAAAAGTCCACCGAAGGATGAGAAGTGGTTTGAGATAGAAAAATAGTATACATATCTTCTGAATTAAACCATCTTAAATGATAAGAAGGGTATCCTTGTCCTTCATACCAATCTTCAAAAAATTCAGTTAAATCCATTCCGGAACTTTGCTCTAAATGTCTTTTTAAAACCGGTGTTTTGGTAAAACCATGAACTGTGGATTCATCTGTTAAATAATTTCTAATGGCATTGAAAAAATCTTCATCTCCCATTATTCCGCGCAACATATGTAGAAGGAGTCCACCTTTGAAATAGGACAAATAGGGGTTGAAAATTCGATCGACACTGGTTGTATCATCTACTTTAACCGAACCATCAGGAAATGTAACGGCCAATCCCATTAACTCATCTATATATCTTTCCCAGCGACCATCTTTAGTCTCAAATTGATAGATAAGGGCAGTACAGTAAGTGGCAAATCCTTCATTTAACCATATATCTTCCCAGCTTCCACAAGTTATATAATCGCCAAACCATTGATGAGCCAATTCATGTGCCATTAAACTATAGCGATAATCTCTGACAAAACTTATGGTTTGATGTTCGATACCCCCTCCAAATTCAAATTGAGCATGTCCATACTTTTCTTTGGTAAATGGATATGGAGTAAAGAGAGAGTCCATCATTTGAATCATACCTGGCAATTGATCGTCCAATAAAGCCACATTCTTGTCGTATTCATGAGGATATATATAATTGGTTACGGGTAAATTACCTTCACGTAGTGGAATAGTTTGGTGATAAATATCGTAATTGGATACTGCAAAACCGATAAGGTAGGTTGTAATTGGATATCTGTGTTGCCAATGAAAACGACTGCGATTGTCAGGCAGGGCTAATTCTTCCATTAATAGTCCATTGGCGGCCACTTCATATCCTTGTGGAACGGTGATATAAAGATCTAATGAGTCTACTTTGTCTTTTAAATCTTGATTGCAAGGCCACCATTCTTTTGCACCAAATGGTTCGGATAAAGTATACAATATAGGGCCGGAATCATGGCTAGTTTGTATAAATGATCCAAAGCCGACTTCCATAGGCGCACCTTGATAGAATATTTGCACTTGAGCGATTTCACCTTCTTGGTAGGTTGAGTCCAATGTTATGACGAGGAGATCACTATTATTGTGAACGTATTGAAGATCTTGACCACGAGTTGAAAGAATACTATCGACCAATAAATTTTTCGACATGTCTAAAGTGATAGAGCTAGTATTCTCTTCTTCTATGAATAGTGTGGTAGTAATATTGCCAGAAATAAAATTGACATTGGGATCAATATGTAAATCTAGTTTTTGATGAATGATGTTTAAGTTTTTTGCTTCATTACGAAATTCTATCATAGGGGAAGCTGAAGCAGCTTCGGCCGCGGCTATTTTACAAATATCATATGCCTCTTGTCCTTTAATACTGGTGTTCCAAATAAAAATAATATAACATAAAGTGAAAATTCGAATACCATTCATGTATTGTCATTTAAAAAATTTTAAAATACAGTTCATATTCACAACGAATGTCAATTGGTATAACGCATTATGAATGTGAATTTAATATACAATACTTCTAATACATATTGACTTCTTTCCATGAATTTGTCCTACTTCCAAATATAGTAATTGGAATCGGTTATGTCCCAATCACTAATCATTGAAAATACTATCCCATATCCAATCATATACTTCTGTAGCTTCAATGACATCCTGATTTGGGGATTTTGAAGAAATTATAACTGGATGGTATATATTCTCTACTCCAATACTCCCATGTGACCCCTTTATGAGTTCAGCATCCGTTGGTATAATATTCATCCGATATCTAAATCCGAGTTTTTTTCTGGCTACCTTGTATATGGCTTTTAAAGTAATAAAGGGGTTCTTCGGATCCAGAAACAATTCAACAGGGTCGTAGCCTGGTTTTTTGTGAATATCCACAGAATGGGCAAAATCGGGGGCTTTGTTCTCATCTTCCCAATAATAGTAGGTGAACCATGCATTGGATTGGGCTTGAAGTACTATGTCTCCACTTCTTTTGTGATTTATTTTAAACTTTTCTTTCTCCGGTCCGTAAATCACATGTTGAATTTCTTGTATAGATTCCAATTTTTTAATCAAATCTGACTTAATCGAATCGTCATTGATATAAATATGAGCCACTTGATGGTCGGCAACGGCAAAGGCTTTTGAACCACCTGGATCCAATAATTCCCTTTTGTTTTCCACTCTGGTTTGCAGCCATCCATGCGATCGCAGAATTCTATTGATATGGATGGGGTGATTCACGGGATTGATACCGTATTCCGACAATAGTATTATCCTACAACCCTGTTTTTCGTAATAACTAACTGCTTTTGATACCAGGTCGTCAATTTCTTTTAAATCTTTTTCAATTTTCTGGGAATGTGGACCATATTTTTGCAATCCATAGTCCAAATGTGGAAGATAAATCAATGTAAGCTTGGGATCATATTTTTTATCTACATAGAGAGAGGCATCTAATATCCATTCCGATGCCTTTATTGAAGTTTTAGGTCCCCAAAAATGAAATAGAGGGAAAGTACCAAACTTAGATTGTAATTCATCCCTTAGATCTGAAGGATGGGTGTAACAATCGGGTTGTTTTACACCATCGGCATGATATTGTGGTCGGGGAGTGGCTGAGTAATCTGCCGTACTATACATATTGTACCACCAAAACATCTTGGAACATGTAAAATCGGGATTGACTTCCTTGGCTTTATCCCATATTTTTTTTCCTTGAACTAGAGGATTGGACTGTTTCCAAAATTTGATCTCACTATCTATCTTATCATACCAACCATTGCCTACAATTCCGTGATCTGAAGGCCAAGATTTTGTCAAATATGTCGATTGGGCCACAGTAGTTACAGCGGGAAAGACCGGTTTGATATTGGTTATATGATGCTGATCAATGTATTGTTTAATAAATGGGGTATGTTGACCGATAATACTCTTACTTAAACCTACAATATTAATCACTACCGTCTTATGCATATTGATTTTAATTTATATTTTCCAAGGTATTCTCTGCCCATTTTATTTCTCTTGCAATGGATTCATTAAGTGAATTTTGAATCTCATCTGGCAAAACTTCCCAAGTATATGTTTCTACCTCATAATGATCACATAGTCCTTCTCTAACTAAAATTTTTAGCGTCTCTGTTATATAGGATTGTGTAGATTCCAATAAACCATATTTTTCTTGAAAAATGGGGACATGGTAGTGAATTCGCCATATATCCCCTTCTCGAATATCTTCATTGATCAATGCTTTGGAAAGGTCTTGGTACCGTGATGTTGAATGATTAGGTAGTTGAATGACTACTTGATGTAGATATACAGGTTCATCAAAATCCTTAATTCTTCTTAATTTTTCTTGAATATTGCCGCTGATTTTCATTTCCATAGCAGAACTTATTTGAACCTTCCCTATGGTCAAATTATTTCTTTTAAGACTATGTATAGCTTCCTGTGGATCTTCAAATTCTACGGCAAAATGGCATATATCATAACACAATTGTATATGGTTATTGGTTATTGCTTTTACTTGACTATAGGGTAATTCTTCAAATTGTTTGGCCGCCATGGGCAGTAAATACTCATTGTACCAAGTAATATAATCAGAAGAATTACTGAGTAGTCCATCGGGCTCACATTCAATATCGAGGTGTAGACTTTGACCAGTCTCTATTTTATGTAAGTGAAGAAATTTTAAAACTTCAATAATATTCGCCGTTGCTTTTCGAAAAACTTCCTCAGTATCTTCACTTGAACTAATCCAATATTTATACGACAAAGGGGAAGTAGATATACCCCCTGAAGATAGATTATCCGGGAGTAAAGTTGAAAGTATTTTAAACAGCCGCAAGGTATAATTCAATCGATCTATAGTAGTCCAATCGGGAAAGTGAACTTGATCTTTTACTTTAGTTTTATGAAAGTTTCCATATGGGAATCCATTCATTGTGAATACATAAGAGTTATTTGTTTTAAGCCATTCTTTAAGCTCTTGTAAATATTCTTCCTGTGTTAAGGTTATGCTGGCCGCATTGGATATTCTCAGTCCTATGGCCATTTTATTCTGCGGATATGTTTTTTGATGAATGGTTGGAAAATTTTCTTTCAACTGTTGAAAGTGATCTTCCCATTGTTCTCCGGAATGGATATTACTGCAATATGTTAGGTGGCCGGTATGAATTTTCATTAATCAGGATAATTTTGAAGGAGGCTATTGATTGATTCTTTCATTACATCAGTATTTATTTCGTGTACTTCTAATCCAATTCCAATAGCTGACAATAAGGTGATGGTTAATTGACCTCCGAGATGTTCTTTGAATTCGATGAGGCCTTCTAATAATTTGTCTTGTTGATTGAGCTGAGGATGAGACAATGAAAATCCAAGTTTGGTCAGCAGCTCTAAAATTTGATCTTGGTCGGTCTCCGATATCAATCCTATGCGATGGGAGTATATGGAATCCAAAGCAATCCCAATAGCCACAGCTTCTCCATGACGCAATTGGAAATGGGTAAGGTATTCTAATTTATGAGCTAACCAATGACCAAAATCTAGAGGTCTGGCTGATCCACTTTCAAATGGATCACCACTGGCTATATGATCATTGTGCAGTTGAGCACATTTAAAGATTAAATACTCCATTGGTTTTGATTCTCTTTTTCTCAAGGAATCCGCATTTTCTAATAACCAATCAAAAAATATTTTATCCTTAATCAGGGCCACTTTCACCGCTTCGGACATACCAGATCTCCAATCTCTATCATTTAAGGTGGTTAAAAACAAAGCATCGTTAAATACAGCCACTGGAGGAACAAATGTGCCTAAGAAGTTTTTTTTACCAAAATAATTTATACTGTTTTTAACTCCAATACCTGAGTCATTTTGTGATAAAACCGTAGTAGGTATTCTTATATGCCTAATACCTCTATGGGCAATAGCGGCGGCATAACCTACCATATCCAATATGGCTCCACCACCTATTCCCGCTATATATGAATGTCTATCTATTCCATCATTATTGACAGCTGTTAGTACTTGCTCTAAGTATCGACTATTATTTTTCACTTCTTCTCCACCTGGCAATATTAGAATTGAAGCTAGTGAAATTCCAGGAATAGTTTCAAAATACGCCCTGATTTTTGCCTGTAATTGATCATGCAGTTTATTTACATTGCTATCGATAATAAAGAGTATTTTGGCTTGGTCATTGGAGGTATTATGATATCTAAAAAAGTCCGCCAATAGGGGATTGTCTATTTTGAAAAGGTCATTAGTAAATTGAATATCAAAGGTGTATTCTATTTCAAATTTTTGATTTATTATATTCATTTATATATATGAATTTATTTATATTATTGATTTATAGTAGTTTGTGTTGTTTTATTTAAATCTATTATTGAATGCTAAATATTAATTTTGGTTCATTGTTTTTCTATGTGTCTATTGATATACCCAATTGTCAGATCTATAATAACCACAGGTTAGTGAATGTGGTTTATGTAACAGCGAAATATTTAGACAACTGAATGGACAAGGGCAATAATGCTAGTATAATTAATGCTAAGATATAATTTCCCGAAACACTAGCCCATGCAGCATTCATAACTATGAGTCCCAGAACACCATGTTTTACAGCACGACCAATATTGCTGGGCAAGGGAGATTGAATAGCCTTTAGCAATGGTGAAAAAATAAAGTATATATGTAGTAATACAAAGGGTAAAGCAAGCCATAGGTACCCAATAGACCATGCTATGACTAATTGTGACAAATGTACGCCTCCGTAGAGGATGGCACTGAATATCATCATTTTTTTATGACCACCATGGACTTCACCTCGGCTAATGATGGTAACTGCTGCAATATATAACACAGGTAGTAAAGATATGGACAACCACGACTCTACCGCTAGAGGTAAAATACTTATACCCAGCATCAGATTTCCCCCTCGGCAAAGCCCCATATTAATCGGGCCTAGCAGTGAATGATGTTTTCCATATTTATCGTATATTACTGCACATGCCATAATAAAGATAGCAATTAGCCCGCTTATTGAATCGTGAAGAAAGGCAAAGAAAATTCCCAAAATAAAAAGCACAATTACATAAATTAATGCCGCACCTTTTGTTATTTGTCCACTGGGAATGGGTCTTTCTGGTCTTTCCAAGGTATCTAATTCTGCATCGCATACATCGTTAAATGCGATTCCCCCTCCGTATAAAAACAGAGTAGATAGGAGAAGAAAGATCAACCCGAAACCATTACTTATATCGATAATAGAATTTTGTGCTATAGAAGCAATGGCTACTCCGGCTAAGATATCAGAAAACGCAGTGACAATATTAGCAGGACGAATTAATAAAATATAGGGTTTGATATTCACAGCTATTCGATTATAATTGATTTTTTATCAATACGAGGTTGTTGACCCCCTCTAAGGATGGTATTGCCACTATATGTAGCAGATTGGTCGATAACCACGGGCTGTTCGAAATCTTCAAATGATATTTGATTACTCTGACCAAAGGCAGCTATGGCATTGGAATAAGTAACTTTTTTAATGTCTGAGATAGAAATCCCTTTCATTTTCATAAGGGCTGCAGTTTTTGCAACAGCTAATGGATCGCTTATGCCCCAATCAGCTGCACTGTTGACCATTATTCTTTCCGATCCGTATTTTTTAACAATTTCTACCATTCTTTCATTGCCCATTTTAGTAAAAGGATAAATGGTAAAAGCCGCCCAAAAGCCACGATCCAATACTTCGGCTACGGTTTCTTCATTATTGTGATCGATAATAACCATTTCGGGTTCTAGCCCTTGTTCAATGGCAATATCCATACTTTTAATAGTACCCTTTTTCTTGTCTCTATGAGGAGTATGCACTTGAACGGGCAATTGACCTTCTTTAGCTAGATCTAATTGTAAACGGTAATATTTTTCTTCAGCTGCTGTTTGATCGTCGAATCCTATTTCCCCTACACCTACGACTCCTTCTTTGTAAATGTATAAAGGTAAGATTTCCATTACTTGTTCGGCCAAGGCTTCGTTGTTGGCTTCTCTAGAATTTAGTCCAATGGTGCAATAGTGTTTAATTCCAAATTGTGATGAACGAAATCTTTCCCATCCAATCAGACTATTATAATAATCTTTAAAAGTAGACAACCCTGTTCGAGGTTGACCCAACCAAAAGGCGGGTTCAATTATGCCTACAATACCAGCATCTGCCAATGCTTGATAATCGTCGGTGGTTCGAGAAGTCATATGGATATGGGGGTCAAAAAAAGTCATATTTTCAATGTGGGCCATAAAGTCTACATTTACTTTTTCCATATCTTGCGATTCACTACCTGTAAAGTGAGGAGGATTCATTTCAGATTCTAGCCGATTGCACATATTAAAAATTTATTATAAGTTTTAAAGTTGTTCAAGTTGTTCCCAATGTACTAATGTATTTTTAAACGATTGAAACTTAGTATGATTTTGTAAGAAATCTGTTGCTTTTTTGTCTTGAGATTGCTGACATACCAAATAAGCTGCCTTTTGATCAGAAACACTATTAGAGTTGGCCAAAAACCGTATATCTTCCCATATTTGAGAATTTAGAAAATCAGTAACCAATCTCCACACTTGAGCGGGAACAGTTCTTCCGGCGGCCCATCTTTCATGGGCAAAATCGGAAATAGATATGGCTAATGTTTCATTATTCCTTTCTTTTAATCCGGTTATTAAATGTATAGGTTTTTGATTGAAGATGGTTTTTAGGATTAATTGATTCCACTCTGCTTCAGAAAAATACATGGCTGCATAAGGGTTGTTAAAGGCAAATGCATCGAAAACCTGTCCAATATTACTGCGAACAGCCTCCGTGCCGTAAAATTTCAGCTCTTGAGCATATGGAAGCAATGCCAAACCAGACACAATAGCCACTGCTTCATTGATTTCAGCGGTTTCAAAGAGTTGTTGGATTGACTGGCGATATTTCACCCCATCATCACTGTTGAGGTGAAATAGAAAATAAATCCTCACCAATCTATCCAAAGTCCATCCTTGGGTTTGAATAAGGTAATCCGTGTTGTCAATGGGTATTGAAGCGTCTACTTGTCGATTTTTAGATACATGTCGAGGTGTAGCAACAAATCCCAATAGAGGATTCTTTGATATTTGATGGTTAATCCAGGTCCATTCAGATTCATTGCAATGATGGAGGATGATGTCCTTCATTAAGGATTTAGTCTTCAAGGTGTCTAATATTTAATATGATATAAACTTTCCTTTTTCCCCCTGTTTTAGTCAATCAAATGAAAAAGACATCAGCTCATTTACTTAAGCCAAGTACGCAGTAAGGGCTCATTGGAAAATCTTAAAATTAAACTTTTAGTTATTAATATCCAAAATGGACTCAAAAATATGGTTACTGATATTATCAGAATGATTAAGTTGTAATTGTTGGCCGACAACACACCTGATGCTCTACCAGTGGATGCAAGTATAAAGCTCAACTCTCCAATTTGTGCTAAAAGTCCACCCCCTAATATCGATTGACAGTGTGAATTGCCTAGGGATTTAAGTGAAAATGTATTGATGCTGTGATTTATTATAAAAACGGCTAAGACGAGGATTAACACAGTCTGCCAATGGTGGAAAAGATATTGTATGTCGATGAGGATGCCAATGGAGATAAAAAATACTGCGACTAAGACTACTCGAAAAGAATGAAGACTATCGTGAAGCCATTGTGTACTCTTCGATGCGTGAACCAAAATACCACCTACAAAAGCACCTAGAGCAGGGGATAGGTGAAAAAAGTCGGAAGCAAATGCTAAACCAAAACAAATAAGTAGGCCAGCAAAAACTTGAATTTCGTGGTCGTGTTCTAGTTGTTTAGAAAAGGGCAATTTTATTTCACCTTTCCACATTACATAGATCATAGTCGCTAATAGTAATAAACCTCCTATGATTTGCAATAAAATAGTATTGGAACTGGTCTCTTGTCCACTAATGCTGGATAGAAAAATTAAAATGGGAACAAAGAGTATGTCTTGAGTAAGTAATATCATAATCACATTTTGTCCAACTGAATCTTTTAAATTCTCATTGTCTTCAATGATTTTAATAACCACAGCCGAACTACTAAAGGCCATTATAAAACCTAAAAACAATATTATAGGTAGGGACCAATGAAAAAAGAAACCCAAAATCCAACAAAATAATAGACTGAGAGCCATTTGAATTCCTGTTCCTATTACGGCTATCTTCCATTTACTTATAAACTTAGGAAGCGAAATCTCCATTCCAATAAAAAACATTAGGATAACCAAACCAATATCACCGACGACTTGAACCAATTCGAGATCGGTTACTGATTGACTGCCGTGAGGACCTAAGATAATGCCACATATCATGTAAGCCAGTATATAGGGTTGTTTCAATCTTTTCAATACAAAACTTAGGGCCAGAATGACAAAGGCTACCAATAAATACAACTGCATACTGTCAGGCAATCCGGCTAATGCCCAAAAAGATGAAATGGAAAGTCCTAGCATAAATTAAATTAGTTTTTGAAAAATGAAATATTAAATGGTTTTTAAGGGTATCCATATTATTTTGAATACAAAACTATGCCCTATTGTTGATTTAAATATATTACATGTAAAAATAAGAGAATAAAAATACTAATTTTTATAGTTTGATTCTCTGAGAAGAGTATTAATTTTGGAATTTGAAATAATTAAATAAAAGTCAAAAATATATTACTATGGTATCCGCTATAATTAAAGGTATTGGACATTATGTTCCAGATCAAATTGTAACTAATGCTGAATTAGAGTCAATTATGGACACCTCCAATGAATGGATAGTAGAACGTACCGGGATAGAAGAACGTAGAATGGCTGGTCGATTTAAAGAAACAACAACAACCATGGGAGCTATTGCTGCGCAAAGAGCAATTGACAATGCTGGAATAAAAAAAGAAGATGTTGATTTTATCATTTTTGCCACTCTTAGTCCCGATTATTATTTCCCGGGATGTGGGGTATTGGTTCAACGTATGCTGGGTATCAACCACCTTGAAATGGGGGCTTTAGATATTAGAAATCAATGTTCGGGATTTATATATGGCTTGAGTATCGGAGATCAATATATTCAGACTGGGAAATACAAAAATATATTAGTCATTGGCTCTGAAACTCATTCTATGGGCTTGGATTATACTACTAGAGGAAGGGATATTTCCGTGATATTTGGAGATGGTGCAGGAGCTGTAATTCTCCAACCGACAGAAGAAGATGGTCGTGGAATTATTCATACCAATTTACATGCAGATGGGGCTTATGCAGAAAAATTAGCCTTCGTCAATCCAGGTAGTCATGGTGGATATCACGATGAGGACAAGGATAAATTCGGTTTTTCAAATGAGGATTTTAGTCCGGTTTTTTTAACCGACAAAATGATGAAAGATGGTTTAACTTATCCCTATATGGATGGCAAGTATGTATTTAAATATGCCCTGACAAAATTTCCAGAAACCATTGTGGAAGCCCTTGAAAAAAGCAATAAAACTATTTCTGATTTAAAACTGTTTATCCCCCATCAGGCCAACTTGAGAATTAGCCAAATGATTCAAAAGATGATGGGATTAAAAGACGAACAAGTGTTTAACAATATTCAAAAATATGGAAATACCACCGCTGCTTCTATTCCTATCGCTTTGTCTGAAGCCTATGAAGAAGGCAAATTTAAAGAAGGAGATTTAATTTTATTATCTGCTTTTGGAAGTGGATTTACTTGGGGGTCAGCATTGATAAATTGGTAGACAAATAAAAATAGCGGTATAAAATGATGAGTAAAGTGGATATTCTAGCCATAGGCGTTCATCCTGATGATATTGAATTGGGAGCTGGTGGGACAGTAGCGAGCCAGATTGCTCAAGGATACAAGGTCGGATTGTTGGATTTGACGAGGGGAGAGTTGGGAACCAGGGGTACTCCGGAATTGAGGATAGAAGAATCCTTGCGAGCGAATAAAATTCTAGGCGGGGAATTTAGATTAAACATTGGTTTAGCGGACGGCTTTTTTACTGGATCGGTGGAAGAAAAACTTAAAATCGTTGAAGTTATTCGTTGGTGTCAACCCAAGATTATATTAACCAATGCAGTAAGAGATCGTCATCCCGATCACGGCAGAGCTGCAGAACTGGTAAACCAGGCTGCTTTTTTGGCTGGATTGAAATCCATTGAAACACAGTACGAGGGCAAAGTCCAAGAACGATGGCGTCCAGATGTCATATATCATTATATTCAAGACTATATTTTAGAACCCGATATTGTGTTCGATATATCCGACTATTTCATGGTGAAAATGGAGGCTATAAAAGCTTTTAGATCTCAATTTTTTGATCCAAATAACGAAGAATTAGATTCTCCTTTAACCAATCCGGACTATTTTGATCAGTTAGAAGGTAGAGCTAGGTCTTTAGGACGTCAAATTGGTGTAACCTATGGTGAAGGATTTACGGTTCGCAGATATGTAGGCACTGACAATTTATTTCAATTGATCTAAAAACAAAGTAGTGGGATTACCTTTTTGTTCTAGGTAATTGACATAAGACAATGATCCTATCCTGAAAAAGCAATGTAATTGATTGTTTTCATTTATTTTGTCTTCAATTCTGCAAAATAAAGCCTGTGATTTTTGATGTTTAATTAGGAGGACAGAAGGTTGATCTTGGGCTTTTGTAAGTTGCATATCCAAAGAATATTTTTGAATATATTTCGACCAAGTCGCATCTAGCTTTACTGTAGGTATTGTGAACATGGCCTGGCCAGACTGTCCATATCCAAAGGCTAGGGTAGAAGATAGAATCACACTCAATATTATGGTTTTAATAGTCATAGTATGTTTTTTATATAAGAAGATATCGATATCTTGAGTGTTCTTTTATGGGTTTTTTAATTCTACAAATATAGCTTATGCCTCTCAATATATTAAAAGCCTCTGCTGGATCGGGTAAAACCTTTAGTTTAACTCGGACTTACATATCATATTGCCTTGATCCCAAGAACCAAATTGATTTTAATAATATTTTGGCCATTACCTTTACCAAGAAGGCTACAGCTGAGATGAAGAACAGGATATTACAAGAATTGTTTAATCTGGCTACTGATCCGATTAAAAGTCTTCATGGTTCCTATTTTATGGAAACCTATGGTTTTAATTCTGAGGAATTGGCAAAACGATGTAAGGCCTTGCTACATCAAATTCTTCAAGAATATCATCAATTTTCAATAAGTACGATTGATAGTTTTTTTTCTGGGCTATATCAATCTGTTGTATTGGATTTGTTTAAAGAAAGCCAACGCGACGTAAATTTAAATAGTCATATAATTTTGGAGAAAGCGACTCAATACCTGATTCGAGAAGTGGATATCAATAGTCCTCTGGCGGATTTACTTCAAACCATGATCGATGAAAAGCTAATACAGGGCAAGGGGTACAATATTTTCACTACTATTCAAAAGTTAGGGGACCAGCTCTTTCGTGACGAATTTGCCTTTATGCGCAATCATCATATTTTTAAGCGGGTTTCAGATGATGTATATTCTTTGTTAACCTCTAATATTTCTGAGATTGAAAGCGTAGTAAATTCCTATAAGAAGGAGATTGAGACCTTACTTAAGACGGTAAATATGACAGGTGAGGATTTCGCTTATGGTAAATCATCCTTTGTTTCAATAGCCCTGAAAAAGGAAATTACTGAATTAGTAGAGACCAAGAGATTTGTCAATATGCCCGAGGAAGACAAATGGTTTAAAAAATCTGATAGAGATCAAAATGAAGTAGTTTTGTCGCCTATTCGTGAAGATTTCTTGAGATTGATTTTCGAATTTCATCATTACGTTCTTGAAAATTTTACTAAATACAACTCCTATCAACTGATAAAAGACAATTATCCTTCTTTTATGATACTCAGCTATTTGGACAAATATATTGATATGTACTGCAAAGATGAGGGAGAAATTACTTTGAACGAAATCAATAGACAGCTTTACGATCGCATAACTAACGACGATGCAGCTATAATTTTCGAAAAATTAGGCCAGCGTTATAAATCCATTCTCATCGATGAATTTCAAGACACCTCGACGCTACAATGGAATAACCTACAACCTTTAATTGAAAACTGTTTATACAACAAGAACCCTGTACTGGTCGTCGGAGATGTGAAGCAGTCTATATATCGATTTAGAGATGGTGATTGGCGAATTATGGAATACCAAACACCTCAATTGCAGAAGAATTTTAACGATCCAGACTTTCCTCAACACCACGGAAATATCGATACCCTATCTCATAATTGGCGCAGTAGTCAAGCTGTGGTAGAAACCAATAATCACCTATTCTCAAATTTGGCCAAATCCCTGTCCAATAATCTTCAATCCTTTATCCGTGATATTGAATTGAAACCCGACAATGACATTATTGAAATGATAGAGGCACCTCGAAATATTTATCGAGGAATAGAACAATTATTGCCCGAAAATAAAAGTATAGATCCCGGATATGTTAGCATCGAATATGCTACTTTCTCGGGTAATAAATCCGATAATACCGATGAAGTTTTACTGTGGTTGGCCGAACAAATTGAAACCTTAGCTAGTATGGGAATCACAGGCTCAAAAATTGGTATACTCTGTAATACGAAAAAAGATTGTCAAGTCATAGGAACTTACTTTACCCAAAAGTCGAAGGACAATGAGATTTTTCAGTTTGCGTCCTCTGATTCACTAAAACTCGGATTTAATGAAGGTATTATTATTCTCATTACAGCGCTAAAGATAAAGTGTCAAATTGATGAGGATGTAGAATTACAAGCATTGTATTCTTTTATTTTAAAAAATAAAAAAGAGGATTGGGCAATTGAATCGATGCCTATTCCCACCTTGGGTAGGCGTCCAGAAGATATAGCTGAGATTAAACAATTATTAGAACTTTCGATAGAACAATTATACAGTTTTTTTGAATCTGTCATTCAAGTTCTCGATTTACATAATGAGGAAGATCACTACCCATATTTTTTAACTTTTCTTGAATTGGTTAAGAAATTTGAAAAAACCTATGGTTCTGATATTAAATTATTTCTTAATGAATGGGAAGAAAATATTTCTCAACAAAGTATTCAATCAACGGCTGGTTCAGATAAGATTCAATTAATGACGATGCATAAATCTAAAGGATTAGAATTTCACACTGTCTTAATCCCATTCGGTAATTGGCAAATAGAGAGGTCGAATGGCAATACCAATTTATGGGTACATAGTGAAAGGGATTCCTTTGTTGAATTAATAGGCCTTGTCCCGTTGAAATACTCTAACAAAATGATTCCATCTTATTACACGAAGACCTATTTTGTGGAATACGTATTTAATGTAGTCGATAGTTTAAATTTACTCTATGTTGCCATGACGAGAGCACGAACTAACCTAATGGTGAGATTAAACGTCAAGGAGAGAAAAGGTGATTCCAAATCGGCCACAAAATCACTAGGTAACACAGTTGAGTTTTTCAACTTTGTATATCCCATGTTGGCAACGGAATCTTATATAAAAGGACAATTGACACCTTTGAAGAAAGACAAAGAGGAAAAGTCTAACAATTCAGTGAAACTTAAGAGTTTTGTGTATAGAAGGAAGCCTCTATCTATAGTTTACCACGGATTACACAAGTCCAATCAAGGTGCGATAGAGCGAGGGATTAACCTTCACCATATATTGCAATACCTTCACTCCGATGCTGATGTAGAACGATCGATTCAACTCAGCGAAATAGATGGAGTAATTAGAGAAGAAGATAGAGATTACTGGCAAGATCAAATCACGACCTTGGTCAGTGCAGAATCAATCTCTCCATTCTTCAGTAATCAATGGAAGGTATACACCGAAAAAACTATGATATTGCCAACAGGAGAGGAGTTTCGACCGGATCGTGTACAAGAAAACGAAAATGAAATGGTAGTCATTGATTACAAATCAGGCAAACGCAGTAAATCGTATAAATATCAAGTAGGCCAATATGTCAAAGTACTGCAACAAATGGTTAACAAGCCGGTAAAAGGGTATTTATTGTATATAGACGAATCTGCCATTGAGGCGGTATAATTAAAATAAATTAGCATGTCATTTCTATCAGAAACTGCCCAACAGATTTGGGATCAATACAAAACAGAAATTGAAACCCACTATTTTTTATTTCCTACTAGAAGATCTATGCTCTATTTCAATAGAAATATGGCTGCCCATGTTGGACGTCCTATTTGGATGCCCAATGGTTTGACTTCTGATGGCTGGGTAAAACAACACTGCCCTTATATCATTGCCGATGAATTGACACTGGTCTATTATCTTTACAAAATAGCCTATGAAATTGGTTTTGTTCACAATGATTTTCAGGAATTTTACCCTTTTGGTAAAGTTATACTTTCCGATTTCAATGATATTGATTTAAGTTTGGCAGATGTCAATGCTTTATTTATGGATATTGAAGCAGATCACAATTCTTATCCTGAATATGGTCAAAATAAGGATTTATGGGACTCTATTCTTACTGATAAATCTTCAGCATTACAAAAGCAATTGGTATTGAATTGGAAATATCTACTTCCTCTATATCAACAATTTAAACAGTCTTTGCACGAAAATGGATTGGCTTACAAGGGTATGATCTATCGTTATACAGTGGAGAATCTTCATCAGATAGATTTTAAAGGCCAGGAAGTATTTCACTTTATTGGATTTAATCATCTCACGAAGGCTGAAGAAAAATTACTCAAATATTTAAAAGACAATCATCGTTGCTTTTTTTATTGGAATACTCACCCAGTATTGTTCCAGAGTAGTATAGAGGCCGCAGAATGTATAAATAATGGCATTCAACAATTTGGACAATCCTATCATCGACTTAAGCCAGTTGCCCAATCCCAAATAGAGATCATCCAAACCAATACAGCTATTGGTCAAGTAAAATTAGCTGGGCAATTGGTCAGTGAATGGCAAAATACTTCTTTGCCTGAGAATTCTGCTATTATTTTGTCCGACCCTATTTTAATGGAACCTCTTTTGTCTTCTTTACCAGAGCAGGTAGACACTGTCAATATATCGATGGGATATCCGCTTTATTATAGCCCGGTTAAGGCATTATTAGATTGGATATTTGATATTTGGGCTTCTATGGAAGACGATAATTATCTCCATAGAGATTTAGTAGATCGGTTAATGAATCATTACTATATGACAGTGTACTCCAAATCAAAGGGTATAGCTAGTCTCATAGATAAGCAAAAGTACTATCTATACAATGAATTGAGTAAGGACGATCCATTGCTCACGATCATCTTTTCAAAAACCAAAGATATTGAAGAAGTTTTTGATAAGATGTTAAAAATATTGGAATTATTGGTTGAAGTGAGTGAAGTTGATTTTCATATTCACGTCATGTCCTTTGCTCAACACTGTATTACCAGACTCAGAGATATAGTTTTAAAACTCGACAATAAGTGGTCAATTTCATTTTTGCAAAAATTATTGGCTCAGTTTTTCATCCAAGCTGATGTGCCTTTTAAAGGAGAACCTCTGAAAGGACTTCAGATATTAGGGAAACTGGAGATGCAAAATCTCTCCTTTGACAATGTAGTCATAATTGGCCTCAATGAAGGGGTATGGCCAAATGCCAGTAATCATTCTACTATCCCAGTTTCAGTCCGTCAACATTATGGATTGACCAGTACCAGGGATAAGTTGCAAACTTCATCTTATTATTTCTGGACCTCTGTTTTAAATGCTCAAAGGGTAGTTCTTCTACATAGTTCTGGTGATGATGTATTGGGTGCCAAAGGAGAGAGTAGGTATATTCAACAACTGCGTTTTGGAGAATTAGGACTAGATGTATATGAAAAAACGGTTGGCTTTGAAACTGGGGATAGACCGACTTCTATTAAATCTATAGCCAAATCGAAAGATATCTATAAGCTTTTGTATATTTTTTTGATTGAAAAAGGTTTATCCGCTTCCTCATTAAACGACTATGTTGAATGTGGCTTTAGGTTTGCCTATAAGCATTTATTGGATGTAAGAGAAAAGGATATCCAAGAAGAAAGTATTAGTCCAAAAGATTTCGGAATTATTTTTCACAATATTTTACAGCAATTATACAGTCCATATCATAGTCAAAATCTCACTGCTGAGGATTTTAAATCCATGAAATCTCAAATACCTTCCCTGGTTGAGAGTCATTATATGGAGTATTTCAATATTCGCGATTCAGCTATTCTAGGTCATGGTTTACATTGGTTGGAAATTCAGACATTGATAAATAGTTTAATCAGGGTTATTGAGATCGATAGTGATTTGGATCCTTTCTCTATAATTTCTGTGGAAGAAAAGATTGAGGCAAGATTAGAAGTAGATGATATACAAGTTAAACTGAAAGGTTTTATAGATCGAGTAGATACCATGGGAAAGAATACCTATCGAATCATTGATTACAAAACAGGAAATAGTAATACTTCAGGTCAGAGAGACACTGACTTTTTTGGTGACAACTACAAACCCCATGTCGTTCAGCTTATGATGTACGTGCTTTTATGGAATAAGAATTATCCAATGAAACAACCTATTCTATCAGCCCATTATACCTTAAAGGATAAAAACGTTATTAATTACCTTAAAATAATGGGAGAGACCAGAATTAATCTCGACATTATTAACGAATTTGAAGATCAACTTCGGGATGTAGTTGCACAAATGCTGAATGATCAATTGAGTTTTGATCAAACAGATGACATTAAGAAGTGTACGTATTGCTCTTTCAAAACATTGTGTGAAAGACAGAATATTGCCTAGTAGATATGAAATTTTTTAATGGATTGGGAACATCACCACTAGTCAAAAATAAATCAAACAGTTACTATTCTTTAGTAGCTGTTTGATTTATTAATGTTGAGTAATGAAAGTTACCATTCCATTTCATCTTCAGAATCTGGAATCGATGAATTGGAAGATGAGGAGTTGTCATTTTTAAGATTTTCCTCTTCCCACTCCGCATTTCTGCGATCAAATTCCTCATAATCATAGTTGGGCATCAATTCAGTTTTTACATACTGAATAGTGTCTTCAAGACCTTCTATAAATCGATTAAAATCTTCTTTGTACAGGAATATTTTATGTCGATTGTATCCATCACCTGATGAGCGTTTTGTGCTCTCCGTCATGGTAATATAGAAATCATCTCCCTTGGTTTGCTTAACATCAAAAAAGTACGTCCTTCTTCTGCCAGCCCTTATTTTCTGCGAATAAACACTGTCTACATGATTTGATTTACCGTTTTCCACTACACTTGTCGTTTAAATTCAATAATCTATGTTGCAAATCTATAATAAATACTAAAATAAAAAATAAAATTTACTTTAAATCCTAAACTTCCCCCTTATTATAAAATGAATATTGGGAATTGATGGAAATAAAGCTATTTAACTGGGTTGATTTTGAATTGATTAAGTGGTTTGAGGTCAAGATGCAATTTAAAGAAAATTATCACATTTTCGTCCTTGTTTTACAATCTTACCCAAAAATTTCTGTAAAATTCTTTGTGTTTTAAGATTTGTCGAAATTATTCCATCATGGCGTGATCCATAAGATGCTTATAAAAACGATTAGATAAGTAGAGCTCTTCATGTTGTCCTTGAGCTACAATTTTACCTTGGTGCATTACGATAATGTTGTCGTAATAGCTATTAGGGTTTATTCGATGGGTGATGTTGATCACCGTTTTGTCCTTTAAGTCTTCTTCTAAATAGGTTGATATTTTTTGTTCAGTATTGGCATCTACTGCACTTAATGCATCGTCTAAAATAATAATTTCAGGTTGATGGATAATGGCTCTTGCTATGGATATTCTCTGTTTTTGACCTCCGGATAAAGTAACACCTCGTTCACCTACTTTCACTTGATATCCATTGGGCAATCGTTCAATTTCTTCGTGAATAGCCGCTTTACGAGCAGATTCCATGATATCGTTGATATTGGCACTATCTTCACCGAAACGGATATTATTCTCTATAGTATCGGAAAATAAAAATTTATCCTGAGGCACATATCCCAACATATTGCGCCATTTTTTGATTTCTATATTCTTTAGCGGTTGACCATCGATTAATATGCTGCCCTTACTAGGATCAAAGGTCCGTAGGATCATTTCCGCTAATGTAGTTTTACCACAGCCTGTTTTACCCACAATGGCTATTTTTTGACCTTTGGATATGGTAAAAGAGACATTGGATAATGCCTGGATGCCTGTATCTGGATATACGAAGGAAACATCTTTAAATTGAATTTCAGAGTTGAAATCTGTTTTGATAACTGTGCCTGATACAATTTTTGGTTTTACTTCAAAAAATTCATCAATCCTTTTTTGCGAGGCACTGGCCTGTTGTATAATGGAAGCTATCCATCCAATAGAAGTAAAAGGCCAGGTTAGCATATTAACGTATATAATAAATTCGACCAAGGTTCCTACAGATATATTTCCTTTTGATATTTGAATACCTCCAAAATAGATCACAAAAATGGTACTCAAACCCACTATCAATACCATGAGTGGAAAGAAGAATGCATTAACTTTGACTAAGTCCATAGACTTATCTTTGTAATCATTGCAATGATCTTCAAAGTATTGTCCCATTTGCTTGTCTTTTACAAATGATTTAACCACTCTTATTCCCGAGTATACCTCTTGAGCTAGGGATGTTAATGTAGACAGCTGTTGTTGGATTATGGTACTTTTCTTGTGCATTAAACTGCTTACATAATAGATGGAAAGCGATAAAAAGGGTAGAGGGAGTAAAGTATATAGACTGAGTTCAGGGCTTACGTTTATCATAAATGACACCACTAAAACGGTCAATGTCGACAAGTTCATTCCATACAATATGGCTGGTCCGATATACATTCTTACTTTGGATACATCTTCCATAATGCGATTCATTAAATCACCTACTTTGGATTTTCTATAGAAATCTTGCGATAGGGTAGAATAGTGATCATAGATGTCTTTGCGCAAATCATATTCGATCAATCTGGATACAACTATAATGGTTTGACGAGTAAAATACATAAAGATACCCATCAGTAGAGCCAATCCAATCACCAGAAGACCATATGCAAATAGGTTTGTGGTCAGGTTGGCTATTATTTCAGATTGAACTTCAAAGCCTTCTGCTACTTTAATGGACTTGATATCTTGAAGTACCAAATCCAACGCTTGGCTAATCATGCGAGGTTGCATAACAGCAAATACATTGGAGAGAATAACGAAAATAAGGCCTAAAGTAAGACGACCTCTATATCGCCACAAGTATTTATTTAAAGTTTGTAAATCCTTCAACTATTTTTTTTTTCAAAGATAATTATTCAATTTGTATAAATACTGAAATCCAAATATGGTTTTAATTTTAGTAACATTTCTCGATGATGCGAATCTAATATTTGTTCAAGGTTGGTATAATCTCTAATTTCGCCTTTTTCACGCCGGTATTTCATGATGAAATATGCCATTTGTTTAGTGATATAGGGGTGTGGATATAGGGAATCATAAGGCAGTGAGTTTATTTTTACTTTTTCATAAGGATGAGAGCATACGAGTTGGATTTTAATCTTTTGAAAGACACTATCTGGTAGCCCGTAAGTTTCTCCCAATTGATCTACTGATACAAAACCGCCAAGAGCATTTCTAAAACTGACGATGCGTTTGGCTCTATAGGATCCTATGCCGGTCAATAATTTGAATTCATTGGTGTCGGCCAAATTAATATCCATCCTATTTACTTGTTGAACGGTAAGTTTCTTTTTCTGGGAATGGATGTTTTTTGGGGCATAAGGCTTTTCAATACTGTCTTTTACCATTAGGGGGTAACTTAAGCGATCATCAATGATTAAATTTTCAACCTCTTTGGGTTCTAGCCAAAAATTAGTTTGAATCAAAAAATATCCTATCCATATGCTGATAACAAATAAAATAAATCCATAGCGCTTCATCACCTATAATTTTGTGTTAGAATATTTCAAATACTGCGAACTGTTATTTACGAGTCTAAATTTTCTTGTGTTGCCATTGTTTGTAGATGCATTTACAATGGTAATATGTTGATTGGGGCCAATAGGTGTGTGTTGATATTTTTGTGGACTGATAATAATCATATTGGCCCGAGGATCTATAACATCATATTGAGTGTGGACAATTTGAATAATATTTTTGTCTACTACAAATAAGTCAGACAATAAAGCTTGAGAATTAATGTAGTGTCGTTTTCTATTTTTTAGTATATAGATTTTATCATTTCTGGCGTCATTGGTATACAGTTTGCCACCTGTAAACAGATCAACTATGATGGTATCTTTCTCTTCATAGGTAGCTATAAAAGTACTCTTTCTAATGGCATAACAATCCATACTATAATAAAATAATGCCAATATTAGAAATACATAGAATGTCCATGATGGAAATATTTGCTTATGGATATACAGTCCTATAAATATTATACTTATCCCTAAATAAAGACAGGTTAATTGGGGACTAAAAATGTATGGCCATCCAGTATCCACATGAAGCAAGGATTGTGTAAAGTATTGAATTACATCAATGGCATAATGAGTGATTTGTGTCATCATTATGGCTACTGGGGGAAATATGAAGTATAATATTATTGAAAGAATAATAGACAGCAATAGGGGAAATAGAATAGGTATAATAACGATACTCGATAAAGTACCCCAAAATGAAAATTGATTAAAATGGTATATTAATATTGGGAAGGTTGCCAATTGTGCTGCTATTGACACCGCCAGTAATTTAGTTAAACTAGGAAAAATATTTATTTTAGAAAAAGATTTCAATAGGAAAGGATAAAAGGTAAAAATACCTAAAACAGCGATAAATGAAAGTTGAAATCCCACAGAATACAAATACTTGGGTTGCCACAATAAAAGAAATAAACTGGCCCAAGCGATAATATGCCATTTCGAGCTATTGCAATGCCATATCTTTGAGAACAATAAGAATGAAACCAATATACTCGCTCTTACAACAGAAATCTTGTAGTCGATTAATGCAACATATATCCAAGTCAAACCGAATACTAGTAAATATATAATAGATTGATTTTTAACCAACAACCTTAACGGAAGTAAAAGTAGGTATATTATGGTCATTAAAACTCCGACGTGAAGACCAGATACAGCAAGAATATGTAGACAGCCTAACTTTTGAAAATTTGACTTTAAATTGGAATTTAGAGATTCTTTTCGTCCTAAAAGCAATGCCATTGACCAAGCCAAATAGTTGGGATCTGGATAGAGTTCTTTTAATGTGGCTACTATTTTGGAATTATAACGGTAAATAATGGGATTAAAATCTTGAATTATCTTTATTTCACTTTGTTGTCTAATAAAAGTTTGATGACTTACTCTATAGGGGCGCCAATATTTAATAGCATCTATATCAAAAGGATATTTCTGTTTGGGAATTGGAAGCAAGTCAGAAGACAGACTAATCCATTGGCCTCTGTGAAGATTTGTTTCAAGATCCAATACATTAACTATGATTTGGTTATTTCTAAACCATGGATTGTGGTTATCGACGTTTACTCGATATTGAATCATTTTTTGATATTGAGTTGTTGACATTACTCGTCCAATTATTTGAGAGGATTGAGTAATAGTCTTTGCATTGGTATTAAAGGTCATTGATTCATAACTCGCAATTGACAATCCAAACACTATCCATGCCGTCCACCGAATCCATGGCTGATGTTGGAGGGATAGAAATACAATAACAATGATTGTGGATATAATAATAAGAACCTGCTGGAAGAAAGAGAAATTGATAGGTATTGAAAATGACAAAAATCCCTCTATTATAATGCCTATGATTATAAAAATAACGATCTCAAATATATTGAAGTATTTTTTAGAATAATACTTCATATTTTTCATTTTTACACCATTAAAATACTAATAATATTTGATTTAAAAGAATAAAATTATATTTTGAATAGTGAAAAATGGAGGTGAAATACTGCTATATAATTCTTATTGGAGAAAAAAAAACTTCATAAAATGATTGATAAATTTACCGTTAAAACAAGGAAGTCATTCAAATATTATCAGAAATTATGGTCAATAATTATGAAATTCAAATGATAGGTAATATTTTCAAGGTCTAATTTTTATTTTTTTTCATTTAAACAACTGTATTAGGATGAATCTAACATTGAGGATATTTTCGATTTTTATGTTTTTTATTTCTTTTTCTGTGGTCCAAGCTCAAGATGCCACCCCTGCTTCCATGTACAACGATGGAGTAGCTGCATTGAAAGCCAAAGACTATGACAAAGCGTTGGATTTATTAACCAGTGCCCTTGAGGCAGCTGATCCAGAAGAAGACAAACAAATTGTTAGTTTGGCTAAGAAAAATTCAGCTGTAGCAGCATATTATGCTGGAAATGCAGCAAGAAAAGCGAAAGATTATGATAGTGCCTTAGAAAAATATGAGACAGGCATTAGCGTTAGTCCTAGTTTTTATGCCAACTATATAGGAAAAGCTCTTTCCCTGAATAGTAAAGGAGATGTAATGGGTGCATTGCAAGCTTATATCGTGGGAAGTGGAGAAGCAGAAAAAGTAGGAAAAGCGGATAAAGCTGAAGAAATGATGGACAAAGCCACCATATTTGTTTCCAAAGCGTATACCGCAAAAAAATGGGATGAGACTTTAGAATTGGGTAAAACTTATTTGGAATCAACACCATCAGCTGATGTTCACTTTTACATGGCCAGAGCTTATAAAGAAAAAGGAAACCTTAAAGAAGCTTTAGCCAATGCGAATAAAGCTATCGAATTGGGTGAAGGTGGAAAAGATGGACGCAACTATTTTGCTCAAGCGGAAGTATATGAAGGATTAGGAGATACTTCAGCTGCATTGGAAGCCTACAAAAAAGTACCTTCAGGTACTTATGGTGAGATGGCAAAATATAAAGTGGATAATCTCGGTAAGTAATAAAGTAATATTACAAGAATAAAAAAAGAGATGGTTGAATGTGTCAACTATCTCTTTTTTTGGTTTATGGTTATTGGTGTTAAAACTTTTTCATTGTTGCACAGCAATAAGAAAAAGGTATCTTTATGGTAACTGATATATAGAATACATAATTTATAGGATAGGAGGTTTTTATTATTTTGTAATTTATAACATCTATGAGCGAGGAAAACAAACGATTAGACCAACAGTACACTGATCAGAAGGAATGGTTAAAATGGGGACCATATCTCAGTGAACGTCAATGGGGGACGGTTAGAGAGGATTATAGCAAGGATGGCAATGCTTGGGATTATTTCCCTCATGATCATGCTAGGAGCCGTGTATATCGTTGGGGTGAAGATGGAATAGCTGGAATATCTGATGACAATTGTCGGATATGTTTTTCCATGGCTATGTGGAATGGGAAAGATTCCATTATCAAGGAGAGACTATTTGGGCTGACAGGACCTCAAGGCAATCATGCAGAAGATGTGAAGGAATTGTATTATTATCTCGATAATACTCCGACACATTCCTATATGAAATACTTGTATAAGTATACTCAAAATCCATTTCCATACGAAGAGTTAGAGAAGGTAAATGCCCATAGGACGGTGGAAGAGTATGAATACGAAATACTGGATACTGGTGTTTTTGACAACAACCAATACTTTGATGTATATATCGAATATGGAAAAGAAGGGCCAGAAGATATTGCTATAAAGATAACTGTTAACAATAGAAATACAGAAGCTGCAGAACTGTATTTGTTACCTACTTTGTGGTTTAGAAATCTTTGGATGTTCAATCAAATGCAACCTAATAATGTAATATCTAGATTGGGAGGTAGAAGAGATATTGTAAATATTCATCACAGTGAGTTGGGTAAATATGAGTTGGAATTCGAAGAACCTCAATATTTGATGTTCACCAATAATGAAAACAATGCAGAAAGACTTTTTGGGATAGAAAATCAGACCAATAAGGTGAAGGATAGATTTCACAAAATTCTTACCCAAGAATTGTGGCATGAGGCTGAGAAATTTACCGATGGTTCAAAATTTTCCCCTCTCTATCATATGAAATTAGAAGGGGGAGGTGAAAAGTCAATTTGTCTTAGATTTAAGAAAAAAATAGAAGACCAAGGTTCTTCTGAAAAATTTGATCGTCAATTTGTCGATGATCTAATGGCCAAGAGAAAAAAGGAGGCTGACGATTTTTATGAAGGAATATATGGGGCTAAGGATGAAGATTTAAGAAATATCCAACGTCAAGCTTGGGCTGGAATGTTGTGGACTAAGCAATACTATAATTACAGTATTTCTCAATGGTTAAAAGGCGATCCTGGAAGTCTCTCCCCTCCAAAAGAAAGATTAAGTGGAAGAAATATACATTGGCAAACTCTGTACAATGAAGACATAATTTCTATGCCGGATAAATGGGAATATCCATGGTATGCCGCTTGGGATTTGGCATTTCATTGTATTACCCTAGCACAGCTGGACATAGAATTTGCCAAAGATCAGTTATTGCTTATGGTTGGAGAATCTTATATGCATCCCAATGGTCAGATTCCCGCATATGAATGGCAATTTTCCGATGTAAATCCCCCAGTTCATGGATGGGCGACAATGGAAGTGTTTCGAATGGAAGCTTCTAAGACGGGAAAAAAGGATATTAATTTCTTAAAGAGGATCTTTGCTAAACTTTCCTTAAATTTCAATTGGTGGGTAAATCGAAAAGATCGCAAGCAAAACAATATATTTGAAGGTGGATTCCTAGGGTTAGATAATATAGGGATTTTTGATAGAAATGTAGAAATCCCAGGAGGAGGATATCTACAGCAGGCCGACAGTACTGCATGGATGGCCATGTTTGCTCTCAATATGTTGGATATGGCTATGGAAATAGCCATAGAAGACGAGGCCTTTGAAGATATGACGATTAAATATTTTGAACATTTTATATATATATCGGAAGCCCTTAATCGAATTGATGATGAATGGGCGGGAATATGGAATAATGAAGATGGTTTTTTCTACGATGTAATGGTTAAACCTGAAAATAGATTTATTCCTGTTAAAATCCGATCCATAGTAGGACTTACTACTTTGTTCGCCGTGTTAAAAATTGATCACAATAAGCTAGCACAATTAAAATCCCTGTCAAAATGGATAAAAAACTTCTTTAAATATCGAAGAAAAACGGGCAAGTACATGGTGTTGGAACATTACGGTGGAAATAAAGATTTATTTTTGACCCTAATACCTAGATCAAGATTACACCGTGTGATAAAGACAATGATTGATTCCAACGAATTTTTCAGTGAATTCGGTATCCGCTCTCTATCTAAGGTACATTCGCATCCGTTTTATATGAAGATTGCCGGAATGGATTATTCTATAGCCTATGATCCTGGAGAATCAACTTCTAAAATATACGGAGGTAATTCAAACTGGAGAGGTCCCATATGGATGCCCATCAATTATTTAATCATTCAAAAATTACAACAGTATTATTATTTTTTCTGTGATGATTTCCTAATTGAAGATCCCAATAATCCAGGAGAAGAATTTAATTTAAAAGAAATTGCTCAACGCATTTCTGCCAATCTTATAAGTATTTTTCAGCATGATAAAAACAAATTTAGACCGGTAAATCGAAAATATGAGAAATTTTATAGCAGACCAGAAAATAGTGATTTAATACTATTTTTCGAATACTTTCAGGGGGATAATGGTCGAGGTGTAGGTGCTTCACATCAAACGGGCTGGACGGGATTAGTTGCCAATTTAATACAACAAATGCCGGAAGATCTTTTGTTAGAAGCCAAAAATAAGAATGCAGATATAGAAACCCTTGAAGCAGAAAAGATTAATTAATATGAATTAGATCAATGATTTTTGCATTCTTCAAGTGCAGATTCAATTGTAGTAATTTTTTCCGTATAGTCTATATCTAGGGAATAGTAAATGTAATTGACGATATTCAAGATTTCTACGGCATTTAAACCGTGATTTTCTGGCATGGGGATGACATTGTCTTCAGAATTTGAATGCGATTGTAAAAAATTGGATCCATGCTGGATAATACAGGCCAGAGAGGGTTGATGTTGTAAGATATACGGAGATTCGTTGATGGGGGGATATAATTCCTCAAATCCCTCCAACGATGGTCCATGGCAACGTTGACAATGTATTTCGAATAATCTTTTACCTTGTTGGTATGGATGGGCTGAACAATAATACAAAATGGGTAAAACGATTAATATTAAATATCGTAAGACAATTTTTTTATCCATTTTTTTGTAATTGTTAGTGTCTTGTGAACTTTATTCACTGGCTTGCTCCGCGATCAAAAATTTAATATCTTCTATAAATTTTGTTACTGCCTCATGGTCTGTACCTTCACAATAAGATCGAACATGACCATTTTTGTCCACCAAGATCAATTTTCCTGAATGGTCATAGCCTCCTGGAGCGTCTTCATCTTCATAGGCTACATTGAAATAGTCATTGGCTATTTCATAAATTAAAGATTTCTCTCCAGTAACGAATTTCCATTTGTTACTGTCCACATTGAGTTTATCTGCATAGGCTTTCAATACGGGAACACTATCTCTTCGAGTATCAATGGAATGACTAATTAACATAAAGTCATCGTTGCTCTCAAATATTTCGTAAATGCGTTTCATTTCACGAGTAATAATGGGACAAATGGAAGGACAGGAAGTAAAAAAGAAGTCAGATACGTATATTTTGTCCTTAAAAGTAGCTTTTGTCACTACAGTACTGTCTTGATCTATGAAGGTAAAGTCCCTGATAGTATGATGAATCGTATCGCCATTGACTACTGTAGGTATTCCCAATATAGGTAAGTGTTTGGTTTCATTTGATGAACAACCCCAAACGAAAGTGATAATGATGGACCAAAGATATACTGATTTCATGATATTACTATTTTTGAATATACGATTCAGCTTTTGCGATACCACTGATCACTATGTTTTCCATTTTGCGTACAGATCTTAATTCTTCGCGTAAATAGTTTACTTTTTCATCGTTTTGCAAGGTGTCTGGCTTAAAATTATACATCCAATCCCACATAGCATTTTCAGATTTATTGAGTTCGCCTAGAAGGTTATTAACTTTTTTTACTTCGTTGAAATTGTCTACTCCAATTAAAGCTTTTCTCTGCTCGGTTAATTGTTTTCTTAAATCTTCAATTTTTGACATTTGAGGCATAGTTCTATCGTGAACTACCATTACGCTGTCGTTGTATAATTCGATCTTTTCTTTTAGTTCTTGCTCAATACTGGAACTGCCGTCGTTTTTACATGCTATGACTAAAAATGCCAAAGCTAAGGTTGTCAATATTATAGATTTCATTGCTAGTTTTAAATTTTATGCAAATATAAACTAAAGTAGAACAATAAAAATTTTCTCTTCTTTCTTGCATTTTATGTTAATGCTAATAAAATAAAATTTTTATATAATAATTGCAGTGTTTATTAGATTAAATGAAATAATATTAGCGACAACCCCATAATATTCCCTTTATTATTTCAAAGCCGGCTTTTTGAAATATCTTTTTAGTTTTAGAATAATTATAAATAAGTCACTATTTTTGTACTGCATGTAAATATACATTAGATGGGAAGTAGAAGAGGTATACTATGGTTTAGGAATGATTTGCGGATTCATGACAATGAAGCCCTGGTGGAAATCATGAGAACGGTTGATGAAATCATTCCAATCTATGTATTTGATGAAAGACAATTCACTGGTCATAGATTCGAGTCTATTCCTAAAATATTCCAAACTAGAGCTTTATTCCTTATTGAATCGGTGCAGAATCTGCGAGATAACCTTGAAAAATTAGGATCTAAACTCATTGTCCGAGTTGGAATACCAGAAGAAGTTATTTTTGATCTTGCTAATGAATATAAGACCACATGGACTTTTTGTAACAGAGAGCGTACATTAGAAGAAGTTTCGGTTCAGGACAGTCTTGAAGAAAAACTTTGGTCTATTGGTCAGGAAATTCATTACTCTAGGGGTAAAATGCTTCATTACACTCAAGATCTTCCGTTCCCTATATCTCATACTCCAGATAAATTTGCCAATTTTAGAAAGGAAACAGAGAGGATAGTTCCAATCCGTCCGCCTTTGGATTCTCCGATTAGTATTAAGCCGTTAGAATTAGAAATCGAGGAGGGGAATATTCCTCTGATGTCGGACTTGGGCTGGTCAGATGACTTCAAAAATAATCAATTTCATGGTGGGGAAAATGAAGGATTAAAAATATTAAAACAAAAACTCAAAGAAATAGAAGATAAATCTAGCAAACAATTGCAAATATCGCCTTGGTTGGCCAATGGTAGTTTATCTCCAAAATTTGTCTACCAAGAAGTTCAAACCTTAGGGAAATCATCGAAGAAAGTGGTCAAAGAATTGAATAAAAATCTCTATCTAAGAGATTATCACAGGCTAATTAGTAAGAAAAATCATAAACAACTATTCGATGAACACGGATTTGGCAATCAAGAAATAAATGATCAAAAATGGGACATTGAAATATTAAAACAGTGGATAAATGGCCAAACTGAGAATGATTATGTCAATGCTTGTATGAAAGAATTGTATACCTATGGTTATATCAGTCACCAACAGCGTCGAATAGTAGCTTATTATTTAATACAAGAACTTAAAATACATTGGTTGTTGGGAGCGGCTTATTTTGAATCTGTATTACTGGACTACGATCCGTGTTCAAATTACAGTAATTGGCAGCGAATAACTGGTATAAGTGTTGATCAGAAAGGCGAACAACCTGTTAATTTTGAATCCCTTGATCAATTATTAGATCCAGAATCTGAATTTAGATCAAAATGGGCCACATGTGCTATTGATTTTGCCTATATATAAAAAGACCCCCATTAATCTAATGATAAATGGGAAGTCTATATTCAAAGCCTGTCGTTATATTCCATTTAAAATATATACTTAATATTAAGTGGTAAACAAAGCTTTTAGGATGTCTCTTCTACTGATTTGACCTACTAATTTGCCGTCATTATCAGTCACCAATAGACGTTTATAAGGTGTAGTTAAAAAGATGTTGGCAGCCTCATTGATATCGGTTTCTTGGTTGACAGTTTTCATTACATTGGACATATAATGAGCAGCTGTCTTATCTAAGACAGGATGATTGTGATACATGGTCTCGATGACCACCCTCAAGCAATCCTTGTCATCAATAAGACCGACAACATCTTTATTCTTATCGAGAACGGGAGCACCAGTTATCCTATTTTTCAATAGGGTTTGGGCTACGGTAAGTATCGGTGTGTCTGGTTCAAAAGTGATTAAATCAGTTGTCATAAACTGTTTCACGATTGGAGTGGCTACTTCTGGTTCTTCTATCTCCGTAACAAGTTTTTGCTTAAAATTTTTCATTCAAATCTTATTTTTAAGTTGAAAAAAAGTGTCAACTTACTAAATATAAGAAAATGAATTATAATATCATAATTTTATACCCATAAATGATATTATATTGCCTAGATAGATTCATGCAATGATAATATTCGAATAAAGCAAAAAATGCAAAAGATCAGTCAAAATGGGGTTGGTCCAAAATTTAACTGATCTTTCGAGAACTTTTCTTATTGTATTATTAGCTTTTTATTGGCATATGCTTCGCCATTGAAAATATTTACCATGTACAAGCCAGAAGGGAGGCTCATGTCATCAACTGATAAGACCTTGCCACTGGACCAAGTATTCTGACGAATCATTTGTTGTCCGTTCATAGAATATACAGAGATTTGCCACTCTGAAGATTTTACCGCCCAAATAGAAGGTAATTCTATGGTCATCGTTGATCCATTATTGGGATTGGGATAGATATGTACTTCATTACTCAATTCGACGCCATCGATGCTCGTGGGACAGTCTGTTTGGAATTCATACGACAGAGAATATGAACTTGTATCATAATAGCACACGCTTCTTACTTGAAATTCATAAGGCTTGCATTCATCTAGCCCATTTATAGTAAACATTTTAGCCGTATCTACCATTTCATCTTCCCATTCTCCACTTCCTATGGCTCTGTATCTAAATATATAAGCAACTGAACTATCCACCATGTCCCACAATATACTTGCTGTCGTATCGCCTATCATAATGCTATCCACAGTGGGAGGAGGAGGACAAAGCAAAGGATTGATTTTTATAAATAATGAATAATCTTCAAATTCATAAGTTGTCATCTTTTCTGCGCATGGATTAATACTGTCAGTGAGTGCAGATATACCTACCCTAAGGTGATAGTATCCTGTATCGATATCTTCTGGTATAAATACTGTACCGGCCCACTTGCCTTGAATAGAATCAAATAACAATTGTTCGTGTTCAGAAAACACACTGTCTCTATTTTCGTCTAACCAAATGGAAACATATATCGAGTCTAGATAATCGGGATTAGGGGAAATCCCTACTGGGATATATCGACCTTGTTCTATGGTATCCTTTAACAATTGACTGGGACGATACCCATTATTAAATCCTGAAATAATGGAATCGTTTTGGAAGAAAAAAGTATCGAGAGACAAAGTCGGTAAATCAATGGAATCGATATTGCAATAGGTAATGGAGTCTATCCCAAAGGTATCCATAGTCATGGCAATGGCATAACTGGCATCTATTTTTCCACCCGTTTTAATTTTCCCGTTGAGATCCTCAATAGATTCAGCACTTTCCAAAAGAATTGTTTTTATCTTTTGAGCTGTAGATTTAGGTTGATTTAATACCGCTTCAAGTAATATATTGGAAGGAATACTATACATCAAGGCAACCATTCCTGTAGCCATTGGTGCAGCAAATGAAGTTCCAGAATCATAACCATAACCCTCATTTAATACGGTATATATAGCGGTGCCAGGAGCAGCTATATCAACATTCTCAATACCATAGCTCCCAGACAATAGATTGTTTTCATCGGTACTAGTGACCACAATAAGTGACTCGCTACTGCAAAGTGAAGGTAAATCTCCCAATTGATCAACATTTTCTACTCTGTTGCCAGTAGCGACACAGTTGAGAATACCCTCATTATATAGCGTTTCGTATACTCCACACCAAATTGGAAATTCATTTGGGAAATATCCAGATATACCCCAAGACGAATTGGTAGCCACTACTAATCCGCCCTTTTCTCCATTACTTTCATTAAATGCCTTTCTCATCTCATAAGCATATAGATAGCTGGAGATAAGACCGTCTTCTGTAAATTTTTTATTGAGCAATAAAGGCAGGATTTTAACCGACCAATTGATGCCAGAAATTCCTATGTTATTGTTGCCAACTGCCCCCAGCACTCCAGCAACTAAATTGCCGTGATTTCCGCTGTAGATACTATCGGATTCGGTATCTGGATTCCATCCACGATAATCATCTACAAATCCGTTGCCATCATCGTCAATATTGTTATTGGGTATTTCTCGAACATTCTTAAACATATTGTCATGTAAATCAGGGTGTTCTATATTAAATCCATCATCGATAACGGCAATTATTATATCGTACTTATTGGCCAATTGACCACCAGTAGTAATATCCCAAGCAGATTCCATTCCAATGCCTAAATTGTTATCAGTATTCATAAGAGCCCATTGCTTGATATAATTTTCATCGTTGGGTTGTCTGCGTGGACTTAAATAGTGATTGTATTGAATATTGCGAATGTTGGGATGTTGTGAGATTCGCTGATATACTTCTTCTGTAGATTCAACATCTGTAGAAAAAGAATACAAATAAATATTTAAATCACTACCTAAACTCTTATATTGTTGAGCCTTACTTAGATTTCTATTATTAATCGATGAAGCTAAAATAGTGCTTAATGGTGTCCCATCTGTTTGGATTAACAATTCTCCATCTACATAATTCGGTTGGAATGCTTCCGCAGATAAATGCGAATTCATCAGAATTAGGCACATTAGGATCAGTTTAGAAAAATTGATTGACTTCATTTTAATATTTTAATGGTTCAATGTTAGAATTCAAAAATAAAGCGAATTATATTTGATTCATGTATTATAGCTGTCATAAATATAAAAGATTAACATTAATTATCCTTATTATAGGGATGAGAACTTGTTTATTTGGGAATCCTCCGAACCATATAGCTATCTACATTAAGTCCTTGGGTTCAAGCAGTCCAGTAGCCGGAGCTGTCATCGATCTCAATACTTGTAATTTAGGTAAATTTTATAGCAATGAAGATGGCAAAGTCTTAATTCCCACTAGTGATATAGCATCATGTGTCATGTATATCAGTGCTTCTGGCTTTATGAGTTTAGTTAAATCTTTTGCCCAAGAGCATGTCAATTCCAATAATGAGATTACCTTCTTTATGCAGCGGCAGGATAAATATAAAATGGGACAATTGTGGTCAGCTAAAGATCAATTACCAATAAGTGGGGTTGAGATTAGATATCATACCTCCAATAATCCGAACAATTATGCGACCATGAGCGATAAAGCTGGAAAATTTTCCATAATTGTGCGCAAGTCTAAGCCAGTCACTCTACATTTTTATCATCCCGATTACAAATACGTATCTAAAACTTTTAAACCCAGTCAATTGGAAAAAGGATTGGGCCATCTATTCTTACAACCTCATTTGCCAGATGCCGATATTGAAACTGAGACTGCTGAAGATGTCCCTAACACTTCGGCAAGAAAATTTACTTATGATTATACTAGACAAGATCATATTATTGTTGTAGAGAAGGTAAGGAATGAGGAGGATTTTAAGCAAAAAAGAAAAAGTATTCCAATACATCAAAAGCGTATTGACAATATGATTTGGATATATACGGGGCCATATTATTCTAAACAAATTGCTCAAAAAGAATTATCTTCCATTAGGCGGGTATATCCCGATGCAAGGATATCTACTCTTCCCTAGTAGTTAATAAAATTAGCTGGTGTGCCGATGCCTATTATTTGATATGAAATGATATAAAAATGCTTAAGCATATTTTTTCAAGATGGAGCTTTATCTTATCTCTTATTTTTATTCTGTTGACCGCAGTATTTGGAATATGGGTAAATCTCAAACCAAGCCATGGAGAGTGGTACAATGACCATATATTTTTAAACCTCAATCACTATTGGCAATATATATCCCACTTCACTGATGTGCCTTTATTTTGGGTAGTTTTTTGGATATTGATGATCGTATTGTTTACTTGGTTACTTGGACTGAGGCATTCTGATGCTAAGAAAAAATGGCTATTGGTCATTGTAGACTTATTGACATTTATGGCTTCTGGGATAGCCCTATTTTATTGGTTTTGGGGATTTAATTATTCTAAACCCTCATTGTCAGCTAGTTATTTTGAATATAAATACACGGACATTGATACTACAGAATTTAAAAAGATTTGGGCTAGGCAAGGACAAAAAGTCAATTACCTTAGAGGGAAATCTACCGAACCAGATAGTAGTAAAAATTGGACGGCAATTTATAGTCATCACCTTCAAAAAAGTATTAAAACTGTTTTACCTATTTTTAATATTGATTCCAGTCTTAATCCTATTTGTAAAGAACTCAGTCCTCAGGGGAGTTTGCTTCGACTGAATACGGCTGGTTTTTATTTTCCCTATGGATCTGAATCTTATATCGACCCCGGTTTACACATCAGTCAAAAACCATTCGTTATAGCCCATGAGTTGGCCCATGGATATGGAGTAACCGATGAGGGAGATGCCAATTTTCTCGGTTACCTCACATGTCTTAAAAGTGGCGATCGATTTGTTCAATATTCAGCGGAATTGGGACTGTGGCTTTATATGGCAAGAGACGCTAGAGGCTTGGATAAGAATTATCAAACTAAAATGTGGAAAAACCTCAGTCAAAAGGTTCAAGATGATTTAGCCGCAAGACAGATGTTAGATCAGACTTACCCGGCAATAATGCCTACTGTTCGCGATTTTATTTACGGTAGTTATTTGAGTTTAAATCAGGTAGAAGGTGGACTTGAAAGCTATAGTCGATTGGTCAAAATGGTCATCACCTACAATAAAGAAAAGCAAAAGAGATAAAGAAAGGAATTTCTATGTTTTTCGATTAATATTAGTATTTTTGTTAATATATATTATCGTGTGCTAAGTATGAAGCCAGTTATGAAATCTAATAAATCCCTTGACGTGAATCAAAGTATATCAGAGCATTATGTATTGCAATTGAAAAATGTGGATATCTATCAGAAAGAATATAAAGTTTTGCACGAAGTCAATCTTCAGATAAGACCAGGGGAGTTCATTTTTTTAATAGGCAAAACAGGGTCAGGGAAATCCTCTTTACTTAAGACCATATATGGTGCCTTACCCATTCAAGTAGGGGAAGCACAGTTAAGTGGGTTTGATTTAAAAAAAATCAGTAGAAATAAATTGCCGTTATTGCGCAGAAATTTAGGAATGATTTTTCAGGATTTTTTATTGTTGGAGGATCGTACAGTTTATCAAAATCTGCGCTTTGTATTGAAAGCAACTGGCTGGAAGGAAGAACAAGAGATTGAGACTAAAATAGACAATGCATTGCGAGAAGTAGGGCTTCAATATCAAGCCCATAAATATCCTCATCAATTGTCTGGAGGAGAGAAACAAAGAATCGCCATATCGAGAGCTTTACTCAATTCCCCTCAATTGATCATAGCCGATGAAGCAACGGGAAACCTAGATCCCGATACATCAATGGAAATTTTACAGTTGATACTCAATCTTCAAAAGAATCACGATACCGCTGTTCTTTTTGCTACCCATGATTACACTTTAATCGAAAAAAATCCCAATGCTAGAGTGTTAAAATGTGAAAAGGGACAGATTGTAGAATTGTAATTTCCACCCTATATCAGTCACCCAATACACCCTATATTAGTCACTCTATACACCCTATATCAGTCACCCAATACACCCTATATCAGTCACTCTATAATCAGGAATTATTAAGACATTGGAGTTGGTTTTGGAAGAATGAAACATTGTATATTTCATAGGATTCAAATCCAGATTCCCAAATGATATATATTTTGTCAATGGGATGTTTACTAAGGATTTTTTCTTGACGATGATCTATAGGATATACCATTTTGTATATATATTTATTTGCACTTTCATCGTACTGCCCTCTGGATTCTGATGCATTGTGTAAAGTGAGGTTTTTCCCCTTTATAAGACCGATGTTCATCATGCTTCCTTTCTTAATATTGCCGTATATATTTTTAGCCTTATTGCCTTCAATTTCAACTAAAAGAGTAAAGTATTTATATCCTCCTGTTAACGAAGTCAATTTCCCATGAGCTGTTAAAAATGACGAGGATTTAAAATATGGTTTCAGAGAAGCTGGCGTATAAGTAAAAAGCTTTTCGTAGGCTAGATCTTTTTTACTTTTTTCTAAAAAAGGATCATAACTTATTTCTGCAAAATCGCATTCGGATTCAATGGTTTTTATATCCGAGTGAGGATAAGGAGAAAACTTATTTGAAGGGATAGAATCAATAACAAGTTTAGCCTCATTTGTTTTTTTATGAAAGGCTAATTCTGTTACTTTGTTAGCCAATGCTATAGTCGTGGTTTTCGAATGAGCTACTAAGGTGACAGTAGATACTAGGAAAATAAAAATAGCGATGAAATTTTTAAAATATATTGTCATAATATTGAGTATATTATGGTAAAAGTACAAAAATTAAAGAATTATAATCATGAATGAATCCTTGAAACAATACCTAGATTCTGAAAAACAAAAGTCAGTAGAAGAATTAATTAATTTTCTTAAAATTCCTTCTATTTCTGCGGATTCTAAATACCAAAGTGAAGTGAGACGCGGTGCTCAATGGTTAATGGATAAGCTGACTTCATTGGAACTGGATACGGTAGATCTGTACGAAACACCAGGGCATCCCATTGTATTTGCCGAAAAGATAATTTCACCAGACTATCCAACCGTCTTGTTTTATGGCCACTATGATGTTCAGCCACCTGATCCACTCAACTTGTGGAATACAGAACCATTTAACCCTACGATTAACAAAACTGATATTCATCCCGATGGTGCAATATTTGCCCGTGGTGCATGTGATGATAAAGGTCAGTTATATATGCAAGTAAAAGCGGTGGAAGCCCTTTTGAAAACAGATAATTTAAAATGTAATATTAAATTTATATATGAAGGAGAGGAGGAGATCGGATCAGATCACTTAGATCAATTCTGTATGGCTCATCAAGACCTATTGAAATCTGATGTAATATTGATTTGTGATACTTCTATTTTGTCCAATGATACGCCAACCATCACTACAGGGCTCAGAGGATTGAGTTATGTAGAGGTGGAAGTTACCGGTCCCAATAAAGATTTACACAGTGGTGTCTATGGTGGTGCTGTAGCAAACCCTATTAATATACTCTCCAAGATGATAGCCTCAATGCACGATGACAAAGGCAAGGTCACTATTCCTGGGTTCTATGACGATGTAGAGGTAGTCAGTGAACAGGAGAGAGCATTGATTCAGGAAGCTCCTTTTAATTTGGAGGAATATAAAAAAGAGATTGGCATTCCCGACATTTTGGGAGAAGAGGGATATTCTACCTTTGAACGGACCTCTATCAGACCAACTCTGGATGTCAATGGAATTTGGGGTGGTTACATCGGAGAAGGGGCCAAAACCGTATTGCCAGCCAAGGCATTTGCCAAAATATCAATGCGTTTAGTTCCGTTCCAAGATCCCGATACGATAACTAAACTATTTGTAGATTATTTCACATCAATTGCACCTTCTTCAGTTTCGGTTGAAGTTAGGCCTCATCACGGTGGACGACCTGCGGTTACTCCAATTGATTCAGCAGCTTATCGGGCGGCAGAAGCGGCGATGACGGAAAGTTTTGGCAAAAGACCGTTACCGATGCGAAGTGGAGGAAGTATACCTATTGTAGCAATGTTTAAGGAAGTTTTGGGTACTGACAGCATCCTTATGGGCTTTGGCTTGGATTCAGACTCTATTCACTCTCCCAATGAACATTTTGGATTGTTTAATTTTTATATTGGTATTGAAACCATCACTAGTTTCTTGATGAAATTGGCGAATAAGTAAATCGATATGAGAATAGATATCATTGCGACCATTCCCGAATTGTTAGAATCACCATTTCAACATAGTATATTGAAACGGGCGGCTGAAAAAAATGTTATTGAAATTGTGGTTCACGATTTGAGAAAATTTGGATTGGGCAATTACAATCAAATAGACGACTACCAATACGGAGGGGGGGCAGGAATGGTATTGAAAATCGAACCCATCATAGCCTGTATTGAATCGTTGACTGATGTCAGACCCTACGATGAAATAATCTACATGACGCCTGATGGTGAGACCTTCAACCAAAAAACAGCCAACACCTTATCATTAGCACAAAATATTATTATTTTATGCGGTCACTATAAAGGTATCGATCAACGAATAAGAGATCATGTAGTGACTAAAGAAATCTCGATTGGCGACTATGTATTAAGCGGTGGCGAATTGGCAGCTGCTGTAGTCGTTGATGCTGTTTGTAGGCTGGTCCCCGGATGTATTAACGATGAATCTAGCGCATTGGAAGATAGTTTTCAAGATGGATTATTGGCTCCTCCAATATATACTCGTCCCGTGGAGTTTCGCGGATGGAAGGTGCCGGAAATTCTACTTTCTGGACACAATAAAAAAATTAGAGAATGGAGGGAAGAGGAAGCTTATAAACGCACTGTAAGATTGAGACCTGATATATTAAATGAAGAGGATATATAAAAACACAATAATAGATGTCAGAAACCTTTACCATATTATCAAAATCTGATTTTGACACAAGTCCCGAATTTGAATTGCGTATACGGTCGGTTGATGACACGGTATTTCATGGCATCAGTCATGTTTCATTGCTTCGAAAAAAGAAATGCAGTATTTCTGCTGAAGATTTTAACCACATACTGAGGTTAATTGAGGAATTAAAGCGTCGTAATGCTCGCTATTATCTTAATTCTATCGATCGAGAAATATACCGAATTATTTACTTTAAGGCCAATGGAGAAAGAATTGAAATAAGTATTGATTTTGAAGATGTATATTCCATCGATTATATTGAACAAATATTCAAATTGACAGGGGTTGAAGAATGGATTAAAGGAAGTTTAAAATTTTACTTATTATTAAGTAATTCAGAAAGAAGGTCAAAGGAAATAGCGTTTTTGTCTGCTCTTAACCCAGAAGAAGCCATCTATTATTACGGGAAAAACAGTCATTTTTCGATTTATTTAGATGCCGACGATTGGATGGTATTCGAAATGGGTAAACAATGGGTTAGAGATACCATCACTCCAAAAATATATTTTTCGTACAGGGAAAATAGCATTCGAGAATCTGCTCCAAGTTTGGAAATGAATCTAGGTCCGCAATTGGGAGAAAGAAATGGAAACCTCTATCTTTTTTCTACTTTTGGCAAACGATATAATGACACTTCAGGGGTGTATTTTTTAGTTATTGCCTCGTCAGCCGAAGATGCACAAATGATTTTGCAGTCGAATTATCCACATTTTCAAAAATCAGATTTTCAATTATCAGACCTTAAAGCGCGTTTCAATGCCAACTTATTGTTAATAAATACTCATATCCCATTGGCTTTGCGCTAGTGAATATACTAGTTATTAAAATTTAATGCTTTCTTTGCTTTATTAAAACCACCAACTACCGCATATGTATATAGATAGCCATCAATATTTTTGGGAGTCCAGCAATAGTCGACTGGAAAAATTAAGTCATAAGAACTTAGATTCCTTAAAAAAAGATCACTTACCACATGATTCATTGGTCAATTTAGTCAACAATTCATTTTCGAGTTGTATTGCGACTGCTCATATTAGTAGTGAAGAGGAAAATCAATATTTACTAGATCTCGCTCATAAAAATGAAATTATAGCTGGTGTCATAGCTTGGATCGACCTTACAAGTCTTACTGTTGGGCAAAAGATTAATGCTTATAATCCCCTCAACGTTTTGGGTTTTAGAGACTCTTTTCTCCGACATGATTCAGCACATTATCCCATGAGTAAAGAGGTGATAAGGGGGTTGGTCTTAATCAGTGAATATAAATATCCTTTTGAAGTGGAAGCTTCTCCTAAACAATTTCCAGCCGTTGTCAATCTATTATATCTGAGATCGCGACAAACCTTTGTTTTAAATAATATGGGATATTGGCCAAGATCTAGTCAATATCTCCCTGCCTGGAAGACCATGATGAAAGCATTGTCTGATCTACCCAATGTATATGTTAAGTTAAACGGTTGGTATAAATTTAAATTAGAAACCGACTTAAATACAGCAGATATCGAAGAAATGATAGGATTTGTTATCGAACATTTCGGAATCAAACGAATACTTTACGGATCTGATTGGCCTTATAGCAATCTCGATTCTTCGTTTAAAGAACAATTCAAGTTTGTACATGACATCGTTGCACAACACAGTGATGAAGCCTTGTCTTTTATTTTCCAAAAGAATATTGAAAAAGTCTACATCAAAAAATAGGAAGATTTAGTACGAACCAAAATATCTTCTAATTATCCATTCTGCTGAGATGAGTAGTAGTACAATAAAAGCCAACCATTTCCAGTCAATTAAAGGATTTTTAATATTGGATTCTACCAAATAACTCTGCATTGTATTGAGTTCTTCAATGCTGGTTTTTATGGAGTCAAAATCGTAGAACAATTTTCCTTTATTATTCTGAGCTAATTGAGCTAATAAATTGTGATTGGCTTCCAATTGATAGTATTCATATTCTATGTCAGCGACGGTAAATTGACCATTTTCTCTATATTCTTTCCCTGCACTTTGGGTGTGTGCTGAATATTGATAGGTTCCAGGATTCAATTGTCCTAAACTGAGTTGGTATTGATTGTTAATTTTATCAAAAGTGTAAGTCGATTGATTGTTGGATTCATCTGTGAGTTCGAAAAAAACATCGGGTTCTGAAATTTTCTCCAAGGCCGGATTGTACAATTCGGCAGTAAAGGAAATATTTTCAGTTTCGTCAAAGAGCAACTTGTTTTTTTGTAACCTAAATAGGCGGTCATCTTTTTGCTGACTGATGTATTCGATAACCTTATTAAAAAAACCGCTTAAGATTTCATTATTGTCATTTTCTAAGTATTCGAATAATTTCCATTTCCATATTCCTTCACCATTTAACACAGCTATTCTTCCATTGGGAGATTCCCCTAAAGAAAGACTAGGTGCATCTGTTTCCACATCGCCAATCTGTTGAGTTAATAGATTTTGACCATTACCCACCAAAGTGAATTCACCAAATTTACTTGTTAAAGGAGGAAATTTTGAAAACAGGGATTTCCATTCATCATCGATGGTGAAATAATCGAAAAGTGGATTGATAGCACTGCTGTATAGGTTATGCTGACGACTTTTCACCTTAAATTCTACTAGATTTTGAACCTCATTTACAAGATTGTCATTGGTTTTTAAACCATTGATATAAAATATCGGTTTTTTCTCTTTTATGACAGTTTGCAGATAAGAATTTAGATTACCATCAGTAGACAATTGATAGAAGATCCACAAATCGGCATCTTGTGGTGATGGAAGGTTTGTCGTTTTACTATTATTATTGATATATACCGCTACTTCATTGTTTTCTGTGGTCAATAATTCAGTTAGAGCTGCGATATCAGGATGGGGGATAGGACTGACGATGGCAATTTTTCTCGTAGTCTCCAATACCTCCACAAAGAAATTTCTCTCGTTATTAGCGGGTTGAATATCGTTTTCTATATCCGACAATTTTATTCGCAATTGGTCGAGACCTGGATTGGTATAGCTTCGTTGAAAAATTACAGTTTCAAAAAAATCGTTGGATTCTGGGCGAATGGTTTTACTTTCTATAGTCGACCATCGACCTTTGTCCCATTGCTGTAAGTGTACTGAAATATTCTTAGCTTCAGTATTATGTCCTTTGACATCTACTTCAATTTCACTGGTTTCATCTTTTCTGACGATTTCATTGTACAGGACTTGCTGGATTTTCACATCGGATCTTTGGGTCGTATCTCCCATGCCGTATATCAGTAAAGGGGTGTTGTTCCTAAATTTAAAATAGCTTGGGTTTCCACCTCGATTATATATCCCATCGGTAGCCAGTACAATAGCACCTACGTGATCACTTTCATAGATCTTATTGATATAGTCTAAGGCGCGATACAAGTCCGTCACTTTTTCATTATATCCAGTATCAATAGCCTTCTCTTCTACATCGGTACCAAACTCATAGGTTTCCACAGGATGGAGGGATTCCATATCGTTTACAAATTGATTGAGATCACCTTGATATTCTGCCATAGTCGATTCGGGAGTGACCATAGCTATGGAAGATGATTTATCTTGTAAGACTATTATTTTGGCCTTCTTATCATTTTGAATGGTTTGATTGATATAGGGGTTGAGCAATAATAGAAGTAAACAAAATATTCCAACACTTCGCAGTATAAACAAAGCCGTAGAAATAGCCGAAGAATGTTGCTTATTTCGGAAATACAATATCCCAGAAAGGATAATGCTTAGACCTAAAATCAATGCTAAACTCCAAATGGGGTATGATAAATGAAGACTACTCAAAATATATTTTCTATTTTCTTTTGAAAAAACTGAAATTAAACGCCAAATTACAACAAATCAAAGAAAACCAATGTTTGAATATAAACACTAAAAATATTAATATATTCTATATAACTTCACAAAAATTAGAGGGAGACAAAGGTGAAGTCTAATTCCACGATGTATAGCTGTGCTGGATGGAGATATAGAATAGGATAAACAAGTTGTAAATAGCGATAAATATATTTTAATGAAGCAGATAATTATATTTTTATTTTTTTTAATGTGTTCTGTAGAAGGAAAAGCCAATTATATACTGGTATCTATGGATGCCGAACAAACCGATCATCTCAAGGCCTATGGAATGACTTATTGGGTATTGGAAAGAGAAATTGAAGCGTATTGGCTATTAAACTATAGAGGAGGAAGTTTTGCCTATCCATTTCATCAGACCTTTGAAAGAGAATGTAAGACTAGAAATATTAAATATGAAGTAATATCTGATGCTCAATTTAATGGAATATTAAATGAAATAGCCCAGCCGGAAATGAATATGGATGCTATCAAATTGGACAAAGCACCAAAGATAGCGGTATATACCCCTGATGTCAATCAACGCGGGGAGAGAATTCAGCCTTGGGATGATGCTGTAACCCTGGTATTGACCTATGCAGAAATACCATACGATGTAGTCTATGACAGAGAAGTGATGGAAGACAAATTGGCAGAATACGATTGGCTGCATCTTCATCACGAAGATTTTACTGGCCAATATGGAAAATTCTATGCCCGGTATAAGAATCAAAAATGGTATATCGAAAATCAAAAGAATATGGAAGCTCTGGCTGCTTCTCTGGGCTTTGATAAGGTATCAAAATTGAAATTGTCGGTCGCTCAAAAAATTAAAGAATACGTTATTGGGGGGGGATTTTTATTTGCTATGTGTTCGGCTACCGATAGTTATGACATAGCTTTATCTGCTGCCCAAACAGATATATGCGATTGGATGTTTGACAAAGATCCTCAAGATCCAGATGCACAAAAAAAATTGGATTACAGTAAGACATTAGCTTTTGAAAATTTTCAATTGAAAACCAATCCATTAGAATACGAATACAGTACCATTGATAATCCATTTCGAAATGTTCGACCTGAGAACGATTATTTTGAATTATTTGATTTTTCAGCAAAATGGGATCCTGTACCTACCATGTTGACACAAAACCATACAAGGACAGTTAAGGGGTTTATGGGGCAGACTACAGCATTTGCCAAGAGTCAAGTTAAAACATCAATTTTGGTTTTGGGAGAAAACAAGGCAGCCAACGAGGTGAGATATTTACACGGTGAGTTGGGGAAAGGACAATTTACATTCTACGGTGGACATGATCCCGAAGATTATGCTCATTACGTCAACGACCCCGAAACCGATTTGAGTTTACATCCCAATTCTCCGGGATATCGTCTTATATTAAATAATATACTATTCCCTGCAGCGCGTAAGAAAGAGCGCAAGACATAAAAGGAAAGGAAATAGTTCTGAATAGTTATGACTATTTACCGAATATCATTTAATATTGATGACATTGGAATAAGTATGGTTTAAAGCTATTATTAGTTCGCTAGACTTTATTCCAAGCATCAGCTTAATAAGCTCATTAATCAAGAGTATTCCTGTTTCTGATATAGTATCGTGCTATAAGGACTTATACGAATTACATTCTATAATAACGGTTAAGCTTTTAAGACAACTGAGCAGGATGCACGACCACTGTGTCGTGGGTGTAAACGAGCATGACAGAATGAAGTTGCACGAAGTCCGTGTCGTGACAACACTACATTAAAATCGCCAAGAATAAAATTACATTATACATCAATAATATAATAGTATTGAAGGCTCCAAAGCCTCCGCGCATTGGGTGGGAGAGCAAAGAGCCAAATGCCTTAAATAGGCATTTGGTAGTCTTTCAGACTACATCATTCAGTCGTGGCTCTACAATAAATCGAAATATAACCGACAATTATAACCGCAATTGGTATAAGCAGATCAATTTAGACAAAAAAAAACCTTGACGAACTTACATTCATCAAGGTTGTACTAATATCTTAAATTCACTAATGAATAAAATTATTCAGTAGGTGCTTTTTTGCTGAATTTCGCAAATTTCTTGTTAAACTTATCAATTCTACCCGCAGTATCAACGAATTTCATTTTACCTGTGTAGAATGGGTGAGATTTGCTTGAAATCTCCAACTTTACTAATGGATATTCATTGCCATCTTCCCAAACAATTGTATCTTTAGTCTGAGCACAAGATTTTGTCAAGAAAGCCTCATCACAAGAGAAATCTTTGAATACCACTAATCTGTAACTGTCTGGATGGATTTCCTTTTTCATTAGTCTTTAAATTTTGTTTTTTAACTTTAATTCCTTACCTAAAGGTGATCGACACCAAAGCCGATTTAAATATATGAAACATTTTTTTCATGTACAATTTTTTATCATCTTTACTCTTAGATAAAAAAGAGACTAAAACATATGTTTCTGTTTTCGGAGTGCAAAGATAATAAAATAGATTTAATATTAAAAAAACTAATTTATTATTTTTGCAAGAATTTTAATCTTTAAACAACAAGTACATTACATGGGAATTTTAAATGAAAAGGTGATTTTGATCACTGGTGGTAGTAGAGGAATCGGATCAGGTATGGTCAGAAAATTGGCAGAACAAGGTGGAAATATCGCCTTTACTTACCATTCATCAGCTCAAAAAGCCAATGAATTAATTCAAGAGTTGAGCGACTTGCCAGTCACCATTAAGGCATACCAATCAGATGCCTCTAGTTTTGCTGCTGCAGAAACATTGGTTAAGCAAGTAGTAGAAGATTTTGGTACTATTCACGTATTGGTCAACAATGCCGGTGTCACTAGAGACAATCTTATGCTCCGTATGACGGAAGAACAATGGGATGAAGTCATCGCCAATAATTTAAAATCAGTTTTTAATTTGACCAAACAAGTGATTCGTCCTATGTTGAGACATCGCAATGGATCAATTATCAACATCTCTAGCGTCGTAGGCATCACAGGTAATGCTGGTCAAGCTAATTATGCCGCTTCCAAAGCTGGAATTATTGGTTTTTCTAAGAGTATAGCCAAAGAATTGGGAAGTAGAAACATTAGATGTAATGTATTGGCTCCTGGTTTTATAGAAACCGAAATGACCCATGAGTTGCCCAATAAAGAAGAATATATGAAAAGTATTCCATTGCAGAGATTTGGATCCATCGATGAAATAGCCAATGCGACTATGTTTTTAGCATCTGATCTATCAAGCTATATTACCGGACAGGTATTGAGTGTTGATGGCGGTATGAATATGTAATTGTGGCCCATCGCTATTTAGGTTCCATAATATTGGCGGGTTTGGCTATCACTCTCTGCATTTCCTGTAATCATTACCATATGGTGACTATAGCAAATGATCACTCTAGAGAAACAGTTTTATTACAACATAGCACAACGTTAAATCAATTAAAAACCCGCCTTGGAGCCGCTGAATATATTCCCTATGATAGCATGAGGAATGAAGTTAAGACCATTTATCTAAATTTTCATTTTCTCGACCGCGAACAGATTAGCATTAATTTACAGGGGCAAGAGGGTATTGATTTCGCTCAAAATTTGATAGATCAAGCCAATCGTGAATTGGCCAACAATCAAGCCATGCGACTACCTCTTCACAATCAAACTCCAGTTCTCGATCCACTACTTCAATATGAGATATATAAGTCTGGTGATGGTCAACCCGCTATCTATTTTCATGAAAATAATGACTTGTGTTATTTTGTTAAAAAGGGAAGGGATCAAAATAATTTTAAAAAAATTGTAATTGACGAATACGGGGTGGATTTAGACCACGTGCTCAATGTTTTTGTTATTCCTCCTCATCCCGACAGTGTCGCATCACAGACTTATGGTGGAATTATTACTGGAATAGCCTTGACCAATGCTATTAAGATATCAGGAGATTTTAAGAATCAACCCGAAATATGGAAATATTCGGGATTGCTCAATCATGAAATTGGCCATATATTAGGTTTGAGACATAGCTGGCTCAATGATGGCTGCGATGATACTCCATTGCATAGTAATTGTTGGAATTTTACGCAAAATGGCTCTGAATGCGATTCTCTAGTATCGAATAACATCATGGATTCCAATGCAGACCAAGATGCCTATAGTCCTTGTCAAATCGGAGTCATCCACAGAAGTCTATCAGAAGAACAGAGCTATGTGAGGCGTTTTTTAAAACCGGATTATTGCCAACTCAATGATAGTCTCCCAGAAATATTGATTGAGCGTGATGAAGTGTGGAAAGTAGAAAAGGATGTCAGTCGAAATATTAGAATAAAATCCGGAGTTAGTCTGTTTATTCAATCTCGTTTGTCTCTACCAGAAAATGGATTTATTTTCCTCGAAAAAGACGCCAAACTAATTCTAGGACCTACGGCCAAATTACACAACGATTGTGGTAAATCATGGAAGGGCATATTGTCTGCCACAAAGCAATCTATGGTAGAAATAGCGCCTTCAACCATCATTGAAAATATCGCCAATAATGTTACTGGGGCCGATAATTAGTAAGACGATATACTAAAAACTTCCTTTTTGCATCGCCCTTATGGTTGAACAAAACAATAGGAGACAATTGTTCTACAGATTCAAAATATTGATTTAACAATGGTTGGGGAATATCTTCTTTTCCAAGATCGTCAAATCGCTTGCGCGAGTCAATAAATATAGCATTCTTCCCTTTTAAATGACTTAAATCTGAATCAATCATAGAAAATTGTAAACCGTGTTTTCCGATGACATTTCCTGAATATATTTTTTCTGATCGCAGGAAAAAATTGAGCTCAGCAGACGTTTTGTAACCATCGTTAGAGAAAATAAAGTCATTGGGATAATCAGTTTTGATTTCTTTGACCTCTGTGGCCAATTCCTTCCATCCCCACCAAGTATCATCTGACTGGATAGATACTGGATAGTAAAACACCTGAATCATAAAGGCAATATGAAAAACCAAACTGGTTAAAACCTGATGCTTCATAAGATTTCTAGTAAAATAAGGAGTGATCAGGATAATGGCTGTAATATAGGCTGGCATCATCCAATTGAGTTTAACCCAATAAAAAAGAGAGATAAACATAAATCCAAAAAGAATGGGCACAGAAAACCAAAGTAAGAATTGTGTTTTAATGGATAGAGATCGAATATTTCTCCATATTTTGGTTTTATACCCTGTCAACAATGTCATTATCATCACAAATAGGACGGGCAGTACTACAAAGAGTTGTGTTCCGATGGTCCCTATGAAAAATTTTAAGTTTAGACTAAATTTAGAGATATCTGAAACCCTGTCGCTAGATTGAAATTTAAAAGAAATCCAGTCATTCTGAACATTCCAAATAATAACGGGGGAGATGGTGATACAAAAAACAACGAAAACAAGGATAAATTGATAGCCCAATAAATACTTTCTCAGCTGTTTGGAAAACAAGAGCAGGCCAAATAGTCCTCCCAGAAGCAATACCCCTGTATATTTACTGTTAAAAGTCATACCAATGGCAAGGCCAGTGAGTAACCAATACTTCCAGTGGTTGGTGGTTATACTGCGATAAATACAGATCATAGATAAAGCCCAGAAAAATAGCAATGGCACATCGGGAGTTGTTATTAAACTTAAAATAGATACCATCATGGTTGACAACCATAGGTAAAGAGCATTGTGTAATTGAAATCCCTGTAAAAATTCCTTGGCTAACTTATAGAATAAAAGCGTAGTACCTATGGTCATTATTCCATTGGCCAATTTAATGGCTAAGACATTGACGCCAAAGATAGAAGTGAAGAATTTGAGCATTATAGCCACCATGGGCGGGTGATCGAAAAAAGATAAATCTAAATGTTCACTGTATAAGAAATAATAGGCATCCTGTGGCATCATCCCTATAGCAAACATCAGGACCAATCGACTGAGTACAATGGCAATAATACCCCAAAGAACTACATTAAAACCTGCAAAAGGTATACTTGTATTATTCATCTAGTATGACTTGTTTGTAGATATTGATTACCGATAACCAACATCTATATAGGATAAAAACAACTACAGCATAAAGTCGACGTCATCGTCGGCATTGGACTCATAAATATTACTGACAGCTTTCTCAACCTCTATTTTATTAAAAACAACATCGTAAACCATTTGAACAATAGGACAATCCAGTCCCAATTTAATACAGTAGTTATATATAATTTCAGTAGTGGTTACACCTTCTATTAGGTCTTCGTTTTGCGAAATAACCTGATCAATATTTTTACTCTCTCCAATTTGAAAGCCAAAATAGTAATTTCTACTTTGTTTTGAGGTAGCTGTAGCAATTAAATCTCCAATACCAGCTAGGCCAAGGAAGGCATTGGGTAAAATATCTAAACTTTTCCCAATGACCAATACCTCTCGAATACCCTTGGTCAGTATAATGGCTTCGAGATTTTTGCCCAGCTTTTGTCCGTTGACCAAACCACTGGCTATGGCGATGATGTTTTTTAAGGCACCAGCTATTTCTGTTCCTTTAAGGTGGTGTGAGCCATATACTTTGAAATTGGGTTGATTGAGCAACTCTTTACCCACTTTGATGACTTCATCATAAGAACTCGCAATCACGGTAGCAGCGGGTAGTCCTTGTAAAATTTCTGAACTGAGATTGGGACCAGACAAACAGCCAATACGCACTACATTCGTTTCCCTTTGTAGGACTTCACTCATGGTTCGGATGGGCAGGTTTTCAAACCTAGATATCTCGTATAAATGAGCTGGACCCTTTCTAATTTCAAAACCTTTAATACAATGAATCACAATGTGACGCGGAGTCAGAAAGGTATTACAGGTATTTAAAAGGTTCAAAAATTCTTTTGACGGAACAGCGATAAAAAGGATGTCACATTCAGTACATACTTTTTCAATATCGCCTATCCCGATAATATTTTCAGCCAATTCATTGGATAAATGTCTATGAGAACGATTGATATTGTCTACAACTTCCAATTGGCGACTGTAGAGGTATACTTCTGTATTTTTGGACAACAACATGCTTATGGCTGTTCCAAAATTACCTGCACCGATGACACCTACTTTTTTTTTCAATGAATCCTATTTACTCGATTTATTCTTTAACTCCTGTTGACGTTGTTGTTCTTTAAGAGCTTCGTCTAATCGCTCTCTAAATTTGGATTTTTTCTTGGGTTTCTTTTTATACGCCTCTAAATCAGCATTTATTTTATCGTGATCGATAATTACATTTTTAGTAATGACGGTTTGGAAGATGGTTGTCATATTACTAAAGAACAAATAAGCCGTCAAACCAGCTGCATATTTATTGAAGAAGAAGAAAAACATAAATGGCATGGCATACTGCATGATCTTCATCATCTTCATCATTTCTTCATTTCCTGTTGAAGCCCCTTCCATCATCTTGGAATTGTAATAGGTATAACCGATCATACTTATAGTATACAATATGGTAAACAGGGATATATGACCACCGATAAGAGGAAGGTCAAATGGCAGGATAAAGAACGGGTCATAGGAAGATAAATCGGTTGCCCACCAAAATTTTGCTTGTCGAAATTCTATTGCCGCTGGAAAAAATCGATACAAAGCAAACCATATTGGCATTTGTAACAACATTGGCAGACATCCTCCAACCGGATTCACCCCGTATTCTTGGTAGAGCTTCATGGTCTCCACCTGTTGTTTTTTGGGATCGTTCTTAAATTTTTCTTTCATTTTGTCCATCCTCGGTTTCAAGGCCTGGGTCTTGGCTTGAGAATACAACATTTTATAAGTGATGGGAAACAATGCCATTTTCACTAATAAAGTCAAAATCAATATGGCTAAACCTTTGGAACCTATCAATCCAGCTAGGAAGTTAAACAATGGACGGATAATCTGGCGGTTAATGGTACCAAATATACTCCAGCCAAAAGGAATAATATCCTCTAAGTCGTGGCCCATATCTTTCAATATTTCATAATCATTGGGGCCGAAATACATCTTCATTTTAAATAAATGAGTATTGGCACTTGGCAGGGCCAGTTGAGATTGTATTTTTTTGAGGTCGCTATTGTTATCATCAAATGATTGTACTGACAATTCACCAGCCTCAAATGCTTGATCAGCGATCAAAGTTGAATTAAAAAACTGATTGGAGTGGGAAACCCATTTTATTGGATTTTCAACGTTATCGTCATCGTCTCTAGTATAACTCGCATAAGTAGGCCGTTCACCCATCTCTTTGTAATGCAAGGTACTATAGGTCTTTTCGAAAGTAGTGTTTTTCTCTAATTTGTCGAGATATGTCAACCAATTTAAAGTTACATGGTCTCCTTTAATATTGGGAATGTTATTCCAATTAACTTCGTAATCTATCTGATATGAATTGCTGTTAACAGAGTATTTTTGGGTGATACTACCTCCGTTTGAAGTTTGAATAGTAAAGAGGATAGTCGATCCCTGTTGTTCTACGTCAAAATATAAATCCTGAGTACTTATTTCTAAGTTATTCACTTTAAATAGATACTCAAATTTATCTTTTTCATCTTCCAATAATTTCAAAGGAAGCTTAATCTCTGATTTATCTTCGGCTTCTTCTACCTTGCTGTAATCTTTTAACAACACATCGATGATTCTACCTCCTTTAGAGGAGAAAGTAATGGTCATTAAATCATTTTCAATCGTGTAGGTTGATTGTTCACCTACGGCAGCAGGTGCAAAAACCCCGAAAGATTGAGCTAAGTATTGTTGATTTATTGAGTCGACATTCCCAGTCGTTGCATTATTATTAGTAATGACATTTTGCTGAGTTGCCTCGGGACTGTCTTGAATAGCTTCGATATTAGCTAACGAATCTCTTTTCTTTTGGATAGCCAATTTCTCAGCTTCGGAAGGTTGGTTCATATACAGCCATAGGGCTAAAAAAGCCATAATTAAACCAAATCCCAACATTTGTTTCTTGTCCATAAAATTGTTGTACTACTCTAAATTATTTAAAAACAGGACAAAGGTACAATTTTGTTTTAGCGTGGAAAATTAATTCTATAAACAAATAAAAATACCCGTCGAAAAAATAAAATGCAAAAGTCTATATAAGTAATTGATTCATAATCAGATATTACTCACTATCTCCATTAAAGCAAGATAATGGGGCAAAATTTAAATTTATAAAGAGATAACACAGGCAGGGATATTAGTCATTTTAGTCTCGAATGCAAAGAAGAGTTATGTAAAATATAAATAAGTCATTACTTTTGTGAGTCTAAAAATACTAAAAATATGTTTGAAAGTCTTAACGATCGAATGGAACAGGCCTTTAAGAATTTAAAAGGTCAAGGGAAGTTAACGGAAATCAATATAGCGCAATCTATAAAGGAAATAAGACGGGCACTGGTCGCAGCTGACGTAAACTATAAGATAGCCAAAGATTTTACAGATAAGGTCAAGGAGAAAGCTCTGGGACAAGAGAACGTCCTCAACTCAGTCAAACCTGGCGAGTTAATGGTGAAAATCGTTCAAGACGAATTGACTGAATTAATGGGGGGCCAAACCGCTGGTATCAATGTCAAAGGCAATCCCGGTGTGGTTCTAGTAGCTGGTCTACAAGGTTCTGGTAAAACTACTTTTTCAGGTAAGTTGGCCAATTACTTAAGGGTAAAGAAAAAAATGAGTCCATTGTTGGTGGCTTGTGATGTCTATCGACCTGCTGCCATTAACCAATTGCAAGTAATTGGGGAACAAATCAAGGTGCCAGTATTTACCATAGCTGAAAATCTCAATCCGGTAGAGATTGCTCAAAAGGCCATAGCTCATGCAAAGTCCAATAATTTTAATGTAGTCATAGTGGATACCGCTGGTCGTTTGGCCATCGACGAAGCCATGATGAATGAAATATCAGCCATAAATACCGCTATTCAGCCTAGTGAAGCTCTATTTGTAGTAGATTCAATGACGGGACAAGATGCGGTGAACACCGCCAAGGCTTTCAACGATGTCATAGATTACGATGGGGTAGTGTTGACCAAACTCGACGGTGATACTAGGGGGGGAGCTGCCTTGACGATTAAATATACGGTGGGCAAACCTATTAAATTTGCCAGTTCTGGTGAAACCATGGATACATTGGATGTATTCCATCCTGAACGGATGTCTCAACGAATATTGGGGATGGGAGATATTGTATCTTTCGTAGAAAAAGCCCAAGAACAATACGATGAGAAGGAAGCCCAACGATTAGAGAAAAAAATTCGTAAGAATAAGTTTGACTTCAATGACTTTTTGAGTCAAATCGGGCAGTTGCGTAAGATGGGGGATTTGAAGGGCTTGATGAATATGATTCCCGGAATGAGTAAGTTGACCAAGAATTTAGATATTGACGATTCGGCTTTTAACAAGGTAGAGTCTATTATCTTTTCAATGACTCCAGAAGAAAGAGGTAATCCCGATATATTGAACATGAGCAGAAAGCGCAGAATTGCCAAAGGTTGCGGTCAGAATCTTCACGAGATCAATATGTTTATTAAGCAGTTTGATCAGATGAAAAAGATGATGCATACCATGAGTAAAGGCAAAGGCATGGGCAACATCGGCAATATGCTAGGTGGAGGCAGATAGGGTTTAATACCAAATGAAATTCTAATGGTCAATTATATTTCGATGTAATTGAGGATTGTTGGGAAAAATCAATTAGATAACAAGTTTTCTTATTACGATTATATAATCTAGTCATACCACAACGGTTTGACTAGATTATATAGGATATTTAATTGATTTTATACCAAAGACGCCTTAGCATTGACGAATGAAGTGCAAAGCACCGATGATACAATAGTTAGCATCGAGGAGAGAAGTCATGCCCACTGTGGCATGAAGAGATTACATAGGATTCGTTGATAATATTTAGAAATATTACGTCTAGACGCAGTGAAAATTCGCTGTCAAATTTTATGCAGTGTCGTCACAGCGCAGTGGCTGTGACTTCTCTCGATAATAACAAAACACCGTTGATGTAATTAAAACTTTGATTGTCAGTCTATTACCTGCTACAATAAATCTTTGAAATAACAGATCCGCTTTTTATGTAATCGATAGTGATATTCTCTCCATAAGTTGCGCACATTCATATTGGTGGCTTGCTCGGGATTGGACTCAACTTTTTCTATTCCGTGCTCAATGTATTTTTCTAAAATTTGATCAAAGATAATGGAAGTAATACCCTTGCTTTGATAATCGGGATGAATAGCTATCAATAACATTTCGGCTCGATTATTGACTCTAGATGCCTTCCACAAATGATAAAATCCAAACGGCAAAATCGATCCTTTGGACTTCTGTAATGCTTCTGTATATGACGGTAAGGTCAGTCCAAACCCTATCAGATTATTATCCTTATCTACAACCAAGGAAATGTAATCCTTGTTGATAATGGGAATATATTTTTTGTAATAATAGGCCTTGATCTCTTCAGATAATGGAACAAACCCAGGCAAATGAGCATAACATATATTGATAAGACTAAGAATTTGTTGAGCCCATTTCTTTTTTTCTCTATTCGTCTTAAACTCCGCATAGCTCAATTGATACTTCTCGCGCATCAAGGCTGAATATCGCAAGACCTTTTCCGGAATCTTTTTGGGTACAGTAAATTCATGTTCCAACCATTCTAAATAAGTATCATAACCACACTCTTCGATATACTCTCGGTAATAAGGGAAATTATAAATAGTCGAAGCACAAGAAATTTCATCAAAACCCTCTACCAATAATCCTGCAGCATCAAGATTAGTATAACCAAAAGGACCAATGATTCGGTCTACATTGTGATTTATAGCCCACTGCTCTGCAGCTTCTAAAAGAGCCCTACAGATGTGAATATCCTCGTAAAAATCAAACTTATTGAATCGAACCAGTTTTTCACCAGAAAAATCAATTTCATTTTCATTTAATATGATTTGAATTCTACCGACAACCTTTTTGCCTTCTTTGGCTAATAGCAAATGGGTTTTTATTCCAGTATCAATCGCTGGAATTTTCTGCAAATATTCTCTTTCATCTCCACGAATAGGAGGGGCCCAATAAGTGTTGTTTTTATAAATTTTATATGGTAAATCTATAAATTGTTTTAATTCTTTTGCGGTTTCAACTTCTTTAATCCTTACCATATGGTGTTATATTCTGTACTCCAACCTCTTATTGAGTGAGCAAAATATATTTTTATGACTAATTTTAGGGCCGATAAGAGGGTTTAACTCTTATTGTGTTTGGTAACTATTGGTGTCAATTGATTCAATAATTGATCGGGTTTTAGATATCCCTTCAATATTTTCACTCTTTTGTATTGAGGATCTAATACGACAAATGATGGAAAAGACATTTGTCCCTGTAACAGAGAGTAGGCCAATTGATGAATGCCATTCCGTCCTTGGTTAACCCATTCAAAAGACTTGCCTTTAAATTCAATGGATTCTTTTTGTTCTGCATCCAACTTTACCATATGAAAATTTTCATTCATAAATTTCTGAACACCTGGATCGGTAAAAGTCTTTTGATCCATAACTTTACACCATCCACACCAGTCGGTATATACATCAATAAAAATGAGTTTGTTATTGGCATCGTTTTCTTCCACAGCAGCCTCGAAGTCCAACCAAGAAATTTCTTGACTCATCACTTGGTTAAAGGCCATAATTTGAAATGCTAAACAGGCAAAAAGGATCTTATTTGTCATCGTTAAGTATTTTATCAGTAAATGTATTAGATTTTTTTGAATTCAACATCTTATAGTCCTCAAATGTTCCAATATCTCTATTTAGAGCGATACTTGCATTGATTTCGAAGCCAATAAGCAATATAAAACAATTTAATTCAATCCAAAGTAGGGTAACAATGATGGCTCCGATCGAACCATAGATTTTGTTATATGTACCAAAATTATTAACGTAAAATGCAAACCCCAAAGATATAAATATCATAACAATGGAGGAAAATAATGTGCCAGGAGAAAAGAAACTGGTCTTCTTGCGAAAGGCTGGAGCATACCGGTAAATTAAAGCGATAAACAAGTAAAATATTATAAAAGCAATGATCCAATGCAAAAAAGTAAATAGAGGCTGCATCATGCCTTGAGGTATAAAATGCGTGAATAAAAAATCAAGTATAAAGTCAGATGCAATGACTAAAATTACCGATACAATGGCAAACAAAAACAAGATGCCCGTCAACCATATAGCAATAAATCGCTTTTGGAGGAAATTTCTCGAAATAAATGTAGTTTCAAAACTTTTCTCAAATCCAGACATCATATTCAGCACCCCATTTGATGAAAAATACAAAGTCAATAGAATAGATAAAGACAACATACCACCGCGAGGAATTTGACTTAAATTTTTAATCGTACTGCCCAGCCATTGTTCTGTGCTGTCTGGTAAAAATTCAAAAATGTATCGATAAAAAATCACATCAAAATTGTCAATGGGTATATAGGGTATCGTCGAGATAAGCAATATTAAACTGGGAAATAATGATATAAAAAAACTAAAAGCCATAGAATTGGCTCTAATACCTATGTTGCCTTCCATCCATTCGTGATGCAACAATCTCAGTACATTCCAAATGGGGATACTGTGAAAACCGGGCAATGAAGTACTTTTCAGCCATCTTAAAAGCTGTTTAAAATAAGGATTCCTAGTTAGTTTTTCTTTAAATTTCAATAAAAATTAAATTTATACTGCACTTTTATTAGCCAATTCCAAAATGGAATTTGGGGTTGGTATTCTGGCTCCGGATTCCTTATCTATGAAGCACAACTGAACTATTCCTTGATTCAGCAATTCATTGTCTTGATTATATATCTTGGTTTCAAAAACAATGATTTTATCATTTAATTTGGAGATTATCGTTTTTAAAGTCAACAAATCATCGTATTTGGCCGGTCTAAGATATCGGCTTTGCAAACTCATGACGGGCATCATAATACCCTGTTCTTCTAGATTTTTGTAATGGACACCTAGATCTCTAAAAGCTTCTGTACGTCCAATTTCATAGAATCTGGCATAGTTGCCATAGTATACAAATCCCATTTGATCGGTTTCACTATACCTCACTCTTACTTGAAAACTGTGCATGGTCTAATTTTTTGCAATATAGCAATAAAAAAAAAGCATCTGTATTTGCTTGAAGTAAGAAATACAGATGCATTATAATAATCTTAATATAATATTTACAAGATATGAACTCGTATTTTCTTCCAAACCTTTATTAAGAAGAAGGTAGATACAGCACTTATCGCAATAAAAATAGCGGCGTATCCCAGTTTTCCATATAGGAAATTACCTGTGGCAAACAACAAAGAGAAAATTAGAAGGGAGCCCAAAACCATAGCCAATATCCCTCCGGGGACAGTCCACTCCACATCGTCTTCGATATCCTTTCCTTCAGATTTGGCATCCTGAATTACTTTTTGCCATCCTGGTCCGCCTGGTTGTATTTTCTTATAAAAACTATATAGGGTTTCTTTTTTCTCCGGAGCAGTAATAAAGGTTGCAAAAACCCATATTATCGTGGTAATCAATACAATCCAAAGTAACTTATAATCCGTATTCCAAGAGGCTGGGTAATACCCTGTATTGAAAAGAATAGTTACGATACCAGAAGCAAACATAGCGGTGATTTCACTCCAGGCATTGATACGCCACCAAAACCAACGCAATATAAAGATAAGACCTGTTCCTGCACCAAAGGCAATAATGTAGTCGAAAATTTGATAGGCATTGGTAAACAATAATGACAATCCTGCTGCCAATACCATTAACAATACAGTACATAATCTACCCACCAATACCAAATGTTTTTCAGTGGAATCAGGTTTTACAAATCTCTTGTAAAAGTCATTGACCAAATAGGAAGCTCCCCAGTTTAATTGGGTTGAAATGGTTGACATAAATGCAGAAATAAGACTGGCCAAAACCAATCCCATAAAACCAACTGGCAAAAAAGTCAACATGGCAGGGTAGGCAAGGTCATGTCCTATTTTATCTTCTGTAATATTGGGGAAAGCCTGTCGGATAGAATCCAAATCCGGAAACACAACCAATGAACACAAAGCAACGATGATCCACGGCCAAGGTCTCAATGCATAGTGAAGAGCATTGAAAAAGAAAGTGGCCCCTATGGCGTGATTTTCATCTTTGGCTGCCAACATACGCTGGGCTATATAACCCCCACCACCGGGTTCAGCACCGGGATACCAAGTATTCCACCATTGAACGGCAAAGGGGATAATGAAGAGAGTAATCATGATTCTACGATCGGACAAGTCCGGGAAGATATTTATTTTGTCGGCTACATTGGCGTGGGTAAATAGATTTTCCAATGAACCAATAGAGGGATGATCTAAAGCAAAATAAGCTGCTGAAATGGCTCCTATCATGGCGACGAAAAACAATATAAAATCCGTGTAGACTACGCCCTTAAATCCACCCATCGAACTAAAGATCACGGTAATCAATGAGGCTATACCAATAGTTTGCAATGGGGTAAGCCCCAACATAACCCCACCAATCTTGATGGCAGCCAATATAACAGCTGACATACTGAGGATGTTAAACAACAATCCCAAAAAGATGGATCGAAATCCGCGGAGAAATTTTGCAGCCGGCCCAGAGTAACGCAATTCATAAAATTCTATGTCCGTCGTCACATTGGATTTACGCCATAATTTGGCATATACAAATACCGTCAACATCCCAGTGAGCAAAAATATCCACCAAGTCCAGTTCCCACTGACACCATTGGTCCGTACGATGTCAGTAACCAAATTGGGTGTATCAGTAGAAAATGTTGTGGCCACCATGGACATACCCAACAACCACCAGGGCATATTACGACCCGATAAAAAATATTCGGTAGAACTACTTCCCGATTTCTTAGATACCCAAAGTCCTATAAATAGGGTGAGTAGTAGGAAGAATAAGATAATACCCCAGTCTAATGTAGATATTGTCATAATGGTTAATTTTTCTTTTGAGGCCAAAATTGGCTGGCAAATCTGTGTATTAAAAAAATACTTTAAATGCTAAAAATATAAAATAAGAATATAAAAAATGTGTGCGTCCACAATTTTTTTAATAATTTCTTTTCATATATTGTTTTATATTACTTATCATTAACAAGAAATCAAAAATTATGAGTGACAAAATTACATTAGTCGTACTAGCAGCAGGAATGGGTAGTAGATTTGGAGGATTAAAGCAAATGGAACCCCTAGGACCCAATGGTGAAACCTTGTTGGATTATTCAGTTTACGACGCCTACAATGCTGGCTTTAGAAAAGTAGTATTCGTGATCAGAGATTTTTTTGCCGATGATTTTAAGTCGCAAATTGGATCCAAAATCGAACAATTTATGGAGGTCGAGTACGTTTTTCAGAACGTAAACATCGAAGTAGAAGGAGCTAATATTGTAGAAAGAGAGAAACCTTGGGGAACCAATCACGCTGTTTTGGTTTGTAAAGATGTGGTTAAAGAACCTTTTGCTGTGATCAATTCCGATGACTATTACGGCAAAGACGGGTTTACTAAAGCTGCTAATTTTCTAAAAAATGATGTCGCTCCCGACAAATATTGTCTCATTGGTTACATTTTGAAAAATACTTTATCCGATTCCGGTACAGTAAACAGAGGAGTATGTAAAACCGATGAGAATAGCAATCTCGTTTCTATAGAAGAGGTTTTGAAAATTGCTAGAAATGAATCTGGTACCGTAATTCGTCAAGATAAGGGAAGTGAATTGGATGAAAATTCTGTAGTTTCTATGAACTTTTGGGGATTTGATCCCAGTTATTTCGATCGATTGGAAGCTGGATTTCATGAATTTGTACGCCAAAATCAAGACAATCCCAAGGCGGAATACTATATCCCTGTATTGATCGATGAAATGATTGCCAATAAGGAAATCGAACTCAATGTTATATCATCCCACGATAGCTGGTATGGGGTGACTTATAAGGAAGATGCAGACAAAGTAAAAACTGCATTTAAGGAATTGCACGAAAAAGGAGCATACCCAGCAGTATTAGAAGTTTAAATACTTTTATTTTCTAGGCGATATCAATAATTTCTATACAAGGTTATTCATCTTTATGGAAATTATTGATAATCCTTTAGTTCTCATTTTATAATGTATTTATTTGTTGCTATGAAGCCAAATAATTTAAATATACCTGTCTCTCAATATAAACGAATAGTGATATTGGGTGGGGGATTTGCTGGATTAAATCTCGCCAAAAAATTAATCAATACTCACTACCAAGTAGTATTGTTGGATCGTCAAAATTTTCATCAATTCCAACCTCTTTTTTATCAGGTAGCCATGGCTGGGTTGGAACCCAGTGCTATTGCCTTCCCCATTCGCAAGATGTTTAGAAAATCGACTAACGTCTTTGTGAGGCAAGCTGAAATTCATCAGGTCAATCGCGAAAATAAAAGTGTAAAAACCGATAGGGGAGTGATTGAATACGATTATTTAGTAGTGGCTCTCGGAGCAATTACCAATTTTTTCGGAAATGAAGAAATTGCAGAAAAGTCCTACTCCCTCAAATCACTAGGTGAATCCCTCCTTATTAGAAATAGAATGTTTGAAGATTTTGAAGATTCACTTTTCGTTGAAAACTATGAAAAGCGCCAAGGTTTAATCGATTTTGTTATTGTGGGAGGAGGACCTACAGGTGTGGAAATGGCAGGTGCATTGGCAGAAATGAAAAGATATATCATCCCCAAAGATTTTGCCGAGTTAGATCCAGGTGAAATCGATATATACTTGGTTCAATCCGGTGAAAATGTTTTACCTGCAATGTCGGCCAAGAGTCAGCGCAAAGCAAAACAGTATTTAGAGGATATGGGAGTTCAGTTGATTTTGCAAGATCGAGTTACTGGATTTGATGGCCTCAATGTCCAACTGAAAAGCGGTCGAACCTTAAAAACTGAAAAGTTGATTTGGGCAGCCGGTATTACCTGTCCTCAGATCCAGGGTTTAGAAACAGATAGCAATAATCGAGGAAGATTAGAAGTCAATCGTCATTGTCAATGGACAGAAGACGAAGATGTTTATGCTATTGGTGATGTAGCCCTAATGAAATCTGACAAATACCCTTATGGGCATCCGCAAGTGGCCCAAACGGCATTGCAAATGGCCAATCACGTAGCCAAATATTTAAAAAATAAGGACAAGAATACAACTGTCAAAGAATTTGTTTACAAAGATCGAGGAAGTTTGGCTACTATTGGTAGAAACAAAGCAGTCGCAGACTTTCCATCTTTCTCTATGGGAGGATTTTTGGCTTGGATGATTTGGCTGTGGGTACATCTATTTTCCCTAATTGGAACTCGAAATAAGGTAATTGTAATGATCAATTGGATGTGGAGTTATATAACATATGACACTGCTTTACGCCTTATTATTAAGCAGAAAAAATAGTTGATTAAAAAATTAATCGTTGACTACCAATACAATATATATTAAACATACAATTTCGTGTCAATTGGCAATATAAATTTGATGGAGAATTACAGTTTATGAGTTAGCGACATGAAGCTAATGAGGATTACTTTACTATTCAGTGTAATTGCATAAGTCTTCGATTACATTCACAATCATTTGTCATAGGTTAATTGTAAATTATGGTTTTATCCCTACCTTTGCAGCCTAATATCTATCAAAAAAATTATGAAAAAATCTAAAATAGAGATCGTTGTTGAATTGGGTGAAGACAAAATACCTACTAATATTCAATGGAGAGCTCAAGATGCCAATAATCCCGAATGGAGTGAAGTACAAGCTCTTTTTCTCTCTCTCTTTGACAAAGCCGAATCGGAGTCATTAAAAATGGATCTATGGACCAAGGACTTCAGGGTAGATGAAATGGACAAATTTGTCTTTCAAACCCTTAGAACCATGGCCGACTCCTATTACCGCGCGACCAATAATTCCAAAATGGCTAATCACATGGCCCAATTCGCCAACTTTTTTGGTGAAGAAACCAATATTATTAAACCTGAAAATTCTTAAGTCTATTTTCAAATGGTGTAAAATCAAAAGCCGGAAATGCATCCATAGTTCGAGATAGTTTTTGCAGTATTTCTTCTGTATTAAGTTGACCTATACTGCCTTCATGACTGTGGTTTATTTCGGGTATGTGATCCATGCCCCCAGCCAATTCTTCTTTTACCAGTAAATAGGCATCTCTAAATGCCATGCCACCATCTACCTTTTCTTTGATTAAATCAACAGAAAACGCTTGAGCGTATAATGGATTGGTCATCAGATCTTCAGCAACTTCAATCTTGTCTATGACAAAGGTCAGTATTTGCAAACAATCTGAAAAGGAAGTTAACTTTGGAAATATAATTTCTTTAAGTAATTGATAATCTCGATGATAGCCAGTAGGCAAATTTTGTAAAACCGATGATATTTCATGGGGGAGAGCCAACATTCCATTAAATTTTGCCCTAAGAAGTTCAAATACATCTGGATTCTTCTTATGAGGCATAATGCTAGACCCTGTAGTATATTCGCTAGGTAGGGTTAAAAATCCATAATTTTGTGAATTATACAAACAAACGTCCATACAAAATTTACCTAAGGTCAACGATATGGATGAAATGGCATTGGCCAATAAAAATTCAGTTTTACCTCGATTCATCGAAGCTCCAATAACATTGTATTCCAAATCTCTGAATCCCAATAGTTCAGTTGTGCGTTTTCTCTGAATCGGAAAAGAAGATCCATATCCTGCTGCAGAGCCCAAAGGATTGAGATTGACGACTTCAACCAAGGATTTTAACTGCATAATATCGGCGATCAAACACTCGCCGTATCCTCCCAACCACAAACCGAATGAACTAGGCATAGCCACCTGTAAATGGGTGTACCCTGGCATCAATAGGGATTTGTATTTTTCCGATGCCTTTAAAAATTCTTTTATTAAGACTTCTAGATCACTTATGATTTGAGTCAAATAATCTCTGTAATACATTTTGAGGTCCACCAGTACTTGATCGTTTCTACTGCGGGCAGTATGCAACTTTTTACCTGCCTCACCGATCATCTTCGTCAATTCCATCTCAACTTGAGAATGAACATCTTCTATTCCAGATTCGATAGCGAATTGACCTGCGACAATTTTTTCATATATGGTATGCAAGCCCTTTAAAATAGATTGAAGATCTTCTTTGGACACTATATCAGACTCGTACAACATAATGGCATGAGCCATACTGCCCAACACATCGTGTTTGGCGATGGTGAGATCTAATTCAGCATCTTTACCAATCGTAAAATCTTCAATCTGTTTATTTATTTTATTGCCAGCATTGGCCCATAGTTTACTCATGTTGCATTTCTTTAATTAGATTTTCTAAAAATAGGTGATACAATTTACTCCCTTCTATGATTTCATCTACATATATGTACTCATCCGCAGTATGGGATCTCGCCGAATCACCCGGTCCCAATTTTAGGGTTGGAAACGACATCAAAGCTTGATCACTCAATGTAGGAGAACCATAAGTCTTCCAGCCCAAGGATTTAATAGTCCTATGTAATGGGTGGGATAGGGGTAAAAAAGAAGAGTTCAATCGATAAGATCGAGCCGTCAATTGAGCCGAACAATTCGATTGCAATATTTCGAAAACTTCTCGATTGTTATAGCATTCATTGACTCTGACATCGATCACAAATGAACAGTGATCTGGTATCACATTGTGTTGTGTTCCCGATTGAATCTGTGTAACGATGGCTTGAGTATCGGGTAGATAGTCCGATTTTTTATCAAAATCAATCTTTCGAATTTCACCGATGGCTTCTATTCCTTTGTATAGGGCATTGACCCCTTCCTTACGCGCTGCGTGGCCAGATATACCTTCACTGATCCCGTCTACAACCATAAGCCCTCTTTCCGCTACAGCTGCTTCCATCAAAGTGGGTTCTCCGACAATACCAGCCCAAATATTAGTATAGGTCTGCAAGACTAAGGCTATACCGTTTTTACCGGATATTTCCTCTTCAGCTGAAGCGACCATTAAAATATTAAAGGGTAAATCTTTCCGATCGTAATAGGATAAAAACAAGTGAATTAAAGTCACCAAAGGACCACCAGCATCGTTGGACCCCAGTCCAAATAGCTGACCATTTTCGATACTGGATTTGTAGGGATCTCTGGTATAAGTCTTTGCGGGTTTCACTGTATCGTGGTGGGAATTCAGTAAAAGGATGATTTTGCCTTCATCCCAATACCGATTTTTGGCTATGATATTATGACCGATTTTCTCAACATCAATGTCTAATTGAGTAAAAAAATTGATTAATATCTGAGCAGTTTTATCTTCTTCTCGACTAAGTGAGGGTTGATCAATGAGATCACATAATAATTGGATACATTGTTCGATATCTACTGACATATTCTAGTGCCCTTAATCGCCGGATAATCCACTAATCCATCGATATTGCATATCCATACATCAGCCACATTATTCACCAAAGCATAAAAAGCATTATCCATTTTAGGAATTAGTCCCAACTTGATTTTACCATTCATTTTTAGGGTTTTATACCGCTTATAGTCTATTTCACTTATCACGGAATCGTCATCATCTGGATCTTCTAAAACACCTTTTTTGTCCATACAATACATTAGATCTACGGTGTATTGATCTGCCATTTTTACGGCAATCATTGTTGCGATGGTGTCTGCATTGGTATTGAGCAATTGTCCATTGTTGTCATGGGTAATGGCACAAAACACCGGGACAATATTTAAATTAAACAATTCGCTCATGGCGCTGGTATCTATTTTAATGATGTCTCCTACAAATCCATAATCGACATTGCGAACCGGACGTTTTCTAGAAGTTATGATATTGAGGTCAGCACCTGACATTCCCAGACTGCGAACATTATTTTTTTGAAATTGACTTACCAATTGCTTATTGTACAATCCAGCATAAACCATAGTCGCTACATCCAAGGTTTCTTTATTGGTTATCCGTCTCCCTTCTATCATCTCAATTTCAATACCCAATTTTTCACTTAGATCACTGGCTTTTCTTCCTCCTCCATGAACCACTACTTTGTGACCTGGTATTTCACCGAGTACATTGGCCAAGTTCACAATGGTTTCTTCTGACTCCATTAAAGCTCCTCCTATCTTAATAATTGTTAATCTTTGTTTCATAAACATTGAAATTTATCTGTTTAAAATAGAATGTAATACGATTTTCGCCGCATGTACCCTGTTACTGACTTGTCGATCGATGATAGAATTCGGTGAATCGATAACTTCATCAGCCACAACGACATTTCTTCTCACAGGTAGACAATGCATAAAATTGGCATTGTTGGTCTTGGCCATTTTATCTCCAGTAATCATCCAATTGGCATCTTCATAAGTAGCACCATAACTGTGGTATGAAGACCAATTTTTCACATAAATAATATCGGCATCTTCAAAAGCTTCCATTTGATCGTGGGATACTTTTGCATGATGAGCATATTGGTCTGACAACTCCATTCCTTCAGGGCAGCATATGGTTAAATCATAGCCGGCCTTTTGTATGGTATCGCTAAATGAATTGGCCACCGATTGAGGCAATTGTCGAGGATGGGGAGCCCAACTCAACACAATTTTGGGATTGGGTTTATTAATGGTTTCCATTATGGTCATTAAATCGGCCAATCCTTGGAGGGGATGTAAACTACCAGATTCTAAATTTACAATTGGTTTTTTACTGTATTTTGCAAATTTACTTATAAAGTCATTCTGATAATCTTCTTTGGCATCCTTCAATTTTGGGAAAGCCCTAATGGCAATAATGTCAGAATATTCACTCAACACCATGGCTTGTTCTTTGATATGCTCTGCGGCACCTTCATTCATTATTGCTCCAGCCCTGGTTTCCAATGTCCAGGCACTGTCAGCAGCCAAATTGATACAGTGCATCCCCAATTGTTTGGCGGCAATTTCTGTACTTAATTTGGTTCTTAAACTGGGATTTAAATAAAGACAAGTCAAAATTTTATTTAATCCAATAGTGGCTGCGCTGGGATCTGCATTTTGTTTGAGATCAATGCCAGCTTGAGCCAAAGCTCTTATATCTTCTATGGTGGTTAAGTCTATAAAGTTGTCCATATTATTTTAATGTCTTTTTCAATGCCGAAATAAATAATGCTACTTCTTCTTCTCCTATATTTAAAGGGGGTAAAAGCCTCATGGTTTCAGGAGCTTTGGCCGAACCGGTAAATACTTTCTGATCAAAGATAAGTTGTTTTCTAATTTCTGCAATAGGGTAGTCAAAGTCAATGGCCAACATCAAACCTCTACCCCTGATTTCATTGATAGAAGAAATACTGCTGAGTTCTTGCTTTAAGATTTCCCCCATTTGATGGACGTTATCCAAAATATTTTCAGCATCCATGACTTCCAATACCGCTAAGGATGCAGCGCAAGCTAGGTGGTTTCCACCAAAAGTTGTGCCCAGTAATCCGTAACTCGGTTGAAATTTTGGATGAATTAGTACTCCACCTACTGGGAAGCCATTCCCCATACCCTTGGCTACAGTGATAATATCTGGTCTAAAATCTTTAATCTTTTGGAAAGAAAAGAAATCTCCAGAACGACCATAACCGCATTGAATTTCATCGAGGACTAGGACGCTATTGTTTTTCTCACAGAGTTGTTGACATGCCAGTAAAAAATCTGATTCGGCTTCGTATATTCCACCGATGCCTTGAATACCTTCTACTATAACAGCTGCAACATCGTCATTGAGATGAGCTTTAAGTTGTTCGATATCATTGAGGGGAAGTCTCACCACTTCATATCCTCGATTGATAGGAGCTATTATCTTTTGATTATCTGTGCATTGTACAGCAGCAGAAGTACGACCATGAAAAGCTTTATCAAATGCAATAACCTTACTTCGTCCATTGTGAAAGGAGGCCAATTTCAAGGCATTTTCATTGGCTTCTGCACCGGAATTGACCAAAAACAACTGATAATCAGGAAGTTTACTAGTACGACCCAAATGATCAGCCAATTCGTCCTGAATCGGCATTTCAATAGAATTGCTATAAAAGCCGAGGTCATTTAATTGATCCGTAATTCTTTTGATATAGTGAGGGTGACTATGACCAATACTGACAACAGCATGGCCACCGTAAAAATCCAAATATTTTGTTTGGTTTTCATCATATACATAGGCTGCCTTACCCTGTACTATATTTACATTGTATCGTGGATAAACATCAAATAATTTCATATTCTATAGTAGTTTTTAAAAGGCTGATGATTTAAGTTGCAAGCCAGTATCTTCAGGCCAACCAGCTACAATATTCATATTTTGGATCGCTTGACCAGATGCCCCTTTTATTAGATTGTCAATGATACTTGTGATATGTAATTTGTTGCCAAAACGTTCTAATTTAATAAAACAATTATTGGTGTTGACCACGAGTTTTAAATCGATATCCTGTTCTACGATGTGTACAAAAGGATGATTGGCATAAAATTTCTTATACAACTCAATTACATGTTCTTCAGATTTCTCGTAATCCAAATACATACTGGTAAGTATACCCCTAGTAAAGTTTCCTCTCATGGGCACCATAAAGATATCTGAATCGAAATCCTTTTGGAACGCTCTTGAACTTTGATACACCTCGGGAATATGTTGATGACTAAACAATTTGTATATCGATACATTGTTGTTCCGCCAGCTAAAATGAGATTTTGCGGACAGTGACTGTCCTGCCCCTGTAGATCCGGTAATGGAGGTTATATGAATGTCGGATTGCAAACTGCCTTCTTCAGCCAATGGCAATAAGCCCAATTGGATAGAGGTGGCAAAACAACCTGGATTGGCTATTCGATTGGACTGGGCAATATCTTGCTTTTGCCATTCGGGAAGACCGTATATAAAATCGTGATCATCAGATGCAAATCTAAATTCATTGGACAAATCAATCACTAATTTTTCGGAATCAATAGGATTGTCTTCTAAAAACTGTCCAGATCTTCCATGTCCCATACATAAAAAGATACAGTCGTAATCGGAAGTCAAATTTTTTTCAAATTTCAAATCCAGCTGACCTTTTAAATCCATATGAATATCAGATACCCATTTACCAGCTTGACTATTACTCAGCACTTGAACCAACTCAATTTTGGGATGATGGACTAGCAGACGAATCAATTCACCTCCCGTATATCCAGCTCCTCCAGCTATTGCTATTTTCATTGTACATCTTTTTTGTGAAGGTGATGAAAGATGTAGTCTTTATTGCCATAGATTTTTATAAACCCCTTGGCATCATCGGCTGTCCAACCTTTGTTTTCTTCCCCATAGGATCCCATTTTTGATCCCATCAAATCATTAGGTGATTCAATACCTAGTAATTCGAATCTATAAGGATGCAACATTACATCTACAGAACCAGTCACTGTATCTTGAGAAGATGACAAGAAGGATTCAATATCCATCATAACAGGATCTAAAAATTGAGCTTCGTGAATCATCATTCCGTACCAATTGGCCATTTGTTCCTTCCAATACATTTGCCATTTGGACAAGACATGTTTTTCAAGTAGGTGATGAGCCTTGATTATAATCAATGGAGCAGCTGCTTCAAATCCCACTCTACCTTTGATTCCAATGATGGTGTCACCTACATGGATATCACGTCCGATAGCATATTTTTCAGCAATCTTTTGCAAATGTTTAATAGCATCGATTTTAAGCACAAAAGAATGACCGTCAATTTTAGTTAATTCACCTTGATCAAAGTACAAAGTAACTTTGCGTGGTTCTTTCTCTATCAACTGATTAGGGTATGCTTCTTCAGGTAATGCTTTATTAGATGTCAGAGTCTCAGCTCCTCCAACTGAAGTTCCCCAAAGACCTTTATTGATAGAGTATTTGGCTTTTTGCCAACTCAGGGAAATACCGTGTTCGGCCAAATAATTCATTTCTTGTTCTCTGCTGAGGCCTAAATCGCGAATAGGGGTAATAATTTCAATATCCTTGGCCAAAGCGGAGAATACCAAATCAAAACGCACCTGATCGTTTCCGGCCGCCGTGCTTCCATGAGCGATAGAGCTGGCGCCAATTTCATTAGCAAATTTAACCAAAGCCAATGCTTGAATCATTCTTTCTGCACTTACAGAAAGGGGATAGGTATTGTTTCTCAATACATTTCCGAATATTAAATACTTAATACATTTATTGTAATATTCTTCTTCTACATCGAGTACTCTAAAAGTAGCAGCACCCATTATTCTAGCTTTTTCTTTGGCCTCTTCGATGTCGGCTTCATCAAAACCTCCAGTATTCACCATTGCGGCATGGACTTCATATCCTTTGAGGGATAAATATTTTACACAAAAGGAAGTGTCCAATCCGCCACTATAGGCTAATACAAGTTTATTTTTGCTCATGAGTAATTATTTTGTTCGTTAAATCATATTTCATTGCTTCTTCTTTTGAAGGTGCAAGCATACCGGTACACAGACACATTTTCATTTGGTTTCTGCTTAATATGTCGTAGTTGGGACAGCTTTGACACCCCTTCCAAAAGGCTTCGTCTTGAGTCAATACGGAAAAAGTAACTGGTTTATACCCCAATTCACTATTGATTTTCATCACAGCTAAACTAGTGGTTATCCCAAATATTCGAGCTTGGGGATATTTTTCTCTAGCTAAGTCGAATGATTTGTATTTGATTTTTTTAGCGATGCCATACTCTCTGTATTCTGGTTTGACAATGAGTCCAGAATTGGATACGTATTTTTTATCTTGAAAAGTCTCTATATAACAAAAACCTACCAAGATATCGCCATCTAATGCGATAACAGCATTTTCATTTTCAAATTTGGTTCTTATATAAGAAGGTTCACGCTTGGCTATACCAGTACCTCTGATTTTGGCAGATTCTTCTATAATAGCGCAGATTTCTTCTGCATATATAGCGTGTTCTTTTTTCCCTTGTAATATTTGTATATTCATAATGTATAATATTATGATTTTGGCATTAAATCATTGTAAACGTAGATAGACTAATATGGTTTATACACGTAGTGTTGTGAGAGTGGTATAGCTAGGCCTGATGGGCCTAAACAACAAAAAGAATAATATGTGATTGATCTGTATCATATTGGGCGTAAATGTAGATATTATTTAGGAATAAATAATAGATTATTGAGATTAATTTTCACACGAAACCAAGTAGATACAGGGAGTAAAATGTCAAAATGACTTAAAATTATCGATATATTCAAAATTTTACACCTAAATTGATTTCTTATGATTAGTAAGTAGAATTATTAAGGTTTTAAAAGCTATCTTTTTTTTAATATTATTTTATTCAAATAGTGTATTATGTTGGCAATGAAGGGATGAAAAGTCTAATATTCATTCAATTGGGTAACATTGAAGAGCTTTCAAGATAATAAAGCGGTGAAATGATCTATCTAAATATAGATTAGTGTAGAATTATTGTGGCAAGGCGTGATTGCATTTTAAAATGGCAGCGGATAGTTATGGAATTAGTCTTGCCTAAGTGGACACAGTTATAACGCATGAAACAAAGGTCGTATTTTCTTCATCTGGCGAACTCTTCCACGTCACAGTGATCCACCGACACTAAACAAGGAGGATTGGGGTCGGTTGGCCTTGCGTCTCATATAAAATTTATTGGAGACGCAAGTTCAACCCATCCTCGGCACAGTGGCTTCGGTGAAATATCCTCGGCACAGTGGCCGTCTTCCTTCAATACTATTATATTATTGATGTAAAATGTAATTTTATTCTTGTCGATTTTAATGTAGTGTTGTCACAGCGCAGTGGCTATATACCTATCGAATTACATTGCAGTCATTCCTCACCGTAGAGACATGACTGAACGAAATACGAAGTATCCAATCGACTAAATGTGACTGAATAAAGTGCGAAGCACCAAAGGTCGCAAATCGACCTTTGATGAAGGAACCACGACCACTGTGTCGTGGGTGGGGCAGCTAGGGTGAAGGAACCTAAATCACTGTGTTTCGGGTGGGTTGGCCTTGCGTCTCATTCGACCCTGTTGGGAGACGCAAGGCATTGCGTCTCTACTGCCAACATTGCAGTCACGTCAATTTGTAGAGGCATGACCGAATGCAGTACAAAGTACCCAATCGACTTAACGTCGATTGGATGATGATGACTGAATGAA
>NZ_JAJQYA010000049.1 GCF_021729155.1 Membranihabitans marinus | reverse complement strand
ACCTCCGTGTCGTGACAACATTACTTTAATATTGACAAAAATCAACTAGTTTTACAGAAATAATTAAAATGTGGCAAGGGAACCGAGACCACTGGGCTCGGGTGGGTTAGCCACTGGCTCCGGGTTAATAGCACTAATACAAGGATTTTAATTATTTGTATTTTCCCTTCTCTGTACGCCAATCATATTTTTTATTGAGTTTTCTTTTTGGAAGTATTTGTTTTTGAATGAACTTCTTTAGTTCTTCTACGACCCGTTGACCATCGACTATAATAAAGGAAGGCGTGTCCTAGCTTTGCTATAAGCCGCTGTATTTAATGAAATGTCCTGAACTAGGCTCTTAGGTAAGTCTACCTTGTATTCTCTGGGACGTCCTGCTTTTCTGGGAGTCTTATCATCTTTTCTCTTTTGTGCTTTCGGATCGCGGCTTAACTCATCTATTACAGTTTTTCTTTGTTGTTGATGAAGTTCATAATACAGCGACACTGAATTCTTCAGGCTTTTATCCGATTGTGTGGCCGTTAATATCATTGTCAATAATGTATTTCCAGGAGTATATACCCGATGACGTTCAGAATCGTATTCCTCTATGCCCTCTAATTCTAAGGTGTGAAATTCTTGTTCCAGCAAACTTATTATATTTCCTGTTTGAACATCCTGGATTATACTGCTTATAGCCAATGATCGATTTAGTTTCATAATCATTAATATTATGGATGACTCTAAGAAAAATAATTTGCTGTAATTAGAATGGTTGCTTTTCGATTGAGTGGAAGTTAAACCAACGAGGTGTTTACTACAATAAAATCTGCCCAGTAATCCTTCTGATCTATGTATGATTTAAAATAATCTTAGATCACTAAAATATATGATATTCACTATCCCCTTCCCTCCTATCTATATTATCCGTAAAAATAGATGTACAGAGTTAAGACATTCCCCATACTAGATCAAATAAACAGAGCACGAATTACGTGCGCTGGTCCTGATATATCTATATCCATTCTATTCCTTTCTGCAGCCATTTTTGACTTTCAGTTTCTTTAGGTCCGGGTTGATATTGATACTGCCAAGATGCATTTTTAGGTAAACTCATTAAGATGGATTCCGTTCTGCCATCACTGATTAGTCCAAATTTAGTTCCTCTATCCCATACCAAATTGAACTCCACATATCTCCCTCTTCGTATCATTTGCCACTCTTTTTCTCCATCGCCAAAAGCCAATTCTTTGGTTTGGTCGACCTGGTATTGGTACAGTTGGGCAAAGATGCGTCCCACTGCAGTTACAAAATCAAATATTTCTTCTTTGCTATGTCCGGAATCTCCATTTAATCTGTCAAAAAATATTCCCCCTACACCGCGACTCTCTTTTCTATGTGGAAGATAAAAGTAATCATCGGCCCATTTTTTGTATTCTGCATAGGCTGTCGAAGAGAAATTGTCGCAAACTTCTTTTAATTTAATATGAAAGTCTTTGGCCAATCCTGGATCAACATAATGTGGTGTAAGGTCGATGCCCCCTCCAAACCACCATTCGCGCCCTCCATCTAATTCAAAATACCTAATATTCATATGGATAATTGGTACTCTAGGGGACGATGGATGTAAAACAATGGATACACCACTTGCCAACCATCGTTCACCAACCATATTCATCGCGGCAGCCATTTCATCACTTACATTGCCATAGACATGAGAAAAATTAACTCCTCCTTTTTCTATAATGTGGCCTTCTAGAATTCTTGTTCTACCTCCACCTCCTTCGGATCGATCCCATAAGTCCTCAATAAACTTTCCTTGGCCATCAAGACTTTCTAAATCTCGACAAATCTCATCTTGAATAAGCTTGAATTCTTGAATAATTTTTTCTGCTGTAAGTGACATATTAATTAAGGTGTTGTTTTATTTCAGAAATAGTTTTAGCTGAATTTCCTACAAAAATTCGATCGTCAATCTGGATCACAGGTCGTTTTAAGAAGGCATAGTGGTCAAGTAAAAGCTCTTTGGCTCGGGATTCATCAATTTCACTGGGTTTTATTGACCGCTTTCTAAATTCCATGCTTCTGCCATTGATCAATGCCTTGTAAGATTGTGTCTTTTGATAAAAAAAATCTATATCTGCCGCAGAGGGTGGAACTGCTTTGATATCCTGCAAAGTGGCCGTCTCCTCATTGAGATTTAATTCCTTCATAATTCGTCTACAAGTAGAACAGGTACTTAAGTACCATACTTTAATAAACATAGTTTTGTATTTTGTAGAGCATAAAAATACATACAATGTTACACTCTGCATCGGATTTTATACTAAATTTTGATTCTAGCGCATATCACATTGCACTCTTGCCTCAGGATATTTGTCCATATGTTATCACAGTGGGTGATCCGAAGCGGATCGATCTCTTTAAACCCTATTTTTCTTCAGGATTCAAGGAGATTCAAAAAAGAGAATTTCACAGTATAGCAGGTTCTATTTCTGGACATAGAGTATTGGTCATTAGTACAGGTATAGGCCCCGACAATATTGATATTGTTTTTAATGAAATTCGAGGATTGCATTTGATGGCCATAGAGGAACAAATGATGGACGATGGTCCTCTTAAGATAATTCGTATGGGAACATCGGGTTCCATAGATCCTGCCATAGAACTCAATGATATATTGATTTCTAAGGCTGCCATTGGATTGGATAACCTACCCTGTTTTTACGATTCCACCAAGGGGGTTGAATATTTGCCAATCATGGATCGAATTTCACCGTATAAAATTGAGGGAAGTGCTACACTGTATTCTTCCTTTATCGATGAATTTAAAGTGGGATTGACATTAACCTGTCCGGGATTTTATGGTCCCCAGTTTAGGGAAGTATTTTTAAAGTCTAAATTTAATTTGGATTACATTATTCAACATTTTCAAACCATGTCATTGAGATTGACCAATATGGAAATGGAAACTGCGGCCATTTACTATTTTGCCAGGCAATTTGGTTACGAGGCCTTATCCATTTCATCCATCCTAGCTCATCGATTGAATAATGAATTTTCTAATCGCGCCGATTATGTCGTTCAAGATATGGTAGATAGGAGTCTTTCGCTTTTATTTTAAATACTCAAAGATTAAGTTGTGCTTTACCTAATTTATTGAGACTGTATCAATCTTTTATCTTTAAAAGTATTTTAATTGGGGAATACAAGAATTTGTATACTCCATGAATTTATGCTCTGGATTCAAATGGAATCACTTCTCCCTGTTCAATATATTTTTTTAATCCATGCAGTAAAATAGCCCAGCTAAAGGAGGATTTTTTAAAATGGTAATTTAGTTTTGGCCAATTTGTATGAGAGAATTCAACAAGTACTTTATTCTTATTTTCAGAAAGTTGAAATTTAAAGGTTGTCGGCAGCCAATCGTCGTCAGATAAAGTCATTTTTACGGCAAAGCTTTCGGGCTGCATTGCTTCGATTACTCTTCCGCGCCAATGGTATTCAGGGCCAAATTGAAAACTGTATTCCGTGTTCTTAATAGGACTGCCGGTACACTTATTGGGCCACCATTGGATCAGGTGATTAGGTTGTGTGATGGCTCGGTATACATCGTCAATACTACCTTGAATCATAAAGCTATGGTAGATATTGTAGGTCTCTGGATTGGCTGTGGCTTTTTTCATAATGATAATTTCTTAATGGTGTGGAGTATATCAATTAGTTTTACGAAAGTTTTTGACCTATCTAATTTACTTATATATTTAATTTTTTCAATAGAAATAATCTCTATTTTTCATTGGTTAACATCATATTATGTTGATTCACTTACAATGTTGACATAGCTATATCTTTTGTTATTCTTTAATAGAGACCTTTGCCGAGTCGCTTTAATTCCCCTTCCTGTTAGCAAACAATAGTTGATAATTTACTGTAAAAATTTATAGTTTAAGAAAATATTTAAATTATGATTTTTCTTGATATCATTTTTAACATCATCAGTTTGAGATAAGGGTATATGTCTAATATATACATTTGATTTTTACACCATACTTAAGGGATTCATAATTCAGTATTAAAATCAAAATTCATGGCTAAACAAGTGAAAATTTAATCAAAATAAAATTTTATATGAGGTCTTAGAAATTCAAATAGATACAAAGACTTATTTAATATCCTTGATGAAAGACGATGAATACCACATCATTCATTGTGGGAACTAAGGGCATGATAAAATGATTTTCAATTTTAAATTAATTTTCTTTTCTATTAATCTAATGAAAATAAATGACTAGGTCATTCTATAAATATAAAAACAAATTTCTATATAAAAATGTACTTCAATAGTGTTGTAATCAAATTGTTATATTGCCCTGTCTAATGTATAATTTCAAGTGTATTTGAGCTTATACTAAATCTATAAGGGCCTATGGAATCTTCCCTTTACGCTTTGTTCGTGGTATGGTAGTCTTCGAAATTACTTAATGGAAAAGTGTGATATAATACTCTTTTTTATGTAGTGGAATTTTTTCTCATATATTCATCGATAGAATGTAAAGCTGCCATGGTCCTATCATGGCCTAAACCACTAATTAAATCATAAGATGCATTTAAAGCCGTGAGCTCTTCCTTCCAGACTTCCAGGAAATGTGATCTTTTATCGGGAAAATCTCTAAGAGGATCATCTTCCCATGGCATGTCAATATCCATTAATAAATAGTGATCATATCTGCGCCTAAGGAGTTCATCGAGCACAATTTGAGGAGTGTGTCCAAATAAATGATCAGACCATATTTTTATAGTAATAAAGGTAGTGTCACAAATAATGAGGTCATTTTCTGCAATACTCAATATACTGTCTTCTAAGGCAATTTGGCCATAATACATATTGACTTCGTCTTGTAATGTATATTCGTTTTCTAAATGTTCACAATAATATCGTGCGTATTCCGGCACATAATGACAATTATAATGCTGGGCTAAAATCTTTGTTATTGTTGACTTTCCTGTAGATTCAGGACCTACGACGCCAATTTTAATTGATGTTCTTTCCAATTCTTTTTCCATTCAAGATAACCATATACTGCTACTCCTACAAATACGGCATATAAAATGGCCGTTGGATGCAATTTTTTCACTATATATAAATATATATATACACAGTCTACAAAGATCCATACGATATAGTTTTCCAATATCCGTCTAGACGAGTAAAATGAAGCGACTAGACTACATGCTGTACAAAAACTATCGAGATAGGGTAAGTCTGCGTCGGTCTTCACTGATAAAAACCAACCAAAGCCCGAGGTGAAAACAATGGTGATAAGAATGCCTATGATAATATGTAGTTTATCGATTCTTCGTACTGGAATTACTTTTTCATCTCCATTATTGCGATTAATCCAAAAATACCAACCGTACAATGTCATTCCCATAAAATAGACCTGGAGTAACATGTCTGCATATAATCGTGCTTCGTAGAATATATAGGTATATATTATTATACTAATGATGGAAATAGGAAAATTAAGTAGACTTTGTTTGGCTGTTAACCAAACGCATATAAAACCAGTAATTACACCAATATACTCCAGCATCAATCTGTTTTTTCTCAATAAAACACCGAATATATTTAAAACACCACATTATTACCCCGTATTCTTGAATGTATTCTGTCTTACTTTTTTCATTATTTCAATAACAGTCTCGTAATCAGAATAAAATATACTGTATTAATGCTAAATTAACAAGAAGATTACTTTGCTAATCGGCAAATTTTTTGTATTGTTAAATAATAGATTATCACATGCTTAAATAATGGATATGAATTACAAAATTGCTTCATTAAACGATCACAATGATCAAGGTCAAATCGATAGATTGCCTTTTTCTATTCGAATTTTACTCGAAAATGTTTTGCGTAATCACGATGGTTTTGCCATTACCGATGAACATATCGCTACATTAAAAGATTGGGATGCCAAGGGGACTACAAAAGAAATACCCAATAAACCATCAAGGGTATTGATGCAGGATTTTACCGGTGTCCCAGCAGTGGTAGATGTAGCTTCTATCAGAGCAGAAGTTATTCGCAAAGGAAAAGACGGTAGCAAAATCAATCCCGCCATCCCAGTGGACTTGGTTGTCGACCACAGTGTGCAGGTTGATTTTTATGGAACTTCCTATGCCTATGAGAAAAACGTGGCCTATGAATACAATCGGAATAAAGAAAGATATCAATTGTTGAAGTGGGGGCAAAAAGCATTTGACAACTTTTCTGTTGTCCCTCCAGGTATGGGTATTTGTCATCAAGTCAATCTGGAGTATTTAGCCAAAGGAGTAGTATTGCGGGACGGCTGGGCCTTCCCCGATACCTTGGTAGGAACAGATTCTCACACTCCCATGGTCAATGGTATCGGAGTCATTGGTTGGGGAGTAGGTGGTATAGAGGCAGAGGCTGCTATATTGGGCCAACCCATTTATTTTACTTGTCCTCAAGTTATTGGATTGAAATTGATGGGTGAATTGCCAGAAGGAACTACTGCTACCGACATGGTGCTGACAATTACCGAATTACTTCGCAGTTATGGTGTGGTTGGCAAGTTTGTGGAAGTTTTTGGCGATGGATTAGATCATTTGACGGTAACCGATCGAGCTACCATATCTAATATGTCCCCTGAATTTGGGTGTACGGTGACTTATTTTCCCATAGATGACCAAACCACCGATTATATGAAACGCACCAATCGGACTGATGATGAAATACAGTTGGTAAAAGAGTATTGCAAAGCCAATAAACTCTGGCGTACGGGGAAAGAAAATATTACTTATACCGATGTTGTCGAACTGGACTTGTCCAGCATACAGCCGACCGTATCTGGGCCCAAACGACCTCAAGATAAAATCCTAGTCAAAGATCTTAAAAGTAAATTTGGTCATTTGCTTGAAAACGAATTCAATAGAAAATATATAGATAGATATGAGCGCAAGGAGTCTGCTTGGCTATCAGAAGGGGGTTCTGGCTCAGCATTTACCTGGAGTGAAGCTCACCATGAAGAAGGTGTGGTAGTAGAATCCAATGTGTTGAAATCGGTGAAGATCAAGAAAGACAATCAAGAGTTTACTCTCAGCGATGGTTCTATAGTGATAGCTGCCATTACCTCATGTACCAATACCTCAAACCCCACCGTAATGATAGGCGCCGGATTGGTAGCCAGAAAAGCCATAGAAAAGGGATTAGACGTCAAACCCTGGGTTAAAACATCCTTGGCTCCTGGTTCTAAAGTAGTCACCGAGTACTTGGATCGGGCTGGATTGTTACAAGATCTTGAGGCATTGAAATTTCATGTTGTCGGATATGGTTGTACCTCCTGTATTGGAAATTCTGGTCCACTACCACCTCATATTGACGAAGCAGTGACCAAAGGCAAGCTCGTAGTTTCTTCCGTTTTGTCGGGTAATCGAAATTTTGAAGCAAGGGTGCATCCCAAGGTGAAAATGAATTTCTTAGCCTCCCCTATGCTTGTTGTTGTATATGCTTTGGCTGGTCGATCCGATATCAATCTTTTTGAAGAAGCCGTGGGATACGATCCCAACGGTGAGCCAGTATATATGAAAGATATTTGGCCCAGTCAAAAAGAGATCAACGATATTATGAATACCTGTCTTAAACCTCAAGATTTTGCCGATGCATATGGTGTTATCTACGATGGTGAGGAGCAATGGCAGAATTTACAAGCGCCTTTAGGAACGAATTACGAATGGTCTCCAGAATCGACCTATATTAAAGAAGCACCGTTTTTTCAAAATATTTCAAAAGAGGTGGCCCTCGGACAAGATATTGTGGATGCAAGGGTGTTGTTGAAATTAGGGGATTCAGTGACTACCGATCATATTTCACCTGCCGGTTCATTTGCCAGTGATTCTCCTGCCGGTAAATACTTAATAGAAAATGGAGTCGAAAGACCAATGTTCAATTCTTACGGATCGCGTAGAGGCAATCACGAGGTAATGATGAGGGGTACCTTCGCCAATGTGAGGATTAAAAACCAATTGGTCAATCGAGAAGGTGGATTTACCAATTATTTGCCCGATAATACTGAAATGACGGTTTTCGATGCAGCTATGAAATATATTGAAAACCATACACCTTTGATCGTATTAGCCGGTAAAGAATACGGAAGTGGTTCATCTAGAGATTGGGCTGCGAAGGGAACTACACTTTTGGGAATAAAAGCGGTAATTGCTGAAAGCTATGAAAGAATCCATCGGAGTAATTTAGTGGGGATGGGAGTACTGCCGTTGGAATACCAAGTGGGCCAAAGTGCAGCTTCATTGGGACTAGACGGAAGTGAACATTTTACAATAAAGGGTATTTCGCAAGGATTGGAATTAGGTAAACTATTGCCGGTCACTGCTAGAAAATCCAATGGCGATGTCATCAGTTTTGAGGTGCAGTGTCGATTGGATTCTAATATTGAAATTGAATACTATCTCAACGGAGGAATATTGCACTACGTCTTGAGACAATTTTTAAAGAACAATTAGTAAAGTACAATTGGTAAAGTACAATTGGTATAAACACCCTATCCATAAACTATGAGTTGGGGCATAGGGTGTTTTATTTTGAAAGCCATGATTAGTTGAGTAAATATTTATATTCTTCGACTACCTTTTCATAGACTTGCTCTAATTTTTCTAAAGTGGTATATCCTTTTGTCAATTGTACCAATTCTCCCCCTATATCTAATATAACGACAGGAGTTTGTTTTAAATCAGCAGCTTCAAACCATTGAAAATCCTGATAGGCTAAATATTTACCTTGATCACTGGTCAATACATTTTTGATATCTTCGACATCGTCGGTATAAGCACTCATTATTTCTGCGATATCATCTACATTCCCCGGTGAAATTCCATCGTGATAAATGCTAGTAGACAATTGCATGGCCAGGTCCAATACCTTGTTTTTCTGTGTCATCTTCAATGCATTGATGGCAATAGATCCCGGTACGGAATCCATGATGACATCGTCTCGAAATAAGTTGTTGTAAAAGGGCTGTCCAAAAGAAATTCCAGATACGGTTTCTATGTTCTCAGCGACTTTGCTCAATCGATCGGAAAAACTGGAGATGGTCGATCTCAATCCACCTCTGATCATGCCGCTGCATACCACTGAAGTAAACAACTCCTTCTCGTGACGAGATACAAATTCTCTTAAATTGGGCGTGAAGGCATAACTCCACATACATAGTGGATCAAATCCATATATTAATTCCATAATCCATGTTTTATAGATGTGAAACAATAAAATTGAACATCGGTTCAATTTTTTTACCCTCCTCCTATTATTGCTTCTCCCATTAAGATAAAATAATTTTCATCTATGACCAAAATTTTATGAATTGAATTCCATTAGATCAGTTTGATTCGACCCATTCAAACATTCAATGAATATAGAAACGATTATTTCCAATTTTTCATTCCGTTATTGTGAAATTATAAAGGAGGTATTCATTTATTAGAGATGTAATGGGATTGTCTTATAACAGCTAGCTAGGGTGAAATTCTTATTCTATTTTGATTGGGGGAATCGACGGATGGATCTTTTTTAAAATTTATTTACCCTCATATACCAATTACGTTTTATGATGTCGGTTAAGATTTTGAATGACTTCACTCGCCAGAGATCGATTTGCGGTCTCTGGTGCAAGCACTTCCCTTGTTCACCCTCGGCTTTCAGGCAGTCCCGCCAGCAGGGGATATTATCGAGAATGACCTCCACGGAATAGATGACCCTTGGTCGAATTTAAATTATATAATTTAGGTAGTTGAAATATTGCCATCATAAACAAAATAATGTAATTCAAATAAATCGAAAGATTACCGTCAATTATAAATGTATTTCTGATTTTATTCCCTAAAAAATGAAACAATATCAGAAGTGTTTATTGACCCCAAATCTTTAAAAATCACATGAATTAATTCATTAAGGTTGCATTGCTAATATTTCAGAAAAATTAATAGACTATTAGGGGCAGTGTGAAATCACTAAGGTAATATAGTTGCAACAACGCTGCTAGAGTCGTCTTTATACGATGTCAAAATTCGGGAATTAATATTTTTTATATTTTAGTTGTTTTCAATGTGTTTGATGGACTTTTGAATAGTTTGTACTATTTTTATGAAATCTTCTTTTGACATTTGAAAAGAGGCATTACCAGCCGAAAAGTAATATCTAGCTGGATCAATTTTGCTATTATATTCACCTGATAGTTTTATCCCAAATTCATCACAAGAAATTATCGAAGCGGGTATATTTTCTGTGGACAATTCTCTAGAATTGGTATAGATAAATACACTATTAGCACAGGAATACAAACTTTCTAACATTTCATTTGATAAAATAGCAATGCCACCATAATCATTTGTAACATATTCCCCCGAAATAGAATTAGAAATTCCAAGAATACCTAAATATTGCCCCCCAAAAGTCATGGAAACATTTTCTACTTCATAACTTTCTATTGATATAACAAATGAATATGTATAATTTTCTTCTTCATCTAATTTATACTCCTTTACTAAATCCATTTGTAATTTTGCACCTTTTGTTGAAAATAAATTACTATATTTTTTTTTATACGTGATAATTTTCTCCGTTATATTTTGAGAATGCAAACTTGAAAATGATAATAATATGGCGAGCAGAGTATATTTCATAATATATATTTATTTTTTGTATAAATATACATGTTTTTAAGAACCTACCTACTAAATTAGAGTTGGCCAACTTTGGAATAGTAATATTATACTTCTTAGTTGCTCGAATAAATTAATAAACCAATTAGAAAGTATAAAAGTGTACAATTCAAAATTGAATTCATATTATTTAATGTTATGGAATACAAAAATTTACGACAAGGGAGACATAAAGATAAATACACAATGGTCATTGAGTATTTAGAAGAATCAATATATATCGTTAAGTATTGTCTTGAATATAGAAAAAATGAATCTTGGGGAAAACCACATGTGAAAAATGGCAGGCTCGGTTATCCTGCATTTACTCTTATGATGAATATTATTGACTGTATTAATTCATTTATATGTAAAAATCCTAAGTATCAAATTAAAGCCAAAGTTAATGGTGAGCAAAACAAAATTAGTCACAGCAGTGGATATAGGGTGTTTTATATACTAAATTCGAAATTTTTCAACCTTAATCTATCAGATGATATAATAAAAGAATTATATATAAATGGAAGGAATTCTATAATACACAATGGACATATAGGAAGAGATATTGAATTATTACCTACAACAAATCATCTACCAATTGAAATTAACTCTATCAAAGGCAAAGGTAAAATCAGAATTTATCTTCCTGCCCTATTGAAAAAATGTGAAGAAGCAGTAACACTTTTTAAAACTAACGCAGAAGATATAATTAAGAACAGTAAAAACCCCAATTTTGAATCAATTGAAGATTATAAAAAATAATTGATAAAATTAATGAAAGATACTAAATGGTCACACCATTTCATATTAAGTATATTCCTAATTTAAGATGTCAATATTAAGGTAAAAGCTATCTTGTTTTTACCTCAAAAATATTAGTTGTTGATTTTTAATAATAATTACTTTTCGTATAGGAAAAAATAAAGTATATGAAGGTCAATGCTGTTATTTCAGAGTGTTGCAAATCAGTTTGCCAATTATATTGGTCTTTTACGGTAAATTGGTCTATTTTTGATATTAAGTCGTATTGTCTTGCTGATTTGAATCACATTTGTACCTAGTAATAATTATTTCGAAATACGTTTTATGATGTCGGTTAAGATTTTGAATGACTTCACTCGCCAGAGATCGATTTGCGGGCTCTGGTGCAAGCACTTCCATTGTTCACCCTCGATTTTCAGGCAGTCCCACCAGCAGGGGATATTATCGAGAATGACCTCCACGTAATAGATGACCCTTGGTCGAATTTAAATTAAATAATTTAGGTAGTTGAAATATTGTCCTCATAAACAAAATAATAAAATTCAAATAAATCGAAAGATTACCGTCAATTATAAATGTATTATGTATAAGATAAAATAATTTTCATCTATGACCAAAATTTTATGAATTGAAATCCATTATAACCGATTGATTTGACCCATTCAAACATTCAATGAATATAGAAACGATTATTTCCAATTTTTCATTCCGTTATTGTGAAATTATAAAAGAGGTATACCTTTATTAGATATGTAATGGGATAATCCAATAATGGTTAGCTAGGGTGAAATTCTTATTCGATTTTGAATGGGGGAATCCACGGATAAATCTTTTTAAAAATTTATTTACTTTATGATATGTATTTTTGTCCTTTGATAGAGAGCATTTCTAATGTTGAATTCTTAGAAATTTGCAATTTGCAAATTGGGGCATAGATAGGTGACTCATTATCTCAATATTCTAAATCCATACGCTGTCAGTTTTCTAATTTCAGACGCTTTATCGATTTTCAAAAAATAAATCCGCTCGGCCATCATAATAATCGTGGTCAAACTACAGTTGTCAAATAGCGAATTCAGTATTTTATACCTTGTAATTCAAGCTAAACATATATATTTGTATCATGTTAAAGAAAAATATAATATTAATGGCATTGTTCGTAGTGGCAATGTTTTTAATGATCCATTTTGGATTGAAGTGGTATACGCATAATGGCGAACAGTTTACATTGCCCGACTACATAGGTCAGGATATAAAAGATGTAAAGAAACAAGCTGCCGATCAATCCTTTGTCATCGTTGTCGAAGATTCTATTTTTGAAATTGACAAAAAAGGGGGATTGATATTAGATCAAAATCCTCGGAAAAATTCTAAGGTCAAACGCGGACGTAAAATATATGTAACCGTGTCAAAGCATACTCCTGATGTAATTAAAGTCAGTCAAATTCCCCAACTCTACGGTAAGGATTACGAGCGCAAAAAGAAAGAACTCAGTGAATCATTTTCTATATATGCCAATATAATGGATTATGAATTCGATCACGGAGCACCAGATCAAATTTTGCAAGTCATGTACAAGGGGCGTACCATTATTTCTCGTGAAGGACGTAAGGATAATGTAGAAATAAATAAGGGAGATACCCTTGACTTTATTTTATCTAAAAATCTAGGAGGTGCATTAGTTATGCCCGACCTTATTTGTAAGACTTATTCTGAAGCAACTTTTTATGTAGAAAATCTTAACCTGGTTATCGGTGAAATCACTAAGGATGGTTTGTTAGAAGATGAAAATGGCGCTTTTATATACGATCAACTCCCAGCTGTAGGTGAAAATATTTTAACCGGTGATACCATCCAATTATTTCTTTCTACGACAAAACCGTATAACTGTGAACAATAATTTTAAGATATATTCTATAATTACTCTGGCTTTATTCTTTGGGAAACTATCGGCACAAGTAGTGGAACTGCCAATAGAGATCAACACCATGGCTTCTAAAGAAAAGTCCATAGAACTGCGCAATGTCGTTATCAATTCACTACCCTTTGTTGACGATTTTTCCAATAAAGGGAATAAACCGAATACCGACCTTTGGGTCGACGATCAAATCTTTGTAAACAATAGTTTGGGATTGAATCCTCCTTCTATCGGGGTAGCGACTTTTGATGGTTTAAATGCCGAAGGCAAACCTTATAATACAGGTTCTGGTGGATCAGATACTTTGACTTCTCATGTTATTCAATTGGCCCAGTACAACGATGTTTATCTTTCGTTTTATATTCAACCCAAAGGTTGGGGATTTATTCCTCGTCGAGGAGATTCATTGGTCATAGAAGGCTTGAATAGCAATGGTGAATGGTTGCATATTCATGGTTTTGATGGTTTGGATGATAGCGAAGCTTTTAAAACAGCACCTGAATTTCAGCGTTATCAGCAAAAATTGGATGATGAGTTCTTACACAATGGTTTTCAGTTGAGGTTTAGAAATTACAGCAACAACAAAGGATTTGATAATCTATGGCATCTGGATTACGTAATGTTGACCGATACCGAGGTTACACCATTTATTAATGATGTTGCTTTTATCAAGCCTCCATCCAAACTTTTAAAAACCTATACGGCATATCCCCTTACCCAAATTAAAAATAATTTGAGTTTGATTAGTAATATATTGGGGATTCAAATACAAAATAATAGTAGAAATAAACAAAAAATTGATTCTAGTTTTTTAGAAGTTACCGATCTCAATCTTCAAAATTTGGTTTATACCGATGAAACATTATTGGAAATTCCGCCCTTGGTGCCCATCAATCAATTGGAGATCGACCCTGGTATGGTATCGTATACCAATCTATATAGTACATTTGCCGTGGCAGATTATATAGCTGAGTATGCCGATTCTTCCTTGAGGCTAGAAAGTAAATATCGGTATACATTAAAGACTGAGGATGAGCAGCCTGCATTTAAGACCAATAATGAGGTTCGGGCGACAACGGTTTTGGACAATTATTTTGCCTATGACGATGGCAGTGCAGAATCATCGCTATCTACCTACAATGGCAACGGTATTACCGCTACCATAGCTGCTAAATACACCATGAGTCAAGCGGATTCACTGCAATCCATACGAATCTTGTTTCCTTATTTTAAAGAAGATTATTCTAGTAAACTCTTTAATTTATACATATATATTGGAGAATTAAAAGAGGAAGCCGATTATGAAATAAAAAACATCAATCCTCGTCAGGGCAATCTTTTTCAACCATTTACAGAATATCTCATCAAAGATTATTTGCCTGCTGGCATATTACTTCCAGAGGGAGATTTCTATATTGGCTGGGATCATCCAGCTGCTAGTAAAACAAATTATATCCCTTTTGGGTTAGATAAAAGTGCGCCAGAAGCCAATCAATTTGTCTATTTCAATATCGGTGGTGGCTGGCAAAACTTGGCGATGGATCAACCCCAAAATACTGGGGCATTAATGATACGACCTACAGTGGGGCAGAAAAATTTATTGACATCAGTACCGCAAGCATTAGTGGATCGAGGTCAAATTAAGATTTATCCCAATCCTGTACAACACGAGTTGTACTTGAAATTGGAAGATTTATCTTGGACCCCTGATTATTATATAATTCGCAATGTGACTGGTCAGGCCATAGTATCGCAAGCCTACAAGAGTGGATCAATAGACTTAAATGGATTAAGCAGTGGAATGTATTTCCTCAGCTTATATCAAAAAAATAAATTTCTTGCCAACTTTAAAGTGATTAAAAATTAAATTAATGGAAATTACAGTTCAACAACTCAAAGAAAGATTGGATAAAAATGAAAATATCAATCTTATTGACGTCAGAGAAATCTTTGAATATGAAGAGGCCAATATAGGCGGTCGCTTAATACCTTTGGGTGAGTTAATGGACGAAATCGATGATTTGGAAGATTTAAAATCAGAAGAAATCATCGTAATGTGTCGTTCAGGTAATCGTAGCGGCAAAGCGCAAATGCTTTTGGAATCCCTAGGCTTTGAGAATGTACTAAATCTCAAAGGAGGAATGCTGGCATGGGCGGCCGAAATCGGTTCTGACTATGTGGAGTAGTTATACTAGAGAAGTAGTTATACTAGAATAATACAGAAATCATAAATTCTCAATAAACAGAATTGGATATCTCCAATATTTCACAAGGAATATTGGAGATATTTGTTAATATATTACTGGATTATATCGAATGACTTGATCAATTAAAGCTTATTTAATAGATGTCTAAGGACTGTAGAGTATAATTATCTTCAAAAGTATTTTTGTAACAGTATGATTATTCTACATTTTGTTGTCCATACTGGTTGTGATGCAATGAAATGGATGAAGTTTAAGTATTGTTTCCGAAGCGATGATTCAAATGATATATAGGCGATGAGATGATGCCAAAGGGTGAACTGACGTCCTATTTACCACCTCCATTTACTATCTTTGCCCTTTAAATAGAATATTAATTATGTCTTACGAAATATACAATACGATTGTGGCCATTGCCACTCCACCAGGAGAAGGAGCATTGGGCATTATTCGATTGAGTGGTTCCGAGGCTATAGCGATTGTCAATCGACTATTCCCTCGCAAAAATCTGTTGCATCAATCCAGTCACAGTCTTCACGTAGGCGTAATACAAAGTGATGAAGGCCAAATTATTGATGAAGTGGTGGTGAGTTTATTTAAAGGGCCCAACTCGTATACAGGGGAAGATATAGTCGAAATCAGTTGTCATGGTTCGTCCTATATTATTCAACGCATTATGGAGGTTTGTTTGCAGGGAGGAGCGCGTCATGCCAAGGCGGGAGAATTTACCATGAGGGCTTTTCTCAATGGCAAGATGGATTTAAGTCAAGCCGAAGCAGTGGCTGATTTAATTGCATCGGAATCTCATGGCGCCCATGAATTGGCGATGAAACAAATGCGGGGAGGATTCTCCAAGGAAATCAACCATCTGCGCAATGAATTAATCAGATTTGCCAGTTTAATAGAATTAGAGTTAGATTTTTCAGAAGAGGATGTTGAGTTTGCCAATCGACAAGAGCTCAAGGATCTCATCCATGAATTGCTCACCTATATTTACCGTTTAAAGGATTCATTTTCTTTGGGCAATGTTATTAAAAATGGGGTGGCCACAGCCATTGTCGGCCGGCCCAATGCCGGTAAATCTACCCTACTCAATGCTATCTTAAAGGAAGATCGGGCCATTGTCAGTGAAATTGCCGGTACGACTCGGGATACTATAGAATCGAGCATTGCCATAGGCGGTGTCAAGTTTAGATTAATCGATACAGCCGGAGTGAGAGAGACGGAAGATGTGATTGAAAAGATAGGTGTCGAGCGCACTATAAAAGAATTGGATAGTTCTGCCCTCCTACTCTATTTGTTTGATGTTAGTCAGATGGAGCCGGCCGATGTTCATGCCGATCTAGAGCAATACAATTTATTGGGTAAAAACCTTATTGTGGTAGCCAACAAGATGGACCTCTACCCTACTCGGCCCTTAGATATATATTATTACCCGTCTTATGTCGATAAGAAAAACTTAGTTTCCTTATCTGCCCTCAATGAGATGAATATCATTCATCTTCAAGATGTCATGGTCGAACAGGCTTTAAACCATTCCGCCTCTCGAGAAGATGCTATTGTCACCAATAGTCGCCATTATGAAGCCCTGTCTGAGACGGCTGACCACTTACAGAAAGCTTTAGAAAATATGGAGGCTGGCATTACCGGTGATTTCTTAGCCATGGATATTCGCTATGCCTTACATGCCTTGGGGAGTATTACTGGGGAAGTGACCACGGATGACTTGTTGGATAACATCTTTAGTAGTTTTTGTATAGGAAAGTAACTGGGCAAGCAAACCATATCTGCTTGGTGAAAGGGCGAATTGTAATTCGCCCGAACGAAGCAATTCGCCCCGAGGGAAAAAGATATCGCTGGAGAGATTATAAAATTAGATTATAAAAGTGGTCCAAAAATAAAAAGAGCATCTCCCCATACCAACATCTCTGATCCTGTATTTATTAAAATTCGAAAGATGGAGGTATGGATGGTACAAAAGCGGTATAGTGCCAGTAGGATAAAAACTTATTTGAGTTTTGTAAGGCAATTTTTTGCAGTTCGTCCTGACCTTCATAGGAATATGATAAGGGTTGAAGATAAAAACCAATATAATTTTGAGAACTTTATTTTTGGTAACAAATCATATAGAACGCAAAATCAGTGGATCAATGCCATAAAGATATATATAAGGGTAAATGGATTGGATATAGGGGATTTGACGGATATTGAACGTACACGGAAGTCGTATTCCTTGCCGAATGTCCTGACAAAAGAGGAGGTAAGGAAGATATTGGTGTTGACGAGAAATAAAAAGCACAAATTTTTATTTTCGATAATATATATGCCGGATTGAGAGTTGGTGAAGCTTTGAGACTCCGTAAGTCCGATATCAGACCTACTGAAAAACTAATTTATATTCGCAGAAGCAAGGGAAACAAAGATCGTCGAGTGCCGCTGTCAAATGCTTTAAACAAATTGTACACGGATTATTGTGCAGGGTTTCAAGCCCAAAATTATGTATTTGAAGGCCAAGGTGGAGGTTAATATAGTCCTAGCAGTGCCCGGAAGGTTTTGAAAAGACCATGTAATGCAGCCGGAATAAATCTAAAGATGACTGAGCAAAATCCGAAGGATCAAAGGTCGTAAATCGACCTTTTGCGAAGATGACCGAATGAAGTTGCTCAATAGAGCAACCCGATGGACTTAATATGACTGAATATAGTGCGAAGCACCAAAGGTCGTAAATCGACCTTTGATGAAGGAACCACGACCTCTGTGTCGTGGGTGGGGAAGCCAGGATGAGGGAACCGGAGCCACTGGCTCCGGCGTGACTACCCTGTAGTTCTTTAGGTTTTTAGCCACTGGGCTCGGGTGGGTGTGGAGCCACTGGCTCCGGCGTGATTACCCTTTAGTTCTTAAGGTTTTTTAGGCCACTGTGCCGAGGTATGACTGAGCTTTGCAATTATTAATGTAATTCGTACCACCTACTCGAAAGCGGACTAGGTCTGAGATATATCCAGGAGATTTTATGGCATAATAGTCCAAAAACGACGATGATCTACACCCATGTAAGCGGGCAACGGTTGAGCGAAGTTAACAGCCCATTAGATGACATGGAAATATAAACAAGAATAAACTTCCCGATTATAGAAAAAAGTTATATAATCGGGAAGAAAAGTATTGATGTAAATAAGTTGACTGTAAGCTGACCGATGTAAATCATTAACAAAAATTAAACACAAAAACAGAGGTTAAATCATTTTTTTATCGTTATTTTGTAAATGATTTACAAAAAATAAACATAAAAATGATAATCAATTTTAGTTTACAAAATTTTGGCTCTGTAAAAGACAAACAGACATTGACTTTTGAAGCAGACAAATCTGAACACCTTAATGATTATTACATAATAGACACAAGTGGATTTAGATTGCTTAAACTAGCTCTTATTTATGGAGCTAATGCATCAGGAAAAACTACAATACTTAAAGGTTTAGAGTTTTTACGAGACCTAGTTCTAGAACCTGAAGAAAAGAAAACTGACATATTGGATTTCAAACCTTTTCTTTTTGATAAAGAGACACCGAATCAGACCTCAATACTATCTATCGATTTTCTGCAAAATGGAATAAGATACGACTATGAAGTTGAATTTACAGAAAAAGCTATTGTTAGTGAAAAACTTGACAATTACAACCCTAAAAAAGCCAATATTTTTAAAAGAGTAACTGATTTAAAACATCAATTTACAGAGATAAAGTTTGGCAGTAAAATAAAAAAAGACAAAACATATATAAAAACTCTAGAATCTAATACTCTATGGAATAATAGTGTTTTAGGAGGCTTCCTAAAAACAAACATCGATTTTATTGAATTAAACGAAACCATAGATTGGTTTAAAACATACTTAAAACCATTAGTATATACAAGAACAAAACTAGAAGGTTATGTTACATCAAAAATTGATAATAATGAAATTCTAAAGAAAGATGTAATTAACATCTTGAAGAACGCAGATTTTCATATTTCTGACATCCATATTCAGGAGGAAGATAAAGAGTTACCTGATGGTTTTATTGAATTTGTTGAGAAACAATTCAAAGTTTCTAATGATAAAGTAAAGAAACTAAAAGAAGAAGGAAAAATAACTTCTGTTAATATCGATTTTGAACATACAGTAAACGGAAACAAGTATAACTTACCAATAGATTTGGAATCTCAAGGTACTAGAAGATATTATGGTTTTGCAGGTTTACTCGCATTGTTAATTAAAGACAATCATATTATACCAATAGATGAACTAGAAGCTTCTCTTCATCCTGATTTGTATATTCAATTCTTATTATCATTTCTTGTAAATTCCGAAAATTCTCAAATTTTAGCTACAACACATAATAGAGAAATACTAGATAATAAAGATATTTTTAGAAATGATGCTATTTGGTTCACAAATAAATCAGAAAACTGTTCAACAAAACTTTACTCTTTAGCTGATTTTGACACTTCTGTAGTTAGAGATACTACAAACGTACTGAATGCATACAAGAGCGGAAAATTAAAAGGAAAACCTAACTTAGGTGATTACTACATTGATCTTGACTAACTATTATGGGACGACAAAGATCAAAAATCAAAATGAAGGTTTCGAATACATTTGCATTTGTTGTAGATGGTGATACAGAGGTTTGGTACTTACAAATGTTAAAGCGTAACGAAAGAGAATTAAACATTAATATAGAACCAAAACTTCCTAGTAAAAAAAGTATTCCTGATCAATTTAAAATGGTTAAGGATTTGGCTGCAGACTACACAAAAGTTTTTTGGATTGTAGATTATGATGTCATTGTAAAAGAAACTCGTGAAGCCAAAAAAGGTGTTGAAACAAGTGAACAATTATTTATTAAACTAAAAGAAAAAGCTGAAAAGCTTGATAATGTTATCGTAATTGTTAACAATCCCTGCATCGAATTTTGGTTTTTATTGCATTTTGAAAAAACTAGCAAACTCTATTCAGATTGTAATTCAGCGGAAAAGCAACTAAAAAAACACTTAACTGATTACGAAAAAACAAGAAAATATTTTACAAAACAGGATAATGATATTTACTTAAAACTCAAAAATAAATTAAGTGACGCAAAAGTAAATTCTAAAAGTCTGAAATTTGATAAATACAATACAAGTAAAGCAATTTGTGAAATGAATTCTCTATTCAAAATTCAAGAAGTAACGGACAAAAAATAAAGCCTACTGCCAACATTGTATAAAAATAATAGCGGTTTAATCGCTAAAACTAAAATATGTAAATATAAATAAGGTCTGTGTTAAACCGAAAAGTTAGTGCGTAAAAGTCCGCTACTATTCTTATACGAGACCGTAAGCATTAATTAAAAACAAACATTTGTAAATGGGAAAAAAATTGACAGTTTATATGATTGACGGAACTGCCTACGGTCCAAGATTAAGTGAAATTGGTAATTGGGTTGGAAAAGCAATTTATAGTCCAAGAGCATCTGTCAATAAAATAATGAATCGAATCGAATTTGATAATCCGGGAATCTATTGTTTAAAAGGAGACCCAACAGATGATGCTTTTGATGAAAAAATTTATATCGGAGAAGCTGAAAATATAAAAGTCCGATTAAAGCAACATTTGAGTGACCCAAATAAGGATTTTAAGGAATTAATTTTCTTTGTGAGTAAAGATGAACTTTTAACCAAAACACAAATAAGATATTTAGAATCACGACTAGTACAATTAGCTATTGAAGCTAAAACTGCTCAAATTGATAATGGAAATTCTCCGAATTTACCAACATTACACGAAGCAGATATTTCTGATATGGAATATTTTCTTGAACAAATAAAACTAATTCTACCAGTAATGGGGTTTAAGTTTCTCATATCATCGACTGTTAAACAAACACCTGAAAACGAATTTGAAAGCACAAACTCAATTCATGAAACATATTTCATAAAAACAAAGACTTTTAAAGCTTCTATGAAAGAAACTGACCAAGGTTATATTGTTATTAAAGGTAGCGAAGCCAAGAAAGAATTATCTGATTCTTGTACTGAAACTTATGTAAATATGAGAAGAAAACTTGTTGAGACTGAAATAATGGTTGAAAACAAAGACAAGTTGATATTTGCAGAGGATACTGTTTTTAATAGCCCAAGTGCTGCTTCGAATATGATTTTAGGAAGAAACTCTAACGGATTTACTGAATGGCTTAATGCGAAAGGGCTAACATTTAGAGAAGTGCAAGAAATAACTAATGCTAACAATGTGTAAAAAAATAGGGCATAATGTGTTTAATCACAAAGGTTTTTTGTATTTGCTAATTCGCCAAATTTTTAAATTTGGTATATTTAAAACGGGAAAAAATAATTAATAAAATTTAAAAAATCGGCTTTAGCTTAATCCGAAAAGTATCGCTCACAACTGCCCTACTTTTCTTATACTATACCGTTGGGCATAATTAAAAAAAACAAATGGGGTCATATTGCGAATTATACATTTCGAACTATCCAATATCAACTACAAAGAATGAAATTGACCCATTTTTACTTTCAATATTTCAGCCAAATGACTTGGTTGCTTACGAAAGAAATATCGGAGAGCGTTTCCAATTACTTTACGGTCGAGATGATTCAGTTGATGAAATTGAAAGAGCCATTCAATACATAAATACAGCTCAAAATCTCAAAGAAAGGCTTAATGTTGTTGGATTCACGATGAAAAGAGTTGAAGAGGCATTTGAAAACTCAAAATTAGAATCTTTGGAGAGAATAAATGAATGGATTGAAGATAAAACATTCAATGACAATGAAACTATTGAAAAAAAATTAAAGGAAGATGGATATTCCGGACTAAGCTGACCCAGTAAATCCGGAATGCAAAAGAGGGGATATAACTGGATGGCATGGCAAAGAAACATGACAATCCGGCGGATATTGACCCAGGTAGGTAAAAACAAGGAAAAGAGGTCGAAATTGATCAAAATACCTGCTTATTTGAATAGATAAGCTAATATTTATCCGGACCATGTTGACCCACCTGAAAAATAATCCGGAACATATTGATCCACCCCCAAATATTGGGGAAAATAATCCGGAGCATATTGACCCACTTGTGAGTAGTTTTTGGTTTTTTGATTTACAAATTATTACAATATGTAAATCAAAAAGGATGGCAGGAAAACCAACGTCTATGAGTAAGATCAAACAATTGCTACAATTGTATAAAAAAGGAGAATCCAAGAGGTCTATAG
>NZ_JAJQYA010000048.1 GCF_021729155.1 Membranihabitans marinus | reverse complement strand
TTCTTCTTTCCTTTTTCATAATTATAAAGTTAACATTTGTAGCTTAACTATTAGTGTTGAATTTTATACTATATCCAGGTCGAAGTGGACGTAGTCTAATAGCATAGGGTGAAACCCTATGAAATGAATGCCTTATCAGAAAAAAGTCCTGAAGGGACGAGGTAATTCTCTTCTATTGGCAAGAAAATCCACCCTCTATTAAAATCAAAGATTGAATTGCATGATAACACGAATGTTGATGCATATGGATTTGTCACACTTTTTGCCCAATCTATCCTATTATATCATTACGGGGAATGTAAAGATATGATCTATTCGTGTCAGAAAATTGACAATGCAAAAAGTCCGCCAAATCAATTTTGTCTGATGCCAATACCGTGGTTTTTCAAACCACGGCTATGACATATCATCCCTTCAGGATGACTGAGCGAAGTTGCTCTTTAGAGCAACCAAATGCCTTAAATAGGCATTTGATGAGGGAACCACGACCTCTGTGTCGTGGGTGGGGAAGCCAGGGCGAGAGAAGTCACGACCTCCGTGTCGTGACCACACTACTTTAAGATTGACAAGCATAAACTACGATTGCAGTAATAATTTAATAATGGATGAAGGAACCGGGCTTCGACAAAGCTCAGCCGCCGATTCCTCCGTGTTTCGGGTGTGAACGAGCGAAATACGTAGTATCCAATGTCCAGAACATGACTGAATGCAGTTGCTCGAAGAGCAACCAGATGAACTAAATGTTCATCTGATGAAGGAGCCACGACCACTGTGTCGTGGGTGGGGAAGCCAGGGCGAGTGAAGTCGCAGCCACTGTGCCGAGGCGAGATTGCATTTATATTGATCAGTATAAAATTTCATTTTACAATAAAATTATAATAGCATTGAGGGAAGACGACCACTGTGCCGAGGCGTGATTAGAATATAATTTATCAAAATTTTGATTTCTGACATTCGAACAATTATTACGGGTACCAATTCTATTTTATCCACCCCCGCCTTTCAGACACCCCCGCCAGCGGGGGACATTAGAGCAACTTTATTCAGTCGTGCATTTTGATCGGTCATCCATTGAGGGTATTTGGTCACTACGTGACTTCATTCTGTTATATTCAGTCGTGTACTTCATTCGGTCACCCCGGCTTGACTTCAACGTAATTCGTAAGGTAAAATACCACCATGCCGGCATGACCTAATGAAGTTGTTCTATTGAAAAATCCGAGGGATTATACGATTTACATTTTATGATGACGGAAAAGATTTTGAAAATATTTGGAGTTAGACGAGGCTACGACTGAAAGAAGCTCACGACCGAATGTAGTTCGAAGAACCGTAGACCTTAAATAGGTCTACGATGAGGGAGCCACGACCGCTGTGTCGTGGGTGGGTAGGGAAAGACCGTAAATCGGTCAAGGTTGAAGGAGCCGAAACCTCCGCGTTTCGGGAGGGGGTGGCTCCATAGCCGTAGCTACGGCGAGTATTTTAAACGATGTATAACTTCAAATAAATCGAAAGATTTCCGTTAATTATAAATGTAATTCGTATTAAATATCCATTGGATAAGTAGTACTGAGCTGTGTCGAAGGCCCTGCAATAAGCCCCTACTCTGAAGTTAACCGAGGTAATAGTCGAAGTGAAGGAAGTCGGTTGGAATCGAAGATTTGGTATTATATGTCGTATTTATTTGTCTTCTGGTATCCTAAAATGCAAGACACTCTTTTCACTGTCAATGTAATATTCAATCTGTGTAATGGTCTTTAAATCCTCTAGAAAAACTTCAATGGGTTGGTTGCGATCCAATATGCCGGCAAATCGCTTACTCTTAATCGTCGGATTGTCCAATTGAATATCTAGTCCATACCATCGAGGTAGAACTTGACAAATTTGGAGTAAACTGGCGTCGTAAAAATAAAATAGTCCCTTTTGCCATGCTAAGACTTGTTTGGCTTGAAAAGATTGTTCAGACATACCGCCTTCTATGCTATAGGTGATTTCTGTCCCTGGACTTATGATGGATTCTTTTTCCTCTACTTTTAGTTTGACAGAACCCTCTATAAGTGCTACTTTGTCAACTCCAGTATCATAGGTATTTACATTGAACTCTGTGCCCAATACTTCTACATCTGATTCGGGTAGGTGAACAATAAATGGTCTGTTTTCATCCCTTGCTATGTCAAAGTATGCTTCCCCTTCAATATAAATTTCACGTTGATGACTTTGAAATTTTAAAGGGAACTTCATTGTGGTGGCTGAGTTTAACCAAACATGGGAACCATCTGGTAGTTCAATCTTATAATCCATTCCTATAGGAACGGTCAAAGTGTTGAGTGCAATGGCTTCTGCAGCTTCATCTATCTTCTCGCTCTCTTTAATGATTAGCGTTCGACTCGTATTTTCAATATCTGTACCACTGGAATTAAGTTGACCTTTTTCTTTGTTTAGGTTGATGGTCCGACCATCGGCAAGGGTAAGTGCGATATGGTCAGTAGTTTGGTCGATTGACACAATCAGAGGTTGGTCTTGGGAATGATTCCAAAAAAAGTAAATTACAGACAATCCCAACAATAACATTACGGATGCCGCCACCACTTTTATCCATAGATCAAATCGATGAGCTATAGAACGTTCTTCCAATGTCCAAGGAGGTGTGGTTTTTGAGTTTTTGAAGTTTTTTATGGTGTTAGACGAGATAGTTAATTGAAATTTTTGCCATTTTTCTCGAATTGCAGGATCTTTTTCTATTAAATCATCAATGAAAGTTTCATCTGCTGCACTGATGACACCGGCTAATTTTTCCGTCATTAACTGATATATTCTATCCTTTGTTTCTTCCATATCTATCATTAATACAGCTAATCTAAAGTAAAGGGTTACAGCGATTCAGTTTTATTCAAAATTTTTCGTAATGTTTTCAATGCATTGGCCATTAACTTCTTAACGGTTTCTTGTGAAATTGATAATTCAGTCGATATTTCTTTGCGTGTTTTACCGGAAATATAGCCTAATTCAAATACTTCTCTTTGCCGTTTTGTGAGCTGATTTAAAGCTTGGTTAATGTTGTTTTTCAGGTCTAATGATTCCAGCCTATTTTCTGGTAGTGTGTAGTCTTGAGGCAGTAGGAGGTCGGCATATCTAGATTGTCTGGTTTTATTTTTAGCGATTCGATTGAGACTACGGTTTTTAATGCAAATAAATAGGTAGTTTTTTAAGGCAGGTATCGATTTGGCTTCGATTAATCTATATTTCTTATTTTCCCAAAAGTCTATAAAGAATTCTTGAACTACTTCTTCTGCTTCTATCTCATTTCGCAAGACCGTATAAGCACATATACTTAGCCAAGATTGATATTGAGTAAATAGATGGTTGAGGGCTGTTAAATGACCTGATTTTAGTTTGTTAATAAAATCAATATCATTGGTTGGATTCATCATTGTTTACATTATTTCTTCTATTATTTCATATTCCTTTTTTTGTATTTTATTGTATTCAAATCGTTTGATATTTAATATGTTTCCATTAGTACAATTTAAATGTAACATAATTTTTTTATGTAGAGAAAGTTAACCCTTTTTTTGACAATAAAAAATAAGACATAACAATCGCTCTATCAGTCATATTTTCCGCTAAAACAAGGAATCTTTTTTTCGGCAAACGCTCTATTTTTGTAAGTTTCTTTGGTTTTTGACCATAAGTCAATAGTAAAATTTGTTTATTTTATTTTTAAAAAATTAACATTGCCGTAACCCGTAATTCATATTCTCAGGTATTTAAGTTGAGGTCATTAATTTTTAACATCAAAATATGTGGATATGAATCTATTTCGCCATCTTCAAATTCTCTTATTATTCAATAAAACAGACCGAAATAATTCGATTTTGGCTAAGGTTTTCTTGATTTTACTTAGTTTTTCAGTATCTAGTCAAATAGTATTTGCCGCTCAGGATACGGAGAAAATAACCCTGTCATTTAAAGATGTAACGCTTAAGACAGTCTTCGATGCCATAGAAGAACAAACCAATATCGCCTTTATGTACGATTTGGAAGCTGTCAACGATCAGCAAAAAGTAAGTATCGAGGCAGAGAACGTCGATTTTAGAACTTTTTTGGATCAATTATTTAAAGACAAATCACTGCGTTGGAACCAACGAGGTAAAGTGGTAAGAATCGTCAATAAACCTAAAGTAAGGATTATTCCTAGAATTGGACTGAATCGAATTAAGTCTCCTACTTCTGAATCCAACAATGGTATTGTGTTGGATATATCGGGTAACGTTACCGATTCCGAGGGGCAAGCCTTGATAGGGGTCAATGTATTGGTTAAAGGGACTAGCCTCGGTACCTCTACCGATTTTATGGGTAATTTTAGCCTTACTAATGTGGATGACAATGACATATTGATTGTGTCTTATATTGGGTATCAAACCAAAGAAGTACCTGTAAATGGGATGGCTACGCTCTCCATTATGTTGGATGAAGACCGTCAGACTTTAGACGAAGTAGTCGTAGTGGGATATGGTACCGTTAAAAAGTCAGATGTTACCGGTTCATTGTCTTCTGTCAATGAAGAAGAAATCAACGCCTACGCTTCCGCCAATGTGATGCAAGCGCTGGCAGGTAGAGCATCTGGGGTGCAGGTAAAACAGAATACAGGTCATCCTGGTGGTGCAATCAGTATTCGAGTACGTGGAACTACTTCCATTGTAGGGGCCAATGAACCATTATACGTAGTAGATGGATTCCCCGTAAGTAGTCCGGAAACCATAAATAATTCTAGTATTAAAAGTATAGAAATCTTAAAAGATGCTTCTGCCGTGGCCATCTATGGATCGAGAGCATCCAATGGTGTGGTTTTGATAACTACAAAAGATGGAGAATCCGGTAAGTCAAAAATAACTTTAGAATCAAGTCTGGGATTTCAACGGGTAATAAAAGAAATTGAAATGGCCAATCCATTGGAGTATGGTTTGTATTTCAATGAATTGTATGCCAATTTAAGTAGAGATCCTCTGTTCTCAGAATCTGAAATCAATGACTTTAGGACCATGGGAGAGGGGACGAATTGGCAGGATGTCGTTTATCAGACCGATGCCCCTATCCAAAATTATTCCCTAAACATTGCAGGTGGTAATGAAAAAACTAAATTTTCAATCACTGGAGGACTGTTTGATCAACAGGGAATTATTAAAAATAGTGATTACAAGAGATATTCTTTAAATAATAGACTTCAACATAAATTCGATGATAAATTTTCAGTCGACCTATCGTTGACCCTGTCTAAGAATCAATCCTCACGTAAATTATCTGGTCAAGGCCGTTTCGGGACCTCATTGATTGGTCGAGCCTATGGTATTCCTTCTAGTTTGCCAGTATATGAAGAAGACGGTAGTTATTTAGAACCCGTCGAACACTATCCCTTCGTATCAGAGGCATTGTATAGCCCTCTTAATTTTATTAATGAACAAGATGATTTATTTTCATCCAACAACGTATTGGTCAACACCAGTCTTTCTTATGCTATAATAGAAGGATTAGTTTTGAAGATTTCTGGAGGAGTCGAAAGCCGAAATACCAATTCTAACTTCTATCAAACTATTAATTTTCAAAATGATCCGAATGGTAGAGCTACAGTTTCTAGCTCGGAATACACCAGTTTGTTGAATGAGAATACTTTGAGTTACAACAAAGATATCGGAGATAAACACAGTTTCGGTGCAGTTGCTGGATTTACTTATCAGGATTTCATAACTACATCTTTGAATGGAAGTGGAACAGGTTTCTTGAGTGATGTTTCGGAATCATATGGATTGGCTACTGCTGCTGTTCCTGGCATTCCCGGTTCCGGTTATTCCAAATCAGTATTGTTATCGGGATTGGGTCGATTGAATTATAGCTATGACGATAGATACCTTTTTACAGTGAGTTTTAGAGGTGATGGTTCTTCCATCTATACTGAAGGCAATAAGTGGGGATATTTCCCTTCTGCAGCTTTTTCATGGAGATTGTCTAAGGAGAATTTCTTTAATTTAAATCCAAATGTTTTTAGTGATTTGAGATTGAGAGCGAGCTGGGGAAAAGCGGGTAATCAAGCCATTAGTGCTTATTCAACTTTAAATACCTTGAATCCCGGTAGTACGGTTTGGGGAAGTTCATTGTTTACTACCATGTCGCCCAGCACGCGATTAGCAGCCGATTTGAAATGGGAAACAACGGAGCAAGTCAATTTTGGCTTGGACTGGACGATTATGGATGGTCGTTTTAATTTTACGGCAGACTACTATGTTAAAGAAACTACTGACTTGTTGAATGCTGTGCAGTTGGCTCGAAGTACTGGGTATACCAATTCGCTGCGTAATATTGGTCGAATATCTAACAAAGGGTTTGAATTGTCTGGAAACGCTGTTATACTCCCCAAAGGGGATTTCAATTGGGATGTAAATGCCAATATTTCCTTTAATCGATCTAAGGTGTTGGAATTATATGATGGACAAGATATACTAGCGGGGCAATTGTCCATGATTCGATTTACCGATTGGGGGAATACTTATCGCGAAGGAGAGCCTTTGGGAATTATTTATGGATACGAAGAAGATGGATACGATGAAAATGGTTTCTTGAAATACAAATCAGAGGAGAAAGTAAAATTAGGAGATCCTAATCCCGATTTTATTTTCGGCTTGAACTCCGACATGTCCTATAAAGCTTTTAGTTTGTCAATGTTCTTCAGTGGAACCTATGGCAATGATATTATCAATATGAGCTCGATTGCTTTTACAGTGGATAATACCAATGGAACCAATAAATTAAAGGAGGTTATCAATAATTATTGGACTCCTGACAATCCTGATGCCAAGTATCCACTGCCTCATCAAGGTCATAAATATTTATTTTCCGATCGATACGTAGAGGATGGTTCTTATATAAGAATGCGTAATATCATTTTTACCTATCAACTGCCTTTGTCCAATGTTCAAAATATTGCCAATGCTGAAATTTATTTTAGTGGTCAAAATCTCCTCACTTTCACTAAGTATTCCTGGGTTGATCCCGATGTTAACTCAAGAGGGGGTGCCAATTCACTGGATCAAGGGATAGATTATTCTACTTATCCATCTGCCAAGTCATACACTTTTGGCTTTAGAATTGGATTCTAATTATTAATTAATTAAAAACAGCACATTATGAAAAATATCATATTATATATATTGCCTTTAATTGCATTTTTTGCCTGTGAAGATGCTTTGATCGAAAAACCTAAATCACTTACTGTCGAAAGTTTCTATAATGCACCCGGAGAAGTAGAAACAGGGTTAGCTGCTATTTATACTCCCATGAGAGAGAGAATAGACGGATGGTGGTTGTCCATGATTGAATGTCAAACCGAATACGGTAGTGGGATGAACGGTGCGGCCAATTTTGATGCTTGTAAAACCATGCAGGGCTTGGATGGTGTTACCTCCAATAATATTGTTCGAAGTTGGGATAGTTTTTACTCCAGTATTCGAAATGCCAACTTAGTGATTCATTATACTGAGAAAAGTGAAAGCTTAAGTCAGGCTGATAAAGATCGTTTTGTAGCGGAAGCTAAATTTTTAAGAGCTATAGCTTATTTTCATTTAACTAGAGCCTGGGGTGGACTTCCTATATATACAGAAGAAAATCTTTATGAAACCACTGGTGCACCAAAGAGTAGTCAAGAGGCAGTATATGATTTGATCCGATCTGATATGGAATTTGCGGCACAATATTTACCAGAACAAGCTCCAATCGCCGGTCGGCCATCCAAATGGGCTGCCAAAACGGCTTTGTCTGATGTGTACTTGTATTTAGAGGAATATCAATTGGCCAGCTCGACTGCATTGGAGGTGATTGAAGCCAATCAATACAGTTTAGAGCCGGTGTCTCAGCCTGAAGACTTTAATAACCTTTTTGGGTTAACTGCCAGTTCGCCGGAAGAAATATTTTATTTCAAATACAATCAAAATTCTAAAAGTAGTTTGATCCTATTTACCCAAGAAATTAATACCCCATATTTTGGTAGTGCCGGCTACGGTATCTTCAATTGGGATAAATTAAATCCATTTTATGTGGAATGGGAAGATGGAGATTTTCGTAAAGAATTTAATTGGTATGAGTCGGATAAAGCAAATACTTACCTGCCCGGTCAGCCTGCATTTTCTCAAGATGCCGTTCATATTTGTCCTAAAAAATATAATGATCCCGACGGTACGGCAACTATAGCCACTTTTGATTTTCCGGTCTATCGTTTTGCTGAACTTTTATTGATATATGCTGAAGCTACGGCCTATGTTGAAAATGGTCCTACAGCCGACGCTATGGAAAAACTGAATATGGTTCACAGAAGAGCATATGGCTATGATGTCAATTCGCCCTCACCGGTTGATTTTAATGTTGAAGATTATGATTTAACCACTTTTGTCGATTTGATTATCCAAGAGCGAGGATACGAATTTCAATTTGAAGGCAAACGATGGTTTGATCTAGTGCGTAGTGGTAGAGTGTATGACAACATGGAAAAGTATATTTTCAGAAGTGTAGCGGAGAAACATTTGTTGTGGCCTATACCTTCTTTGGAATTTGATTTAAATGAAGCAATGGGGCCTGAAGATCAAAATCCGGGATATTAAGAACAGAATTAGATAAATATTGAAAGATAGTATTGGTTTTCTGAAAGATAGTATTATAATTAGAGATAATTATAAAATATTTTTATAAAACTAAAAATTACACTAAAAATAAATTACTAATGAATTTGAACAAATTTTGTAAAAGTCAAAAGGCTAACCAAAGGAGGTGGAATCTTTTGGGTGGTAGCCTTATGACATTATTCGTCTTTTTTATCACCTATTCTTCCGGTCAAGCTCAATCTAAAGTATTTAAGGCTGGAGCTTCTATAAGTAATGTTACTCCTGCCTTAGGGGGTGCTATTATTGGAGGCTGGAATTCGCCCCCTGCCGACTATATTCACGATGATTTAAATGCTAGATCGGTTGTATTGGACGATGGCGAAACCACATTGGCTATCGTTGTAGTAGATAATGTTCATATAAAGCGGGAAGTATTTGACGCTGCCAAGGCCATTATCGAAAATCGAACTGGTATTCCTTATGCCAATGTTATGATGTCATCCACTCATACCCATTCTGGTGTTGGAGCGCATAATACTAAAGGAAATAGAAAAGGATGGCAGGTCGGTGAACCTTTGGATGAATATCAGCGATTTATTGCTAGAAGAATAGCCGATGGAGTTCAAACGGCATATAAAAATCTCGAGCCAGCTAAAATAGGTTGGGGAGGGGTCGATGTGCCTGAACATGTATTTAATCGCAGATGGTTTATGACAGAAGAAGTAATGAATCCATTTGGAGGTATGGATAAAGTTAAGATGAATCCGGGAAGTGAAAATCTTGTTAGGCCGGCTGGACCTATTGATCCAGAAGTTGCTTTCATGGCTGTTGAGTCCAAAGACGGAAAACCCATTGCCTTGTTGGGTAATTATTCTTTACACTATGTTGGCAATGTACCTCATGGATCTATCTCAGCAGATTATTTTGCCATATTTGCCGATCGAATGCAAGAGTTACTCAATGCCGATCGTCAAGAGCCTCGCTTTGTAGGGATAATGTCTAACGGTACCAGTGGAGATATCAATAATATTAATTTTGGAGGTAAACGAGTGAGTAAGCCGTATTACGAACAAATGAATTACGTGGCCAATGATGTTGCCGAAAAAGTATATAAAGCTTATCAAGAAATTTCATTTCAAGATTATGTGTCATTAGGTGCCGAGCAGTCAGAATTGACTTTGGAAGTTAGAAAGGCAACTCCTGAAATACTTAAAAATATGGAATTGGCAAGAGCGCGTCCGGTGGATGACAAGCCGCTCTTTCATCGTCATGAAAAGACCTATGCAGAGAGAATACAAATCATCGAAGAAGAATGGCCTGATGAAATTGATGTCGTTATGCAGACTTTTAAGGTTGGAGATTTGGGTATCGCTGCTATTCCCTTCGAAGTATTTGCAGAGATTGGATTAGAAATCAAAGAAAAAAGTCCATTTGACCAGACATTTACCCTGGGGTTGGCGAACGGTATTTATGGTTATTTACCCACACCGGAACAACATAAATTGGGCGGTTATGAAACATGGTTGGGTACGAATAGAGTGGAGTATAATGCCTCTCGAAAAATCGTATCTGAGTTGTTGAGTTTATTCTCAAAATTGGACTAAATTTTACTGAAATTCCGAAGATAAATTCTTCCTATTTTTTCTTTCTATTACTGTGATTAGGTAGCCATTTTAACTAATGGAAAAGCAGTAATAAGATTAAAGATTTCCTATGAAGGCTCGAATATTCATATTCGGGCCTTTTTAACAATATTTCATCAATAGTTGAAAGATAGTATCAGTTTTCTGTATGATAGTATTATAAATATAGATAATTATAGAATAAGTTTGGGAATACAATAAAAATAGAAACTTTTTTAACTAAAAAAATTACTAAGTCAATATGATATTTAACCATATACATCAGATGAGAAATCAAATGAGTCAGCGACCTTTTTTCAATAGCATTTTGGCTGTATTGATTTTGTTTTTAACCTATACTAACGGTCAGTCTCAATCCAAGGTTTTTATGGCCGGAGCTTCTATTAGTAATATTACGCCTCCTTTGGGAGAACCGGTGGTTGGGAATTGGAATTCGCCTCCAGCTACCTATATTCACGATCAAATCAATGTTAGAAGTATTGCCTTGAATGACGGAAATACAACCTTGATTTTTTCCATCATTGACAATGTTTCTATAAATCGAGAGGTTTTGGATGCTGCCAAGGCTATAATACACAATAAAACAAGGATTCCCTATGCCAATTTAATGTTGGCATCTACTCATACCCATTCTAGCATCAGTGCTGGAAAGACTGGAAGTCAACGTCGAGGGTGGCAGTATGGGGAACCATTGGATGAATACCAACGATTTGTAGCCAAGAGAGTGGCTGATGGTGTATTAGTAGCTATCGAAAATCTAGAGCCTGCAAAAATAGGTTGGGGAGGTGTCGACGTTCCCGATCATGTTTTCAACAGACGTTGGTTGATGAAGGAACCAGTAATGAGTCCATTGGGTATTATGGATAAGGCAAAAATGAATCCGGGCAATCTCAATCCCAATCTCGATAAACCAGCAGGACCCATTGATCCAGAAGTTTCTTTTTTGGCTTTGGAGTCTGTAGATGGGCGGCCTATAGCATTGTTGGGTAATTATTCTTTACACTATGTTGGTGGGGTACCTAAAGGACATGTGTCTGCTGATTACTTTGCAATATTTGGGGATAGAATGCAAGAATTGCTTGGAGCCGATCGACAAGAACCTGCATTTGTTGGCATTATGTCCAACGGTACCAGCGGAGATATCAACAATCTTAATTTTGGTAAGCCAAGAGAAAATCATGAACCATATGAAAAGATGAAGATCGTGGCCAATGATGTAGCAGATAAAGTATACAAAACCTATCAAAATGTAAAGTTTCAAGACTGGGTGCAATTAGGTGCAGCGGCATCGGAACTGACTTTGGATGTTAGACGAGCGAGTCCAGAAGTTCTCAAAAATATGGAACTAGTTATGGAAAGACCAATGGATGACAAACCCTTGTTTCATCCACTGGAGAAAAACTACGCTAATAGAATCATGCAATTGGAGACGCAATGGCCAGATCAAATTGATATTGTTATGCAAACTTTCAAAATTGGTGACTTGGGCATAGCTGCTATTCCATTTGAAGTATTTGCTGAAATTGGATTGGAAATCAAAGAGAAGAGTCCTTTTGACGATACTTTTACCATCGAATTGGCAAATGGAGCCTATGGATATTTGCCATCGCCGGAACAACATGAGGTTGGTGGATACGAGACATGGTTAAGCACCAATAGGGTAGAACTCAATGCCTCACGCAAAATCATTGCTGAATTAATGGAATTGTTTTCCAATTTGGACTAGATAAAAGTGATATTTAAAAATTTATATAATTCCTTTTTATGTTTCCTTTTGTTTTGGGGACTGAGTGTGTCAATAGTACAAGCACAAGGCAATGCTTCAAAACAACCAAATTTTATTGTATTTTATTGTGATAATTTGGGGTACGGTGATATTGAGCCCTTTGGTTCCACTGTTAACCGTACTCCACATTTGAATCAAATGGCCAAGGAAGGCCGAAAATTCACTCACTTTTATGTGACTTCAGGGGTATGTACACCTTCTAGAGCATCGATTATGACAGGATGTTATGCTCAGCGAGTAGGTATGCATTGGAATGATCGTGATGGTCAAGTATTGCGCCCTATTTCACCTTATGGACTACATCCAGATGAAATCACTATAGCAGAAGTCCTTGAAAAAGCAGGATACCAAACCGGGATAATAGGCAAATGGCATTTAGGCGATCAGCCTGGATTACTGCCCACAGATCAGGGCTTCGATTATTTTTATGGAATTCCATACAGTGACGATATGACGAGAGAGGTTGGACTGCGATTGGGCCAACGGTATGAAGGTTATCAATGGCCTGATCTGCCATTGATGCTCAACGACAAAGTCCTCGATCACCAAGTAGATAGAAATTTACTCACTCGTGATTATACTGAAAAGACATTGGCATATATAGAAAATCATGCCGACAATCCTTTTTTCCTTTATTTGCCACAAGCCATGCCGGGTAGTACAAAGCAACCATTCTCCAGCGCTGGATTTCGCGGTCGGAGTATGAGTGGGCCCTGGGGAGATAGTGTAGAGGAACTCGATTGGTCCCTCGGAGAAATAATGTCAAAACTAGAGGAATTGGGCATAGCAGAACAAACCTTACTGATATTTACTTCGGACAATGGTTCTCCAATGGGCAAGGATATGGAAGGGGTAGAACGCGGAACGAATCGTCCTCTTCATGGCCGGGGGTATACTACGGCGGAAGGTGGATTTAGAGTGCCTTGCATTATGTGGTGGCCAGGCAGGGTTCCTGCGTCTACGGTTTGTCAAGAGATGGTGACCACCATGGATCTTTTACCTACATTCGCTCAATATGCCAATGTATCACTGCCTGAAGGTGTAAAAATTGATGGGCATCCCATTAACGATCTCATTGATGGGCAATATGGGACCAAAACTCCATATACTGCTTTTTACTATTATGATCAGCATCAATTGCAAGCTGTTCGTAGTGGTCCTTGGAAGTTGTTTGTCCCTTTACAAGAGTTTCGCAACCATCCTCATTTTGATTCCGCAGATAGTGTACAGCCATTGTTATTTAATGTAGTAGAAGATATTTCATCTTCCCATAATTTAGCTTCTTCTAATCCCGAAATTGTACAACAATTGACAATATTAGCAGAAGAGGCGAGGAAGGATTTGGGTGATTTAAATCGGCCAGGGCAAAACCAACGTCCACCGGGTAAGGTCAGTAATCCCATTCCCATGGTTTCCAAGTAATCATTAACTAAAAATAAATCACAAATGGACAGTAACAACACAGAGTTAGAAATGGAGGCCTTAGGGGATGCCGTACGATCCAAATTGCCGATGTCGAAACGACTAGGGTTTTGGCCAAATACCTTTATTTTATGGGGTTTTGTATTGGTGATATCCAGTCTTTTGGTAGGAGGATTGGTCGGTACTCAATTGCCTTTTAAGGATGCGATGATCGTAATCTTTATGGCTGGTGCTTTCAATAGTATTATTGCTATACTTATCGGTGTCATCGGTGCGAGAACAGGATATACCAGTGCTATGATATACCGGTATTCCTATGGAAATAAAGGGGTATTATTACCCAATATGATCATATCAATCACTACGGTGGTATGGTTTGCCGTAATATTGAATATTACTAGAGATGCTTTTGTCAATATGATGGCCATAGAAGTGGGCAGTCCCGTATTTTGGGTGGTCACACTTATGATGGCTATTATTTTCTTAATTCCCGCTTATAAAACCATGAAGTGGATAGCTTATGTGGATTATTTGGCAGCTCCTGCTATTATATTAATATTGGTAGCTACCGTTTGGGGGGCTCTCGATGTCGGAGGAGGATTTTTTGAAATTATAAAAAATGCGCCAGCAGCATCAGCTTCTATATTGGTCGTATTTACTGCTACTGCTGGTGGATGGTTACACGGCAATACGGTAATTTCAGATTTTACAAGATTTTATAAAAATGATAAACAGGCCACTTGGGGATTATTTCTCACCTATGGTGTTTTGATGGTTTTCCAATACATTGGAGCTACTATCGGAGCCTTGGCCACAGGAGAGTGGAATATTTTCTTAATCATGGATCGATTTGGTCTATTAGAAATAACTTTTTTCGCTATTTTCTTGGGTTCATGGTCTACCTGTATGGCTGCGATTTATTTTGCCGCCAATATGATGTCCGCTCCACCGGTTCCCATCTATAAGAATGAAGAAAAGACGAGAAAATTGGTATTGTTGATTTGCTGGGGCTTAGCTATATTTTTTGCTTGGTATGGTCCAGATCAAATATTCAATTTTTTCTTGCAGTTTTTAGCTTGGTTAATAGGTCCTATTGCCATTACGGTTATTGTGGATTATTGGCTATTCCCACAGAAGAGGAGTCAATATGAAGACGAAAATGGTATGCCCAATATGAATATTAACCCCGCAGCATATGTTGCATGGATAGGTGGGTTTTTGATCGGGTATTTTACCCAATCTATATTTATTTCATTGATCAATGGAATGGTGTCTGCTGGAGTGATTTATTATCTATGGATGAATCATGCTATAAAACGAGGTACAACGCCTGAAAATCAACTGCGGGCTTTATTTGGGCAGAGTAAGTTGGAGCCTAAGCAGTAATACAAAAAGCAAAATAAATTACTAACAATAAACGAAGATATTGAAAAACAGAAACAGCATTTGGAGTTTATACCTTGTCATATTTTTGGTCTTGACAGCATCGAGTTGTCAATCACCAGAAAACGATCTTGGTCTAGTGGTAGAAGATGGACTAGTGGCCACTTTAATTGTTCAGGAGCCATTGGTAATGGATCCTGTGGCCTATGCATTTGATCCTCAGGGATTGCTTTACGTGGTCGAAGATAGAGGATATCCCGATCCTCCTGAAGGTGGAACTCCAGACGACAAAATTGGACGAATTGCTCAACTTCGGGATACCGATGGAGATGGTCAATACGATGAAAGACGAGAGTTTGTCACCGGATTGACCTATCCCAATGGTGTACTACCATGGGACGGTGGTATTTTTGTGACTTGTGCACCTGACATCTATTATTTTAAAGATACAGATGGTGATGGAGTAGCCGATATTCGCCAAGTGGTCTTGACTGGGTTTAAGGATACCAAAACTGCACAATTGAGAATGAGCCACCCGACTCTTGGTTTGGACGGCTGGATTTACGTTACTAGTGGACTGAATGGAGGAGAAATTGTATCTCCTCTTCATCCAGAACGGGATAAGGTAGTTTTTTCAGCTTCAGATGGAAGGTTTAATCCTAAGACTTTTGAATTTGAAATCGTAGGAGGAAGAAGTCAGTTTGGGATAACCTTTGATTTGTATGGCCACAGATTTGGTTGTTCGAATCGGCATCCTGTGATGCAAACCGTAATAGAGCCCCAATATCTCAATAGAAATCCTTATCTATCCTACAATCAGATGGTGGAAAATGTATCCAAGGTGGCTGCAGAAGCTGTAGTATTTCCTTTAGTAGATGTGGCTACGACTTCAGATTTTATGCCCAATTTGATGGGGAGATCACATCAGGGAACATTTACTTCTGCCAGTAGTACATTCATATTTAATGGGTCGGGACTCAGTCCAGCTCATGAGGGCAATGTCTTTATCTGTGAGTCTGCTCAGAACTTGGTTCAGCGCCAGATAATGTCTACCAATGGAGTGGCATTTAAATCGGACTTAGCCTATGAAGGGAAAGAATTTTTGTCTTCAGAAAATGAATGGTTTAGGCCAGTCTACGTAAATCAAGGACCAGAAGGTGGCTTATACGTGGTAGATATGCATCGAAAAGTCATCGATCATCCCTCATATGTTCCTGAAGCTATCAGAGATAAACTCGATTTTCAGAGTGGCCGAGATATGGGTAGAATTTATAGAATCTCCTCAAAAGATCGTGTCAATGGTTTGAAGAATAAAAAATGGTTTAGTGCTGATCCAGACATGGCAGAATTGCTTAACTTTTTGGAATCAAATGAAGAATGGGATCGTTTAACGGCTTTTAACTTGTTGTTGCAGCAAGATAAATTAACTGATCTCCAGGGATTGGAAAAGGTTGCATTGTCATCAGATTCTCCAAGCGCTCGAGCTAAAGCACTGTGGATTCTTCATGTATTTGACAAATTAAGTGTAGAAGTGTTGATACAAGCCTTGGAAGATAGCGAAGCTGGTGTTAGAGAACAAGCTGTTTTGTTGTCGGCAGATCAGTATAATACTGACACTGAATTAAAACAGGCGTTCTTAGCTAGAGTAAAGGACGACAATATGCAGGTGAAATTCAATGTCGCCTTGGTGTTGGGTTCTGAAGAAGGTGAAGATGCAACCAAGGCATTGGCGGAGTTGGCATTGTCTGATGGACAAGATCCTTGGATGCGTGCTGGAATATTAAGTGGTATCGGTCAACGAATGATGCCATTCTTAACAGAAATTAATGCTTTGGATGATGTCGATTCAGAGGCTTATCCCTTGATTATGGAAGATCTTGGACAGATGTTTGGCAACGGTGCAACCATAGCTCAGTGCAAAGAAATATTAAATATGGTTTTGCAAAATCAGGCGGAATCTAAAGCCGGAGTAGCTACCGTTTTGGGACTGGCAGAAGGTTTGTCTGGACGAAAGGAATTATCGAAAGCCAAAAGTGTATTGTCATTTTTAACCTCTAGGATGACTAAAGGTGGCGAAAAGCAAAAATTTGAGTCCTTCTTTAAATCAGCGTTAAAGATGGCTTCCGATCCTTCACTTGACTTAGATACTAGGATCACAGCTCTGGAGCTGTTGGGATATACCGATGACCAAAGAAGTTTATCCATACTTAAGTCTGCACTGATGTCCAATCAATTGCCCGAAATACAGCAGGCTGCAATAAAATCTATATCAAAACAAGGAAGTGCAGCTGGAGCAAGTTTGTTGACACATTCCGATACTTGGTCGGGATTTACACCTCAGGTGCGTTCAACAGCCATTTCCGCCTTGGTATCCAAAAAAGCCTTTATTCCCGTGATGCTTGACGCTATAGAAGATGGCTTAATCGCTGCCTCTGATATACCTTCTACCAATCGCCAGCGCTTGATGAAGAGTAACAATCCCGCTATTAAAAAGCAGGCTGAGGAAGTGTTTTCAGCTCTAGAAAGTGGAGATAGAATGAAGATTTATGAAGACTACAAAAATATGTTTTCAGGCAATGGAGATCCTGACAATGGCAAGGCAAAATTTGAAATGATCTGCAGTGTTTGTCATACCTATGATGGTAATGGAGGTAGGGTAGGACCAGATCTTTCAGGGATTAAAAATCAACCTGCCGATGCCATTTTACTACATACTTTGGTGCCCAATTATGAAGTTTATCCCACTTATCAGACCGTTTCTATTCAGACCCAGGATGATCGTTCCATTACGGGATGGATTGTTTCTGAAACAGACAACAGCGTAACCTTGCGGATTGGTTCTGGAGATGATGAAACGGTTTTGAGATCAGCAATAGCCTCGATTACCAATACTGGACTTTCGTTGATGCCAGAGGGCTTGGAACAAACTATGTCACAACAAGATTTATTTGACTTAATTGCCTATTTAAAATCGGGCAGTACTTTTTAAAAAGCATAGAAAATGAATATGAATATAAAAATCTGGCAAAGTTGCCTAATGTGTAGTTTAGGTATTTTGTCAATGTTTAATGTAAATGGACAAAGCCAAACAGAGAAAGTATTACTGGCAGGTGCCGCTCAAACCATCATTACTCCACCAATTGGATATTCCATTAATGGAGGGATGAGAGATAGAGCGACAACCAACGTTCACGATGAAACCCATGCCAAAGGAATAGTAATCGACAATGGTGAAAATCAATTGGCATTTGTGATATCTGACCTTTGTATGGTATATCGAGAAACTTTAGATAAAGCCAAGAAACGAGCCCATGAATTGACTGGAATACCAGTAGAGAATATGATGATGTCAGCTACACATACTCACTCTTCAGGAACGGCTTGTAATGTTTTTCAAAGCACTCCAGATCCAGCCTATCTTGAGTTTTTAAGTATTAAGATTGGAGATGCTGTGGCCAGAGCTTATGAAAATAGAGTTCCAGCTATGATTGGTTGGGGTTTTGGTAGTGAACCTACTCAGGTATTCAATAGAAGATGGATGTTGAAAGAAGGTTATACCAATACTAATCCATTTGGCGGTCAAGATAAAGTTCAAATGAATCCAGGGGTTAACAATCCCAATAAGACTGTGCCTTCTGGGCCTGTAGATCCGGAGGTTTCCGTAGTTTCTATTAAGTCATTGGATGGGGATCAAATCGCTTTATTGGCTAATTATTCTCTGCATTATGTGGGGAATACAGGAGCGGGTATGATATCAGCCGATTATTATGGAGCCTTTGCTGAGAGAATGACTCAATTGTTGGATGTTGATGACCAAGATATCCCTTTTGTAGGCATTATGTCCAACGGTACAAGTGGCAATATCAACAATGTGGATTATTCGGGTAAAGCGTATAAAAAAACTGGCGGAGCATACAGTCAAATCAATTTTGTGGCCAATACTGTGGCTGCTGAAGTATATAAGGTAATGCAGTTTATCGATTATCAAGATTGGATTAGTTTAGATAGTGAACAAGATGAGATATCTCTTGGTGTTCGTCGTCCAGAACCTCATGAAATTGAGCGTGCCAAAAAAATATTGGCTAAAGCAGAGGGACCAGTTCTGAAGTCTAGAGAAGAAATATACGCTAATGAGACTATGGCGATGAAGGATTATCCTGCCCAAGTGCCCTTGATTATGCAAGCATTTCGATTAGGTGACCTAGCTATTGCAGCCATCCCTTGTGAGGTATTTGTAGAAATTGGATTGCAGCTTAAAGAGGAAAATCCATTTGAAGATATGTTTACCATTTCTTTGGCCAATGGATACAATGGTTATTTACCTACTCCAGAGCAACATGCCCTAGGAGGCTACGAAACATGGAGGGCCAAATCTAGTTATTTGGAAGTCAATGCCTCAGTGAAGATTACCGATAAAATAATGGAATTGCTAAAACGATTGGATTAATAATTCCAACCTTGTTAGCAATCAAAACAAATAAGAATATTTATAAACTAAGAAAAATAAACAATCTATGAAAATATCGATGACGTCAATAAAATATTGGTCTACACTATGTTTACTCTTGCCTATTTTACTGGCATCTTGTGGATCTTCAACTTCTTCTACGACGGAAACAGCGGAGGAAGATAGCGAAACCATAAAACTGTTTAATGGGGAAAATTTAGATGGATGGTATACGTTTTTAAAAGACAGAGGTCGCGACAACGATCCCAAATCAGTATTTACCGTTGAAGATGGTATCATTAAGATTACCGGAGAAGAATGGGGGTGTATTACTACCGATGAAGAATATGAGAACTATCATTTAACTACGGAGTTTAAATGGGGTGGTCCCGCCCATGCACCTCGTGAAGACAAAGCCAGAGACTGTGGTATTTTAGTTCATTCTATTGGTGAAGATGGTGCGTATAATGGTACTTGGATGTTGTCTATAGAGGTTCAAATCATTGAAGGAGGAACTGGAGACTTTATAGTAGTTGGGGACAAAACAGATAAATTTTCTGTAACCAGCCCATCTGCAGATGAATTGCAAGGGACTTCATTTGTGTTCCAAGAAGGAGGTGAAATGAAGACTAGGAATAGTGGTAGAGTGAATTGGTGGGGACGTTCTCCAGAATGGAAAGACACCATTGATTTTAGAGGTCCAGATGATGTGGAAAAACCAGTTGGTGAATGGAATACTCTAGAGGTAATAGCTGAAGGAGATACCATAGTGGTTATTTTAAATGGTGTTGTGGTAAACAAAGCCTTTAATGTGTCTCCAAGTAAAGGAAGAATTCAAATTCAATCTGAAGCAGCTGAGATTCATTTTAGAAAAATCGATCTTAAACCTTTATAACTGGCTGAGGATAAGTAGTTCATCAATAGGATAATTATCCTAAAAAATAATAATGTAAAAAAAGACCCTGTTTGTTGGCTCTCTAAAGAGCGAGGGCCAACCATGGTCTTTTTATATTTTAAAATATAATCATTAAGTCTATTCATTTCTTTAGCTTGGTGATTTTTCTGAAAATTGAATATGGAAAACATAAATACTAGTGAAATTCCGGTAGCTGTAGTGGGACTTGGATTGATGGGGTGTAGTATTACGACTTGCTTATTAATCGCAGGACATCCCGTAGTGGCATTGGCTCCAATATCTGCCGATCTAAATCATGCAGAAAGCAGAATAAATAAACATTTTGAGCGATCATTTGCCAATGGTATCGTTCAAAATTCACCAGAACATTATCTTCAAAACCTGACCATTACAGAAGACTATGCAGACCTAAAGAATTGTAAAATTGTTTTGGAATGTACTATTGAAAATATAGATGTAAAGGCCTCAGTTTTTGGTAAAATTGAGCCACATTTGGCTGAAGATGCCTTGTTAACCAGTAATACCTCGGCTATACCTATAACCCAGTTACAGGCACTTACCGGAAGACCAGAGCGATTTTTCGGATTGCACTGGGCCGAACCTTCTCATACCACTCGGTTTTTGGAAATAATCTGTGGAGATCAGAGCAATGTAGAACTAGGCGAATATTTATATCAACTGTCACACCAATGGGCTAAAGAACCTATTTTGGTGCGTAAAGATATTCCCGGTTTCATTACCAATCGGTTGATGTATGCTATGTATAGGGAAGCATTTCATTTGGTAGAAAATGGATACGCCACGATTGAGGATGTCGATCGATCTTGTCGTAATAATGCCGGTTATTTTATGACTCTTGTAGGAGTATTTCGTTGGATGGACTTGACCGGAGTAAAGGCATATCACACCGTAATGAAAAATTTGTTTCCGACATTGCACAACGGGACTGAAGTTCCCAAATTGATTGATGAAATAGTCAAGCGAGACGGAAATGGGGTTTCCAATGCCAATGGTTTTTACGATTATAGCGATGAAGAGGCTGAAATGTGGGAAAAAACATTTACAGAATTTACTTATAAAATTAGAGAGTTAGCCCTACAATATCCCAGTGATATAGTAAAGCAGAAAATGAATAAGGCAGATGTGGACGATTAACCATCCTAAATAGAAAATATTTGGTTGATTGGAAAGGAATTAAATCATTAAAAAAATATTGGATTGAGATTATGAAGGGAATTCAACGAATAGCTTTTGGTTTATGTTTTTTAATGTTGAACTGTTTTATCATTCAAGGCCAAGAATTATTGGTGGGTATGGTGGAAAAAAATATCACTCCTCCGGTAGGTTATCCACATTATAGAGGTATCAGTACTGGAGTCCACGATTCCCTTTATGCCAAAACCATGTATTTGCAACAGGGAGATGAGGAAGTGGCTGTTGTTTCTTGTGACCTATTGTGGGTGGGTAGAACGCTTTCTACTGCGGCGAGGATGTCTATAGCGACCCAGACCTCTATCCCCTATGAAAATATCATCATAGCGGGAACGCATTCACATACTTCCCCTGCCTATGAAAATGATATTTTGGAATTAAATGAACATATACGAGGACCTATTCCAAAGGTGGAGAATATCGATGGATTACCCTATGATAAATGGTTAGCCAATAGTATTGCTAATTCTGTGTTGGAAGCCAAAGCAAAACGAGAACCGATGACGATGGAATTCAGTAGTGGGTATCGGGATAATTTATCATTTAACCGCAGGTATTTTTTGAATACAGGCAAGGTTAAAACCAATCCCGGTATACTTAATCCCGCAGCAATAAAAGCTACTGGACCGAATGATCCGGAAGTGGGAATACTTTGGATGAAAGATACGAAAGGACAGCCCAAGGCTACTTTTGTCAATTTTGCCAACCATACTGATACCAAGGGAGGTACTGAATTTAGTGCAGATTTTCCTGGGTTCTTAGCTCAAAAACTTAAGTCTACATTTGGAGAGGATTTTGTCTCTATTTATGGTCAAGGTACTTGTGGCAATCTTAACCATGTCAATATTAAAAAGAAGGAACAGCTGACTTCAGAAGAAATAGGTTTTGCATTAGCCGATGAAGTTGAGCGACAATTGCCTGTTTTGAGGGCAATAGACAGACCTGATTTGTCGATGAAGTCAGAAATAGTTTATGCTCCATTACAACATTACACTGAAGATGAATTGGCGCAAGCTAAAACTGACCAGCCTTTTTATGAAGAGGAAGCCGCTTTTTTTCAACTTAGACGATCGATGAAAATTCGTTCTTTGGAACGAATTAGAAAATTTGAAGCAGTACCGCCTACTGTTCAATCCGGTACCTGGATGGTTCCGGTTGAGATTCAAGTGATTAAATTGAACGATGATGTTGCTATTGTCGGAATGCCAGGAGAAGTGTTTGTGGAGTTGGGATTAGCTATAAAAGAGGCCTCTCCTTTTAAGATGACAATGGTACTTGAACTCACCAATGCCCATATTGCCTATGTACCTACAGAGGAGGGTTTTAAACAAGGGGGGTACGAGACCATTAATTCTCGATTGGCTCCTGGAGGGGGAGAATTGATGGCAGAAGCTGCAATTCGATTATTAAAAGACTTAAAAGATTAGTAGGGATAGTGGGGAATACCAAATAATTTTAAAATCTTAACTTACATTTTAAATGTATTTCGTAGTAGAGGTCTTTTAGATTGATCGAGTAAAAGGGATAGACTTTTGGCGGATTATGTGCGGTCTGTGATCGGGGGTAGAAATTTAAAACTGACACAAAGGTATTTGTGTAAAATATATCACCTAAAAACTAAAATCGTTGAAGTACAAGATTTTATTTTTATTCACAGTGGCATGGATGATGATCTATCAGTCAACTGTTGCGCAGTCGACGAACAGGCAGTATAACAAGGACTATCGGTATTATGCCAAAAAGGCGAAAGAGCCTATAATTATCGATGGAGAGTTGGATGAATTGGATTGGAAACGAGCCGACGAAGCTAAAGATTTTGCTAAGGTACTCCCTATAGATACGGGATGGGCTAGTCAATCCTCTGAAGTGATGGTCAGTTATTCAGACCAGCATTTGTATATTGCCATTACATTTTATGATACGTTACCTGGAAAGCGTGTTATGGAATCTTTTCGTCGGGATTTTAGTTTTGGTAAAAACGACAATTTCTTGTTGTTCCTCGATCCTTTTTTAGATCAAACTACGGGTTTTTCGTTTGGTGTGTCGGCTTCAGGAGCACAATGGGATGGAACCATGTCCGATGGTTCGAAAGTCAATACGGATTGGGATTGTAAATGGGTTTCTGTGACCAAACACTATAAGGATCGCTGGGTTTCAGAGATGAGTATTCCCTTTAAGTCGATAAGTTATCCTTCGGGCAGTAAAGAGTGGAATATAAATTTTAGTCGCTTGGATTTAAAATCCAATGAAAAGTCATCGTGGGCTCCAGTCCCGAGACAATTTCCCACGGCATCTTTGTCTTATACAGGACGATTGGTTTTTGAAGATGAATTGCCTCCATCCAAGGTGCAACTGTCTTTCATCCCCTATATCAATGGTAGTTATTCTAAGTCACCAGATCAAAATAGTAAGGGGAAATACGATGCTGATTTTGGAATGGATGCCAAGATTGGATTGTCATCTTCCATGAATATTGATTTGACCTATAATCCAGATTTTGCTCAAGTTGAAGTAGATCAACAAATTACTAATATTGATCGATTTGAGTTACTGTTTCCTGAAAAACGACAATTTTTTTTACAAAACAGTGATTTGTTTTCCGGTTATGGAGAGGCTTCAACTACGCCTTTTTTCACTCGACGGATTGGTTTGGATGCCCCTGTATTAGGTGGCGTTCGTTTAAGTGGTAAATTAGGCAATGATGTGAGAGTGGGGTTGATGAATATGACGACTCAAAAAACAGAAGAAGATTTAGCCCGAAACTATACGGTAGCTTCCATACAGAAGAAGGTATTTGCCCGATCTAATATTGGCGTTATTTTCGTAAACAAAGAGTATTTTAATCAGCCAGATAGCAGTGAATTGTACAACAGGGTATTGGGTTTGGATTATAACTTGGCCAGTAAAAACAATACTTGGACGGGAAAATTTTACTACCATAATTCATTTCAGGCCAAGACAGACAATCATCGATATTCACAGGGTGCGCGTTTGGCTTACAAGACAAAAAACATTCAGGCTGAATTGTCTCAAATATCGGTTGGCAAAAATTACGATGCCGAGGTGGGCTATATTCAACGTCGAGGGTATCATCTTTTAAGACCGACCATTACCTATTTGTTCGTCCCCAATAAGAAGATCGTCAATCATGGTCCTACCTTGTCTCACGAGCTGTATTTTAATCCCGAATTTCAACGCAACGAGCAGAACAATACCATTAATTACTTATTGGTATTTCGAGATCGGTCGGAGTTAAGTTTGGGATATAAACAGAGTTTTATTGAATTGGATCGAGATTTTGATCCTACTTACCGCAGTGACTTTATTCTACCTCAAGGCAGTACCTATTCTTTTGGACGTTTTTTGGCCAGTTATACGTCTACGGCGAAAAAACTACTTTCGTGGTCTGCAGAAATATCGAAGGGAGATTTCTATAATGGGACAATTCAATATGTTCAAGGACAATTGGGGTATCGGATTCAACCATATGTGAATATGTCATTTAATGTTAATTACACTGATATTTCATTGCCTTACCCATTTATACCTACTGATTTATGGTTGATTGGGCCAAAATTAGATATTACTTTAACAGAGAAGATATTTTGGTCTCTTTTTGTGCAATACAATGAGCAAATAGATAATCTTAATCTCAACATGAGATTTCAATGGCGATATCAGCCTGTGTCCGATATATTTCTGGTGTATACTGATAATTATGCCATTGATGGACGGGAGTCGCGCAGTAGAGCCTTGGTTTTTAAGATGACGTATTGGATTAATTAAAACGAAATTCATTTCGTATAAGTTTAAGGGTCAGAATATTTTTTGTAGAAATTATAGGTCCTGTATTTTTTAATGACGGTTAAAATTACGAGGGTATTTGAAGATTGTATTCTATGGAATTGTTATCGCCATGATACAATTGCAAATAAAAATCACAGTGTTTTTTTAACGATGTGAGTTTTTTTAATCAAGCGGATTTCTGTAAAAGTCGGGTATTTTCGGAAAACATTGCTTTAGGCTTATGCATCACGATATCGCGATACGTCCTCGGCTCGTGCTTCATCATCCGATCTATAACGTGATAAAACAAGTCTCCCTCCATATCACTTCGGTTGAGTCTAAAGAAATATTCATCTATATAATACTGTAAATGTTCAGCATGTCCGTGAATTCCCCTCAGCCAATGCAATAGACCGCAACCGATCCGATAAGGCATCACTAAAGGACGTTTACCTTTATTGGGTAATACTGCCCTCATCCTCATAAATTCATTTTGCAGAGGTCTAAACCCTATCCATCCCGTCGTTTTAATGGGAGCTACCTTTTCTACATGATCATTGAAAATAAATCTAAGTTCTTTCGCACTGAGATTTTTTACTCTGTGGCCATAGGTATTGCCTCGGCCACTCCCTTTTTTCTCATGAGCGAGCACGGCGAGCTTCTTCTTCACTACCTTCTCCCCTTTTTCAATGACGTTATTAATACCCAATTCGCAGGTCATAATTTCTACTTCGTTAGCAATCCGATATTTTTTTCTACTGCCCATAGATTGCATGATCTTTTGCTTAAAAAGCCAGCAAGTTTTTTGTCTTAAATTGAGTTTTCTACTCAATTCAGTAGAGGCTATGCCCCTTTTATTTGTCGAGACCAAATAAACGATATAAAAGGCCTTCTTCAAACTAAACTTTACCATGTGGAATAATGTATTGGCCGTTGGCGATTCTACATATCCACAAGCCGTACACCTGCGATTGTATTTTTTTCTACCTGAACAGTACTTTTTGCGTTTGCAACGGTGACATTGATAACCTTTTTCCCATTTCTTGTCAAAGAGGTACTTCAAACAACTTTCATCATCAGGAAATTGCTGCTGGAAGTCAAAAAAAGA
>NZ_JAJQYA010000047.1 GCF_021729155.1 Membranihabitans marinus | reverse complement strand
CCCACGACACAGTGGTCGTGGTTCCCTCGCCATTGATCCATTTAGGATCAATGGTGCTACGCACTTTGCTCGGTCATGCTCGGTCATTCCTAAACAAAGAAAGCGTAACCAAGGATATATCCGTGATCACGCCTTATTATCTATTAATTCGAAACGAAATTTCGTATCGATTTAGTCTTGTAATTTAAGGACTTCCAAGAACGCTTTCTGAGGCACTTCTACATTTCCAATCTGACGCATCTTTTTCTTTCCCTTCTTTTGTTTCTCCAACAATTTACGTTTACGAGAGATATCACCACCATAACATTTTGCGGTTACATCTTTTCTTAACGCCGATATCGTTTCTCTGGCTATAATCTTAGCACCAATAGAAGCTTGAATAGCGATTACAAACTGTTGACGAGGCAGTAATTCTTTTAATTTCTTACAGATCTTACGACCTATATATTCCGCCTTATCTCTGTGGACCAATGCAGACAAAGCATCGACGATCTCTCCATTTAATCGTATATCAATTCTCACCAAATCAGAAGCACGATAATTCAATGGGGCATAATCAAATGAAGCGTATCCTCTAGATATTGATTTTAGACGATCATAAAAATCAAAGACTATCTCTGCCAAAGGCAATTCATAAGTCATTTCTACCCGCCCTTGAGACAGATAAACTTGCTTGGTCAAATGCCCTCGCTTGTCGAGGCATAAATTCATGATTCCCCCGATATAATCCGGCTTGGTAATGATTTGAGCTTGGATATAAGGCTCTTCAACCCTATCCAATTTTGATGGATCAGGCAAGTCATTCGGTGTATTGATGACTAAACCATCGGAAGGATCCTTGGTCAAATAAGCTACATAGGATACATTGGGTACAGTAGTGATAACTTCCTGATTGAACTCTCTTGAAAGACGTTCTTGAATAATTTCAAGATGTAACATCCCTAAAAATCCACATCTAAAACCAAAGCCCAAGGCTGCAGACGATTCTGGTTCGAATACCAAACTCGCATCGTTTAACTGCAACTTTTCCAAACTATCTCTTAAATCCTCAAAGTCGTCATTATCAATCGGGAATATCCCTGCAAATACCATAGGTTTCACATCTTCAAATCCCTTGACCGCTAACTTAGAAGGGTTTTCGTGATGGGTTATTGTATCCCCTACTTTGATCTCCTTGGATTCTTTAATTCCTGTAATCACATAGCCCACATTGCCGGCAAACAATTGTTTATGCGGAATGGTATCCATCTGCAATACCCCAACTTCATCGGCAGTATAGGCATTATTGGTATGGACAAAACGAATTAAGTCACCTTTCTTAATACTGCCATTAAAAATTCGGTAATAAGCTATCACCCCTCTAAAGGGATTAAAAACGGAATCGAAGATCAATGCCTGCAATGGTGCATCGGGATCTCCTTTTGGTGCAGGTACTTTATCTACTATTTCTTTAAGAATGTTTTCTATTCCCAATCCCGTTTTCCCACTGGCTAATAAAATATCTTCTTGAGCACAGCCCAACAATTCAATAATTTCATCGCTAACTTCTTCGATCATGGCGGAATCCATATCCACCTTATTCAATACCGGAATAATTTCCAAATCGTGTTCTAAAGCGAGGTATAGATTGGATATGGTTTGAGCTTGAATTCCCTGAGAAGCATCTACGAGTAACAAAGCACCTTCGCAAGCGGCAATAGATCTAGATACCTCATATGAAAAATCAACATGACCCGGTGTATCTATCATATTAAATGTATAGATTTCACCATCAGTGTGTTCGTATCTCATCTGAATGGCATGACTCTTTATGGTAATACCTCTCTCCCGCTCCAAATCCATACTGTCCAAAGCTTGATCCTTCATCTCTCGCTGAGCAATGGTATTGGTATACTCTAATAGACGATCCGACAAAGTACTTTTGCCATGATCAATATGCGCAATTACACAAAAATTTCTAATTTTCTCCATAGCTTACAAATATAATCCATATTCCAATATCCTTTACTAAACTATCTGAAAGAATTTACATATTCCCAGATATCATTGATATTGGATCAGAAGTGTCTGTAAAAAGTCAACAGTCAAGGATTAGCTATTAAGGACTAATAATTTAAGGTTTTTCAACCAGAAAAAAAATCTATTTCTTATTCTCTTCTACCCTTTGAGCATGAATTGAACCTGTGGCGTCCTAAAAAAAATTAGAATTGTATAAGCGGATAGAATAAAACCGTACCACTTAGCTTAAAAAATATGTTTGAAGGGAGAAATAGTCCATTTAAGAAATATGTCATTATTAATTACCGATAGTACTCAGATTGAACTGAAATCCTGAAGAAAAATATTACATCATCGTTTAGTATCCCGTTGAAATAAAGAGGGTTAGGCAATCCTAATTGCCCCGTCCTATAAAAGATTAGTGATTTAATTATTATCGAGAAAACACCCTATAATCCTCTTTCTTATTTACAACACTCTAATATTGATATATGTAGATATTAGGCAATATTTCCTACTAGAAATATTAGACCCCAATAACAGTTTTTAATCTTGGGAAAAGGTAGTAAAAAAGAAAAGCCATAAATGAATATGGCTTCTCCTTTAACATGAAATCATCATGTTAAATCGGTTTTTATTTACATCTAATATAGTAATAATCACTGAATTAAATACTACTAATTAGCCTTATTCTTAATTTATGAATCTTTTGAGCGCCGAGATAACTCATCTCTAATTTTAGCCGCTTTTTCGTAATCTTCTTTTTCAATAGCCTCATCCAACATCTTGTTCAATGTATCTACTGAATAGGATTCCAATCCCTTCTTTCTACCAGAAGAATGCGTTACAACTTCTTTTTTCTCTTCATCGCCCTCTAAAATGACCCCAGCTGAATCTAAAATAAATTCATAGGTATATACCGGACAATTAAATCGAACAGCCAATGCCAAAGCATCCGAGGTTCTAGAATCGATCTCAATAACTTGATCTTGTTTTTCGCAAACCAATTTTGCATAAAACACTCCGTCTAACAAATCATTGATTACGATTTCTTGCAATTCAATATCAAATGTCATTAAGGTATTTCTAAATAAATCATGGGTTAATGGACGTGTAGGCGTCATGCGCTCCATAGCTACCGCAATAGCCTGAGCCTCGAATCCACCTATAACTATCGGCAATCGTCTAGCTCCACCTTTTTCACCTAATACCACAGCATAATTATTGGATTGAGTGACAGAGTGTGAAAGTGCAATTATATCTAATTCAATTTTTTTCATACAGTACTATATCAATTACTTAGAACTACCTAGAAAGACAAGGACGATATTTAATACAACGCCTCCTCATTGTTTTTCTGCTCACAAATGTAAAAAACTTCTGCAAAGCATATATAAGAAATACAAAAGAAGATGAATATTGTTGGTATAAAATTTTAATTTAAGAAGACTTTTATTGCCTTTATCATTTTTTATACAAGGAAAATAAAAAAGATCCAGAATCGACTTTCATCATATCCTGGATCTCGTCTAGGTCAACCGAATATCTTCCAAAGCGACGCATTTACATCACGGCAAAATTGCCATTGCCGATATATATTACCTACTACCCATAAATGTAAAATACTCCCTATACAAACCTTCTTCTAAAATTAATAATATCATTAATTGAAATAATGCTCTGTACATCTTTAAATCTCGGATTTAAAGAATAAAAATTAACCAATTTCTTACTTCCGTCTTTCATATAAATAAACACTTTGGAATAATTGGCCTTAATCTTATCAATAGCATTAATATCAATGATTTCCTCCGGATCTGAACTCAATTTAATATATATGTTTCGATCATCCCATTTTATATAATATTGTGCTTTCTGTTCTTGGTCATAATACACCAATACCATAAAAGCCGTCAATATAAATGAGAAAATAAATCGCCAATCCATTAGCTCAAATCTGGATTCAAACCCGCGATCCAACACTGCCTGCAATTCATACAATCCCAAAATAAATGAGCCCGTCAAGATTAATAGGATAATCATTCTAACCCATTTGTGAAATATATGAGGTCTAATTATGTGCTCTTTCATAAATCTAGAATTTTAATGATTAACAATGTGTAAAAGATAATCATTTATCCTAATATTTTATAATATTTTAACATTTAATTTGGGTGTCTTGCGCAATATTATTAAGAGGCCTTGCGTTCCCTTGCCCCTGTAAAAACGTGATTACCGCATACCTAAAAAAGTATCCATATAAAGTAAGACTGCTAAACCAAAGCATTCAGTCGATTACTTCATCTCCCTATTGGGGATGAAGTCACAACAATAGGTATGACCAATAATAGAATCACTGCTGTTATGATGATTTATGACAATTCTAGTCATTAGTTATTGACTATTGTCGGTCCGAATTGGGACTAGTATTTGATATCGTTTAACATATTGTGATAGGTATGCAACAGCTCCTCTTGACTATATCCTCGGCGATACATATTGTACACCTTGATATTGGCCAACTGTACTTTTAGATACGAATTGGATTTATATTTCCTTGAACTCACCAAAATATCATCGTCTAAAATTTTAAATTTCCCCTTTTCCTTTATCCGATCTACTAAGTCGAAATCTTCCATAATCTGATAATCTTCATTATAGCCTCCCAACTCCCAAAAGTAATCTTTAAATAAAAACAAACTTTGATCTCCTCCTCCTGCCCAACCTTTATTGAAGCGAGACAAATAACTGTTAACTTTCATCAACCAATTATCGTTTTCAAATTTTAAGCGATAGCAACCCGCATCGTAGCCCTCTAATAAGGTATCGTATATATTTTCTACAAAGCCCTGTGGAGGTAAGGCATCGGCATGTAAAAAATACAATATATCCCGAGTCGCCTTCTTGGCTCCATAATTTAACTGATGAGACCGCCCTTTGTTGGCGTAATATATTTTAACCGGATAATCCTGAGCTATCGCAACGGATGAATCCTCACTCCCCCCATCTACGATAATAATTTCTGAACCTAAACCATGAGCCAATAAATGACGGATTTGTCGTTCTATTTGTTCTTCTTCGTTATATACGGGAATAATAATACTAATTAAAGAAGTTTTAGGGCTTAAATTTTGTGTTTCCAATTTAATTGCAATTTCATATATCTAAGGGATAAAAATAAATCAAATATTAAAATGCTTCCAATATTGAAAAATAAAATTGAAAACTTTCTCCATATCCAGCATCCAATCTAATATTTATCCTCTTGTCTTGCTTTACGGTATATCTTAGGCCACCACCTCCTGCCCATTTTATATGGGAATTGCTTCCTTCGGAGAACACATCTCCCAGGGCGATAAATGGCACAATAAAAAATCGTTTCCATACCGGTATTCGCATTTCTGTTTGTACTGTCCAAGCGTTGTCGTCTCTGTATCTTCCCTTTAGATAGCCCCTCATGTTCTTGGCACCTCCCAAAAGGGCTAAATTGTAAAATGGAATATTGCCATTGTTGAGTTGAACAAAGAGTTGACTGGCCCAAATCCAGCTGTATTGAACGGTTTTAAAATATCTAAAATCCAGTTCTAATGAAGAAAAATCATATTCAGACCCCAAAAATTTATCATAGTTTACCCCTTTAGCATTTAAAAACAATCCAGATAAAGGAAATGTGGTATGATCTCTAGAGTCGTAGCTTAAGTTAAGCCCTATCCCATTTACAAAACCACCCTCTATACCGGCTACATTTTCCAAATTCAATTTCCCTCCCTCAGCCAAATCAATATTGTAATAGTAATCTAGGTTCAGTGCCAATCCCAAGCCCAATCGATCAGTAATTAACCATTTGGGATTCAATCTCAATCTCGGATAACTAATGCCATAGGATTCTACATATTCTGCATTGGTTTGATTGCCAATGCCCCAATAATCATAACTAAACTTATAATATCCCAATTCACCAGCCAACTCCCATTTCTTCTCAGGATTATATATATTCCAGGAAAAGTAGGTCAATAACTGTTGCTCTAAAGTATAGAGTAATCCAGCTTGTAGAAAACTCGCTCTATTCTTAAATTCATTCGACGTTCCCTTTGGATAAAACGACAAAATTGACCCCATGCCAAAAGCCAAACTCGTCTCTGGGGTATAATATAATATAGGCAATGCCACCCATTCTTTACTGGTAAGAGAGTCCTGCCCAGAGACCTGAATTCCCAAAGACAATAATCCCAACGTAAACATAGAAGTCAAAATAATATAGCGATATATCACTAGTTTAAATATTCTCATATTATATTCTAAGGTAAACAATATAATCACTTATAAATAGTCAAATCATCATATATATTGTCTAATCCAAGATGGGTATCTATAAAAATAGGAAAATAAAAAAAATTATATTACGCTAGGTTTTATGCGTTGCAACACAATATCAATCAAATAAATAAAGAAAAAATGGCCGCTAAATCCATCCCAAATTTAAAAACCAAAACTGTTAATAAATGTGGATTTAAAACTTTCCGATAATAATCTACGTTTAAAAGTCAGATCGAATAGTTAGGAAAAAAATTAAGGACTAGGATTATTTTAAGACTTCGCTAACATCTTATGCATTCATTGATTCGTCCAATTAGAAAGCGTTAATATGAAATACTTACTCATCATACTTCTTCTAAATTCTCCTTTTTTGCTTCAGGCACAAAAAGAAACCGAGACCTTTGACATGATTGCCAATGGCGTTGTTCAAATGTATAATAGCGGTGATTATGCAGGGATTTATGCCCTATATTCTCCCGTTCTCAAAAAATTCCAAACCGCAGAAGAAGCCAATAAATTTTACGGATCCAAAAAAGATAATTTTGGAAAGATCAAATCGCATAAGTTTTTGAAATTTCAACAAAATTACGGGGTCTACAGTTGTGAGGCTGATAAAGGTACCATCATGCTTCGCATCTCTATCGATCAACAAAAAAGGCTGGTAGCTATCAATTTAGATAAAAATTAGAATCGAAGGGATTCACATTCCAAATCAAAAACTATATCGCTAACTTTTGACAACCATATAGGGTCATGGGATATTAATATGACTCCCATACCACGTTTTACTACAATAGTTTTAAGAAAATTCCAGACTTTTTCCCTCGTCGTGGTGTCCATTGCAGAAAAACTCTCGTCTAAAATCAAAAGATCGGGTTTGGACAACAAAAGAGATATTAAACCAAAACGTTGGATTTGACCTCCAGATAACTCATCTGGTCTACGAAATAATAATAAATCCTCCAAGGCTACTGCCTTTAAGTACTTCGATATCACAGCTTCATTGACATTGTGAGACCATGCTATTTCTTTAAGTGACCGGTCAATCGACTGCCTGGGATTAAAGACCGTTACTACAGATTGTGGCAAATATCGAATTTGTAATTTTTCCTTCAATTCACGAAAAGAATTTAAAGACTCTCCCTTGTAAAAAAGAGTGTCAAATCTATTCAACCTATCATCCATCAACGCCTGTACCAAACTCGATTTACCACTGCCTGAACTGCCTCTTATTCCCCAAACTTGGTTCACTGGAATTTTCAAATGTTGAATTTTCAATCCACTACTAAAACTACCATGGCTATGTTGATCAAAATCGATGAACCAATTGGAAATTTCGATTCCCTCTTCACCATTAAACACCATGGGTTTATCGATTAACATATGTGTTGCTGAATCTCTCTTTGGCTCAAACACTTGAAACTCCTTATACTTTATTTGGTAATACTCTCGGCAGTATTTAAAGGTTTGGTCTGGTTGATGACTAATAATAAGGTAACCAAATCCTTTGTTATCACTGAATTCCTTTAAAAATCTCAATAATATATTGGCTGTTATTTGATCGACATGGGCGGTGATTTCATCGGCAACAATAAAGTCACTTTCTTTAATGAGAGCCATTACCAAAGCGCATCGCTGGGCCTCACCCAATGAAATCTCATTTATCCTACGACGCAACAATTCCTTGGGCTGGTCTATCTTGAGTCCTTTCAATAAAGTCAAAACTTCTTCAAAAGTCTTGATTCGTTTTTCAGCTTTAGTCTTCAGTATATCCTTAAAATGGGAGGCAATAGAAATATAGGGGTGAAAAGACTTGTAGGGATCTTGTCTGAGGTATACTGCGTCCCATGATGGGGATTGAACTGACTTATCCTCACCATGTTCAAAAACCGTATAATAATATGACTCGCCATAGCCACAGATGTATTTACCCAATGTAGATTTACCCGAACCAGTTTCTCCAATTAACATGGCTTGGGTTGTCGTATCTATTTTTATTTCATTAAAAACCGCCAAGACGGAATTTTGCTTTCGAAGCAGGATTTGCCCCTTTGCCTTATGCCATCTTGACGGATTTTGGGTTATCATGTATTTATTTCATTTATCGAGGTCTCATTCAACCGTCATTATGGTTGCGTCCATTGATTATTATCTACGCTTATGTCAGCGAGACGTTGTGTTTTATCGATTTCCACTTTTTCGATTTGATCCAACGGAATATCGAGATTCAACTCATAACTTGGATTAACCCATGACCAATCCTCTGCTACCGTATATTTCACACCCATTTCTTCCACCTTGTGATTTCTCATCATTCTAAGTGGAATGGTATAGGCTATTTCACGACCATTTTTTAAAGTGACATAAATATCGATAGGCATAGGCATCAATCCATATCTTTTCAAATACACAACACTTTGTTGGCTGCCTTTGGCAGAGACAGAGTCAATACCATAATCTATGGACTTGGTTCCATTGACCCAATATTCTTGATACCAGTCTAAAATAAAATCCGATTGTTTCTCGAAAACTCTAGTGACTCGATCCGCATTGGGATGTTTAAATTTCCATGTATTAAAATATCTCAACAAACCAGCATCAAAATTTTCCTTACCAATTATGTATTCCATCTGATGTAAGTATATAGCACCCTTTACATATGAAGCTATAGAATATGCAAAATTCACATTAAAATGATCGGCATGAGTTGTCAAAGGTTCCTCAACTCCACTATTGACAAGTCTTCGATAATTGTCATAACTAGATTTGAAGGGAAACTCTTGAACCGTCCCACCAATTAGTTTCTTGGAACGAAGATGATTCATCACCAAAGTAGAGGCAAAAGATGTAAATCCTTCATCCATCCAAGCATACTTGCCTTCATTACTTGCCAAAACCATTTGGTACCAAGAATGCATTAACTCATGCACACTGACACCTACCAAACTCCCCAACGATCTTTCCCCTGTAATCAAGGTAGCCATAGGGTATTCCATTCCGCCATCACCTCCTTGAATAAAAGAATAGATATCATAGGGATATTTACCAAAATTCTCGGAAACAAAACCAAAGGCTTCAGCCATAATTGCGGGTAATTTTTCCCATTCTTTAGTCGCATTACTTTTTTGATAGAGAAAATGCATTTCTGTTCCATCATAGGCCGTATGGGTTATGTGTTCGTAGTCGGGATCAGCGGCCCAAACAAAGTCATGTACCTTGTCCGCTTTAAACCTCCATGTAAGTGGACGTCTTTTCTTGTGTTTTACTTTTTTAGAACTATAGCCGTATCCGATTTTATTGGCATTTTGGAGGTGACCGGTACCTCCTATTATATAATCTGAATCTATAGTTATGGATACATCAAAAGACCCCCATACCCCGTGAAACTCTCTCGCTATGTATTCATCTGGATGCCATCCTTCCTCATCGTACTCTGCCAACTTGGGATACCATTGACTCATAGAATAACTAATTCCCTCTTTATTGTCTCGGCCAGTTCTACGCACTTGAAGTGGTACTTGAGCCTTGAATTTCATTTTAAAAACAGATTGTTTACCCGGCAATATAGGTTGCGGCAAACGCACTTCTAATACCGTACCATCAACAATATAATTGGTGGGACGCCCATCTTGATCTAGTGACAAGATATGTTGATACCCTATTTCATTTTCCTTTAGTGCCTCAATTCTATCCATAACTCTACTGTCGGGATCGGCAATAGTCCGCGAACGAACATCCATCATACTACCCGGTTGAAAGGCATTGTAAAACAAATGATAAAAAACCTTATGCAATGTATCAGGGGAATGGTTGGTATATACCAATGTTTGTTCACCATCAAATTGATGAGATTCCACATCAAAATCAATTTCCATAGTGTAGGCCACTTCTTGCTGCCAATAATCGGTTTGTGCTTGTAATATGTTTAGAAAACTAATCAGCAACAACGTAAAATATATTTTCATTCTTTTTATGATTTTATTCGTTCAAATAATAGACTAAATGATGGCCATTTTAAATATTTCTGCATGAGAAACAATGCTATAACCATTATCATTAAATTGGATATAACAGCTCCCAGAGTCAATTCCTCATAACTTTTCAAAAACACACTAGGTACGCCTTCAAATACAGAGTTTTCATAACCTACCAATACAAAGGAGTAAAAGTTATTAATAAAATGAATACCAATGGGTAGTTCAAGTCCATTGTCCATAACCGCAATTATGGCAAAAAACAAGCCCAATCCAATATAGAGGGACATAGATTTAAAAAGTCCATATTGAGCTACTTCAGGATTACTTAAATGCATAGCACCAAACAATATCGAAGTTATGAGGATAGGCACCCAACGGTATTGAAAAATTAATGCAATCTGTTGCATTAAATATCCGCGAAAGAACAGTTCCTCAGCCGTAGTTTGGATGGGTAACACCAGTACTGATACGAGAAGTAAGCCCAGAAATGGTTGAAGATCAAATTGAAAAACATAGGTTGAAGGATCCACTAAATATCCAATCAATTCTGTACCCAAAAGTATTACAAACCAAATAGACAATCCTTGCAAAAACCGCTTCCATCGAAAAATATCATTTCCTGTAAATACAGATAGTATTTGACGTTCGTGAACATAACGAGTACCCAGTACAATCCCGGCTATAAAACCTGAAAAAACAAACAGGGTTAAAGCAAAACCAAATGGAGAAGTATATACCCCTATTTCATCGGTCGACAACATGGCCCACTGTGAATAAATAATCATGGGCAGTGAAGACAGAATATACAATCCAATGCATAAACCAAAGGTCAAAACAAATTTTGACCAACCGTTGACACCATTATATTTTGCGTTCAGCAAAAACATATTTTTCAATTTAATTGAATTTAAGAGTATTAAAAACAAATTCCGTCTAGCCTAAAATATTTGCTATAAATCAAACAAGGTCTATGCGGGAAAGACTAAGTTAGATTTCCCTTTCTATCATTCATTAAAACACTTTTATACAAAATAATTTTATTGACCTATAAAAAATCTATATTTTGTATATTTCTCATACTAAGCCCTTTACATAAAAGGTTTTAACTCAACCGAAACAAAGGTATATTTTTTCAAAGATTGTATGATATCTTGAGAAAAATAATTTTAGAATAATATTTTTTTATCTAAAAATACAAGACCTATAAATTAAATACTAAATTTGTAGTTGTTAAATTGAATACAAGATGATGAAATTAGATAGTAAAACACCGTATATAGTACTGGGCACCATAGTAGCATTGGCCATAGCAAGACTTCTTCCTCACCCGAGCAACTTTACCCCACTGGGCGGGATAGCCATTCTAGGGGCTACTTATTACAAACGTTCAGTATTGAAATATTTAATTCCTGTACTGGCTTTTTACCTATCTGATATATTGGTTAGCAATATTCTATTCAAATCTTTTTATCCAGATCAAGGTTTTGTATTTTTCAGCAGTCACATGGCTTGGAGTTATTTGTCCATAGCTCTTATTGTGTTGGCTGTCAATCCAATTATGAAAAATAAAAATATTAAAAACCTTTTGGGCAGTGCAGTATTAGGTTCTATACTATTCTTCCTTATCAGTAATTTCGGTGCTTGGATGGGAGGAAATATGTATCCAAAATCACTGTCTGGACTTATGGCTTGTTATGCAGCCGGGATCCCATTCTTTGGCAATACTTTGGCATCATTTGTTATTTTCTCGGCTCTGGGCTATGGTATTGTAGAATACTCAACCAAGGCGTTTAAGGACTTGAGATTGGCCTACGTTAACAATAAGAATTAGGTTATTTATCCTCTGATAATTTCCGAATCAAAGTAAAGTGATACAATGTTAAATACGGTGGTTACTCAATCATCAAGGCAAATGTTATTGATTCCCATCATTTCCATTTTCAGTCAGATATAAATTAGGTCCGAATTTATAGTGATTAAAGGATAAAGAAATACAATTGACTTCTATTTCACTGTCCGACCTCTATCTTGTATTTGAAAAAATAATTAGGTATTTTCAGAATAAGTAGACGATTGAAGTATAAAACAATTATCAACAGGTTAATCACATGATTAGCTCATCCATTTTTCCTCCTCTACATCTAATTCTACAGCGATAAATCTCGCCAATGTAAAAAGATAGTCGGATAACCGATTGAGATATTTAATATATATAGAATTCAAGTTTTCTTGTTCAGACAATAATACCACCTTTCTCTCGGCTCGTCGACATACCGTCCGACAAATATGACAAAGTGAAATCAAAGGGTGACCTCCTGGCAAAATAAAATTCTTTAATGAATCTAATCCCTCTTCCATATCGTCAATGCCCTCTTCCAATTCCTCAATATCATCATCTTTGATTTGATTTAATTTGCCTTTATATTTACTGTTGTCCACAGCGAGTAAGGAACCTAAATCGAATAGTTGCACATTGATTCGATGCAACATGGTCGTATAAATCTCATTAAAATATATACTTCTCAACTCATCCTTTAAATGAGCCAGATGAGCATTTAACTCATCCACTTCACCGTATGCGTCTACTTTTATATGAGCCTTGGAAACGGGTGTACCTCCCAATAATTTAGTATTGCCTCGGTCGCCTTTCTTTGTATATATTTTCATAAATCTTAATTTCTAAATGTCCTATTTTTGAAATGTAACTTTCGAAAGTCATTAATGTATTCGGTCTTTCAAAACACCTTTATTTATGCATAAATTTTGGCACACTAAAATATCGATCGGATTTGGAAGGTGCATTATCCAAGGCTTTTTCGATATCTAAACTCGGTTTGGCTTCATCCTCTCTCCAACCATTGGTCACTTCTGTTATATGTCTGAGTGGTTCAATTCCATCGAGATCTAATTCTTCCAATTTGTCAAACATTGCAACAATGGATTTAAGATCATCCACTATGTCAGTGCGCTCTTCTTCGCTCAGATTCAATTTAGCCAATCTTTCTAAATTCTTTACCTCATCAATAGTAATATCCTTCATCAAATATTTTATTTATACTTCTCTACAAAATTAGATCAATGTTACAAAGATATTGATTTGCATTCAAATTTATTTTTGCCTGATTAAAACAATTCTTTACTTTACGATGAAATTGACATTGACTTTTAAGAATCAACGAAAAAAGAGGTAAGCGTATTTATACCTCGCAAAATCAACATAATTATGGATAAAATACGCCACATCGCAGTTGCAGGAAATATTGGCGCCGGTAAAACCACCTTAACCAATAGTCTGTCTAAATATTATGGCTGGCATCCTCACTATGAAAATGCCTCACAAAATCCATACTTAAGCGATTTTTACAACGACATGAAACGCTGGGCTTTCAACCTTCAAATATATTTTCTCAACACTAGATACCGACAAATAGTAGAAATACAGCAGGGCGACCAAATCGTTATTCAGGATAGAACCATTTATGAAGATGCTCATATTTTTGCACCCAATCTTCACGAAATGGGTTTAATGGCCAAACGCGATTACGATAATTACACCAGTCTTTTCGAAACCATGACCAGCCACATCTCCCCACCAGATTTACTAATATATATTAGAGCAGGCATTCCTACATTGGTCACGCACATCCAAGATAGAGGTCGAAAATACGAAGGCAATATGAGCCTAGATTATTTAAAAAAATTAAATAAAAGATACGAAGAATGGATCTCAACCTACAACAAAGGTCCATTGCTAATCATCAATGCTGATGAACTGAATTTTAAAAACAATCCAGAACATTTAGGTGATGTAATAGACAAAGTCAATGGAGAATTACATGGCCTTTTTTAAAATAACACATGAAATATACAGAATTAATCCAACAACTATCGAGTCAAAATGTCACTTTGGTAGCTGTGTCCAAAACCAAACCAGTATCCCAAATATTAGAATTGTACGACCAAGGGCAGAGAATATTTGGAGAAAATAAAGTTCAAGAAATGGTGGAAAAGCAACAGAATATGCCCACTGATATTCACTGGCATATGATAGGGCATCTCCAAACCAACAAGGTTAAAATGATTGCCCCTTTTGTTCAATTAATCCACAGCCTCGACAGAATAAAATTAGCCGTAGAAATAAATAAACAAGGCAAGAAATTCGAACGAAAAATACCATGCCTCCTTCAAATAAGAGTCGCTCAAGAAGAAAGTAAGTACGGTATTTTACCAGAAGATCTGGACCGCTTTATGGAAGAGTTTCACCACAAATCTTTGGACCACATAACTCTTCACGGAATAATGGGCATGGCTAGTAATACAGACAATAAGGATCAGGTGAGAAAAGAATTTGAGACCTTAAACCAATGTTTTAACCAATTAAAAGAACAACATTTTAATACCGAAACAGCATTCAAAATCAAAAGCTTTGGCATGTCTGGAGATTATCCTATAGCCATGGAAACCGGAAGCAATATGGTAAGAATTGGCAGTTTGTTGTTTGGTCATCGAAATTATTGAACGATTAACTTTCCACTATAAACTACTTCATTTTCCACTTTAATCAAAACCACATAAACGCCTGAATAATTAAATTTTACATTTAAAATACTAGACTTTTCCATTAACGGTTGGATGTGGATCTGTCGCCCTTGAATGTCTAAGACAATAGCAGACATTTGAGGCCGAACAATATCTAATCCCAAATGAATTTCTTGTCCCTTCACAATGGGGTTGGGAGACAATACAAGATCTTTATATTGTATCGGTATTTTCGATGAAGAAACAATATCGGATTGAGCAAATAAAAGTCCACCTCCAATATTTCCCAATAACAATGGTATTTGATTATTGTGGATTCGACCAGCAGTTAGATTCCCATTCACTCCGGTAAATAAGTTGGACATATCTGAATTTTCTGTCCATTCCAATCCATTTTCGCTTGTGGATTCGAAGGTCTGAATATCTCCCTCGTAACCCGTCACCGCTAAAATCAGTTTGCCATTGACATCTAAAATTCGCGGTATGGAACGACCTAAAATATAAAAAGAACCCACGGTACTAATATCTAAAAATTCTTCAATATTGGGTTCTAAACTGGGATCTGGATTAAAATTCGCTTGCACCTGACTGCCAATATTTTTAAAAAAATGAACCATTCCCCTATCTTGCCCGACCAAGAGATCCAACAATCCATCGCCATCAATATCAAACAATTCTGGCGCAGCCCCTAAACCGATATCCAATGACATCCAATCTTTAATAAACTCGCCTTCCTCAAATATTTTACTTTGACTACTATTATTTGTTAATAGGTGAATGTCGCCATTGGACATCCCAATAACCAAGTCCAGATCACCATCACCATCGATATCCCCACTGGTTAAAATTGGTCTAATTCCTGTACTCACTTTGGACCCCAAAGACAAATAGTCATCATCGACCATTTGATAAGTCAATTTTCCCGTATTTGATTCACGTCCATACCACAAAGCCAATCGATTTTCAGGTATGGCTTGCCCCACTGCTATATTATACCCAATAATTACATCCTGAATATCATCTCCATTAACATCTATATAATAGGGAGCAGTATTTCTACCTAAATCAAATGAAGATTGACTCCATGCATTACTAGTTACAAAAGTGAAACTTTCATCTTTTTTTTGTTCATTATGATATAAATATAGACTATTGAAATCGTATTGCCCTTCATCGTTATTGGCGACAATAACGTCATCCCAACCATCTTGATCGTAATCAATAGCGTAGGCCGCAGGAAAATTGTAAATGTAAGCTGGGTTACTGTAATAGGGAAAGGCATTGCGCTGTTGGTCTATAAAGCCCGAATCGGCAGTATATGCATTGGTCAAAGCCATTAAGTTGGGAAAAGAACGATCGCCGACCAGCAAATCGGGCAGACTGTCGTGATTAATATCAGTCATACACAAGCTAGAACCGACATGACGAAGGGTAAATGGCAGTGGGCAAAAGAATCGACTATTTGACAATTTCACCCCATTGCTTAATCCGCTTTCCACAAAATTACCCCAACAATTGTGTTTTAGACGATACAATAAGGGTTGACCATTGACATTGGTATTACACTGATAAAAATATACAAAAGACCCCGTCGATTCAAAACTCATAATATCCAAATCACCATCGCCATCGACATCCTGAATAACCGGGATATCGGAATTACTATGATATATATTGGTAAAACTTCCATCGGGGGATTGAAATTTAAGGGAATCATCAATGAAATCACTGCCTCGCAATTGAGAAAAAGTAATGACTCCATTTACTAATTTTCCTTCCCATATAGAAATTCCAAAATTGCCTTGTGTAAATATATCTGGAATCCCATCGCTGTTATAATCTCTAATTAGTGCCCAATGTTGAAGTCTCGGCCATAAAATAGAATTATCTCTGACTAGAAAATATTCATTTTTGGAGGGAGAGTATTGCCAAACGGAGAACAATTGACTATATCGATCGAAGGCGATAATTTCTTTTTGCCCATTTCGATCAATGTCAAAAGAAGAAAATTGAGGTGCCATCCAGCCTCCAGAACTGCCATCAGAATAGTTATAATTAAATTGATCCGTTATATTTAAAGCCTCATACTGAAAAGATTGTGCCTGACTCAACACAGAAAAAAAATGAAATAGTAAGAACAAGAATCCACAAAAAACAGGGTTGATTAATCTTACTTTTTCTAGGCCTCGAAAATAAAGTTTCATATTTTTCATAAAAAAATGTCTGTGATGTTTTGAAATTACAAAATAGATGATAAATTTGCACTTCCATTTAAAGAAGTAATGATTTAACATAGATTTTTTATATCATTCATCTTTATGAATAATCGGAGGAGTGGCAGAGCCTGGTTTATTGCACCGGTCTTGAAAACCGACGTACCTGTGAGGGTACCGGGGGTTCGAATCCCTCCTCCTCCGCATAATAAAGCCTCGAAACATATTTGTTTTCGGGGCTTTTTTTATTAAGTCAGGCTAGGGAAATGACAAAGAGCAGAAGTTGTCCTTCAGAGAACATTTAATCAAATTACACCTCAAATCAGAGACACATTATCTATGGGACTTTATACTAGTAATACACTATTATTGAGGCTTTACTTTATTATTGGGGCTTTACACTATTATTGGGGCTTTACACTATTATTGAGGTTTTACACTATTATTGAGTCTCTACATTATCAATGGGACTTTACACTAGTAATACACTATTATTGAGGCTTTACTTTATTATTAGGGCTTTACACTATTATTGAAGTTTTACACTATTATTGAAGTTTTACATTATTATTGAATCTCAACATTATTAATGGGACTTTACACTATTATTGGGACTCTACAATCGGCGATTTACACTATTAATACACTGTTATTGGAGCTTTACAATGATTTATATTAATAACCGCTACTATCTTTGTATCCGCAGTGAAAGTCTTTGTGTCCTCTGGGTAAATCTTTCTGTCTTCAGAGTGAATCTTTACGTGCTCTGATTGAATATCTCCATCGTCGATTCAAAATCCAAATGACCAATATCCTTTCACTAAAGTGATACGCCATGCATTAATAATTAACCTTTGGATTTATTTGAATTTTTACTTCGTTTTAAAATAATTAGGTTATTGGTTTATGCTTAAAAATTAAAATCAAATGTCTATTTTTTATTACTATGAAAAAGTGGAAAATTTTGAAAGTAATTCAGTGTGACCGAGCATGACTGAACGTAGTTGCTCGTAGAGCAACCCAATTGATTAAATATCAATTGGATGAAGGAACCAAGGGTTCCATCCCTCGGGTGTGACCGAGCGAAGTGCGCAGCACCATTGATCCTAAATGGATCAATGGCGAGGATGACTGAATGAAGCTCGGAGAGCCATTGACCGTAAATCGGTCAATGATGAAAGAACCGAAACCTCCGTGTTTCGGGTGGGTAGGCCACTGTGCTCCGGCGTGACTGCCCCGTAATTCGAAAGATTTTTAGCCACTGCGCTGCGACGAGACTGCATTTAAATTGCTAAGTTTAAAATTTCATTTTACATCAATAATATAATAGTATTGAAAGAACCGAAACCTCCGTGTTTCGGGTGGGTAGGCCACTGTGCTCCGGCGTGACTGCCCCGTAAATCGAAAGATTTTTAGCCACTGGCTTCGGCGTGACTGCAATGTAAATCGTGAGGATTTCCCCTTAATCTTTTATGTCGTCCTTTCAGGACTTCTTTTCAAGATGACAATTAATTCATAGGGTTTCACCCTATGCTGACATATTTCGTCCTTTCAGGACTTTTTTATCAAGCTGATTTGGCGTAATTACACTTCAATTCGGCAGCGAATTTTCACTGCGTCTACGCGTGATATTTTAATGCATTTTGACGACGTAGAGCCCCAATGTCTTGCGTCTCAATTAGGTGGTTTTGGGAGACGCAAGGCCACCCCACCCACGACACGGAGGTCCACCCACCCGAAATACAGTGATTTCGGTTCCTTCACCCAATCGACATTTAGTCGATTAGATACTTCGTATTTCGTTCAGTCATCCTCATCCAATCGACATTAAGTCGATTGGGTACTTTCCTCTCCCACCCAATGCGCAGAGGCATTGGCGCCTTCATCAAATACCCATTGAGGGTATTTGGTCACCATGTGACTTCATTCAGTTATATTCGGTCGTGTCTCTACGTTAAAACGTGACCGAGCAAAATCCAAAGGATCAAAGGTCGTAAATCGACCTTTAGTTGCTCTAAAGAGCAACTCCGCTCGGTCACCTCCTTTGGAGGGACCTCAGTTTTTATAAATACTAGTCATGCCCACTTGCCAAGACCAAATTCCAATCCCACTATACATTAAACTCTTAATCAACGTAATAATTCCAATTGTGGTCGTCATTAGTCCTACCCAATCGAATATCACTCAGCCAGGATTCCAATTGATACATAAAGCCATCTCCTCCTACATAACTGGTATACTCTATGCCCTCGATTTCAATATGACTAATAGGAGCGACTACAGCTACCGTACCAACTCCAAAAATTTCAACACGTCGTCTCCCCTTCAAATATTCTAACAACTCCGTATAGGCGATGGGACGCTGTTCTACTTCTACATTGTGATCAACTGCCAACTGCAATACTGAATCCAAGGTTACACCTTTTAAAACACTATCTCCCCCAATGGGTGTGATCAATTTACCATCAAAATAGATGGCGATATTCATAGTCCCCGATTCCTCCAAATAGGTATGAGTGGACGCATCCGTCCAAATCACCTGATCAAATCCCTGTTGCTGGGCCAAAAAAGTAGGATAAAAAGCTCCTCCATAGTTACCTGCACATTTTACAAAGCCCACCCCTCCTTGGGCTGCACGAACAAATTGACGTTCCAATTTTACCTTTAAAGGCTTGGTGTAATACTTCCGTATTGGTGTACACATAATCAATAGTTTATACTCGCTGGATATCTTCACCCCTAGCCTAGCCTCAGTAGCCACAACCAACGGTCTAATATACAGGGCTATATCATTTTTTTCACGAAGTGGAACCCATTTCTGATCAGTAGCAACTAATTCCTTCAATCCGGCTAATACTACTTCCACATCAATAGTAGGCATACACATACGCTCAAGTGAATGATTCATCCTTTCCAAATGTGTCCTCGGCCTAAATATGGAAACCTGTCCAGAAACACTTCTAAATGCCTTAATTCCTTCAAAAACAAGCTGGCCGTAGTGTAGACCCAATGTAAATGGGCTAAGGTTTAATGGACCAAAAGGCGCTATTTCTGCCGCCCCCCATTTCCCTTCACTATACTCCATCACCAACATATGATCTGTAGGTGTCTTACCAAAAATAAAATGGTCAAAATCGAAATCTTTTGCTAAACCCTTATTGGAATAATTCTTAGTTTTCATCTTCAACAATTTTTTTAACATTACCAATAATAAACAGTGATTTTATAAATGTCATAGTTTTCTATCTGGATCAAATATGACATAACCAATATTCTTCGCCATGCAATAGTCAGCATCATAGCGAATTAAGTGTTCTCCGTCTCTTCAACTTTGATAGCTGGCATTTTCTGACAATTGGATCAATTACTTACCTCTTTACCTCTATAAATCAGACCACTTATCTATTGCTCTCATTATTAATTCATGACCTATATCACACCGTTTTATTCATCTTGTATATACCAACTCCATTATTTTATCATATCGCAAAGTGAGAATTTTAGATTATTCTCCCTTTGAAGTCATACTTTAATCACAGTATTTAAATTTAATGTATTAAATAATACATTAACATTTAACAAGTTCATTTTCATTTTGTTACAGAACAACACTTAAACTTACCCTCTACTATCTTAAAGATTAAATACTGGTTTACCTAGCATTTTCACATCCGTATAACAACATCTCTATATTCGATACTATATCCTATAAATCTTCGAATAATGTATTTTTCATAAAAACCCATAGGCAATACATAATCCTTCTATATCTATTATCAATAATGTAGATTACGATCAATTCATTCCAGTATATTTCATATAATTTACGCTGTACAATTTAACTACACTCCTATTGTATTGACATGTATCCTAGTCTTTAGTCCAATCCCAGACCACAATATTCCAATTGATATCGCCATCTTGATATTGATGAATTATTTCAAATCCGATTTTTTCATGCCCCTTCATCGATCTCAAATTATCGGTAGCTATCTCTGTAATACATAAATCAAATTGATGCTCAAAAGAAGATTTCATATAATGATACATTTCACTGAGCAAGCCCCTACCTCGATAGGATTTGGCAATGCAAACTTGCCCACCAACTACATATCGATAATCCGACAATACCCTACCATTGTATACTACTTTATCGAACAATAAGAACATAGGAATTAATGTGGGAATAACCATCTTAAGTTCTGGCCGCATGGACAACAAATAACCTGCCATTTGATCATGTCCATCAACTACGATTTGAGAACTACTAATGTTCATTTTTTCCAAGTCTAAAAGAGAATGTCTCACGGTGACAAAGCCTTCCCTCTTCCTTTCATCATGTGAAATAGCTGTAGTTAAATTTTCACCTTGTAAAGTCAATATTTCTTGTAAATCCTTTTTTGATCGGGCTTCTCTAATTACTACCTCATTCATTACCATAATTCCAATTTTTAATTAAAACAAAGATGAATAAAATAAATACTAGATAACAGATACAATTTTATTAAATTTGATGAGTACAGATATGAAAACACAACATAAATTCCAGACCATAGCAGATATTATTCATCGTCAAATTCAAAACGACGTCTGGCTTGTAGGGGAAAAATTACCTTCCATAAGGACGATTTGCAGAGAATACAATATAAGTCTCAATACCGCTACCAGAGCCTATAGCGAATTGGAGCGAAGGACATTGATTGAATCAAGACCAAGATCTGGATATTTTGTTTTACCCAATCATCGAAACCAAATTTCCATCCCTACTATCAGCCAACCAACTGAATTGATGGTTCAGGAAATAGAATCCAAATTGATAAACAAAGTATTTGATACCATCAATGACGATAATATAACGAGGCTATCTCTTGGAGTACCAGATGAAGCTCTTCTCCCCGTAGCCAAACTCAATAAAACCATGATGCAGGCGATTAGAAAATTGCCTGGATCTGGCACCCGTTACGAAGAGATACAAGGCAACCTCAATTTGAGACGAAATATTGCTAGATGGTCTTTCACATGGGGAGGTAATTTATCGGCCGATGATATTGTAATCACAGCAGGGGCTATGGATGCCATTGCCTGCTGCATGATGACATTGACTCAACCAGGAGACACTATAGCCTTGGAAAGTCCTGTATTCTTCGGGATCTTGCAATTGGCTAAAAGTTTAGGACTAAATGTTCTCGAACTTCCCACCCATCCAACCAATGGGATAGATATTGCAGCATTAGAAAATAACCTTTCCCAGATAAAGGCCTGTTTACTGGTCAGCAATTTCAACAATCCACTGGGGAGCTGTATGCCAGAAAACCACAAGAAAAAAGTCGTTGAATTACTTAATAAACACAACATTCCCCTTATTGAGGACGACCTCTATGGCGATGTTTATTTTACATCCAAACGCCCATTGCCATGTAAATCATTCGATCGAACAGGTAGTGTCTTATGGTGTGGATCGGTATCTAAAACATTGGCTCCTGGTTATAGAATTGGATGGGTCGCACCAGGTAAATATAAATCTCAGATTATACGATGGAAACTTATTCATTCGGTTTCCACCACCACCCTAACTCAAGAAGCCATTGCCTTGTTTTTGGAAAATGGACGATATGAAAATCATTTGCGAAAAATGAGAAACACCTTATACACCAATAGCTTACAGTTTATTAGAGTCATTAGTCAACACTTTCCAGAAGGAACTCGAATCAGTCATCCACAAGGTGGGTTTGTTTTGTGGATAGAGTGTCCCAAACCCATAGATACTAATGAACTCTATGAAAGGGCTATCAAACATAAAATCAGTATTGCACCTGGCCGAATGTTTACCCTGCAACCCCAATTTCACAATTGCATGAGACTTAGTTATGGTCTACCTTGGACAGATTATTTGGAAAGACAATTGGCCTTATTAGGGACATTGGCCAAATCATTACTTAAATAGTATTGTCATGTTAGATGGTGAATATTAAAATTTCCAAACCATTCTTACAAATTATACTATAAAAATAAAAGTAACATTGTAAAGTTTGATCAGGATCTGGTTCAGCCTGTAAATCTATTACAGGATTATTAATTAAAACTGTTAGCTTTTTTCTGGACGAATCGTTATAATAAAAAAGGAGGAAATTGAAAACTCAACCTCCTCCTTTTTATATAATCTAATTTCTACTTATTACTTTATCACCACCATCTTCTTCGTCGAGGTGTACTTCTCCGTATCCAATTGATAATACAATACTCCTGACATTCCAAAGTCCTCACTGTTGACCCAGACCTTATTGTAGCCTTTACCATATCTGCCCTCAATGACTTTCAATACTTTCCCCGTCACATCGTACATGGTCAAGGTAGCCTCTGAGGCTTCTGGCAAGGTAAATCCGATAGCCGTCTGACCAGCATAGGGATTCGGTGTGTTTTGGCACAAAGCAAAGATCGCATCACTGCTATTGTACTGCAATTGTATATTCTTCAACTTCTCTGCTCCAGTGTAAGCCTCAGCCATAATTACCCGATCGCTCACAGACAATACATCTCGCAATGATACATCTGCTTTCGCACGCACAACCAATGTAAACAATACCTCATTCTCAGATGCGCTAATGGCCTTCCCTTCACTCCAAGAGGCCGTGATTAATCCCGGACGGTATTTCATGTAATTGTCCTCTGTAAAGTTCAATGCGCCCGATTCGATAGACTCTACCTCTACCGCATTGTTCGCATATGCCAAGGTGTACTGCATACCAGTAATTTCATCGAAGTTCGCTGATGTAACATCTACCCGGTACAATTCACCAGATATCAATCCTTGGTCCACTACACTCAAATTTAAAGTCGTCAATCCACTTCTCTGACTTCGACCTACATTTTCCGTGCGATTCACATTACCGATCTTCACTCCTACAAAATCTATATTCTCGTCCGATCTCAAACTAGTCGATTCGAAACTTTCTCTCATGCTTCCATCGGATACGAAAAATCTCCAACTCGTATTATTGGCCAACTTTCGATTCGGCGTCAACACCATTCTTCTCGTCTCCAAGATATCAAAGGCATTGATCAAACCATTGCCATCTACATCAGCCGCCACTTTATCGTAATCACTAGTCAATACAGATTCTTGCATTATATGACTCTGGATGGCTATCACATCTTGAGTAGTTATACCCTGTCCATGACCGGTGTTTTTCTGTGGTACTATATTCACTGAAGAGCCATAATTGAGATTGAAGCCATACTGACCATTACCCGTCGTCTCTGCTGTCAATGGACTTCCACTGTTCAAGACGGCCTTCACTTCTACTTCTGCTATCGCCTCTTGGTCTTGATCTATGATCTGACCTGTCAAACTCACATCGCCATTGTTGGCCGCACAATTAGCATCGACAACAAATACTATGGCTTGCTCGTAGTCTCTCTCAATGGTTGAACACCAATCTCTAATATTCCACACCCTTGTCAGTTTATACATTTGAGGACCATCTGTTCCTGTGGTTTGTACTTCACTGATGTATTCTTCCTTCACTCCGATGGCGATAGAATTACACAAGGCTCCGACCAAGTCCCCTTTCAATTCCACTTTTCCTGTTACACTTGGTGCTAATTCTGTACTTACCCCTTCCAACGAAGTTACGCAAACAGGTGACTCTTGAGTATAAGTATCAGCAGGTGTATCAAACATAGACATGCCCAATTCACAGGCGCTATTCACATAAATGATTTGTTCCAAGGTAAAGCTCGGTGCTTTCGGTCCACAACCTCCACTGATATCAAATCTTCTGGTGATTGTACCGTTGCCACAGTCGTCTAGATCTACCCATACGTCTTGTGTTTCGATTCTTGACTGACACAATACAGACAATACTCCTAAGGAATGATCTATTGATTCTGCTACCAAATCAGTAGTTCGCTCAGTGACATTGATCCAATCAATGGTTCCATCGTGCAAGGTATCCGCTACTTTTGTCACTTCTTCGGTCTCTGCGCAAGTAATGTTCTCAATAGCAAATCGCAAGTCCTCAATAGTGATTTCATTGCCTGCTGCATCGGTAATCAATCCATTGCTATTGACCCATGCTGCTTCGTAATAACCAAAGGCTGCATTCAAGGCATCAAAAGCTCCTGTGCTATCGTTTACCGATCCACCTTCTCCATAGGCTGCTGCCGCTTCGATGATAGATTTGTAGTTTACGTTGTATGACTCACAGGAAATGGCCACATCAGCCAATGCTCTGTGTACTTTCGCTTGTGATTTGTCCTCTACTTCTACGTCTAACCAGCCTTTGCCCCAGTTACACCAGTAATCCATCACCAACAATTCTACCGTCGGTGTCTCACAGGCATCCTCACATTTGAATGGTATCGCTGGGCTCCATCCACCTCCTAGATAGCTCACTTCTTTTCCATATCCCGGTTTGCCCGTAATGGCATCCAAGAAGCCTTCAAAGTCTTCTATTTTCAATCGATTACCGTGGTCGGCATCCGGTCCGCTACAGTTGTCGTTCAACAAGATGTATTTAACCATATCATAAATCCAGCCATGAACCACGAATTCTCCACACTCATAACTGTCTTCCCACAACCAGACCAGTTTTTCATAATAATGATTCTCTACCGTCTCCGAGTTTAAGAATTTTTTCAAGGCCGTGATATCATAATCGTATTCTCCACACTGGGATACTCCTGCCAAGGCCCCATCAACATCAGAGAAACCAAGGTCTTCGAGCAAGTCGGCCCAGTCAGTGTAAGTTTCGCCAGTAGGACAAAGATCTACACAGGCTGTATCTGACCACCAGTCCATTCTACGAGCCAACATCAAGTCGATGCCACAGTTGTCCCAACTGCCTTCGTCAAAAGTCTCTGCATCTACCCAAGCTTCTTTCGCAGTCAAGGATACCAATACTTCATCGTCCATGACGACGGTTGGTGGAGTTGCGTCTTTGATCTCTATGTATTTATACCATTCGCTTTGGTTCCAACAACTATCCGCTGCTTCGTATCTTACTTCGGTTTGTACTCCGTGTCCACCGAAAGCTATTCTGATTGGATTGGAGGTGTGGGCAAAAGTCACATAGCCCTCTTCCGTAGTTGCCAATCTTTCCAATGGAACCGCTCGGCCATTGACCATGGCTTTTACACTGTGTAATCCTGAACAATTATCTTTTAAGGTCACACTAGGTACATATATATCCGTTGCACAATCATGACTTTCCGTCGTATAGACCGTTGGATGGCATTGCTCCCAGTCTTTGGCTGACTCATACTGCTCTCCTGCTCGAATAGCCTCTTCTATCTCTGAGGGATAAGGTTTAAATTGAGATTGCTCATAATCTGATA
>NZ_JAJQYA010000046.1 GCF_021729155.1 Membranihabitans marinus | reverse complement strand
CTATTTTCAGGATGACGGTGCCTTCCTATAGCTGTAATATGACCTGTAAAATGTACTCTTGCTGAATTTTTACCAGTCAGAAAAGCAGCTCTCGACGGTGAACATACCGGTGCACCTGAATAAGCATTGACCCATTTCATTCCATCTTGGGCCAATTGATCTATATTGGGGGTTTCAATAAAGTCATTCCCATAGGTACCTAAATCTGTCTTACCTAAATCATCTACCAATATTACTAGGAAATTAGGCGGGGATTGAGCCCACATAATAGAACTTAAACACAATATTAAGAAAACAACAAAATTAATTTTTTTCATAAGGCTTATATATTTTAAATAGATGATATAGCACGTAAATCAATATACTTTAGCTAAATCAACGACTCCTACATAATATTCAAATTAATATTCAATTCCCAAATCATTAGATCTAATGATTTTCAATTTTTCCTTGAGTTTTGACTGCAACTCCAATACAATTTTTTCATACAAAGGATTATGGGCTAAATTATTAAATTGCTTAGCATCATTAACCATATCATACAATTCCATTCCCCCACCTACATCTTCATCATATTGAATGTATGCCCATTCTGAAGTCCTTATTAAAAAAGCCATTTTACCTTTCCAGTTATTCATAGAAAACGCAAAATCTCTAACCTTTACCTCAGGATTATCGAGTGTTTTCACTATGCTCTTTCCTTGCAAATATGGAGAAGTATTCAATCCAGCTATTTCAGTAATCGTTGGATATAAATCAATTAATTCCGTAAACGAAGAACAAACACCTGGTTCTTTGCCCGGAACTTTAATAATGAGCGGAACTTTTACTGATTCTTCATGTAAACTCACCTTCATCCAAAATCTATGTTCACCTAAATGATATCCATGATCAGAAGTAAAAATCACAATAGTATTGTCCTCCAAACCCTCTTCTTTCAATGTCTGTAATACTTTTCCCACCTGAGCATCCAAAAAAGTTACAGATGCATAATACCCCGCCATTGCTTTTTGCTCTTGGGAAGTAGACATTACCGCATTCTTACTCGTAACATAATTGATACCTCGATCCGGTATATCATCCCAATCATTTTCTACTTTGGGAGGCAAAACCATTTGCATATATGGAAAAGGATCAAAATACTCTTCAGGTGCAACAAATGGCACATGTGGTCTTACAAATCCTACTGCTAAGAAAAAGGGTTCATTTTTATGTTCTCTTATTAATTGAGAAGCTTTTGCAGCGCTTATTCCGTCAGATTGAGCTAGATCACCTCCCTCAGCCTTAACAATCGTCATTACATTACCACCTTTGCGCGGCAACAATCCATAAGGATTATTCTGAACCAATTCTGCTTCTCCCTCAGATTTCCACTCCAAAGCCTGACTGTTAAATCTTTCATTCCATGAAGCTGAATCGTCCTTCCCATTGGAACCAATTTCAATATCAATGGGTACTCCCATGTGAAATATTTTACTTACTCGTGCAGTATAATAGCCCGAATCTTTAAATACCTGCGACCACGACTTTCTATCTTCACCTACTACATTTCGACCACTTCCCGCTTTAAAACTCAGCGTTGCATTGGGGTAATAACCAAACATTAATGAAGTTCGAGAAGGAGCACAAACAGGATACTGTGAGTATGCATGTGAATAAAGCATTCCCTCTTTTGCAAGGCTATCTATATTTGGGGTATGAATACTTTTACTCCCATAACTAGACAAAGCTGTTGTTGTTAAGTCATCTGCTATTATAAATAATACATTTGGTTTTAAATTAGATTGAGACCATAAGATATTACTTACCAATAGAAAAAGAATAATGAACGAAGTTTTTGTATTGAGCGCCATTATTTAAACCTTAATCTATTTTAAGATTGGAACGTAACAATTTTTTGTACTTCTTAATTCTGTGAAAAGTAAGATAATTGGCATCATGGTGGCTATGAGAGCCTCCAAACTTGTCATCATAGGCAGTTCTGGAAACAAGAATTATATCCTTCCCTTCAAATTGCCAATCCACATATTGAAATCCATGCTTTGTCACATCTGGGTGTTCAAGAATAACTTTTCTAATTGTCCAATCCTTTAAATCCGGAGAACTAACTAAAACCAAAGTATTCCTAACATTGCCTGGCAAACGATGAGAAAATTCTTTTTTAACATAGTTTACAAGACTCCAATATTCATCTGTTTCACTGTCATATCTTACGGTAAATTTTTTAGCTCCACCTGAAAAATGAATAAAGTCAGATTCTGGATCAAAACTAGCTTTTTTACCATCTTTACTAATTCTTATTAATGCAGCCCTCTCTGGTACATTGTTTGGATTTCCTACTCTTAGCATATTTACCACATCTCCAGATTTAGTAACAATAGCATTACCTTCTATCCATCCACCAAAATTTCCATCTAAATAGGTTGAATTATGTGGCAATGCATTAGATAGCACCCAATTTTCTGCATTTAACAAGTCCACATTTTCCGAAACTGACATCATGAATGCACTGATTAATTTTTGTGGATATTTTTTTCCCTTGGATGTAATCTCTGCTTCAGCCTTTTCCATCGTTCGCCACAACCTTCCATCGTGTTTAATAATGGGCATTGGAGCTGTATGATAAATTCCTTCGAATAACAAACCAGTAGTTTTGTCATTTGGGGTACTCCAAGTTACTCCTCCATCGATAGATCTTCTAATAACAATATTTCCATGAGCTTTAGATGTACCTAGAAGATATAATTCATTATTATGAGTAAAAAGATTAGACCAATGTTGGCCTACAATTGTAGAAATTTTATTCCAAGTTTTACCTTTATTAGTAGATTTAAATACTTCAGTGGTTCCAGCTACTCTATAGTTTGATTCTGGACCAAAACGATCATGCGAGGCAATATAACTTCCATCCTCCAAAACACAGATACTAGGTGAGCCTACAAAATATTGCAGACTTGCAGGTATATAATCAACTACCACACCAGGCACTTTTGATCCCTGAGAAAATAAGTTGCAGACGAATATTAGAGAAAAAAATAAAATACTATTGACTCTTATAGTTAACCGGATATTACTTTGGTAATTGGTTTTCATTAAATTATTATTTTATTGATGTAAAAAATGCACAACGATCTAAATAAGCCGATTACACATTAAATGAAATCGCAATACAACCTCGAAGTTCAATCTTAAAATCAAGATTGGATTAAAAAAAATATATCGATTATTCCTTGAAATTCGAATTTAATTTGTCATTCAAGAGTTTCAAGTGCTCTCGTTTTATAGCTTGATATTTTGCTAAATGAGCTACATTTTCAACTTTCATAACATCCATTGATAAATCATATAATTCCTCGGCTATTATCGTATTGGTATATCTGTCTGTCCAAACATTGTATCTAAAATTATCTGAACGGATTGAAGATCCCAAAACCTTAAACGACTCCTCACTTCCTATGGGTCTTTGAATTTGTGTAACTGCAGTGTTTTTAACAGTTGTCTTCTTATCAAGTAGTATTGATTTAAAAGAAGTTCCCGATAATTTTTTGAAATAATTGGTTTTCTCAACATCGCATAAATCAATTAAACTTGGAAATAAGTCAATCAATTCTACAACTTCATCAACTCTCGCACCTTTTTCAATTAACCCTGGAGAGGATAAAATTAAAGGCACTTTGGCTCCAATTTCAAAATTAGTCCACTTACCAAATTGACCGTGTTCGCCAGCATGATATCCATGATCTGAAACAAATACAATGATTGTTGAATTAAGTAAATCTAACCTTTCTAATTCTTGATATATTTTGCCAAATTGAGCATCCATATATGAAATAGATGCCAAATAACCATGTCTCAATTCCGCCTTTTTTTCTTCTGAAATATCATCCAGTCTATGAACATCCGTGTAGCTTCTAGCCTCATTTGAATTTACATAAACCCATTCCGGTAAATTATTAACTGGGCTATCATACTTTACCCCTGGCAAATTTTCTCTATCATATAAATCCCAGTACTTCTTAGGTGCATTATAAGGTAAATGTGGTTTCCAAAATCCTACTGCCATAAAAAAAGGAACTTCTCGTAACTCTCTCAATTTATTGACTGCAGCATTTGCTACTCTACCATCTAAATAAGCCTCATCCGGGACATCCTCACATTGGACTGCTCCCCTTTTTTTGATATCTGTATGCAATTCATAAGGTCTTCCTGGAATGTACCAATCCATAAAATGAGCACCCCAATGATAGATTTCTGGTTCGCTCCATGATCTTTCATCTCCTTTAATGGCTTGCCCCCAATTGTGATATATCTTACCAATTCCAACAGAGTAATAACCCTGCTCTTTAAAATATTGCGGTATCGTTTTAACACTGGGATCTACACCTCTAAAATGGGGCTGATTGCCCAAAACTCTGGTTTCTGCAGGATACTTCCCCGTCATGATTGATGTTCGTGAAGGATTACATAAAGATGACTGGCAGTATGCTTTTTCAAACACTACTCCATTTGCGGCAAGTTTATCAAGATTGGGCGTAATAACACCCCCATCATTATAGCTATTAATAATGGATGAAAGATCATCGGCTATAACATATAAAACATTCTTCTGCTTTCTATCAATGCTTTGCCCATTTAAAAATGTACAAGCTATCATTAATAAAAATAGGTATACCTGCTTTTGCATATTGGTTATTCTTCTTTGAAAAAATTATAATAAGAAATTCAATACTATCTCTATTGGATTAATTTCGGATTAATGTTTGATTCACTTTCTGGGATTGGCCAAAATTCATCTTGACCTACTCTAAAGTTTTTGGAAGTCACATACCAACGTGCATTTGAATCAATTTTTTTAGTTACAGTAGCATATCTCTGAGAATCTGGATAAGGTGCACCCCAAAAATCACCCTGTAATGTTTCACCTATAATACCCCATCTCAACAAATCCCAATAGCGCAATCCTTCCATGGCCAATTCCACTCTTCTCTCATTTCTAAGCAAGGGCCTTAACAGATCTGGATCCGTTTCAGTAACACTTGGCATATTTACACTTTCTCTTCCTCTTACTTTATTAATGGTCTGATCTAATAATTCTTGTGTAATCGGGTCACCAGCTTCTAATTTTGCTTCCAAATAACTTAAAAGAATTTCAGCATAGCGAAGTAATGGGACATCCGCACCATAGTCATTTCTAGGATCACCAGAGAAAAACTCTTGACAAAATTTAATACATGCATATCCTGTCCTAGTTGCTTGATTAGCATATGAAATGACATCTTTTGAATTAATACTATCGGGATGAGTAATAAATTTTTGTCCACTAAAAGAATCACCGTCTGCAAGAAGTGTATAACTAAATCTAGGATCTCGATTTTCACTTAAATTTCTAGAATTATACCTAGGATCATCGTATGAAAATGGTGTACCATCATTAAACTCAAAAGATTCGGCTAAGCTACCCAACGGATTAATAAGAGAAAAACCTTGTAGGATTGATGGATAAGAATACAATTGAACACTATTGGGTGCGTCACCTTCTAAATACTTCACACTGAATATATTCTCAGCGCTAGTTTCATTTTCTGCCAAAAATATAGATCTATAATCTGGATCTATTATATTGTCATTGTAGTCAATGATCTCTTTATATACAGAACTAGCCTCAGTAAATCTTTTTTCTGCCAAATATATTCTGCCCAAGAATCCCAAAGCAGCTTGTCTTGATGCTCTACCCGACTCAGCCAAAGGAATATCTTTATATCTAGGCAAATGAGGAACAGCTTCATTAAGCTCTTTTATCACAAATTCTACAATTGTAGACCGGTCAACTTTTTCTACTTGATTCGCTTCATCAGGAGTAAGTGTATTAGTAACCAAAGGTACAGAACCCCAAAATTGAGACAAATAAAAATATTGGCAAGCTCGTATGAACTTTACTTCTGCTATCATACGATTTTTGGTAGTTTCATTTATTTCATCAACTTGAATAATGTTTTCCAAAAAATCATTGCATATCGCAACCCTTTTATATGAACTTTTCCAATATTCAAGTATATAGCTATTATTAGCCAGAAGATTCCCATTGGTAATAGTTACAAAATTGGAATTATCACCTCTTCTATCATAAGCATTATCAGTAGCATGTTCCAATAAAATAACACCATAATAACTCCACCAGTCTGTAGGTTTTGTCTGTGTACCAGCATGACTTATTGGACCTCTATAAACCCCAGTTAATGCAAGCATCGCATTGGTTTCATTAGTCCAAAAACTTTCATTGGCATATTGGTTTTTAGGATTTAAATTAAGCTCGTCTTCACAAGCGAAAAAAAACAAGACAAAAAAAGAAAAGCATATTTTTTTTATAAGATTTGTTTGCACAATCATGATATTAATTTTTTCTAATATTTAACTAAAAACTAGCATTCACCCCAAGAGAAAATACTTTTAGAATAGGATAGTAATTTCCATTGGTGTTAATTTCCGGATCCCATCCTTGACGATAGTTATTGAGAGACAAAATATTTTCAGCACTGCAAAATATTTTCAAATTATCCATACCAATAGATTGGATTAGACTTTTTGGAAAAGTATATCCAAATTGAATATTCTTCAACCTCAAATATGAGGCATCCAAAACCCACCAATCAGACAATTGAGTATTTGGACCACCTGTTTGTCTAATATCTTCCAACCTCGGATAATCAGGATAACGAGTAGGAGACTCAGGATTAAATCTTCCTTCCATCTGCCATCTTTGTAGATTCGCAATATCTCCATAAAAGGCATATCCTGGCACTCCATCTAAATACCCACTAACGCCTGAAACCCCTTGTAAAAAAGCAGCAATCTCAAATCCTTTATATTTTGCACTTAGATTAAAAGAAAAGGTATATTTAGGAATTTGACTACCAATTTTCGTTCTATCGTATTGCGAATCAACAATCCCATCGGGAACACCTTCTGGGCCATTTATATCCAAATATCTTATATCTCCAGCAACAGGATTAGGATTTAACTTAGATTGATCTGCCCAGTTATCAATATCTGATTGATCTAAAAACACACCATCTGTTTTATATCCATAATACAGAGACATTGGAAAACCAACAAACAACGTAGAACCATTTCCTACTAATCCATTAGGTAAGTCAACATTTCCCACACCCAAAGAAACAACCTCATTATTAATAATAGATAAATTACTCTGAATACTATATCTAAAATCTCCAACAGAGTTATTATGCATTAATTCAAATTCAAACCCTGTATTTTTCAATTTACCTGTATTAACTTCACTTATTCCTAAACCTAAAATACTGGAAACACTTGCAGATGGTCGAAATAAAATATCTGAGGTAACACGATTAAAGTAAGTCGCATTAAATTCAAGCTTATGATTAAAAAATGTGGATTCAAATCCAAAATCTTTTGTTTCAGTAGTTTCCCAATGTATTGTTGGATCTTTAAAAGTAGACCTTGCAACCCCAGTTGTCAATCCACTTCCAAATGGATAATTAAAGCCTGTTGAAAGTGTATTCTGATAGGGATAATTTCCGATATTCTGATTTCCTAAAACACCCAAAGAAGCTTTCAACTTTAAACTTGAGACAATTTTTGAAACGGGGTTGAAAAATTCTTCTTCAGATATACGCCATCCTATCGCAGCAGAAGGGAATGTACCATACTTTTGAGTTTTAGGGAACCTTGATGATCCATCGTGTCGTACGGTAGCCTCTAACAAGTATTTTTCATCATAATTATACCTTAATCTACCAAAAAAGGATTATATTGCCCATCCGAAATCATTGCCATAGACATTTTGAATATCCGCCCCACCTGCACTAATTACAATATAATCGTTGCTAGGAAAATCTTGCCGAGAGCCACTAAAATCTTCATTTTCTTGTTTTTCAAAAGCGTAACCACCCAGTATCGTTACAAAATTTTTATTTAATGATTTTTCATATTCCGCTATGTATTGCACAGTTTGATACGTAACTGTATTTCTTCTCTGATTTAAATTGGATTCATTAATCCTATAGGTCGGTGTAAGTTGATGTGATCCTCTAAATGTTCTACCATCATTAATATCAAACTTATATCCTCCCTTTGCTGACAGCATCAAATTTTTGATTGGACTGTACACCAATTCCATATTTACTCCAGCATTCTTATTAGATTCCAATAAAAAAGTTTCAGAAGCGATCCAAGAAATAGCTGTCCCTTCTCCAGCAGATCCTATTCCAAAATCACCATTCGAAGCGCGTCCCAATGAAGTAGCATTTTGTCTTAATGCTCTCCACAATAATGCTTCAAGACCACCTCCTGCTCTAGGACCTGGTATAGGTTCATTTTGTTTAGAGGTAGCTCCATACATTTGAGTTTTTAATGTTAATTTTGAATTTAATTCCGATTCTGTATTTAATCGCAAATTATACCTATCAAAATAATTTTCTTCCACTATTCCCTGCTGACCTAGATATCCAAGTGATAAAAAATATTTAGTGCCCTTCTTCCCTCCAGACATTGATATATTTTGATTATTTCGAATCCCATTCCTAGAAATCACCTCCCGTAGGAAATCGGAATTGGGATAATTATCTGGATCTAATCCCGATTTATAGTTTGCTATATCTTCAGCTGAATAAGTATTGCTTCCAGAAGCAATATTAAACATTTCGGCATATTCCCAAGAATTTACAAAATCAGGTAATTCTGTGGGTGACTGAACGCCTAAGAATCCTGAATATTTTACTTTAAATTCCTCTGATTTGCCATTCTTTGTTGTTATTAATATTACTCCATTAGCAGACCTCGCCCCATAAATAGCAGCTGAAGAAGCATCCTTTAATACAGAAACAGATTCAATATCATTTGGGTTAACATCATTTAAGCTTCCTTGAACACCATCTATCAAAACTAATGCACTTGGAGATGCTCCGAAAGAACCTACTCCTCTAACTCTAATTGTACCTCCATCGGAACCTGGCTTCCCAGAACGTTGTATTACTGTTACACCTGTCATTTGTCCAGTAAGTCCCTGACTTACATTTGCAATGGGCCGACTTTCAATATCCTCCGAACTAATTTGAGAAACAGAACCAATAACATTTACCTTTTTCTGTGTTCCATACCCTACTACAACAACTTCGTCTAGGGTCTGTGAATCTTCAATAAGGGTAACATTGATATTGGACCGACCATTTAAAGCCACTTCTTGACTTTGGTATCCAATGTATGAGAAAACTAAGATGGCATTCTCATTAACATCAGTCAATACAAATCTCCCATCAAAATCCGTGGCCGTTCCTTGACTACTTCCTTTCACTAATACATTGACACCAATTAAAGATTGACCATTTTGATCGGTGACTACACCAGAAATATTGTTGACCACACGCCTCCGATTGAGTTCTAAATTAGACAACGAATACAGCGGCTGTAATAATTCTGTTTTCCGAGATCGAATCAATTCTTTTTCATCGACTATACCTTGAAAGTGATTTATCATCTTCTTTAAGGAAGCCAATCCCGCTTCATCGTTTTGATATATTACCACATATCGTTCATCAAAGATTTTGTAATTCAGATTGGTGTTTTTCAATACAAAGGACAAAGATTCCTCCAAGGTAGTGTGTTGATCATCATGGTATTCCACACGAATATTGGACGCTATCGCCCGATCATAGTTAAAAAACACCCTGTATTTTTGGCCTATCTGATAAAAAGCCTCCTCGAGCTGAACATCATTTACCATATGAGATTCAGCACTTCCCGCATTGGGCAACTGGAATACCATAAACAAAATGGCAACTGTAAGCATTTTGAATTTTTGCTTTATCAAAAATAATTTTCTTAACTTCATGGTTGAGTTAGCAATTTTAATTGTTAATAAATTAAGTAGTTCGGATAGGGCATTAACAGCTAAGAACAAGATTGAGAGTCCTTCCCTCAAATTTCTCTCAATCTACCTAGAAGGTATTTCCACTGATTAATTCCCTTTCCGTTTTTTTATTCGTATTTGATTATTTCCTATTTCTTCAATATCAATCTTCAGCATCCATTCCATCATCTGGGTCACCGTTTCCCAATCTTCGTAAGGCACACCGAATTCGACCCGCGTACTTAACAAATTCTCGTCTTCGACTAGGAAGGTCTTTCCGTATATATCTTCTAAGTTCTGAAGCATGGATCGAAATTCTACGTCCCGATAGCTTAAAGTACCTTCCTTCCACTCCAAATGATTATCCATGCCTAAATCAGATTTTTCAACCAAAAATGACTTTCCCCGAGTGTATTGCACAAAATCTCCCGGCTCCATATAGACTACATTGGCACCATGTTCATTGCTTGAACTGTTTTGACCTATCATTTCATCAATTTGATATTGATCTTTCTTTCTAAGAGAATTAGATTGAGATGATGGTCCTGTAGATGTTTTTTTCAACGACAATACCACTGATCCACTTTCTAAGAATATTTCTGTTTTACCCCGTCTGTCAGAGGCATTAAAAGTTGTCCCCAACACCTGAATGGTTAAATCGGAAGTATATACCTCAAAAGGCATTTTTTTCCGTTTTTTATCTTTTGGTTGTAATTCCAAAGACCTTCCTTGTCTATCGAGATGAGATACATCGAAGAAGGCCTCCCCTTCTAAATCAACTTGGCGCAGACTTTTCTTTCTCCAGCTTTTATTCCACGACAATTTTGAATTGGCGTTGAGACTAACTGCTGTTCCGTCTTCTAAAACCAAATCCAATTTTTCGCCATAACCTGTTTCATATACCAACCAATCATCAGTTTCAATTCTACCTTGTACAACAAAGTAAATACATAGGATGACTGCTGCCGCAGCTGACCAACGGCCGATCATATGCCAAACATTACCGGTTTTTTGTCTCTTTTCCTTCTGGCTCGCTTCTATGATATGTTGCCATTGAAGGTCTTTCAACACTTCAGATCCATCTATATCCTTCCATGTTCCACTCAAAATTCCATCAACAGCACTAGGGTCTTGACTGGATTTGATTAATTGCAAAAGCTCATCGCGTTCAGCGTTGGTACTCGATCGATCGATGTACTTTTGCATTAATTCTTTGATTCTTTCCGTATTATTATTCACTTAATCGCTTTATTCTTAACAAAAATTATAACCTAAATTACAAGAACTACCCCTAATAAAAACTGTCATAGTATAGGACGACTCGTTTTTAAATTCGTACCATTGGTTAATAAAAAAATATTTAATTTTTATTTTTACCAGAATATTTCGTTCTTTGTAGACACAATAAAATACAATAAAGTGAATGGATAATCCGATTGATATACAATCAATGTTCATAGCTTATCGCGATAAATGCTATGGGTTTTTCATTAAATTACTTGGTGACAGGGAATTGGCCAAGGATTTGACCCAGGATGTATTTGTGCGATTAATCCAAAAGCAAAATGAATTGTCCAATGTCGAAAATTGGAACAATTACATTTATTTAATGTGTCGAAACAAAGCCTATGACCATTTAAAAAAGGCCAGTCACGACAAAAAATACAAAGAATATCTGTATTACTATTGGGACCAAACTTCCAATATAATACCACCTAAGGCGGAGAAAAAAATGGAAGCTGACCATTACCGCGAAATTCTAGAGCAATCACTCAATCAACTTCCCGACCAACAAAGACTAATTTTTAATTTAAGCAAGAAAGAAGGCCTGTCCCACCAAAAAATTGCCGAACAACTCAACCTTTCTCCCATAACCGTTCGCAACCATCTACACCGAGCAATGAAACAATTGCGATCGACTACTAATCCCGACATCGATCTGGTATTGATATTGATAAGCCTTATAGCTCCAATGGTATGGGCAGGGTGATTTTTAATGGTTAATGGTTAGTGGTTAATGTGGACGAGCATGACTGAACAAAATACGAAGTATCCAATCGACTAAATGTCGATTGGGTGAAGGAACCGAGGCCACTGCGCCGAGGCGTGATATTTCTAAATATTTTCAACGATTCCTATGTAATCTCGTCACGACACTGCATTTAAATTGACAGGTTTAAGTACTTGTCACAGTATTAATATAATTGTCTTGAGGGAACCGGAGCCACTGTGCTCTGGATGGGCTTGCCAAGGGAGAGTAAGTCAAATCTCCGTTTTTCAAATGATAAGTCTTTCTGCTCCGAAATTGACAAGTGAGATTCTGCAAGTGCAGGTCCTTCGACTTGTCTCATTAAATACTACAAGGACTATCGTGTATATCTTGCCATCTTATCAATCTTGTTCTGACAGCTTATTATACGAATTACATTTATAATTAACGGTAATCTTTCGATTTATTTGAAGTTTTACTTCGTTTAAAATACTCGCCGTAGCTACGGCTATGCCTGTGTTCTTAGCCTCGTCAAACTTCAAATATTCTCGAAATCTTTTCCGTCATTATAAAATGTAATTCGTATTTCAAGACAAGGAGCGTAAAATGGCTGATAATAATTTCCCTTCACCAGCCGGGAGATATATCGCCCACTTCGACTTACCTCAGTGCACCCATCAGGGCTTTTCATTTTTTCTTATTTTGGACGGTAGTCATTTCTACTCTATACCATTCTAAGTATTAAAAACATCTCAATCCAAAACACCTTAGACACAACCCTTTGTGTATCAACAACAAATCAACATCCATCAATTTATTTCGTATTACTCAATTGCATGTCTTCTATTTTCATTGGCACTGGAGGATCGACAAGAATAGGCTGAGCAAAATCTCCTTCCATCTCATACGGCAACATATAAACTTTATCTCCTCTAGAATTTGTGAAAAATATTCTGGAAACAGAGTCCTCTGATGGATCAGCATCAGACCAAAATGCAAAAAACGGATCTTGGGGATTATGAGGACGACGAACATAGCCATGATTATATGGACTATTAACCGTAACTCGCCTCTTTAATTGCCACCAATCGTTATCGGGATTGCCGGGATCGGTAGTTTCAAATACGCCAACCTCTCCTCCATTCCACCCCGGCTGTGGACCTGTCAATGCAGGAGCAATCAGCGTCCATTTGTCGTCATTGATAAACAATGAACCCACATCGTATGCATGATCTGATACCGTAATATATTGAGAATCCCACTTTTCGCCATTCCAACGTGTAATTCTCCACGGCATAGGCCTATTCTCCAATACAGGTGCAGCACCAAATGTCGTAAGATGTAAAATTACAGGAGAACCATCCTTGTCAAATAACAATTGAATTGGATAAGCATTCTTACCCTGAGCTTCATAATCAATTACCAGAGCGGGATTAACCTTATCTTTCAAGGGCAGCTCTACCGGAGTTCCATCTGCAGTAGTCCATGTTTCACCAAAATCTTTGGTTTGCAAATAATACAAATTAGTACGTCGATCTACATTTCCATCTGGATGATAATTAAAGGTTGTACCAATGGTATTTCCATCTACCCTACTCACTTGATAATGCCCACCGAAACCAGCTAATTTCTTCAAATCTTTATCAGTCTCAGTCGTCCAATCTTTGCCATCACGGCTTGTCTCCCAATACAATTCTCTTCCATTGGTATACATCGTCATTAAATGAAAAAAACCTTTTTGAGGAACTTGCCATATTTGCGAATAGGTCTGCTCTCTTTCAACAATAAGCTCAAATGAATCAATAGAATATGGTGCATTACTGCGAAATATTTGTCCCGGACGTATTCTTCCTCGACCTGCAACAAAAACCCAAATATAGCCCTCGTCATCTATTGTGATACTGGGATTGTCGTGCGGATCATCTACTCCTCGCTGATCTCTGACTATGGTCGGCCTAGGTACTAAGTGCTTATCATGATCATAGTATGATACCATTGCCAATAAATATCGCTTTTGGGGACCTACATCTCCTCCGTATACAAAAAATGTTTTATTAACCTCAGGTGCATATACCGCCATTGGAGCAACAGTATGGGGGGCTGCAAAGGAAAGTGGACCTGAATATTTAAATTTCTTTGATCCATAACTCGAAGATTTTGGACGATCTTTCATAGTAGCATGGCCCCACCATATCCCTTTATATCCACCCAGCTTTTGATTGTCGAGTATTTCCTTTTCAAACCACTCCTTATCTCCATCATTAATTTTTTCTTGTGCATTCAACCCAGTAATAAGCGTAATGAATGTAATACTCACCACCCACTTATTCAATTTAGTCAACTTCATAATATCGTTCATTTGTATTTTCTTAAAAAAGAAATCATTTTTATTTACCGCTATTTAATACCAAATGCATTTGACAGAACTATGTACTTTGTAGAAACTATAAATTTTTCTCGACATCCATCAACTACACCAAATCTCGACAATTTAACCTGTAAAAACACTCAAATACGGAATAAAAGGTGACTAAAGTAAAATATTTTAGTTTTATATTCACGTCACCGACCTGAAAAAAATACTAAATAAGTTTTAATATTGTATTATTCATTCACTACGACCATGACCACGATCTTTATGAGACACAAACCCGTATCAATATTCACTTAAAAATCCGATGAGAATATAATGCATTTGAGAAAACAACTAATACGACTCTCTAGTTTGGACTATTTTCTCTGTCATTCTTAGTTTAAAAATCAATTAAATTAAAGTGCTATTCAAAACAATAATACTTAGACTTACATCCAAAGCAACCCTAAGGAATACGCCTAAACACTAGGCCGCCAAAATCCATAACCGATTCACCAGGGATATCCAGAGCTTGCAATTCAATCTGCCCAATTTCTTTATCGAGAAAAATATTTCCCAATGTCATCTTTTTATACTCTTTAACATAGGATTCCATACGTGGGACTCTATCTTCTTCGATTCCTATTAGAGGGGGATCAAATGCCTCTTCAATTTTGGCCGTCAAAAAATTCTCCTTCATTCTCAACTTGATTACCGAACCAACATCAGACTCTGCACAGGTATAATATAAATCCACCTCAAAGTTTCCGCTTTCCAAAACGTCAACTTCCCATGTAATCTTATCTTCAGTACTTTTCCAATTCGTAAAGTAGGAACTATTGGGAAATTTATTTGATCGCTGTATTCCTCCATGTGCAATACCATCACGAGCAGGCAATTGGGTGAATTTTTCTTTAGGGTGACCAAATGTAAAAGGACGCTCCATGTCGATTTCGTCAAATCCAACTTCACTTTCCCAGCTCAGCAACACTTGGGCTAAACGATCTCGTACTCCGCTTTGAGTCATTGCTAAATTATGTTTTTGATTTGGATCATTTTCAATATCAAATAATTCATCTTCATACGTATATAGATATTGCTGCGTTCGAACACTGGACTTATTTTTCCATGAAGAAAATAAGTATCTCTCTTCATCAACTGCTTTTTCTTCATTGACTAAATAGGATCTAATAGAAATTCCATCCAAGGGCTTCAAATTTTGATTGGAGATCCCCGCAAAATCCATTAAAGTGGGAAGTAAATCTACTGCTCCCGACAAAGTATTAATTTCGATACCAGAAGGGATTATTCCTGGATAGCGAATCAACAAAGGAGATCTCACCCCTCCTTCATCCACCATTCCCTTGCGCCCCTTCATGCCATTATTCCATCGATAACCATTGGGACCATTATCTGAAAAATATATCACTATGGTGTTTTTATCTAAATTTTCATTCTCTAATTTTTCAAGGATTCTCCCTACATTCCAATCTATATTTTCACACATAGCCAGAGCTGCTTTTGTCAATTGAACATCCTCATCTAATCCTTTATCTGCAAATTGAACTAGGTCTTTTGATTCCATTTTATCCCAGTATTGATCGGGGACCATGCCCGGCGTATGAGGAGTATTGTACGGAATATATACAAAAAATGATTTTTCCTTATTTGCATCTATAAAGTCAATAGCCCGAGTAGTGAAATCATCGATCACATAACCTTCTCCACCTACCATCTCTCCATTGTGATCCAACAAAGGACTAAAATAATTACCCAAATGTCCAGAACAAAATCCATAAAATTCTTCAAACCCTCTAGCATTGGGGTGGTATGGATACTGAGTACCATTGTGCCACTTTCCAAATGCTGCTGTTGCATATCCTGAATTTTGAAACACTTCCGCAATTGTTTTTTCATCTAAATTCATTCGTTCTCCACCTGCAGAAGTATGGTAGACTCCCATTCGAGAATGATATCTCCCAGTAAGAAATTCTGCCCGAGTAGGTGAACATACTGGACTTACATAAAATCGATTTAATTGAGCTCCCTCTTTCCCAATTCTATCAATATTAGGGGTATTGAGGTTTTGATTGCCTTTAATACTTAAATCTCCCCAGCCTTGATCATCTGACAATATCACAACAATATTGGGCTGAGTGAAGTCAGAATTAGATTTTCCACAGCTATAAAGCACTAAACCAAATAAAAAAATGATTGTTATTATTTTATTATACATATCGAGAAATTCTTTCTAGGCCTTAAATAAGATTTAATTCAAATTAATATTTTTTTCCAATCTGGCCTAAATAGTTTATCATTCTCTCCGCTTTCATTGTATTTATTATACCAAATCCTTTTAGTTGTCTGATCCTTTTGACCTTTATATTATTCTAACCGAGTAAACGAACTAGACAACATCAAAAAGAACTTCTTATTATAAAATGACTGAATAATTAATTCTATGTATTAGGAAGCAATCAAATTATTTCCAAGATCTTATTATCTTACATAATCATTATTAACCCGTTATTTTCAAAGGGCTATTTATAAACTTAGAAAATTCCAAATTTTAATTTAAAATGCATTGTCTCCGGATTTAATTTAATTGATTTATGGGGATGATTGCCAATTCGGCCGAATTATTATTAAACAATTCCCTACCCTCACCTCGCCTACCTTGCTTACCTCCATCATTGGAATAAACGACATATAGACTGCCCTTATATTCGACCGCATAGGGGTAAGCTAATTTCGCATTAGGATGAGATTCGACATCGGTATTTCCAACTTCACCACCTCTGATTTTAAGGATTTTAGTAAAAGTATTTTTACCTGGATTACTCAAAGCAATGGTCAAAGGACTCCTTTCATTGGCAGAGTTATTGGTATTCGTTGATATTAGATACCTTTGCCCTGTGGATAGGATTCCAGCATAGGGTTTAGATGCCACCATTGGTAAATTACTAGGTTTTAAAGTCGACCACGTCTCTCCAAAATCATAACTTCTAGCGACCCATGCTAAAGGATGGGGCAAATTTTTCATTTTAGGGGTTTTAAATCCTGACCTTGAAATTAAAATCACTTCATTTCCATCTACTATAATGGTAGATTCTCCCCAAACTTTCACACTTGTAGGAATTTTAACTACTTTCCATTTAGAATTCACCCTACTACTTGACCTAATCGCTACGGCAGGAGGATTATTACCACCGACACAGAAACCGGCCATGATTATCTTGCCGTTGTCCATCTGGATGGGTTCTTGTAAGGGCCAAAAGCCATCCTCTGCAATGACTCCTTTTGCTTTCCATTCTTTCTTATTTTTATTCCATTTAAAAGCACGAGTATGTACATTTTCTAATTCTCCTTCAAAAGACCCCATCAATGACCATAGATTATTTTTACTTTTATAAAACACCCCATGACTTATAGCTCCATTATCCAAAGGGCTACCGACGGGAATCAATTTTGTCATACTATTAAAATTTTCACCCAACATTGAATTGGCGACCTCTCCAGCGGTATTCTCAAATCCTTTATTATGCCCGAATGAAACAAACCATTTATTTTTAAAATTTACAATGGCAACTCCATGCAAAAATTTAAATCCATCTATATCAGGTTCATATTTTTTTATAGCTTTAAATTGCACTCCTTCTACTTGTACTAAATCTTCTCTATTTGGAATTTGCCCTCCCGTCCACAAAACTTCAATACTATCAGCAAGATTTACATGCTGAGCATATACTTTCTCTTGATTAATATTGAAGATTAATACGAAAAAAGCTAGCCCCCATTTCCATTTGCAATTACACATCAATTCAGAATTTATTTTTAATTATACGAAATATTTTAGTCCGCCCTCTATGAACATTTCAATTAAATGAGCTTTACAGAATCGCATCTTAAATATCCGGGATTTTATAATAAATCAGGATTATTCTTCAAATAAAATGAAGAGCGCGATTTCCCTGGGACGGTATTCAAAAAAAAGAGCCCCAATTTTTTATCAAAAACTGAGGCTCTTTTTTTTATTACACTTTCTTATACGAATTACTATTTATCCCACCATACATGAGTGATAAAATTATCCGTCCCCTGACGCGATACCGCAGCATTGTAGTTGGCAGTATTCAATACAGGCTCATTCTCTGGATATATCAATCTACCCGGTCTCAATCCTCCTGTTTCATTATCTAAATAATTGATAGGAACCAATGCTGGATAGCCTGACCTTCTGTAATTGGCAAACGCTTCATAACCATTCATAAAGGTAGCCACCCAATACTGTGAATTAATTTGCTCCAATGCTTTCTCCATATCTCCATCTCCCACATAGGGGTTTTCAGCCAAATAAGTCGCTATTTCAGCATCGGTAATAATAGCTGTCGGTTCATAACTGGCCACATTTTTCATATCTCCTTTGACACCATTCTCAAAATAAGTCTTGGCATCTCCAGATATCCACCCTCTCAATGCAGCTTCCGCCAATAACAACTGAACCTCAGCATAAGTCAACAACATTCTATAGCCATCCAACTTTCCATATACATCGCGATCAAGCGTTGAATATTGATTTTCCTGTGCGGGATGATCTGCAACATAACTAGGATCATCAACCAAAGAAAATCGATCCAATCCATTGGGCAAGCCTTTTTGAATCTCAGGATCGTCATTTTTCGTTGTTGCATCATAAGGATCGGTATACACCGCTACCATATGTTGTAACCTTGGATCATTTCTTTCATCCAAATAATCAAAAAACGTAGCACTAATCTGACCAGTAGCGGATCGCGAAAACATTAAACTCGCTTTATTTGTCAAATCCTCCACCGTTCCATTAGGGTCTGTACCTCTGATCGCCAAATTATCAGCATTGTCTTGCATCAAATCTTTCGCAAAAGCCTTCTTAACCCACTGTTCCGCTTTTGCAGGATCTGCTTTTGACAATCTCATCGCCAATCGAAGCATCAGAGAATTCCCCATTCGCTTCCACTTATTAATATCACCCTCATATGCCACATCAAAGGCTGCAAAATTATCTTTAGAACCATCTAAATTATTAACAGCAGCATCCAACTGATTCAACATTTGATCATATATACTTTCTTGAGCATCATACACTGGCTTATAAATGCCTTCATAATAACCCAATCCAGCTTCTGAAAAAGGGGCATCACCATATAAATCCGTCAAACGATGAAATATAAGCGATCGCCAAATCAAGGCCATATTGTAAAGATTTTGATACTCTGGATTATCCTTAGTCGCCTGAATCACATCCATTACCAATTTATCAATCTTATAGGTTGACTCCCAAAGCTGATCGTTATTGCCTTGATGCAATACATACTTGTCTCCATGCCAGTTGAAAATACCCACATTACTCAAAGAGGCAAAATGCTGGACAAAAGCCTCACAATAATACATATTACCACCAACGTGTTCACTAGCCAATGCCGTTTGCACCTGAGCTGTCGTCAATAAATATGCAGGATTAAACCGATCCGATGTCACCGCATTGGGATCTGTATTTATTTCTTCAAAATTGCCGTCACATCCTAGACTAAAAGTCATTAGACCAAGGCAAAATATGTATAATATATTTTTTATATAATTCTTCACGATATTAAAATTTTAGATTTAAGTTTAAACCATAGCTTCTTGTCGGTGGCAATGGATTATTCTCCATTCCCTGTGCATTTCCTGCAGTGAAATTGGTATCCGGATCAAATCCTGGAGCCTTTGTCCACAACAATTGCAAATTATTTCCAACCAAAGAAATACTCGCTCCGCTGATAAAGCCAGCTCGCTCCAATACACTTTTAGGGAATTGATAGGTTAGAGACATATTTCTCAACTTGACAAAACTCGCATCATATAAGTAATCATCAGCTGCAATTCTACGTCTCACGATAATGGCTCTATTATTTACTCGATCTGCAGAAACCATCACGGTATTTACAGCTCCAGACTCTGTCACACCGTCCAATACCACTCCGTTATCTCTACCCAACAAAGACTGATAAGACATTCCTCTATGCTCTAGGCCATAATTGGTTTCTGAATAGATTTTAGCTCCAAATTTTCCATCGATTAAAAAGGATAAAGAGAAAGATTTGTAATTGATTCTATTCATGATACCTCCAGAATACTTGTGAATACCAGACCCAAAAGTAACCACGTCGGTAGGCACAATTGGCAATCCTGTTTCATCAATAATATCTTGACCTTCCTCATTTCTCAAAATAGTTCTACCTACAATCTGAGCATACTCCATGCCTTCAATCAACTTAATAGAAGCCTTCCCGTGATTGAGCAACACAAATTCACTAGCATCTTCGGAAATTTTAAGAACCACGTTTTTGTTGTAGGACATATTACCGGTTATGTCCCAAGAAAAATCCTTCTTAAGAATCGGTGTTCCTCTTAATAAGAACTCAACCCCTCTATTTCGTAGTTTCCCTACATTCACAGAAACCCCATTATATCCACTGGTAGGCGTAATGGTTTCTGTAGCAATATCGTTGGTCGTTACTTTGTTATACACCGCCACATCTAATCCCAATCGATTGTCTAAAAATCTCATGTCAAAACCAGCCTCTAACTCATTTACGCTCAATGGTCTCAAATTGGCATTAGGCACAACTAACTGATTAACCGTACCCAAGGAACGTCCATCATAGTTGTAATTCAACAAGCCATAAGTCAAATTCAATCTATAGGGATCTGTATCCCCTCCTACAGCAGCATAAGCGACACGGAATTTACCAAAATCGATAGCTTTTGGAAGATCAAACACTTCTGAGAACACAAAACTCAAACCTGCAGAAGGATAAAAATAATTATTTGAAGCAGGATTTAAGGTCGAGAACCAGTCATTTCGCCCGGTTAAATTTAAATACAAAAAGCTTTTATAGCTCAATTCTGAAGTGGCAAACACCGAATTAATACGCTTGTTGTACACCTCAGTATTGGTTTCTCTTGAAGAAGTATTATTCACCACATGCAACTGAGGAATGACAAAACCCAAACCAGTGATATTGGTCGTATATCTATACTGAGACATTAAGTTACCTCCCAAGTTAACCGCCAAATTGAAATCACTATTCAATTGCTTATCCATACCCAACAACAACTCGAAGTTTCGTTCCCAAAACTCCATGCCCACTTCATCCACTTGTCCGTTCGGACGATAGGCCGTACCGTCAGGTCGAATATTATTGGCTTTGAAAGTATAGAAATCTTGCCCCGCTTTTGCACGAAGGAACAACCAATCAAGAATATCCCATTTAGCATTAATCGATGTAATAAATCTATCTTTCTCAGTTTCATTACTCATTCTATTCACAGCAAAATAAGGATTGGTAGCATTTCGATCCGTACCTAGACTATTTTCTTGAAAATTTTCATCATATCCTGGTGAAAGTGAGCTTGTAGGCATATTAGAATTGACATATAAGATAGAAGATGCCGCATTGGATCGACCACCTATGACATATCGATTGTTTACATTTTCAGAGATGTAGTCAGCATTGGCGGAGATCGTAATATTGTCTACTACTTTTTGAGTCAATCCCAAACTAATATTATTTCTATTCATATTGGAATTAGAGATAATTCCTTGATTTCTCATATCAGATAAACCAACGCGGAAAGTTCCATTTTCACCGCCTCCTGAAAAGGAAATATTGTTATTGAGATTCCAACCATTTCCATAAAAATCATCTAACACCTGATCTTTGACATAGGAATACGGTCGAGAAACTCCATCAAATTGAATGGTTGAAGCTCCATCATATCGCTCTCCCCAGTGGTTTTGACCGTGATTGGCAGCATCTTGAATACTCAATGGTCGCTGACCACCATATCCTTGTCCAAATTCATCTTGAAGTTCCCACAAATAATAAGGGACTTCTAATGAGGAGCTACTATTAAAAGCAATGCCAATACCGTTCTGGCTTTTACCTGATTTGGTAGTAATAATAATGGCTCCATTTTTTGCTCTAGAACCATACAATGCCGCAGCCGTAGCTCCCTTCAATACTGTCAATTCTTCGATATCATCGGGATTGATACTAGAAATATTATCTCCCCAGTCAGGTGCTTCACTACCACCTTCTCCGAATTGAGTATTATCCATGGGCAAGCCATTGATCACATAGAGGGGCTGATTGTCTCCGGCAATGGAAGTATTTCCACGAATAGTTATACGACTCGAGCCACCAGGACCTGAACCCACACCAGACACATTGACCCCAGCGACCAATCCAGTTAATGAATTGGCAAAATTATTTTGCCTAACTGTGGTGAATTGTTCGCCTTCTAGTTTGGTCACCGAGTAACCCAGCGACTTAGATTCTTTTCGAATACCCAAAGCAGTAACCACGACTTCGTCTAAAGTCTCCGCATCGATCATCATTACCACATCAATTTGTGTTTTGCCATTTACGGATACTTCCTGCGTTACATAGCCAATATATGTAAAGATTAAAGTCGCATTTTCATCTACACCGGTGAGATCGAAGTTACCATCAAAATCAGTAGCTGTACCCTTCGATGTTCCCTTAACCTGGACATTAACGCCAATCAATGATTGTCCAGCTTCGTCAGCAACACTTCCTTTGACATTGACCAGGGCACTGGCCGTCATCGAAAAGAGTAATAGAGGAATTAATAAAATAATTTGTTGGAATTTTGCATAGCGCAACTTGTATTCCTTCCTTGGTAAGTTGTTCATTTTCATAACATTTAATTAATACATTTTAAATTCAGTAATACACTAAGCTATATTTTACAATAATAAATGATTCGAGAATTATTAGTAAACACATCCTAGTAATTGCCAAATATATACAAGAATTAAATTACCCTGCATGGATTTTCTAGAATTAACAACGGATCGAATTTAGAAAATGACAATAAATTTTAACATCACGACAATACTTGACAAGATGTCAAATAATACGACTACCCAAACACGCAAAACACAGCACAACCATATATAATTTAACGACTTTCATATATATCAAAATGATATATTAATATAGCATCAATGCATGAAAATAAAATACCAGTACAATTCTGACCAAAAGTCAATTTGTTAAATAAATCTTAAATGAAGAAATAGACTGGGTCGAATTTCTCATTAAGCGTCTTTTGAACACCTAAAATCAAGAATCAACATTTATTCACTATAAAATCAGTAATAATTTTGCCCATTTACATTTCAGATATAAATTTCTCAAAAACACAACCACCTAAAATAAGAGACCAGTCAACATCAAACAACTAGATATTAATAATGCAAAGACTGGTCTATTGAACAGAAAAATCTATCATAAATGAGAAATATTGACCTCAATTAACAGCTAACCTTACCCGCAAAACAGATATAAAATTGAACGATATGAGTCAATTTGGATTGAAAAAATTGTACCGAATTAGAATACTATTCTAATTTAATACGAATTACATTTTATAATGACAGAGCTTCCTTCAATCAAGTCTCTACAATAAATCAAAATATTACCGTCAATTAAAAATTCATTTGAAATGAGATCAACATAAGACCTTAACCATTCCAAGATGTTCTCACTAATTCACACAGATGACACAGGTCAATGGTTTTCAACCAAAAAACAAACATAAATAAGAAAATACGCTACGATTTTATTGATCCGATCTAAATGGATTCGCAGGCAACCCTTCCTTATTGTATAGATTTAAGTCATCTGGATTATCCGCCCATCCATAGCGCACATTTATAGGATGTGTAACATTAGGAGAAAAGACTATAACTTTATCTCCATCTACATATGCTTTGGCCCAATGATAACGACCATCGGTTCCGGCAATCGAAAATCCATTCACGTAGCCATATTTATTTCTCACCTCTAATCCAGATCCAGTTTGATTAAATGTGACAATCACTTTATCCCCCTTGACTTTCATAGATTTATACATGGGACCACTGTAGACCAAGTCTTTTTTATAGGCAACCTTTAAGCCAGCCAGCGCCAATCTCATTCCCACATCTTGCTTGTTCCGAGGATGAATATCACCGGCCTCTCCAATATCAATAGCAGAAGCCATACCTGTATTAGGGAGTTTTAATGTCATGGTTTGCGCTTCCCGCAATTCGGCCCAGCTACTTTCAGATGGTGTATTTACAGGCTTTTGAAAGTTGGCCAATTGGACATAAAGGAAAGGAAAATCGCCTTGTCCCCAATGATTTCTCCAATCTTTAATCAAATCCGGAAATATACGCTGATATTGCTTCGCTCTAGAAGCATTGCTCTCCCCTTGATACCATATCACCCCTTTCATTCCATACCCCACGATGGGATTGATCATTGCATTAAACAACAAGGTAGGGTAAGTATTGGGCTGCACCTTAAAGCTTCTGGTGTTTACTTCTGTAATTTTAAACTTCCATTCTTTTGCCAACATGATTTTTTCATCTTTCAATTTAAGATAAAACTCATCACCATCGCCGACCAATCCTCCACCCCCTCCAGTATCGAGCACTCTTACTACTATAGTATTCACACCTTCCACGAGCAAGGATGACGGAAGAACATATCTTCGATAATCACTATAAGAATTGGTCCGCCCCACCTCTACTCCATTCACCCAACAAACATCCATATCATCAATCCTAGAGAGATACAAAAGTCCTTCTTCTTCGCTCTGCTCTCGACTCAATTCAATAGTTTGACGATACCATCCAACACCATCAATATTTGGATACTTAGCCTCCCATGGACCGGGTGCCGTCAATGTAGCCCATTGAGAATCATTGTAATTTGATCGAATATATCCCAACTCCTCTCCTTTATCCTTTTCGGGAAAACCTCCAAAGATCTTAGCTATTTCATTTTTTTTAACTTCAGCATAATTATCAAAATCAATACCTTGAAGCTCTTGCCATTTATCTCGAAAATCCTCATCTTTTTCAATGGTCTCACTACTTATCCATGTTTCAGCTACCGTACCACCCCAAGAATCGTTAACCAAACCTATAGCGACATTTAAATCACGATGTAATTTTCGACCAAAGAAGTATGCTACTGCTGAAAAACTTCCAATAGTTTCCGGTGAACAAGTCATCCATTCTCCACCATCCAAATCATCTTTAGGAGTTTGAGCCACTTTTCGAGGCACCGTAAACAATCGAATATTAGGATAATTAGCATTGGCAATTTCCTCCTCTGCATTATTACTTCTATCCACCGTCCACCCCATGTTGGATTGACCGGAACAGATCCAAACTTCTCCGATCATAACATTTTCAAAAACCACCTTATTCTCCCCTGAAATGGTCATCGTATAGGGCCCACCATAATCCATTGCGGGCAATTTCACCTGCCATTTTCCAGACTCTCCAGCTTTTACACTCACCCTCTTCCCATTCAATTCGACAGTAACGGACTCGCCGGATTCTGCCCAGCCCCAAACTTTATTTTCTAGTCCCTGCTGCAACACCATATTCGAACTGAATATTTGGGCTGGCCTCACCTCTGCATGAGCTCCAAAAACGAACAATACAAATATGAAAATTAGGCTTGATACAAAATTGCGCGACATAGATTTCAAATTTTAATTTAGGATCAAAATATAAAAACTAAAAATAGACTTTTAACCATTTAATACCAAATGCATTTTAAAATGAACGAGCATGACTGAGTGAAGTTGCCCTATGGGCAACCAAATGTCCTTAATATGACTGAATATAGTACGAAGTACCAAAGGTCGTAAATCGACCTTTGATGAAGGAACCACGATCACTGTGTCGTGGGTGGGGAAGCCAGAAGGAACCGAGGCCACTGTGCCGAGGCGTGACAACAATATAATTCGTTAGGTTTTTAGTCACTGCACCTCGGGTGGGTAGGATGCCCACTGCGCTGCGACGAGAATACAATAATATCAACAGCTGTCAACTTGATTTCACCCTTCAATAAAATAGCGGTTTAGAAATTGACACCACAGTGATGAGGCCTGACTGCACCGTATTTCGTTAGGTTTTTGACCACTACCTCAGGTATGATTACTTAGATTTGGTGGTAAATAGTTTCCGTGTTCCGGCTAGGTTAGCCACTGACTCCGGCAACACTGCAACATAATTCGTCATTCGATAATCTGTGGCTTTGATCTGAATCTCTGATGTATTCCCATGGATTTGTCATGATTTTTGCTATCATATATTATAAAAAGGATAGTGATATTGTCAGTAGATAGAATGACCAACTTATTCTAATTTGGCAAAAACCCCGCCAAATCAACATTATTGTATACTTTATACACCTCACCCACCCGGAGCACAGTGGCTCCGGTTCCCTCACCATTGATCCATTAAGGATCAATGATGCTGCGCATTTTGTTCGGTCATCTTCGCCAAATGCCGATTTACGGCATTTGGTTGTCCTACGGACAACTATGCTCAGTCAGCCCGCCAGCGGGGGACATAAGAGATACTGGGCAATAAGTGTAAAAAAGCCATTAGGATCGAAATGTTGATCTGTTTTATCATCTAAACGGGGTAAATACTTGTTGACTATTTGTTTATGTTCAGTGAAAAGTCCTGAAAGGACGCAGTCTAATAGCCGTGGGTGAAACCCACGGTATTGGCAACAAACAATGTTGATTTGGCGGACTTTTTGCATTGTCAATCTTCTGACATGAAGAGATCATATATTTTCATTTTTTGTAATGATATATTGTGATAAATTGGGCAAAAAGTGTGACAAATCCCTAGTCGTTGCAATCCTACCTTAGCAGGGAGACATCGACTTCTCCTTCCTGAATGCCCATCACCTCACAGCATTCGTCTTCCCTCCACTTCGACATTGCTCAATGCAGCACCTTCGATTGCCCTCAGCGTAGCACATCAAAGATCGATTCACGACCTTTGATCCTTTGGATTTCTGTCTTGTCCTAAAATAGGTTTACACAAAAACAATCAAAAATGAAGGAAAAAAGTAAATCAATTTCAGGATTACAAA
>NZ_JAJQYA010000045.1 GCF_021729155.1 Membranihabitans marinus | reverse complement strand
GTGGGAGAGTAGGTCGCCGCCTTTTTTTTTATTTTCCATAAGCCTAAATAGTAATCAATCTGTTTAGGCTTTTTTTTATGCCCCTACTCTTCATTCTTGTTTTTCTCCTCGACCTTGTATGAATCATTGCAAAAAAAATATAGACCTTGGGTTTTATTCCATGATGGTTTTGGCCTCCAAATAGTGATCCTACTCAAATTATACTAAATGTATTGAATATTTTAGGGAATATTTTTTCTACTTCTTTATATAGCACTTCCAATAATATGGACTAGCTTTTTCGTTGTAATGAAGTCGGACAAAAATATCGATTATGAATCTACATGACCATTATAGGAATTTGTATTTACAATCCTTACCATTGATATCATCTGGGCAATATGAAAAAGATTTACTAATCGATTCCAAATTAGATCGTCGTTTTGGTCTATCCCTTATTGTCAGGCCTTCTAGGACAGTAGTTCAGAAAATTCAATCCCTGATCTCAGATTTAAAAAAAATCGAGCCTCATCAATATTATTATCCCAATTCTGATATCCATATTACCGTCATGTCCATTATCTCCTGTTATCCTGGATTTGACTTAAATAACATTACAATAACCGATTACGTCGATTTAATCAGTAACTGTCTTCCAAAAAATCAGAAAATGTCTATCCGTTGTAAAGGATTGACTGCATCTCCTTCTTGTATTATGGTTCAAGGTTTTAATGATGATAAGGGATTAAATAATTTTCGGGATAAATTAAGAAGGGAATTTAAAAATTCTTCTTTACAGCAGACTTTAGACATTCGATATGCCATTCAAACTGCTCATTCTACCATTGTACGATTTAGATCTGATTTTAATGATATTTACTCTTTTATACAGCTCATTGAAACCAATTTAGATATTAATTTTGGGGAATTTACTGTAGAGGAAGTGGAATTGGTATATAACGATTGGTACCAAAGGGAAAAATTAGTTAAAAAAATTCATCTGTTTAATATCTAAAATGTAGTACTGCCTCGATTTTGATCGAAGTTTAAAAATACCATTTTGATTAAACAGTAACACAGTAAAAATATAAGATTTGAATTTTAATATAATTCATTTTACAAGATGTGAATAGTTGATTAGAGATCAATAATTCTATTTGGTTTTGGAGACTATTCATGGTTTATGCCCTACATTCAGTTATATTTAGTTGTCTTAAAGACTATTTTACTCAGTTATTCACAATCTTAACCGTCAATACAAAATGCATTGGGTATTAGATGTTTATTAGCCCATGATTAAAATTGAATACACAAAATTGGATTTCAAATTTTGTGATTATATTAGTATTACGGGAAAGTCAATAAAATAATAGATAATGGGGAAAATAATTTATTACGTGGCTACTTCTATCGATGGATATATTGCAGGTAATCACGACGATATCAGCCAGTTTATAATGCAAGGCGAAGGTGTGGAAAAATACCAATCTGATCTCGCTAAATTTGATACTGTTATTATGGGGCGAAAAACCTATGAATTTGGTTATCAATATGGCCTAAAACCTGGTCAACCCGCTTATCCCAATATGGATCATCACATCTTTTCAAATTCATTGAAAATAGATAACTTATCAGAATCGGTTAAAATTGAGAAGCTGAGCATTGATAGGGTAAAGGAAATTAAAAGAAATTCCAAAACAGACATTTATTTATGTGGTGGAGGACAATTTGCTGGTTGGTTATTGGAAAACAATATGATAGATCAGCTAAAACTCAAACTAAATCCCGTAGTGCTAGGTAGCGGAATAAAACTATTTGGTGGTTCAACAACTGGTGAAAAATGGGAACTTATAGATGGAGAATCTTTTTCTGATGGTCTTCAAATAATAACTTACGATAAAAGAAAATAAGGAGGTTTCCCAAGTTGATATCTAATATTTGAGTTTTCACTATGAATATAAATGATGAGGGATTATAATTCATATTTCATTCCTCTTTACCCAATTCTTGGGTTCAATATAATATATATCATACGGTGCAGAACCTATGCCTTTATTGGGGATATTGCTTTATTATTGATTGTTTTTCATTATTAGGATTATATATCAGTGTTGTAGGTTTTATTGTTTAAATATATTTCTATGTTTCCCAGCGAAAGAGTTAATACCATTTAATCTATAAAACATTTTTGCCATTTAATCAATCGGTCATCATTCCACCGTGCATTTTTACTATATCTCCTTTTATCCCTTTTGAGAGTCCATGTAGATTGTAGGATTTTTAATTAAATTAGATCGCAAGTTGTACTGGTATTCAAATACCTCTAAAATTTTGTTTGTGGAAAAAATGAATCGATTGAATATTTCAACTACTATTGAGGACTTGGAAGAAAGCAAAAAGTATAGATGGCATACAGCTATAACACTACTACTTCTATTTGTGTTGGCTTCATTGATAAACATTATCTTTAGTCGGGAAGTTAAAAGATTGAAAATAGAGGCTGGAATGGCTGGAGTCAATCTAAATGATTCCATATATAATGATATTTTGACTATTGGGATAAGTAGTTTAATCATAGGTGGAATTTGCGTGTTTGTCGGTTTATGGCTTTCTTCAAAGGCCAATTTGGGCGCTCCTCTTCTGGTTAAATTTTATTCAAGGGAATCGACAAGAAGTAAAATAGATTGGAAACCGTGGCTATCGAGTATAGCTTTAGCGATAATTTTAGCCTTAATCTTTTTGGCGTTGTTTGAATTACAAAAGGATTATTATCCAGTAATCAATAAAATGCCTCGTCCTTCTAAGACATTTTACGCCCTTGTGGCATTCTCTGCAGGGATTACTGAAGAAATAATCTTTCGCATGGGATTAATGTCGCTAATTATTGCAGGCTTACAATATTTGACCCAGTCAGAATATCCATCTAATAACATGATCTGGGGAGGTATAATAATCTCTGCATTATTTTTTGGTTTTATCCATCTTCCGTTATCCAAAAACTTTGTGACTTTAACTCCTTTTACGGTTGGTGTTACCATGGTTGGAAATGCGATAACAGGTTCCACATTTGGATGGATATATTGGAAGCGAGGCTTGCTAATAGCCATCGTATCACATATTGTATTTGATTTAGTTTTTCACGTTATGGGAAACCCATATATTTAGATTTCATTAAAGACAGACAATGACTAAATTCATAATTGGAAACAAAAGGGATTTCAGTTATTTTCTTTCTATTCAAAAAAGCTTTATTGAATAGTTATGAGTTACGCTAAATGAATTATTGACTAATAATACCTCTTTATCAGTTTAACGCTAGTACTTCAAAAACTAAAAGAAGTCCTAGAGATTCATAAACATATGATTATTTTGGCGGTTGATAATGTGAACTGGTTTTAAAGCTATATAAATATTAAAATGCCGTATCGTTTTTCATCATTATTACTTTTTCTAATTGTCATCACACCATTGATGGTTTTTTCTCAACAATCAAATTACATGAATTTTTCCTACGATTTACAAAATCCGGTACAGAAAATTAAACTTCCAAAAATTTTAGAAGAAATATCCGGACTCGACTATGCAGGGAATCATCAAGTATATAGTATCCAAGATGAAAAAGGAGATCTGTTTGTATTTGATTTGAAAAGTGAAGAAATCGTTGAACAATATGACTTTGGAAAATCAGGAGACTATGAAGGAGTGGCTCTCTCCAAAGATGAAGTCTTCGCTCTGAGAAGCGATGGTAAATTATTTGGATTTCCCATCCCCAAAACTGGAGAGAAGGTCGAATTAGTCAAAAAAGTAGACTTAGATCTCGGAGATAAATGCGATGCGGAAGGATTGGAATACGATCATCTTCATCATAGATTATTAATCAGTTGTAAAGGAGAGTCCAAGAAGGAAAAATCTAAGAAATCTTTTTATACGGTCAATTTGCGGGCGGAGAAATGGAGAGCTAATCACGTATTTTCCTTAAGTGCAGCAGATATTCAGGAAGTTAGAAACTGGTTGTCTCAAGCCCATTATGATAATTCAGGAATATCTCCCAAAAAAATAGACACTTTTAACCCTTCTGGCCTTGCCATTCATCCATTTACGGCCGATGTATATATACTGTCCTCTGTGGGCAATTTAATGGTGATTTTGTCTGACAACTACCTTGTCAAACAAGTTATACCATTGAATAGTAAACAGTTTAAACAACCAGAGGGGATTACCTTTGACGACAGAGGTCACCTCTATATTTCCAATGAAGGTCATGATGCCCGAGGCAATATTTATATGTTCTCTTATCGGGATGATCGATGACAAATACAAGGTTTTTGAAACATATTGGGGGATTTAATTGTATTTTTATATAAGTGAATGAGAACAATTATGATATCATGGACAAGAATATACTCTTAGGAGTTGAATCGCCTATAGATTTTAAAATAAGCTTCAATAAATTGTTGGAGCAATATGACGCTATGGCTAAAGGGGACAATGAAATTTTAGCGGATCGGGCGCGAAAGATTTTATCTGCTCAATCACCATACCCCATCTTACGAGATGGATTTACAGATCCCTCTATCCTAACAGAAAACGCCGAGGTCATAGAATTATTGTTGCAAGATACCTTTCCCGAAGTCCTTAGCCAAAATGAAATTAAGGCAGCCGCATTGCCATATAATAATATAGTGTTTAATCACAGCAATAGATTACAGAAGATTCTTGCTGATGCAGGACCTGATTTTGATATGAAAATCCTAGATTTTTCTGAGGATTTATACTATATCATGGCCGGTACCATTATCCTAGGTCAAGAATATGGGGTGACCGTCAATTACAAGAAACCTTTGGTGTATTGCATTCCAGATGCCAGAGGAGTGAATCGTTATTACCGCATTCTTTACAATGTCGATTTTGTAGAACTCATTCCTACAGACCGCAGAATTGAGCTGAGTCCAGAAGATGTTGATGAATTGTTAGAAAACTATAAGGATACAGCTTTGTGGAAGGAAAAGATCCCACCCCATAGTTATATCTGTAAGGGATTTGTAATATTAAATATGTATGATATTACCCACGATTATGCAGTATCAGAGATTAAATCCAATCTGATTGGCGATAACCGCAATCACGGTGTTCGAATGATTGAAACGATGAATGGGATATTTCAATCTCTTTTTAACTTACCCGATATCCGTTTTGGTTTATCTTTATTTAATGCTGAGGGAGAGGTTTTTCAAAAAGAATATTTGGTCGATGTTGAGAGTTTTATTTTGGGTGATGAAGAATCAGAATCTTGCGTAGATGCACTGTGTGCCACTTCATATAAGCGTTTAATAGAGGATAAAGATTTGTTAGTTATCTCCAATGTGGATAAGTTTTATCAATCGGATATCGAAAATTCACTCTATAAAAAATTGAGCAGCCAAGGAGTGAAGAGCGTTATTTTTGCGCCCATTTTGATGGAAGGCAAACTGTATGCGGTCTTGGAATTTGCCTCAGCAAAAGTCAATGCCCTCCACGGTATCAATGCCAGTATATTGGATGATGTATTGTTATATATTGCCCTAGCTTTCTCATTTGCTCAGCGGTCTGAAGAGAATCTAATAGATGCTATTATCCAACAAGAGTGTACTACGGTCCATTCTTCGGTGTATTGGAAATTTCGAGAAGTGGCCAAGAAATTTCGATCCGTTGATTTAGAAGGAGGGCAAGCTTCTTTCGAGCAAATTGTATTTAAGGATGTTTATCCCCTCTATGGTCAAACCGATATCAAGGATTCCTCCCTATCGAGGAATAAAGCGATTCAGTATGATTTATTGATTCAACTGGCGGAAATTAAAAACATTTTAACCGTAGTTTGGGAAAAAAATTCATTTCCTATTTATGAAGAATTGATCTTTAAAGTGGACAATCACATTGAGGATATCAAAGAGTTTCTCCATACCAATAGTGAGCAATCTATCTTTGAATTTGTAAAAAGAGATATTGATCCCGTCCTCCAGCATATTGAGAAAAACGATACTAGTATCGGGCCAATGATTCAAGAATATAAGTCAAAAATAAATCCTGACAGTGGATCTTATTACGATCATCGTCGCAACTATGAAGAAAGTGTAAATAAAATCAATAAAAAATTGGCTGCGGTTATCGATGAAAAACAGACTCAAGCCCAGGAAATGTATCCCCATTACTTTGAGCGATACAAGACCGATGGTGTAGAGCACAATCTATATGTGGGCAGCAGTATAGTAAAGGGCAGAGAATTTGACATGATTTATCGAAATAATCTTCGATTATGGCAATTGCAAGTAGTTTGTGAAATGGAAAATGCCCACTATAATCTTAAACCACAACTGGCATTACCCCTCGATGTGACTTCGTTGATATTGGTATATAATACCTCACTGTCCATTAGTTTTCGAATGGATGAAAAGCGTTTTGATGTCGATGGCACTTATAATGCCAGATACGAAGTGATAAAAAAGCGGATCGATAAATCCTATATTAAAGGCAGTAATGAACGGTTGACCCAGTCGGGTAAATTGGCCATTGTGTATTCTCAGAAAAAAGATGAAGTGGAATATTTGAGCTATATCAAATTTTTGAGATCCAAGGGTTATCTTGGTGACCAAATTGAATTGGTGGAATTGGAAGGTTTACAAGGAGTAGCTGGACTCAAGGCCATTAGGGTAGATATTATGTATAAAATGGATAGGGAAGCCGAAACCACCTATACCTATGAGGACTTAATGGCACATTTACAAGATTAATACCCATTATAATTTGCGAAAACCGACCTTTTTGGTTTCTTTTCGCAAGAAGAATTCTAAAAAATGTATTTCGTCTTAGTTTAGATAATGTACAGAGGTTTTATTATTGAATTTTTGAAATTCATTTCTTTAGAAATGGTTGTTCAATAGTAGATACTATTGTATATCATTGAATTATATTTCAATTGTTATACCAATTACGTTTTATAATGTCGGTTAATATTTTGAATGACCGACGATTATAAATGTGTTTGGTATTAAAAATGGTAGGTACTTGTGTTGAAATTTTTATGTTTGTATGATTGATGATTTTTTTATTGGAAATATTTAAAGGCAATGGCAAATGCGATAACGGATATCGTCATACCGGTAATAAAGATGGTATAAGTCCACCACAATATTTTGTATTTTCGATCGAGGACTTTACCTAGAAAATAGAGGTCCTTAGTTAGGGTAGAATAGATGTAGTCTTTGTCTTTTATCAATTCTTTCATTGCCCAATCGTAGTCTTGTAAACTCATTTGATGAAAATTTCCAAAAAAGAGAAGGTTGACATTTTTATTTTCCACATCTTCTTTAGAGAATTTTCCAGCCGTTACATTGGGGCGAGTGGCCAGTACTGAGAGAATCATCGAGACCACTGCAAAAAAAACAAAAATAACGGAAGGTACAATAAGGTAGGTATTCGAAGAATTGTCCAATTTTGGAATGAGGTTAGACAGGGCAAGAGATATGACTATGGCATTGACAGAGAGTAAAATATTGGCTTTGGTGTCGGCAATATCACTCAATTTCAAGTGGTTGGTCATGGTTACCCTGTATAGGGTCTGGATGCCTCGTTCTGGACTTTCTTCCTTGTATTTTGATTTTAATGCCTCCTTCTTGGCCAATTGTTTTTCTTCCTCTCTGGCTTTTAAAAGTCTTTTGAGATTTTTGTCCTTACCGGAATGCCAGTTTTTCATAGCATAATCGGAATAATATTGATGACCAGATCGCAGGTGTTTTATATTTTCCTCCTGCCATTCTGAGCTGGAATAATTGGCAATATTCAGTAGAGCAAGTTCTTCGCGGAGCAATTCCGAGGTTTCGATAAAACTCTTTTTGCTAAAGTGAGAACAGTCGGCATCTCTGATGATTTCTTCGGCAATATTTTGTGGAACATGGCCGTGTTTGGTCGCCATGATGTATTGATAGACTTTTTGTGCTCTTTGAGGTTGATAATCTTCTCTTTCGAAAAATGCCTTGGCTAGGGCCACACTGTTTTCTTCATGATTTTCTGAGCCTTTGGTATATCCAATATCGTGCAGCCAAGCGGTAAGTAATAGGACTTCTTTTTCACTGTCTTCTAACTGGTAAAAATTGACGATTTCTGTGACTCCTCGTACCACTCTTTGGGTATGGACAAGGTTGTGATAGAGAAACCGATGATCTAATATATTCGTCAGCAAATCGGTTGCATATTGCTGTGCCTTATTAATAATGTTTGCCATAATTCAAGTGGTTAAATTCAATAACAATAAACAAATTACAAATTAAAAACCGAATCCAATTTTAAAAACGATTCGAGGTGATTCTTCAATCCCTTCCTTCGGGAAATAACCTCCTAAGGACAGAATGATACTGCCCAATGGACTTACCCAGAAACCACCTCCAGTACTGTGATGCCATTGCGAGGAAGATTCTTCTTTTAGCCAAACTCGACCGTAGTCAAAACTTCCAAATAGTCCGAAACTAAAAGGTACGATTTGATTTTCATTATCAGTCAAGCGGATTCGAAGGTCGGTGCTCTGCCAAAAGGAAGATTGACCGTAAAATCTTTCGGCTCGATAGCCACGCAATTGGTCCCCTCCAATATTGGGCATTTGAAAAAATTCATAACCATCTCCATAGTTTTGAGCCCACCCGATTTGAGAAGCTAAAATGAGGTTCTCTTTGCTGTCCAGAGGTTTGAAGAAGGACAGACTGGCTCGCAACGCAGTAAAATTTTTATCGCTACTCATCAATGTATTCCACTGTGCTGAAGATTCAAATTGTATTCCAGAGTGGGGGGCGAAAGTATTGTCGAGATTGTTGTAATACAAGCCCAAAAGACCACCTATAAACTGTTTAGTGTCGAAAATATCGTCGCTGGGTTCAAGATTGGATATCAATCGATTTGCAGTATATTCAATTTGGGATAGGTCTAATGTAGGTCCGAGAGTCAAAAATCCCGATTGACCAGCAAATCGTTTCTTAATAGCGGGATAGATATAGAATCGTTCTTGTCGTACTCTATAGTATTGTTGATTGTCCACGGATCGTATGGTTTCATTGCCCAGCCCAGCATAGTTAAACGAATAGGTCGGTCCATGATATCGAGTATTTAGGTAGAAATCCCATTCTTTGAATACGCTTAGAAAATCACCGCGGTAATGAAGGGCTAAGGCTTGTGAGCCAAATGCATAGGATGCACCAAAATGTTGCTCCGAGGCAAAAGGTATTTTTTTAAATCGGTGGGTTACATATTTCATATTGAGACCAATCTTAAACTTGTCATCTGGATTGTAGCCGAGGATGGGGATGGGCATCATCATATTGTATTCGCTGTCATATCCGCGTCTATCGTATATGTTGTACCGCGAAATAGAAGTTCTCTTGTCTTTGGCTTCGCTGCCAAGTTCGACAATGTTTTTGCGAAGGTCGTCATAGACTAGGGTCTTTTTACCGAGGCCATTTACCTTGGAATTGTCGATAAAAGTGTCCTTACCCAATCCTCCAACCAATCTAATTTTTGGGCTTTTCTTTACTTGTCCACTGATTTCAAATCGATCTCTAGCCCCATTGCCATAGAGGATGATTTCTTTAGTGACTTTATTTTCGAATATCCTATCATAAGTGATTTGTTTTATTTTGCCTTTTTTGGATACTTCGGTTATCCTAACATGGGTTAAAGAATCATTCAGGCGATTTACTTCAAACATTTCTTCTTCCTCTGTGCCAATGACGTCGACAGATTTGGAAAGGAATTCAAAATGGGTCCTAGCAATATCCATTAAATGATCTCTTCTGGCTTTTAATCCTTTTTTGAGATCGGCGGCAGAGAGTTCTTGTACCTTTTGCGGCCAGTCATCGAAGGCATGATCAATTATGGAATCGGTTAGGTGTTTTTGAATATGTTTTACTTCTTTTTCCCATTCCGTCCAGCTCAATTCATTGAGAAATGTCCTGTCAAAGAGGCGGGCACTCCAAGTCGTCCATTTCATGCTCTGAATTTCTGGACCAAAGGATTGTAATTGACGCATAAATGGCATGGTTTGTCTGGCTATGGCAGGGACGAGGCCGTCGTATTTAGAGAATGCTTGGTCTCGGTCTCTCGGTATGGGGCGGTAAAGTTCTCTACCTTTGGGTTGATCGATTTTAGCCCAGCGCCATTGATCGTCATGTCTGTCCCAATCACCGATGATAAAATCAAATAATCGAGATCGCAATGCCCAAGCTTCATCAACTTGATGGTCTGGGTGTTCTAGGAGATTGTTGACCAGGTCTATAGTGCTGATAATTTTGTCCGCATTTCCGAAAAAATCTGCATCCTTCCAATATTTGCCCGATGGCCTTTCTTCTACAAGATTGACATCGCCTCCAAAACCGTAGTTAAATTCTCCCAAACTTGGTTGTTTTGGTATGTAATAGAGTTTGGGATTGGTATGGTAAACATCTACGGCTTCAGCCAAATTGGGAATGGCAAATGGAGCAAATGGATGGGTGGATAGAAAATTGTCTTCGACAAGATATTTTGCGGCCACCATTTTGTTGAATGGGTAGGGTAGAAACCGAGTAACATCTTTGGTCATTTCCCTTAAGGCATAGTCTTTTCCTATGCTGTCTTCTACCCGAAGGGAATTGGTTTGGTTACCACCGCCTTGTTTGACTGGAGTGACTCCACCTCTATATTGGTCGAGATCAAGAATGGGAAAGTCGTATTCTTCCATGTATATCGCTCGATGGTGTTCGCCCAATATAAACTTGTGAATGTCCCCGACAGCTTCTACCTTATTTTTGATAATGGTTCTGGTAATACTGTCTCGGTGTTGGTGATATTCTGAAAAGTCGTATTCTTCAATAATTTCTTCAATATTTTTACCTTCTTTCACTTTTTTCTCGAAAATGATTTTGGCTTTTTTACCGGACTCATCTACGGCGAAAAATTGTATCCATGTTTCACCATTTTCATAAAATTTCAATGCACTATAGCCCATTGCTCCGGAGGCAAATAGAGATCCTTTCCCTAGGCCGACTGGACTTTTTTTAGACGCACTGCCACTGACTACAAATTTTTGATCATCGTTTTCGATATATTGAAGTCCGTGTTCATGTCCACTGATAAATATAAATTCCCCATTTTTCTTGGCGCCGGCCAAAAGAGCAGATCTCAATTCCTTGTAATGAAGATTGGCCACATCTTGACGAGATCCGAGAAAAGTGCGAAATCCAACAGCTAAGCTGCCGATTACGGGAAAGGGGATGAATAGATTAGGATTGATTTCCGTCAGTGGAAAGAGGTGTTCTTTTGCAGTGAATTTTCCGCCATGGGGGCCATAGGTATAGGGAGGATGGTGCATGGCGATGACTAAATTTTTATTTCGATATTTTCGGACGGCGTTTTCGAAGACAAATTTGAAACTGGCTCGATTTCTGGCTTCACATCCAGTATTGAGCTTGGGTTCTTCGGACAAATCGGCCAACCACCAGTTGGAGTTAACTACTATGACCACAATGTCGTCATTGAGTTCTATCACTTCTGGGCCAGAGCAACCGTCATCTGGCAAGAAATAATTTTCCCAATCGTCCTTGTCTTTTACCCCGCGTTTTTTATTTATATAGGATTCCACAAATTTTTCTTGCTGTTCTAAACCAGTTTGACCCCATCCTGCATAGTCGTGATTGCCTGGTATAAATACCGGTCTGCCGGGATAGTGATCTAGGGTCTTGAGTTGGGCTGTCAATCTGTATTCGGCCAAATCTCTGTTAATGGAATCTTCTTTTGGAGGCATGCCGGCGGGATAAATATTGTCTCCTAAGAAGAAAACAGAGCTGTTTTGGGTTTCATTGTCCAACTGGCTTTTGAGGTATTGTAAGACAGGTGGATTGGAGCCCGGATTGGCATTGCCCGCATCGCCTATAAGATACATGGTATGTAGGGGCTGTTGTGTAGGGAGATGGTCAGAGCTTAATTCTGGATGGTGACCTTTTAGATATTGGGTTTTGTGAGAAGCACATGAAAAGGCAGAAAGGATAAGGGCGGTAATAAGGATGAAGGGGAGGGGCCTTTTAATTAACATAATTGATTGTTTTAATTTGAGTATTTATACAAAGACTTACTCAAATTATTATAAACTGTTTTTTTTGGTAATAGTTAACAAAATTACAAAAAAGTCTTAGGGTTGGACATTATTATATTTAGGTGCCTTGGCTCTTGAGTAAAACATTAAGATAAGGTAAGTGCTTTGTTAGTATTTGCGACTAAATTTAAATGGCTTTTAGCACTAGTGTTTATAAGAAATACATTTAATAATTGCCAGATTTATTAAAAATAAAGGAAATAGGAGGCAATGTAAAAGGTGGGAATTGTATGCCCCTAGTATAGAGAGCCTGCCGCATTGATTTGGAGAGATTCTTGGCAAATGAATTTGTTAACCAAAAATAACTATATTTATAAGGAAGTTATAATGGAAATCTATAAAGCGAAAAGAATTGGGCATCATATAGGAAAAGTATTTTAAGAATCTGGTTTATGTGTTCATGTTTCCATATTTCGTGTTATATTTCTATGTATATATTGCAGACCTTTATCCTTCAACGCAAAGGAAAATAATATGGGAAGGGAAATCAAAAGAATTACATCCATTAGCCAAGTCCATGAATTGTTAGGCATAGAAAAACCCAAGCACCCGCTAATTAGTGTTTTGGATTTAAACCATTGTGTCATTGGCTCCGAATGGGTAGGAGTAAAAATATCTATGGATCTATATTCTATTGCGCTTAAGGACGCCAGTTGTGGCATGGATTATGGTCGCAATACTTACGATTTCGACGAAGGGGTATTGATCTTTACAGCACCTCAACAGGTTACATCAGCCAGTAAAGCACAAAATCTTCAACAAGTAAATGGCTGGAAGATATTTTTTCATCCCGATCTCATTCGCAATGCAGAATTGGGCAAACACATAGACGATTATGGCTTTTTTTCTTACGATGTATACGAGGCATTACACCTTTCCGACATTGAAGAGAAAAAACTTAAAGAATGTGTCAAACTGATTCAATCTGAAATTGAGGAACGCATCGATAACCACAGTCAACGAGTAATTGTCTCTACCCTGGAATTGCTGTTGAATTATAGCAATCGTTTTTACGAACGGCAATTTAATACTCGCAAGGCTCAAAATGTGGATACCGTCAGTCAATTTGAAACTCTGCTTAAATCGTATTATAAAGAAGGTTTGTTTTCTGAAAACGGATTTCCATCCATCGATTATTTTGCCAATGCCATCCATTTGTCGCCCAATTATCTCAGCGATTTATTGAAAAAGGAAACCGGTTTGACAGCTAAGGATCATATCAATTTATTTATTATTGAAAAAGCAAAGACATTACTGTTAAACAATTCTGATACCATCAGTACTATTGCTTATCGACTGGGATTTAACTATCCTCATTATTTTAGTCGTTTATTTAAAGCTAAAACGGGAATGACGCCTCAAGATTATCGAAGTAATTCACTATTAAATTAATACAAATGAAAGTTATCATTACAGGAAGTACGGGAATGGTGGGAAGAGCTGTGCTCATAGAGTGTTTGGAAGACAAATCCGTGACAGAAGTATTGGTCATTAATCGAAATCCTATTGAACTTACTCATGATAAATTGAAGGAAGTCTTGGTCAAAGATTTTGGACAAATTGAAAGATATGCCAGTGATCTTAGTGGCTATGACGCTTGTTTTCACTGTATGGGTGTTTCTGCTGTAGGACTGAGTGAAGAGGCCTATCATAAAATTACCTATGGGTTCAGTCAATCCTTGATGGATATCCTATTCCAACTCAATCCTCAAATGACAGTGACCTATGTGTCGGGCCGAGGCAGTGATAGTACAGAGCAAGGCAATGTAATGTGGGCTCGTGTAAAAGGGGCAACCGAAAATTATATGTTGAATAGAGGCTTTAAGGACGCCTATGCATTTAGGCCGGGGATTATTTTGCCCGAAAAAGGGGTGAAGTCCAAGACGGCATGGTACAATGCGGCTTACGTTGTTTTGCGTCCGTTTTTTCCCTTAATGCGAAAAATGAAAAGTTCGACGGGAAGTTCTGATGTAGGTCGTGCTATGTTGGCTGTTTGTCGTCAACCAGACGCTGTTAAAATAGTGGAGGTGGAAGATATTAATCGCCTATCTCGGCGGAATAATTAAGGAATAATGGATTTGTGTTTGTCTTTCTGTAATGGGTGTTAATTTACCGTTTTTTCGCTTCATATATTTGATTTACAATTAATTAATAAATTAAAAATATGAAGGTTATGCGTAAGACAATTTTAATTACAGGGGCAAGTTCAGGCATTGGCAGACAGTCGGTAAAGAAATTTCAATCAGAAGGTTGGAATGTTATCGCTACTATGAGAAAGCCAGAAAAGGAAGTGGAACTAAATACATTGGATAGGGTATTGGTTACTAGGTTGGATGTGCAAGATCAAGCCAGTATCGCAGCCGCTGTAGCTGCGGGAATTGATAAATGGGGTCAAATCGATGTGGTGTTGAATAATGCGGGATATGGATTAATGGGTAGTTTTGAATCCATTACCGAAGAAGCTATTCAACGTCAATACGCCGTCAACGTCTTTGGATTGTTTGATGTCAGTCGAGCTGTATTACCACATTTTAGAGCTATGAAGAGTGGAATGTTTATCAATATTTCATCCGTAGGTGGAAAAATCACCTTTCCTCTTATGTCTTTATATCACTCTACCAAGTTTGCCGTCGAAGGTTTTAGTGAATCTGTTCATTATGAATGGGCGAAGCTGGGAATAAAAGTAAAAATCGTAGAACCAGGAGCGGTAGCTACCAATTTTGGGAGTAGGTCTTTGGATTTTCATCACGATAATTCGTTGACGGATTACAACGATTTTGTAAATGGAATCATGGAACTTTTTGAAAAAAAGATGGATTCATCCAGTTTATGTAGCCCAGATGAAATTGCCGATGTAATATTTGAGGCCGCTACCGATGGTAGTGATCAACTCAGGTATCGAGCAGGGCAGGAAGCAGAAGAAATATTGACGGCTCGATCAAATATGACTGATGAAGCTTTCTTAGGGATGATGAAGAGTCAGTTAGGTATTAGTGAGAAAATTGATTAGGATTTTAGTATAGGGGATTTTCTTTTTGTTCATTTGTTTACATATTTAATTTTGTTGATTGTTTGAGTGTTGATATAGAATAAAATTAAAATAGTATTTATTGAAATTATATTTTTTAGCTGATTATTTGTATATTAAGGTAAATACAATGTCGGGCTAATGTTTTTGAATATATTCCATATTATAAGTCATGTTATTCCTGGGAACCAAGATAGAAACAAATTTGCATGAGAAGTATAACTATTATATGTTGTTTTTATTGGATTTTCAATCTATTGTGGGCCTGCGATAGGGGAATTCCCTCTACTCAATCTATTGAAAAAGATCATTCATTATTGATCACCGATGAAGTCAAGGATCGGTTGGGAATTACCCATGCCCAATTTCTGAGCGCTGCAAGTAAACGTGCATTAGAGTGGCCAAATAGAAGTAATGAGTGGTATATTGAGTTTTCTGGTCTTCAGCCTTTGAAAGGGGATTTGGCTTATGAAGAAGGCGTTGTCAGGCGTGATCCCAGTGCCTTACTTTATGAAAATGGGAAATACTATGTATGGTATAGTAAGAGTATAGGTCCAACTCAGGGGTTTGATGGAGATGTGGTAAATGAAAAGGTTTTTCCATGGGATCGATGCGACATATGGTATGCTACTTCGCCAGATGGTTGGACGTGGAAGGAAGAAGGTGTGGCAGTGCCGCGAGGGGCTGCGGGGCGTTTTGACGATAGGTCGGTCTTTACACCTGAAATATTAAAATTTGATAATAAATTCTATCTGTGTTATCAGACCGTTCAATCTCCTTATGAATTAAGAGTGAAAAATCAGGTGGGAATGGCTTGGTCTGAGAGTCCGAATGGCCCATGGAATAAGGTGGAAAAGCCGATATTAAGTCCTGCGGATAATGGAATTTGGGCAGGAACAAAACAGAATCGATTTAATGTAATTAAAAAGGGAGATTTTGACAGTCACAAGGTACATGACCCTTGTATTCTCCCTTATAAAAACCAATTTTACCTCTATTATAAAGGTGAGCAAATGGGGGAAGAAATTACCTTTGGTGGACGCCAAATAAGACATGGCGTGGCTATCGCCGATGATATTTTGGGACCTTATATAAAGTCACCTTATAATCCGATTAGCAATAGTGGTCATGAAATTTGTGTATGGCCTTACAAAGGAGGAATAGCTTCATTGATTACCACAGATGGCCCGGAAAGAAACACAATACAATGGGCGGATGACGGTATTAACTTTGAAATAATGTCTTCTATAAAAACACCACCCCATGCTATTGGATTAAATCGTTCGGCAGATCAGGAAAAAGAACCTACTGAGATTTTGCGTTGGGGCTTGTCCCATCGGTATCAAAACAAAGATTATCAATGTATTATGAGGTTCTCTTCCTATAGAAGGTATAATGAGTAGTTTTCTCTAGGAAGCTAATATAAAAGACTATTTCAATATTGGGAAGGATAAAAGTGTGGTTCCACCATAATGCTTTAGAAGCGCTGTCCTTCTATGGCAGTTTTTCCCCAAATTCCAAAATTACTTTTGAAAGTCCAGTATTTGTCCATTGTGAACTCAAAGGTCGAGGCATTATGGGACTGAATGGTGGTCCAGCTTTATACCAATTATAAAGGTATTTGGTATTAATCATAGTGAGGTCATGTCCTTGGTCATAGAATGCCACAATCAAGAAGAGATTGATTATTATTGGCATCACTTAATCTCCGATGGTGGGGCGGAAAGTATGTGTGGTTAGTGTAAGGACACATACGGCCTGTCTTGGCAAGTTGTGCCTGCCTTACTCGGTGAGTGGATGAAGGATGACGATAAGGCAGAAAGAGTAACGGCAGCCTATTTAAAGATGTAAAAATTGGATATGGATATTCTAATGAAGGCTTAACCATTGTATTTCGTACAATACGTATTGAGTGGGCATTGGAAATGAGATTTGATGGGGGAATCTTATAGAAAAATGTGAGAAGTTGATATCGCTCTACAATACTAGTGATGATATTTTCCAATATTGTATTCTAAATTTATAAAACGATTTCGATATTTTCATAGCTGACCAATTGATTTGATTGGTTGAAACATGGAAATGAAGATGTCTATGTCATTAATAAGCATTTGGTATTAGTAGAAATTGTTATTTTAAATGCAGATATTCGATTATGTCGGTATGATTTATATAATAATATAATTAAAAGATTCAATGTCAATAGATCATTTATTCAACTTAGAAAATAAAACCGCCTTGGTTACCGGATGTAAAAGAGGGATCGGAAAAGCCATGGCTGAGGCTTTGGCCGAGGCCGGAGCCAATATTATTGGCGTTTCCATGTCTTTGGAGCCTGGCAGTGAAGTAGAAAAATCCGTAAAATCACTAGGTCGGGAATTTACCCCATATCAATGCGATTTTGGGAATAGAGCGGCATTGGAGGAATTTATAAAAAGTGTAAAAGTCAACCATAATACCATCGATATTTTGGTGAATAATGCCGGTACCATATTGAGAGATCCAGCTGTTCAACATTCGGATGAATATTGGGATCGTGTCATAGCTGTCAATCAGACGGCGCCTTTTATTTTGACGCGTGAATTTGGAAAAGACATGGTTGCTCGAGGTTCGGGTAAAATCATTTTTACGGCTTCTTTATTGACATTTCAGGGAGGGATAACGGTTCCTGGATATGCGGCAAGTAAAGGGGCTATTGGACAGATGACCAAGGCTTTTGCCAATGAATGGGCTGGAAAAGGGGTAAATGTCAATGCCATTGCTCCAGGCTATATTTCTACCGACAATACCCAGGCGTTAAGAGAAAACCCAGATCGAAGCAGGTCAATTTTGGAGCGAATTCCAGCTGGGAGATGGGGTTTGCCTGAGGACTTCAAAGGCCCTACAATATTTTTGGCTTCCCAAGCGTCGGATTATATGCACGGTACTGTGATGACTGTGGATGGGGGCTGGATGGGAAGATAATAGTATTGAAGCCCCATATTAAGTTTGAAATCATTCATTATGGCTAAATATTTTGCAGATCCTTTATTCATAAATTAAATTATATAGTGATGAGGCCTAGTTTAAAGTTCATTCTAGTAACACAACTTGGTTGAGCGTTTATAACATTGGATATAAATACTCGACTGTTCAGTGTTGACCTAGCAGTAGTTGGCAAATTGATGGATTCTTAAATGATGTTTTATAATTCTGCTAGAGCTGGCACAGTGAGAGCCTCAATATCCCATCCAGCTAATTTGGCTCCAGCGATATAGGAGCTCTCTAAAAAGTCTAGCACCATTTGAGTTGGATTGCTGCTTGCCTCTACATCAGCATATTTGAGGATGGCCATTGGGCTGCCGTTGGCTTCTATCCAAAAACTTTGTCTAGGCCATAGTTTCTCTTGATCCAATCCATCAGGAGAAGGATAAGTATAGGAGTAGTAGGCTGGTTCTGTCATGTTGTCGTCTCCTGCCCAAAAACCAAAACTAATGACTTCGTGAGAATAGGCATCTTTTTCCAAAATACGTGCATTGGGATTCATTGGCGGAGCGGGTTTACCAGAAAATCTCGTCACGGTAAGATCCATGTGGTGCCAATAAATGTGAACGGGACAGGTTTTGCTGTAGCTTCGACCACTGAAGGTCTTGAAAACACCGTCATTCCACAGCATCATTTGCCAGAAGGTATGTATGGACTGCCAATCGTAGTGATGGTATTCCGTTATTTGATCAAAATTTTTGTCTATGCCCATATCCAAGGGGCGATGGATAAATTGAGGGTTTAGACCCCAGTTATGTAAGATGGTCATAGTGTCTTTATAGAAGGCTGCAACACTGTATCCGTCTTTCAACTTTAATTCAATGGTCTCTCCAGTGCTGCTGTCAAATTGAACGGCTTTCTTGTGAATGTTGAAGGTGATTTCGAAGGTGTTGAGCCCGTCTGATAAAGGAATGCTGTGGGTTGAAAATCCTTTAGAGGATACGTATTGAGTTATACCCCACCAATGATTTTTTCTAGGACTTGCAGCGAGTCGAACTTTGCCAATGATTTGAAGAATAAGGTGGAGGGTGATTCTGGTTTCTGTCCAATCATTGTAAGGGAGGAAGGGAAGTTGCATGGTTTATATTTTAATGGATTGATAAAATCTAGTGTGTTGTGATTTATTTCAATGGTTTTGGTAGATAATAGTTGTTGGAATTTGATTATTTCTATAATATTGTTTTGAGAGGGTTGGTGGATATGATAAAGCATAGATAATGGTTTAGTCATTCAATATATGGCATGGCAGAAGATGACCGAGCGAAGTGCGAAGCACCGAAGGTCGTAAATCGACCTTCGGCGAGGGAACCGGAGCCACTGGCTCCGGCGTGATTGAACCGTAAATCTGCAGGATATTACTTATTAATATTATGTCGTCCCTACAGGACTTCTTTTCAAGATGACAATTAATTCATAGGGTTTCACCCTACGCTGACATATTTCGTCCTTTCAGGACTTTTTTAAGCTTGAATGGCATGATCTCACTGTAAATCGTCAGGTTTTTAGCCACAGGCCCGAGGCATGACTGAGCTTGTCAATTATAAAAGTATTTGGTATAAATTCAATTGTAATATGATCTGAGTATTGAATTGATATAAGATGTATTAAAATGACAAAGGACGTCGCGTAAATAAGAAATAAAATCCTAAATTGTTAATCCCAATAAACCCGAAAATACATTTGTCCATAAAGGCAGTTGAAAATCAACTTCTTATTTTCAATGGGGAAATAACAAGTGTAATATGGAGGGGTATGATAGATAAAAAAGTCGGCGTATTGGTTAGTAAATGCTAATATGAGAATTTAACTCAATAAGGAGGATGACGATTAAACGGATTTTTGAGTGGGGAATATCGAATCCCAAAAAACTAATTCTAATAGATGGCTTTGCTGCCTTATTGTCGGCTATTTTGTTAGGAATAGTCTTAGTGAAATTCGAATACCTTTTTGGAATACCTAGACCAACTTTATATTTTCTTGCTTCATTCCCTTGTCTATTCGCCCTTTATGATTTTTACGGTTACTATGTGAGTGATAAAAAAGTAGGAAGCTTCCTAAAAGGAATCGCGATTTTAAATGGTATGTATTGCTGTATATCAATTATTATGTTGATTTATCATAGAGAAAAAATCTCAAATCTAGGATGGATTTATATTCTAACAGAGATATTGATTGTTAGCCTGCTCGCATTTTTTGAATTAATCGTAGGAAAACGACAAATAGAATCATGAGAGAACCGAATAAGTAAATCCAATACTAGAGATTCTGTGTTTAAATAAGTTATTAGCGTTTTTGTAATCCACAAATTGGAAATTTCAAAGGGCAGTAGCTCTATCGCAGTTTAGAGTTATATAGATGTGAAGGAGTAGTGCTATGTTGCATTTCTTTGCTGTGATTTTGATTAGGGATATTTTGGTGAAAATAGGTAGAGAGGAAGGGGATTTCATTTTATTTTTATATTTGTTTGGACAGGGATTCATGATCGATATGATTTACGGTCAATTTGGACTCCTTTATTAATCACCAAGCCCAACAAGATGATAACTACCAAGAATATAAAATTTTCTACCTTTCTAAAAATGACCGGGCCATATGTATTAATCTTGTTCGGTATTTTCACTATCATAACTTTGCTCTACTATTTCGAAATCATTCATGTCGCCATACCTTGGTTGCCCATTTCCATTATCGCTACTGCGGTAGCCTTTTATGTAGGGTTTAAGAACAACCAGTCTTACGATAGAATGTGGGAAGCTCGAAAAATATGGGGTGGCATTGTCAACGAAAGTCGGTCATTGGGTATGATGATTGATGGGTATATCAGCAATGACTTTGTCCAGACACCATTCGATACCAATGAATTGCAGAAGATAAAACAGAGATTAATGTATCGCCATATCGCCTGGCTTTATGCTCATCGAAGTCAACTGTTAATTCCTACCAGTTGGGAACACGTGAGTCAAGGTGGAAAAGAGGCTCGGTATGCCAAGGAGTTTCAAGAAAAGTACGGTGTGGGCTTGGTTGCCGATGAAGTAACTCAAAATGGTTTACATCATTTTTTGCCGCCTGAAGAGCACGATCGATTGATCAACCATGTTAATACAGCTACCCAAATCATCAATGAACAATCTCGAGATTTAAGCCAGTTACGCGCTCGTGGGATGCTCGATGATTTTCGCCATATGCAAATGATGGATGTATTGCGCAGTTTTTATACCTTACAGGGGAAGAATGAACGAATTAAGAAGTTTCCCTTGCCTCGTCAATATGCCAATATTAGCCGCTATTTTGTAGGAATATTTATCTTTTTACTACCTTTTGGATTGATTCCAGAGTTAATGAAAATAGAGGATTATGGTATTTGGCTGGCAATTCCCATTACCGTACTTGTGGGCTGGGTCTACGTTATGATGGAAGTGGTTGGGGATTATTCAGAGAATCCATTTTCGGGAATGGCACAAGATATTCCGATGATGTCACTGTGTAGGATTATAGAAATTGACCTCAGAGAAATGTTGGGGGAGACCGATCTGCCATCTCCAATCCAATCTGTGGATGGGGTGTTGATGTAAGATGGGTAAGTGATCTGCACAATTGAAATAAGTGTGCACTGATACTTCGTGACTATATATAAAATGGATTTTAGTAAATAGATTGCCTAGACAACATTTCTATTTCTAAGTATTTGTTGTGGTTTAATAGAATATTGGAGAGAGTTTTTAAAATAAATTACAATAATCTTTATGGAATTAAAATTTATTTTTATATTGAATAGCGGTGGAGTGTAATTCGCCTTGCCTATAATAGGAGGTCTTTAGTTATTGAAATATCTTTTTTCTTTTAAAAGAAGCTACTGTAAAATTAAAAGATATAGCTGAAAAAGCGGTTTTGATATCTTTTGAGATTGTTCGGATTTTAGACCCACTTTGGTTTCCTAAAAAATTGGGAGGTGAAGTTTCTTTAAGAGAAAGGCTTGTTTCAAATTCAAGACAAACACCTTGGTATTAAAAATTAGTTAGAAATGATATTGGCGGAGCTACAATTGCTGTTTTTAGACTGGGTGGAGGTATAGCTTTAGGAGTTGTACCAGGAACAAATACTGTTATCGGAACTAGTATTGCAGTAAGTGCTGTAGGTGCTTCTGCGGTTGGTGCTTTTTGGGATTAAAATATTAATTATGAAAAAGATAGTAGGTGGTGTGCTCCTGGTTATAATTTGTTTTATAGTATTAAAAGGTCTAAATCGATTGCTTAATATTGAGACAAGCCATAGTAAGGATTTGTTGTTGAGTGTATTTATTGTTGTTTGGAATGAAATTGTATTTGTGAAGCTGAAAGTATTTAAAACCGAAAAAAAATGATAAGTGGGCACTCTGTTATATTTGAATATCTTGTGGGCTATCTATGTACTAGTAGCAGAGGCCGCTAGCACATAGATAGGTTGCTGCACTAAGGCGTGATGGCAACGCAAATCGATAGGTTTTATCCACTGTGCTCCGGAAGGGTTTGCCACCATGCCGAGGCGTGATCTTTTAATTCATTTTAAGGTCGTAGAGACACGACCGAATATAACTGAATGAAGTCTCATTGTGACCAAATACCCTCAATGGGTATTTGGTGGTCTTTCAGACTACTTCATTTAGTCGTGACTCTACAACGATAAACCGAAATATAACCGTCAATTATATATGTATTTTGAATAAAAAAGGCTTATTTTTTGATATCAATTTTCGCACAGTAACTTTATTTTGATTAGAGAAAAGATGTGAAATTACCAGTGATGTTTAATATTCAGAAGAACCGGGAGGTCTATCTCTCTATTATAGTCGGGAGATTAACCAATTCAATCTTTGCAGCAAGGATGATGTGAAATTTATTAAAGTGCAATAGTTTTTATTTTAATGCTTTCTGGCTGTTTATGTGTTTTAAAATGAGAAATATTGCAAATTAAGTAGTTATATATTTCGTAAATAAAATACAATATTGTTTATTTTGTTCGTGTTTATCGTTACTTTTAATAATCAAATCAGTGTATTCCGCTTTACCCATAAAGGAACTCTTAAATTTTTGACATTTTTTTTAATCATAAAATTAAAAGAGTTATGCACATAGATAAGAATAGTCTATTATTTCTTTTACCGTGAATAAGGTTGTTTCTCGATGTGAAATGTCTGAATAGGGGATTGACAATTAGAAACATAATCCTGAAAATATTCAAATAGGTTATTTAACCGTAGTTGATAAAGAATTGCATTTTTTTATATCTAGATTCTTACTTCAAAGATGTTGGGGGAATTTTAGAAATGGATAAAATTCAGTGATGTTTGGTTTAGCATTTGATCTTTCATTAACCTATTTAAATACAGTTGTTCCTAAGTTTTGTAAGGTGAAAGTGAAGAGTACCAGTCTTGTGACGGGTGATAAATGGGCTTCCGTTTGCTGTGGAGGCTACCTTTGTCCGTCAACTGATGACGAAAGTCCTTATACCCCATAGTTGAATGAGAAATTAAACTTCTAAGAATTATTATCTAACTAAAAACGATAATTATGAAAAAAGGATTTTTATTAACCCTCATTGTTGGTATATGTATTACGTTTAGTGGGACATTGGATGCTCAAGTCAAGCTGTCCGCGACCCTAGGGGGTGGATTTAGTGATCTTTCACGGTATTTTGATGATACAGAAGAATTTGAACTGCTCAATGGGCATATTCTAATGGAGCTGGGTGGAGCCGTATCAGGAACTTTTGTCAAGGGAGGAAAGTTGGGATGGTCATCCAAAGTTTTGCTGCAGTTTGATGGTTTTAAAAATATTCCAGTGGATTATGAGGCTTTAAAGACGGAAAGATTGAAATATCAACACATTCTGGAGAATGGTCTAGTTATTTATGAAATCGATGGGACATTTCGATATCCTCGAGATTATAACAATGTTTTTCAACAAAAAAATTGGTCGGTTAATCTACCTATTTCTCTGACGCTAAATGTCTTTGATGCGGTAGGATTGATAATGGGAGTTGATTTGCATTATTCATTGACCAAGTTTGATCAAGCCAACCGTTTGAAAATAAGTGGTGTGGTCAAAGAAGTTGTTCATTTTGAGGATTTTAATCTGGGAGGTCATTTAGGATTTTTTGTCCCGATTGGTCAGCGGTTTCAGATCGAAGGTCGTGTCTTTTCAGATTTTGAGACTAGGCTTAAATTGACAAACTTTGACAATCGAGGCTACTATAGAGTAGGGGCAGCCATGAGTGTGAACTACCAATTGAATTGAGTTTATTGAAGGAATAATGAGCCTTTTATCGATTTCCGATAGGGCTCATTTTTTAATCTAATGCAAAATGAAAAATTTACTTGGATTAATTTTTTTGCTCGGATTGTCTGCCATTAATGCCCAGAATAATAGAGTTGTTGTTACATCTTTATTATCGGGCGAGCCATTATACCACGCTTATGTGATCAATAAATCAAATAATACACAGGTTGCTGCAGACGAATCAGGAGTGGCTCGGATTGGAGGGCAGTTTGGAGATTCAATTCGAGTGAGCTATGTGGGGTATAGAGATACAGGATTCATTCTCATAGAGAATATCTCGCAGTATTCAGTAGGTCTGATGATTCAGACTTTTGAAGAAGTCGTTATCTTTGCCGAAGAGGCCTTCAATCGAAAGGCGGCATTGGGACGTCATGATGTGTCGATGGAGTTTTTAACGGCGGTTCCATCCCTTACAGGAGATGCGGATATATTAAAAACCATTACTTTTTTACCTGGAGTTACTGCTGGGCGAGAAGGATATTCACATCTTTTTGTGCGTGGAGGTGAACAAGATCAAAATCAAATATTATACGATGGAGCTTCCTTGTACAACGTCAATCATTTTGGCGGGTTTATTTCTATGTTCAATTCAGAAATGATAGGGTCTGTGGACTTTTATAAGAGTTATTGGCCTTCTCAATTTGGAGGTCGATTGTCATCTGTGTTGGATGTGCGCTCGGAGCAAGGCAATTATAAGGAACACCAACAGACGGTAGATATAGGTTTTATTTATTCCAAAGCCAAGGTGACTGGGCCGCTATGGAAGGATAAAGTAAGTTACAATATTGGTGCACGTCGTACTTTAATTGATTTATTAACGGGACCCAGAATTCGAAAAGCCAAACAGGGTACAGGGCAGGAATATGCTTTAAATGTAAAAGTATTTGATCTCAATGCTCGGATAGATGCTCGATTGTCTAAAAATCAACATTTGGCTTTGAGTTATCTACAAGTAAAAGATGTAATTGAAAATTATACAAGAGAATTTGGGGATAATAGTACTGAAGATCACCTAACACAGAATCGTATTTTAGCTCTTAATTATTCTTGGTATATCAACAATGTGACTACTGTAAAAGCTCATGTCAGTCATTCTAGTTATGCTCACAATTATACGGATAAGATATATTCAAAGGATTATATTTATGGGAATATTGGTCCCGATGCACTTTATGAAGTGGATATTTTTAATCGATATTCGGGTAATAAGGTAACTTCCATAAAATTAAATATTACCGGAGCAACTAGATTATGGGATGCAGTAGAATTGGATTTTGGATTGGTATATGAAAATCTAGATTATCTTGTTTTCTTGGATCGTTCTGATCAGTTTGAAACCAATGGAATAGTTTCTACTGTCGATGCTTATTCTGGACAAGTGAAACAAGATCATGCACGTACGTATTCTACGTTTTTGGATGGTCTATATTCGATCTCCTCAAGGTGGAGAGTAAAAGCGGGTATCCGTTTTCCCTATTACAGTTATCGAGAATATTCTCTTTGGTTACCGGAGCCGAAAGTGTCTACCATCTTTGATCTTAATGATGAAACGACGGTTAATCTATCCTTTAACATACAGCAGCAAAGTACGACTATGATGGGCTATCTCAATGAGGAAGGTTATTATAGAGAGTTTTATATAGCCAATCAGGCCAATTTACCTACATCGCTGTCGCGTCAGTGGTCCATGGGATTGTTTCGATCTTTTAACCATTGGATCGATAATTTTTCAGTAGAAATATTTTATAAAAAACAGACTAGGTTAGGTAAGTTTTTGCCTGCAAGCAATCTTGATAGAGCAGTAATTCAATACCGTGATTTCTTTCACTTGAATGGGGTTAATCAAACCTACGGCATAGAATTGTTGGCTCAGAAAACAGCTGGAAAGATTCACGCTTCCATTGCTTACACCTATTCCAAATCATTGTTAACCTATTCTAGTCTCAATGTTGGACGGCCTTTTGCTGCTGATTTTGATTTTACCCACAATGCCAATATACTGTTGGTGTATAAATTTGGAAAGGGATATAAGTTAGCGACTTCGTGGAACTATAAAAGTGGTCGGCCTTTTACCCTGCCTGTAGGGCTGAGTCCGGCGGATGGGTTGTCTAGAACTTATGCAGTCATCACCAAGATCAATAATGCTCGTATGCCTCCATTTCATCGGTTGGATCTGAGTTTGGATAGAGAATGGTTAACGGTGAATAAAGGAAAACGACAATGGATAGGAATCAGTGTGTATAACGCCTACAATAGAATAAATCCATTTCATATAGGGTTTGAAGAGGCAAATAAAATAAAGATTACAGGGTTGTTTCCTATTATTCCATCCCTTCATTTTGGCTTCGAAATATGAGTGTATTAAACCATAAAAACAGCAATGGCTTATGAGATTATTGTTAAATATTACAGGATGTGTATTGGTGTTGTGGATGATAATGTCGGCTTGTGAATTGAAGACTTCCATTCCTTTTGATTATCCTGACTTCGAAGCCGAATTGCATATATTGGCTACCGCTGGGCCCATTTCTGGTGGTAGAGTGTTGATTCAATACATCAGACCGCTCAAAGGGATAGATGCGAATTATCCTCCCTTACCTAGTTTTGAGGTTAATTTATTGGAAGAGGGTAGGAAAATGACCTCTTTTCAAGAAGATTCTATTGGACGATTTGTGATAGCTCCATCAGACTTGTCATTAAAGGTAGGGAGAGGCTATTCGATTGAAATAATAAATTCAGAATCGGGAGTGAAATTTTATTCTGAGGAAAGTATTTTGCCACCTAAGCCTATCATATTGGAAGTAAATATTACGGCACCGGAGGCTGATCCATATTTGTATTTTACGAAAGTGACTTTGGCCCCAGTGAGTCAGTCTGTATTTGGAATGTCATTTTATCCACTATTGATGGATGAGTCAGAGATTGCTATTCGGCCGTATTCATTAAAAGAACAACTCAACAGTAAGATGCAGACACTAAATGACAGTTTATGGACTACTGATTTTGAGTATGTATTTCGGAATAGAAGAGATTACGGTTCTTCAGACAGCATTTTATACGCTAATAAATCTAAAATGTTTGTTACTTACTTGTCCGAGGACTTGACTCGATTGATCGCTGAAGCGGAGGAGCAATTTTATACCGGCGAGTTTGAATACCTTTCCTTAAATCCAGTATACAATAATATGAGTAATGGGTTGGGATTGTGGGGCTTGTTTAATGAAGACACCTTAAGTGTGGAGATTAAATAGTGAAATAGGTAGCGAAATAAACATGTGGATTTAACGGGTTGTATATAATGCCACAGTATTATACGAATTACATTTATAATTAACGGTAATCTTTCGATTTATTAGAAGTTTTACTTCGTTTAAAATACTCGCCGTAGCTACGGCTATGCCTGTGTTTTTAGCCTCGTCAAACTTCAAATATTCTCGAAATCTTTTCCGTCATTATAAAATGTAATTCGTATTAGTTATTAAGATCCTGTTTTCTTGTGGTATTATATCACACAAGGTTTATTTTATTGGGTAAATGTTATTGGCTGTCCCAGAATGATAAAGGCAAAGTATTGGAAGGACGAAAAATCACGGGAAGTGAAATTTTTACGACTTTAAGGGGAGTAGATATTGTTTTAAAAAATTCCCGAACGCAGCGCATTGAGCCGCTGCGCTGAGCGCAGTCGAAGTATGATAGTCGAAGTGGACGACATAGTTTTAAAGTTTCAGTAGATAATATTATAACATTTGAACTATTTAGTTTCATGTCCAAACTCCATATTTAGAGATTTCTAGTATGAGTTTTGTTTTTTAGGAATAAGCTAATTCTCCGAGCTAGAGGTAGGACCAGATCTTTCGTTTTGATTTAAGAAATTAAAATAATTGCATTTTATAATAGACATTATCCTCATTGGTAAATTTGAATTGAACCCTTCAGGTTCTAAAGCAAACTCCACATAAATATTGCTTGCGAATATGAGTTTTGTTTTTTAGGAAGAAGCTAATTCCCCGAGCTAGAGGTAGGATCAGATCTTTCGTTTTGATTTAAGAAATTGAAATAATTGCATTTTATAATGGACACTATCCTCATTGGTAAATTTGAATTGAACCCTTCAGGTTTCTAGCCAAAGTCCATACAGATAGTGGTTGCTAGTTTGAATTTTATTTTTTTGGAAGAACTTATCTATCGAAGTTAGAATTGAATGATCAGACCTCTCGTTTTGAATTAAGAAATTAAAATAGTTGCATTTAATAATGGACACTATCCTCATTGGTAGATTTGAATTGAACCTGAAGGGTTCACATGTATATAGCAAATCAGCTGTCAATAATTTCGACCCAATGGGGGTCGTACTTTCTAACCTTAATTAGTTCATAGCCGATAATTATTTTTTAAAAAAAATATTTGTTTTTTTAAATTTTATTCATAATGACATGGGCGTGAGTAATATTTTGAGTATCTTTTAATCTAGAGAATTATTTGTAATAATTTCTAAATGTAATAACATGAGGTCTGGCACTTTTACTCAGCTCTATATTCATTTGATATTTGCCGTAAAACACAGGCAAAATCTTATATTAAATTATTGGGAAGAGGAATTAAAAAAATACATCACTGGTATTATAAATGTAAAAGGTGAAAAATTACTCGCTATAAACAATGTAAAAGATCACATTCATATCTTAATAAGGATTAGACCTTCTTGCTGTTTGTCAGATCTCGTAAGAGAAATAAAAAAATCATCAAATGCTTGGATTAACAAAAATCGATTTGTAAAAGGAAAATTTGAATGGCAAGAAGGCTATGGCGCATTCTCTTGCAGTCACTATTCAATCGATAACGTTATCAACTACATAGAGCAACAAAAGGAACATCACAAACGAATTTCATTTAAAGAAGAATATATTACCTTCTTAAAAAACAATAATATTGAATTTGATGATAGTCATCTATTTAATTGGGTGGAATAAATTTAAATACAGGACTATATTGCCAATCTCAGAAAAAGGGATAGTTCATTTAACTGTGTCTTTGTTTAAAAATAATATTATTCTACTTCCCTCTTTTGGGAAGTAAGATTAG
>NZ_JAJQYA010000044.1 GCF_021729155.1 Membranihabitans marinus | reverse complement strand
TTACTATTTGGGAAACGCTTGTAAAAGTCCTCGATTGATAGGCTTTTAAATTTATCTTCCATGACGTAATAAGTTTTCGTTATTATAATTGAATAATCGCTTATCCTTTAAATAACTAATTATATTTTCTCCAAGACAGTTCCGCAAACCGCTCCATATCAAACAACCAGCTCAAAGGCTTTACAGTCTAACAATGTACTAAATAACGGAATTTAATAAATTGATTTGACTGAATCATTACATCAATTACACTCTTATTCTAAACATCATTTCATAAAGTATATAAAATGACGCTTTAATCATTCATTTAGTGGAAGATTTCAAAAACCTCGCTACCTTTAATTCATTTTTAAATGTCGATAAGTCCCTGTCTAAAAGAAAAATATATATTTACAACAAAGATGAATACAAAACCAAAGCGACTTTTGTCCATGAATAGTTTTTCCCCTCATTATAATCTATTTTCCTCAATGCCATCATAAAACATCGATTTGATTCAAACCGTAACTTTATTCAGTCATCCATTTCCAAGTAACGGATTCTGGTTTAAATTTATCGTTGTTCAAGACATTATAACTTCCACGTAACTTGCCTTCTTTATCTTCTTCTACCACCAATTCCGTCAAAGTGAATTCTCCTTTTTCGAAATTATAACTCAATCCATCGTCATTGTACATCAATAACCTATTCTCGCGATTACCGTAATGCCGAACCTCCAAAGAATCATTTGAAGAACTTGGACTACTAGACGTCAACATCGGTATAATACCACCGTCTTTTACAAATAAGGGAATATGGTCAAGATCGGTTTTAACCGTAATTATTTCCCCGTTGCCTACATATTTCCCCGTATAAAAATCGTAATAATTTCCCGGAGGAAGAACTACAGATCTTTCTTTTTGACCTTCAAAAACCGGTGCAACCAAAATAGCCTCACCCATCATATATTGATCCGTTACTTCAATACGTTTTTTCTCTGCATATGGATTGACGACATCGTCTAACTCAGCCCCTATTATTGATTCTTGACTTACATAACCCTCTTCCAAAACCATAGCTCTAAATGGAGGGATCCCTTTTCTATAATATTCAAAAAATGCCGTGTATAAATAAGGCAAGAGTTGATTTCTCAACTTTAAATTATCTCTGACAATATCGGTAACCTCAGGAAAACTCCACGGTTTTAATCCAGATGACCACGCATTGAGCATCGTCAAAGGAGAAAAACAAACTGATTGGAACCGTCGAACCCACTCCTCGGCGTTTTTGGCAGATCTAATCTCCGGTGTCCACAACACTCCAGCCATTGAAGAATTGACCAAAGCCGTCACATATCCCTTGTGTTGATAATAATCACTGTATAAAACGAAACTGTTGTTACTGGCTCCGGTATAAGAAGATCGCACCAGCCCGTAAGTCCTTTTATTTTCTGACTTGAAGTGGTCACGCAACATTTTCTGCATAATGACACCATATACTTGTCGTATTTCAACCGCATCATTTCCAGAAGGGAAAGTTGCATGATCAGGCCATAACCAAAAATCATAACCATCCAATTCGTCGAATTTGTATCCACTCACTCCGATATCGAGATGATTTTTTTGATGGTGGTTTAGCATTACCCTTTGTGCTTCAATCATTGTATAGTCTGGAACTTCTCCTAACCATACAGTGTGGCTACCAGTATAAGGCTTGATATCATTGAACATAGTAGAACTGGGTGCGACATAGGGATTTTCCCATAAATTCACTTTTATCCCTTCTTTATCGAGGGTATTCAAAAACTTTTCTGGATCTGGAAATCGATTTTCGTCCCAATCATAAGAACAGGGATAGGCAAAATTTTGCCATCCGGGCTCCAATCCAATCACGCTTAATGGAAAATCATACTTTTTAAAATCACTAATTTCTTTCAACACATCATCGGCCGAGGATTTCGTATGCATTCTATGCCAAAAACCCAAACCCCATTTAGGAGGCAAAACCCCTCCCCCACAAAAAAGGTTATATCGTTGAACCACTTCCAAAGGACTTTGTCCAGTAAAAACAAAGATTTCCAGTCCCCCACCTTGCACACTGGCCTCAATAGCATCGGATACGGGACGAGCAGCCCAATTTTTCCCCGTTGTTCTATCGATGACTTCTGGTCTCTTACTGTCTTTTCTATTGCCTACGCCAACGTGAATTTTTACCCGATGAGCAGAATTAATCAACACCCCATACCCTTTACTCGAAATATAGAATGGTACTGGGGCATGGGTATACCCTTTGATCCCACCGTAATGATCCACCTTTAAAGTATAGACATTGCCTCTCCGGTTAATGCCCTCAAATTCTAGTCCTAAACCATATATTTTCTCTGATGAATCCAATGGCAATCTTATACTGGCACGATTAGAGGTCAGTAAACTAAAAGTCGAATCTCGGTTAAAGGGAAAATCTGAATGACTCAATGCGTCAAGTGCAGTGTGATTTGGAGGACTTGCATAATCTAAAGGATTTAATCCCATGGAACCAAATTTTGCCTTCCATACCCCAGGCAATACTTCTTCCCATTCCAAAATATCCATTTCGGAAATTAGTGTATTTTGACTGTCAACTCTGACGCAGTAAATCATAACAAGAAAAGTACAGATGAAATAAGGATAGAAAAAAAGCTGCTTCGTTCTCATGGCTAGAAATTTATTACCAATGCATTCATTCACCTAATATAAACAAATACCATATTAATGACTAACAACCATCAAATAAACAAAATATTTAAATCTATTTAGATTTTCACTACAACTATAAAACCATAAAAAATCAAAAGACCGTTTAATATCTTATATTATATATGACTTAAAATAGCCACAGGACAAATACTTTCCAGGCTATTCATTTTCAATAAAATAAATAATGGCAATTCACATTAAGTGTTGTGTTATATATTAAGTAAAAAAATAAGAGGAATGGTTTTATTTCAAAAAATTTAATCTTAATATTATCTCATAAAAGATTTATGTGCGTTAATTATATTGCAAATTAAATTATCGACACACATTTATCCGGTTAAAAAAGAAAGATCATCGACGACCAATATTTTATTTCAGGACTATTAAATGGAGACCGAGCCGTCTTCAAACAATTGTATGATACATACAAGGACAAGGTCTATAATACAGTCATAAGTTATGTGCAAAATACCGAGGATGCTGAAGAAGTAACTCAAGATGTTTTTATTACTGTTTATCAAAAAATCGATGGATTTAAAACAGAATCAAAACTGAGTACATGGATTTATCGTATAGCAGTTAATGCATCATTGAATCGTCTCAAGAAAAAACAGAGGAAGTCTTTCCTAAATCTAACGAATATATCTCATCAAATCCCGCATTTCGAACACCCCGGTATTATCGCTGAAAATAAAGAAAATGCTAGTACTCTATTTAAAGCTATCTACCAATTGCCAGAAACTCAAAAAACAGCTTTTATCCTGAGTTATATTGAAGAACTACCACGGCAAGAAGTAGCCGACATTATGGGCAATAGTTTAAAGTCTATTGAATCATTATTGCAACGCGGCAAACAAAATTTAAGAAAATTGCTTAAATCTTATATAGAAACCGAAGGAAATGAAGATATATCGTTGTCTAACTTAAAAAGAAAGAAATGAAACCCGAAAATGAAAAAAAATTAAACGACATCTTGACGAGTTGGGAAGGCATGCAACGCGCTCAACCCGAAGACGATTTATTTCATAAAATAGAAAGTCAAATATTTGTCAATCAAAAATCGTCTAAACAATATGTTTATTGGGCTGCTGCAGCGGCTATCTTGATATTAATCATAAACTTTTACGCCTTCGATGTACAAATCAATAAAATACAATACAATGATACGGCCAGTCTTTATGAAAATGTGTCGCTTTACTCCAACTTTAAAATGTATGAAGAATGAATAAAAATAATATATTCAAATATTCAACCATCTTCCTCCTATTGCTAAATTTAGCCCTAATTGGTTTTATTATATTTTCTAAACCCAAACCACCAAGATTAAGGGATGATAATTTTAAAGAACGAATAGTCTCCATTTTGAAATTGGATGAAGACCAAAACAAAGAGTTTTCTAATCTTGCTATGACCCATAACCAAGAAATAAATGCGATTAATTCTGAACAACAAAAATTAGCGCATGATTACTTTAATTCAGTAATTAAAGAATCCGACGGTGAAGATTCAGCGGAAATTCTAAAACAATTGGCTCAGCTTGAAAATAAAAAATTAACTGTTACTGCAGACCATTTTCATGACGTCAAAAATATACTGCGTAGCGATCAGTTAGATCAATACCCCGCTTTCGTTGATCAAGTTTTAGGTGTTTTACTTATGGGAAATAATAAAGGCCCTAAACCGAGGAATGATCGATAGTTCATGGCTACATTAACAGACCATACAAAATTCTATGGCATTGTATTGCTTTGATTTACTCTATCAGACCTAATAAACTAAAGACTCCATATTAATCCAAATTATATTTAAGCCGTATATTGGGGACAGAATATATAGAAACATTACTATATTTAGAAATATAAACAATATATAATGTATCGACTTCCCCTTTATTTCGCAGTAATTTTCGCTTCCATTATGAACTTATCCTGCCAGAGTATTCCAGACAATCAATATCTGATTCGACAAATAGACCCCACAACCACAGATGATTGGGTATCTATGGACTGGACGAAAGGAGATGAACTCTCCGAATTTAAATCTCCTTGGACAAATAATCAAAATAATGGAACCAGTTTTGTCGCCGTTCATGATGGGCAATATTTTTATTTTAAATACCGCGTAACGGACGACAACGTCCTATTGTATACCGACCAGAATACTAGATTTGACGTTTTAAACTCTGACCGAATCGAAATATTTTTTAGAAAAAATGTAGAGATGGATCCATATTATTGTTTAGAAATGGACCCTCTAGGTCGAATATACGACTATAAAGCCAAGCTCTATCGCATTATGGATACCGATTGGAGATGGCCCAAGGATCAATTGCAAGTAGAAGCCACGATGTTGGACGATGGATACATCTTTAAAGGTCGAATCAGTCTATCATCTCTGACCGATTTAGGACTGATCAATGAAAATATCATAGAAGCCGGTCTATACAGAGGAAAATGTTTGTCTATAGAAGGAGACAAAGCCGAATTTGAATGGATTACATGGATTGACCCCAATGTAGACAAGGCAGATTTTCACATAGCGTCATCATTTGGCACCTTATTATTAGAAAATTACTAAAACCAAGATTAAAATCTCCATTTAATAAAATTGAGAAATAGGTAACCATTGCTACCATAGCCATGACAACAAACATTCGCACTATCACTGTCGGCATCTCACCTTCTTCATACACTGACTTGAGTATATTGGAAGACGCCATTCATCAATTGCAATACTTGGAACAACAATTACATGATGAGGGCTACAGTGTGCAGACCTTGAGAATTGCATGTGATTCTATAGGTACTGCACAGCCTAATTTCCCAGTGACTTTATCTCACCACCTATTTCGGGATATCGATTCCCTGTTGAGTCACCACAATGTAATGCTCTCATTGGGTCAAATAAACACTGGTCCCACATGCCATAGCGATACAGTACCCTGGATCGTTGAATTACTCTCGATCACATCACAGATCTACTGCAATATGTCTATTGCATCTTCTTCACAAGGTATACACCACAATACTCTACCGATAGCCGCTGATATTTGCTATAAATTAGGACAAAAATTCAACAAAGGAGAAGGTAATTTTAAGTTTGCGGTTACAACTTCTATGCCGGCCAATTGTCCCTTCTTCCCTGCTGCTTATCACCGTGGACCAAAAAGTTTTTCCTTGGGTTTTGAATTAGCGGGTTTAGTCGAAGAGACTCTAAAAAATAGCGATTGGGACAACGCTGAAAAAAACCTTATTGATTCTATAAATCAATTTCTATTACCCATTGAGAAATTATGTCTTTCCTATCAACAACAAAGTCCTTGGGCATACACCGGGATGGATACCTCTCCTGCACCTGGATTAAATGCCAGTATCGGTCAAGCCATCGAACATCTCAGTCAAAAACCATTCGGAGAAAGTCCAACTTTAAGCGCGTGTGGCATCATCACCGGCGCACTAAAAAAATTAGCTATAAAATCATGTGGCTATTCTGGACTAATGTTACCGGTAACCGAAGATCTGGTATTGGCGCAACGAGGAATGGAAAATAGATATAGTCTCAAAGAATTGTTGTTGTTCTCTACTGTTTGTGGTACTGGTCTCGATGTAATCCCAATTCCAGGTTTTACAACATCTACTGCCATTAGTCATTTATATCGCGATGTAGCCACACTTTCACTTAAATATGGTAGTAAACCATTATCTGTTCGCCTTCTCCCAATTGCTAAAGCAGAAGTAAATGACATTGTAAATTTTGATAACCCTTATTTAACGACATCCAAGGTGTTTGCGGTAACTTAGAGGAATGAAAAAATCAATAGCGATCATTGGTGGTGGTAGTGCTGGTCTGTTTCTCGCTACTTTTCTAGATTCAGAAAAATGGGATATTTCCCTCTATGAGCAACAAAAAACCTTAGGGCGAAAATTTTTAGTGGCAGGTGATGGAGGATTTAATCTTACCCATAGTGATACCTTAGAGTGGTTAATCCAAAGATATTCACCATCATCATTTTTACAATCTTCCTTAAGCCGATTTACAAACAATGATTTTCAACAATATTTAGGTGATATAGGTATTCCTACATTTATCGGTAGTAGTAAAAGGGTGTTTCCGAAAGAAGGGATTAAACCAATTCATGTTTTAAATGCCTTTCTAGAAAAAATTCAAGAAAATAAGGTAAAACTATTTACCCAATACCGCTGGCAAGGGTGGCTAGAGGGTCAATTAATTTTTGAAACACCCTCCTCCTCCTCTACCAACATTGAGAACCAAATTAAAGTAATTCACGACATCTCTGTATTTGCCCTTGGGGGTGGGAGTTGGAAAATCACTGGTTCTACTGGTGACTGGCTATCCAAATTCCAAGAAAGAGGTGTAAAATGCCAAGCATTATACCCATCAAATTGTGGTTATCAAATAGAATGGCCTGTAGCATTTATAGAAAAAGCTGGAGGACAACCATTGAAAAACATTTCAATATCAGTCGATGACCAAAATCAAAAAGGAGAGGTTGTCATTACCAATTATGGATTAGAAGGCAATGCTATTTATGCCTTGAGTCCGACGATCCGCAAATATTTGCAAAATAATCAACCTTGCACCATAGAAATTGATTTAAAACCCCAGCTCTCGGAAGAGGAAATCAATCACCGCATAAAAACCCATTCCAAGGAAAAAATGAGTTATATATTGCGTCAACATATTAAACTGAGTCCCATTAAGGTAATGCTTTTAAAAACTTTTACCAGTAAAGATGACTTTCTCCACCCCCATCGCATAGCCCATCATATCAAGGGCTTGAAATTGATCATTCATCGCCCCACCAACATAGATCAAGCCATATCCACAGTGGGTGGTATTGAATTGTCGGAAGTGAATGAAGATTTTGAATTTCATAAAATCCCAAATAACTATTGTATTGGAGAAATGTTAAATTGGGATGCACCTACTGGAGGATATTTACTTCAGGGCTGTGCCAGCATGGCTCATTATTTGGCTCAACATCTCAACCGAGACCAATAGATCTTTGACTAAGATTTAAAAACACCTATGGACACAGAATAATCTACTGATAAAATAAAAAAAGTTTACTTTTGGACGACATTAAACAAAGTGATTATGCCAGCTAATATCAAATCCCAACTAATAATAGCCGAACAAAAGGCCTTAGAACTGTTTCAAGAGATGGAGAATCTACATCTAATCACACCAGGTAAAATGGAAAAGGAGCTTAACAATGAAATTTTTGATTTAGCTTTCAAGATGTTTGGGATCAAAAAATATTGGCATAAACGAATTATTCGAGCCGGAAAAAATACATTATATCCCTATCGAGAGAACCCCGCTGATTTAATGATTCAGGAAGACGATATTTTATTTGTGGATTTTGGACCGATCTTCGATGAATGGGAAGCCGACTTTGGTCGCACTTATGTTTTGGGTTCTGATCCAATAAAACACAAGTTAAAAGAAGATATAGAAATAGGATGGCAGCGATGCAAATCCTATTTTGACCAACAATCCTTTATCACGGGGCGAGATCTCTTCCAATATGCCGTAGAAACAGCAGAAGACATGGGTTGGGAATTTGGAGGTGAAATAGCTGGTCATATTATCGGTCATTTTCCTCATGAAAAACTTGAAAATGAAAATAAAACCCATTATGTACATCCGGACAACACAGTGGACATGTTTGCACCAGATAGCAATGGAGAGCCGAGAGAATGGATTCTCGAAATTCATTTTGTAAACCGAGAATTAGAAATTGGTGGATTTTTCGAACAATTAATGACGTAAACAAAAACAAATTAAATATTTATGAAGTACATTTATTTACTGGCCATTGGCCTATTCTTTACCAGTTGCTCGCAGAATACTAGCCCAGCTCTATATGATTATGACGTTGAAAAGCGATTAGAAGAACTTGGAATAGAATTGGAATCACCTGGCAATCCAGTGGCCAATTACGTAAATGCAGTTACCAGTAATTCATTGGTTTTTCTTGCAGGTAAAGGACCTCAAACCGATGATAAAAAATACATTACTGGCAAAGTGGGTCAAGATCTAAGTGTTGAGGATGCATACAAGGCAGCACGAAAAGTGGGAATAACTCAATTGGCCTCTTTAAAGCAAGAAATTGGAGATTTAAACAAAGTAGTGAGGATCGTAAAAGTAGTAGGTATGGTGAATGCCCCAGCCGACTTTACCCAGCACTCTTCCGTAATCAACGGTTATTCTGACTTAATGGTAGAGGTTTTTGGAGAACGTGGAAAACATGCCAGAGTAGCAGTTGGGATGGTCTCACTCCCATTGGATATGGCCTGTGAGATAGAAATGATAGTCGAAATACAAGGCGAATAAAAATAAAAAAGAGATGAAGTTGAACTTCATCTCTTTCTTTTTTATCTATAACGATGACTCTTTAATTAAATCGTTAAAATATCTTTTTCTTTGAGTACGATTAATTGATCTACATTTTCGTAGTATTTTTTAACCAATGCCTCAATATCATTATCTATTCTTTTCCCAGCATCTTCTGGGAAACCATCTTTCACTGCCTTTTTCACGATATCCATACCGTCCTTTCTGGCATTTCGGATACTTACTTTACACTCTTCTCCCAAACTTTTGGCCTGTTTTACTAGTAGTTTTCTTCGCTCTTCAGTCAAAGGAGGAACTGGAATACGGATAAATTCTCCATCGTTCATGGGATTATAACCCAAATTGGCTTCGATAATGGCTTTCTCAATTTGATTGATAATTGATTTATCCCAAGGCTGAATGGCCAGGGTTCTTGAATCCACAGCAGTAACATTTGCCACCTGGGGCAACGGTGTTGGAGCACCGTAATAACTGACCATAACACCACTTACCATGGCAGGCAAAGCTTTCCCTGTGCGAATCTTTAACAATTCTGTTTTCAAGTGCTCGATGGAATCATCCATTAAACCTGTTAGAATATCAATTACATCTTCAATATCGGTTTGCATAATAATATATAATTTAAATTTTTATTGAATTAATCTCGAGAACCCATGAACTGCATAATCAGATACAATAAGGTCACTAAAGAAGCAAGAGCTGCGGAGACATAGGTCATTGCGGCCCATTTCAATCCATCTTTGGCTTTTTCCTGTTCTTCACCTACTGTGATTTGATTCTGATCCAACCAGACCAATGCTCTTCTACTGGCATCGAATTCCACTGGCAAGGTAACCAAAGAAAACAAAGTAGTTACCGCAAAAGCGATAATGGTAATAATCAGAAGTGTTCCTCCGACTCCATTCATATTTAAACCAAATCCTCCTAAGGCAAACATCAACAAATAACTTTGCATTCCAGAAGCCACCTTAACTAAGGGTACTACAGCCGACCGAAATTTCAACATAGAATATGCCGTAGCATGTTGGACAGCGTGACCACATTCATGGGCAGCTACCGCTGCAGACATAACACTTCTACCTTGAAATACTTCCGGACTCAAATTAACCGTACGATCCATTGGATTGTAGTGGTCACTTAAAAATCCTTGTGCTGGTTTTACTACCACATCGGAAATTCCGTAGTAATTCAACATTCTTTCAGCTACCTCTTTTCCAGATAATCCACTGGAAATCGGCACTTTACTGTATTCGTTAAACTTAGATTTCAAACGATTGCTGACCACCCAACCAATTAGGGTAAAGATCCCTGCAATCACCATATATCCCATATATCCACTCATATAAAAATTTTTTCTTTAGTTAATACGCTCAAATCCGGTATAAGGTTTCAAAATTTCCGGAATTTCTACACTATTTTCTGTTTGATTGTTCTCCAGTATTGCGGCAAATATTCTAGCCAAAGCCAACACACTACCATTCAAGGTATGAACTAATTCTGATTTTCCGTCTGTATTTTTGTAACGAATTTTCATTCTATTGCTTTGAAAAGTTTCAAAATTGGAAACAGAACTTACTTCCAACCACTTTTTCTGAGCCGCAGAATATACTTCAAAGTCATAGGTAATAGCAGATGTAAACCCTAAATCTCCAGCACAAAGTCTCAATATACGATAAGGTAGGTTCAATTTTTCAAGCAATTGCTTAACGTGATCCACCATTTCATCTAAGATCTCATAAGAGTTTTCCGGCTTACTCACTACCACCATTTCTACCTTATCAAATTGATGAACCCGATTGAGACCTTTGACATCGGAACCATAGCTACCCGCTTCCCTTCTGAAACACGGAGTATAAGCCGTCAATTTATAGGGCAACGCATCCTCCTGTAATATTTCATTCCTAAATATATTGGTTACAGGAACTTCTGCAGTGGGAATAAGATATAGATTATCCTTGGTCACATGATACATCTGTCCTTCTTTATCTGGTAATTGTCCAGTGCCTCTAGCCGTATCCTCATTGACCAAGTGAGGAGGCAATATTTCAAGGCAACCTGCTGCAATAGCTTCGTCTAGAAAGAATTGGATCAATGCACGCTGTAATTTAGCTCCTTTGCCTTTATATAAGGGAAAACCTGAACCAGCAATTTTTACTCCTAGATCAAAATCTACAATATCGTATTTAGTTAGAATATCCCAGTGAGGCAATGCAGATTCGGGCAAATGGGGCAATTCAGAAGTCCAATCTTGCTCAATGATGTTGTCGTCCTCTGTTTTACCCGCAGGCACTATTTCATTGGGCACGTTGGGAACTTCTAGTAATTTTTCTTCCAGTTGAATGACCACTGATTTCAATTTATCTTCCAAGACCGTTGATTCTTGTTTCAAATCCCCAACCATAGCCTTTTTGGCATTGGCTTCAGCTGCCTTTCCAGACTTGTAAAGGTCTCCGATCTCTTTTGATGCCGTCTTTAACTCGTTAAGTATTTTGTCCGACTGAGTTTGTGTATTTTTACGTTCATCATCCAATCGTATTATTTCGTCCAATATTTCTTCCGCATTTACAATCCCTCGCTTTTGCAATCCGGCAACAGCAATGTCTTTGTTTTTACGAATATTATTAACTTCCAGCATACTTTTTTGTTATTTCTTTCAATTTTTCACAAAGATATAGGCATTCTTTAAAAAAAAGGCCTTATTTTTGCGTGAAGATTAAAAAATAATCTTTTTTTTAAATTGATATACTCCTTTTGTTGCTAAGTTCAATTGCCTTTTTCATCAACGGTATTTGAATATATCTCAAATTAAAACCAACGTTATCATTTTATTTTATTTGTTCCAAGAATTAAAGAAATTTTAATCATATGTATGATATATTGCAGTTAAATGATATGCTCGTTCCTGAGCTAAAAGAACTAGCCGATAAATTAGGTTTGCAAAAATACAAACGTCTCAATAAAAAAGACCTTATATATAAAATACTTGACGCTCAAGCTGTTCAAACCGACACCAAAAACCAAGAGCCTGTAGAACTCGTAGAAGATACTGTAGACAAACGACCTTCGAGGTCAAATCAAAATCGAGGGCGCAGGAAGGAAAATACCAACAACAACACTAAGGAAAAAGAAGGTGAATTGAAATTTGAAGTGGTAGAAAAGGAAGAGAATAAAACCAATTCCGATCAAGAAAAAGCCAATAACTCTGATGAAAATAAAAACAATTTTCAGAAAGATAGAAACCAAAGGCGAAGTAGATCTAATAACAATAAAAATACCTCACAAAGAGGTAAGAGAGTCGGAGATAGGAATAATCCCAACAATGCTGAAGCCGTAGATGCAGAGGTAGCGACTCAACAAAATAACCGCAAAGAAAATCCTGTTCAAGCTAAGAATAATTCATCTAAATCGGATGAAGATTCTAAACGTGAAGTTGAATCAAAAAGAGATACACCGACTAAAAGAGACAGCGATAACAAGAGAGAAGGCGATGTAAACAGACCTCAATCTTCCAGATCTAAACAAAATGACAGAGTCGAAGACAGTGGCAACAGACCCAATGGTCATGCAAAATCTGGAGATAAAAACGACGACAATCCACGCAAACCCAATCACAACAATAACAAGTCTAATGATGGTAATGGCAAGGATAAAAAATCCAATTTTGATATTGATCTAGATGGTGCTATTGAGGGGATGGGTGTTTTGGAGATGATGCCAGACGGATATGGATTTTTGCGATCGGCAGATTTCAACTACATTTCTTCTCCGGACGATATATATGTATCTCCATCACAAATTAAACTATTTGGTTTGCGAACTGGTGACACCATAGTGGGAACCATTCGTCCTCCAAAAGATGGAGAAAAGTATTTTGCCTTATTAAAGGTTATCAAAATTAATGGATTAGATCCCAAGCTCGTTCGGGAAAGGGTATCATTTGATTATTTAACTCCATTATTCCCTACGGAGAAATTTCAATTGACTTCTTCACCAACCGGTAGAGATATCGGAAATAGAATGATCGATTTATTCGCTCCTATAGGTAAAGGTCAAAGGGGATTAATCGTAGCTCAACCAAAAACAGGTAAAACATTTTTATTAAAAGATGTTGCCAATGCTATCGCCAAAAACAATCCGGAATGCTATATGATTGTTTTGCTTATCGATGAACGTCCAGAGGAGGTTACCGATATGAAGCGAAGTGTAAAAGGTGAAGTTATTGCATCCACTTTCGACGAACCGGCAGACAATCACGTAAAAGTAGCTGGAATTGTATTGGAGAAAGCCAAGCGTTTGGTTGAATCCGGTCACGATGTTGTCATTTTATTGGATTCTATTACCAGATTGGCTAGAGCCTACAATACGGTAGCTCCTGCCAGTGGAAAAGTGTTGTCTGGTGGTGTGGAAGCCAATGCATTGCACAAACCGAAGAAATTCTTTGGAGCTGCTAGAAATATCGAAAACGGTGGATCTTTAACTATTTTGGCTACTGCCTTGATCGACACAGGTTCTAAGATGGACGGTGTTATCTTCGAGGAATTTAAAGGTACTGGTAATATGGAATTGCAATTGGATCGATCGCTTGCCAACAAACGATTGTACCCTGCCATAGATTTAACCAAATCGAGTACTCGACGCGAAGAATTGCTATTGGACAAAGACACATTGCAGCGTATGTTTATCCTACGCAATTATTTGGCCGATATGAAACCAGACGAAGCTATGGAACATATCCGTCGATTAATGCTCAATACCAGCGATAATCAAGAATTTTTATCATCAATGAACGGCTAATCCAGCATTTGCCATCATATTTGTTGCTAAAGTTTTGTTTCTTAATAAATAACTGCTAAATTTGCACACCCTTTCAAAAAGGGGCAATCAATTTATACAATACTAAAACGAAGACTGAATCATGAAAAGGACATTTCAACCATCAGTGCGAAAGAGAAAAAATAAACACGGATTTAGATCCAGAATGAGCACAAAAAACGGTCGTAAAGTAATCAATAGAAGAAGAAAAAAGGGAAGACATAAGTTGTCTGTTTCTTCTGAGTTTACGCTTAAATAATCGACATTTATCTTGAATGCTGACTTCCATTTTCGAAAAAACGAAAAACTCAAAGATCCTTCTGCGATAGAATCTTTATTTGAAAATGGAAGAAAAGTTCAGCATTACCCGCTTTTATTTATATACGGAGCCTTGCCCTCTACTGCAGAGACAGTAGAGGCAGACTATCGATGTGCGTTTACCGTATCCAAGAGAAAGTTTAGAAAGGCCACTGATCGAAATCGTATCAAACGCTTAATGCGTGAGGCCTATCGACTCCAAAAACATCTCCTCTATCAGAATCTTCAAGCCCAGCATATTTCACAAATGGGCATTGTAGTTCTCTATCTCGGAAAAGAAATACCAGAATATAAAGTGATATTTGACAGTGTCAATCGTTTTATATTAAAATTTTCTAAACCATGAAGCTATTTTTCTTTTCCTTGGCTTTAGCCTACCTCCTATTGCCCAATATAGCCCAGGGCCAAATTTATCTACAAATAGAAAAAATAGGTTCTACTCGAACCATGAAGATACCTATAGGGGCTGAGATTAAAGTCAAACTAAAGGACAGAGATTATTATATTGACCAAGAGATAGTCAATATCATTCCAGATGAATCTGTCATCATCACCACTACAGAAGTATTTTTTGTCGGTGACATAGAGCATATTATTCCCCGCGACAATTATCATCGCAAGGGACGCTTTTTTATTTATCCTATTTATAGTCTAGGTATATCAGGGACGGTAGCAGGTATTATCGGAACGATTTACGAATTGAAACTACGTCCTGAACTCCTTTTGCCCGGTCCGGCAGTATGGGGATTAGCCATCCTTTTTCAAAAGTGGTTCGATCGTCCTTTTGTCAAAGAGAAAGGTTGGAGATTTAGAGTAGTAGATTTAAGGATGAGTGTACCAGAAGATTAATATGAATTACCCTTTGATTTAGTTAACAAAAAAGAGGATTTCTCAGTATGAAACCAAGAAACCCTCATAAATTATCTACAAATTTTATTCTATATTACAACAAGGTATAACGCAAACCCAAATATGTGTTACGACCAAAGACTGGTCCCCAAATCATAGATGCATCAAAATAACTGCCAAATGGTTCTTCATGTGACAAAATAGCGTCCTGTTGTCGGTAATCAAATACGTTCTCCATCCCTAGATAGAGTTCAAAAGCAGATCCCCATACTCGGGTGACCTGAGTATTAACTACTGAAAATGAAGGAGATTTAGAGGACAACTGATAAGTGGCCGGATTAGCGCTCGTATTAGGAAGTCGCTTGCTGCCTTGCCAATTATAAGTCGCATCAATTCTCCATTTTTCATTATCGCTGGTATAGGCTAGATTTACAAATGCTCTGTGCTTGGCATTAAGTGGAACTTCTTCCCAACCATTGGTATATTTAACCTGAGAATCAACCCATCGATAAGCCATTCGCAATCCCAACTGTCGCAATAGATTGTAATCGACTTGTAATTGAACAGTATTGGAAAACGAGGCATTTTCAACGTTGTAAAAAGAAATTTCTTGGGCATTATTATCCAAATCTACAACTACTCGATTGGTGAAATCCGTTCGGTATACATCTACAGAAAAACTGCCATCCTTGTAGTCTAATCGAAAAGGTTTTGTATAATTCAAACCTACATTCCAAGCTATTTCTGGCGCCAATCCATAAGGATTATCACCTTCTACACCCAAGAACAACCAGTTGCGACTACTGGCCAAAACCCCAAAATTTTCAGCAATAACAGAAGCTGTTCTCTGCCCCCTACCAAAGGAAGCTCTAAAAACAGACTCATCACTAAATGCCTTTCGCAAATGAAATCTCGGAGTAACAAATCCCCCGTATTGATTGTGGTGATCAAATCTCAAACCTGCAACTAAAGAAAAAGTCTCCGATGGTGTAAAGGTGTACTCACCATATACTCCTGGCACTATTTCTTCCCGTAAAAAATGATAGTCGGTCAGCTCTTCATCGAAATCGTCGTACTGAAAACTAGCCCCCATCTTGATACCGTGTTGTGTATTCCACAATATGGTTTGAAAGATATAATTGGCATAAAGCGAGGTTTGATTGGCATTGTATAAATTTCGACCAAAAAGATTTTCTTCATCATGGTGTGACGCTGACAATTGCAACCCCATAGACTGCCATGGCAATGCCGAAAGCAACCCCACTTTGGCCCAAGCCTCAAATCTCTCTACTGTATTCGTCATACCCCACAATGTATTGCCTATCTCATTGTTTTCAGGGTCAAAATCCAACTGTCCACCTTGATTATCTATTACGGTGGCCTTTACTCCAAATTGAAAACGCAAACGCTCATTAGGGATAAACTTCCATCTATTCATACCCATAAAATGAGTACCAATAGGCTGATCTAAAAATCCATCTCCATTTCTATCGTGTTTAATAACGTTTTGCTTAGCGTGCAAAAATAAGGCTGTTGAAGACTCCTCTGAAAATTTATGGGATAAATTGAGATTGCCTTCTAAACGACCTCCTTCATTACCATAAAAATTGGCATGTATACGATCGGTATTTTCAGGTTTTTTCAATTCGATATTGATCTGTCCTGAAATACTTTCATATCCGTTGAGCACACTACCCGTTCCCTTATTCAACTGCATTCCTTCGACCCAAGCTCCAGGAACAAACACCAGTCCTTGTATCGCACTTAAACCGCGAACGCTAGGCATATTTTCTGAAGTAATTTGAGCATATGGACCAGCTAAACCCAACATTTGAATTTGCCGAGTACCAGTAATGGCATCGGTAAAAGAAACATCCACACTTGGACTAGTATCAAAGCTTTCACTGAGATTACAACAAGCGGCTTTCCGCAATTCATCTTCTGAAATTTCCTCGATTTTAATCGGGTTTAAGTAGGATATTTCATTTGATTTTTTTCGATACACCACTCGTACTTCATCAAGGGCTACATTGGGAACCAACTCCACATTGAGTTGTTGTTGATCCTCTATGCCTAGGGTATCTGGAGAATACCCCGTATAACTGACAACGACATGAGTTGCTGTAGTAGAGCATATAAGTGAAAACTCACCATTGATATCTGAAGCAGTCCCTACATCTTCACCAAGGACTTGAATATTGGCCCCCACCAAAGGAATTTTATCCCCTTCAGCACTATTTTCATAGACCTTTCCTTCTATGGCTATTGTCTGAGCCTGCAAAGCAGAACTAAACAATACCAGTAGAAGAATGATATTTAACTTTAAATATTTTTGCATGATTTATAACCTATTTTAGTGAGGTTTCACACCATCTCTGTAGGCGCAACAATCAGGCAATTCATCGTATGCGGCTTGGGGTGCCTTGGCCAATTCAGTATCGTGACCGACATTGGCTACTGCAGATGATATGGTTTCCAAATTGGTTTTCTTAGGTTTATAAACCAAGACCAGTTTTTGTACATTTTTATCCCATTCTGCCATTTTCACACCTTTGACAAAGGCTGCTTTCTCAATTCTTTTTTCACACATTCCACAAACACCCTGAACGGTGAGAGTATCGGTAACCACACTTTGGGCTGTAATTGCTGCAGAATTAAAGAAATATAAAAACCCAGTACATAGTATTATTTGAAATATTCTTCTCATGATTAAACAAAATTTAATTGATAAATAATAAAAACCATCTATGTAATTCATTGAAATTCAATACATAGAAAACAAAAATCATCAATTAGATTCAACCATAAAATACTAGGGAATGATGCTTGATGTACAATGGTGGCATGCCATCGGGGGGATATTTTAGGACGGTACCAAAATTATTGATTTCTGGTACAGTTAAAAGACTTATTTTTTCTATAAAAATAGCGTTATCTACAGCGACAAATTCACTAAATGTGGATGGAGATGAGACCACGCGTTCGGCTGCATAGTCTAAGCTAAAGATTTCTTCGACACAGCAATCCTCCTCGCTGTCGTCGCTCTCTTCGCAACTATCTTCGGAATCTGTACAACAAGGCATGACGGTACACAATTCGTCTTCAATTTCCGAGAATATCTTTATTGAGACCCATTCATCGCTACAGAAATAGACCACGCCTTGTATTCCCGAAGAGACGAATACATAGATTGATAAAAGGGCGATACTGGCTATTTTCTGCAAGATCATAAATACAAATATAATGTAATTCTATTAATTATCAAGAAAGAGATTCGCGGCAAAGCGGGAATAACTGTATTTAAATACAAACATTGTTAATTATATGTTTAATAACGCTTTATATTAATAATACGTTTAGAAGAAGTATAGGGCTATAAGGAGGTTAATTTATTATTTCCCTTGAATTTTTGGATTGACATTTTTAAGTTTATAAGCAGACAGGATGTATGCAAAGTAGAATTGATCTACGATGATATTGTTGATAATCTAGGTATATAAAATGAAGTGATAGGGAACCTCGGCAAAAAAATTTGGGAGTTTTATCGAGGGGAGGATTTGTTCCCATATAATTAGTTATTTAGTGGATAATGTCCAAATAGGTCCGCGGCCTATGGCGAACCATGCGCTCCAATAAATGATCGAAAATTTCAGCCTTCATCTTATTGCGATTAAAACGATAGCAAAATTCGTCCAAATAATACTGCAATAATTCGGCATGGTGATGAGTGCCTCTCAACCAAGTCGTTATACTATTCTTCATTCTATTCGATAGAGGCATTATCGATTTTTTAGATTTTCTAATTCTTTTCACTACCGGATATTTCTGGCAAATTTGGTCATAGCCATGCTTCTTATAACAAGTGATTTTCGCGTCTAGATTTACACATCTATCTGATAAACGGTTGATTTCTTTGGCGCTTCGACTATTTGTAGAAATAGCATAACCATGAGATATTCCCTTGCCTTTTTTCTCTATGGCAAGGACTACGATCTTCTTGTACTGTACTTCTTGGCCGTTTTGCAAGGTCTTTTTCATGCCGATTTTGAAATCTGAAAGTTCCACTTTTCCACTTAACCCGACCTTTTGATGGCTTTTCATGGCCTGCAAAACTTTGAGCCGGAACAACCAACAAGTCTTTTGTCTCACCTGCAATTTGCGGCTCAATTCACAAGATGAGATCCCCTTTTTACTGGTGGCGATTAAGTAGACAATGTTGAATGCTTTGAGCAGGTCAAACTTTACTTTGTGAAATAAGGTATTGGCCGTGGCCGATTCTTTATATCGGCATTTTGAACACTGCCTAATGTGCGGCTTTCCGCCGCTACAATATCGATGATGTCCACAATGTTTACAGGTAAATCCGGATGCCCACTTTTGGTGAGCCAGGTAATTTAAGCAACTTTTACTATTTGGGAAACGCTTGTAAAAGTCCTCGATAGATAGGCTTTTAAATTTATCTTCCATGACGTAATAAATTTTCGTTACTATAATTGAATAATCGCTTATCCTTTAAATAACTAATTATATAATACTTCCCCAAGTTCCCTCCATTTAACCAATTCCTCCATTTAAAAATCCTACCGCCCCTATTCACCTCCAACTTAAAACTTAAAATAAAAATCTAAACCATCTTATCATGTCTTAATATCCTTTCAATTCCCTACCATGGCCAAGTCAAAATTTATATCGTCTTGACATTTCTCTCAAATACCAATTTCTTCTACACCCCCCTCTCGTTCAACACATCAAAACAATAACCTTACACATTTCAACATTTCAACATTAAACACTAACAATTATAACCTACCCCAAATCAAGCCCGCTATCTTCTCTAAAATAATCCTCACTTTCTTCTTAAAATCAATATACCTCGACGTCGTTTTTTTGTCTCCATGCTGAAAACCAATTATGCACTCAACTCCCAATTGTCCCTACCTTAACCTCCCACCTTTATTTCACCAAATGAATCCAATTTTATTCAATCCATATCCCGACAATACACTATCCACCATGGAATAATAATTTCATTTGTTAAATTTTTTAAATTATATATGTTTTTCCTAAAAGTTTCGTTAAAAAATCATTGAGTATTTCTTTAAGCCCAGACATTAAAAACTATGAAAAGTAACCCCTACCTCATTATATTGCTATCTATCCTTACTTTCCATTCATTTGCTCAAGATTCAAATGCTTACATAGGTGATCAACAGCATCCCAATGTGACCGTATATAGCAGTAGTGATTTCCAACCCCCAGGAAGAAAAGCCATCGCTGCAGCAGACAATACCATCAATGGCAGTGGACTGGACGGCCAAAAGCAAGCGAGCGCTAGATTTCTCTCCCAAGCAGCCTTTGGAGGAAATGAAATTGAAATCCAAAGAGTATTGGATTTGGGATATGAAGCTTGGATTGAAGAGCAAATAGCCACACCACCAAACTATATGTTGCCTCAAATGAATGACATCTTCGATCAAGCCTATCAAATTCATTTAAATGACGGGGGAGATCCCGATGACTTCTTCGGACCTTATTGGATCCATTTTCAATATGCCTACTGGCAAAACAATATTATGAACATGGATCTTTTGCGACAAAAAGTAGCTTGGGCGCTAAGCCAAATATTCGTGATATCGTTCAATTCAGATCTGCAAGATAGAGGAGTTGCATTAGCCGATTACTATGACATCTTCCTCCGCCATGGTTTGGGCAATTTTGAAGACTTATTAAATGAAGTAGCCCTTCACTCTTCCATGGGCTATTATTTGAGTCATTACAACAATCCAAAGGCCAACCCTGAAGAAAACCTCCACCCCGATGAAAATTTCGCCCGCGAAGTCATGCAATTATTTACCATAGGTCTTTACGAACTCAACAATGATGGCTCCCACAAAAAAGACAGCCAAGGTCGCGATATTGCCACCTATGATATGAATACCATATCTGAAATGGCAAGAGTATTTACCGGTTTGGGCCCTGGCAATATCATGGAAAATGAATGGGTCGATGAACCGCGATTCGGCCTAGACATCTACCTCAATGACTATACCACGCCTATGAAGATGTATGAGGAATACCACGATACCGGTGAAAAACAAATATTAGGTCACACCTTAAGCGCTGGTCAAGATGGAATGACAGATATTCGATCTGCCCTGCATATACTTTTTATGCACGACAACGTAGGTCCATTTATCGCCCGGCGTTTGATTCAAACCCTAGTCAAATCCAATCCTAGCCCTGGATATATCAATCGGGTAGCATCTGTATTCAACAACAATGGAAAAGGAGAACGAGGAGACCTCGCTGCTGTGATCAAATCCATGCTCTTAGACTCTGAAGCCCGAGAATGCAGTTCTATTCAATCTCTTTATCAAGGCAAATTAAGAGATCCCTTCTCTCGGTACTTACACGTCGTTCGAACCATGGATCTCAATAATATCAATGGCATTTATTGGAATACAGGATATGGTTTTTGGGAAAGTACAGGTCAAATCCCCTTGGCCTCACCTTCGGTATTTAATTTCTATCTACCCGATTACCAACCCTATTCATTTGAGGAAAAAGGCGACTTATTCGGCCCTGAATTCCAAATACATCACGCCAAAACCAGCATAGAAATGATGAATCAAATCTATCGATGGACCATGAATTGGGGTTTGCTTAATGCTTGGACAGAAGTGGAACCTACCTTTATCGATTACAATAGCTGTGAACCATTGGCTAAAGATCCAGAAGTCTTGCTCAACAAATTAGATATCCTCTATACTCATGGCCAAATGAGTGAATTCACTCGAAATAATATTAAAACCGCTATTGAAAAACTTCGCGCCAGCAATACAGGAAGCGACTACTTGGAATATAGGTCAGCCATTGCCTTGTATTTGACTTTAATATCACCGGACTTCACCATTTTAAAATAAGACCATGAAAAAATATATTTCTCAAACATCTAGAAGAAAGTTTCTAAGTCAAATGGGCTGTGCAGCCTTGGGCTACAGTACATTTTACTCCTCTATCATCAATCTCAAAGCCCTCAATGCAGCAGCTATTGACAATTCTGATGTGGAAGCGGCTGGGGATTACAAAGCAATGGTATGCATCCTATTGTCCGGGGGAAACGATTCATTCAATATGTTGATACCTCATGAACAATCGGCCTATCAAAACTATGCAACAACTCGATCCAATCTCTCCATCCCACATAGCGATCTACTAGCCCTTCGAAACCAAGGCAGTGGATTAACCACCCATGCAGTGCATCCCGGAATGACTGAAGTCCAAACCATGTACAATAATGGAGAACTGGCTTTTGTATCCAATGTGGGGACACTGATTGAACCCACGACCAAGGAACAATTCCACAACAACTCTCATCGATTACCCTTAGGCCTTCTCTCTCATGCCGATCAAATCCAACAATGGCAAACAGGATTGCCACACGAACGATCAGCTACGGGTTGGGGTGCCAGAGTCACAGAAATGATACAATCCATGAATACCAATCAAAATATATCCATGAACATTTCGCTTTCCGGAAATAATGTATTTCAACAAGGCAATGGCATCTTTGAATTTTCTATTGGATCAGACGGTGCTACTGGGATTTATGGCTTCGACAACGATTGGAATATTGAACAAGTACGCACCGATGCGATAAAGAATTTCATGGACCACCAATACGAAGATATTTTTAAGCAAACCTATGTAAACACTATTAAAAATGCCCACAATGCCACCCTAGAATTCCAGGAGGGTATGGAACATGCCCAAGATTTTGGCAACCTATTTTCTTCACATTATCTCTCTCAAAATCTTGAGATGATAGCCAAAGTGATATCAGTGCAAGCAGAATTGGGTTTTAACCGTCAAATATTCTTTGTGAATTTTGGTGGCTGGGATCATCACGACGATGTCATTGAAGAACAAAATGAAATGTTACCCGTATTGAGTAAAGCTCTTTACGAATTTCAGCAAGCCCTCAAAATTATCAACAAGCAAGATGAAGTGACCAGTTTTACGATTTCCGATTTCGCTCGAACCCTGACTTCCAATGGCAACGGTACTGACCATGCCTGGGGTGGAAATACAATAGTGGCGGGAGGTGCTGTAAATGGAGGTAAAATCTATGGTCAATACCCCAACCTCGCATTAAAAACCAACTTAGATTTAGGAAATGGAGTACTTATCCCTACTACATCAGCTGATGAATATTTTGCGGAATTGGCTCTTTGGTACGGGGTTTCTTCCTCGGAAGTCCACTCCATATTTCCCAATCTCAAAAACTTCTACGCACAACAATCTACCTCATCTCCTATTGGATTTTTAAATCAATAAAATATGCGATACCTATACCTCATTTATATTATTATACTATCTCCATTAACTTTATCTGCTCAGTGCTTTCCCGATCGTCACAACACTTCATGGTCTGACTCTTGGATCAGCTGTGAACAGAGCAAAAACCCCAACAATAATCGGGGCAATACTCATTGGATAGCTTATGATTTTGGTTCTGTTTACCGTTTGGGCACCATGAGAATGTGGAATTTAAACATACCAGAAGAACTTCCTTCAGGGCTTCGTTCTTTTACTATTGACTATTCATTGGATGGTCAATTGTGGACAGAATTGGGAACTTATACTTTGAGTATGGCTACGGGAAAATCAGTCTATGAGGGAGAAGAAGTCACCGATTGGGAAGGCAAACAAGCGCGATATGTCATCCTTACCCCGATAGACAATTATGGAGGTCCCTGTGTTGGGATTAGCGAAGTTCGCTTTGGTCTTGATGCCAATAGCGATGTAGTCACTACAACTAATCAAGACAACACCACATCTTTCACCATAAAGACCTTTCCCAATCCCTATGTAGATCGCTTTACCTTACAAATCGAATCCCAAAATCAAGGCGAAGTGCATTTCTCACTTTCCAATATTTTGGGTCAAGTAGTCATGCAGCAATCTTTTGACTCCAATATTTCAACACAAGTAGAAGTAAATACCAGTCATTTACCCGCTGGCAACTATGTGATAAAGGTTATTCAAGATGAAGGGATCTTATCTAAATCAATTGTACAAATACCCCTGCGGTAATTTTAAAATAATAATACGAAATACAAGAACCACACCTTCTACACCATATTAATCAATAAAAAAAGGGATGTAATTCAGATTGAATTACATCCCTTTTATCTGTTTTTCTGCTGTGAGAGCAGGACTCGAACCTACACAGGGCGGTTAGCTAAGCTACAATTTTAGTGGTCAACCCTAGACTTTAATCTAAAGAAAAAGCCATTATATCCAGTTTATCCCGTAATCCCTACCCCCGAGACAAGGGGGCACGGCTGCCAATTTCGTCACCTCACAGTATAATTAATAACCAACTTCCTGATTACATTAGCAAATATATAAAAATAGATATTAAACTTTGACAAAATATCAAACATTTGTAATAAAATATTTAATATTAATAACAAAACACCAAAAATATTGACAATTTAGCAATTTCATAGATCAATATTAAACCTTCATTAAATATTTTGCAATCTACTCCTTAACTTCCATTATTTTCTTTTAAAAACAGTCACCTATCAAGAAAAACACGTCTATAAATCATTGATTTACAGACGTGTTAAAAATTTTAATCTATTTATCTTCCACTATGGAATATCGTATTCCCAAACCACTGTTTTGTCATCGTCGCCAATAACTGCGGCCACATATGGAATACCAATATCTGATACTTGAATATCAAAATCCTCAGTTTCCTCTGCAGATAAGTTTACGGCATCATTCCAATTGTTCGTGTTGGTATTAAAGGTTCTAATATTCAAACCTGAATCATCAACATAACCAAAATAAACTGTACCATTGGGGTGAAGGGCTAAATTAAAGTTATCTCTTTCTGCACCAACCATAATTGGATCACCTATTAGAGCCCAATCGCTACCGTCGTATTTCATGACATAGTTGCTTCTCACTCCATCGATGGACTCCTGGTAGGCTACATACATTTCATCGTGATCTTTCACAGCTATTTCTACTTTTAAATAACCATTTCCATCTGTAGCTCCAAATTGAGGACTACCTACAGCTTCCCATGCATTATTGGTATAAGTGTACACTGAAGGTCTATTCAATCCACCTGCTCTATCCATAAAAACCAAATATGGCTGATCTTCGTATGTGTCGAATTGGGAATATCCAGTCAGAGCACCAGCTGGAGGATTAGCCGTCGTCCAATCACTTCCTTGTACATGGTAAATATTCAAGCCTCTTGAATCTAAAGTTACACCTGAACGATCCGAGATGGCTACATATAAAGCATCATCACTGGTAATACCGAGAGAGGTATAATCTGATCTACCTTCGGTAAATCCAGCACTTCCAACTGTCGACCAGCTATCACCACTGTATTTCATTACCGACACCTTTCGGTCAGCATTATAATCGGTGTAGGCCACATTAGGTTCTCCCGCTGAATTAAAGGCCATAGACACATAATCTACTTTACCCTCAGTTACTCCCGTTTCACTACCTAAATAGCTCCAATTTCCGTCTTCGTATTTAACAACAGACAATTTTTCCTCTGCACTAGGTATACTTTCTCCGCCGATAGAACCATCGCGTTGGTATGCCAAGTATGGTAAATGAGTTACTGGATTAATAGCCATGCTCAATACATCGGTAAACTCTTCAATAAAACCTTGAGCTCCAATGATAGACCACTCAGGAGCACTTAAATCACCTACGACAACAGTGAAATCATCAGATCCATCGTTGTCAGATACTGTATAGGTAAGTGCTGAAGAAAAATCATTGGCAGTCACTCCACTCTCCTGGGCCGCTCCATCAACAGCAACCGTTGCACCGGTGGTAGTGGTAAATTGAGCAACCAATTGACTGCGGTCAGCGTCCACTGGTAAATCAACTGAAATATCGGTTCCGGTTACAGTAGCTACATAATCCTTAAACAAAACCGAAGGATTGTCGGCTGCATAAAAACCAAAACCTGTAATAGCTGCATTTCTTGAAGCCTGAACGGTATAGGTCTTTTCAGAACCATCCTCAGCCACTATGGTATAGGTAACTGGTGATGAAAAATCAACCGTAGTCTGTCCACTAACTTGAACCGTTCCATTGATACGCACAATATTTTTGATCCCCGAAGTCTCAAAACTAGGTATTAGGGAAGTTATATTGGCAGAATTAGGGATCTTAATAGAGATCGTTGTCCCTGAAATTTGACCGACGACATCGGTATCTATTCCAGCATTCTGACTTGCAGTGAGAGTATAACTTGTAAAGTCTTTAGCGTCACTAAGCACATCGTCCTTTTCACAAGAAAAAAGAACCATTAGGACGAGAGGTAGTAATAATAATCTTTTAATAATTGACATAAAATATATTTATTGGTTTACAAATGTTTCTGGATAAAGAACCGCTTTGAAGTACGGTTGATTGACTAATAATTGTTGACACATGATTCTAATATCTGATGCCGTAATCGAGTCCAACAAATTAGAATACTGTGTAATTAAATCCCAGTTGTCCAGTTTCTGATAATAGTGATCTCTAATTACACTGGTCCAATAGGAATTTTTTTCTATTCTTTTGCGATGACGTTCCATCATCTGGGTTTTGATATTTTCTACTTCCACGGCAAAATAATCTGCATCATTTGATATGGCATCGATTTCCTTCCATACTTGGTCTACGAGTAAAGGCGTGTTTTCGGGACTACAACCAAAGGCTATCCGAATCCGATACAAAGGTGAAGGCGATACCGCTGACGATGCCGAAACACCAACACCATATACCCCTCCATTGTCTTCACGTAAATTCTCTCTCAATTTCACTTTGAGTACTTCTTCCAACATCTCCAATTTTAAACTCCATTCTGAAGAATAATCAAATTCACTATTCTGAAAAAATATGTTGACCCTACTCTTGTCGGCTTCTCCGGCATACATGATCAACGAATCCGTTTTTTCTATAGCGGGTATCACCACAGATAAACCCGGATCTTCCCATTTTTCACCTTTAATGCCTCCGATATAGGTTTCTATCAAGGGTTTAACTTCTTTTGCATCAAAATTTCCTACTAGGATAAAAGTAAATCCGTCCGCTGTCCCAAAAGACTGGTGATAAAGTGAGGTTACATCTTCGGCTTTGAATTCATCCACAATGCGTTGCTCACTCAGCGGTTCTGTAGTATAGTTGTGACCAGCTATCCTTTGATTCAATGCAATACTAAAGGGATAACTCGGTGATTTTTTTGAATTTTCAACCGATTCAATGGTCTTATTTAATATATTCTCTATCAATGAAGTATCCAATCGTGGATAATGCCATTTTAAATACATCAATTCAAGCATTTGCTCCAATTCTTCCGACTTCGCATTTCCAGCGATACCATTTCTATTTTTTGCCATAACAAAAATCGCCGAAGCTGAAGAACCCGCTAAATACTGACTCAATCCATCCCTTGAAAAATCGCCATATCCACTGGCTGCCACTATGGACTTAACAAAAAGAGAAGTTAAATACTTTGTAGAATCCAAAGCCATCAAGCCTCCATTCCTAAATCCCGACAATAGAACTTGATTGTTGTCCAATTCAGTGGGCTTCAATATCACTCGAGCTCCATTGTCCAAAGTCAATATTTCAATATCAATGGTCGTATCTATCACTTCCCTCGTGATTTGACCTGCCATGATTTCAGAATTCAATAACCGATCCGATTCCATAGTTTTATTCAATGGGGGATGAAGATCAGAGGACTGAATAGCTGACACCCACTCCAATACTTCATTTTTCGTCGGCATATCGGCGCGAAGTGAATCTGGACCAGTAATCATATAGGTATTGTATCGATTGAGCGGCAATTGCCGTAGATAATCCATCAATCTGGTGGAATCGATCAAAGGCAGGTATTTTTTAGCCAACCGATATTCTTCCTTTTTACTTACCATTTGATATCCCTTGAAATATAGGGATTTGATATCATTTAAATAAGTAGCTGAAGAAGACTTACTTTGATTTTCGAAAGAAGATTTAAACTGTAACAGCAAATTTTTTCTAATAATATCGATTTCCGAAGTTGTAAATCCATATCGATGAATTCTTTCCACCTCTGTCAAATACCCTCGAATGCCTTCTTCTATTTTGTCTCCATACAACGACACTCCCCCCATTAAACCGCTCGAATGTTCAAATAGCCCTTTAAATCCTAAATCTGCAGATCGAAACAATGTCGTGGTATCCTCTACATCGTTAAATCGATTCTGATTTAATCGATTATATACTTGAGCGGTTAAAAATTGTAGATAATCGTTTTCAGTCCGGATAACATTCGAGGTATTAGTAATATTATACAAACTAAAATCAACATTTACGGCCTCAGCGTCAGTTACTATTATTAAGTCGTCTTCAACACTTGGAGGTATAGGATAGTAAAGTCTCGGTAAATCCTTTTTATTTTTAAGGTCTCCAAAATTCTCTTTTATTTTTTTCATGGTATAATTGGCCGAAATATCTCCGGTTACAGCCACAGCCATCAATTGAGGCTGATACCAATCCTCGTAAAACGATACCAAATCTCGTTTGACAAAATTCTTGATTATCGCAGTATCTCCAATGGGCAATCGCTCTGCATATCGGGAATAATTCAACATCCTAGGTAAATAAGCTTGCCGCATCCTAGATCCTGGCCCTTGCCCCGATCGCCATTCTTCAATCACTACTCCCCTTTCCTTCTCTATTTCTAGACTATCAAAAGTTATATTATGAGCCCAGTCTGCCAATATCATCATGGCAGTATCGATGGCTGTGGAATCATAGGCTGGAATCTGCAATTTGTACACCGTTTCATCAAAGGAAGTGTGTGCATTTAAATCACTGCCAAAAGTCACTCCCTTGGATTCCAAATAAGTAATCAACTCATTTTTTTCAAAATTCTTCGTCCCATTAAATGCCATGTGTTCAACAAAATGGGCCAATCCCAACTGATTTTCTTTCTCTAAAATACTCCCAGCTTGAATGTACAAACGCAAGGTCACCAAATCCTCTGGATAACCATGAGGATATATGTAATATTGCAAACCATTGTCGAGACGACCACTTAATAAATTAGAATCAGCTTCTAAGATTTGTCCCTGTACAAATGGGCTAATTAAAAGAAAAAGGGAAAAAAATATATATTTATAATTCATCATTGTACTTTAATATAAACTTCAATTACGACCTTGTTGGTGTCTGATTATTTTACTTAACTTTTAATATAGTCATGGATTGTTGATTCTTATCTGGACCTGGCAAACCGATGGGAATATTCGCTGAATTTGACTCAATGATTAAAGTAAGACTGCTAACTTTGGATTCATCCACAGGGTTTTCCAGCCATGCAATGCGAATGGGCATTTCAAAAATACCTGGATTAAATACCAGAGTCCTATCCGTATTTAAGATCTTAAAGTCAACATTTTCCTGAAGATTTTCAACAGAAAAATTCCAGTTTACTTGAATGGGATCAAATTGTAGTTTTGAACTCAAATACACATTGTATTCCACCGTATCTCTTCGATTAAACCGGATCTGCAAAGTATCCTGATTATTGCTGTGTATATGAAAAAAAGCTTGGTCGAAGACCTCGTATTCCTCCTTATTGCAACTGCTTAAGGTCCACGTCAATGAAATAATAAAGGCTAAAAAAAGTATATTTTTCATAGTATTTCTTTGTTAGTTAATGCCGGGATTGGGTTCCATATTTACATTGGCATCTAGTTCTTTTTGTGGAATAGGTAAAATAAATCTATCGTTGGGATAGGTTAAAGTACAGATGCTTGAATTGCAATTACTCCCCCGATCTATGGACTCGTGACGACGGGCAATATCCAAGAGCCGATGTCCTTCAAAACACAATTCTTTACTGCGTTCGTCATATATTTCTTTGAGCAATTCACCCACAGTTAATACATTGAGGTTATTTACCCAAGATGGATTGGCTCTTTGTTTAATAAGCGCTAAAACTTCCCTTGCTTTAGAATAATCTGTCATCTGCCATGCAGCCTCAGCATAGTTTAAATAAACTTCGGCCAATCGAACTACGATGGGATTCATCGGCCAATCTTCTTGATTGATGTTGTCATCCTTGGCATATTTTAGAGAATAATGCTGTCCATTATTGTTGCCAAACACTGTTTTTCTAACATCGGCACTGTCGAATTCTTCATAAAAACTTTCTGAGGCATATGCTTGAAAAGTGGAAATAGAATAGACAGAGCTCAAGGTACCCGCTCCCAAACTGCGATTGTAAAGTTGAAAAATAATTTCTGGGCTCTCCTCATTGGTTATAAACATATCTAGGTAGTCCGCACTATCTACCAAAGAATACTGATTCTTGGCCAATACTCTTTCCGCAAATGCTACCGACTCCTCCCAATCTTCCATATACAAATAAATTCGGGACAACAAGGCCTCACAAGCTGCGGTGGAAGCATAATAGGGATTGACGGTATTGTATTGCAATTCAATCGATCGATTTAGATCATTTATGATTTGCTGATACACTTGATTTACCGTTGATCGAGACAAATTGGCATCGGCTCCCGGAGTTTCGGTAACAATGGGTATGCCTAGATGATCGGCCCCAGAAGAAAAACTATAGGTCTGTGCATAGGTATTGCACAAGTGAAAATGTGCCAAACCTCGTAAAAAATACGCTTGAGCCTCAATATCAGATAGCTCCGATTGAAAATCTGGCTCTAAAACCCTCAATTCTGGAATGGCCTCCAAAATATTATTGATATTGGCCAATGCCTCATAGATATTGAGCCAAATATGACCCACAGCACCAGTTTCGTCATCGGACAAACTTTGAAAATTGTGTTCATTCCACAAAATCAAATCTTGATCTGGACCAGATCCCACCGTCTTCATCACCAATTGATCGCCTGCGATATCGGGGTAAAGTAATGTTTCTCTAGCGTAGTAATAAGATGTTCGATTATAGGCGCCAGCCATAGCAGCTCGAATACCATCCATATCTACAAATAATTGATCCTTTGATATTCGCCCAACGGGCTCCTTTTGTAAGAAATCGTTACAGCTAAACAAAAAACCTAGGATAATTATACTACTGAATATTTTTTTCATCTGGATAATCATTAAAATGTAACATCAATACCTACAGAATAAGTCTGTTCTATAGGATAGGGTGAAAATGAGTTTCTATACGTATTTCTGTCTTTGGCATCGTTGTAAGGCGTCCAAATCCCCACATTATCCATCTGGATATAGGCGTTGATCCTGTCTATGGCCCACTTCTGGAGTTTGGGTCCCTTGATGTTATAGCCCAAACTAATGTTTTGCAAGCGCAGATGGGTTTTGTCGTGTATATAACGGGTTGAATTTCTACTTCCCGATTGAGTAATCCCATAGATCAATTTGGGTACGAGTGCTAGATCTCCTGGATTCTGCCATCGATCCAGTAAATTTTTTGAATCATTCTGAGACAATATATATAGACCATCTGATTCGGCATTTCTTCGAAGACTGCTAAAGGCATACCCTTTATAGGTATAATTTACTAGAAATCGAAGATTCAAATTCTTATAAGACAATTGATTCGTCATTCCTCCAAAGAAAGTAGGATTCGTTGTACCCACAGCAACTCTATTGTCCGTACTAAACTCTCTGGTAATATTTCCTCCCGCATCATACCACAGCGGCGCTCCATCTCGTGGATCTACACCTGCCCATCGAATTAAGTATAATGTCCTAGAATCTTCACCCACTCTACGAATGGTCTTGTCCAAAACTTTGTCATTGTTATTATACAGCTCCAATATTTTATTTGCATTATGTGCTATATTAAAAGAAGTAGTCCACTTAAAATCTTCAGTTTCTATATTAATAGTGTTAATAGTAGCTTCTACCCCACTATTTCTCACCCTACCTATATTTCGTAAAATCCGAGTATCTCCGGTAGTTCTCGACACATCTACATTGTCGATTAAATCCCTTGTCGTGTTGTTGTAATACTCCAAGGAAAGGTCAATTTTATCCCACAATCCTATTTCAATTCCGGTATTAAACATCAGTGTTGTTTCCCAACTAAAATCGGGATTGGCACCTGTAGTAATAATGGTTCCCGGTTGTTGATTGTAGGCATATCCGTCTGAAAAACTATAGAGGCCTTTGAAATCATACAAGCCGATTCTAGAATTTCCATTGGTCCCTATGGAAGTTTTTAAAGACAAGAAATCAATATAATCACTCTTCCAAAACTTTTCATTGTGTATCTTCCACGATGCCCCGGTAGAAAAGAAGTTGGCATAACGAACATCGTCACCAAAACGAGAATTTCCATCGCGTCTATAACTGACAGACAATCCATATCGACTATCATAATTATAGACTACCCGACCAAAATATGAAAAAGCGGATTCTTCTTCTCGGCTACTAGAAGCTCTTTGGGTTTCTGAAGGGGAGTATGAAATTTCTCGAATGTAGTCGTTGGCAAAGTTAGATCCTGATCCTGAGACACTGCGTCTAATTTGATCTGTAGCTTCTGTACCGACCAATACATCCCATCGATTCCGCCCCCATTCTCTCACAAAATTTAATCGATTGATTGATATCCATTTAAGGATATTGTTTTGGGCTCGATAAGCATATCCTACAGGCGTCCCACTCAAATCACGGCCAGACCAATTGTTGCGAGAATCATACTGATCTTCTGTAGAACCGAGATTGTCGATACCATTTTGAGAGGTAAAAGTCAAACCCTCCATGATATTATAAGTCAATGCGATGTTTCCAGTAGTAGCAAATGTGGTCTGATGATCGTCATTTTGATAGGCTTCTGCCAATTTATTAAAAAATTTCAACCCAGTAACATCGTCGTACAGAGCAAAGGTGCCATCGGCATTGTAGGGATCAATATTGGGTCTGGTCTCAAAATAATCGTAATTAGGTGTAAACAAATTGTTGTCGTTGTATGACATTCCAAATCTAAAATCCACCTTAACCTTTTCTCCCAACTTTTGATTTAGATTAATTCTGGCAGAATAACGGTTGGTTAAATTCTGAATTATAGTTCCTTCTGAACGATAATACCCTCCTGACACGTAATAGTTAGTTCTGTCATTACCCCCAGAAAAACTTAAATCGTACTGACTATTTAATCCATTTTGAAAATACAAATCATACCAGTCGGTATTGGCATCATCGTTTTCGTTGCCAAAGGGATAATCAGCCAAATCCCTGCCCGAATTGATATAGGCTTCCAATGCCAATTCTCTATATTGATCGGCATCCAATACTTGAAAATGATTTTCTGATGGTCTATTTAAGCCGTGTCTAGTGCTAAATTGAATGGTTTCTTTGTTATAGCTGCCTTTCTTAGTGGTAATCAAAATAACCCCGTTGGCTCCATTGGCCCCGTAAATGGAGGTTGCGGCGGCATCTTTTAGCACAGTCATACTTTCTATGTCTTTGGGATTGAGGTAGGACAATGGACTAATAGATGTCTGCATACCGGGAATCAAATTGGTTTTATTACCCGTATAAATAGGTACTCCATCTACGATCCACAACGGTTCATTCGAAGCAGAAAAAGAAGCTTCACCTCTTATTCTCGTCTGGTATCGCGGTCTGGCACTCGAAGCATCATCACTTTGCACTTCAAACTGTAATCCAGGAACAATACCATCCAATAGAGCGTCTACCCGTCCCACTGGTTTCATTTCCAACTGTTCAGTAGTCACATGGTCTGCACTACCAATTAAATCTTCTTTTTTAGCTGTCGTTCCATAACCAGTCACCACGAGTCCCTTCAATTGAACCGCATTGTCTTCCATTCGAATTTCTACCTCTTCACTCGCCTTAAACGTCCGTTCTTGTGGAATTTTACCGATATAACTAAAGACCAAGGTTATTTCTGGCAAATTAGCAGTCAGTGAAAATTTGCCATCAAAATCAGTTAATGCACCTTGACTGGTATTTTTAATTTTAATATTTACACCGATGAGGGGCAATCCATCCTCTTTAGACAATACTGTACCTGAAACGGTTATCGCCTCAATTTTTTTTGTCTCTACAGTTACTTTGTTGGCGGTTTTTGCTTTGGGTTTGATGATGATTTGCTCACCTCGTAGTGTTACGGACAAGTCCACGGTATCAAAAATATAGTCTAGAACTGAACTTAATGGAACTTCGTCGAATTTCTGGGATATTAATTGATCCAATTGAATGGCGTCGGGATTGTATGCGAATTGAATTTTATACCGATGCTCTAGGGTTTCGATGACCTGATCCAATGGCGAATTTTCAAAACTCAAATTCGTGACTGTGGTTTTCAATATATTCTGTCCGAATAGGAATAAGGGACAGAGAATGATGAGTATAATTAGGCTGTATATATTTTTCATTATTGACATCCTTTTCCGGTGATACTTATAATATTTCGTTCTTCGGCATATTTCAAATCCAGGGTAACAGATATGACCTTTAATATTTCGGCCAGCTCTTTATCTTGAAACGAACCTGTAAATCGACATTTTTCTATGCCGGGCTGATCTATATTAATTACTGTAGAATAAGCTTTTTCCAATGCGGCGACTATCTCTTTCAAGGTGGTTCGATCAAAATCAAAGATTTTTGCCCAAAGTGTGGCATAGGCATCGTCTGTCATCCTGGTATAGACCGTGTCGGTACTATGAAACACAAGCCCTTGCTTTGGTGTCAACAATATGGGATTTAATGAACCTCTAATTCCATGCCCTGTGTACTGAACCTTACCTTCCCTCACGTAGAGTTGCTCTTCTTTTAACTGTGGATAGGCCTGAAGATTAAAGGCAGTTCCAACAACCTTTGTTTCCCCAATAGAGGTTTGGATTTCAAAAGGTAAATCCTTATTCGGTGTCACTTGAAAAAATCCTTCTCCTGTTAATTTTACAGATCTGTTATTTTGATTAAAATCAGTGGAATAACTCAATTCACTGTATTTATTCAATTCTACTATTGATTGATCGGGCAAGGTCAAGGTCTTTGCTTCATCGGTTGTAGTCCAAACGATATCACTGGGCTGGGAGTAAAAATAGTAGCCCATTCCACTAACGACCACCAAAACACTAGCGGCTATAGCTCTCCAATAATGCAATAAAACTGGTTTCTTCCTTGGAAGGCGATTTTGAAAATCTGAAAAAGCTGCATCTACATCGATGTCACGATATAGCGATTGCTTTTTTTCAATATCCTCCTCTAAAGCTTCTAGTAGTTCTTTATTTTCTGGCGATTCAGACAACCACGACTCCAACTCTTGTCGATCTTCAGCTGATTGATGTCCCGATAGCCAACGATCTATACGCTGATCTATATTTTCTTCTTCCCTATTATTCATTCCTTATTTAGTCTTGTCTTTTTAAAGACGAGAAAAAAAGGAAAGGGGGGTAAAAAGAGAAATTATTTTTTTTTCATTAATCTCAATTTCTCTCTTAATTTTCGAAGACCTATTGTTCTTTGCTTTTTTACCGTCTCTGAAGAAATACCCAGATATTGGGCTATTTCACTTTTGGTCAATCCTTCATAATAACTCATTACCACGATGTGTTTACATTTTTCAGGTAGTTCTTCTATGGCTATTTTAAGTGAAGGGTCGGGCAAATTATTTTCTTGATCCGAATTTTTTTCTGTCAAAGAATAAGCTTGCTCAATGGAAGTAGTTTGTTGCAGTTGGTGATTGCGATAATAATTAGCGAGATTGTTTCTCACTATCATAAAAAGATAGGACTGCGGTTGCTGAATGGATTTTTGTCTATTTTCCCACAACTTCACAAACGATTCTTGGACAATTTCTTCTGCTACAGACTGTGATTCTGTTCTCACCAGACAGTACTTGACCATATTTACAAAATGCAATTTGTAAAACTTTTCGAAATCACTGTGTTTTGACAGGTTAATAGTCAATGAATTGATAAATTAAATTTATGATTTTAAATCAACTTTTCATTTCCGCGACAAAAATACAAGTAAATTTATTGTCCACTAGGTATTAGTCGCTATATCACATGATTTGTCCGAAATTTCTTCCAATCAAAACAACCTAACCCCGAAAATACAATTAGGTATGACGGATTGTGTTCAAGTTTAATCGATCTCTTTGTCCTCAACTTTAGAATACAACATATTAAAACCCGCTTGGTTGATATTCTGATCATAGTTATCATTGAATGCCAGCTGTAAATGCATAATAAACGATTTTTTTAATATGACATCAAAGCTAAAAAAGGAAATTTGAATCAAGATGATTCATAAAAAACCTATACTTTTATAAAAAACAAAGAAAATGTTCCGACACATCCTCATCATAATGTTGACCATATGGACGGTAAACCTGTATAGTCAAAGTAAAAATCCAAGCTATATCATCTACAATAACAAAGGCAAAAAAACATCATACCGCAAGATGATTAAGAAATTGACAGGAGCTGATATTGTATTTTTTGGAGAATATCACGACAATCCCATAGCCCACTGGCTAGAGTTGGAAGTTTTTACCGATTTAAATGACAAAAGAAAACTGAGTTTGGGATTGGAGATGTTTGAATCAGATCAGCAAGAAGCGGTGGACAAATACACATCGGGTGAGGTTTCGTTTCAAGAATTCAATGCCGTTACAGATTTATGGTCGAATTACGACACCGATTACGATCCACTGGTCAAGTTTGCTATGGATCATCAAATTCCCGTCGTAGCGACCAATAGTCCTCGGAGATATGCCAATCAAGTTTACAAGGGTGGTTTTTCCGTATTAAATTCCTTGAGTGAAAAGGAATTGACTTTTCTTCCCCCTTTACCGATTGCATACGACCCTGAATTACCGAGTTATGTAAAAATGAAATCAATGATGGGAGGACATGGAGGGGACAATCTTCCCAAGGCCCAAGCCATTAAAGATGCTACAATGGCTTATTTTATTCTACAGAATCATCGGCAAGGTGAATTGTTTTATCACATCAATGGATCATATCATTCAGATTTTCGAGAAGGAATACTTTATTATATTCAATTATCTGCACCAAATTTAAAAATGAAGACCATATCCTCCGTCAGTCAGCAGGATATTAGCAAATTGGACAAAGACCACTTAGGCAAGGCTGATTATATTATCTGCATTCCAGACAATATGACGAAGACCTATAGATCCAATATGATGAAGTAAATGGTTTTACAAATTATCATTGCCAAAGTGAGGAGGTATTTTTCCTAATGCAGTATTATTTACAAGATTAAAGTATGACAAAAGCATAAAGTCTTGACGAATAGACCTTGGGTAATAACTTTAATAAAAGCTCTCAACTTCATCGATTGTCGATTGATATAGAAACTATTGAGGAACTAGAAGGACGGAGATATAATTAGTTATTTAAAGGATAAGCGATTATTCAATTATAATAACAAAAACTTATTACGTCATGGAAGATAAATTTAAAAGCCTATCAATCGAGGACTTTTACAAGCGTTTCCCAAATAGTAA
>NZ_JAJQYA010000043.1 GCF_021729155.1 Membranihabitans marinus | reverse complement strand
ATAAATCCAAAATTTCAGTGGCAATCGGGATATTACGACCATATTATCCGAAATGAAAAATCCTATCACAAAATATCAGCATACATTATTGATAATCCATTACATTGGATAGAAGATAAAATATATAACACATAGATTTATCATTTTTCATATCACCCATTGTAGAGACGCAAGTTTTTGCGTCTAATAGGGTAGTTAATTTGTCATAATGGAATTTGTGATTGACAACTAATGTTTAAATTATAATGGGCAAATATCAACATAAATATCGCAGTGCCTCCATTCGTGCTTCTTTTTGGAATTATGCTTGGAATGCTGCGTATTTTATAACCATTTGCACACAAAATCGAGAATTATTTTTTGGTGATATATCCCAAGGAAAGATGTCCATGTCGGCTATTGGACACATCGCAAATTCATGTTGGCACGAAAACCCTAACCATTTTCCTTTTGTACAATTGGATCCACATATCATAATGCCTAATCACATTCATGGTATTGTCATTATTGAAAATAATGACAGACAAGACGAAAAACAAGACGAGGAGACGCAAGACATTGGGTCTTTACGATGCTTTGAATTAACCATTAATAATTAATAATCATTTACATTGGATAGAAGATAAAATATATAACACATAGATTTATCATTTTTCATATCACCCATTGTAGAGACGCAAGATTTTGCGTCTAATAGGGTAGTTAATTTGTCATAATGGAATTTGTGATTGACATCTTATGTTTAAATATAATGGGCAAATATCAACATAAATATCGCATTGCCTCCATTCGTGCTTCTTTTTGGAACTATGGTTGGAATGCTGCGTATTTTATAACCATTTGCACACAAAATCGAGATTTATTTTTTGGTGATATATCCCAAGGAAAGATGTCCATGTCGGCTATTGGACATATCGCGAATTCATGTTGGCACGAAATACCTAATCATTTCCCTTTTGTACAATTGGGTCCACATATCACAATGCCTAATCACATTCATGGTATTGTCATGATTGAAAATAATGACAGACAGGACGAAAAACAAGACGAGGAGACGCAAGATTTTGCGCCTCTACGATCCTTCTAATTGACCATTGATAATCAACAACTAACAATTAACAATTGACCATTACTAATTAACCCCTACCATCCTCAAATCAATGACGCCAACTGCCCTGCCAGGACGCCTTTTAATCTTAGTCTTAAATAAAATTTTGGCCTTCATGTCTGCCGTAATATGCTGTGAATGGTCGATGTGAAACAATCCATTCCCCACCTTTTCAACTGACTGTGGATTGTCTGTACCGTGAACTTCCAAGGTCCAATCCATAAATTCGATTCCATATCCACCCGTATTCGATTTCTCAAAAGCCCGGTCGTGATCGATTTTCATAAACTTCAATTCAAATTGCCCTACTTTCTCCTCCAAATATGGAGTAAGATCAAAACTGTATTCCTGCCATTCCTCTGTATAATCACTCGTCGACCAATTGCCCACTGAATAGATCTTACTTCCCTCTTCACCTTTCTTTCCCGTAGACATCTTGGCATTATTGTAGACCGAAAAATGAGTAATCACTGGATTGGCCAAAGCATCGGTAATCTTAAGTCTGATCATTGACAAACTCTGGGCTGGAAACTCATCAATACGTTTATGCCCAATAGACTGACCATCCTTGATTTTATGCCATTGGCCATTCGCAAATCCCTCCAATTCGTATTTCATAACCAATTGGCCTTCACTGATATCTTCCTGTATAACCACTTGATTCACCATCTTTTCACGGCCCAAATCCAAGGTAATCACATTGGATCCCGATCCAGAGGCCAATGGCTTTGAAAACCGCTTTTTCAATGCCTTGCCAAAAGCCTTGTATTGCTTCACATGAGACTTGGGTATTAATCCAGTAGTATCAGGAGTAGCATTCAACAACAGAACACCGCCCCGCCCCACAGATTTGTCATAAATATTCATCAATTCCGGAATAGTCAAAATCAAACTATCGGTATTCGATGACCAAAACCAACGATGTCCTTTACCACTCATCAGAAAAGGAACATCCATTTCCACCGGTGCAAAATACTCACCCCGAGGGTCAGAATTTAAAGCATTTGCCCGTCCCGTCTTAATATCTGCATTACTTACCGTGTACCAATTGGGGTAAGGTGCTATTCCCCTTTCGTTGCCCACCCAACGGATGGTGGCTTGCGGTCCCTGAAATATTACGGCATCGCTGGCATACTCCTCCAAAATATCACCGATTTCAATTACACAGCTCCCATCAAACCAAACCTCTTTCATAGGATGATATTGGGACAACACCTCCTTCAATTGCTTTCTAAATACTTCATTATAGGCCTCTTGCTTATTGGGATCTTCCGTCTTCCCTCCACTACCTAGACCTGCACCCCATTGGCGATCACCGGGATAAATATATACCCCCAATTCCAATCCGTATTTTTTGCACGATGCCGATATATCGGCCAGCAAATCACCCTCTCCATTTTCCCATGGAATATTTCGAGCACTGTATTCCGTAGTATTGGTTTGCCACCAACAAAATCCCCCAGAATGCTTGGCCACAAATACGATCATCTCCGCTCCCCAAGACTTAGCTACCTTACACCATTGGTCAGTATCCATTTTCTTGGGATTGATGCGATCCAAGGGCAGAGAATTGTCATCCTGACTCAATCCCGTCCACGTATTGGGCGCATAGTGAATAAACATTAAATTTTCGTAATCAAACCAATCCAGTTGTGGCTGAGAGGGCTTAGCAATCAAATCGTTGGTTGTTAAATAGTCTGTACACCTTAGGGCAAAATCAACAATGGGCTGTGGATTTTCTAAACTGTGGGGATGATGTCCAATACCTGGCTTGTGAATTACATTGATTAACCCACCACCGGCATTTATTTTTTCGGCAAATGGTCCAGTATTTTCATCGACTGGCACCACATCATCGGCATCTCCCACTACGTGCAACATCGGGATATCGGATTTCGACAAAACCTCGGTCAAGTCCACAGGATTCCCATTAAATCTCTCAGCTTCTTCATCGCTATCAAATCCAAAATCCTTTTTAAAAGTCTCCCATGTCGCTGGACTGCCCTTGCTGGAACCCCGACCTCCCGGCCAACTCTTAAGATCCAAAACTGGGGCATCGGCATAAATACCAGCCACTCGGTCCGGATATCGGGCTGCCCAACGATAGATATATACTCCTCCCCGGCTCATACCTTCCATTATCGATTTTTTAGCCAACCCAGCTCCGGTCAAAAACTGATAAAATCCATCCCAAATAGTCATGGCCTCATCATTGCCAAATAACTCTGCAACATCACAAAACGCAATGTGATATCCTCGCTCCAACAAAGCGATATCGGCCTGTGGTTCGTGGCCCCAAAATCGAGCCCGCCAAACCCAAGGATGTCCCTTGGCCGTCACTTTTGGCAATACCACCTTAACCGTCCTTCCCGAAAATGTATACTCAAATCCACGGTATCCGTGAAAATTAAATGTTTGAGCATCCTTAGGTATGGCCGCAGAAAGGTCATAGGATACTGGCTGCATTTTCACCACATCGTATATTCGTCTAGCCATCACCTTTGCCCCAGCTGCTGAAGGATGTACCTTATCTGGAAACAATTCCGGTTGGTCTATCATTAAATTATATAAATTAATGACTTCACTACCGGTTTCATAAGCCAATTGGCGAATCATTAGTATCAATTTTTCAGTCAACACCTTGGCCGTTATCCCAGTTGTATCACTGGAAAACACCGGCACGGGCAGCAACAATACAATCCGAGGATTGGACGACAGTGATTTAAAAGAATGAATCAATGCCTTGTAATCCTTCACATAATCTTCATCGATGTATTTCCTATTTTGCGGTTTGGTATCATTCGTCCCCAATTTAATAAACACATAATCGGGATTAAAATCCAGGGCCTGCTGATATTGACTGGTCTCCCAATATGGATAATCGCCCTTTTTCAACAATGTTGCTCCACTTCGTCCAAAATTGCCCACGGTATAGCCCTCTCCCAACATTGATGCCAGCTGGGCAGGATAGCTATTGACCTCCCTATTTTCAACCTTGGCACCGTAAGTAATACTATTGCCTACACAAGCAATTCGAATTTCATTTTGAGAAACACCCTTATACCCTATCAATTGAAGCAATATCAACAGCAGATAACCTCTCTGTTTAACAAAAAATAAATTCAATGGTAATGATTTGATTTTCAAAGCTTTAATTTTTATATTTTAATATTCTATTTTTTTACAAATTCAGCAACATAGGGACGCAAAGCATCGGCCCATATTTGATAGCCCTTATCCGTAGGGTGACAAAAATCACCGGCAATGTCACGTGTCAAAACACCCCCGGGCGTCAACATTCTAGGTCCTATATCCAACAAAGTAATCTGATTCCTTTTGGCATATTCCTTCAATAAATTATTGGTTTGATCGATCAAGATCCTCCGTTCATGTTGAGCGGTCTCCTCTCTAGGCATGATGGCCATTAAAACAATTTTGGCTTGAGGAAGCTTGTTTTGCACACGATTACAAATGGCTTCAATACCCTCAACAATTTCGACAGCTGTATTCTTCCTGGCGTTTTTGGTTTCACTGGTATTGTTGGTTCCTATATGAATGACGACCAATTGGGGCTGAATTCCATCGAGTTGACCTTGATCTATCCGCCATAGTACATTCTGCGTACGATCCCATCCAAAACCCAAATTGAGCAATCGATGATGGCCAAAAACCGAATTCCAAGAAGTAGGACCGTTTGGTTTTCTAGGCCTACCGTCGGCAAATTTCAGCTTTGGTTCCCCTCCCCAGAAATGGGTGATGGAATTCCCGATCAGCACTATTTCTGGATTAATAGAATCCTTTATCCTCAATACTTCATGATGGCGATCCCAGTAATCATAAGAATCCTCTTCCAACTTAGACACGGGAATAATGGCAGAATTCTCGACCTCTGTAGTCAATTCAACACCTTTTCCTTTCTTTTGAATCTGAGCCCCAACGGGGAGAACAAAACATAAAAAGGCTATCAATATTAACCATTGAAGATTTATAACTCGCATAAACCCATTAATCCGACAATTTCTATTTTCCATGGTTTTGACTTTATAATTACTATATCAACCTTTATCGCCATGTAATCTTCTATGGCAAAATTTTTACAGATGACTATTTGTTTCGATGTTTTTGAATAAAGGCAGCCAAGGATATTCCCATCGTTGGATAATTGGGATAGGGATGGGGATTGCCTGTCTGCACCATTATCCTTTCCTCTCCTTCATAGCTGGCATAGGGTTTGGTGTAGGTAGAATCAGACAAAAACCTCGTTCCATCCACATTGTCGATCGCAATTCCCGCATCGACAATAAAGATGTTTTCCTCCCGCCTATGATCAAAATTTTCTATAATATTCCTTCGAACCTCCCACATTGCTGCATTTTGCTTAGTGGTAAAATCACCAGCCTTGTTATCGAGAATACCACAGGTAGAAGAGGGAATCATCAGTACAAATTTACCCTCAGGCACTGCTTTAAAATAAGAAGCTATCATTTCTTCCATTTGTGCATTCCACTTCTCAAAATCCATATTAATGGGGTCTGGATGATCTCTAAAATCATTAAGACCTAAAAATTCGGCTAATATCATCGGTTTTTCTAGATCCCACATGGAAAGGTATTTTCCGTAATTAAAACTCCAAGTAAAATCATCATAATCTACCTTCTTCCATGTTTTCCCATTGTAGGCCACATAGGCATCCACCTCGTTGTCGTACATCATATCTCCACGTTCTGGATTGATTTTATATCCCGTTTTAGTATCATAGAGATTGGCTTTGGAAATAAATCGACTGGTATTATAGGTAAGCCCAAAACTCCAATCTCGATCGGGATGAGCATCAATTTCCATAACCAATTTCCAAAATCCAGTGGATCCCCAATACTTATTCTCCCCCTCTGGCTGCCAAAATCCGTTGTATGCTTGATTTTCTTTATAGGTTACCGTAAAATAACTTTGCAATCGCCATCCACCACGACCTTCATCAAACTGACCGGGATGATTATTGACTTCTCGCAATCCTATCATCTTTATATAAGGTACATGACCACCTTCCAACAAGGCTTCTTTGAAAAATCCACCATGGGTAAAACTATCTCCGATGATGGATACCGTCACGGGAGAACTTCCCTTTCCAGATACTCCCACTTCTAGGGTAGATGTGATTGACTTTAGGGTTTTAAACTCATCTTGATTAACCAATTCCAAGGTAATCGTATTTCCATCCTCTGGATCATGGATACTGGCCACTCTCTGCAATCGCCTCGTGTAGTCAACAGAACCGGAAAACCTCACCACATCGTTGTATGGCCTCCACCTTTTCATTAGAGGTTCCACAAAAATATCATTTTCTGTTTCCGATAACATATACAATACACTGGGAAGGCAAATATCATTTTGAAAACTTCGTAAACCTTCCTGACCCTTCAACACACCACAGAACAATACAGCCAAATAAATGAGAACCATCCTACTCTTGACAGAAGAAAATTCAACATCAAGCCGTCTACACCAACAATAAATACGCATGAAATTTATTTTAACTTAAATATAAAACAATGTTTACATTATCTCCCAAACATTACATTGCAATAAAATGAAAAATATATTTAGTATACATTAATTTCAAAATGAGGTTCCGCACTCATTTTGGTCACCTCCATTTTAACTCCACTATAGCTACTTCCATTCACCACTTCTATCCTCTTATTGCCCACAGAGCTTCCCTCGCTGACCAATTCCCAGTTTCCATCCTTCATACCATAGAGACTATATTCTCTGATTCGCTCTCCTTTAGAGATATCTTCTTCTATTACTACGTAATTCACAGGTTGGACTTGAGAAAATTCTAATGATAAGCTTGGGCCTTTTGCACTTCCATAGGCCAAGGAATTAGAAAATTTTCGTTCTACTTCTTTTCCAAATTCGACAATGCGTATCGAATCTGCAGCCGGTATCAATCCGCGATCATCGATCACTACTCCCAATAGCAAATTGGTATTTCTGCCTACCGATTCTACATATCTCGCCATTAAATTATCTAATGATCTAATCTTATCCTCTTCTCCTTCATGCCAAAACCAACCGCCCTGAAAAGCGTGTTGCCTCAATGCAAAATCCGCCTCACCAGGACACCAATATGCACCATCAGGATTGCCATTCAAGCCCTTGATCTGAATCATCCCAGTAGCTGTAGTAGTAGAGTCGGCGCGTGACCAACAAGGATACGGGGCGACTCCATCTTCATTGCCCACCCATCTTATATTGTTCTCATAACCAAATGGACCTTGAAAGGCAATGGTATTAGGCTGATACTTATTGACCAATGTATGCACATCAATACCGCCCTTTTCTGGAGGTAGTACACCTCCATCAAACCATATTTCAAATAAATCGCCATATTCACTCCACAATTCAGTCAATTGGGTCTTGACTACTTCATTATAAATTTCTTGTTCTGCAGAATCACCGGACAATACTAAGCCTGGATTGTCCACATGATAATATGCATTGGCTGAAGCACTGGCGTATAAACCGGGTTTTACACCGTATTTTTTACAAGATTCAATAAAATCCCTAACAATGTCGCCCTCACCATTCCTCCAAGGTGAACTCTTCACACTGTAATCGTGAGCCTTGGTAGGCCAAAGACTAAATCCACTACAGTGCTTGGCAACCAAAATAGCATAATTGGCTCCTCCTGCCTTGGCTGTAGATATCCATTGATCGGTATCGAGATCTTTGGGATTGAAAACCGAAGGATCTGGTTGATAGTCCCTGGTTTCCCTCCATTTGTAATCGGGCTCAAAGACCTGAACGTCTAAGTGAAACATCGCTCCTACTTCGGCTTCTGCCCAAGCTACTTGTGCGGCAGTAGGCAAGACTTCATTACTTTGGTCTGCTTCCTGGCCCCCATCCACACACGAATTAGCCGTGATTATACAAGTCATAGTCAATAGACTAAAAAGTACATTTTTCATATTATTTATATTTTTAGTAAATGGCATTGCAACACCTTTGGATTAAAAATTGAATTTCACTCCATTACCACCTCCTAGAGAAAGAGCAGTTGATAAAATTTTAAAACTCAATGCCCATAAAATAAAATCATCAAACAACTTCCATCCTAAGTTGATTGCCCAATATAACAATGTGCAAATCAATACCGCTATTACCGTTAGTCGATTTATAGAATGAAATAAATCCATTATTCTAAAATTTATAGTTTATATTTTCTGGCAGTGGTTCTACTGCCAATTTCATCCATTTCCCCTTTATCTTTATGACGACGATGTCATTGTCCTTGTCATAAAAAATTGTCCCATCTTCACTGTCCTTGAGGGAAGAGTAATTCACATATTTAGCGCTCTCTTTATAATATTTTTCACTATCTCCTTCCGGTTCTTTCTCTAGGATATTATCACTTCCTATTCTCCCCAAGGTAAGGGCATTAGACAGGGTCAGCGATCCATAGAATATGGCTTGATCCCGACTAAACAAATAGGAGTGTTGCCGAACATCGGAACCTATCCGAAACCAATTATAGGCCAATGCCGAGTGATTGTACTCCGTTCCGTAATAATACATCTCTGCTACGGGCTTACCCAACTCCACATGTTTGTTTACCAACATAGTAATTCTGGAATTATCATCTTGAGCAAATCCTTCAAAGACGTGATATCCCCATCTTTTTTTGTTTTTTTCCATTTCATTACCCCGAACCTGTATCATATAGGGAGTGCTCAATATTCCGTTGACTTGAGTATACATAGGAGTCTGGCTGGGATCAAATCCAAAACTATAGCCACGATGATGCCATTTACTCCAACTGGTATCCACATCGGAATTTAACTCTATCCGATATTTATTCGATCCTTCTCCCCCATTTACGAGTTTGAAATACTTACTGGAATCATCTTGTCCTCGAAGCATACTAATAGTCAATAGACTACAGACAAGAAAACATAAAAATTTCATCATAGTAATTAAATTTAAAAAAATCTATCGACGATTACTTCGGTTAAAGCATCCATCGATAGATCTTACTTTGCGCATAAGTAGCCCTTAATTTTTCCTTCCTTTAAAGGTATTATTGTATTTATTAAATCATTATCTCCATAAACTGTGCTGGACAAGATTTGGATTGGCATCCAATTCACGTCGTGGAATAGGCAAAACAGTAAATTTTTCCTCAAAATTGGCCGAACCGGGAAAAGTCCCAATATTCGGCGATTTAAACTGTCCCAATCGCTTTAGATCAGGCACTCTCAAGCTCTCCATAAAAAGCTCCACCCTGCGCTGTTTTAAGATCTCATCCAACAAATCTTGCCCCGAAAACTGATCTAAGTAATCCGCAGCAAAACCAGCTCTATCTGTTATGTATTTCAAATAACTTCTAGCCTCGGCTTCATTGCCCAAATGATATTCAGCCTCGGCTCGCATAAGCATAATATCACCATATCTAATGATGGGGAAGACCATGGAATGATTAAATCCGCCATCCCATATATTTTCACCTACAAATTCACGGATCTCAAATTTTTTCACGTGAATATATTCTCCTGCACTGCCATTACTCTCTACCAGTTTTTGATAAAGAGAATCACTATCCACTGTCTCCTTTACCACGACTGCATCACCATCTAGTGCATAACTATTAAAACTTGGATACATTAAATATTCAGATGTTCTCTGATCCCCCTTGTTAAAATAATCGATCATTAAATCAGACAAACTTTTACTCGCTGCATAATAAGCTCGGCCAGTCAATCCATTACCCACAAGATATGATTTTCCCTTATCATTTTTTAACAGTCCTGTATTATATCCCACAGGCATGGACATGTAAGCCAAAGTAGCATAATTTTTACCATCATAGAGGAAAGGCAATCCTCCATAGGTCGAACCATAACTAAAACCGTGAACCCATATCATTTCCCTATTTTCAACCCATTTATCTCCATTGGTGTAAACAAAATATTTAGAAAAATCATCAATGGGTTCCAAATCATATGCGCCTAAATTTTCAACAGCAGAAGTATATTCTTTTACCTTATCCCAATATTGGTCCGATCCCGGCTCAGTGCGATATAAATACGCCCTAGCCATAATAGCATTGGCAACACCTGTATTGATTCTACCATCGACAAAGTTTTGGGTCGGTGCAGGAAGACCTCCTAGGGACAAGGATTTTTCAAAATCAGTAAAGACTTGATTCCAACATTCCTCATTACTCGACTTTTCCGGATACAAGTTGTCATCATTGGTCACTTCTAACACAATGGGAACTTCTTCAAAATACCTCGTTAAATTAAAATAGCAAAAACCGCGAAAAAAATAGGCTTCAGACAAAGCCTTGTTCTTTACAGCTTCCGAAATGGCGTCGTTGTCGGTCAGATTTTCAATAATCCAATTGGCTCGATAGATGGTAGTGTATGTCGTAGCCCAAGCTTGCTGAACAGATCCATTTTCGGGATTAAAATTTAAGGTCAACCATGGAACAATAGAATTCTTATAAAAATTTCTAGGCAAGGTCACATTATCCCCCATAAATATATCGAAATTGGAAGCAAAGTGTTCTACCATATCACGACCAAAATAAAGATTGCGCGTGTATTCGTATAATCCAATAGCAGCAGCTTCCGCATCGGCATCTGAAGTAAAAAAAGTTTCACTGGTACTCTGAACCGGATGCTCCTCTTTTAAAAACTCTGTACTACAAGACGTAAATAGAAAGAATAAAATATATAGATATAATAAATTTTTCATTATTTAATATTTTGATGGAATACAATAATTTGAATTAGAAACTGATACTCAAACCAGAAGAATAAGTCCTTGTCTTCGGATAAGTCGTTACGTCAATACCTCTTGACACCAAAACATCTCCTCCACTTATCTCAGGATCTAAGCCAGAATATCCAGTCAACACAAATGCATTATTGATACTCAAATACAGCCGAATAGATTTACACCCAACACTTTTGAGAATATTCTGCGGAAAACTATAGCCCAAGTTTACATTTGAAAGTCTTAGATAGGAACCATCTTCAATAAAGATATCCAGAGGTGCTGAACCAGTGGGGTTTCTTCGATTACTATTGGCAGCTTGAATCTCTTGATTGTGGTTCTCCGGCGTCCATCTATTCACGGCCTCTGCCATCAAATTATAGCTGCCATTGGCATCTAACAATTCCCTCTTGGCTTGATTGTACACTTTATTACCTATGGAAGATCTAAAAAACAAGTTTACATCAAAATTTCCGAAGGATATCGAATTGTGAAAACCCAGACTCAATACGGGCACTGTACTTCCTAGATTGGTTCTATCAGCTGCAGTAATATTGCCATCTGGCAAATTGACAAAGTTTCCATTTTCATCTGTACTCCCTATATCCTCATACCTATAATCTCCCAACTGTGCATTGGAATAGGGATTGTCAGGGGAGTCGAGTTCGGCCTGAGTATTGTAAATTCCGGCCACTTTGTATCCATACAATTCACCGATGGGTTGATTGAGATAACTTCTAATATTATTTCCGACCCAATCAACATTGTCAGGCAATTCGGTGATTTTTCCTTTTGAGTGATCGATATTCAAAGAAGCAAACCAGTTAAACCCGTCGGCTCTCTTGGCAGGAATGATATCGCCCGACAAAGTTAGTTCTACACCTACTTGGTTCAATGACCCCAAATTTGTCATGGTAATACTAGAGAAACCAGTGGATTGAGGCAAGATCAAAGGATACAGCAAGTCAAAGGTTTTCTTAAAATAGATATCGGAAGTTACACTTAAACGATTAAACAAAATGGCATCGAAACCAAAATCATATTGCTGTGTCGATTCCCACGAAAGACCTGGGTCTACTAGACTCTGCTCATAGATCCCTGTGCCAGAAATCACCGCACCAATTAAAAATGCCGGCCGCTTCACCAAGAGAGCTTGAGAGAGATAGGGTGGAATATTGCCGTTGCCTACGATACCCCAACTTCCTCTTACTTTTAACTGATCGACAAAATCGACATTATAGAAGTTCTCTTCATGTATATTCCAAGCCATCGACAATCCGGGAAAAGTACCCCATTTACTATTCTTACCAAATTTGGATGATCCATCCTTTCGCAAGGTAGCTGTCAACAAATATTTGTTGTCAAATGAATAGTTTAATCGTCCGAAATAAGAGGCTACAGTAAATTCATTAACGGTGGCGTATTTATGATTGGAGGACAAATGATCCTCTACCCCAGTATCAAAATACCAACCATCGACAAAGAATGGATTATTGGCCACCAAGACTTCTCCAGCGGTTTGCTCTTGGACCCACCAACCCAGACCTTCTTGGTAGTATTTTTGAGCCGATTGTCCTCCCAATAAATTGAAAGAATGCTGACCGAATTGCTTAGAAAAGGTTACTGTATTTTCTATCAACCAACTGGTGGTTTGGGTTTGATCGTGTTGTAAGTCTCCATTCGGTATCCTAAATGGTCCATCACTTTGATTTAAGAACTTAGATTTAGAATAATTCAAATCTGTACCCGCCGATGTTTTAAAAACCAATCCATCTATGGGCTCAATACTAAAATAACCATTGGTCAACAACCTAGCTTGGTTAGCTGGGGATTGTATATGGTCAATATATTGAAAAGGAGAGGCGAGATTTAAAGCGGTAGATGAAGCCACTCCATATCCATCACCCCACAACACATCCCATTCGGCCTCAGTTTCACTATGAGAATAATAACCCGCGTATTTGCTACCAGCTGGAAATCGAACTGGAATATTAGGAGCCTTTCTCAAGGCATTGGTTAATGCTGTATTTGTGACTCCATAATGTGAATTTTGATTTACATAGGACATATTTACGTTTAGTCCTACGACAATTCTGTCCTCCCAACCTTTAATATCTCCATTAAATCGCGCTGAAAAACGCTCGTAAAAATTGGATTTAATGATACCTTCATTGTTGAGGTAGCCGATCGACCCTCCGTATTTAGAGGAATTATTAGAGCCTTTAAAAGACAAATCGTATTGCTGAACTTTGGCCGTACGAGTTATTTCATCTACCCAATCAGTATTGTAATCCGTTGGAATAGCCAATTGCCTAGATGGATCAAAACCAAGATTTTCCATATCAATCCCACCTCTATCATAGGCATCGTATAGATAATGTGAAAAATCAGTAGCATTCATCATCTCATAGTTGTTGGACATTTGCTGTATACCTACATTGGCCGTCAGCTGAATCTCGCTTTTCCCAGCCCCTCCTTTCTTCGTCGTAATCAATATTACTCCATTGGCTCCTCTCGAACCATAAATGGAGGTAGCAGCTGCATCTTTCAATATTTCTATAGAAGCTATATCATTGGGGTTAATCATGGACAATGGATCTGTCTTGGTTCCCAATTTCGAATTAGAAAAATTGTCCTCGGCATCCTCAATTACGGGAAATCCATCAATGACATAGAGAGGATCAGAATTTGAATTAATAGAATTGGCTCCCCTTATTCTTATCGTACTTCCAGAACCCGGTGCGCCTGAACCTGACACTACATCAACACCAGCTGCTCGACCACCGATAAGATCCATAAAAGAAGTGGCTTGAATGGATTCAATATCTTCTCCCTTTATTTGGGAAACCGCTACCGTCAACTCGCCTTTTCGCTGTGTTCCATATCCCACGACAACGACTTCGTCCAATAATTCAGAATCCGACAATAAAACCACTTGAAGGTTGGACTTTCCCAATACGGGAATTTCTTGAGTCACATAACCGACATAAGACACTACCAATACGGCATTTTCATCGATATCTTCCAAGGTAAATCGACCATCAAAATCAGTAGCCGTTCCAATGTCACTTCCCTTAACCAAAACATTGACTCCGATAAGGGGCTGACCGGATTGATCGGTCACCACTCCAGCAGTATTAATCACCAATCGCTTATTTCGGATTTCAAAAGAAGATTTAATAGATTTAGTTGGAAGCAAAGAAATCCTTTTTCTATTCTTTTTCTCTTCTAAATCAATTAGTATTTCGAGATGTTTCACCATCTCTTTCAATGATTCTATGCCTTCTCTATCCGTTTTGTATATGATTACGTATTTGTCGGCGTGTATCTTATAATGTAGAGAAGTCTTCGACAATACTTTATTGACTGCATCTTCTAAGCTCAATTCCATGTCGACATCAAAGTCCACCCTAAAGTCATTAATCAGTCGCTTATTATAGGTAAAATATACCCCATACTGCACGCTAATTTGCTGTATTGCTTCCTCTAAACTCATTTCCCTACCTCGGTCTTTGGCCTCCAAGGTCATGGGAATATTCAGAAGTAAGAGCATAAACATCCCATATAAGGACCACTTTTTAAGTAAAAATCCTAATTTCATTTATCAAAATTTAATATTTATAAATTGCTATTTTTTCTCGACGATAATTTTATTTGAAATAGACTCTGTCAATTTTACGCCTAAGGTGAGCTCTAAGGCGACTTTGGTAAAATCCCAATCTGCATAGGGCAGACCCTGTACTACAATAATATCTTTTAGACCAGATGAATCTCTAATCTCAAATTCTTTCCCGTATATGTCGGTCATCTTTTCTAGAATCTGAACCCCTGTCTTGTCCATAAAAGTAAACAGTCCATCCTTCCATGACTCATTGACATCGGCTCGTTGCTGGGACAGCACATTGACTTGATTACTCCTTTGGTCATAGGTCACCAAATCTCCAGGCACCATTTCTATAGGCTTTATTTTATCCCCTTTCAAAACGACCTTTCCTTCTTTTAAATACACATTGGTAATATCTTGCCTCGACTCCAAATTGAATTCCGTCCCGATAACATTGACGTCGATTCCTTCGGTTTCAACAATAAATTTCTTACCATCAATATGTGAAATATCAAAATATCCCTCTCCTTTAAAATATACGATTCTTTCTTCTTCCTTTTCGAATCCGGGCTTCCACTTTAATTCCGAACGAGCATTCATGACTATTAAACTACCATCTGGCAATTCTACATTTTTAGTCTCTTGGTACCCTGTAGTATAGACCACATAATGATCCATTGAATAATAAATTATGGTAAAAGTGGCCAACAAAAGGAGGATGGATGCGGCAATACTAATGCGAGTCCAATTGAGTATCTTCTTGTCTTTGGCCTGCGGTCTCAATTCCTTTCTGGTTATGGTGAAGCCCTGATCTTCTTTTACTTTTTGATTGGATAGAGAGCCAAATTCAATGGCTTCATCTATTATAGAATCCACAATGGGTTTATGCCTTTCGTCTCCAATCAAATAGAATAACTCTTCGTATTCCCTTTGGCTTATATTTTGATCTAAATATTTTACATAAAGCTCAAAAATCCTTTTTTTTATATTATCTTGCACTCGGTTTTATTCTTTTAATTGTCTGTAATCGGTTTTATTTGCAATAATATACTTAGTAGACGTTTCAAATTTAATAAGGACTATATCTAAAGTGAAATATTATTAAATTTTTATTTGGAACCTATACGCTACATTATTTAAAGCATATATAAAACACAATAATGGACTGGCAAATAGACATTTACAAAGAATATAAAGAAAAAATATACGGTTTTATCCTATCTCATGTCAAATGTCAAGAAGTGGCAGAGGATTTGACCCATGATGTATTTGTTAAGTTGTATTCTAAGTACACGGAAGAAGACTTAAACAACTCGGGTTCTGTTATCTGGACAATTACCCGAAACAGCATAGTCGATCATCACCGAAAAGTGGCTCACTCCAAAAAGTATATGCACTATCTATGGGACTATATGCAAGACGAAAATAGTGTATCTCAAAACCTAGAATACAAAGAAACTCGAGAACTTTTTAGATTGGCTCTTAAAAAACTAACCCCACAGCAATGGAGGATATACAATATGATCCGCGAAGACAATCTTTCTTATATCGAGATTAGTCAAGAGTTAAATATCTCAACCAATACGGTAAGAAACCATATGGTGGCAGCTTTGAAGATAATTAGAAATTTTTTAATGAGTCATCAAGAATTCCAGTTATTGATATTTATCCTCTTATTCGTCTAAACTAAAAATAGATGAGGTTTATATTATTTCATCTTATACGAATTACATATTAGGCTATAGTGAATTGTTTACTATCCCTTGTAAAGACAGATATGAATATACCCCATAAAAAGTTCCTATAAGGAAGTAACACCAATTACACTACTCGCTCAACATCAACCACTTAAATCATTTACTAATCACGCATAAAGTAGGATATAAAAAGGATAAAACACTATTACTATAACAGGTAAAGGAAGAAAAATGGCTATCGATGATTATTTTTCCAACTCCACAACCCTACTTATTGTTAAAGTCCTCTGCGATTTGATTGATTTGTTCAGGGGTAAAACCGACATCACTACCAATGACTATTCGATAATTTTGTGTAAATGATTCACCCTTTTTAAGGCTAAAATTAAATGGCTCCGATCCATCGACAAAATCTTCGACTCCAAAAGGATTGGCTGAAAACAGTCCATAACCTCTGGCATGCCAATAAGTGGGATAATTAACATTGTTGGGATGATCAAAAATCACTACCGACACCTTCTCGCCCTCAATTTCACCAGATAGCTGCATCCACTTGGCTCTTGTACCCCATACATCGTAGCCTGTAATTCCTTCACTGCTTAAATAATCCCCCGTAACTGTACTGTTATCAAGATCTTTGCTTTCCTCAAAACTACCGTTTGCTTGTTTTCTCAATACCGTCACATCTCCATCAGTAGGCAGTTCTAACTGTCTATTTAATCGAATCGCGAAACTGCCTTCCTTGGTATCTTCAAAGACCACGTCACCATTACTCGCAGTCAAAGTTGTGGTACGATCTATATAATTGTAGTTTTCAGCCTTGCCAATTTCAAAAGTAGAATGCTCAGTCAACAACTCTTGCCCCACTGAATCCAACCACGAAGATCGAGCCACAATAAGGCCCTTATCCCCCATAGACTCTACCGACTCTATACCCAATAGTTTAACTTGACCTAGGTTTTTGCGAGTCAATCCCTCAGCTCCATTGCCCCAAAAATCATTTCCATTGACACTGCCATAGTTGAACCAGGCCCCTACTTGATGACGGTGATCACCCCGTTCTCCATCTCTGGTGGCCAATGGATAACCCCTAGTAACAAAATGTCCTCCAGCCGTCATAATTGGATAAAATATCGGTTTATATACCTTATCTGGCCAACAATATGATGTAAAGAGTTGATTGTCTATCATTACATCGACCTTTTGAGCATCGGGATGGTGTATCACTTCAACACTTGAATTCACCTCCTCAGTCTGTTTTTCTGAACTACTTGGACCACAACTCATCACTAAGGCCAAAACCAATACCAAATACCAATTCATATTTTATTTTTTAGAACTTTATGTCTGTAATATAATGGAAGTCGAATATAAACAAAATTAGACCTTTAATTTATTCCCCGCGCATAAAACAGGATTCTTTTCATAGCCCATTGCTCTTCGCCATCTTCACTGGATAGAAATCTAACAAATTTGGCTTGGATAGGATTTTTTATGTCAACCGTATTCTTGCCTTTGTGACCTTTTGCACTTGCCTTTTCTGTCCAATTTTGACCGTCGTTAGATACCTCAATGGCATAGGCCAAGGGATGGTTCTTATCATTGGATTCAAAACTGATGGTCGACAATAGATAGGGTTGAGGAAACTCCACTTGATACCACATTCCCGACTTTATGGCCTCATCGGATTTCCAACCCTTATACCCAAATCCGTATCCGGGATCTCTGGTTGAACCCACTCCTTGCAATGCCGTGCTACTGGCCGTCACCTTCCAGGTTTTGTCCATCAACAATGGCTGAGGGACTTCTGAAGACAATTCTTCGAAGGTATAGCTCTCCGTGCGATCTTGAGTCTGAGATCTCAGTTCAGTCACATAATCTTCAGATACAAATGAAGCTTTATTTCCCATATCATTTCGAATATAAGAAGTCACCGAAGCGATCCAATCATCGTCGTTAGAAGCCATGGACACCATTATACCTTCATAAGTCTTGCCCTCAATGGTTCCTGTCAAACCGTGGAGCAAGGTTTTGACAATATATTCTGGATGTCCCACGATCCGCGGTGATCCTGATAGAGCTGGAGCGATGACATCTCCATTACCAGTAGGTGTGCCCAATCCCTGAACCCCATGGCAGGTCGCACAAAAGCTACTGTAAATCTCTTTGCCTTTGTCAAATAATTTTTTTTCTGACATTGAAAATTGACTGGCTGCAAGCTTAGATTTTTCTGCAATATTGTCCAATAATTGCTGCCCGACCAATTGGATGCCCTTAGATGATTCATCTTTTAGTTTAGTGGAGATAACCTTCTCTGCCGTTTTCACATCGAGAATATACAGGGTTTGCAAGGCCTGAATAGCTACCTCTACCGACTCATCTTCAGCCATTTTTATATAGTCCTCAACAAGGTCAACACTGCCGTATTTATACAGTGTTTCACTGGCTCTTATGGCCTGCTGCCTCACCATCGGATCGGCATCTGCAAAAAGCTTGCGAATAAATGACAAATCCAAACTTCCCAAGCCTTCCAAAGTCCACAAGGCGTGAATCCGACCCAATAAATTGTCCTGCTCTAATGCCATTTTCTTCAATGTTTCTGCCACTGATTTATCTTGGCGCAATATAATCAATTGTTGAGCCTTATCTCTCCACCAGCCATTGGGATGATGTAGGTGTTGAACCAATTCCTCAGTAGTTTCCTCAAACATTCGAGGCTGGGTTTTGTCTCTTTCCATTCCACGATAACTCAATCGCCAAATTCGACCATTTTCAATAATATCGTCCATTTGATATTGTTGGATCTTAGTACGCAAATAACTGCCTTGCTGAGTCCAATTGCCTTCTTGAATGATGCCTCTATACATATCTACTATATACAATGTACCATCGGGGGCAGTGGCTATATCAGTCGGTCGAAACAGTGGATCGCGAGACTGAATAAATTCGGCCTCTTCTTTTTCATACACATTTTGGATATAGGTCAAGCCCTCTTCCAATTCTGTATGTACTCTACGCACAATTCGACCTACGGGCTCACCGTATATATATTCTCCAACTAAATCTTCGGGCAATCGATGCCCCCTATATACATCATTTCCGGCTGCACCAGTAACGTTACTCAATGAGCCATCTGGCTTTACCTCCCTCATCCCCGGTTCGAAATCCTCCAATTTCACCAAACTATAGGGCACTCTAAAACCATCTCTAAATTGCCCCTTGACCCGATAATTGCCATAAATGGTTGGAAATTGAAAATTTTCTGGAACTCCACTAGCCCCACCTTGAAACCATATTTTACCGTAATTATCTTGAGTCACTCCCCATTGACCGTAGGGAACACCAGTGGCTTCCTTGATTACTCCTTCCGGTGTCCATCGAATCCGCAAGGGATTATATGTACTGTACATCCAATTGTCCAATGTCCATGTTAAAAAACTGGTTTGATGCTCTACATTTCCTGACCGCCCCAATCCACTGGCAAAAACCTCTTTTTTATCCACCTTTCCATCATCGTCAGTATCTATACATTTGTACACAATATCTTCATTGGACTCCATGGTCAATATGGTATTGGGTCCAAAAGGAACCACAAAACGCGGAAAGACAAGACTATCGAGAAACACCACTCCTTTGTCGTAGACTCCATCATTATCGGTATCTTCCCATCGCGATATTCTACTTATGGGTTGAAGCTCATCGGTAGCATCGATGTCTTGCATATAACTTCTCAACTCCAAAACATACATTCTTCCATTGCCATCGAATTGGATGGCTGCCGGTTCTTTGATATTGGGTTCTGTCAATACGGGATGGATTTCATAGCCCGGTCGCAATACGAAATCTGCTTGCTCTTCTCTAACTGATTTGGGAATAACAGGTGGGACAGGAGTTAAATCAATCCCCTTCCATCTTGGAGATTCCATATCGGCTTGTTCGGGAATTTCAATCTGAGGATAAGGAGGCAACCCTCTATTGGGATCCAAGCGCTCGGCAGGATCGAGGTCTAGGGTCGAAGTATTTGGTTTTTGCTGACAACTTTGCAGGGTAAAAATCAAGCAAATTATTGCCCACAAATGTGCATTTGAAATAAGAGTTCGAAAACGAAGTATAATATCCATGAGATGTATTTTTCGATAATGATCTGATTCTTAAGAAAAACTAAATATATTATATTATTTATCAAAAGATAAAATAAAACACCATCGAAAATCTATTTCATCATTCAACTAAACACATTGCACATATATCAAACACATTTACAAACAAATCAAAATCAACTCATAAATCAATCATCAAATAACCTCACATTCTAATAATACGAAATACCGCTCTTAATAGCCCTTTAAACATCTATACCAAAATAGGTAAGGCCATCAGACAAAGATGGATGAAAGTATATTCAATCCTTGAGATTTCCTATTACTTGCCAGAACGGACGAAAATTTTATGTTACCGCTGGCTTTCTTTTAATGGTTTTATTTTTAATCACCGGATTGGCCACAATGGAAATATATAGTATATAGCCAAAGGTTACATACAAAAATAAAAAGGCCATGCGCAATCCAACCAAATCACCGATAGCACCCACTACAAATGGCACCAAGGCTCCACCAAAAATCCCAGTACAAAGTATGCCTGACAGTGGACCGGCATGAGAGGTAATGGTATTCAAGGCCATGGAGAAAACAATAGAAAACATAACAGAAATAAAGAACCCTATGGCAGGAAAGGATACATAGGAAATACTAGCCGATCCAAATAAGGCCATAGCCAAGGTCAATCCCGACAATAAAGTAGCCACCGTCAATACAATTTTGGCATCAAACAACCGCAGAGCTAAAAGACCAAATAAACATCCGATGGACATCGATCCCCAAAACCAACCAACAGCTTGAGCACCTTCCACCTCAGGTGAAAATCCGTGATAGGTTTTTAAAAACTCTGACATCCAATTGGCCAATGCTTGTTCTGTTCCCACATAGGCTACAATACCCAAGAAAAACATCCACACTTGTCTATCCTGCAACAAGGTTTTATAAACGGCCAAAGAACCTGTTTTCTCATCTTCCTTAAGGGTAACCTTTGGCAACTTAAGGGAGGTAATTAATGCAATCATTAAAACAAATACGATACCAAATAACCAATACAGAGAAGTCCATTGAATGTCTTGTTGGACTAGGTTTGAAAAAACAGATTTAATCATATTGTCTCCACCTTCCGGTGATAGGGAGGACATAAAATGGGTAAACACAAAAGGACTCACAAAGGAAGCCAAACCAAATACCAATTGGGCCAAAACGGCAAAAAAGGCGAAGTTTTCCTCCCCTCCTGCTGTTCTCATTAGCGGATTGATAATAACTTGCAACATGGCCATCCCGATACCAATTATAAAGAGAGATAGGAGGGCAACCAAGTACATTGGGAAGCAAGCGAACAACAATGAACCCAAAAGATTCATTCCAAAAGCTACCAAAATTGATTTTTTCACACCGATGCGTTCAATCATAGTTCCCGCAGGTATGGAAGCAATACCATATGCCAAGAAAAACGAAAAGGGTAAAAAGGAAGCCATGGTCAAATTAATCTGATAGGTTTCTATGATTAAAGGCATCAATGGCCCAAGAATATTGGTAACAAATGAAATCACAAACCAGATCAACAAAATAACGACAACTAAGAATATAGACCTTTTCATAAAATTTATTTAATTATTGCAATAATACTAAAATATATTCACAGGATTGACCCAGAGTTAAAAATTACGGAAAACTAATTTTACCCATGACACAAGAAGGCATTTTTGCCCCTAAAGGTCTATAGGTCTGAGGATCACCAAACAACAACTCATTGGCCAAGACCGCAAAAAGTACAGCTTCTTTGGCATCTCCTGGTATCCCGATTTCATCACTTTGATGAAGCTTAATATCTGGTAAATAGGATTGCAATTCACGAAGAAGATGAGGATTATGACCTCCTCCTCCACTAATATATATCCTTGTTGCCTTATCCAAATAAGGTCGAAGAGCTTTGGCCATAGATTTTGCCGAGAAGCTTGACAATGTGGCCAGAACATCTTCCGGGTTTAGGGACTGATTTATTTTCGTCAGTCCTTTGCGTTGTAAAAAATCGAGATTAAAAACCTCAGGACCAGTGGTTTTAGGCAAGGGTAAATCAAAGAAGGGGTCAGACATTAGATTATCCAATAACTGTAAATTTACCCTTCCTCGATCGGCAATTTGACCATTGACATCGTAGGGTTGACCGAATTGTTGAAGCACAAAGGCATCCATTATGGTATTGCCAGGCCCGGTGTCAGAACTCAAGGGAGATAGATTTAAGTCTTTTCCACTTAATTTGGGCAAAAAGGTAAAATTGGCAATACCGCCAATATTCAACAATATCCTATCTTCATCAGGAGAGGCAAACAGTAATTCGTCGCCATACATAGCCAGTGGAGCCCCTTCTCCTCCAGCCGCAATATGTTTTTGCCGAAAATCACTAACGGTAAGTATTCCAGTTTTTTGGGCAATAAAATCTCCATCGCCCAACTGAAGGGTTACATTATACTCAGCATTACTTTGATGACTGGGTGCATGATAAACGGTCTGTCCATGACTGGCTATAACATCTACATCTTTAGCACTCAAACCCCATTGGCTCATGGCCTCTAATATTAGTTTGCCTTGTTCTTCGGCGATATGGCGGTCCAAATAACAAAGATCTTCCATTTTTGCATCGGCATTGGCAAAAACCTTCCTCACTTTGTATCGAAACTCTTCAGTATATGGTAGGGTTATAAAATTTTCCAATGACCATTTTGTTTTATATCCACTATACTCAAAACGACACAGAGCTATATCCAATCCATCTAGTGAAGTACCAGACATCAAACCGAGGAAATACCGCTGAGACTTCTGCTGGATCTTTATTAATCGATCAATGTTTTTCATTTATTCTTCTGGTTTAATATAACACTCAGGTTCACTATCGATTGACGATGTGGTTAGTTGACCTTTGACAAGAATTGGAAAGATATCATTTATAGTCAAACTTTTCACCCAATAATATCAACTCTATATAGATTCTTTCATACAATTATAAGATTATGTAAACATAAATAATATAATTAAACCAGATTGTTAACTGGAAAATTGAACCTTAAATCAACCCATATAATATGTCAAAAATCTAGCTTCGGCTTGAAACACATCGATCAATCTCCATTTTTTAGAAGAGTTTGTAATGAATTGACAATAATAATGGACATAATTAATGATTAGGAAAATATATTAACCCGCAATAAGTCAATGAAAACACGTCATTAGCATTGAACTCTCAAAAAATAATAATTCATTCATTTAATATGACCATCAAGATATTGAATAATCATGGATTGTACCACCTGGGTATACATGGTCTTATCACATATCCAAGGTCTAACTACTGTCGCCAAAGATGGATTAGAAAATCTTTTCATTATTACATTTATCGAATCAAATTTTTACATTTATAAATATGCTTTATCGGTCATAGGCATAAGAATTATAATAAAAAATATGTCCTTTAATTTTTTCATGGATTTCTAGCTCGTTTCAGTATTTTATTCACTTTTTAGAAAGATTCCAAGGTTTTATTATATTTGACTATAGTTTACACTATAACACACATTGGAATATTTCCCAAAACCAGCTATACAATGAAAATATTGAAATCTCTTTTTCTATATTCAACTTTTTTCACCCTCTTATTTTTAACTGGATGTTCTTCCATGAAGACTTATCGGGTCGTCAATCAAGTCATTGCCCCTCCCTATCAATTACCGGAAACCACGAAGCAATTGGTATTGCTCAATGCCAATACCACTACGGTAGACAAAAACACAAATAATGGACAGACTTTACCTGTAGATGAATCGTATCAAGATTCTAAATATTTAATGGATCGCTTTTACTCTAAGCTTAATCTCGGAAAATATTACCTAGTCAAAAAAGTAAACTGGACACCGAACAGTAGAATTTGGGAAGATGAATATGCCAAAGAATATATGACTTCCGATGACGTGTTAATCGTCTTGGAGGATTTTGATTCAGATTACGATTTCAAATCTGAAAAAATAAGAAAACATCAACTCGACCCTCAGGGCAAGGACTATTATATCGATGCCTACCAATCCACAAGAAACTATCGCATAAAAGCAATATGGAGTTTATACAATGGACAAAACGGAGCCTTATTAGACCGATTTGAAGATGTGGGCGAAAAGAAATTTTCCACCCAAGGATTACAAAAAGATCAAACCATCACCAAATTGGACAGCTTAGGTCAAGGGGTTCCGCATTATATTATGGATTCTCTAGCGCTGTCATTGACCAACTACATTATGCCTGTTCGCATATACGATACTTGGTCTTATTTCTCCAAAGGTTCCGATGCCTTAGAAAGGGGAAGTAAATATTTTGAGCTTGAAAAATTGGATGATGCAGAGGATATTTATCATCGATCCTTGTCTTCAGCCGACGAAAAGACCAAGCCGAAGTTGTATTACAATTTGGCCGTTATAGCCGATATCCAACGCAATTATCAACAAGCCCTTGACTATGCCGAAAATGCTGTATTGCTATCGGACAAGTCCGTTTACAAAACCTTATTCAATAAGATAAAGCTTAAATTGGAAATAGAGTCTCGGTAATCAATCACCAAGGTCATCATTCTATTGGAAGTAAGAGCCTCGGTTAATACGAATTACATTTATAATTGCATTGTTTTTACAAATAAATAAAATTTTATTTTTCCTTTTTTCTAAACCGACTTTCAATTATTTGCGATAAGACGACCTAATACCCAATGCATTTGATATAAGTGTAAGGAAGGGATATACTATATATTAAGTGTAATTAATACCAAATAGGTTTATAATTGAAGATTGAACAGCAGTAAAACCGCAATGTCCATGACACTGCCCCTATCGAAAATTGCAGGATAGGTTAATTACCCGTTTTTACTATTTAATACAGGATTATTTATTCTTTTTCGTAAATAATCTTTCCACCTACCATGGTCATAGATATTTCTATATTGTCGTCGAACAATACAATATCTGCATCTTTTTGAGCGGTAATAGATCCTGTTTCATCATCGACTTTCATAATTCGGGCAGGAACTAAACTGGCCATTCGAACGGCTTCTACCATTGAAACATCGGTCTTTTCCAACATGGTTCGGATCAATCGATCGGCGGTGGCTACACTACCGGCAAAGGAACTCCTATCCACCAATTTGGCTACACCATCTTCGACAATACAAGGCAATCCATTCTTCTTAGTGCCCAATAAACTAGGACCTTCTGGCATACCGGCCGCCCGCATAGCATCGGTAATGAGGGCAATGGAGTCTACGCCTTTTTGTTTGACGATTAATTTCAACAAAGAACCGGGCAGATGGGCACCATCGGCAATAATTTCAACATCCATTGAATCTAGAGCATAGGTTGCCTCGACAGAACCAGCATATCGATAAGCATTGCGACGGGTGACTCCAGACATGGCGGAATAAAAGTGGGTGGCCAAATTAAAACCCACCTCATGGGCTTCAATTACTTCTTCATAAATAGCATCCGTATGTGCAATGGCGGATATTACACCATGCTGTCGCATAAATGTACCAAATTCGATGGCTCCAGGCAATTCTGGTGCAATACTCCATCGCTTTACATACGGATAATTTCTTATGACATATTCATACTCTTCCTTCACTGGCGGCCTAATATACCGCGGATCTTGAGCCCCTTTCTGACTCATTGCCAAATAGGGCCCTTCAATATGTACACCCATAAACCGAGCACCTTCAGTATTTAGTCGATGAGCTTCTGGGTAAATATCCAATACTTGTAAAAAATCTTTCCAATCACCAGACAAAGTCGTGGGGAACATGGCTGTGGTTCCATACTGAGCGTGAGTTTTAGCAATTCCAAGAAAGGCCTCGATTGTTCCATCCATAAAATCATATCCCCCACCTCCGTGTACGTGCAGCTCTATAAATCCCGGCGATATATATCGTCCTTGAGCATCGATATATTGGGCATTATTCACTTCGAGTTTGGAAGTAGACACAGCTTGTATCTTTCCATCCTTTACCCAGATACTTCCTCCAGGCAACTCTCGATGAGAAGTTAATACATTACCATTGTATATGACGATATCACGATACTCCATTAGACTTTGATTTTTCTGTTATTAACGAAAGGTGTTAATTAACCTTGCTAGCTTCCCAAACTGTAGCAGATGCTTTGTCCAAATAATAGGCGCAGTTCGCGTGAGACTGAAGTATACTTGCAGGCAATTCTGGAGTGATTTCTCCGTCTAAAGCTTTGGCAACAGCTACTGCTTTTCTTTCATCTGGTACTGAACAAATTAAATATTCGGTCGCCATTATTTGATTTACTGACATAGAAATCGCTTGCTTGGGAACATCATCAATTGATTCAAACCAACCTTCGTTGAATTGTTGTGCTCTACAAGGTAAGTCCAAATTAACAATTAAATAGGGGTCTTTGGTCTCAAAATCAGCTGGTGGATCGTTGAATGCCAAGTGACCATTCTCTCCCACACCAACAAAGGCTACATCGATGGGATGGTCAGCAATAAGTGTGTTCAATCGCTTGCATTCTTCCACTGGGTCTGCTTCACCATCTATCAAATAATATTTCTTTAGCGGGGCTATTTGTGAGATAAATCGCTCCTGTAAATATTTTCTAAAACTGGCTTTGTGCTCAATTGATATGCCAATATATTCATCTAAGTGAAACATAGTCACCTTAGACCAATCGATATCCTTATCGGCAATCAATTCCTGAATGGTTTCAAATTGACTAGTCCCTGTCGCCATAATTATATTTGCATAACCTTTGTCAGCAATGGCATTCTTAATAATTTCTGCACCTGCTTTTCCAGCCAATTGGCCCATTTCTTTTGGAGTATCAGATATTGATATATTCATATTTAATAATTTATTGATTAGTTTATTTTGAAGTTAATAAAAACTGCATCGCTTCAGTATTTATCCCTTAAACAGGTTTACAATTTCGGTTCCCACCCTTTTTCGTATTCACGCTTCCAAAGTTTCTTTGCCTTTTTATTGCCAATAATATGACCATTACTAGAATCTGTTTTTAAAGCACCTCCAGACCTAATAGCAATATTACCTAATTGACACAACAGGGTAGAAATATGTCCTCCATCGATATCGGCATTCAACTTTTCTCCAGATTTAATCCCAGCAAAGAAGTTTTGAATATGTATAGCATCTAATATTTGAGATGGATTGGCCTTATTCCTAGGATCGATTTGGATATCGTTGTCCACTTGTTTTACGATATTGTTTTTCAAATCGTATACTGTGTAAGAATTTCCTCCCGTAATTTTTAACGAACCCTTCTCACCGTAAAACACCACACCTACACTACTGCCTTCTACGGTTCTACCATTACAACTTCTACCCTCCCAAGTCAAGGCAGTATTGTTGTCAAATGTAAATGAAATAACCTGTGTATCAGGAGTCTCCCAATCATCTTGATATCGGAATCGTCCACCAGATGAAGTTACACTGTTGGGATATTCTACCTGTAATCCCCAACGCATTAAGTCAATCATGTGAGTTCCGTTGTTCAATGCTTCTCCTGTCCCCCAATTCCACATCCAATGCCAATTGTAATGAATCAAATTATCTTTCAAAGCCATTCTTGGTGCAGGACCCTGCCACAACTCATAGTCCAACCAACTCGGCACAGCTATTTCCTTGCCTACTCCAATGGAAGCTCTATTGTTGGTATACCATCCTTTGGCAAAATATGCCCGTCCAATAATTCCTTCGTGTACGGCTTGTATTCCTTCTTTGACATTGGGCCAAGACCTTCTCTGATTCCCCATTTGAATAACATTGCCATATTTGGCCGCTACTTTCACCAACAATTCTCCTTCATGAGGGTTATGGCTACAAGGCTTTTCTAAATATACGTGTTTCCCGGCTTGAGAAGCCAATATCGCAGCAGGTGCATGCCAATGATCTGGTGCAGCGATAACCAAAGCATCTACATCCTTGCGCTCTAGTGCATTTCGAAAATCTGGTACTGCATCGGGCTTAAAGTTTTGGATACCATTCACCACATTAATACATTTATCGGCCGCTCTACTGTCGACATCAGAAACCGTAACAATCTGACAATTGGGCTGCATGGCATAAGTTTTAGACAATGCCAATCCTCGACTATTTACTCCCATCATCCCGACTCTCACCTTTTCATTTGCTCCCATGATATTGTTATAAGATTGAGCCGAAAAACCAGGTAATCCACCACCAATGGTTAGGGCAGCAGAACCTAAAAGAGACCGTTTTATAAATTTTCGTCTTGAGCTGTCATTAACATCCATAGCCTATGTTTTTATTGAATAAAAATTAAAGATTATCATCAAAAATAGCGGTAACGTTACCGAAGATACAATAAATCCATCATTTATTAATAATTTTATAAAAAAAATGCTCACACGGCTGCAAATTATTATTGGCAACCACGGTTTTAAGACCAATTTAATCCATTGTTTTAATAAACATACCAACGACAAAAAGGTAGAATTTTAGTTCTACATTCACTGAAAATACCCCCATCATCACTACATAACCAACTGCTTATTTAAATCTACTTTATATAGGTTTATTAAACTTAAAGAATTCTTCACTTTGAAGAAATTACATAATGAGAATACTGCTCCTACAGAAATCCATGAGAAAAAAAAATTGCTATATTTATAATATAATAATAGAAACTATTGTTAATATCTCGCTTATCGAGAACGAATTCCATTTTTTATATAACTATTTACTACATTTTTTTTGTGAAAATAGCTAAATAAAAAAAAATTTACCATCTTTATAATATATTTAATAAGTTACCTCCGAAAACCAAAAGGCATTGTCGAAAGAAGAATTATATAAACAAAACATAATCAAACAATTATACTTTGAAAGAGTATTATCGGCAACCGACCTTAGCAGTTTGATAAAAAAAAGTATTCCCTATACTACACGACTGATCAATGCTCTATTGGACGAAGATGTTATCACTGACAATGGTTTAGCGGATTCATCTGGAGGTAGAAAACCCCAAACTTACTCTCTTATCCCTGGTTTAAAATATATTATTGCTGTAGCCATGGATCAATTTAATACCCAAGTAGGACTCTACGATCTTCACCAACAAGAAGTTTGCCCTCCAAAGAATATTGAACTACCTCTAGCCAACAACACGGACGCCTTAATCACCTTGAGCAATGCCGTCAACGATTTTATATCAAATTCAGGAATAAATAAATCACAAATTATAGGAATGGGTATTGGAATGCCGGGATTTATTAACACCAAAAAAGGCATTAATTACTCTTTTTTACACATTCCTAAATCGAATATAATTTCCTACCTCAAAAAAAGCACACAACTACCCACATTTATCGCCAATGATTCAAGCGTTTTTGCTTTAGCAGAATTAAGGCTCGGAGCCGCCAAAAACAAAAAGAATGTTATGGTCGTCAATATTGGTTGGGGAATAGGACTAGGACTCATCCTTAAAGGGCAATTGTACAATGGAGAAAATGGTTTTGCTGGTGAATTTAGTCACATCCCACTTTTTGACAACCGAAGGATCTGTAGTTGTGGCAAAATGGGTTGTTTGGAAACTGAAGGCTCTCTAAATGTCATGGTAACCAAAGCAAGACAAGGTATCCAAGAAGGCCAATCAACCATCATCAAATTTAATGAAGGTGAAGATAATCTGTCCGCAGCTTCAGCGGTAATGCATGCTGCATCAAAAGGAGATCGATTTGCCATAAGCATAATCTATGAAATTGGCTACAACATCGGTCGTGGCCTTTCTATCCTTATCCATCTTATGAATCCCCAACTCATCGTTTTAGGAGGATTGGGCATTAAAGCAGGACATCTTTGGTTGGCACCCATTCAACAGGCCATCAACGAACATTGCATTCCCATACTATCAGAAGACACCAGCATGAAGCTCACTACCATCGGTGAACAAGCGGGATTGATAGGTGCTGCTGCCCTCGTCATGGACAATATCGAATCGACTAATTGGTCTTCAATTCACACCCTGTCCAATAGTTAAAACAACACAACTTCATTATCATTTACTTTGAAAATATCATTTTACACCCATCTTACATCAAACCACAAACGACAGCTTTTTTTTATTGTAAAAAATACAATTAAAAAATAATTCAAATAAAAAACAACTAATAAATAAATAGTTTAAAAACTATATAATATTTTTTACAACCCAATTAAAAAAGTCTTTTATATCGAACTCCGAACAATTACCCTATAACATAGTTCGAACAATAGATTCAAATGCATTTTATATTTTGCATGATTGGTTTTTTTTACTATTTTAGCTTGACTAAATCAAGATGAAGGATTTTTATTAACCAGATTAACATATTCGATTACTAAAGCTAAACCATAAACTAGTACTTCTTTAACTAGTTATTATTATTTATTTACTATAAATAATAGGGCTGTTCTATGCTTTAATAAATTGAAAATGTTTTTTCTAAAATTGAATTGTAAAGAATTTTTAATGTGAAAAAAATTTTACTATGAAGCGTAAACGTTTATTATTTTTTAGTAGTCAAAACCAAAAGACCAAGGTTGTTAGATCTTGGATATGGGTATTTGGCTTATTGATTTGGACTGCATTCGATTTGTCAGCCCAAATGAAAACAATAGAAGGTACTGTAACCGACAACACTGGAGCACCACTAATAGGTGTAACCATTGCCGTCGAAGATGGATCCAATGGAACCGCTACTGATTTCGATGGAAAATACGCCATTTCCTTGGATGCCAATCAGTCAAAGTTGATTTATTCCTATGTGGGATATACATCGCAAACGATTGAGATTAATGATCGCTCAAAGATCGATGTTGTCCTCGAAGTAGACGCCATTGGATTAGAGGAAATTGTGGTCGTGGGTTATGGAACAGTGAGAAAAAAGGACTTAACTGGAGCCGTTTCTCAGATCGATGCGGATAAACTAAATAAGGAAGCCACCAACAACATCACCGATATGTTGAGGGGGAGTATGCCGGGACTGAATGTAAATTTTTCAACATCACCAAAAGGGATCAGTAGCGCCAGTGACTTGGAAGTACGAGGACAAACCACAGTGCGAAAAGACAGCGACGCCAACAAATCAGCTAATGCTCCTTTAGTAGTTTTAGATGGTATGATCTACGGTGGCGACCTGGCTGATATCAATCCAAGCGATATTGCTACTTTCGACATTTTAAAAGATGCATCTTCAGCAGCCATCTATGGTTCAAGAGCCTCAAACGGTGTCATCCTCATAACTACGAAGAGAGGTAAATCGGGCAAACCTCGAATTAATGTTTCCTCTAGCGTAGGTTTTGTAGGACTATCTGGACAAGAAATTGACCCTATGAACGGCGAACAATTTATCGAATGGCGTATTGCTGGTTTTGAATCCAACGAACGCAAGCACCTTGACAACCCAGGATATTACGATGATCCCAACAGTTTACCTTCAGGTGTATCATTAGATCAATGGAAGGCTTACGACGGTTCATCTCAAGCCAGCGATCTCACCGGTATTTGGTTGAATAGAATTGGTTTTTCCCCTGTGGAAATTGCGAATTATGAAAGTGGATCCACTATCAATTGGAAAGATTACGAATACCAAAGCGGGATGAGACAAGATCACAACATAAGCATTTCGGGAAGTTCGAATCGACTTAATTATTACTGGTCTTTAGGCTATGTAGACAATGAAGGCCATCGGTACAACGACAGATGGAATGCACTGCGTTCTAGATTAAACTTTGAGGCCACCATTACCGATTATCTAAAAGTGGGAACCAACACCCAGTTTTCAACCAAGGATGAATCTCCTATATTGTCTAGCAACAACTTGCTCAACGTAACCCCATACGCTTCATTCTATGAAGACGATGGCGTCACTATCGCCTATGCACCTACAGGCAATATTTCCAGTTCACGACATCCATGGCTCGATTATGTATATAGAGATAGATACTACAATCGAAATGCTATTAACACTAAACTATATGCAACGGTTACTCTACCTTTGGGCTTCACCTTTACTTCAGAATACATCCCTCGAATCCAATGGGATAGAGAATACAACCACTGGTCTTCTGACCATCCGGACTGGGGCAATGAAGGAGGTAGAGCCGAAAGAAGAAATTACAGTAGCTACGAATGGCAGATGAACAATATCTTAAAATGGAATAAAGAGATTGGTGTTCACCGTTTTGATTTAACCTTGCTCCAAAATGCTGAAAAGTTCCAATCTTGGTCTGACAAGGTACGTAGAAACAACTTCCTACCCAGTGATGTATTGGGCTACAACCAAATTGGCGCGGCCACGCAAGATGTTGAAATCACCAGTGATGATGGCTACGAAACAGGAGATGCATTGATGGCTCGACTCAATTATGTATTCATGGATCGCTACATGGTTACTGGATCCTTTAGAAGAGACGGTTATTCAGCCTTTGGGCAAAAAAATCCTCACGCCAATTTTGGCTCTATAGCTTTGGGCTGGCTAATTAGTGAAGAGTCATTCTTCAATGTCAATGCTATAGATCTTTTGAAACTGAGACTGTCTTACGGCACCAACGGAAACCGCTCGATAGGAAGATATTCCGCCCTATCAGATCTTAGTTCAGGAAACTATGTACAAATCATCAATGGACAGCCGGTCTATGTATCTCAATTGTACTCGAATAGACTAGCCAACTCCGACCTTAAATGGGAAAAAACAGGGGCCTATAATTTAGGTATAGATTACTCCCTATTCAACGGAAGGATTAATGGTAATATTGAGGCATATTATATGCAGACCAAAGATTTGTTGATTGAAAGAAGTTTGCCAGATGTAGTAGGATACGACCTAGTATTTTCCAATCTAGGACAAGTAGACAATAGAGGTTTTGAATTTACCCTTAATACCGTAAACATCAGCAACAAAGACTTCTCTTGGACCAACGGATTTTCTATGGCCTTTAATCGAAATGAAGTCGTACATCTATACGGAGACACAGAAGATGTGCTAGATGATGCAGGAAATGTAATTGGTCAACGTGAAATAGATGATGAATCCAATGGCTGGTTTATTGGACATGCATTAGATCAAATATGGGATTACAACGTATTGGGAATCTGGCAAGAAGACGAACGCGAAGAAGCCACTAAATACTCAAGAGCTCCCGGAGATTTCAAATTGGAAGATGTCAACAACGATGGAGTATACACCAATGCCGACAAAACATTCCAAGGATATAAAAAACCACAATTAAGGCTATCATTGAGAAACGACATCACCTATAAAAACTGGGATTTCTCCATGAAATTTTATTCCTATCTCGGTTATTACTCCGCCAACAACCATCTTAAAAACAACGACGTATTCTATGATAGAGGTTCTTCTTACAATGCCCCTTATTGGACGCCGGAAAATCCAAGCAACAAATGGGCACGGGTAGAAAGTTATGAAACTGGATTCACCGTCTATGAGAACAATTCATTTATTCGATTAGACAATGTATCCCTGTCTTACTCTGTACCTAGCAAATGGCTAGACCTAGTGAATATTGAGCAAGCCAGATTGTCTTTTGTCATGCAAAACCCAACCGTATGGGCACCTTCATGGTCATGGATGGACCCTGAAGTACAAGGCTATGCTCCATCATCTTACAACTTTAAATTGAACTTGACATTATAGAATTTCCAAAAGTAAAATCTAAAACAATGAAAAATATATATAAATATAGCTTAATCGCCTTGACCTTTTTGGTCACTCTGGTGAGCTGTAAGAAAGAATTTTTAGAGCCTAAACCTCTATCCTTCTTTGCTCCAGAAAACGCATTTATTGACGCTGCTGGTTTCGATGCAGCCCTGGTTGCTTGTTTGAGAAATGTTCGCCACGAATACTATGGCGATGGCAATCCTATGATTACCGAAAATATTTTCTCCGATGTTGCCGTAGAAGGAACCACAGACAAAACAGGGCCTGCCATGGACTTACCTGCCCAAATATTGCCCGATGCTTGCCTCAACAGTGCGGATTGCAATAGAATTGGTTGGTTTTGGAAAGAAGGTTACAGAAGAATTAGATATGCCAGTGCAGTAATCTCGCGTATCGATGACGCCGAATACAGTAGTGAAGCCGAACGAAACCACGTATTGGGCAAGGCATATTTCCACGTAGCACGTACCTATTACCGGTTGGTTCACCAATTCGGAGATGTGCCTTTAATTTTGGAAGAAATCACTTCGCCTCGACTCGATTTCTATTCCGTGACTCGAGAAAGCATCTTGAGAAAATGTAAAAAAGACTTGGAATTCGCGGCTCAATGGGTTAAACCAGAATGGGAAACCGAAGTTGTAGGTGACGTGACCAAGGCAGCAGTCAACCATGTACTTACAAAAGTCAACCTGGCCTTGGGTGAGTTTGACGATGCCATCGCTTCCTCATCGGCCATTATCAACGACGGCCACCATGCACTCATGACAGAAAGATTCGGTATCGATAAAGACGATCCTAGCAAAAACGTTATCTGGGATTTGCACCAAGCTGAAAATAAATCCCTTTCAGAAAATACAGAGCGCATTTATGTCATGGTAGCCAGAGAAGGTTTCGAAGAAGATGGCAACAGCCGGATCTCTATTATGCGTCAAACCACACCTTTCTGGGGTGGTACTGGTAAAATTAAAACCCCAAGCGGTCAAGCTGGTATGAGAGATGTACCTTTGGGCTCATCTGGTGTGGAGATTGACCTTGTATCAGCCATTGGGCGGGGAATTGGAAGATGTCGACAGACTCCTTACCACCATACCGACATATGGACAGACGACAATGATTTGAGACATGCCCCAGGCAATTGGTTAAACATGGAAGACTTGGTCTATAATCACCCTGCACTTAAAGAAAGTAATGATCCATATTACAATAAGCCATTACAACTCTATGATGACAATGGTGGTATATTGTGTACAGACACTATCCGATCTTGGTATGGCTGGCCTCGATACAAACTATTTGTTGCTGACCCAACTGATTTAACTCCAGATGGCGGTAGAGGAGATTGGTACTTGTATCGTCTAGCTGAAACATACTTACTTCGCGCTGAGGCTTACTACTGGAAAGGTGACTTAGCTAGTGCCGCTCAAGACTTAAATGCTGTACGCACAAGAGCTGGTGCTGCACCTATTGCTGCCAGTGAGTTCAATATGGATGTATTGTTAAATGAAAGAGCTCGTGAATTATTTTACGAAGAACCTCGAAAAACAGAATTGACAAGAATTGCCTTTATATATGCCCAAACTGGCAAAACCGCCTACAACGGCAAAACCTATAGCTTGGACAACATGACGCAAAGCAATTTTTGGTACGATAGAGTAATGGAGAAAAACGTATTCTATCAGAAAGAAGTTCGCGCGCCTCACTACAATTATCGAGCTGCTCCACACTTGGTATTGTGGCCAGTTCCTGCTAGTGCCATCAATGCCAACACATTGGGACATATCAATCAAAACCTAGGTTACCCCGGACAGGAAATCAGACAACAATCTTGGAGATGGGTAGATGGTGAAGGACAAGGAGAAATCGTCCAATAACTATAATACCAAATTCATTTGGTATAAGATCTCAAGGATTTCAAAGGTTCGACTCGATGAGTCGGACCTTTTTTTTATACAAACAATTGACCTTGTTCACAGAAATGACTGCGATTTTCATGATACAACAATTGACGCTTAATATCTTTGCCATAGATATAGCCCGTTAACTTACCATTACTGCCAATGACCCGATGACAAGGGATAATGATGGGAATAGGATTTTTACTATTTGCATTGCCAATGGCACGTGCACTCTTGGGCTGGTCTAAAAAATCTGCTATTTGTTGATAGCTGCGAAATTTACCAAATGGTATGGTCTGTAATAAACGCCACACTCCAATATAGAAGGGAGACCACCCCACCCAATCAATTGAGATGGAAAAGCGATGTAAGTTTCCTTCAAAATAGGCCTGTAATTGTTCGACAACATGATCTAATGCCTTATCACAACCTTCATCAATATTGGAATCCATAAGAGGATCAATACCGGCCTTGGGGCGAATAATTAAACTCCGCAAACCATGGTCACTGGCTTTCAGCTCAATTACACCAACAGGACTGTGCACTAAACCTCTATGTTCCATGGAATTAAATATAGTTAATTTTTCCACCAATCATACAATTACTAAAGATTTATTTCTTCAAGTGAAAATATTATATATTTTTACTATGCTACGCATGACCTATTTTTTGTTTTCCATGTTGCGCAATATAAAATTTTAAATATTCAATATTTAAGCAATAGAATAATAATTATTTTGTGTAACTTTAACACGTAAAATTTGACATAATTATTTAACGATAATATCGTGGCTAGACCCTATGTCTATATAAAAAGTTCAAAAGAATAGATCCATTTATATAACGATAAGTCCATGACTCATTTGGTTAATATCAAAGATGAATTTCTAGGTATTTCTAAATCATTAAAAATCTGGCTTATCCAATCCTATTATACCCAATGAATTTATTTCCGCAAGCCGAATCAACAGCAAATAAGAAAACCATATAAGTTTAAAACCTAATAAAAATTCAGTAAACCCAAATCCACTTGATACATCAATTTCAAAATAAAAATTGCCCACATGAAAATCACAGTTATTTTTGGAATAATTTGCCTAATACCTTATCTACTTACGGCTCAAACCATTAAAAAAGAAACTAGTAAAACCAGTTCATTAAAACCCAGATTAGTGATTCTCACCGATGTATCAACCTGGGAAACTGATGATAGCGAATCACTGGTAAGGTTATTGGTACATGCCGATTTATTCGAAATTGAAGGCATCATTTACACTACAGGTTGGAGTCTAGAAGAAACTCGTGATGACTTCTTTGATTTAATACATGATGCCATCGACGCCTATGAAAAAGATTTACCCAACCTCCTCAAACGATGTAACCAAGAAGACTTTTTAAAAGATGAAAATCACCAATCTATTGGCTATTGGCCCAGTCCTAATTATTTAAGAGAACGCACCATGTTTGGTAGTAAAAAAAGGGGGATGAAATTTATTGGATCAAACAACAGCTCTCCGGGAAGTGATTTAATTATCAAGCTTGCCGATGAAAAAGACGAACGCCCGCTATGGATTACTATTTGGGGCGGAGGCAATACCTTGGCGCAAGCCATCTGGGAAGTACAACAAGAGAGGAGTGAAAAAGAATTAAAAACATTTCTTAAAAAAATACCCACTTACGCCATCACTGATCAAGATCGATCCTATGAAAAAGGGACTCCTTTCGATATTAGCGCTCATCAATGGATGCGTCGAGAATTTGAAAAAGATCTATTATTTATTTGGGATGAATGTGCATGGAAATATCAAAACGGGACTGGAAAAAAGAATTGGGACTTATATGCAGAACATATACAAGGACATGGCCATCTCGGAAGGGTTTACCCCAAATACAAATACGGTGTAGAAGGAGATACGCCAGCCTTTCTGCATCTATTACCGAATGGACTCAATGACCCAATATTGCCAAATCAGACGGGCTGGGGTGGATATTTCGAATGGGATGAAGGTCCAGATAAAGAAACCTACGCATATACCAATCACCGTGGACGAAGCCATGATATATGCCGAAAGTATGTGAACTATTTCTACCCCGCCACCTTCAACAATTTTGCGGCTCGAATGGATTGGGCAGCTGAAGGAAAGGGAAACCGTAATCCAATAGTCATTATCGATGGTAATGAAAGCCAAGAAATAATTTACCTCAAGACCAAAAAAGGAAAAACCATCACTATCGACGGGTCAAAATCTTATGATATCGATGAAGATGAGATACACTTTAAATGGTGGATCCTTCCAGAAGCAGGCACTTATAATCAAGAAATACCCATTCAAGATGATTCTTCTCCTAAAATTCGCTTCAAAACCCCTTCAGATTCATCAGGTAAGACTATTCATTTAATTTGTGAGGTAACTGATAGTGGCCCTCATCAATTAACCAGCTACCGAAGGATTATCATTGAGGTAAAATAATCCTTGCCTAAATAACCAGAAGCACTCAGAATAAGAAATATAAAGCCCTAAACGGACTTAGTTTAATACGTGTGAGGGAATAAGGAAAATTCCTACTTAATGCAATCAAAAATCGTAAATCGACCTTTGGAGACTGTTCAATTAAGTGTGTCTACTTATCTTAGCAAACTATGAAAAAAGAGAAGAAAAACGAAAAGGAAATACTA
>NZ_JAJQYA010000042.1 GCF_021729155.1 Membranihabitans marinus | reverse complement strand
TTCTTCTTTCCTTTTTCATAATTATAAAGTTAACATTTGTAGCTTAACTATTAGTGTTGAATTTTATACTATATCCAAGGGAAGTCACGCCGGAGCACTGTGGTTTAAAACCCATCGATTTACGGGGCAGTCACGCCTCGGCACAGAGGCCTCGGTTCCTTCGCCAAATGCCGATTTACGGCATTTGGTTGCCTTTTAGGCAACTTCGCTCAGTCATCATCAAAAATTCTCAAAACACTATTGCCGATGTAGCTCTATTCATTATTTAATCACCACAATACGATACAAATATTTGACCTTGTAAAAATTTAGGTAAAATAAGGCTGTAACTACAATCAGTTGTATTATATTTAAAAGATCAATATTGGTAATCTCATTTGCAATAAATATAGCAATCATTAATAGTACTCCAATTAAGTTAATTGGATTCTCTTCAATTCTCAGCTTTAAGTTTTTGCGATCTCGGTAGGGTTTTAGGTCAAAATACATTTTACCACCCCAATCCAACTTAAAGCTCATCTGATTCACCGGTTTATCAATAGTAATATTCAATTCTTTATTTCTAAGGAGTCGATGATATTTCTTATCATTGATAGAGATTAGATAGGGTCTAAAAAAACTCATTATTGATTTTCTTGTAATATTTAACTTCATAGTTGTTATTCTTTGTTAATAAATAGATCATCCATTGATAATATATTGGTAATTAATCAGTATTCCTTAGATCCATTAACTTACTATTTATTTTAAATAGTAAAATTGAAAATGGGCCTCATTTATTTTATTGTATCTGCTTTGGGGATAGCAAGCTTGATTGTTATATTAAATGCATTTAGTACAAGAAGCAATTCTTTTCGACTACACATTAAAAGGTTATTACTCGAAGTTATTTAGTAAAAATAATAATAATGTTTTATATAATTTGTATAATAGAATATAAATGTGTTGCGATTATTTTGTTCTATTATTTTGTAAAATGATATAGGTGTTTTCTTTTCGATTTATAAATAATCCCTTTTAATACAGAATAGATATAGAATAGAATGCTAATTTTGTATTATAAAGATTGCGGATATTTTACCCTTATTTTACTGAGAATTATATAGATTATATTTTCTATATTTAATCGTCTTACTAATGGTGATATATCAACAATTGCTTAATTTACTTTTCATTAAATGATGCTAAACGACATCCTATGAGCAAGTTCCTCTTAAAATTACCCTTTGCAATATGTTTTCTAATTGCCCTCCTTCACATACAATGCAATTCCAATCGAGGGGATAGTAGTCAAAGTAAAACATCATTTGACCCATCCTACATCGCTGGTTTTACCTCTGGTTTAATTAGTAAAAATGACAAAGTCATAATCAAATTGGTACACAAAGTAGGTGAAGACCTTATAAACAGAGGAATAGATAAATCTCATTTTCGTATTCAACCCAATATAGAGGGTGATTTATTATGGGAAGATGAACAAACTCTAACGTTTATTCCAAAAAATGAATTTACATCTGGTGAGAAATATGACCTTCATTTAGATCTCGATAAAATACTCGATGAATCATCGGTACAGCCTTTTTCATTGCATATACAAATACTGCCTCAAGCCATACAAGTGAAGGTAAAAGGAATGGAAGCCTATAATTTTTCGAATCCCAAATCTCAAAGGGTCATTGGGGAATTAACAACTTCAGATAATGCCATCAACAGTGAAATTGAAACCATCATAAATGCAGAACAAAAGGGTAGAAATCTACCTATTCGATGGAATCATGAAGCTGGAAAGAATCGACATGAATTTGTAATCGATAGTGTGATTCGATCTAATACCTCATCATTAATTGAGTTGACTTGGGATGGAAATAATATTGGGGCCGACCAATCTGGAAAAGAAGAAATAAAAGTGCCGAGTATTAATAGTTTCGAATTAGTCCAGACCAATGTATATCAACAACCCAGTCAATACATTGAATTGTATTTTTCTGATAAACTCTCAGATAGAATCGATTTTAAGGGATTGGTGTATTTAAAATCTGGAACTGAATGTAGATTGAGTAAGGAAGGCAACCGACTATTAGTTTACCCCAACAACGTACTTTCTGGTGAAGATGTCATTATCATTGAGCCCTCAGTTGCCTCCAACACCAATAAACAATTAGGTGAAAAAATACAGCGAACAGTTCATTTTTCAGCAGAACTTCCCGCATTGGCCATAGTCAATCAAGGAGTTATCCTTCCTTCATCCAAAGGATTGGTCTATCCTTTTAAAGCCATTAATTTAAAGGCAGTTCATCTCAGTGTATTCAAAATACTAGAAGAACAAGTCGATCAATTTTTACAGATTAATGAATTGGATGGAGAAGACCAACTCAGTAGAGTGGGACGAGTTGTCTACGAAGACGACATTGAGTTGTTGAGCGACAAAAACATAGATTATGGCAAATGGAATGCATTTTCTATCGATCTTTCATCCATCATGAAAGTCGAACCTGGTGCACTATATAGGATTCATTTGAGTTTTGACCCTAGCCAATCATTGTACCCTTGTCACGAAGCCATTGATATGGAAAAATATTCTAGGGAAACCAAGTCAAATATGGAAGGTCCTCAAGATTCATATTGGAATTATTACAACAATTTCAATTATGAGAATTATAGATGGCAAGAACGGGATAATCCATGTCATCCGACTTACTATATGATGGATTCACGTATGATTAGACAAAACATCCTTGCTTCTGATCTCGGTATAATAGCCAAAGGACTGGATAACAATTCCTTTAATATCTCTGTCAATAATATTTTGTCCACTAAACCAGAGAGCGATGTAAAGGTTGAAGTCTATAATTATCAATCAGTTCTACTGGACAAAGGTCAAACCGACAACAATGGCAACATTAGTTTTAATCTTTCTAGTAAACCGTTTCTTTTGGTTGCAAGTAAGGACAATCAAAAAGGCTATCTCCGTCTTGACGATGGTTCGGCACTATCTGTATCTATGTTTGATGTGGGAGGAAATGATTCTCAATCCGGGGTAAAAGGTTATATCTATGGAGAAAGGGGGGTATGGAGACCAGGAGACTCCCTTTTCCTCACCTTCGTTTTAGAAGATCAACACAAAGCGTTGCCAGAAAATCAACCTGTTATTTTTGAATTATACAATCCCTCTCATCAACTCTATACACGATCAGTTCAAAATCAAGGAATTAATGGTTTCTACACCTTTAAAACCCAAACTACTGACGATGATCCAACAGGAAATTGGATGATTCAAGTCAAGGTCGGAGGACAATCATTTGCGAAAACCCTTAAAATAGAAACAGTTAAACCTAATCGTCTTAAGATATTATTGGAAACAAAAAATGATATTATAGTACGAAATTCAAATGAGAAGATAAACCTTGCCGTAACTTGGCTTCATGGAGCCATTGCCAAAGGATTGAAAACCGATGTGGAATTGAGACTGCAAAGTGGCAAAACCCAATTCGATAACTTTACCGATTATTCATTTGACGATATCACACAATCCTTTGACCAGCAGCAAAAAATTATTTTTGAAGGAAACTTAGATAACAGTGGAAAATTGTCATTTAACCATGGCATTGATATCAAAACCAAAGTGCCCGGTAAATTAAAAGCCAATTATAAAACCAGAGTATTTGAGAAAAGTGGTGACTTTAGTATAGATAATTACGAAGTAGATTATTCACCTTATTCTTCCTATGTCGGAGTGAAGATTCCAGAGGGCAAGGGATGGAATGGAGCTTTATATTCTGATCAACCTATTGAAATACCAATTGTAACCGTAGACGAAAATGGCAAAAAGATAAATCGAAATGGACTAAAAGTGGAGATCTTCGATGTCAGATGGCGTTGGTGGTGGGAATCTAGCCAAGAAGATGACCTCAACCGCTACGTCAGCAACACTTCTGAAAACCTAATTTCTACTGATGTTATCAATACGCAAAACGGTACAGTTTTCTATTCACTGACCTTTGATAAACCAAGTTATGGACGTAAACTAATTCGCATTACCGATCCTGTTTCTGGTCATACCACCAGTGCGGTATTCTATGTTACTTATCAAAATTATTGGACAGATGGTCAACGCGATAATTCTGAAGGCTCGGAAATGTTGACCTTTAAGACAGATAAAGATATTTACCAAGTAGGGGAAGAAATCGAAATTCAACTCCCTATCTTTAATGAAGGTCGGGCATTAATCAGTATCGAAAATGGATCGTCTATCTTAGATCAATTTTGGGTGGAAGCTGGACCTAATTCTGACAAAGTAAAAATTATAGCCACGGCAGATATGGCCCCTAACGCCTACCTCAATGTATCCCTTATTCAGCCACATGCAAGAACCAGTAATGACCTTCCCATTAGATTATATGGCATACAGGCCATTAGAGTAGAAAATCCCGAATCTCATTTAAATCCTCAAATTATTATGGAGGATGAATTACAGCCAGAAAGTAAAGTCACTATTAAAGTGAAGGAAGAAAATGGTAGACCTATGACCTATACATTAGCTGTAGTTGACGAGGGATTGTTAGATTTAACCCGGTTTAAAACCCCGAATCCATGGGATGTATTTTTTGCAAAACAAGCTTTAGGGGTGCGAACATGGGACATGTATAAATATGTTATAGGTGCATATTCCGGAGAGATGGCAGGACTTTTGGCATTGGGAGGAGATGAATATTTGAGGAATAACGACAACACTAAGGTCAATCGTTTTAAACCGGTAGTCAAATTTTTGGGTCCCTTCACACTAAAGTCTCGCAAATCCAATAGCCATTCATTTGTTATGCCCAATTACGTTGGTTCAGTTCGCGTAATGGTAGTTGCAGGAAATGAGGGGAGCTACGGATCTGCTGAAAAAACTTGTGCGGTCAAAAAACCGCTAATGGTCTTGGCCAGTCTGCCCAGAGAATTGGGCCCGACAGAGAAACTTTCACTGCCAGTTACCGTTTTTGCCATGGATAAAAATGTCAAACGAGTCAATGTTTCTGTAGAAGTAAACGACGCATTACAAATTTTGACTAGTCCCAGTAAGACCATTGAATTCAGCCAAACCGGTGATCAGTTGGTTAATTTTGATCTATTGGTAAATGAAACTATTGGAGCCGGTAAAGTCAAAGTAACGGTTAGCGATCGAAAATATTCGGCAACGGATGAAATTGATATTGCTATTCGGGCATCCAATCCGAGAATTTATGAAAACAATATGGATGTGGTTTCACCGGGAAGTAATTGGCAATCATCCTATACCGCCATTGGTATGTCAGGTAGTAATGAGGCCAGTATTGAGATATCGAAGATTCCTACCATCGAATTAGACAAACGTATAGAGTATTTAATCCAGTATCCCCATGGTTGCTTAGAACAAGTAACCTCAGGTCTTTTCCCTCAATTGTATCTAGATCAATTATTGACCCTGACGGGGAAACAAAAAGATGAAATTCAAAGAAATATCAATGCTGGAATTAAAAAATTACAGCAATTTCAAAGGCAAAATGGGGACTTATCTTATTGGCCTGGAAACTATGACAATATCTCCAGTTGGGCCAATAGTTTTGCTGGCCATTTCTTGCTATCTGCCCAAGAGAAAGGTTATTCTATTCCCCCTCAGTTTTTAAAATCCTATATTAACTATCAAAGTCAGGAGGCCAACAATTGGGTACCGAGCCAATATGTGAATGCCAAAAGTCAAGGCGAATTGATTCAAGCCTATAGGTTATTTGTATTGGCCAAAGCGGGTTCAGCTCAGTTAGGTGCCATGAATAGATTGAAAGCTATTCCGAATCTTTCCATTAGTGCATCTTGGCGATTGGCTGGAGCATATGCTTTGATTGGCAAGAAAGAGATCGCTTTGTCCATGATTCAATCTCTAACAACTACAGTAAGTAACACCCCAAATCAAAATTTGACTTATGGTAGCACCATCAGAGATGAAGCCATGATTTTGGAGGTCTTACATTTATTAAATGAAGAGGTCAAAGCAAAAAATATTTTTGATCGCATTGCTCTTCAACTGGGGTCTTCGACTTGGTATAGCACACAGAGTACAGCCTACGCTTTACTGGCCATTGGTCAATACCTGGGTAAACAAGAAAACTCCATTGTAGAATACAGTGTGGAAATAAACGGAGAAGTTCAAAAATACAGCAGCGATGTAGCTGTAAATATTATTGAATTACCTATTCACAACAACAGCAACGGTCACATAAAAATAAATAATACAGGATCTGTTAAGATTTTTACCAATCTAAAATTGTCTGGTATCCCTGTAGTAGGAGAGGAGAAAAATATTCAAAACGACTTAATTCTAAGTACCGACTATTATACACTCGATGGACAGCCCATCAATCCACAATCTACGATTCAAGGTCAAGATATAATGGTGTCTGTGACGGTTAAAAATCCAGGTTTAAGGGGGAAATATGAGAATCTGGCCCTCACTCAAATATTTCCTTCTGGTTGGGAAATACGAAACACCAGATTTGATGGGTCTGTGAATACCCTGACCTCAAAATTGTATGACTATATAGATTTCAGAGATAATCGCGTATATACCTATTTCAATCTAAATAACAATGAAACCAAGACATTTGAAATCATGGTCAATGCCAGTTTCACGGGACATTATTATTTGCCTGCAACTTCTTGTTCTGCTATGTATGACCATTCTATTTCAGCAGTCGTGCCTGGAACTTGGGTAAATGTAGTAGCTGGGGAATAAGGTTTTTGAATAAATTCTATACAATTTGAATAGGGGGAAATACAGCAGTAAAAGACTAGTGATAGCAGGAGTATTATTCCTGGTTATCCTTGTGTGGATATCGATTAAACGTCCTCTTTTTAATCAACCTCATGCCACAGTGATCACCGATGTTGATGGCAGATTGTTAGCCGCAAAAATTGCTTCTGACGGTCAGTGGAGGTTCCCAGAAATTGACAGTTTACCAAGTCAATATATAACTGCGCTTCGATATTTTGAAGATGAGTATTTTTTTTACCATCCTGGTGTCAATCCTATTTCTTTTATAAAAGCAATAGTTACCAATTTAAAAGAATCTTCAATTAAACGTGGTGCCAGTACCATCACTATGCAACTGGTTAGATTATCTCGTGAAAATAAGCCGAGAACTTATGTAGAAAAATTAATAGAAATTGTCTTAGCTATTAAATTGGAATTTCAGTACACGAAGACTGAGATACTAAAATTATATGCTTCTCATGCACCATTTGGGGGCAATGTCGTAGGTATATCTGCAGCGTCTTGGCGATATTTTGGTCGTGAACCACGGTACCTTTCATGGGCAGAGGCGGCCAGCCTTGCTGTCCTGCCCAATGCACCATCATTGATATTTCCCGGTAAGAACCAAACTGCCCTGCTGCAGAAAAGGAATCGACTATTAAATAAGCTCTATCAAAATGGTGAAATGGATAGGGTAACCTACGAATTAGCTTTAGCCGAAGAACTGCCACAAAAACCATTTCCGCTACCGCAATTCACCCCACATTTACTACAATATGCCATGAAAAATGGAACTGCTGGTCAACAAATAACATCTACAATAAACAGAACTTTACAAAGTAATATCAACCAATTACTGGATGGATACCACCAGCAATTGTCTCAAAACCATGTACACAACGCCGCTGTATTGGTCCTTGACATTAAAAACAATACCGTCATTAGTTATGTGGGCAATACCAATTGTAAACACCCTGACAGTGGAAGAAATGTAGATATTATCCAATCTTTGAGAAGTACGGGAAGTACGCTTAAACCTTTTTTATATGGAGCTCTACTTGATCGAGGTAAAATACTTCCTGAAACCTTGGTTGCCGATATTCCGACTAGGATATCTGGATATGTTCCACAGAATTTCAATAGGAAATTTGACGGTGCAGTCACAGCACAAGATGCATTGACCAGATCATTGAATATACCAGCTGTGAGATTGCTTCAAGAATATGGAACCCCTATTTTTTGCAATAAATTAGAGGAGTTAGAACTAACTTCCATAGATAAGGGCCCAGATCATTACGGACTATCCTTGATATTGGGTGGTGCAGAATCCAGTTTATGGGAATTATGTCAAGCTTATGCTATGATGGCTAGAAAATTAAACGGCCAAAAGATCAATAAACCAACTTATATAAATGCACAACCGAATGTAGAGGAATATGAATTGCCATCTTATTCCGCTTTTTCGATTTACCAATTGATGGAAATCCTGACCGGCTTAGAGCGTCCAGATGCTGAAGGAGCATGGAATATTTTTGATTCCTCTAAAAAAATTGCTTGGAAAACCGGCACTAGCTTTGGTCAACGAGATGCTTGGGCCATTGGATTAACCCCTGAATATGTGGTAGGAGTGTGGGCTGGAAATGCAGATGGTGAAGGCCGCCCAGGATTAACAGGCATACAAGTTGCCGCTCCAATTATGTTTAATGTTTGGTCAATGTTACCTGCAACGACTTGGTTTTCGAAACCCCATTCTGGGTACATTTCTATTGATGTATGTAGTGAAAGTGGATATCGAGCCGGACCGTATTGTTCTCATACCCATAAATCAGAGATATCCTATCCATCCAATCAATTGGATCAATGTCCATTTCATCAACAAATATTTCTTGATTCTACCTTACAATATCGAGTCAATAGCCATTGTTATCCAATAGCAGCAATGGAGAAAGTCAATTACTTTATTCTACCTAGAATTGAGGAATATTATTACAAAGCCAAACACCCAAATTATAAATCCATTCCCAGATTTCATGAAGATTGTATGCATAGTATGGACCGTAATATGGAATTGGTTTATCCCAAAATCAACAGTAAAATATTTATCCCTAAAACCCTAGATGGTTCTTTGAGTCCGTCCATTTTTGAAGTAGTTCATAGAATACCTAACACGACGATCTATTGGTATATAGATCACGATTATTTAGGACAAACAAGGGATGAACATAAAATGGAAATAATAAGACGTCCAGGAAAACAAGTGCTTACACTGGTGGACGAATGGGGAAATACCATTAGTCAATCCGTAGAATTTATAGAAAAATAATTGAGGAATAATTCATGCATGGCATAGTCTAAAACCATTACACATAACAAAATAATTATAAACTATTTATCACAAATTAAAGAGGCAATTATTCCATGGATTATGTTTGAATTACTCGAAATGCCCTTTCACCTGTTGTGGTTTCCAATTCTTGGATGAAGCAATCAAATAATTAAATAAATGGGTAAGGATTAATAGGGCAGAAGAACCATACATCAAAAAGCTACCGATCGGATGGTGCATCCTCTGAAGAACCAGACCTATAGCCAATAAAACCCAAGCAGACCAAAACAAGATAATCATAAGTCTATTGGTCTTATGTCGAGTAGAATAGCGAATAGCAAAAAATCCTACCAATAAAAAAACAAAATCTAATCCTCGCCACCACCAAGTATCATGACTGTGTCCATGACCATCAACAGAAGCCGATCCAATAACGGGCAATACCGTAAACAAAACCGGTGTGGCCGCGCAATGCACAGCACATAAACCAGTAATTAATATGCCAATAATATCAGATTTCCTTTTTAGCATGTATATATTTTATATTTCTAAACAACAAACGATGCTGACTGCAATATGGTTGCAAATATATTTGATTTTCTAATGTTTTGCAACATTATTGCAAATAAATTAAGGAAGATTCATCCTAAGTCTCCATCCATTATTTCCCATATACAATAAAGGTAACAGCTAGCTACTTTGATTTCTTGACAAACTTTGTTAAAATTACAATGGTTTGACCATCAACTTTTCCTTCAATATGTTCCGCATTGTCGTGTACCAATGAAATTCTACGTACTGCAGTCCCTCGTTTGGCTACTAAACTAGAACCCTTAACGGCCAAATCTTTGATCAATGTCACGGTATCACCAGCTTCCAATACCACACCATTGCTATCGACATGTTTGATCTCTTCTCCATCTTCAGCTCCTCCCAAAGCTTGAGCCCAATTCAAAGTTTCTTCATCCAAATACAACATATCCAATAGATCCAAAGGCCAACCTTCACCTCTCAGTTGTTGCAACATTCTCCAAGCCAATACCTGAACCGCCGGTACAGTACTCCACATGGTATCATTCAAACACCTCCAATGATTGGCATCCACCTTAGTTTCATCTTCAATTTGCTCCTTACAAGTCCCGCATACATATACAGTATTATCAATATCTTCATCCTCAGCAGGGGGTACCGAATAAATATACAATTCTTCAGAAGCCGTACACAATTCACATTTTCCTTGACTTCTCGTCTTAAGATCTTGTTCTAAACTCATGTTTTATATATCATATTTTCTAAAAAAAATACAAAGTTAAATTTATTATTGAATACTGACTTCCATCATTATATATAACTACAATAAATTTTTAATGCCTGAGTAATATAGATTTTAAGAACAACTAGATGCTGTAAATTGTCTTTTAGTCATGTCCCTATCGAAAAAAAATTAAAAGATAACCGTCAATTATGCATTCATTGGGCATAAAGTAAAAAAAGCGAGCTTATGATTTAAACCCGCTTTTATTTTACTACCTCTCTATCGATAATTCGATCAAACACCAAATTGCTGTAAATGATGATCGATATGTTTATAAAACATTACATTCCATTCATTTTCGGTAAGAAAACCGAAGGAGTTGGACTCCTTCATATGAAAATATCTGCCGCCTAAAGCTTGAGTATCTTCCAAATATTTGATGAGTCTGTTTTTTTCGGTTTCAAAATCTCTTTCATCAGTGATTAAAAAAGCTGGAGCTGTTCTTAAATTTCGCTTATATGGTGCAGGTCCGACTACCATTGGTTTTACGAATAATTTTAGTAAAAGTTTTTTAAACCCTTTGGCCTTAGGATGGATATTATCATAAACCATCTCGTACATTACATTACAGTGAGCCAACATTTGTCCGACATTCATTTTTCCCCAAATCGGTTGACTGTCATTCGTCAATTGATTAATACGCTCAATGACTTCTTTAGTTACAGATTCTTCAAATATGTTTTTCATTTTATATGTTTTTGGTGGTTATCTCTATGATGATAACTGAATTTTATAATTAACGGTTAATATTGTGAGAATATTTAATGTTAAACTAGGTCAAAACCGAAGATTTAGCCTTATCTCTCAAATATAATTACTCCTTATCCATTCAAATAAATCGCAATAATATCGTTGATTATAAATTCAATTATATACATCTCTTTAAGGCTTGTATATAGCCAGTGTGAATGCCTTCATGAAAATTGTTGAATTCGACGGCTTTTTCAATACTGTCTAATGTCACTCCCGCACTAGTAGTATATGTATTATAAGCTTTGAATTGGCCCGAATCATAATCCTTTTTCAGTACTTCTACATGGGCTAAAAACCATTCCTTCCATTGTTCCCAGGATTCCATTGTCATTGGCTGATCAGTACTTGGTTTACTCCCTTTCCTATACTGATTGATTAAATCTTCATCGACGAGACATTGATTTCCCGATAACTTATAACACAACAGCTGCTGAGTCACCACCAAATGTGCAAAATTCCAAGCTATATTGTTATTAAATCCCGGGGGGATTTTATTGATTTGATCTAGGGTTAAACCATCGACAATTTTCAACAAACTAACTCTGACATTGTAAAGCACATCAAACTGATCCGACATTTTATTTCGATTTTAATTTATAATTGATTAATACCAAATGCCTTTGGTATAAGAGGGTGCAAATTAACCAAATAATATGGATTCTATTCTGGTAATCCGACTTAAAATTCAGAGAAACCTTGTTAAGTTTTAAGCTTTCTTAATATATTTCGAATACGAGGAATAGCATTTACTGCGGTATCTTCAATTGTGGTTAAAAATGAGTGTTGGTTTAAAAGAGAATGATTGGCACTGGGCATCGGATCCACGTATATAATAGGGGTATTAGAAGGTAAATAATCGATTAGACCAGCGGCTGGATAAACCTGTAAAGAGGTACCAATTATCATACAAATATCAGCTTGACTACATATATCTCCAGCCCTTTGAATTAAAGGTACTTCTTCTCCAAACCATACTATATGTGGACGAAGTCTATGACCATCTGGACTCAGATCTTCAGCATTTAAATCATCGGACCATTCATATATTATACTGGGATGATTTAGTGTCCGCACTTTTAGCAATTCACCGTGTAAATGTAAAATATCTTTACTGCCCCCGCGTTCGTGTAAATCATCAACATTTTGAGTAATTATATTGACCTTGTATTCCTGTTGTAATTCAGATAAAAATCGATGACATGGATTGGGTTTCACCGTTTTTAACTGTCTTCGTCGAGCATTGTAAAATTCATAAACCAAAGAAGGATTGGACCTAAATCCGTCAATAGATGCTACCGACATAACATCATATCCTTCCCAAAGACCATCGCTGCCTCGAAATGTTTTAAGCCCACTCTCAGCACTCATCCCTGCTCCAGTAATGACAACTAAATTTTTCATCTCCTTTATTAAATATGATTCTAAAAAATCACAATACTATTATGGATAACAAATTTTATAAAAAACTATAAAACCTCCTTTTTTACAAAATTAACAACAACCATATATATTAAAGTTTAATATTAAATACGAATTAAAGCACTATATTTCAATTATTTACAACCTCTGACTTCAAGATCTTATGGTCAATATAAAAAGTACCAAATGGAATAAATGAGGAAACCAAAACCCAAAGTGTTTTTTTGAAAAACGACCACTTATACTCCATAGCCACCACCAAACATAATACTACAAAAGCAATAAATAACAGACCATGTGCCATACCTACGTATTCCACCATCAATGGTCGATCCCAAACGTATTTTAACGGCATTGCAATAAAAAGTAAAATCAGTAGTGAACTGCCTTCTAAAAATCCTATAAGCCTCAATCGGCCAATATTATTCGTCAAATATTTCATGCTAGTTATTTTAATGACAATGATAGGTTTTTTTTGGTTGTCCCAATAAATCAAGCCCTATTTTAAGAATACTTTTACCTCTACACAAAAGCGAAGATCATTGTACATGAACGATCTTCGCTTTGATCTTTGAATTCTCTGAGTTAAATAAGATCATTGAATATTCGCATTCATTTATATAAACACAATGGGTATAAAATATCCACCTTTATTTCAATAATCGATATTCTCTCTTCTTTTCGTTTAGTGGGCGTGACCGTTGTGATCGTGTTTTTCTACATAAGCCATTCCACAGCTCGGACATTTGCCAGGCTCTTCACTACCACTACCTTCACAATGCATAGGACATACATATGCAGAGGTAAATTCTTTTCCTTGTTCGGCTGATTCTTCAGTTGATTCTGTTTTTTTACTAGAGTCGGCACAAGCATTAAACAACAATGGAGTTGTCATAAATAGTACTGCAATGGCGATTGATTTTAACTGTTTCATCTTTTTTATTTTTTGATTAGTGAATATGTTGTTGATTTAAAATTTGATTATTTATATGTTTCGATCGGTAATTTTTATCGATCTCCTCTATGTTTTCTCCACAGGTGAGCATATCATTTCCGTAATATGGATTTCTTATGGCCGTATCTATACTTAACCAATCTCCGCCCATATTATTATTGACCATCGGGCAGTGTTGTATTAAATATTTACCCTCAGATATACCAAACACCTTTAGACTGTAAATAAGGGAACTGGATAAACCTTCAAACAGCGTTCTGATTTCTGATAAATCATCTGATGTCGACATTTTTTGTAAGCTTATTTCGATGTCATTTATCGATTTATTCCAATGAAGTAAAACCTCATTATTTATCTTGGGCAAAGATATATTTTCCACTGTTTTTATCAGTAATTGTACTCCTGATCTACTTGCATTTACATCATCTTTCACTAATCCATCCTTTATTATTAAATAATTCTCAACCATATTTTTTAATACTGCTTTATGTTCTTCTGTAGTTTCATCTGTATAATCTGGTATAGAATGAATTACTTCCTGGCCCTTTATACTTATATTTTTATTCATCATACTAGACTTATTGGCCAATTGTGCAGCAGCATCTATTACAAAACTGCCATTGACCACTACTTCTTCACCTGGAGCCAAACCACCTACGATGTCGTAGCCTTTTGATGTTTTACTACCCAATTCTACTTCTCTGTATTCGAATGAAGGACTGACACTGGTTTGATCTTTTATATAAACCACAGAACGTTTACCCGTCCACATGACAGCTGAAGTGGGCACGATCAATCCACTCGATTTATGATATTGCTTTACCTTCCCCCTTAAGAACATACCGGGTTTTAGATTTAATCCCGAATTATTGATTTCGGCTCTAACAGTGACAATCCGAGTTTGTGGATTGATGGTAGGATCGATAAAGGATATTCTAGCTTTATAAACTGCCTTGGGCTGACTCGAAATTTTAAATTCTATAGTACTCCCTACTTTAAATTTTGCTAGATCGGATTCATACACATCAAAATGTGCCCATACTTTTGTCAAATCATTCACTTCCAATAATACAGATCCAGGGGAAACATAATCTCCTTCAGCCATTATTTTTTGGCTTACGATACCGCTGTGTTCACTCATCAAATCATAATAGGACTGAATCTCTGTGGTCGTTAATAATTGATCTATAACGGCTTGTGAAATATTCATCACTTTTAATTTATTTTTGGCAGCCTCTAATAAGCCCGGACTAATATCTTCCAACTTTTTAGCCTCTAATATTTCTCGATGGATACTCATCAATGTCGGCGAATAAATCGAAGCAATTCTCTGACCCTTATTTACTTTATCCCCAATATAATTGACATATAATTTATCAATTCTACCCGATAAATGACTGACTATTCTAGAAGACTTCGTTTCATCGTTGACGATTTGTCCATATACTTCAATGGAATCTGCTATTTCCCCCTTACTCGAACCTATTATTGCCGTCTGAATATTGGCCATTTGTACGGATTCAGGAGTCATTTTAAGCCCATATCCTTCGGCGCCGTCAGAGGAGTTCTGTTCCAAGGGTATCAAATCCATCCCACAAATAGGACATTGACCTGGCTCGCTTTGACGAATCTGAGGATGCATGCTACAAGTATAAATGGTTTCATTATCTAGATCTTCCCCCATATTTCCGTGAATATGACCATCTACATGTTGCTTTTGAGATATCACAGGCAATATCCAATAAGTAATCATCCCACCAAGAAGGATACCTCCCAAAAGGAGAAGGGATTTGTTAATTATATTTCTATTTTTCATTTTATTTGATTTTATATTTCATCTTAACACAGAATAATTATTGATATCCGGCATATTGCTCTATTCCCAATACCGCCCAATAGGTGTTTTTAATACTATCATTGATTTTGACTTCATAGTCTATAATTTCATTACGCAGTTCCATAAGTTCATCAAATCTTTTTCCATAAACACTGTAATCAGTCAATAAAATATCATAGGATTGCTCTAGCCATTTGATCTGTTGAACATAAGTTTCGAGATTTAATAGTGCCTGATCATATGCCACCTTATACATTTGAATCTTGGCCATATATGCGTTGACCAAGCCTTGTCTATTAAAATCTAAGCCATTTTGAACTTGCTTTTCAATTTCTTCTTTAGTGCGATATTTTTTCTTATTTAATGGAAGACTAACCATGACTTTAGGTATTAATATATCTCTTCCATTGAACGCGGGATCGGCATCAGTTCTAGACTGGATTAGAGTGTAATCCAAGCCAACTTCTATCTTTGGCTTACTTGCTATTCTGTTGATTTCCAATTCTGCATTTGATATATCGATTTGTTGATTAAATATTTTGATATTGGGATGATGCTGATTGATATCAGATTCAATATTTCTTAAATCATAAGGCAAAACAGCGGAATGGGTCAGACTATCGGCGATGTAATCATTAGGATAAGAATCTTTACCAGTCAATTCTTTGATTTTGGCAAAATGAATCTTTTTTTCCTCTTCTAAAGAGGCTATTTTCAACCTTAAACTATTGACTTTTAATTGAATTTTTATAGCATCTACTGCACTGGCAGTACTATTGGATATCTTGGCAAGTACCACTTGATCCAAGGCGTCAAAAATAGGCAGATGCTTGCGCAAAATATTTTCTTCCTGTTGAATAAAAAGTATTTGATAATAGGCCATTTTCAGTTCATACACAAGTTGTAATTGATAGGACGCCATGGCTTCAGCTTTGGGCTTGGATTTGGCAATGGCCAAATCTTCTTTAGCTTTATAGGTGCCGAACCAAGGTATCATCTGTTTTGCCCCTATGGTGACTACTTGGGCACCTAACCTCGTTTCAGGTCGCAATATGGGCAATCCTGTTGAAAGACTGGGATCTGGCAATGGTTGTATCAAATCTGTCTCTAAAACTGCGGCATGGTAATTCGAATTTAACATTTTGAGATAGGGGTTATATTCTATCGCTGAATCTATCAATTGATTTAGATTCTGAGCATTTGCTATGGCATTAAATCCTAATAACCAGATCATAAACCCCATTAAACACTTTATTATATCTTTCATATTATCTAATTTTTTCGATATGAAAATCGATGAATTAAAATCCGTTTTTATATATTATCGCCTATAGAGCTTACTCGAGATTCTTTAATTTTACTGAAGCGCAGCTGCAATTCTTTCCAAGTCGCAAATAATATAGGAACGGTGAACATGGTAATTACCTGTAAAGTCATACCGCCAAAAGACGGGATGGCCATGGGAATCATAATATCGGCTCCTCGTCCGGTTGAGCTAAGTACTGGTAGTAATGCCAATACCGTAGTTGCAGTAGTCATCATAGCTGGCTTAACCCTACGCAATCCTCCTTGTACCGTAGCATCTCTAATCTCTGCTATAGTCTTTGGTTCGTGTTTTTGAAAACTCTGTTTTAAGAAGGTGGCCACCAATACGCCATCATCAGTAGCTATTCCAAACAATGCAAGAAATCCTACCCAAACCGCAACACTTAGATTGATGGTATGTACTTGAAATAAGTTTCGAAGATCACTGCCCATAAAATTGAAATCCAAAAACCATGGTTGACCGTAAAGCCAGATCATGATAAATCCCCCCGAAAAGGCTACAAAAATTCCAGAAAACACCATGAGAGAGATGGCTGCTGATCTAAATTGAAAATAGAGTATTAAAAACACTAGGATCAAGGCAATGGGAATAACAATTTTTAGGCGATGATTGGCTCTTAATTGTTGTTCATAATTTCCTGCAAACTGGTAATTAATTCCTGGGGGAAGGACTAAGCCCCCTGATTGTATAACTTCCTCTAAATGTTTTTTAGCATTTTCAACTACGTCGGTTTCAGAGTAATTAGATTGACGGTCAAACAAAACATAGCCCAGTAAAAAACCATCTTCACTTTTAATAGATTGCGGTCCTTGTTCGTATCTGATGTCCACCAAATCTCCTAAAGGAATGGTATGTCCGGCTGGACTACCAATCAATATTTTCAGCAATTGATCTGGTTCATTGCGCAATTCACGGGGATATCTAACTCTAATCCCATACCGCTCTCGTCCCTCTACCGTAGTAGAGAGAACTTCACCACCCATGGTAGCCTGAATCTGTTTTTGAATATTCTGCACTGAAAGTCCATATCGAGCAATTTTCTCTCTATCGATATCAAACAATAAATAGGGTTTGCCCACGATGCGTTCCGCAAAAACAGAAGCACTTTTCACCCCCTCTACATTCTTAAGGTGTTTCTCCAATTCAATACCGAAATCTTCAATTTCAGTCAAATCACTTCCTTTGACCTTGATGCCTATAGGGGACCTCATTCCAGTCTGCAACATAACCAACCTTGTTTCTATGGGCTGAAGTTTGGGAGCGGAGGTTAGGCCCGGCAACTGAGTTGCGGTAATGATTTCATTCCAAATGTCATCTGGATTCACAATATGAGATCGCCATTGTCTAAAATAGCGTCCATTGGAATCTTCTACTAAATCTTCCTTACCGATTCCAAGTTCTAATGCCTTTTCATGGCTCAATGAACTTCCATCTAATAAAATAAAAGAACCTTCATGATCTACTTTGAATTTGAGGCGATGTCCTTTTTCATCGGTTATATATTCCGATTTGTACAATATGATATTTTCATACATGGACATAGGGGCTGGATCCAGAGCACTCTCCACCCGCCCAGCTTTACCAACCACTGTTTCAACCTCCGGAATAGCCGTTACAGCCATATCTAGGATTTGCAAATATTCTCGATTGGCTTCCATACCGGCATGAGGCATCGCAGATGGCATCAACAAAAATGAACCCTCATCCAACGCTGGCATAAATTCTTGACTGGTTTGGCTGGCAATATTTACACCGAGGTAAATTAAAAACCCCACAAAAACCAAAAAGAGGTATTTGATCTTAAGAAGAAATCTCAAGATATTTTCATAGTAATAAATGACTAAATAAAAGGTTAAAATTAGACTGCCGACGATAGTGACGACAAATAAAAAGTTGGCCAAGGTTGATTTATCTACACCCAATGGCATCCAGATATCGGAAAGCACCCATGAAACGGCTAATGCATAGAAAACATTTTTTACAATATGAAATACCTTTACTTGAATCGGATTACCATATCGATTTAAAATATTTGAAACAAGAGCTATTATTCCAACAATCAAACCCAAGATGGCAATACTGCCATAACTATAAAAGTATAGAAGAATAGACCCAAAGATCAAAAGGATAGAAAGCAAATATGAAATCCACCTTGATTTAGTTTTCAAACCAAATAACTGAACCGCTAATGGGGGCAAAATGGTTATGGTTACTACAATAGAGGCTATAAGTGCAAAGGTCTTTGTAAAGGCCAGTGGTCGAAAGAGTTTTCCTTCTGTTGCCACCATAGTAAAAACCGGTAAAAAACTAATAATAGTGGTGGCTACAGCGGTTATTATTGCTGAAGCTACTTCAGTACTGGCCTCATATACGACCTTGGATAGGGATTTTCCCGGCTTTGATTGCTCGATGTGGTTGTGTATACTTTCCGTTAGTACTATACCCATATCTACCATGGTTCCCACGGCAATGGCTATTCCGGACAATGCCACTATATTGGCATCTACACCAAAATATTTCATGGCTATAAAACACATTAATACGGCGACAGGTAGGGAAGATGCAACCAATAATGAGGACTTGATATTGAGCAACATCAATAAGACGACAATGATGGTGATAAGGATCTCCAAACTCAGTGCCTCTTCCAATGTCCCCAATGTTTCATTTATTAAAGTAGATCGATCATAATAGGGTACGAGACTTACCTGAGACTTGCGACCATCTGCCAACACTTTAGTGGGAAGACCTGAAGATATTTCTTCAATTTTTAATTTCAAATTATTGATTACCTCCATCGGATTGGAGCCATATCTGGCGACGACAACCCCACCCACGGCTTCTGCTCCAGACTTGTCCAATATTCCCCGCCTGGTCTTTGGCCCCATTTGGACCACAGCCACATCCTTTATCCTAATCGGTACGTGATCTTTAAGTTTTACAACAGCGGATTCGAGGTCTGCAATCGATTTTACATATCCCAATCCTCTCACATAGTATTCAGCTAAATTTATTTCCATAGTTTGAGCCCCTATATCCAAATTGCTCTCCCGTATAGCCTTCATGACCTGATCTAAGGTCACACCGTAAACACTCATCTTATCTGGAATAACATCTACTTGATATTCTTGTACAAACCCTCCTATGGAAGAGACTTCAGCTACACCAGAAACAGCGGTCAGACCATAGCGGACATAGTAATCTTGAATGGACCGCAATTCTTGTAAATCCCAACCTCCAGTAGGTTGTCCGATTGAATCTCTACCTTCAAGGGTGTACCAAAAGATTTGACCTAATGCCGTTGCATCAGGTCCCAAACTGGGCTGTACATCACTCGGTAATAAATTACTTGGCAGAGCATTTATTTTTTCGAGAATTCTACTTCTACTCCAATAAAAATCAACACCTTCTTCGAATATAATATAGATGGTAGAAAATCCAAACATTGAATTACTTCGGATACTTTTTACTCCAGGCAGTCCTAATAGGGCCGTAGTCAGAGGGTAGGACACTTGATCTTCAACATCTTGAGGCGATCGCCCCATCCAAGAGGTATATACTATTTGTTGGTTTTCCCCTAAATCGGGAATGGCATCTACAGCTACCGAATCTCTAGGTAAAAATTTTATTCCCCAGTCAAAGGGTGCATTAACCAAGCCCATTCCAATAAATAAGGATAAAAGGAGCCAAGCAACTAATTTGTTGTTTATAAAAAACTTAACGATTGAATTTATCATTGATCATTTTTTCAATTTTAAGATATAATTATCTGTGTACAAGCCAAATGCAAAGCATTAGCTCCATACTAAAAAAAGAGAAAAATGATGATATCAGATTAGAAAGACCTGAAAGGAGACTTGATAGTCAATGTCAGGTAAGGGTGGGGTATAGTGATGAAGAAAATTTACATTAGCTATGTCAATTCCTTGGTCTACAAAGGAATAAATAAAGCTTAAGAGAAATTGAAAGTTTATATTTTCAAAATGAACTGTTTGACTGATGGATATTTCAGTATCCATACCATCGATCACCACAGAATGATCGCGACAACAGGGCTCTTTACCAATGGATAAGGGATTATCTACATCTGCTTCACAAAAACTGGTATTCATTTCTTTATTGGCAGCGGCCATATCTGGCATACAGGATTGGGCTTCACCAAAGAATTTAACATCCTGTATTTTATTCTGACAATAATGCAAATCCACAGCCATTCCCGTTGTAGTGCACAACAGCAATAATGCCATCCCGAGGGAAATAATTCTATGGATTAAATGATTTTTCATTATATACAAAGTTAGATATTTTTAATGAAGTACTGAAATATTTCACTTTAAGTTTGTAGAGTCAATATTTAAAATAAATTTATGGGTTAAGAAACATACAAATAGGTTTTTCGAAATGATAATAAAACAATTTCGTTATCCCGATATTGATTCAATTAAATCTTTATCTTTCTCAATCGCAATGCATTACTGATGACGGATACAGAACTTAAACTCATGGCCAAAGCAGCGATCATGGGCGATAAAAGCAAACCGAAAACTGGATAGAGAACACCTGCAGCTATCGGAATCCCAACGGTATTGTACACAAAGGCAAGAAATAGATTTTCTTTAATATTTCTAACCGTTTTATGACTGAGGTTTATGGCTTTAGCAACTCCGCGTAGATTTCCTTGAACCAAGGTAATACCGGCATTCTCTATAGCTACGTCAGAACCTGTCCCCATAGCGATGCCTATATTGGCCTGAGCCAAAGCTGGAGCATCATTGATTCCATCACCGACCATGGCCACAATCTTACCTTTTTTTTGTAAGGATTTAATTTCATTTAATTTATCCTCGGGTAGGCATTCGGCAATATAGCGATCGATATTTAGTTCTTCAGCTACTGCCTGAGCAGTATTTCTTTGGTCTCCTGTCAACATAACTATTTCAATACCCTGTGCTTTGAGTTCGGCTATGGCTTGGGCACTACTTTCCTTGATAGGGTCGTAGATAGAAACATATCCCATTAATTTACCATCCATACCTAAGTACGAAACGGTTTTACCTTGAGATTGATAATGCTTGACTTGACTGATAATTTTTTCAGACAGTGGAATGCCGTGATCTGCCAATATCTTTTCATTTCCAAGTACTGCAAATTTACCGTCTATGGTGGCTTGTACCCCTTTCCCCGTAATGGATTTGAATCCTTCTACCGACTTAAAAATTTGACTTTTTTCTTTTCCGTATTCCACCATAGCCCTAGCCAAAGGGTGTTCACTGTATTGATTTAGAGATACCATAGATTGAATAACCTCTGATTCTATAAATCCATCTACTGCTTCCACTAACTCCACCTTGGGTTTCCCTTCAGTCAGGGTGCCGGTCTTGTCTACAATTAAAGTATTTACCTTATTCATTTCTTCAAGTGCTGCGGCATTTTTAATTAACACCCCTGAGCTGGCGCCTTTTCCCATACCTACCATAATGGACATCGGTGTAGCCAAACCCAAGGCACAGGGACAGGCAATGATCAATACAGCAATAGCATTTACTAGACCGTAAACATAAGCTGGACTAGGACCGTATATTACCCATATCGCAAAGGTAATTACCGATACTAGGATGACAATAGGCACAAAATATCCAGCAACCTTATCTGCTATTTTTTGAATAGGGGCTTTTGACCGACTCGCATCCTTGACCATTTCAATAATTTTGGCCAACAAGGTTTCAGAGCCAATCTTTTCAGCGCGCATAACAAAACTTTGATTCCCATTTAATGTCCCTGTAGTTACGCTATCGTCCACATCTTTGTCTACGGGAATGGGTTCTCCAGTAATCATAGACTCATCAATATAGGATGATCCTTCAACGATTTTACCATCCACTGGTATTTTCTCACCAGGCTTTACCCTGATTAAATCACCGATTTGGATTTCATTAATCTGGATAACCATTTCTATATTGTTTCTTATTACCGTAGCTGATGAAGGCATCAATTCTACAAGAGATTGAATGGCTGAACTGGTGCGATTATGAGCTCTTGCCTCTAATACTTGTCCCAATAATACTAAGGTCAATATCACAGTAGCTGCTTCAAAATAAACGTGAACATTGCCTTGATGAGTTTTAAAAACATCGGGAAACGAGTTGGGAAATATCAAAGCAAATACACTAAATATCCATGCAATCCCTGCACCAATACCAATTAAAGTAAACATATTGAGATTCATGGTGAGGATGGACTTCCAAGCTCTTTGGAAAAACATCCAGGTTGCATAAAAAACTACTGGGAGAGATAATAATAACTGTATGTAATTCCAATATATAGGATGCATTATTCTATATAGTGGATTATCCGATATCATTTCAGACATCGCGATCAAAAAAATAGGTAGGGTAAATCCCAATGCGATCCAAAACTTTTTAATGAGTTTAGATTCCGTACTGTCTTTTACTTTTCTAGTAAGCGGCACTAAATCCATTCCACAGATGGGGCATTCCCCCGGTTGGTCTGAAATGACTTCAGGGTGCATAGGACAAGTGTATTGATCCGTACTACTAGAGGAGGAAACATCTTCTACCAAATCCATACCGCAAACTGGACAATCCCCAGGAGAATCATAAGTTTTGTCACCTTCACAGTGCATGGGACAATAATATATGCCTTTGTGAGAAGGATGATTATTTTGTTTTTTCTTTTTTACTTCTTTCGGTGTCGAAAGTGGATGGATGCTGTATTGACCATCATCGGCATTGAATACTTCTTGAAGTTGGTCCAAAGAAATATCACCATCCATGACTAAGGTGGCTGACCCTTCTTCTAAATCTACAACCGCCTTTTTTATTCCTCCTACTTTTCGAAGTATTTCTTCCACGTGTTTGACACATCCCATACAACTCATGCCGTGGATTCGATAGGTCTTTTTAACAGAATCATCAATTTCTTTTTGAATTGATGGTTCGGTTATGGTATAGGCTGTTCCAGCCACGGTCAATGCTTCTTGAAGGCTGTTTAAAGAAATATCATCATCCGAGACTAATGTAGCTGTCCCTTTTTCCAAATCTACGACGGCCTCTCTCACTCCATCTACTTTGTGAAGTATTTCCTCCACTTTTTGGACACATCCCATACAACTCATGCCGTGGATATTATAATTATTCATAGCAGATTCATCAATTTCTTTTTGAATCGATGGTTCGGTTATGGTATAGGCCGTTCCAGCCACGGTCAATGCTTCTTGAAGGCTGTTTAAAGAAATATCATCATCCATGACTATCCTGGCTGTCCCTTTTTCCAAATCTACGACGGCCTCTCTCACTCCATCGATTTCCTGTAGTATTCCCTCCACTTTTTGGACACATCCCATACAACTCATGCCATGGATATTATAGGTCTTCATAGCAGAATCATCAATATCTTTCTGAACCGATGGTTCGGTTATGGTATAGGCCGTTCCAGCCACGGTCAATGCTTCTTGCAATTCGTTTACCGAAACTTCTACGTCCATTTCAATCCACGCTTCCGCCTCCTCTATATCGATTTCAATCTGTACAATTCCGGGCAAAGCTTCTAGGGTAGATGATATTTTTTGAACACATCCATTACACGTAATTCCACCTAACTTATATTTTCTTTTCATTTCCTTTCTTTGAACTAGAATTAAGTCAAAGATAAATTCAAAATATATCGAAGGCTTTTAAAATTATGAATATAATTTATACAATTTGGTCAAGCGTTTTTCTATCCCATTGTTGTTGATTTTTATAATCACTCATCGACAAACCGGTGATGGATTTAAATTGACTAGAAAGATGGCTACTGCTATTGTAATTGAGGGCATAGGCTATTTCGGAGAAATTGAGTTCACCCAATTGAATCATTTCTTTAGCCTTCTCAATGCGCAATTCAATTAAATATTTTTCTATGGTTTTACCTTCTGATTTACTAAACATCTTACTGAGGACAGAATAAGATTTTTGAAAAGTTTTAGATAAGGTTTCAGATATGTTATCATCTTGTTGTCCTTCTACTTTCTTGAGCAATTCGATCTTTATTTGTTCTAAAGTTTGTTGATTTTCATCATTAATTACTTCGAATCCATGTTGAATCAGACGCTGTTCCAAGGCTTCAAAAGATTTGGGCAAGTCTTGGATAACTTTAACTCTACCGAGCTCAATTTTTTCGATTTGAAAACCAGCACGATCAAATTCATTGGCTACGATGGCTAGGCAACGATTACAAACCATGTTTTTTATAAAATAACTTTTTCCCATTTTTTATCCAGCTCTTTTGTATTGCAAAAATATAGAGAATCTAGATTATATTATTTGCGGCTTAGAGATTGTATAACATTATTATAATTATTAAATTGATAAAGCTATAAATTGTTTGCATCTAAATAGACGTTAAAGATCCAAGATTGTAAAACATCTACTTTTCAATTCATAATCAGAAGCGCCCAAAAAAGTAAAAAAAGCCCTGAGGGGGCGTAGTCTAATAGCATAGGGTGCAATCCTATGGAGAATAGATCTTCCAAAAATAAGTCCTGAAAGGACGTAGGCAAATAATAGAGATAATGGGTATATTAAAAATATTGCTGTGTTAAAAATATTAATCTTAACAGTGTTAATGAATAGAATAATAGCGATAGAATGAATTATGTAGGGTAATCATTAAAACACCTTAATCGGATTTGTCATGATTTTTGCCCAATATATCTTCATATGAAAATATATACGATTAAATCCAAATTTGTTTCATAATAAAAATATGATATCGCAAAATCAACTCTGTTTACACTTTATGGAATCTCGTCATACCACAGTGCTTTAAGATTGACAAGTATCAACTATAATTGAAGTAATAATAAAATAGCGGTGAGGGAACGGAAACCACTGTGTTTCGGGTGGATGGACCCCCGTGTCGTGGGTGGGTGAGCTTATAAATTATAAATGTAATTCGTATAACACCTTATTTTAATAAACATAGGTTCGTTTTTCTTTTGACCCATTTTTAAAGCCTAAATTATTGGTTTTGAATAGCCATTTCTATGTCTTGAATTCATTTTGGACACCTGTTATCCAAAATATATACTTAAAAAAGTTGAATATCATTACGGGAAAGTACGATAATCAGACAGGTAATAATTTAATCCAACCCCTAATTATTGATAAAATCTTTATTTAATAAAAAAATACCTTGAAATATTGATGGGCCTAAGTATTGTGAAATATTATCTGAGCCTTCTACCCATTGGAATGCAATCCAATTTTGTTGCCTTCTGTATCCAAAAAATATGCAATATAACCGTGATCTCCAATACTGGTTTTGGACATTATAACTTTACCACCTGCTTTTTCCACTTTGTCGAGGATAATATTTAAGGCTGGATTGGCATTTAAATAGATTAGACATCCTTCCTTACTGGGTTTATAATCTCGGTGCTGAACTAAAGTCCCATTGGCTTTGCCAGATCCAGGCGACCAAGGAAAAAATGCTAACCTTGTTTCATTCATATCCATATCGTCCATAACGATGCCAAAAATCTTCTGGTAGAATGATTTTGCTCTCGAAATATTATTGACTGGAATCTCAAACCAGTTAAGAGAATTTGTATTTTCATCCATGATACAAGACTTTATAATATAACAATATAATTATAAAATCTTTGATAATTTAAAAATTAACAAAGGATGAAACAAGACAAATTTGGAATGATATTTTCAACTTTTCAAATATTAAAAAATGAAAGAATTGAAAAGAAAATGATCTGTGCACAATTATTACCAGTAAAAAATACAATTATGTACAGATCTTTTTATTTTCAGAATGATTAAAACATCTATATTCCTACAACACTACTTCTGCGCTCCATAAGTACATTATCGAACCACTTCCCATTTAAATGTCCCACACGTTCTCGATAACCAATCTCTCTAAATCCACATTTTAAGTGCAATTGAATACTGGCTGTATTGGGTTGCATAATTGCCGATTGTAATGTCCAGATATTATGCATTTCACTGTTTGCGATCAGTTCTTGAAGCAATATTTTTCCAATACCTTTTCCTCTAAACTGTGTTCCGACATATACACTTACTTCAGCCACTCCATTATATACACATCGATCGGATACAGGGGACAATGCAGCCCAACCCATCAATTGTCTGTCTTCCCAAAGCCCTAATCGACCAAAGGCTAGGTGAGCATTATTCCATGATTCCCAGGATGGACATTCTGTTTCAAAAGTTGCTATACCAGTAGCAATACCTTGAGCATAAATCTCTGCCACAGCAGAATAATGTTCTTCTTGTAATAACTCGATTTTCATATTAGCAACACCCTCCTCCTGGTGTACAAGTATTTGCAGCAGTGGCCACTACTTTGAGTTGATTTTCCGATTTTGATACTTCGATCCCACATTTTTCTTTCGCCAAACAATCTGTAGCTTTGTTGGTCAAGATAAATGCATCGTTTTCGATATCTAAACCATATTTGCCAATGGTAGAACCCTGATACTCGACTTCTATCTCGTGGTCGCCTATTTCCAATACTCTTTCAGATAACACAATGATATCTAACAGTTTTTCGGGATGGAGGCGATGATCATAGTCTACAGAATCCCAAAGTTGAAAATTAACCACTTCCTCATTTCTCACCGTACCCCCACAATCGATAAAATGTTTATTAACCTTGCCCACTTCTGTAACATGAAAATGAGAAGGAACTAATGATCCGTCCGGCAACACAAACGATATTTGATCCAATCGCTCTAGGTGGGTTTTAATTTCTGAAAGCTTCATATTTTGTTGTTTTTCTATGAGTAAAAATAATATAAGAATAAATTTGACGTAAATAATATTTTTAAATAATACCATTTTCATTGACCCCTTCATAATAGATTCATACTATTCTGCAAAGCATAAATTTGGACTAAACCGATCTTATTGTAAAAGTTGGTATAAAATCTTTGATTTGTTTATTGCAATATTACGATAAATCATTCACTTATTCATCATATGACTCTAAAAATTATTTGATTTTAAAAATTCTAGAAACATTTCAATTGATGGCAATAATGGCAAGAGCCAGTGACAAACCTAATGAATAGGGTAGTGGATTGTGATTATAATAATAATTGCTATAGGTAATTAAACATTATATTATTTCGAAACAAATAAACTTGCATATTTCTCGCGATGTGCATAAGCCAAAAACAGGGTAGCTAAGAGAACAAATAGGGCTATTGGAATACCATCTGGCATTAGAAAAATATGAAAGCCAACAATATTGATGACAATAGGGAAAATGATGACTGCCGAAAGGGCCAAGTATCTTCCCGAAATAAATGCGATTCCACAGCACAATTCTATAATTTTGACTAAGGGAAGGATAAATACAGCAGCTTCTAGCCCCTCGTGATACAATTTCACATTACCTGTTAATTCGGGTTGAGGCATAAGATTAAAAAAATAGGAAATAGCTGAAAAAATAAACAAAGCCCCTAATAAAGTCCGTACAATTATGATAGCAATTTTCATATTTCTAATGATATTGGTGAATAAAAATCCTTAAAAAAATGTTTCCTGCTGTGGTTATAGCTCTACAATAATATGGTATTTCGCCGCCCATAAAAAATATACCTCCCAGTCTCAATTCGACCTAACCATTATGGTAATATACTAATATAGAAGGATATATTTACATAATTGTATAATTTTTTTTGCAAGGATTTGTAAAATCCAAAGATCTTTAAAGTTAGATTTTGTTGATCTCAATATGTGACTGTATAGCCTAAAATAATATGATATTGAGACATATAGTGAATTGTTCTAATCTTAGGGCTAATAGTTGGGGACCGACGAATTCTATTACCATATTGAAATTCTGTTGCGATGATGTTTATTTCCCAAATGATTGTTATTATTCTTTCACAATTTCTATCTATGCTATGTAGCCTAGTACATCGCTTTGTCACAGGGTAAACAGTCTTATTTACTCAGTCATATTTATATCTAGATCCTCCTACAACATGTTACGTTTACATTCATAGGATATAAAAAGATGAATTGATTTGAAGTCAATTTTTTCCCAAGACTAGATTAAATCAAAATATAAATGACTATATTAAATTTTGAATATTCGAAATCGATGTGAATAAGGATTTTAAAAAGAAAGATGACTCTATTCTAATTAAGTATGTTGCCCAAGGCAATCGTGCTGCATTCAATACTATATATTATAGATATTGGGAGTCTTTATTTCGCTCGGTTTATGCTGTACTTCATGACAAAGATCTTAGTTTAGATGTGGTCCAAGAAGTTTTTATTTGGTTTTGGGAAAACCGTAAAAAATGGACCATTACCAACTTAAAACCCTATCTCAACGCCGCTGTCAAATACAAGATAGCCAATACCATACGCCATAATAAAATCCATATTCGCGCAATTGAATCCATTGCAATTACACAGCAAGATGAAGTCTTTAACTTGGAAGATGAGTTAGAAGTGCGCGAATTAAAAGCAGTAATTTTAGACTTCACCAACCAACTTCCCTCTCGCTGTCAACAAATCTTCAGAATGAGTCGATTTGAGCAATTATCCAATAAAGAGATTGCCAAAAAATTAGGTATTTCTGAAAAAACAGTTGAAAATCAAATAACGATTGCACTGAAAAAACTAAAGGTTGATTTGGGAAAATTAGCTTTTTGGCTAATTTTTTTAATTTAATTATTCGAGGCCACAATCATCAGATACTGATAGAGTTATAATCCATTTCTGCTTCGAAATCACCGTAAAAAACAAATTATTTCCAACAGGCTTTGGGGGATAACCCCATTACAATGTTACTAATAATACGAAAAGATCAAATTTGTATTTGCCAGTAATGAACAATCACACAATAAAAACCACAACTTGATATCCCATTCAAAGGATCAAATTTAATGGATTGAGATATCTCTATGCAAACCTTTACGGGGAAAAAAAAGATTAAAAACCTAAATGGTCATATACAAATAAAATTTTATTAACCAATTAATACATTATGAATAGGGAAAAAACAAATTTGCAAAAGCCGTCACACCCCACATGATATGTGACAATTAATTAATTCTCAAAAACGAATCACTACTTTTTAAAAACGAATCAAAATTTATTAAAAAAATTAAGTTAATATGAAGTATATTATACGATTAAAAATACATCCATTTTGGGATGGATTGATTTCGACCAAAACAATTAGAATAATGAAATTGACTTCAATATTTTCATTGTTATTATGTATTCAGCTAAGTGCAACCGTAGCTGACGCACAATGGGTATCGTTGGAAGCAAAGAATAAAAATATTGAGGAAGTCTTTATGAGTATTAAAGATCAGACTGGGTTCAATTTTTTATTTAATCACAAAATTTTATCCAATGCCAAACCCGTATCCGTTCAATTGCAAAAAGCTTCCATAGAAGAGGCATTGTATGCTGTATTCACGGATCAACCATTGGAATATGCCATCATTGAAAATACCATCGTGGTTAAGCAAAAATCCACCTCGATATTGAAAAGGTTATTTGGCAAACCTGATATTCCCATTGCAGAATATTATATTGCTGATAATATACACCCCTTAGCCAACATCGAAGGGAGGGTCATGGATACCAATGGAGAGACCATGATTGGAGTCAATGTCATCGTAAAAAATTCATCAAAAGGTACTACTACCGATATAGATGGAATGTTTTCTATTGAAGCAGATCTTACCGACACTTTACTATTTTCCTATATTGGCTATCTCAGCAAGCAGGTAGCAATAGGGGGCAATACATTTTTAAATGTTGAAATGGAACTCAATGCTGAGGAATTGGAAGAATTAGTAGTAGTAGGGTATGGAGTTCAAAAGAAAAGCGATCTTACCGGCGCTGTTTCCTCTATGAAATCAGAAGATATCGATCGAGCTAACCCTACGGTAGCGGCAAAAGCATTACAAGGCCAGGTTGCCGGTGTTACCGTTTCCAAAGCCAGTGGACGGCCCGGTGCGGGATATACTTTAAATATTCGAGGTCTCAATTCTATTAATTATAGCAACGAACCATTGACCGTAATCGATGGGGTTATGGGTGGAAACATGAATGACCTAAATCCAGCGGACATTGAGTCCATTGATGTATTAAAAGATGCCTCAGCAACAGCCATTTACGGATCACGAGGTGCCAATGGCGTAATTATTATAACCACTAAAAGGGGGTCAACTGGTAAACCTCAAGTAAGTTATAATGGATATGTAGGGGTAAAAATGCCAAATCACCTTCCCGAGATGATGAATGCCCAGCAATTTTACAAAGCCAGTGTTACCGATAATCTTGCCAATGGAGGAAACCCCAGGTCTTTTACTTCTACTGAAATAGACTTGGTTGAATCCGGTCAAACTACTGATTGGATCGATTTGGTGACAGACCCTAGTCTCCAGACTAATCATTCCCTATCAGTAGCTGGAGGAAATGACAATTCTAATTACTATTTTTCAGGTGGATATCTCAATGAAGGAGGAAGTTTACTCGATACCAAATACGAACGTTTCAGTATAAAAGGTAGCATCAATAGCCAACTCAACAAAGTCATTCGCGTTGGATTTATGGCGAATTATATCGTTGGAGATCTCAACTTGGGATCTAATGAAGCCATTAGAAGTGCTTACCGTGCACGTCCTACCGGCGTAGTATATTACGATGATATCTTAAACCCCGATGAAAACAAAGACGTGGATTGGAATGGCTATGCCAGCTGGATGGGTATCAACGACAAACAAGTCCTTCATCCTTTGGTAGAAGCTCATCCCAACAATTTCCAAGATGAAACCAGAACAGGCAATTTTTATGGAAATGCTTTTGTAGAGCTGACCCTTTTAGAAGGATTAAGTGTTCGGTCATCTTTGTCAACCAATGTATTCAATGAAAGATTTGGTCAATACAGAGGAACCTTTACAAAATCACAAAAGACTACAAATAATCCCCGTGCTTACTACAATACCACGAACTCCTCTAATTACACGCTAGACAACATCATCAATTACAAAAAAACCATAGGTGATCACGATTTGTCTTTTACGGGTTTACAGAGTTCATATTTTTTTAGAAATGAAACACTAACGAGTTTTGTAAATAATCTACCTTATAATTCTCTTTGGTATGCCTTGGGAACTTCGTCAACTATTGATGATCTCAACACCAATTTAGTAGAACGATCTATATTGTCTTATATGGGTAGAATTATCTATGGTTTCCAGGGTAAATATATTGTCACATTGACCAATAGATGGGATGGGGCATCGCAACTCAGCGAAGGCAATAAATGGGACTTTTTTCCATCAGCGGCAATAGCTTGGCGACTAAGTGAAGAAAATTTCATTAAAAATATGGAAAATATCTCCAATATGAAGTTGAGATTGAGCTATGGATTAGTAGGCAACAGTGCTGTCGGAGCATATAGTACACAATCGCGCTTGACCAATACGGCTTACGATTTTGGAGGTAATCCAGCTTTTGGATTTGCACCGAGTAATTTGGCCGATAAATCATTGAAATGGGAAAAAAGTAAGGAAATTAATCTGGGTTTAGATATTGGTTTCTTTAGAAATAGAATCTCTACCTCTATAGAACTTTACCAGAGAAACACCGTCGATTTAATCTATCAAGAGCAAATCCCAACTTCTACCGGATTTAGTTCTGTGGCGACTAATGTTGGAGAGGTATCCAATAAGGGTATTGAACTCAACATAAGTACATTTAATATTGAACGAAATAATTTTTCTTGGCGAACCAATATCAATTTTGCCACCAATAAAAATGAGGTAGTATCCATTGGACGAGATGGGATTCAAGCCGATATCAGTACAGGGTTATTTGTAGGACATCCATTGAGAGTAAATTACGATTATCAATTTGATGGTATTTGGCAATTGGACGAAATAGAGGAAGCTACTAAATACGGGCAAAAACCGGGTTCTGTAAAAGTCGTGGATCAAAACAACGATGGGCAAATATCTTCTGGCAGCGGTATTGACGACAGAGTAATATTGGGAAGTCAACAAGAAAAATGGACTATGGGTATTACCAATAAATTTAATTACGGAAACTTTGATTTTTCATTTTTAATATATACCAGTCAAGGAGCTCAATACCGAAATAGCATGTTGTCTGGTACCATGGGAGAAATAGGTGCGGGCAGATATAACGTACTCAACCTCAATTACTGGACCATTGACAACCCAACCAATGATTACTATGCACCTGGAGTATCTAATCCTTATCGGACTGCTATTCAATACCAGGATGCCAGTTTTGTAAGGGTATCTGATATTACACTGGGATATTCCTTGCCGCGCAACATTCTCAATAAAATGGGCATTGGAAAATTAAGAGCTTATGCACAAATAGACAATCCATTTTTGTTTCACAATTTTGACGGTATGGATCCTGAATACAATACGGGATTGTACAATGATGATGTTTCTTCATCTACCATATTATTTGGCGTCAATCTTTCATTCTAATCCCAATAATTCAAATAATATATTATGAAAAAATATAAATTAAAATATATAGTTGTGTTGATCAGTTTTATGGTCAGCTTTAGTTGTCAAGATTTTTTAAAGGAGGAATCTATTTCAATCCAAACCACAGATGGTTATTATGTAGATGAAGCGGGGTTTGAAGATTTAATCCGCTCCAACTATCAATTACTCAGAGATATACATAAAAATAGAGATTTGGTTTTTATGGGAACCGATGTTTTTACTTCTCCAGGTTGGGATAAAATATCCGATGGCAGTCAAGGTGGTGTACTCAATGTTTACGATGTAAGATACAATGCAAGTATGGGTAACTTATCATCGCTCTGGACACTGTTGTATCGACAAATTGGCAGAACCAATACCGCCATTACGAGACAATCTGATATCCAAGGAATGGATGAAGGTAAAAAGGCAATTCGAGTAGCAGAGGCCAAATTTTTAAGAGCATATGCCTATTTTTATTTGGTACAACAATTTGGCGATATACCTATGCCTTTAGAAGAAACGGTTACAGGGTCTAGAGAAGTTACCAGAGTACCTGCAGCTGAAGTGTATACTCAGATCATAAATGACCTTACAGAAGCAGAAAGTATATTGCCTACTGCCGATAATACAGAGTATGGGAGGGCAACGAAAGGAGCCGCTCAATTTTTATTGTCCAGGGTTTATCTCACTAGAGGTTGGAACTTCAACAACAGTTTAGGAGGTAGTCCAGCTGACTTTGATAAGGCCTTAGAATTTGCCGACAAGGTAATTGCAGCCTATCCTATGGTGTCGGATTACAAGACTTTATTCCCCCTTCATAGTGAAAATCCATTAGAAGAAACCTTTCCCGAACAAAACGATAGAAATTCAGAAGTTATCTTTGCTGTACAATACAGTGACAATGTATTGACCAACGACGGAGGTAATGATTTTCACTCGATTTTTGGCGGCACGGCAGAAGATATTCCCGGAGCTACAGGAAGGACGAATCAATACAATCGACATGGATCCATTGGGAATTACTATACCACTCCAGCGACCTATCGACTGTTTGATCCTCAATTGGACTCAAGATATGAGCACAACTTTCTCGATGCCATGGTTGCATTATCTGACGTTAAAGGTTTTGTTCCCAACACCAGTCAACCCGATGTAAAAATTGATATTGATCAAGGTGATACCGTTTTATTTTTCCCGCCATGGAATCGATCTTTTCCCGATGCCGAAAAAGGTATGGACGTAGGAGGGAGTAAGCCTTATGCCGTTCTCAATGTCGACGAAATTGGCATTAATCCATTAACACCTTACCACGGTCAAAATAGAATGCCCTTGATGTGGAAATTTTGGCAGCCTGGCATACCTTATGACGATGCCATGGGGACCTTCGATTACGCCTTATTTCGATCGGCAGAAGCTTATTTAATAGCTGCAGAAGCCATCCTTAAAGGAGCTAGTAATGGAAATCTGGGTGACGCTGAGGTTTATTATAACGCTGTAGTAGATCGAGCTTTGGGCAGTAATGCAGGGAATGACCCGCATAAAGCGGTAGATCCAGCCAATTTATCCTCTTTGGAGACAGTGAGTTATCGCGCCAACGGAAATCTTGATATTGACATGATATTGGACGAAAGAGCACGAGAATTAATGGGAGAATATTGCAGATGGTATGATTTGAAAAGAACAGAGAAATTTATTGAAAGAACGACTGCCTTCAATCCTTGGACAGCGGGCATCGGTCAATTGGAAGCAAAACATTATTTACGACCTATTCCTCAGTCGGAAATAGATCGATCTATCCCTTCTATCCAGCAAAATAATGGATTTTAAATAAAAAAATTAAAATAGGGAACCATAGAATCAAAGTGGTTCCCTATTTTTATAAATATTTATACTATAACAAAAGAAGATGTTAATATTATCTTATTCAGCTCTTAATCATTGGGGGCAAGTTGGTATATAATGTTACTCTATTGATGAAGTAGATTCTCTTCCAAGAGTTAAAGCAATATTATGAATAAAAATAAATATCGGGATTTAGCAAAAAAAATTAGCAGGGGAGAGGCAACAGATCATGAGATATATATTTACAATAAATGGTTTAATGCCATAGAAAAAAATTCTACTATCGATATAGAAGATATTTTAACCGATACAGAGCAGACTAAGGATGATTTATTAAAGCGAATTAATAACAGTATTGACAAAGGAAGAGGATATAATAATATTGTAAAAGGAAAATTTTGGAAATTGGCTATAGCCAGTTCTGTTGTTTTATTTGCAATGACCTGGTTGTATTTCAATATAGTATCAGTACCCGATTCCAAAGTCTACGTTATAGCGAACGATATCGATCCCGGTGGCAATAAGGCCACACTGACATTGGCCGATGGATCTATAGTAGCATTGGGTCAACAGAGTAGAGGTCAAGTAATTAGTGACGGCCCTGCCAAAGTAATCAAACAGGATGAAGGTCTTATTGTATATCAGAATGAAGACGGCTTATTCAATATGAATACTCCCTATCAATATCATAGAGTAACTACCCCTTTGGGTGGAAAATATCAAATCGTACTACCGGACAATAGCAAGGTCTATTTAAATGCCGGCTCAAGTATACAATTTCCAACATCTTTTTCAGATCACTCTAGAGAAGTGGAATTGGAAGGAGAAGGTTTTTTTGAAGTAAGTAATGATCTACAACGCCCTTTTCTCGTTCATTGTCAGGAGCAAACCATTGAAGTTCTTGGCACCCAATTCAACGTCAATAGTTACAAAGACGAAACCAGTATTAAGACCACACTAATAGAAGGTTCAGTAAAGGTCAAAATCGACACCTTGGAAACCGTTATTAGACCTGGTCAGCAATTTTCATTGACCAAAGATGGTCATACTGATGTTACCAAAGTCGATGTTGAACAAGTAATAGCTTGGAGAAACAACTTATTTCATTTTTGGAATACCGATATCAAAGACATTATGAAACAATTGTCTCGTTGGTATGATATTGATGTAACTTACGATGGCAATTTGAGCTCGGAATATATATCTGGTTTTATTTCTCGAGATGTCACCATATCCAATGTCATTCACATGTTGGAAGAGACTGGCAATTTGCGATTTAGTGTAGAAGGCAAAAAAGTGACGGTACATCATATTGAACCTCAAGATTAGTCCACAAACAATCAATTCTATTTCGATTTAAGAAAAAAACTATACACCTTGTCCACTATTGGCGGGACTGTATGAAAGACGGTATGGAGATCACGCACTTTTGGAAATTTTATTCGCTATCATTGATTATCCAGACACATTATGCTATAATTCATTCCAATAAATTTAATACCCAATCAAAATCTGTCCTTGGAAAAACTTATAAGGACATCAACTTACCGCCTTAAAACAACATATCTTCACAACACCTTTAAACACAAGACTTTAAAAAGGTATAAAAAATAAAGACATCAATTTATAAAATAAACTCAGACAGATAAAAGTTTTCAAAAAATAGAAGGATAATTCTTTCAAAGAAGTAAATTCGTTCAATGATTCAGAGTGTCAAAACGATTACCGTAACATTTTTAATTGCCATTTACTGCATAGGCATAAATGCTGTTAATCATATACCTATCCTTTACGACCAGAATCAGGGCAGTAATTTAGAACATTATATTTCTTTTGCAACTCATAAAATTTCTAGCCCAAATCCAAATCCAGAAAATTCCACTTACCGCCTGGATAAACCCATAGCCTCCAATTATGATCTTCCTAACCATCATCAATGGGTAAAATGGCAGGTTCATAAGAAAAGGATTAGAAATGCCTATTCGCAATATATTCTATCATCCTTAAATATATTACCGAGGTATCGCAAGAATGATATCATCTTTCCATTCCATTATTTTTGGTAAGTGATTTTAAATACCTAGCTTTTTAAATCATTCATTTACAATTTAATACACTATGACAAACGCATAGTTGTCATATTATTTTACAAACCAAAAAATCTTTTATTATGGAAATGGAATTGGGAAGTGCCTTAGTGGGCGCTATCGCTATTATTATATGTATACTGCCTTTTGCAATAATGAGCAGAAGCAAAAAACAAAAAAGACAAATTTTATTAGACACTATCAATGATCTCGCCAATCAAAATCAGTGTATAATTCACAAATCTGATGTTTATCCTTATTTCGCTATAGGAATAGATGAAGATCAGGGCAGACTGTTCTATTTTAAAAAAAATACGGATAAAGAGTTGGTTAAGACAATTCTCCTCTCTGAAATTCGAACATGTAAAGTTGTAAAATCCAATACCAGTATCAATAGGAATGGGGACAGAGTAAATATCATTGAAAAACAGTGCTTAACCTTTCACTCTAAGGATCCCGGAAAACCAGATATCTCTTTGGAATTTTTCAATGCTGATGACAGTGTTCAACCTTGCGGAGAAATCCAAGCCAGTGAAGAATGGATGAAATTAATCAATCGTCACATTAGTTAAATAATTAGTTTTTTTAATTCATGTTATCATACATGAGCCTTATTTTCAAAAACGCCTCATTTTTCAATGAGGCGTTTTAATCTAGGATAAATAATATCTGCCATTGATTTGTTTATTAGTAAACAAACAAAAAAATTACTATTTGGCAATATAATACATATTAATAGAGCAGAATGTAAATACAATTCGGAGAAAAAACATTATTTTAAATATCACCCAATCTATAGACACTTTAATATAATATAAATACTTACAAATATTTAATGTATTAAAATTACCCTATCATCGGACTCCATGTTTACAAACCTAAAATAACCTATGCCACACTTCATTATAATGCAACCATCATCCTAGGCAATTCATTTTAATTCCATTTTAGGAAAATAAAATTTTTAATAATTCAAAAATATTATTATATTTAGTTGACAACTGCTAGTTGAATCGATGTGATTTTCATTAAAGTATAGATTTTACCCCAATCAATTTAGAATATTCATTGGATAAGGTAAGTTTATGAATTTAATATATCAACTGCGGCTATTTCTATTTCTCCACTATTTGTTGTTACTCCTACCAACAACGGCTCAAGTATTAAACTACGAGACGGTTATTACTATAGATAAAAACGGGAAGAAAGTAACCTATAAGTCCCTAGTAATTCAGATAAATGACAGCAGCAAAAAATGGCAATCTGAAATAGCTATAGACTACAAACCTTTCCAAAAATTCAAACTCAATCACGGTCACATTCAAGACATTCACGGGAATGTGGTTCGCAAAATTAAAAAGAATGAAATCGTCACAAGAAATAATCCTTCCAGTGACAATTTATACAGTGACCATTTAATTTCTGAATTTGATTTAAATTGGAATGAATACCCATACCAAATAAGCTACAGTTATACTATAGAGGAGGAAGAATACTTAAACGTAATCAATTGGATACCGCTGATATTTTATGAAACAGCGACTAAAAAGGCATCTCTTACCATAAGTACCCCCCAAGATTACCAATTAAAAATACGACAAAGTGAAGAATTTACATATTCAGAATCCATTGATAAAAACATCAAAACACAACTGTGGACAATTGAAAATATCCAACTAGAGTCACAAGATATTTTTTGCCCAGCTATGATTGAAAATCTTCCCCAAGTATATGTTTTACCTCAAATGTTTAATTACCATGTCGAAGGAAGTTATACGTCTTGGAAAACCTACGGAGCGTGGCAAGCTGAGCTCAATAAAGATTCTGATATTTTGCCGGCGTCGGAAAAAGTAAAAGTGGATATTTTAATCCAAGACATAAAAGATACCACAGAAATAATTAAAACACTGTATTACTATCTTCAGGATCACACGACTTACGTCAATGTAGATATTGATGTGGGTGGACTAAAAACCTACCCTGCAGAATACGTATGTAAGAACAAATACGGTGATTGTAAGGCATTATCTACTTATATGAAGGCTATGCTCAATCACGTAGGTATAGAATCAAGATATATGAACATTATTGGAGGTAAAAATCCTAAGAGAATTGTTCAAGACTTTCCCAGTCAACAATTTAACCACGCTATTGTAATGGTGCCTTTAAAAAATGATAGTATTTGGCTGGAAAACACATCAAATTATTTGCCCTTTAATTACTTGGGGAGTTTTACTCAAAATAGATATGGTTTAATCATAGATAAGGACGACAGTAAACTGGTGCGTTCTCCATCTCAAGATAAAATGGATGTCTTGCTCAAACGATCATTTACATTTATACAAAAAGATGATGAATCGTGGGAAAATGAAACTGTTTTACAATTACGGGGTGACAGTTTTGACAAAATGAGATATTTCAATTTAAAAAACGAGAAAGAAAATCAAGAGAAAGAAATTGAAAACATATTGGGAATAAAAGATTTTAAGATTGATAAATTCGATTGGCTAAATTATCATCGAGACAGTACTTTCTTGGATATCCTAGTCAAAGGCACCAGTGCTGCACTTATTCGATCTCTAGGTAAATATCGGGTTTTAAGTCCTTTATCTATAGAAATTCCAACTTTCGAAAACCCCAGTAGTCGCAAGCAAATAGTTCGTTTCAATATCCCCATACACAAAAGCGATACCACAGTATATAAATTAAACAGCGAAAGCGAAAATGAAATAAAACTGCCCAAAGAGATTGAACTAAAAAATAGATTCGGACAATATTCTGCAAAATTTGAGAACCGCAAAAATGAAATTCATGTAAAAGAACGGTTCTTGCTATACCGAGGCGATATTTTACTTGATGAATACGAAGAGTTCTATTCCTTTATAGAGACCATCGACAAATACAAACAGAAATCATCCATTTTAATCCAATGAGAATATATACCATCCTCCTAGCGGCAATGATCATCCAAATAGGCCATGGTCAGAAAATCGAAAGAACTTTCGGCGACATTAAGTCAGAAGAGCTCAATATGACGACATATGAAAAGGATAGCGAAGCACAAGCCATTGTCTTATACGACAAGGGAAAATCGGATTTTGTTGAAAGTTACAATAGCTTTAATATTCGATATACCAGACATCGCCGTATTAAAATATTAGATAGATCGGCAACAGAATATACGCAGGTTAAAATTCCTTATTATGTTGATGGACAAGGAAAAAAAGAAAAAGTATCCTCCATTGAAGCCATAACTTTTAATGTGGTTAATGGGGAGGTAAAAAGTGTAAAAATAGACCCAGCTACAGTTTATGATGAAAAAGTTAGCGAAGAATGGTGGCAAAAAAAATTTGTATTTCCCAATGTACAAGACGGAGCCGTTTTGGAGTTAAAATACGAATTGGAAACACCGTTTCTGTTTAGGTTGCCCGATTGGAAATTTCAAGACGCTATTCCCACCGTATACAGTGAATATGAAGTAGCCTTGATTCCCTATTTCGAATACAAATACATAGCTCAAGGATTGAAAGAATTCAACCACCAATCTTTTAGAAATTCAACTAATAAACGGATATGGGGCAATACTAAAAGGCATACTATCATAGATCAGAATGAAATAGGAACCGTGTACTATGAGAAAATCCACACCTATGTGATGAGAGATATTCCGGCCTTTAAAGATGAATCTTATATTACCTCTAAGAATGATTATATCATGCAAATGGATTTCCAATTGGCCAAAATAAATTATCCCAATGGAGCTAGTAAAGACAGTATGTCGACTTGGCCAGCAATAAATAAAGACTTATTAAACAGCGAATATTTTAAAATGAAGGGCATGGCATATTCTCGTTATGCAAAAGAAATTTTAGAAGTCCATCCCAACCTAGAAACCCTGCCTTACGATGAAAAAGTCCAAAAAATAATCGAATATATAAAACAGAATTATGAATGGGATGGAAACAAATCAAAGTACAGCTCTCAGAGTATTAAAGATCTTTATAATACAAAAAAAGGTAACTCTGCCGATATCAACCTCTATATGATTTCAATGTTGCTAGCTTATGATATAGATGTAGAGCCTATTATATTAAGTACTCGAGATCACGGGAAAATACATTCATTATATCCCTTTGACAACCAGACCAATTATGTAATAGCATTGGTGAATGGAGAAAAGAAATATTTAGCGGATGGAACGGAACCTCTACTTCCCTTTGATCGCATTCCGCCCTATTGTTTTAATGACAAAGGTTTAATCGTACGTAAAAGTGATTCAACCACTTGGATTAATCTCGATATCCACAATATCTCATTGGAAAATACAACGATATCATTGAATCTATACGCTAATCCAGATAGTGCTTCAGGAATTGTATCCATTCAAAGCATGAATTATGACGGATATTATAATAGAAGCTATTTTAGAGATGATACCGATCAATTAAAGGAATATTTTTCTGATAAGGTGGGGAAAATAAATAGAATCAAAACAACCAATTACGATATTACCGACAGGGTTTATATTATCAATATTGAAATTCAACCGGAAATAGAAGAAATAGGTGACCAGCTTATCCTAAAACCATTTTTAAATTTACCAATATCTCAAAATTTGTTAAAACAAAAAGAAAGAAATTATCCAGTAGATTTTGAATATACCAAAATAAGAAATTTCGGAGCCGAAATTAAAATTCCAAAATCGTTGAAATTAATAGAAGTCCCTGAACCCTACCATTTAAGTAATGATTTGGTTGAAATAAAACTAGAATATATTCATATGAACCATGGTCTGCAAGTGATGGGGATGTACGAATTTAAAAAGCCTATATATCAACCGAATGAATATCAATTATTAAAAGAATGTATGGATCATATTGTTGCAAAATTCAATGATGTAGTAATTTTTGAAAAAGTGGATTTATAAATCTGTATCAAAGGTGTATATAAATCTATATTCTGGTGATGATAGGGTAGAGTCATTCAAAGCTTTGGATCGGGTAGGGAGTACGATCGAATTGGGGACTATGGAGACTGTTCAATTAAGTGTGTCTACTTATCTTAGCAAACTATGAAAAAAGAGAAGAAAAACGAGAAGGAAATACT
>NZ_JAJQYA010000041.1 GCF_021729155.1 Membranihabitans marinus | reverse complement strand
ATAAATACTCTCCTACTTTCCCATCTTTTAACGTAGGTATATTGGGATTCCACTTTTTATTTTCATCCTCATAAGGAAAAAAATGAGATGGTGGACTGCCGTGAGTCCAGCCTGCTACATTCTCATCAAAGCCCATATCGAGAGGCCAATACCCGGTAGGCCCCACATGCCACTTTCCTATGCTAATGGTGCGATAACCCGTGGACTTTACCAATTCAGGTAATATCACTTCCTTCAAAGGAATAAACATTAAATCCTTAGGAGGTATGATCATACTATTTTCAGGATGACGGTGCCTTCCTATAGCTGTAATATGACCTGTAAAATGTACTCTTGCTGAATTTTTACCAGTTAGAAAAGCAGCTCTCGATGGTGAACAAACCGGTGCACCTGAATACGCATGAACCCATTTCATTCCATCTTGAGCCAATTGATCGATATTGGGGGTTTCAATGAATTCATTTCCGTATGTGCCTAAATCTGTCTTCCCTAAATCATCTACCAATATTACTAGGAAATTAGGTGGAGATTGTGCATAGATTGAACTCGTTAATAATAATGCAAAAATTATATAGTATATATTATTTTTCATCTTTTAAAATTTTATTACTCTGATTTTTTTTTATATAATTTGTCATCAATTGCTTAATGCTGAAAAGTGAACGAAAAGATTGGGCTTGATTGCTCTCCATGGTAAAATTTCGGTTTATTAAGATCAACCTAATTTATTTATAATCCGATCTTCTACCACCATACTGCTCCGTATGAAAAAAAATTTATCCTTGGCATCTTAAACGAAGTCCTTAGAATAATTTTGATTTCTTAAAGAATAATGGAGATTATCCCCAATATTTTGTCTCTCTGAACATGATATACCATAAAGAACCCGCACCAATTTCAATTAAAAATACCACATCCGATCATTTATAGTTTCAGATTTCATTTGAGCATCATATAGATACTGGCCTAAAAAAGTACTCATTTATATGAACATATTCATAGTAATCAAAACCTACTTGAAATCAATCTAAGTTATAAGTCTTTTTCCAAATTGAACTTCCTTGATAAGTTTCTCCAATGGGGTACTTCTCACTAGATATAACACTCGTTTTCATAATGTCTGAAATTTGCTCTACTATTTTGGGGTGATCTGAAGCCACATCATAAAATTCTCCAATATCCTTTTCAAGATTATACAGCATAATTTCCCCCTCTCTACCCATCTTTATTCCTTTCCAATTTCCAAACCTTACAGCTTGATCATATCGAAGTCGATTGTGACCATAATCCCAATACAAATACTTGTGAGGCTTTTCTATCTTCTCTCCCATTAGGGCATCGACAATATTGACACCATCTAAAGGCTTAGTAGTTTTCACATTAGCTAATGCCGCAAAAGTTGGCAACATATCTTGAAAAGCAATAATTTCACTACTTTCCTTATTCTCGGGAATATGACCTTTCCATTTAACAATAAATGGCACTCTTATACCGCCTTCATTTAAGTCCCTTTTATATCCACTTAATGGTCCACTTGTATTGAATTCCTTCCAAACCGAAGAATGACCACCATTATCACTGGTAAAAACAATAATCGTATTTTCCTCTAAGCCCAATGATTTAACTAAATCGACTATCCTTCCAACATCTCTATCCAACATTTCAATCATAGTGGCATACTTCTTTGCGTCAATTGGCCAATTTTGATTGTAAAAATTATTGACATTAGGCACAGTTAATCCATCCTCATCTTCCCTAGAAGAAGAATAATGAGGTAAAGTATAGGCTGCATATAGAAAAAAAGGTTCCCTCTTTGATTCTCTAATAAATTGTAATGCCCCATTGGTTAAAATATCATGACTATATCGGTCTCTTATGATCGTATTATCCTTGAGCCACATCTTTTTTTCATTAAAATCCAAATATTCTGGATAGTAAAAATGTGCATGATCTTGATTTAAGTACCCTAAGTAAAAATCGAATCCCTGATTAGTAGCACTTCCCACTGTACCAGCATCTCCTAGCGACCATTTACCAATACCTCCGGTTTTATACCCTGCTGTTTTCAAAACTTCTGCAATAGTCACATCCTCTTCTTCCAAATAGGTATTATAGTGCGGAACATTATCCCTTGCAGGCGTATGACCATTGTGCAAACCCGTCATTAATACACTTCTCGAAGGGGTACAAACTGGACCTCCGGCATAAGCTTGTAAAAATCGGATACCTTCTTCAGCTAATTGATCAATATTTGGGGTTTTTAATAGTTTTTGACCATAACACCCCAAGTCACCATAACCAAGATCATCGGCCATAATGAATATTATATTAGGTGGTTGATTGTTTTGGCTATGAAGTTTTGATAATTGAACAGCAAAAATTAGAACTAATACATATGTACTGAATAATCTTTTATTCCCAAACACCATCGCTAATAATTTTTAGTTCTTTTAATTCTATTTCGTCCAGATCAATAACTACATGCTTAATTCTTTTCCGCTTCCATGTATATGTAATATGTATATTTCCTTTTTTATCTTGGATAACCGCAGGATAAGAATATTCGCCAGGTTTATCCTCAAGAACCAATAAACTTCTCCATATTTTTCCGTCACTGGATACGGCAACATTTAAAGGAGACCTCTTTCCTCCCCATTTACCTTCGATTTTACCGGTATGATTATATACTAACAATTGCAAACCATTTTGCATTGAAACTGCATCAGTACCTGAGTTAGGATTAGGTAGTCCAATAGAGGTAACTTCTCCCCAACTATAACCGTTATCATTAGACCAACAAGACATTATAAATCCCTCTTTACTTCTACATAGAATTTGAAGTTCACCTGTTTTATATTTTAATACACTTGGCTGAATTATATTATACTTCTCCCCATGATTAATAGGCCCAACAATTTCCCATGAACGACCTAAATCTTTAGAAATTTCCATATGAGTACGCCAACCATTAAACTCGGTACTTGAAGGAGAAATAATTGTTCCATCATCTAATTGAATAGGTTTATTTTTTACGGGACCGTAAACATCCTCAGGCAACCGTTTTTTTTGCGACCATGTTTTACCATGATTATATGATTCTATTTCCATCCCCCACCAACTCTTTGCATTTGGACCTTCTTTAAAATACAACTTTAACGGTCCTCCCGGAATTTGAAATAATACAGGATTCCAAGTTGGATATCGCTTATTTTTGTGTTGAATCCCATTGGCAACTGAAATTGGCCTTGTCCAAATACCATTAATTTCACGGCTCACCCAAATTTCTACATCTGGATTTTTTTCCTTTGTCCCCCCAAACCATGACGCAACTAGACCATTAGGAGTTTCTACAATTGTAGATGCATGACATTCTTCAAATGGAGGATTATCAAAAATAAAATTATTTATTTTCACAATCTCTTGGGAGTTCACAATCACTGGCACCATAAATAAAAGAACACACCTTAACAACTTCATAACAAACTATTTATAATAATTAGAATTTTAAATTAAATATATTAGCCATAACAAATCGCTAAGTTATATGTGTATAGATTACAATAATTCCTTATTTATTTCACTTAGCAGATTTTATCATTATGGCTTTTCCCAAACTCATAAAAATTTAATTTTGGTTTTTATAATTTGGATTGGAAGTGTGTAAAATAGGTTTAACTTCATGTAACCAAAGATTAAACTTACCACTCAATTCTATCACTTTTTCTGGCAATTCATGGGATAAGTCCGTCTTTTCGCCTGGATCTAATTTAATGTTATACAACTCAATTTTATTGGGGTCAAAAAACTCAATATACTTGTAATCTCCAGATATTATTGCCCCTCCTGGATAATTCCCTTTGTTTAAGTAATGGGGATAATACCAAAACATATCTCGTTCATTATTTATATCTTGACCTATACTATTAGTAAATTGACTGACCAATGATTCGCCATCTATATTCATATCGTCATCTAACTCATACCCAACTATATCCGCAATTGTAGCAAAAACATCTTCTGATCTCGTTCTATTCTTATTCACGCTATTCGCTTTGATGTGATTAGGCCATTTCATTATAAAAGGTACGCGTAGACCTCCTTCATACAAATGTCCTTTTCCAGCTCTATATTCCATCATATCTGAACTGGCTCTTTCTGCACCATTATCCGATGCAAAAATCACCACAGTATTTTCTGAGATACCTTCAGATTCCAATTTTCCTAATAATCTTCCAATATTTTGATCCAGTCTATCCACCATCGCAGCATAAGTTGGGTCAATCTCAGGATTTGCATCCTTGGTTAATTGTTTCTTTTTATACTTTTCGACCAATTCTTTTGGCGCCTGCAATGGTGCATGAACAGCATAATATGGAAGATAAATCAAAAATGGGTTGTCTTTATTTCGGTGTATATATTTTATAGCTTCATTTGTTAATCGATCTGATAAATACTCTCCTACTGCTCCATCCTTTAATGTAGGTATATTCGGATTCCACTTTTTATTTTCATCCTCATAGGGATAAAAATGAGAAGGCGGACTACCATGGGTCCACCCCCCAATATTCTCATCAAAACCCATATCAAGTGGCCAATAGCCCTTAGGTCCCACATGCCACTTCCCTATGGATATGGTTCGATAGCCCGAAGACTTAACTAATTCGGGCAATATCAATTCCTCCAATGGAATAAACAAGAGATCTTTGGGGGGTATGATCATACTGTTCGCTGGGTGTCGATGTTTTCCTATTGCTGTAATATGCCCTGTAAAATGAACTCTAGCTGGGTTTTTTCCAGTCAAAAAAGCAGCTCGTGAAGGTGAACATACCGGTGCACCGGAATATGCGTTTACCCATTTCATTCCATCCTCCGCCAATTGATCTATGTTAGGAGTTTCAATAAATTCATTTCCATAGGTACCCAAATCTGTTTCACCCAAATCATCTACCAAAATAACCAGAAAATTAGGAGGCGTTTGAGCATATAAAGAACTCGATATAAAAAATGTAAGTATTATGTTATAAATATTCATATTAAAAACATTTTTAATATCCAGGATTTTGTTCTAATAACGAATTAGCATCTATTGCTTGTTGAGGAATAGGTAAAAGTGTATGAAAAGATTGCGCTTGCTTTCCTTGCGATTGTGCATATGGAATAAATTTACCCATTCTTATCATATCATATCTTCTCATCCCCTCTGAGTAAAACTCCCAACCTCTTTCAATAAGAATATGATTTCTAAGCGATTCTTTTGTATTAAAATCAGATAACTGTATATTTTCCAATGTGGCTCGATTCCTCACAAGGTTTATTAAATCTATGGATTCTTGATTTGGACCATTTATTTCATTTAGTGCTTCTGCCCTAGACAATAAAATATCAGAATATCTAATCTGAGGTAAATCATTTCCATGAATATTCCCTGCAGCATTAGGATCTGGCCAATACTTAAATGATCTAGTATTGTCATGGTTTAATAATGAAATAGAATCCCCACTTGTATTAATATAGCTTTCCATAATTAGATTTCTTCTAGTATCTCCTGACTCAAAGGAATTATAATATTCATCCAAAAGTCTATATTGGGATGCTATGGTCTTCCAATTATCTTGCCAAGTTAATCCAGTACGTGGATGTGTTTGAAATCCAGGAGGAAAAGTTGCACAGACCCATGAATTACTTCTTGTAGCATAAACATTAACTGATTTCACCCAAATAAATTCTGTATTAATTTCATTTTCAACACGAAACAATTGCTCAAAATCAGGATACAAATTATAATAATTTAAATCCAATATTTTTTGACTTGCATTTACACACTTTTCCCATTGATGAGTATTTAAATAAAATTTTGTCAATGCACCCCAAACCGCACCTTGATGAGCTCTTCCATAATTCAACTCTGCCCCTGGTTTTGGTAATACATTACTTACTTCTAGCAATTCATTTTCAATAAATGATTCCATAATTTCTACAGATGGCCTAGGCAACTCAAGATCATCATTTTCACTTGTTCTAAGAGGTACTGGACCAAAAAGAAAGTACATTTTAGCATAACACATTGCACGAATAAACTTAGCTTCAGCAATAAATAATTCCTTATTCTGAGCTACCGTGTTTGACTTATCTATATTGTCCAATACTACATTAGCATTTCTAATTCCTCGATAGTTAGGATCCCAAAACACATTTTTTATAAGACTTGTTGTAGATCCTAATGTAAAATTTAAAAATTGTACTGCAGTAGAATTTTCACCTCCACCACTTTGCCACCCAATATCTGTACCCCATTCTTCAATTCCACAAATACCTCGATTATTCCCCGTAGTATTGGCTAATTCAGAATATCCAGCAAATAAAATTGATTGAATTCCCTCCTCGGCTTCAAAAACATTCTCTGGTGCTAACTGTGAATAAATGGGTTCGTCCAATAAATCAGCACAACTACAAACCAATATTAATAAACTATAAATTAAACTATACCTTTTCATAAAACATTTTTTTAGAAATTAACAACTACACCTCCAGTAATAATTTTTGTTAATGGATAGGCATTATAATCTATCCTTAAGGTCTTATTTGCTCCTGAGTTAACTGCAGGATCAATACCAGAATATTCACTCCAAGTAGCAAGGTTTTGACCAGTTATATAAACTGTTGCATGCTCAATAAAACGATTCAAATTAAAGTTATAAGACAGTCTAATTGTATTGAGACGAATGTAGGATGCATCTTCAACAGTCCGACTGTTTACATATTTTTCTCCTTGACCTAATGGGTTTAAAAATGAAGGATATTCATTCGTTGGGTTTTGCTCAGTCCACCTATTTAACATAGGTTCCGCATACTTATTTCGTCTAAAATCAATAGGAAAGTAAGCTTCCGAAGCATTGCCATTATACATTTTCAAGCCTTCTTGACCTTCAAAAAACAAATACAATTCAAGCCCTTTAAATGTCAAAGTATTACCAATAGACCACATTAGTTTTGGGAACGAATTTCCTAATACCACTCGATCTTCTGAATTTACTACACCATCTTGATTAGTATCCTTGTATTTAAAATCACCAGGTTGAACATTGTCATCTGTAACACTAAAATCATCATTTGTTTGCCAAACACCGAGAATTTCATATCCATAAAATGACCTCACAGGTAAATCTACTTGTATTAGTGAAAATTGATTCGCAAATCCCGCAGATCCACTAATTATTTGATCTAAGTTACTCAAATTAGTAACTTTATTTTTTATACTAGTCAATGAAACACTTGTCTCCCAAGTAATTGTATTCACTATATTTCTAGAGGTTATTCCAAATTCCAAACCATTGTTTTCCATCCCTCCTACATTTTGAGTCTGAGTACCAAAACCTGTTGAAGTAGGAATAGGTAGATTTAGTAACATATCAAACGTTGATTTTTTAAACCAATCGATACTTCCAAAAATCCTGTCATTTAAAATTCCAAAATCCAATCCTATATTTATTTGCTCTGTTGTCTCCCACTTAAGATTAGGATTACCTATTCGATTGGGGACTAAAGTTGAAATTGGATTATTATCTAACACGGCTATACCACCACTTCCAAAAGTAGTAATTGATTGATAATTTCCTATTTGTTCATTACCTGTACGCCCCCAACTTGTCCTCATTTTTAAGGAACTAAGTGACCTTTCCAAACTATCGAAAAAAGGTTCTTGATCAATTCGCCATGCAATGGCTGCTGAGGGGAAATGGCCAAATCTATTATTTTCACCAAATCTAGAAGATCCATCTATTCTATAACTTAAAGTAAACAAATACCTATTTAGTAAACCATAATTTACCCTTGATAAATATGACAATAGACTATTGGATACTTGAGAACTACCTATTGTATTTTGTAAAGCATCTCCAGAACCAATTGCATAAGCCTCAATAATGTTAACATCAAGAGGAAAATTTCTGCCAGTTAAACTATTATTCGTTTCAATAAATCGTTGAAAAGTCGATCCTAAAATTGCATCAATTTGATGACCATCTCCTATACTAGCACTATATTGAAATAACCCTTCAATCAAATAATTTGCATTTTGACCATTATTTATATAAGCAGAACCACCATTTGCAGCCCCAGTTAATGTTGAACGATCAGTATAGCCTTCCCTTTTTTGCTGATACGTATCCCCTCCAACATTCAATCGAAATTTCAAATCAGGTAAAAATTCATATTCTCCAAAGAGGGTACCAAATGTTCGATATGCATTTGCTTCATTTTTCCTTCCATTCATTAAGGCAATGGGATGATCAATAGGAGCCATAAAATTGGATCTATAATATTCTAAATTATCATCATAAATAGATCCACTTGGATCATAATTATACGCAGAATACAAAACTCCTCCATCATTTCCTCCCACACCTCCTGGAACATATTCATCATGATGTAGAATCGTATTGATTTTTGCTCCAAAAAGTAAACGTTGATTTACTTTATGATCTAAATTAAGTCTAAGACCATATCTTTTGAAAGATGTTTTCTTAAGAATTCCTTCCTGGTCAAAATAATTTATGCCTAAAAAATATTTAGTTGCTGAATTCCCCCCAGAAATAGACAAATTATGACTAGACACTTTAGCATTCCTAAAAATATGATCCTGCCAATTTGTTCCTCCGTCGACAAGATCTGTGACTCGTTCTGTCCCTGTAGCATTAATTGCACCTGCATCTAATAAATCATTCAATACTGTTTGGTATTCATTGGGTGACAAAATATCTAGTTTTTTAGTGATACTTTGAATACCTAAATAATAATCATAATTGACTTTAAGATCACCTGATTTTCCACTTTTAGTTGTTATTAATATAACACCATTTGCTCCTCTAGCACCATAGATTGCTGTTGCTGAAGCATCTTTTAAAACTTCAATAGATTCAATATCATTTGGATTTAGCGATGAAAGGGGATTTCTAGATCCATTTCCTGAAGCCCCTCCACTAACAACTGGTGAATTATCAATAGGCATTCCATCTATAACATACAAGGGCTCAGTTCCAGCATTAATTGAACTAACCCCCCTAATACTTACACTGAATCCACCGCCAGGCTCAGGGCTATTTTGGACAATTTGAACACCCGATATTTTCCCTGCTATTAAATCTTGTGGGGAATTAACCATACCTTGATTAAAATCTTCATTTTTCAATGAACTCACCGCTCCTGTCAAATCACTTTTCTTCTGTGTACCATATCCTACTACGACCACCTCATCTAATGTCTGGGAATCTTCAAATAAGGTCACACTTACATTTGATTTACCTGCAACAGGAACCTCCAGTGTTTGGTAGCCAATATAAGACAATACCAATACTGCATTTTCATCGACATCGTTAAGGACAAATTTTCCATCAAAGTCAGTAGCAGTTCCAATATCAGTTCCCTTCACCAATACATTGACCCCGATTAATGGCTCACCCGCTGAACTCGTAACCCGTCCAGACACATTGACCACTATTCGCTTATCGTACAGCTCTTTGGCAGAAAAAGTGGCTATCGGAGATAGCAAATTCACTCTCCGCTTATTGACCATTTCCTGTGTGTCTATGATTTTTTGAAAATGTTGTACCATTTTCTTTAAGGACTCCAGTCCTTCCTTAGTGTTTTGATATACGGCCACATAGCGTTGGTCAAAAATTTGATAAAACAAATTCGTCTGCCCCATTACACTCGTTAGCGCATCATCTACGGACTCATATGAATCGATTGACAATTCCACCTTTACATTGTCAATTAAGGTGCGATCATAACTGAAATAAACCCTGTATTTGCGACCTATTTCTTGGAGGGCCTGCTCTAATAACACCTCCTCTTGATTGCCTTCATTATGGGCTAAGCCCATGGGCAATTGATATACCATCAGAAAGATCGTACACAAAATCATGCCTAATCGTCTTTTTATTAAAGACAAAATTCCTATCTTCATTATTCTAAATTTTAAAGATTCTTCAATACGAAAGGGTAGGGAAAGTATTCAGTGGTTCTACCAAAACCACCGATAACCGTTTAGTTACTATATCCTTACCTTTTCTTTTTATCCATTATGATTACATCATTTTCTATTTCTGTTTCTACATTTAGTGTCAATTCTAATAAGCTAATCACCGTCTCCCAATTTTCATAAGGAAATCCAAAGGATACCGGAAGGTCAATCATCTTAGAATCCCTAACAACTATTTTTTTGTCATAGATTTCTCCTAATTCTTCCAACATAAGACCTAACTCAATATTGTCAAAAAAGATGACGCCATCATTTAAATTCACTTCATACAATGGATCTTCGGTGTGAATTCTTTTTAGATCTTGATGTGTGGATGAAAAACTAACAAAATCTCCTGGATCCATCAGAACAGACTCCTTGGTTTTTCTTTCATAATTCAACCTTTTTTTATGGTCACCTAATCCCCCTTCCATCTTTTCTAATAAATCCAATTCTACCTTCCCTCTTTCGAGAAAAACATCGGTCTTCTCGTATCGGTTGACCACCTCAAAAGCAGTTCCCAAGACATTGACATTGACATCGGAAGTCAATACCTTAAAAGGAATTAATTGCATTTCATCATCACCTAAAATTTCTATCCCTCCTTCCTCATTCACATGAGATACATCAAAATAAGCCTGGCCAGACAAGGATACAGATCGATGACTTTTACTCTGCCAATTTTCATCCCATATAAGTCTAGAATTTTCACCTAATATCACTTTAGTCCCATCGTCTAACACGACTTCCATCTTTTCTCCTATACCGGTTTCAAATACTTCTTCCCCAATCTGTGACTTTGTCCAAATGGCTATACCGACCAACACAAGTACAGAGGCTGCGACCGACCAGTGGACCAATTTGAATATTTTTGCCTTATTTCTTTTCTTCTTTGTTTCAGCAAGGCCTTTGCTCTGAATAAATTCATCCCATGTCAGTTTGGGGATATTTCTATTTTCATTCACCTCTTCCCATCCGCGTTGGTATATCGCATTGAGTTCATCAGGATCATTAACCTCCTTTAATTTTTCAAATAATTCATTGGATTCATCGGCATTGGCCGTTTTATCCAAGTATTTATTAAAAAGGTATTTTATTCGTTCTCTATCTCTCATTCGTTTATTTACTTCAAAAAATCCTGACTTATTCGATTAATCTATATTTGGCAACAAAGCCTACTAATCAAATTATAATATACAAAACGGATCAAAAAACTAAACTTACTAGTGAGTATTGAAATTTTTTACTAATTTTTTTTTAAAATTATTTTTACTAATTTCGTTTTAGAATATATAAAACATCCCATTCAATTTTATCTGAGATGCAGGAAAAGGACTTTCAATCTTTATTTGAAACTTATACAGAAAAGGTAGCTGGCTTTTTTATTAAGTTCATTAATGATGGCGAATTAGCCAAAGACCTTAGTCAAGACATATTTCTAAAACTATACGAAAAGAAAGACCATATTGAGACCATAGAAGACTTAGACGGTTATATCTACTTAATGTGTCGCAATCTCGCTTTTGACCATATGAGAAGGGCTGCCTATGATCAAAAATATAGAAGTTATATTTTAAATGCCAGTTCAGATGCTTGCCATCCAGAAATTGAGTCTCAAATAGAAAGCGACTTTTACAAAAAGATACTAGAGCACTCCTTAGAACAATTGCCCGACCAACAACGAATTATTTTTCGCTTAAGTAAATACGAAGGCCTTTCCCACCAAAAAATCGCTGAAAAACTCAATATCTCCAACCAAACCGTGGCCAACCATCTTTGTCAAGCTTTAAAAAATATAAGAGCCACAGCTTCCAATCCAGACATCGATTTAATCGCCATTTATATCGGTCTCGCTCTGCTTTAAACCATGATATTCCCAAAATCATTTCCTTTCTCATAATGACAGTAAAAGGTCCATAATCAAGGCCTAAAAACGCATTCTATTATTTGCATTAAAAAACAAATAATAGTTTCGAAATAATCACAAATCCATCATTGTTTTTACCTGTAATTACTAGTCAGCAAGACAAAAAAGATCAGCCTCGATAAAGACTGATCTTTTTTCTAACTCTTCTTTAATAAATTAAGTAATTCAGGGATATCCAGCCTAGTTTTGCGGCTGCGTTATACTTCTCCAAAATTACTTGACAAATTGCTTAGCACACTAAGCCCTCCTTACCATCCAGGATTTTGATCTAATGCCGTATTGAGCACCAATTCTTGAGTAGGAATAGGATATAGATATCGCTTGTCGTCCCATGTCCGCGTCAATCCGGGATACAACAGTCTATATTCAGCAGTCTGTGGATCTAACGCCCCTAAATACGTCTTTGGATTTTCCAATAACTTTCCTGCCTTCCAACGCAAAATATCGTTAAATCTCATGCCTTCAGCAGCCAATTCTACCCTCCGCTCTCTGCGTATTTCATTGAGCAAAGGAGAAATTGACACTTCCCATTCGGGCCAATCCTCATCGACAAATCCAACTTCAACCGTAAGATCAGGCATACCTACACGAGATCTCAACAAATTAATAGATTTATCGAGGTCGCTTTGAGTACACTCCTCCAACTCAGCCTTGGCCTCAGCGTAATTCAACAACACCTCAGCATATCTAAATATAAATTCATCGAGAGTACATCTTTGATACTCAAAATCCCGCTGAGTAGGTGAAAATCCTTTATAAATTCTATATCCTGTAAAACACTTGCCATTATCAAATTCAGGAGTGATCTGATACTGTATTTCGCCCTCATCGGTGATGTGATATGGCTGATCAGAAGTATAGACAGATTGCCTCATCCGAGGATCCCTATTGGCAAATTCGCTATCGTAATCCTCTACACTCTCCCCCTGATACAATAAACTTATAGAGATAGGTTTTCCATCACTACAGAGATAGGTCTCCACAAAATCTTTACTAAATCCATTGCCCGCTTCCCCCAACTGTCTGACTCGATTGTGCATTAGTAAATCCACTTCATAGGTCTTGGACATAATCGATTCAACATTATTTGACAAATCATCCAAAATGAATAGATTGTAATAATCCTTGTCTGGATTCCCCGCATTGTAAACATCAAACAAACCGGCATTCATAATGGCCTCAGAAGCAGAAATAGCCTCACCAAACAAGGATTCATAATCTTGCATTCCGTGGTATTTTCTAAAGCTAGCTTCGAACAAACAAAACCTTGATTTAAATGCCAATGCAGCATATTTGGTCAATCGACCTTCACTTGAAGTTTCCGGCAGACGCTGAATTGCTTTATCTAAATCATTTAAGACTGAATCAACTACTATCATTCTAGATGTTCTCCCATTATACAACTCCTCTGAATCCACATTTAAATCTGTACTCAGCCAAGGGATATCGCCAAATCGACTCAATTTTTCAAAATAATACCAGGACTTAAAAAACTTGGCCTCTCCTGAATAAATCGCTATCTCTTGTGCATCACCATTGGTAGTTTGGTATCGCTGTAAAAAATAATTACATCGTCTGATCGACTCCCAGCCTGCCTTTGTCCAATCTCCTCCAGATGACGGAACGACGTAGTCCCCCCATATGTATGAATTTCTAGTGGCTGGACATTGATTGTCAGAAAGGTTGTCGTTGGCCCAATTACCAGATGTCGATAAATCTTCATAAAATTGATTGAGATAGGTCTTTAGATCACTCGGAGACGTCCAAAAATTGGCATCGTTGATCTTGTCTGGTGGTATTCGATCCAAAAATTCATCGTTGCAATTAAAGAACAATAGAGTAATCAAAACGGATAAAAATATATTGAAATTTTTCATGAATGATCTAATTTAAAATTTTAGAAAGAAAGGTTTAAGCCAACTGATACAGCACGATTTAAGGGATACATATTTACCCTATTCGATTCAGGATCCAAAACACTTTGAACCTGGGTAAATTCAAATAAATTTTGCCCTGTTAAATAGACATTACACCTTTCAACCTTAATTCGATTCAATATTTCTTGAGGAATATTATAACCCAGTGTTATCTGCTTACATCTTAAGTAGGAACCATTCTGCAAATATCTAGTCTGTGCTGTGGTAATTTCTCGTCCATTCAAACGAGGTCTTGGGAAATAAGCGTCGGTATTATCTACCGTCCAATAATCGGTATTAAAAGATTGTGGAACAGCCCATTGTGATGTATAATGAGAATAAAAGAAAGTACCGCTTGGATAGAAATCGCGCTGAGCGATGCCCTGAAAGAAAGTGCCAAAATTAAAATTTTTCCAACTTACGTCCACCCTAAATCCATAAGCGTAACGTGGATTACTGTTGCCTATGATAGACAAATCACCGTGATCATCCAAGGTCTGCCCCCCTCTGGAAATTTTTCCATCGCCATCTAAATCTTCAAATTTAATATCGCCAGCCAATTGGTTGTGACCTACGATTTCTGATTGATTATAGCTTTGAGCCTCTTCGTCGCTTACGAAAAGCCCAGCTGTGGTCAATCCCCATATTTCACCCAAAGTCTGCCCGACATAATAATCACTTAAAACCCCGTCTGGATTGTCGAATTTGGTGATCTCTGCTACATAATCAGACAACATAAATCCTACATCATATGAAAAATCTTTATTGATATAGTCCTTCCAAGAAACCATTAACTCCCAGCCTTTTGTCTCCAAATCGGCAGCATTGGCCTGGGGTTCACTAACTCCCAATATAGCTGGACGGGTTTTGGACTTAGTCAACATATCTTTGGTCTTTCTAACATACCAATCAAAGGTAGTAGTCAACCTTCCATTTAATGTTTCTAAATCAACACCGATATCGGTTTGCTCCACGGTTTCCCATGTCAGTGTCGGACTCACTAGCCCAGGAGCAAAGACAGTAGCAGGTCGCTCACCATTGAGCAAATAATTGACTTGCCCCGTATTATAAGAGGCTATATAGGGATAATAGTCGTTCCCCACTGAGGATTGATTACCCAAACTACCTACTGAAGCCCTAATCTTAAACTCTTCCAACACTGGCTTAAGTGAACTCCAGAAATTCTCGCTGGACAGCCTCCAACCCAATGACAATGAAGGATAAAATTTAAATCTATCATCCTTAGGGAAGCGAGAAGAACCATCGTACCGCCCATTAACTTCGATCAAATATCGGTTGGAAAATGAATAGTTCATTCTAAAAAACCCTCCTCTAATGGCCCACTCATTGGCAGCATCGCCACCATTTCTTTCTCCAATGGCCACATCGATAAATGGTATTTCATTACTCAACAAATTAGCTCGCCGTACCCAAAATGAGTTGAATTGCTTTTCTTCCTGATTATAGCCCACCATGGCTTTAAAATAGTGGATATCATTCCAATTTTTTTCATAATCCGCATACATATTAATGGCGATATACTTATCGTTATGATCCTCCTTGCTGATCCAATTTGGCGTAGTATGTGGAAATAAAGTCGCCGGTCCCGTCGCATCAAAATCCCAATACTCCTTGAGAGTATGAATATTATTTCGATTGAAATAGTTGATTGTATAATCCAAGTTCAAACTCAAGCCCTCCAATGGAGTTAATTTGGCCAAACCAGTTACCCAGATATCATTGGTCTTGTATTTGCGATCTCCACCTTGAGTGAGGAAGGCTGGCATATTGGTAAAATACCCATTTCCTGAATACCCCGCAAAATGACCATCGGGATGATAAATCGGCATGATGGGTCTAGAATCCCCCGCCATATAAAGATTGTCTACATTGGAAAAACTCCCCCTCTTGTTGTCGGGAATATCGGTTTGCTCTGTTATATTTAACGATGCCTTCAATCCAACTTCTATCCAAGGATTGACATCGTAATTAAGATTTTGTACAAAGTTATACCTATTAAAATCCTCATCAAACCATTTCATCAATCCCTTTTGATTCAACAAACCTATGGAAGAGTAGTAAGTCATTTTATCCCCACCCCCACTTATACTGAGATTGTACTTGCTAATAGGATATGAATCCTTGAGCATAACATCGGTCCAATCGGTATTGGCATTATATCGATACAAATTACTCGGGTCATTGGAATGGTGAAACACCGGCTCATTGCTTTGTGGATTTTCAAAATAGGCTTGGATATGCTGCATGGTTTCATCGTCAAAGTAATTAGAACCATTAGTAGTTGTATTGGCCGCATTCATCCAATTGGCATATTCAAGGGAATTCATATATTCGGGCTTTGCCGTAGGCCTATTGAATGACCAATTAGAGGAAAAACCAATCACTGGTTTTTCAGAAGCTGTCCCGGCCTTAGTAGTAATTAAAATCACCCCATAGGCAGCACGGGCACCGTAAATTGCAGCCGAAGCAGCATCTTTGAGTACCGATATCGATGCGATATCATCTGGATTTATCAAATTGATATCTTTTACAACACCATCTACCAATATCAATGGATTTCCTCCATTAATAGAAGTTGTTCCTCTAATGTTAAAGGACGAACCTCGACCTGGAGCTCCACTGTTGACATTGACATTAAGATTGGGAATCACTCCCTGCAATCCTTGCCCCAAATTGGTAATCGGTCTACTCTCCAATACTTCAGAAGTTACTTGGGAGACTGCACCAGTTAAATTTTCCTTTTTCTGAGTACCAAAACCGACGACTACAACTTCATCCAAGGTTTGAGAATCTTCAATAAGAGTAATGGAAAGATTTGTTTTCCCATTCAATGCAATTTCTTTCGATTGGAATCCTATATAAGACACCAACAATATAGCCTGCTCATCGACATCTTCGATGGTAAACTTACCATTGAAATCCGTAGCGGTACCTTTCTCACTCCCTTTCACTATAACGTTCACCCCTATAAGTGGCTCCCCCCTCTGATCGGTTACCGTCCCTGTTACATTGACAACTAATCGCTTTCCATCAAAAGAAAATTTATCACCTAATCGTCTCGACGGCAAATAAGTCAATGCGGTTCCCGACCGTTTTTCTTCAGTATAGATGAGGTTTTCAAGGTGCTTAACCATTTCTTTTAATGATTCAATACCCTCTTTATCACTCCTGTATATAATGACATACTTATTGGCATGAATCTTATAATTCAAGGTAGTTTTAACCAATACTTTTTCTAGGGCATTATTTAAAGTTTGTTCGTGATCAACTTCAAATTCTACGGTATAGTTATTTACCAAATTTTTATTGTAGGTAAAATATACCCCATAATGTTCACTTAATTCGTGGATGGCTTCCTCTAAGCTCATTTTTCTCAGATCATCCTTAGCCTGCATTATCCCAGGTAGAATGACAAGTAAAAGCAATACGATATCCTTAAAGGACCTCTTTTTGTGTAAAAATCCTAGTTCCATCAATTAAATTTTAATATTTTAAAAATTCTTATTTCCCCTTAACGCTAATATTGTTATTTATCATTTCTATAGTAACTAATAGCATTGTCCTAGCTTTCTCAAATAAAAACCATTACTAATGAGGGTAGTAAATATCTCTTCTTCTCTTCACACCATTTTCTCATCACTACAGTTTCTCAATAGTTTATAACGGGTTGACGTTTTGACTTGCGAAATGGAATCAAAATATGAGCAAATCCATCACCTACTTATCAGACCAAATCGCAATCGACAATACTCATCCCCCAATGTCAATTATTAAAAATTTGTCATAATCACCAATGCCATGACTTATACCTCTAATTCAATTACACATCCATGTGTTTTAATTGCAACATACCACACCACACAAAACATTATACTTAATAGACGTTTGAGAAATAAAAAGAACTATGCGATAAAGAAAGTTTTTAATTTTAATTAACAACTCAGTGATATTATTTTTACTATGCCATTTACATAGATCGCAAAACAATAATGCCATACACCGACATTCCCCAATAGCAACAAAACATAGAAATTGATTTAATCCAATAAGAATAGGGTATTTTAATCTCTGTAATGAGATCTTTCAATAGATGGAAATGAGGAGACAGAGTAGATAAAGATATCGGGGAACAATTCTAGTATTCAGAAAAATAATAAGAGACCTCAAAATGTCACACTCTGCGGTTTGATTATTGGAACAATTATCATTTCCCCGCCTTGACCAACTCTAATGATGATAGAAGAAAATAGCTTAAATTTAATGTTTATCAGATTGAATATTCTTTGAATGTATCTGGTATTTCGCCAACTCCTCATCCAAGATTTTACTCATTTCCTCCACTTTTTTATGGTACTTCTTTTTATCCGCCAAGTTTTCCGTAGCCAATTTTAGATCTGAATAATCATACAATTCAATGGCAACTACCTCGTCGGGATTTTCATACTTCTGCCAACGTGTAAATCTATAATTTGGACTGCGAATACTATAGCCCATAATCTCATTTTTGTTGTCATAGCCCAAGGACGGCCCTCTGGGATACTGACTTATGGCAACCTTTTTTACTTGAGCTCTAGCATTGTTTAAAATTGGAAGAAGGCTTTGTCCTTCCAAATGAGTCGGTTTATCCAAACCTGCTAAATCACAAATTGTGGGATAAATATCCACAAACTCAGCCAAAGACTCGGTTTTTTCGTCCTTGTTATTCAACCATGGCACGGCAACTAATAATGGAGCTCGAGTATCTTCTTCAAAATTTGTATGCTTACACCACCCACCGTACTCTCCCAATTTCCAACCGTGATCGCCCCAAAGAACGACAATGGTGTTTTCACTTAAACCGTTCTCTTCTAAGGCATCTAACAATTTACCCACCTGTGCATCTATCATACTTACGGCGGCATAATAACCGTGGATTAAATTTCTAGTTATTGAGTCATTTAAGGTCCCAGTCGCTGGAATTCCGTGATATTTACGCAGCTCTCCAAAATTGTGTAAAGCTAAATCGGGCATACCATGGGGTATGACTCTTTTTGGTATTTTTATTTCATCTGGATTGTATAAGTCCCAATATTTTCTGGGAGTGACAAAAGGCAAATGAGGTTTAATAAATCCGACAGCAAGAAAAAAACTAGAATCTTTAAGACTAGATATGCGCTCTACAGCATATTGTAAAATCAGGCCATCTGTCATATTTTCTTCTGGTTGATCTGACTTATACCAAGGCAATTTTTTGCCATTCAAGCTGGGAAAATCACTCTCCAAACCTGTTGTATCGCCTTTAGTAATTTCAACCAAACCCTTCCTCATCGCATTGAGACTCAATTTAGGAGTAGACCAGGACAGGCTATCATCTGAATTACCATGTCCAGTGTGATAAATCTTTCCAATACCCTCTACCCGATATCCATTATTCTTAAAATGTTGGGGCAGGGTAACTACATCGGCCACTTTCTTCCTAAAAAATGTTCTCAAATCATAAATACCCAATGCATCGGGTCGTAAGCCCGTCATCAAACTATTCCTAGAGGGAGCACATACGGCTTGTTGGCAATAGGCGCGTTCAAACCTCATACCCATTTTTGAAAGTCGATCCAGGTTTGGGGTATACATATGTTTGGCTCCGAAAGAATATATTTCTGGACGCAAGTCATCCACTGCAATAAATAGCACATTGGGTTTATCTAAAGGTCTTTCATTCGATTGCCCGGTTAACTCGACAAGGAAAACCAATAATGGAATAATCATAAGAATCCTTCTATATCTACTTACCATCAGAATATATTTTTTAATCCACTCCCGTAAAATATCCATTGGAAAAACCCGGTCACATCTCAAGAAAAACCAATGATTATTCTTCAAATTTCAACAAATGAAATTATTTCTACTGGACATGGTCTATTGTTTTAAATTTTATCTGTCAAATTTAAAAGTTTAAAAGCTATTTATGGATATTTTCGGCACAAATCTGTTGATTACCCAAAGTCATGAATGAGTCCAAACAGCAATATATGACCAGAAGAATTATGGAGCATTTAATTACCATTACGATCGGCATAATTAATAAACGCAATTCGTATTAGGCCTCCCCAGTTATTGAAGACTAGCCGGTTTAAGCTCAGACATATAGTATCAGAGGAGAACTCCTAATTTAGGATTTCACTATATTTTTGCCTCATCATTTGAGCAATAGTCTTTTTTTCATCGATTAGATTATTTTGTTCACCAGGGTCATTTTTCAAATCAAAAAGTGATTCCGGAATATTACTACTTTGGTTTTCTGGAATATATTTCCAGTTGTTCATTCTATACCCATAAACTGCTCCACTTCCGCGCACTAAAATATCCTGCCTTTTTTCACCTTCTCCTCCCAAAAATATCATACTTAAATCCTTACTATCTTTCATTTCCTCAATACTCAGGGGATAATCAATAATTTTTCCTAAAGTCGCGAATACATCTATTAATCCAAAAATATTGTGATTTACTTGGCCTTCTTCTATTTTCCCCGGCCATCGAACAATCAAGGGAGTCCGAACTCCTCCTTCGTAAACTGTCCACTTTGTTCCTCTAAGTCCTCCATTGGGAGTATGAAAATATTCGACATCGTCAACATCTTGTTTTTCTCGATTATTAACCGCATTACTCAAGTCCATTTTATCATTGGTTATTTCAAACTGAGACCCATTGTCGCTGGCAAACAACACTATAGTATTTTCTTTCAATCCCAATCTATCTATAGATTCCAATATTTGACCAATATAATGATCCAATTCATGGACATAGTCGCCATAAGAACCCGCCTTTGTTTTTCCTTTGAATTTTGAAGAAACGGAAATGGGTATATGCGGTACATAGGGTGAAAAATACATAAAAAAAGGATTCCTCCTTTGACTGTTCTCCGTCAAAAAATCAATGGCCTTTTGGGTTAATACTGGAGTATATTCATCCAGTGCGTAGCGATCTAGTTGGCTGGTATTTTTGGCAAAATCAATATTGTACAAATCGTGATGGATAGCACCGGTTATCCTGTCATTATCGAGAATCCAACACTCACTAGCACAGCTAAATCCATACCATTCATCAAATCCATGATCCAGGGGTCCATCAGTCACTGGCTTTGACAAGTCAATATTGGCACCGTTCTTTTCCGCTTTAAATTGTCCATATCCAACTGGTTTTTCACCGTCGAAGGTAGGAAATGTAGTTCCCAAATGCCACTTGCCTAATCCAAATGTATGATATCCACTTTTTTGCAACATTTCCGGCAGGGTCAGGATAGAAGAATCCATCATTGAAGGTTCATAATTCCTCATTACACCAGTCTTTTTCCAGCTCTTCCAAGGATATTGCCCCGTCATCAATGCATATCTAGACGGAGAGCATACAGATACTGGGCAATACGCATCTGTTAATCGAATACCCTCAGAAGCTAATTGATCAAGATGGGGTGTCGGAATGAGGGACTGAGGATTATAACATTGAAGGTCGCCATAGCCCAGATCGTCTGCGAAGATAATCACAATATTGGGCAGGTCTTGTTTTGACTGACTAAAGCCATAATTGCCCAACATCAGAGACAAAATCACAATCATCTGAAATCGCCACGAAAAGACTTTATATATTTCACAATACACCATTGACCAATTTGATTTATTTTGTTTATTTCCAATCCTTCAATATACTACAATCCCATTCCCAAACATCGGAATTTTGGCAACAAAAATCAAAAGATAGATTTAATCTTATCTCCCCATTAAAAAATCACGAAGTTCAAACGATACTATCCATATTGATTTACAACCAATTATGGCAACTCCCATTTCATCTTAGCTAGATTTACCCCTCTATGAGGATATTGCACACTGGAAATGAAAAAATTCCCATTCTCATCTTTAATTATCTCTGGGGCATGGGCATTGAGTTCAGCCAAAGGCTGATCTGCATTAAAATCAAACACATCATTTGAGCTATAAACAAATGTTCTTTCACCATAACCATTGCCATCGTATGAAGTATCCCACAAACACCAGAATAAATAAAATCTATCCTTATGCTTGAGCAAACTAGGTGATTCACACTGATATGACTCTGTAGTAGGTTGGAATATATTTACCGGTTCCGTCCAATCCTTTAAGTCCTTAGACACCGCCATCTTTACCGAGTTGCCCGCACAGTAGACCAGATAAAATTGATCTCCCATCTTCACGATACTAGGATCTCTGCCACTCTTTTCATTCAGGTCCAAATCTCCCAATGGTTCCCATTGATAAAGGTCTGGGGAAACGGCCATCTTAAAGGGTGCAGGTCCATAAATCATAACGTAGAGACCGTCATTCAGAATGATGGTCGGCGCATGGTTATTGGGACTTTCATTAGGTCGCTCATCTGGAGGAAGAACTTTTTCCAAATCTTCATATACATCTTCTCTAAAAGAGCTTTCAAAAGATTTACCATAAGATACCGCGTGAAATGATACGTATTCCCCTTGATGATCTCGTTGATTGGATTTTGGGGCCGGATGGGTAATTCCAAATGCATGCCAAGAAGAGTCCTTGCCTTTCACGAAACAGTGATCATTAGGTTGCCATTCATCATAATATTGGCCTGAGATCAAATCTTTGGTATCAGGTCCAGAGAAGGTGTCACCTTCCGGCATGTAAACATGTACATACTCGCTAGCTAGTTTAGGAATTAATTCCTTTTCTACTTCCTGATCCAGGCCTGAACATCCAAATAAAATCGTTATGCATATTAACCACAAAACCTTCATTCTTTAATTTTTTCTCAAATTTTCAAATAACATTTAAAATAGAATTCCCTTCATTTCTTGCGTTGGAGATACAACACAATATGAATTATACCCAATGCATTTAGTATAATTGGCAGCTCTCCCTTAAGAGGCCATAAAGTCTTCCGTAAAGCCAAAAATTTAGCATAAGCATCCATCAAAAACTTTTGACAGGACAAACACATGGTAGTTGAGACAAAATCCATCTATTTATTTCATCTAAGTCATTACACTTACCAATGGACGAAGCATTACACTTTAATAGACGATTGAGCACAAAAAAGAACTAATTATCTAATTAAATATTACACATACAAGACTATGCATTTCCAAACATTTCCACAATGTAAAATCACGACCTGCCTTCTACTTTTATCGATGAAAATAAATCAGTTTTTATTTAATCAACGTATTGATTTATCCCTGACTTCAACAGACTACATACAATACTTAAAAGACAATAATTCTATTGTAACCAATTATTATCAAGTAGGCTATTGAATATTGTGATATTGTACAAACCGATTGGCCATTTTATTTAATAAACTATTGTCACTTTCCCTATATCCTCTAATTAAGTTCACGACTTCCTCTATTTGATCTGGGTACTTCATAATCACTTTAACTACATTCGCCACATACCAAAGATTCTGATCTTCTAGATCTTTAACCAATGACTGATAAAGATCTTTACCTAAATTGATATCCTCTCCCATAGAATTTAAGACCCGCATTCTTTCATTGATCTTCAGCAACGGAAATTTATTAGATAATTCCTTTTGAATATTAAAATCTGAAAACTCAACATTGACGAGGGCTTTATAAGACAATTCCTTCAATGAATTATCATTTGAATTATCTAAGTTGTCTAATATTAAACCATCTATAAGCCGATGATTATTTAATTCTCCTTGAGCAAATAAATCCATGATAAGACCCAAGTCTTCTTTCTTACCTCTGCTTAGTAGAATTTCAAGAAAAGATGAATCAGAATTTAATTGACGAGCGGACAATCGCTTCAATTGTTCATTTTCTCCTTGATTGACTTTATGCCAAAGCGTGTAAGTAGTATAGACGGCATCCTGAACTGCCTCTTCTGCCAACTCCTTTCTCGTAGCACCGGTGACTCCATCTACTGAAGCTGTTGAATCGACTAATAATTCCTCAAAATCATACTCTCGTAGCACAGACCAATTGTTACTTAAAATTGTATCTAAGAGAAGATAATCCGATATTTGAAATACACTATGATCCGTTTTCGTCAATGGCTCTCCATACACTTCATATCCCAAAAATGCCCCATTGATACGCCAATAAATGCCAACATTTATCTCCTTGCAAACCCCAGTAAGACATACAGGAGTTTGAATATTTCGATACCAATATATTAACCCTTGTTCATCCTTATACTCTTCAATGATTACTTTATTTTTATCATCGTCAAAAATGAAGTGATTTTTATGGAGGGAATACAAATTCAATGAAGACAAAGTGGGACTTTGAAAAAAAATATCACTTGGCAACATAGAATTTGAGGCCAAAATGGTTGTAATAAGTAAAACCAAAGTCAATTTCATAATATACTATATCTACTACGGTTAAAGCTCCCAATTATAACCTTCTAATTTACAGGTTTTTTGGGGATAACTTAGCCTAGTCATTTTAGATTTCCATTTTTCAGAATCGTAGTTATAGTCTACTTTCATTAAATCTATTAATTCATTTTTTGCAAATTTTTTAAATATAAAATGAATATCATCTAGATAATTAGTCAAAATTTGATAGCCTTTTTCGGATCCACAACGCGCCAGTGAGGCTCCTATGGCCAATTCTAGACTGCCTCCATATACCCTCCACCTTACTTCATCATATTTTTCGGATATAAAACCACCTATGTTTTTATCTTTTAACAATTTTTCAAAACCCGGTATAAATCCAGCATCTGGTACCCGATCTGCATAAAAAACAAGATTGAATATACGATTGTAAAAGGGGATCAATTTAATATCCATTCGTTCATTAAAATAACTATCTTTTAATTCCGCAGCCTGGCCTCCAGATACGGTATTGTCCAAGATATATTTTATGCTAGGATTATTTAATTCATTTCCGGCCATAGCAAGAAGTCCAATATTCTGATTGATTCTCCAAAACAAGCCATGGAGTAAATTATCCTTACGACCACGAATAGAATCATAATTATCTACAAAATCTTCAGGATAACCATCGTTTAATTCCTTTTCAAACATTTCCATCAACTCCTTCACAATCAAATCATTGCCCTGACTACCTCCATACCATGCTATGGCTTTAGCCAACATCAATCTGCCATCTGCTAAACTTGTTTTTTCAAATGCTTTCAGCAATTCTGGAAATATAATTTCTCTAGGCGATCTCACACATTCATATAAATACTCTACTTTGCCCGTTGACAAATTTTCGATTCGCATCTTAATATCGGCTAAATCTGAGCTTTTATTACCTAATTTTTTTTGATTGTAATCGGATGATAAATACCCAAGGTCTGCCCATTCTTTTTGAATATCAGATACATCGTAATTCGCAGGGCTAATATTTTTCCATATTTGATCAGCAGCAATTTGACCTGTCTTATATCCTAGAACAATCAAATCCGCCGACATTCTAGTATACTGAAGCGCATTATGAGTTTGACTAATTGCTCGACCGGCAAGTAGTAATCCATCTAACTTCTTTGGAACAATACAGCGGTAAGGTATTTCAACCGTCAAAGGATTCGAATGTGGGAGCAAAAATCCACATCTACTGAATGGTGTGACGGCTATATTATGTAAATCAAAATCACTACTCGATTGAGAAATCACATCTTCAAAATGTGTTTGCTCTAAAGCATCAATAAAATTTAATTCATACATCCCCACTATCCTTCTCGATTCTCTAACCGTCAACATTGGATTAAAGTCATAATGATGAGCTTCATAGTGGGATAAAAACAAGGCCCTTTGTAGCTCAGCTAATTTTCCATTATCAATAATATCGTAGTCTCGATGAGGATGCGATGGAGTATGCTTCATTCCTTGCACATCTTTTTGACTGTAGTTTTGTGTTCTTCCATATCGGGCATCCCCAAAATGAAAATCAGCACCTGCAAAACAAGCCACATCGCCATCTCCTGTGCTATCAATGGTTCTTTCGGCTTCAATAACTTCTAAGCAACCATTCCTTGAAATAACAATTCCGCGAACCGTATTATCATCTAAGTAGGCGTCACAAATAATAGCATTCCTAATTATCTGACCATTGTATTTCGCTATCTCTAACTGATGATACAACATTCGCCCCACCTTTTTACTCATATTGGCTTTAAGCGCTAGTCCTTCGGAATCATCAACCTGTTTTTTAAAATATTTATGATCTCTCACTCCGTGATAATACACCATAACACTTCCCATAGTTTTAGTCCCGCCAAGATCATTAAAATAATCTACGACTATTGTACTCACACCTTTTTCAGCTGCCCCTAATGCAGCCATACTACCAGAAGTACCACCACCTGCCACACAAACTTGGCAAGTTCTCTGTTTTAAACTATGTTTCACATAGTCGATACTGCATTTTTGAAGCGGAATAGCCAAGCCAGGTTCTTCAATTTCACTAAATGTCAAATCTTTATAGGGAATTTCTGCCCCTACAATTTTCAACAACCTAGGTTTGTTTTTTAATTTTTTACCAAACTTTATTTGACTTACCAATGATTGAGCTCGGGATCTAATTTCTATTATCTTTTTGCAACTCAAGGGCTGATGAAGACCTTCCACCATATAATACCCCTTCATCCCTACATCTGGCAAAGGAGACTTCTCTAAATAAATGGAGTTTTCCAATGCTATTTGATGAATGACGGCTTTTGAATAATTGGGATTAATTTTCACTAAATTTTCTCCTATGGCAAGAGCCTTCGACCGAGATTCATGTTCTAATTCATTTATATTTTGGGATTGTGGTTTATATTCAAATTCGAAAAAAACTTGATCTTCAGTTTTTTTCCCTCGATGAACCATAATTTTATCTTCCAATAGATTAAGAGATTTCGGCGCATTAAGGGTTTCAGTATTAGCACTTTCAGCTCCTAAAATTTCTAAAACAAATCCTACTTTATCTATTTTAAAAGGACTATTGAACAGTGATCGACTGAACATTGCGTTGTCAGAAGCATCTAAAAAATTTAAACATTTGACAGAATGTATTCCATGTTTGCCCGCAAGTAATACCCCATTTACATTCTTCTCATCGGTAAATACACCACAGACATCAGTCATCAATAAGACATGAACTTTATTAATCAGGAGGTTTCGCAATATTGTTTTTCTAATGCTTCCCGCAAATAGCGAATATTCGTTACTGAACTTACTATTGTTGATACTGGAACCATGGTTATTTCCCATTTCAATTCTTTCTCTTTCTGGAAAGAACAAATCTTTCAGTTCTTGATCAAACTCTTGATATCCTGCTTCATTAAGCCATAATTTTTTCTTGGCGAAAATATCATATCCAGGACTCGTCCTTTTATCCACTATTAAGACTCTTTTGCCTTTTTTCGCTGCTTCTATTGCCGCGAAATATCCAGTCAAGCCAGCACCATAAATAACAATATCATACAAATCAACAGCTTCTCCAGGCAAAAATTGATTATAGATTTCCTTCAATAAATTTGCACTTAAAAATCCCGGAGACAACACAGCAGCACTCGTGGCTGGTATGCTAATATTTAAAAAATCACGACGCTTCATATTCTATTTTTTCAAAAAATCTATAATTTATTTCCAACACAAATTTTGTCTGGATCAAGCTTTCCTTGCTCCATCAACAACTTTTCATCTTGAAATATTCGAAATGTATTTTTCATTACAATTGACTATAAAATGGACAATGGTTCCAATACATTAAAAGACTCCGAAATTATTTTATTCAAACAAATACGGAGTCTTTTGATTTATACGAATTACATTTTATAATGACGGAAAAGATTTCGAATGACTGAATGAAGTTGCCCCTTGGGCAACCAAATGTCCTTAATGGACATTTGATGAGGGAACCGAGGCTACCATGCCGAGGCGTGATCACACTTCAAATCGGTAGCGAATGGCCACCGTGCTCAGGGTGGGAATGCCAACAAAGTTCCCGTACAAACGTAAAACATTATGTCTCAAGCCACAATATTTAAGCCGCAATGCATTGCGGCTCTACAATAAATTCAAAGATTACCGTTAATTATAAATGTAATTCGTATTATATTTCTATTCCCATATTAATATCCAGGATTTTGAACAATATTCTCATTAATCAATATCTCCTTTGAAGGAATTGGCCAAAGATATTGTCTGCTGGCATCAAAAGTCTTTTGATTGAGAACTCTCACAAAACCGGCTTGAAACAATGGTTCAAAATCAGTGACTCCATCTTCATCAACCTCTGGGGTAGCAGGGAAAAACCACAAATCTTTATCCACTACATTTGCTTTGAGATCGATAACATCCAACATTCCATAATTTGGCAAATTCAACGTTTTTTCAGCCAGCCTCCATCGTATCAGATCCATATACCTCAAACCCTCTAATGCAAATTCCATTCTTCTTTCGGTTCTCACAATCCTTCTCAATTCGGCCTGACTCTGAATCTCCACTGCTGGATAACTAGTTGTCTCGCTTACATCCACCCCATAAGCTCGGGCTCGAACGGTGTTAATCGCATTGATTACAGAATCATCTATCTCATTGAGTTCTATTTTAGCCTCAGCATACATTAACAGAACATCGGCATAACGCAAAATAATATAATCAGGATCGGTAACATAATCATCTGCCCAGTCCTCATCTATTCCTTTTTTCCATACCATACCATTGTAGGAAGTAAATTGTGCAACCGTTCTGGTATCATTATTTTGTACATAGGTTCCAGATTTAAAACTATAACAGGTAACAGAATCTGGATGCGGTTGAAACATATATCCAAGATGCTCTGTCTGAAACTCTACAATGGTCTCCGAACATCTAGGATCTCTATTTTTAAATGGCTCGCGAGAGTTAAATAATGGTGATTCATCTATGGGTAAACCATCTGTGCACAAAAAGGAACAAAACAAGTCCCATGTAGGGTTCTTAGAAGTAGAACCTCCAGCATTCCGAGTGATGTAGAACTTTGTACCAAGACCAGAATAATCATTTTGAGTTGCCCCCCAATCATTAATAAATTCACCTAGTTCAGCCGATCTCGAAAGATTAAAGATCGACTCATTGGCATTTCTAGTAGAAGATTGAAAAAGTTCACCAAAATCGGGATACAAGGTATAAGCTTCTAGATCTATACAAGCTTTTGCAGCATCGCTAGCGATATCAAAATCGCCCATATACAAGGCAATCCGAGCTTTCATTCCCAATGCGGCTCCTTTAGTAGCCCACTCATTCTCTGAATTTTCGTATTGCACGGGCAAAAACTCAGCGGCATAGTCATAGTCCTCATATATAGATTCTAAGATGATTTCTTTATCTGTTCTTCCCAGAGCAAAGGACTCTTCAATATTTAGGGCACTGGTGTAAAATACCACATCCCCCCAATGTGAAATCAGTTGAGCATACTTAGATGCTCTAACAAAGCGGGCATTGGCTTCATATAAATTAATTAAAGCACTCGGAAGGGTTTCTGCCACCTTCGGCAAATTATCCAAAATGGTATTTGCTCGAGCTATACAAGTATATGCACTGTTCCACATTTCAGAACCAGCTGAAAATTGACCATTTATGGTAGCATTTGTAATTTCAGTTGTACTCGTTCTATTCATCCAATCGTCAGTCCAACTGTCCGAGTCTCTATCCCAAAAATCAATGGAATACAAATCATTGATGCTCATGCTAATTTCTGTTTCATTAGAGTACCAGTTATCACTTGAACCTTGAGATAAGGGATTCAAATTCAAATCTGTACAAGAAAACAGGGTTAGAAATATTATCGATATAGTTATTATTACTTTCATGAATTTTAAATTTAGAAATTTACAGATAAACCAAATACCATTGAAGAAGTGATCGGATATCCAGAAGTTGATATCTCTGGATCCCAGCCCTTTAAATAATTGTCGATGGTAAGGATATCTGATAAACTGGCATAAAATCTGACGCTCTTCACAAATATCTTTTCAGAGATATTATTGGAAAGGGTATAACCCAGTGTTACGTTTTTGAGTCTAAAATACCCACCATTAATCAACCAAAAATCAGACATTGTATAATTGTTCCCCTTCCCAGTATCCGATAATCTTGGATAAGTAGCTTGTTGATTTTCTGCTGCTGTATTATAATTACTCCAATAATGACCATCTATATTTGCTGGCACATTGGCATAACTCGCAATTAGTGGAGTCACCATAATAGATGACAATCTTGAATTTTGTTTGCCGATACCTTGAAAAGCGAGTGAAAAATCAAAATTCTTATAGTCCGCTCTCACATTACCACCAAACATATATCGAGGAAGAGAACCTCCAAGCAATACACGATCATATTCGGAAGAAATTTTTCCATCCGGAACACCATCTGGGCCACTAATATCAGCATACTTAACATCACCGGGTTTTACACTTGAATTTAATTTTGGAGAATTTTCTACCTCCTCAGCGGTTTGAAATAAGCCCAATGATTGGTAACCGTACCATTCATTAAATTGACTTCCTTCAAACTTTACTTGATCACCCAAAAATTCTTTACCTCCTAAGTCTCCCATCTCTGAAACAAAATCAGAAAAATTAGCCGATATCGAATAACTAAAATCACCGATATAATCGCGCCATCCCAATTCTGTCTCCCAGCCCACAGTATTCATCTTTCCCGTATTTTGATTGGGATTATCAAATCCTATATAATCTGGAATTTCTAACTCTAACAGCATCCTTTTGGTCACCTTCTTAAATACATCTCCAGAAAATTGCAACCTATCGTCAAAGAAACTAGCATCGACTCCTAAATTGGCGGTTTCGGTGGTTTCCCATGAAATGTCTCGAATAGCATATCTTCTTTGAGCAGCCGTTTGAGAAGATACCGTATTCGTCCCTTGATATAATAAGGTATTGCCAAATTCGATACTGGATTGATATGGATAACTCCCGATTCTCTCATTGCCCAACGTTCCATAAGATGCTCTTAATTTTAAGAACATATTATTTACAAAAGGCTCTTCAGACAACACCCATCCCACTGACATAGAAGGGAAAGTACCCCATCTGTATTGCTCATCAAAACGAGAGGATCCATCTCTTCGGATATTAACTTGTACTAAATATTTACTTTTGTAATCATACATTAATCGTCCAAAGTAGGATCGATACGCCGTTTCTATGGCGTTTCCTCCAGTGCTTACAAAGTTGGGATTTCCGAGATCCAAATACGAATACGAAGTCAATTCCAGCTGATCACTGGTCGCTCCTAAATACTCATTGAAACTGTAATAGTTTTCATATCCCGCCATTCCATTAAGTGAGTGGTTGCCCATGGTTTTCACATAAGATCCAATTAATTGCGATGTCATATAATATGAGTCGCTTCTTCCTTCTGTTAATTTGGTACTACTTAAACCTTCAATATAACCGGTAAGCTGGGTTGGATCTTCTCTATCATAATAAGGCAATTTCTTTGTAAATCTTTTGGATTTAGAATATCCAAGGGTCGGTGAAAATATAGCTGAAAATTTCAATCCTTCGATAGGTGTGAAATTCAAAGACATATTACCTCGTACTTGATCATTCCACGTATTAGAAAATCCACCATAGTTATAACTAGCATATGGATTTACACCAATTTTCCCTTCTGCAATCCGTCCATCTGACCATTTCGCAGCATAAATAGGTGGCATATACCACATACTCGTAATTGGCTGGCCATTTAGTGTCTTTGTGATATCTCTCTTGGCATACAAATCAATGGTGGCAGACAGATTATTGGTAATCGTTACATCATTGTTAATCCTTCCTGTAAATCGCTCGTAAGAACGCTCATATAAACCATCTACATGGTCGTACGAAACCGAAGCCTTTGTTTTAATATTTTTAGAACCTCCCGTAATACTTAAAACATGGCTTTGTCTTGGTGCACTCTTTTTTAATATTAGATTCGTCCAATCTGTATTGGGATAAAGGTCTGGATTGCTCGCATTTTGAGAATAATAATTACCTATAAAATCCTGTGAATAAATAGGATATTCATCATTCATATTGCCATTATCATTCCAACGCAATTCATTGGTTATCTCCATATATCGAATCACATCAACAAATTCTGGCAATTCAGTAGGTTTTTCAAAGCCGAATTCTGTATTATATGTAATACTTAACTGGCCGGTCTTAGCGCGCTTAGTTGTGATAAGAATAACTCCTGCTGCAGCTCTAGAACCATAAATAGACGCTGATGCACCATCTTTCAATACAGAAATATTTTCTACATCATTGGGATTAACATCACTTAAATTGCCAGGCACCCCATCTACGATAACCAATGGATTACTATTGCCAATGGTGGTGACTCCTCGAATGAGAATAGAGGCCTCTGAACCAGGGGCATTGTTACTTCTTGTCACCGTTACACCAGCGACAGAACCTTGAAGTGCTTGAGAAAGTTGAACGGATTGCCTTTTGGCCAAATCTTCTCCTTTCACCGTACTCACGGCACCGGTCAAATCACTTTTCTTCTGTGTTCCGTAACCTACAACGACGACTTCGTCCAACGTCTGTGAGTCCTCCACCAAGGTAATGGAAAAATCAGTTTTCCCATTTACAGCTATTTCTTTGGACTGATACCCTATATAAGACACCATTAGAATGGCTTGTTCATCCACGTCTTCAATAGTAAATCTCCCATCAAAGTCGGTGGCCGTACCCTTATCAGTCCCTTTGATAATCACATTGACACCAATGAGAGGCAATCCTTTTTGATCAACAACTGTTCCGGACACATTGACCACTAATCTCTTTTCCTTATAGGATAATTTATCCAACATATGTTTGGAAGGCAATAAAGCCAGAGTGGGTTCCGATCTCTTCTCTTCCGTACTGATGAGAATTTCCAAATGCTTGGCCATCTCTTTTAAAGATTGAAGTCCTTCCCGATCCCTACTGTAAATAATAACGTACTTATCCGCGTGAATCCTGTATTTCAAGTTAGTCTTTACCAATACCTTTTCCACGGCATTATTTAAAGATTGGCCTTGATCAAATTCAAAATCTACGGTATAATTCTCAATCAACTTCTTGTTGTAACTAAAATACACTCCATACTGTGCGCTGATCTCTTGAATAGCTTCTTCCAAGCTCATTTTCCTACCCTCTGCTGCCTGCATCAACCCAGGCAGAACGACGAGCATAAGCAATACAATCCCCTTAAAGGATCTCTTTTTAAGTAAAAATCCTAGTTCCATCTATTATATTTTATATATTTAAAAAATTCCTATTCCTCTCCGACTATAATTTTGTTAGATATTGACTCCATAAGTTTCTTTTGCAGCATCAACTCTAACGCTTCTCGTGTAAAATCCCAATCTGTATAGGGAAGACCGTGGATAACAATGACTTCATCCAATCCGGAAGAATCCTCCACTATAAATTCTTTACCGTAAATCGCAGTCATCTTTTCCAGTATCTGCCATCCAGTATTGTCCACAAAAGTGAATATGCCATTGGTCCATGATGTACTCACTTCTTCAGATTGGTCTAATAACTTTTCCACTGTTTTTTCCTTTTGATCGTATTTGACCAAATCCCCAGGCTCCATGGCTATATCTTCCAACTCATTGGCTTGCAACAACACCTTACCTTCTTTGAGAAAAACATTGGTAAAAGCTGATCTAGACTCTAGATTAAATTTGGTACCCAAAACATTGACATCGACATCAGGAGTTTTGACTATAAATTTCTTTCCGGCTTGATGAGACACATCAAAAAATCCTTCCCCGCTGAAAAACACGATACGGTCCTCATCGTCTTGGAAACCTTCTTCCCATTTCAATTCCGAACTGGCATTCATCAACACAGAACTGCCATCGGGCAACTCAACGGTCTTGGTTTCTTGAAAACCCGTGGTATAAACTACATAATTAACTGGACCCGGAATAAAAAACAACACCAATGAGACCAGAATTAATACTGCAGCAGCTGCAGCTGAGGCCCATAAATAAAACTTTCGTTTCACTTTTTGCTGGTCTGAAGATTTAGGCTCTTCTGCGTATTCTTTAGACAAAAATACGCTGTGACGTTCCAATATGGAGTCATTGATTAATGATTCCACAATAGGTTTATTTTCATCATTTTTTATCAAAAAAAATAATTCATCAAACTCTTTTCTACTTATGGTTTGATTTAAATATTTTTCATACAGCTTAACAATTCTATTTTTTATATTATATTGCGCCAATTCAGTATTCTTTTTATTGTCAAAAATCAGTTCATGCAAAACATTGTACTCAGTAGACGTTTCAAAATTAAAAAGTACTAATCATTGACAAAAATTTTTATTTTTTTTCGATCTACTGGCATTTATTATAGCATTTGCAGAAAACTAGTTATGGACTGGAAGATAGATACATACAAAGAATACCATGAAAAAATATATGGCTTTATTAAATACCACGTGAAATCCGAGGAAATCGCTCAGGATTTGGCTCACGACGTATTTGTAAAATTATATACTACCTATAAAATTTCGGAAATCGAAGAGGTGGAATCCGTCATTTGGACCATTACCAGAAATCGAATTATTGACCACCACCGAAAAGCAGCCCATTCACAGAAATATTTAAATTTTCTGTGGGATCAATACCTGACAGAACAAAGTCCATCGCAACATTTAGAGTTTCAAGAGACCAAAGAATTGTTTAAAGCGGCTCTTAAAAACCTCACTCCACAACAGTGGAAGATTTACAATATGAAAAATGAGGAAGGCATGAACTACAAGGAGATTAGTGCCAGACTGAATTTATCCATTAGTACCATTAAAAACCATATGCAAGCGGCACATAAATCTATTCGAAACTATATCTCCTCGCGAAAAGAAGTCGTAATTAGTTTAATCTTTTGGATGGTATCGATTTGGTAAGATGGAACTGCCCCTATAGATATCGAGAACCATCAGATCTAAAAAACTACCACTTTTACCTTTTCATAACCGGCTAAAATTATTATTCTAGGTAATACTATTCATTTCCCACCTTCCAATGCGGTAGTCAATTGAAAATACCCATAAATAAATTATTGACAGCAAGTGTGACCATTTTTTCTGTTGTTTTATTACTTTGCATAATCACAAAATAAAACCCCAAAAAATCATAAAATGTACAAGACTTTCCTACCCAGAATTCTTATTGCAGCCTTATTTCTCTTTCAATTTTCCTTTGCCCATAGCCAAGACTTAACCTATGTAATCCCTGAAGAAGTCAATGTCTCAAGTGAACGACTGGAATACTTGAGTAATACCTTCGAAGAATACGTGAACCAAGAGAAATTACCCGGTGCCGTCATCATGTTATTGAAAGATGGAAAAGTATTCTACCACGAAAGTTTTGGTAAAAAAAATATTGCAGCAAACAAAGACATGGAAGGAGATGATATCTTTCGAATCGCCTCTCAAACCAAAGCCATTGTCAGTGCGGGCATCATGATTTTGCAAGAAGAAGGAAAACTCTTAATTCACGATGCAGTGGGGAAGTACATCCCCGAGTATAACAAGACAACGGTTGCAGAAGCCAGTACTGATGGACAATACAATATCGTAGATGCCAAAAGAAAAATTACCATTCGCGATCTTTTAACCCATACCGCTGGAATAGGATATGGATATGGCGTAGCCAAAGACCTGTGGGAAAAAGCGGGCATCCAAGGCTGGTATTTTGCCGATAGAAAAGAACCTATTTTAGAAACCGTTAAACGAATGGCCTCATTGCCCATGGACGCCCACCCAGGCGAAAAATTTGTGTATGGATACAACACCGACATTCTGGGAGCCGTCATCGAAGTAGTATCGGGACAATCCTTAGATGAATTTTTGTCGGAAAAAATCTTACATCCACTGGGGATGAAGGACAGTCATTTTTACTTGCCCAAATCCAAAGCCCATCGTTTGACCACCGTTTATTCATTAACAGACAATGGTTTAATTGAATCCCCTAATCCGGGTCAGATGAACGGACAAGGAATGTATGTAGAAGGACCAAGAATGAGTTATTCGGGGGGAGCAGGACTTTTGAGTACTGCCCACGATTACGCAGTATTCTTACAAATGATGCTCAATGGCGGCAGCTATAACCATCAGCGTATCCTCTCTCGAAAAAGTGTAGAACTGATGACCGTCGATCACCTCGACGGTATTGAATATCATTCTCGAAAAGGTTCGGGATTTGGACTGGGATTCTCCGTAGTCAAAGATCTGGGCCGATTTGGGAAACCCGCATCCGTTGGTGAATTTACCTGGGGTGGTGCCTATCACTCAACCTATTGGGCAGATCCACAAGAAAACATGGTCGTGGTCTATTTCACACAGGTGAGACCTGCACGAGGACTAGACGATCACGACAAGTTGCGCACATTAGTTTATCAAGCCTTAAAATAATCATTATCTCGAACAACAAATTATATATGGTCATCTTGGGATGTAGGCCCACCGGTCGCAATATCGAACAGCACGATGTGTTTTTTGGCATTGCTCCTTCCCTTGTGGATTTGATTCCCGACATGGTAGATTTTTGGCCAGAAGCCAATGGAAAAATTCATATTGATTCCTGGCGTAAAGTAGAAAATGTTGATGGATTCAAAATAGATATTCTTCCTTTGTCCGATATTCCCATTAAGTCAGTAAAATCAAATCGACTTTTTTTTATTAACCTTGGAGGTTATAAAGTCAATGACATGGAAGAATACCATTACAAAATGTTGACTGTGGCTGATAATAAATCTCAAGCCATTCAAACGGCTAAAAAAACAGCCTTCTACAAACATTGTGGATACAGTGGTGCTGTTTCACATATCGACGACAAATACGGTATTGATGTCGACGACTTCTACACCATCGAAGATATTCTACATCCAAAATATAAGGAGAAATTTCACATCCATATATCCAAAAATCAACACCGTAAAGAAGACGAATTACACATCGGATACTTAACACTTTCAAAATTAAGACAAGGCCTATGAATTACACGATCAATATAAAAACCAAAGGTTTACATAGAGTCATAGCAACTGCCATAACGGTTATTGCTTTTTTGTGTGGGCAAACCTCTTCAGCTCAGACGACATACCGACTTATTGAAAACATTCCGTATTATTCGGAAGCCGATAGAGCAGGCGATGAGTATATCGCAGAGCGTTGTAAAATAGATTTGTATTATCCGGAGAATAGCGAAAACTATTCAACAGTAGTATGGTTTCATGGGGGAGGTATTACCGCAGGACAAAAAGAAATACCCGCAGCCTTAAAGGAAAAAGGAATGGCCGTCATTGGAGTCAATTATCGATTATCTCCAAAGGTTAAAGCACCGGCATATATAGAAGACGCTGCAGCGGCAGTAGCATGGACTTTTCAAAATATTAAAGACTATGGTGGGAATCCGGATAAGATATTCCTTTCGGGTCATTCCGCCGGTGGTTACTTGATTAGTATGGTCGGACTCGATGTGGAATATTTAAAGCAATACGATATCGATGCCAATCGCATTGCAGGCCTTATCCCTTTTAGTGGTCATACCATTACCCATTTCACCATTCGTGCGGAAAATGGAATCAAAGGTAGTCAACCCATTATCGATCAATATGCACCTCTCTATCATGTACGACCCGATGCTCCCCCCCTCCTATTGATTACCGGTGATCGCGAACTGGAATTACTAGGTCGGTATGAAGAAAATGCCTATCTCATGAGGATGATGAAAGTCGTTGGTCATACAGAGACTCATTTGTTAGAATTAGATGGTTACAACCATGGTATGACCTTCCCTGCCTTTCCATTACTCATCAAAGAAATCAAGAGAATCGAAAAGCAAATACCATAGATAAAATTAATTTGCCACCTAGGCTGGACATACTACCAAAACAGTCTTCAGTTGTCCTAATAGGTTAAATACGAAATACCTATTATACCTTCTAGCCATTCGGTTATTTTAGTTTAGACTTCTATACTTTGAAGGACTCATTCCGACCTTTTCTTTAAATACTTTACTAAAATGTTGAGGATATTCAAAACCAAGAGAATACGCTATTTGACTAATTGTGATATTGGTTCCAAGCAAGTCATTTTTAGCAATATCAACTATATGTAAATGAATATGCTCTATTAAACTTTTCCCGGTTTCTGCTTTTAGTAAATCGCTTAAATATTTCCCTGACATATTCATCGCTTTACCACATTCATCAACCGTCGGAATACCTAATTCCAACTGTTTTTTATTTTGATAATAATCCTTTAAGAATCGGTCAAATTCAAGTATTCGGTCTTTGCTGTAATTGGTTCTTGTGACAAATTGACGATCGTAGTACCTGCTGCCATATTTTAAAATGGCTTCAATATTGTGAATAATTAACTCCTGGCTGTGCCTATCAATATTTTGATTTATTTCTATTTCAATCTTATTGACACATTCTGTCATTATCTTCTTTTCTTTGTCCGACAAATGCAGTGCTTCATAACTATCGTAATTAAAAAAAGAATAATTAGAAATAGTTTCCCTCAAATTAGATTTGCGTATTAAGTCGGGGTGAAAAAAAATAGACCAACCCCCTTCGTCTACTCTCGTATTGCCATTTGAAGAAATTACTTGTCGTGGACTTACAAAAAGCATAGAACCTTCACCAAAATCATAGGAATTCCTACCATACTTAAATGAACCATTTATATCCTCCTTTAAAGAAATAAAATAGAGCTCACTATTGAACCTTACATCGCCAAAATCAATCCTCATTGAGGGAGAATGTCGAACCACCGATATCAATGGATGTACTGGTTTTTCTATTTCTAATAAGTTATGTAAGTGAGCCACTGATTCTATGGTGTATATGGATGTCATTTCAAGTAATTTAAAATTTGTTCATAATAAATGCTTGCTCTCTCTTTCGAAAAATAATCAATTACAATCAGAGCGATGCCAAATATGGATAAGGGAATCCCTACTGCATACAGTGTTTGGTTATTGGTAAACCAAAAGAAAATCAAGGTTAGGATAAAGCAAACCGTACTCACAGCTAATGAAATTGGGTATAAAATTTGAAAATCCTCTACTCGTTTTTTTTCATTCTGTGCAAACTGCATGGGATTTTCTTGATAAGATTGTTGCATCGCTGGCAATCGCTTATTATTGCTATAAACCATTGAGGAAGCCATTGCCAAAAATAAAGTCCCAACAACAATCATTGGAAGAATTAACGATTTAGCATTCGCTGTTGTCCCAAAATACCAAAGGCAAAAACTGCAAAACAAGGTTATTAAACCAGATATTAAAATAATCCAGCCTTCTAATATTTCCCCTTTTACCCAATGTAAACTATATTCTAAAAAATTCATCTCTTTAATATTTAATATTGGTCATTTGTTCTGATAATTCCCATAGTTTTTTGGCCGCCACTCCATCGTGTGAGAGTTTACTAGACTGAACAACAACAGGATTTCCGTGCATCTCAAAAAACCGCGATGGTCCAAAATAATTCCCTGAACCAACATGACTATCAAATGCGGCACGTAAGGTCGGCAAAACCCCTCTGTCCGGTCCTTGTGAGAAAAAAGGATTAAGCATACGCATATACCAACTATGTTTTTGTAGATTAGTTCTAGTCCAACCTGGATGCGCAGCGGTTACTTTTATGTTGCTGCCTATACTTTCCAACTTACGGCCAAGTTCATAGGAAAAATATAGATTTGCTAATTTGCTATCTGCATAGGCCTGTGTAGAATTGTATTTTCTTTTTTCCCAATGGATATCCTCAAAATCTATCTTACCCATTTTATGTCCGAGACTTGATGTAGCGACTATTCTAGCATTATTTGCCTTTTGAAGCAATGGCATCATTAAACCTGTTAGTGCAAAATGTCCTAAATGATTTGTCCCCATTTGAATTTCAAAGCCGTCCTTGGTCTTATCGAACGGACAAGCCATGATTCCGGCATTGTTTATCAATACATCTATCCTTTTATACTCTGACACTAAGCCATCTGAAAAGTCCATAATGGATTGTAAACTGGATAAATCCATTTCTCGTATATCCAATTTTGCGTTCGGAACCTGATCTCTTATTTCTTTGGCTACAATTTTTGCTTTTTGAACATTCCTTACTGCCATTATAACCCGAGCATTTTTTTCAGAGAGTATTCGACTAGCTTCTTTTCCCAATCCGCTTGATGCTCCAGTAATAATTATATTCCGACCATTTAGATTCGGTATATTATTTTTATCCCAATTTGATTTTGACATAATTCACAATTTTTATTAGACAAAAATCATGGTTAAAAAAAACATCCAATGATCGGTATGGCAGAAAGTTGAATACATTTCGCAGATTATTGGCTTTCGCTCTTCACAATAGCCTTCAAGATAACCAGTTGCAGGGTTTAATACGAAATACCTTATAGTCCATCAAACAGGATCAATGATACGAATCGTCCCTGAAATGTCACTAGACAATTTTACCGTATTGTAGATCGTGCCATATCTTTCAATGTTCTTTTTTAGTAAATCTACTTTTATTTTTTTATCCTCACTGTAAAGGGTTAGGTCGTAAATGATATCTTCCATTCTGGGCGGACTTTCATGACGAGTGGCCTTGATTTCAATAGTGGCCTTGGAGTAGGTATATTTCAAAATGCCTGAAAAACGTTCTACATTCTTCAGTATGCAAGAAGCTAGAGAGCCCAAGAATAACTCTGCAGGATTTGGCAGGGTCTCTTCAGATCCTTTAGTGGTACCAAAATCTATATTCGATTCTTTTATTTGGACCACTGCATCTTCATTGGCAATTGAGGAAGCTTTGATTTGATAATTCATTATTATTAATTATTTATTCTGGCAAGTGGCAACACTTCAACGGTTAAAGGAAGGCTCGCTTGATGTACTATGCTCTAAAATAAATAAAAATGTTAGGTCGTGTTTGAGTTTATACAAATTTTATATATTTGCAATCGAAAACATATGCGCCAAAACACATATGTCGTAAAAAAAGGTTAATGGATAAACAGATTGAAATATTTAAAGCCTTATCGGATGCAACCAGATTAAAAATTGTTTGGCTGCTCACTAATATAGATGAAAAGATTTGTGTTTCAGAAATTGTTGAGGTTTTGGAAGAGCATCAATACAATGTATCACGCCATTTAAAAATATTGAAAAATGTCAAATTAGTCCAAGAAGTTAAAGAAGGGAAGTGGGTGTTTTACTATTTGACCCCGATTGAAAACGAATTTAGACAATTGATTCAGGATGCGATAAAAACCATTCCAGAATCACAGATGCACAATGAAATCAAGAAATGCAAAGTATTACTAGGGAAACGAGAGAATTAAAAATCATTATTTACGAAATACATCATAAAAAGTAAAGAAATCAAGCATTGGCTTTTTTTTGCAATAACATATGCGCCAAAACACATATGATCTTTAACCTCAAAATAAATACCATGAACGAAAAATTAAATTTAGCATTAAACGAGTTTATTCATGTAGGCCTAGTATTGGTCATCGTCATTGCCATAGTATCAATAATTACTGGATTGATCAGGGCTTTTATTCCACAGGAAAAAATTCAAAAAAGACTATCAAAATCCGGAAAATACAGTGGATTAATGGGAGCTTTACTGGGCATTCCGACCCCCTTCTGCAGCGCATCTATGGTGCCTGTATCAATGGGGATGATAGAAATGGGAGCTCCATTTGCCATGGTGTTTTCCTTTTTGCTTTCTGCCCCATTAGCTAATTTTGTAGTGGTTGGATTTATTTTCGGTGTTTTCGGCTGGAAAGTAGCATTGGTATATTTCTTAGTTGTGTTTATTGGATCTATTATTTTCGGAAGCATTGCAGGAAAAACATCACTCAAGCATAGTGTGAAGCGCATTGATTTAAAGCCAAAATCAGCTGCTACCTCCTGTGGTTCACCGGCACCAGTGAGTTGTACCGCCACTCCATCTTCATCAGTAAACGCTTGTGGAAGTTCACCGAATACGAATTCCCCATCTTCTTGTGCACAGAGTAAAGATTCCAATCAAAAACTAAATGAAGCATTCACCTTTGGTTGGGCATTGTTTAAGCGCATTTTTCCCTATGTGTTGCTCGGCGCCATAATTAGTGCGGTTTCTGCAGTATTTGTACCTGATGCATGGGTTGAAAAATATCTAGGAAATGATAGTCCTCTTGCCATTCCTATCGCAGCCACAGTAGGAATTCCATTGTATTTACGAATTGAAATGGCCATACCAATATTACAAGCACTTATTGTAAAAGGCATGAGTATGGGAGCGGCTATGGCATTGATTATTGGAGGAACAGGGGCGAGTTTACCGGAGATCGCTATTGTTTCTTCTATGTTGAAACCCAAGGCTATTATTGCATTTGTCTTTTCCGTTATGACCATGGCCATAGTCGGTGGTTTTATTTTTTACTTTTTCTTTTAAACTAACCATATGATTCATCTAAATCGCTATTTTAAATCTATCGTAAAAGCTTGTCCCTATACCATCCTTGGTAAGAAGGGTATTGAGATATTCAAGGCTGCACCGAAGTCCGATAAAAATATAGAAAATAAAATGCAGAGATATAAAACCGGCATGAAAACCGGGCGCAACATTTCCTTAGTTGGCGTTTTTTGCCCTTTTCTTTGGTATGCTATTTTATCTGGAGCCAGTAAAGAATTCATAATGTTGAATGTCATTCATTCAGCATTATTTGTAGTTCTCGGCCTCCTCATTCTAGGTGTAAATTATGTGGCACTATACAGATATAATAGTGCCATTGAAAAAAGATAATGGATATGTCAACAAATCGGAAAAATACAACTATAAAGTGATACATGAATTTCCCTAATTTTTTCAATCATCATATCTAATCCATTATTAATAATCCATTACATTGGATAAAAGATAAATTATATAAAATATAGATTTATCATTTCAGAAATCATCACTTGTAGAGACGCAAGATTTTGCGTCTAATAGGGTAGTTAATTTGTCATAATGGAATTTGTGATTGACATCTAATGTTTATATATAATGGGCAAATATCAACATAAATATCGCATTGCCTCCAT
>NZ_JAJQYA010000040.1 GCF_021729155.1 Membranihabitans marinus | reverse complement strand
TAGTATTTCCTTTTCGTTTTTCTTCTCTTTTTTCATAGTTTGCTAAGATAAGTAGACACACTTAATTGAACAGTCTCATCGAAATATAACCGATATTAATAAATGGATTTGGTATAACAGGAGAGTCATGTAGAATTGATATCATTTAAACTCCTCAATATTTACCATTGCGGTTTGGATAGACTTCAATTCGTTTTTGATATCTGTCCATGCAAAATATACGATTTTCCCTAACCTTTCCATTTGAGGGAATCCCGATTGTCTACTACCATTCATTTGAGAAATGGTGATAGGACTTGATTTCTCTCCGCTTTGGTATATTTTTATTGCCTTTAAATAAACCTCTTCTTCGTCCGCTTCCATCCAACTGACTAGAGCAGATTTGTCTTCTAATTGAATGCAGTCTAATCGTCCCAAGGGCATGACTTCACTTATGATGATGGGTGGGTCAAAATGTTGACCTCCATCATTGGAAAAAACCAATTTCACTTTAGGTTGATTATCTACAGCGGTATACCAAGCTACTGCTAAATCGTCGCCTATGGCATCTGCTTTAGGACCATTTACTGGGCAACCTTTTATTTCCCATCTATCAGGGTGTATAGCTTGTGGTGTGGTCCATTGATCATCGACTAGCCTGGTGATATAAATATCCCTTATGTCATCGTCTGCTTTATCGCGATACACAACGATTGGCCCTGATTGTGTGATGGCAATACTTGTCTGACAGCATGAACAGGTCTTATCGTCAATTATATCGTCCCTGATAACCCTGCCATTGAAATCAACTTCTGCAGCGCGAATATTCATTTCTGAACTAGATCCTGTGTCGACCATATGGCGACCATCTAGCCAAGTTATATAAAAAGAATGGTCTCCGTAGGGTTGGGCAGAAACAAATCCGTGTTCAGTCGGGGTTGAATCATTATGAAGTGGTTGTCCTTGTAACCATTCAGAAGCATTACCTGGTTTTAAATTCAATTCAATATCATAAGCGAACTTTTTATCTGAGGATTTTTTGAGGTTGTGGGCCATTAAATTGCCCTTATTACTTACGATCATTGGGAAATCAGCCCAATTTAAAAACCAATGACTTCCTCGATTTATCAAATCCGATTCTTGCCATACATTGTTCTCTAGAGTTGAAGTGCGCATTTCTGATGTAGTATCATTTACGATTTCCACCCAGGATAAATGAAGGGTATTGTTATTGGCAAATAGAAATGGGAGAGAACTGTCTATTGTTGTCTTAAACGGAATATTTTGGACTCCTTTTTCTGGTGTTGTACAGGCTACTATTCCTAAAATCAGTGCAACTACACTTATTTTTAACATTGAAATCATAAATGGTTAGAAGTTAAATTTTTAAATATTTGGGCATCGTCCCATTTTACGGCACCGTTTATCTCATCTACTTTTTCACCCTCGCTGTTGTAAAGAAAAGTAGTGGGTAAGACATATACATTTAATTTGTGTAGTGGGCCTGTAAATCGAAGAAAAGTGAAATCCAAATCGCTGTTTTCTGTGTATTTTTTAATCACATCCGCCGATTGATCTGAAGCCAATAGAACTATAAAGTTTTCTTGCTTTAAAGAGTCGTGCATTTCCTGTAATACAGGCATTTCTTCTAAACAAGGCCTACAAGTTGTGGCCCAAAAGTGAAGAATAATTTTCTTTCCTTTGAAATCTTCTAAAAAAACAGGATTTCCAGATAAATCTTCATACTGGTGTTCTTTAGGTGATACACATGAAATAAGTAAAAAGCAAAATAATACCTTAATGAGTAAATTCATTTTATATTCTATCTCTCAATTTTGATGTCCAAGGTAGTAAGAAGGTCTGATTTAATATGTCGTTTATTTAATTTATTTTTGATCTTTATTTTTTCAATTTTATTTAATTCTTTTTGGAATCAATAAAGGTAAGTAGTATATTCGCTGCTCAATAACAGAGGTTCTATATTGTTAACATAATATAGTGAAAAAAGAGAAATATAACATATCGATTATTAAGTCCAATTTGAAATCCGTATTCATCTTGGCCTTTGTATTGTCTATATTTTTCCAACCTTTGTCCCCATTGTTGGATTATGCGATCAATTACGAATACATTGTTCAAAACCTTTGTGTCAATCGAGATCAGCCTATATTAATGTGTAGCGGTAAATGCTACTTGAATGAAGAGCTGGCGCAGGAGACAGAGGATATGGAGCCCAAACCTTATAAGAATTCTGGGATTGTATTTGAGTGTAATTATTTTTGTGAATTGAAAGTCATTCGAAACACATATGACTACATTGAAGTAGCCATATCTAATTTTAAACAGATATTCTTTTCGAAGTCTCAATCTTTTATCAAAGATATTCTTCGACCTCCTCAAGGACTATTGCCATAGTTATTTTAATGACATTTCACAGATGAATTCCATGTCTTTTTGCTCAAAGCTTAAGTGTTTTATTTAAGTTAGGTCGTTCTATGTGCTTATCTAAATAAAATTAGTTGATATATTTAGTCGAGATATAGTGGACGAGACCGCGAAAAAAGTCTCTAATGTCTTCGTTGTTACGCCATTACTGGGTTTTGTCTATGCATTCTAGCTTTGTGCTCGAAATAGAAATTCTCTATTGATAGTATAAAAAGATAGTCAATATATAAGATTATTTAATAGGTTGCTAATTGATTCTGTTATAATATAATTGTTTTCTCCGGAATAATTAATATTTCAATAGGGTTATGATGTTTATGAGATAGTAATCCGATGTTGACATCGTTTTTTTAGAGTGAATATGCCATTGAAATTTCATCGAATTACTCCATCATGGAGATAGCATTGCATTGGCAAGGTATTGTTTAAGCCGTAATAATTTCAGAGTAAGTCTATAAAGGGTGCTGAGAAATTCAGTCAAATAGTAGGTGGATGCAGATTTTAGCATGCCACACGGGCTTTTAATACTATAATTTAAATTAAATACAACATATGAAAATTTTCAACATAGAGAAAATACTTACATTTGGTAGTACTTATAACTTTATATATATATCCATATTTTTTTTCTTGGCTATTATCCATTTAGATGCAGCTAATGAAACTCATCCCCCCATCACTGTTGCTGGCAGAGTAATCAATACAGAAGAAGAAGCTTTGATTGGGGCTACAATAATGATCAAAGGAAGTAATCGTGGAAGGGTGACAGATATCGATGGTCATTTTGCAATAGAAGTAGAATCTCATGACATCCTTGTAGTGTCTTATATCGGATATATTTCCCAAGAGATAAATGTAAATCAGGCCAGTCCATTGAAAATCATATTGGAAATGGATGCTACAGGGATTGAAGAAATCGTAGTTACAGCTTATAGTTCTTCTAATAAAAGGGATTTTACAGGATCGGCTGAAAGAATAGATAATGCCACTTTAAATCAGACTGCTTCGGCTGGCTTTGAAACTGCTTTGCAAGGGAATGTTGCTGGAGTAAATGCATTTGTCACTGGGCAGCCAGGGGGGAGTTCCAATGTTCAAATTAGAGGGATAGGTTCCATTAACGGTCTTACTCAACCTTTGTACGTTTTGGATGGGGTAGTCATTAACACCGATGTAACCTCAAGAATTGGAGGAAGTGGAGCAGTTAAATTCAATAATCCATTAGCTAATATCAATCCAGACGATATCGAAAATATTACGGTATTGAAAGATGCTGCCGCAGCTTCACTTTATGGTTCTAGAGCGGCAAATGGGGTAATAATTATTACTACGAAGAAGGGATTAAATGGTGAAACTATTTTGTCATTTAATGCTGAGTTTGGTTTAACTACCAATCTCACACAAGAAGAACTTATATCCAATCAGCAGTTTAAAGATCTGTGGCAGGAAGGGCAAATCAATCAGTATATTCAAAACGGTGAAAATGGAGAATTTAAAAGAGTATATGCTGATCCCAATCTCTATGAGAATTATCAAAAACAAGCTCTACTGGATTATCAGTCTATCTACGGACAGGTCGACTTGGAGTCGGACTGGTTAGAAGCCATATACAGAACCGGTGAGCATAAAAAATATAGTCTTTCGGCTCGAGGTGGTTCAGAAAAAACCAAGTTTTATATATCTGGTGACTACTTAAATCAAGATGGTCAAATTATTACGACAAACTTTGAGCGTTATTCTGGGAGGTTGAATCTCGAGAATCAGGCCAAGGAATGGTTGAGATTGGGAGGTAATCTGTTACTAGCTAAAACAAGTAGAAACAGTGCACAGTTTGACAGTGATTATGCTGGAGGACTTAATCCTCTATATATGGCTAGGGTTTTGCCTCCTGCTGCTGCGATTTACGATGAGGAAGGATACGAGGGAATAGCGGATTTGCCCAATGCCATAGAAAAAAATGCAAACCCCATTGGAATTCTAGAAGTCGGTAAATACCAAAACAATGAATTTAGGGTGCGGGGAGATGTATTTGCTGAAATAAGTTTGTTTAGTGATCTCAGTTTTAAAACGACCTTTGGAATAGATCAACAATCCAATGAAGAAAGCCTTTACGACAACAAAGAATTTGGAGCTGGCGGGGGTAACTGGAATGGAGTACTTTATGTGGCTCAGAGCAGTGTAAATCAATTTACCTCATCCAATTTGCTTACCTATAATAAGCGATTGGGGCATCATTCATTTGGCGCCATTCTTGGAATGGAATCCCAGCTTTCGAATATGAAGTCTATTAGAAATGCTGGTTACGATGTCTTGGATAGTGATCTCCTTTCGTCAAGTAGTATCGGGAGCCTATGGTCATGGACGGGATATTCTGAAAATTATTCTTTGTTGTCTTACTTTTCCCAGTTCAATTACAATTATCAACAAAAGTATTACGCAACAGCTAGTTTTAGAAGAGATGGTTCTTCTCGATTTGGTAAAGATTCACGTTGGGGAGATTTTTGGTCAGTATCTTTGGGGTGGATCGCTTCCGAAGAAGAATTTTTTCAGTCGAATGCGGTGGATTATTTAAAATTTAGAACAAGTTACGGAAGTAATGGCAACCTTCCTCCTCAATTTTACGCTGCATTGGCCTTCTTCAATTCGAGTGGTAATGGGTACGATGGTTCTTCTGGTCTTACCTATGGGCAATTGGCCAATCCCGATTTGTCTTGGGAATTGAGTCAAAATTTTAATTTCGGATTCGATGCCGTTATGTTTAAAAAATTCAATTTAACCGTCGAATATTTTACAAAAAAGACCGAAGATCTTCTTCTTAATATTCCGGTGTCGGCTACTACAGGTTTTAGTAATCAATTACAGAATTTCGGTGAAATGCTCAATAAAGGTTGGGAAGTTGAGATGGGATATTATCCCATTCAGAAAAGTAATTTTTCTTGGAAAACGAGGTTGAATTTAACCATGTTGTCCAATCGTGTAACCAAACTAAAGGGGGATTTGTTGCCTAGCTATAGTTCTAGTAATGGACAACATCCTCAGATTATAAAGGAGGGTGAAAGTATCAATTCATTCTACCTTAGGGACTATGCAGGAGTCAATCAGTCCAATGGATTGGCCCAGTATTACGTATTGGTCGATGGTCAACGAACGGGAGAAATAACTACTGATGCTCAAGAAGCCGGCTTTAGAATTTTCGGAAATGCATTTCAAGATGTCCAGGGAGGATTTTCTAATCAATGGAATTATAAATCCTTTAGCCTAGACCTTTTATTTACCTTTGGTTGGGGCGGGGAAGTTTACGATCGTACTGCATTTAAAAGAGATGATGATGGATTTTCTCCCCAATATACCAATACCGTAGCACAGCTTAATCCATGGAATCCCAATAACCTAGATTCAGAGATTCCAATTAGAATTAATGGCAATTCTAGTTTTTCAAACGATGTGTCTAATCGACATCTTTACAGTGCGGACTATATAAAACTTCGGAACTTAAAAATTAGTTATAGTTTGCCAGGTTTCCTTTCCTTTCAAAACAGCACTTTATATCTCCAAGGGAATAATCTTTTGTTGTTGACCGAATTGGATGATTACGATCCAGAGGCGGTTTCTTCTGGGATTAACTTTTTTCAAGCCCCTACAGCTCTTCAAATAAGACTGGGATTGCAATTGAATCTTTAAAAACCACAAATTATACCATAATGATTATTATAAAATATATAAAGACCATTCTTATTGTTTCAGGAATTATGTTGCATCAGGGATGTCATCAAGATTTCCTAACCCAAACACCAGACCATGTCATATCAGAAACTTTAGTTTTGGGTTATGTGGATAAATTGGAAGATTTATTGACAGGTTCTTACAATGAAATTTCCAGTGCCAGTTATTTAGGTAGAGTATTGTATAAGCGAGCTGCTGTCAAAGGAAGTGATTTTAGATATGTTAAAACCACGTATAATCCCCGCAGTTATGAACTTACTGAATACAAATATGAAGAAAGTAGTAATAACAACGGCAGTGCACAGGTTTTGTGGGAAAAATGCTATTCGGTCATCAGTAATCTTAATCTAATATTGGACTATATTGACGATGCTGAAGGGGATGATGCCAGACGCAGACAAATAAAGGGAGAAGCATTGGCGTTGAGAGGTATGGTTTATTTTGACCTTGCTCGTACATTTACTTATCCATGGATTCGAGAAGGAGGCAGTGACCTTGGATTACCTATTAATTTGACGTCAAAAACTATTGTCACGGAAAGAAGTAGTCTTGAAGCGACCTTTGATCAAATTATAAGTGATTTTAATGTTGCGGAGACATTGCTGTCAGCGAATTCCTGGAGCCAAGGCAGTACAAAGTATATTACACCAGCAGGGATACATGGTTTGCTCGCTAGGGTTTATCTGTATAAACAGGATTGGGATAATGCACTAAAATACTGTAAGCGTATATTGGCTGAGAGAGATGAATCATATTTGATGAATATCGATGGCTATGAATTTACTGATTTTACCAGTGAGTCTATATTTGAGTTGTATGTAACATCTGAAAATTCTTCGGGCAGCAACGGCTTAGGAGCTCAATTTGATTTTCGTCTCGGTGGACAAGGAGATGTAATTGCTACCCAGACTTTTATAGATCTACTAAATGAATATGAAGGAGATCCTAGGGCTGCACTATTGACTGAGGATAAAGAGGGAAATACAGCTGCATTTGTCAAATATATCAATCGGGGAGAGGATGCTGGTTTAAGTAATCACAATGTGTCAATCATTCGATTGTCAGAGATTTTTCTTATCGCAGCGGAGGCTTGTGCTCATGGGGCAGGTGATGGTGAGGATGAGGCTCGACAATTTCTAAATTCCATTGTAAGCAGACGAACTACTAACTTTGATGCCCACCGCGTTGAGGAAGGAGGTGATGCTTTATTGTCGCGTATTGCTAAGGAGAGAAGAAAGGAACTCGCGTTGGAGGGCCACGGAGTCTATGATTATATCCGAAGGGGGAATGATATACTTCGGCCAGAATCCGATCATGTCAATACTGGAATTAATGTAAACAATTTAAATATATCAGCTACTTCACCAGAGACCATTTATCCTATTCCCGCCAGTGAAATCGAAGCATCGGGAATGATTCAGACTGAAGGATATTAGTCCAGAATATAAAGAGGATTTAATAATATCAAACAGGGACGGTCTTTTAATTAAAAGGTAGTTCCTGTTTGTAATTTTATTGGAGGGCAAGATGTATGCATTTACTAAAAAACTGAGTGCGAAATATTTTAAAAAGCAAGGTAGTAAGTGGTTGGTAATAAATAGTTTTTATAGTTTATTCGGATTTGATATGAAGTTTAATCATTAGCTGTGATGCCAGTGTTGTAGGATAAATTGATAGAGATGACTTGATAAAAATTCATCAAGGTGTCGATTTAAATTTAGATCATAGTGGTCGCCATCTATTTGGGATTGACTTCCCGGAATCTTGACTAGCTAATTTTATTTGGTATAATTACAAGTGTGAAGCAATACTACATATTGAATCCGAATAATTGAGTTAGCCTACAATTGTCTGGAGAGCTGCCAAATCCATTGCAAGCTTTATGAAAATATTGACCATCAAAGACAACCATCCTATTGTACTTCATATCGATTTCATGGGTTGTCATCCATAAATTGGGATCGGCCGTTTCTTTTTTAATTTCCTGCAATTCATTCTTATCTAGATATTGAGCGGTCTCTATGTTTCTAGTAAGGTGACGGTAGAACGATAGGGCAATTTTACCTTTACAAAGTTCTGGCGGGCTAAGATAGCAAACTCCCGACCATCTGCCTGTAAAGTAGTGGAAGTGAATATTGTCCTCTTGACCATCGTATAAAGTGGTAAACAGTCCTACTGAGGCTCTTTGCCAAAAGTTATCGGAAATTTCAATTTGATTCCAATCCGGTTTGCCTTCAAGTTGCAAGTATTTGGCTATTTGGTACAGAGTCGGTTTGGTTTCGGGGTGTTTTTCAACCGACCTCAATCCCTTCCATTTAGTAGATACTGGTTTTTTATATTTACAATTCAGGGCGAAATCCCTTATTTGATCTGGATTTTTATAAAAATTATCAATAATCTTAAACATTTGTCTTGATTTTAGTGAGAAAATATACAGTCTATAGGACTTTAGTATCTTATAGTTTGTATTTGATACGGTCAGTATTTTCCTATTAATTACACTTTCCTTTTTTGAGTATTTATATGACACAAAAGGAAATTTTAATCTTGGTTAAGGTCAATATTTCAATTGTAGTATTTGGCTATCCAGCCTAATTTTAGTTGTTGAGGGGCAATTGATTATAGGTCTTTTCTTGAGGAAGCAGGTATTTTATAAAATCATTTGTTCTTTTTCTGGTTGACTCTTTCATATGCAAATAGTTTTAAATGTTTGTTCTTACTTCTTTTTTTAGTGGTTTTTAAGAAAATTCCCACTATTCATTAAACATATTGACAGCCTATTACAAATTGACTGTATAATAGGATTGATGAATGCTATTGCTCAGTTTTTTCAATTCGCGATGCTTCCACACAGAATCATCTGATTGTTTCTTATCATATAGTATGAAAGGGGTATTGAACTATATTCAAACTCTCTATTTTTCGAAAAAAGAATAGAGTTGTCTTCTTATAGTGTCTTTTGGTAGGTTAGCTTAAATAGATAGGGGTAAATTCGAATTACTAGTATTCTGTTAGCTAATTTAAAAATAAATATTGAATTTCAATATTTATTTCTACTTATTTGCAATAATATTTATATTTTTTTAATATAAATCCTAATCGAAAGATGATATTGTAGTTTTTAATTATATAAATAAGTTATTATATAATAGATGAATTTCTGAGATGGATAGTTATATTTCTCGATAGAAAAATTACTGAAAATAATTCAAGAAATTCTGATTTCAAATAAAGTATAGCATTAAACTAGGGTGTAAGGTTTTGATTCTCTATTATAGACTTGTTTAATTATGCCGTAGGTTGAACAGATAGACAAAGATCTATGAAGTAGCTGAAATAATTGATTCCACATCAATTGTATAAAGAGATGGTCTCAAAATACTAAGTCTTCCCAGTTTTATGTTATGATTTATTATTTTTCGTGTTAAATGTTTAACTTTCACCATTTTTCGATTAATTATCTAAAATGAAAAAGCAAGATATACTCATTATTGGTTCAGGCGTAGCCGGCATGACTTTAGCCATTAACTTAGCCGAATTGCGACCGGATCTTTCCATTACCGTATTGAACAAGACGAAGAAAGGTGAGAGCAATACCAGTTGGGCCCAAGGCGGTGTGGCTTCGGTATGGAACCACGAAGTAGATGATTTCGAAAAACACATAGCTGATACTCTGGATGCTGGCGATGGTCTGTGTGATCCCAAAATAGTGGATATAGTAGTTACGGAAGGTCCCACAAGAGTGCGTGAAATGATAGAGTGGGGGGCTCGCTTCGATAAAGATCTTTCTGGATCGGCCTATGATTTGGGGAGAGAAGGAGGTCATTCAGAAAATAGGATCTTGCACTTTAAAGATAAAACAGGATGGGAAATCCAACGTGCTATTCTTGAAAAAGGAAGTGATTATCCCAATATTACTGTTTATGAAAATGCTTTCGCTTTGGATTTGATTACTCAGCATCATCTCGGTATGGTGGTCACTAAGGCTACCCCTGACATCACTTGTTACGGAGCCTATGTGATGGAAAAAGAAAATCACGCAGATATAGAACCATACCTTGCCAAAGTAACCATATTGGCTACTGGTGGAGCGGGTCAAGTATATCGCAATACTACCAACCCTGTCGTGGCATCGGGTGATGGCATATCTATGATGTATCGAGCCAAAGGAACGGTAAAAGATATGGAATTTGTACAGTTTCATCCCACCTCATTGTTTAATCCCACAGGGGAAAAGCCCGATTTCTTAATTTCAGAAGCAGTCAGAGGCTATGGTGCAATATTGAAAACCTTGGACGGTAAATCCTTTATGGAGAAATACGATGAACGAGGATCTTTAGCACCCAGGGATATTGTGGCACGGGCCATCGATAGAGAAATGAAGATTCACGGTTGGGATTATGTTTATTTGGACTGTCGCCACCTCGATGCAGATGGATTTATGAGACATTTTCCAACGATTTATGCCAAATGCAAATCATTGGGTATAGATCCTTTGACGGATTATATACCAGTTACTCCTGCTTGTCACTACATATGTGGCGGTATTTTGGTGGACGAATACGGTCAATCTTCGATACAACAACTCTATGCATGTGGAGAGGTTACTTGCACTGGTTTACATGGTGCCAATCGATTGGCTTCCAATAGCTTATTAGAGGGTATGGTTTTTGGACAGCGAATTGCTCATCATATCAATGGCCGAATCGATGACTATAAGATTTTAGATTCTATCAGAGAATGGGATGCTCATGGGACAACAGAACCTGAGGAAATGGTTTTGATCACCCAAAGTATAAAGGAGTTAAAGGAAATAATGAGTAGTTATGTGGGAATAGTGCGGACTGATGTTCGATTGGAGCGAGCCCTACATCGCTTGACTACTTTGCACGAAGAAGTAGAACAGTTGTACAAAACCACGACGCCTTCCCCGCAATTGGGTGAATTGAGAAATCTAATTACTATTGGCTATTTAATTACCAAATCGGCTGCCTATAGAAAGGAAAGTAGAGGATTGCACTACAATACCGATTATCCCAATAAGCTCCCTTATTTGGATCATGTGTTTCTATAAATTCACTTGGTATTAACCCCTACTGAATAGGAAGATACTTATAAAAGAAAAATAACTGGATAATTAGACCAACCCTAATTATTCTTCCTCATCTTTAGATTTCCGAGTTGAAATATGTGAATACAATTCGAAATGCCAATCTGTACTGTCGTCATCGAATTTGGCTTTAGATAATTTTTGTTTCAAATTGTTTATGATGACTAGCAATTCATCTTCTTTGGTGTATTTATGTTGAAGTTCTCTCTCCAGAATGGATATTCTTCTTTCGAGTCGATCTTTGTCCATTAATATTTCATTCTCTAAGTCTTTGATTCGCTTTTCATTATATACTTTGTACAAAAAGTAACCCAATATGAGAAAACCCAATGCCATAGCAACATATACCAATACATCGATCCAAAGTTCCCTCGTTTGGACCAGTTCTAAGCTTAAGATATTTATTATGTAATTGTAGAACATTATTGCCATATATTTTTATTTGCTGCGAAGGATAATCTCTGCCCTACGGTTCAAATAACGACCCTCTGCCTTTAAATTGGTTGTGATAGGTTCGTTTTCTCCCTTTGATAATATCTTTATATTGTCCTTGGGAATACCGGCATTCGCGAGTTTTTGTTGTAATGACTTGGCTCGATTGACTCCCAATAAATAATTAGTTGACTCGGTGGCTTGGTCATCGGTATGTCCCAATATTAAATAATCAAAAGATTGACCCTGCCATACGTTTGACAATGAATCAATGATTTCTTCAATTTTACTCGCCGCTACTTCATTGTCAGAAGCATATGGGAAAAAGATAAAAAACCTTTTAGGGTTGATCTCTTGTAGGGGTTGTTCTTTATTAAAAATTTTAATTTGATAAAAACTATCCACATTTATGGAGTCTTCCTCAATGGCTTTCAATCCTACTGCAAAAATCAAAGAATCTATGTATTTGTCCTCAATTTTTGATAATCGTTTTATCGATCGCTCAATCCCCTTATTCTCATATTTTCCTTGATATTCTTCATTTTCATCATAATATGAGATGAGTTGAATCAATTGACCTGATTTCAAACTGTCGATACTCGATATTATCTGTTCTTCAAAACTTTGGTTTTTGGTAATCTTAAGAGTACCTACTTCCTCATCATTTGAAGATTTGTCTTTTGTATCATTATTAGTTAGAGGGGCTTCTTTGGCGGTTGTTGATTGGTTTAGAGTAGCTTGATTGACATTTTGCTTGGTAGTAATAACATGCCCTCGTTCATATAAAAACCAATAGCCCCAACCGACAAACCATAAGATCGTCAAAATTACAATCAGTTTTTTCATTGGGTTTAAGGTTTTGGGTTATTGCAACCCCTCAAAGTTAAAAAAATATAGCAATTTTTCAACTTAGAAATTTGAATATATCTTGAATTTCGTATCCTTTCTGCTGTAAAAAACGAATTATTTTATGTTTATCCTCGGTATAATTCTTTTTAATTTGATAAAGGTGTTCTAAATTATTTAAATAAATAGATGAGTCAATGGTTTTTATTGCAGCATCTATATGGTTGGAAGCTATTTTATGACGGTGTAATCCTTGAATAATTTTGTACTTTCCCCACCTTTTTTGATTGATCATGGAAGTGACGTAATTTTTAGCAAAACGAAGATCATCCAAAAATTTATCATCCAACAAGTCATCCACTATACTTTCTCTCTCCTCATCAGTAAGTGCTTCAATGGCAAAAAGCTTTTCTCTTACCTTTTGGACGGATTGATCTTGTATAGCGCAGTATTTCTGCATCCTCTGCAATGCTTTTTCTTTATCTGTCATAACTACACTAACATTACAAGGTTACAAACCCGCTAAAGTGATTTTTAAGTCCCCTTGAGCCGGATGCAACACGCTATTCCATCCAAAGTCTTGGGCAGCCGTAACATTTTCCTTTAAGTCATCGATAAATAATATTTCTTCTTTATCGACACCGATACGGTCATTGACCATTTTATAAATCTCTTGATCGGGCTTGCGCGCTTTGAGCTGATGACTGTAAAACACTTGATTGAAATACTTAGTTTCAAAATTGTCAACATTGTACTTTCTCTTCATATACCTATGTGCCCACTGAATGTGCAAAGTATTGGTATTACTCAATAAATACAATTGGTAGCGTTGACTTAAATCTTCCAATATTTTCAATCTTATGGGTGGAATATCTAACAATATTGAGTTCCAAATGGCAACAATTTCATTGGCGTGAATGGGTTTTTTACTCAGTCTAATAATATGGTTAATAAAAGCTTCCGTCGAAATAAGACCTTTCTCGTACTGAATAAATACACTTTCATCCTGGCGAAAAATAGCTTCAAAATCTACCTCGGTCAGCTTTGTGATGGCGTCTATCGTAGAGGACATATCGATATCGATAATGACATTTCCAAAATCGAAAATTAGCGTAGAAATTTTCTTTTCCATAGATTTAAGTATTTAGTTTTGTAAAAATAAACTTAAGATGCGAATAGCCATAAATGGCAGAGTATTGATTAAAAATAAATTGGAGGGCGTAGGCTATTTTACTTTTGAAGTACTGAAAAATATGGTCACCACATATCCAGATAACGATTACCTCGTTTTATTTGATCAAAAACCTGATAAGGAAATGTTGATCCCCGGTGTGGAATATCGCGTGATCTATCCTCCAGCACGTCACCCTTTACTCTATATGATTTGGTTTGAAATCACCATGCCCTTTTACCTCAGTCAATGGGATGCCGATATATTCCTTTCATTAGACGGGTTTTGTTCTCTCTACACCAAGGTGCCCACGGTCCTGTGCATTCACGATTTGGCCTATTTGCACTATCCCACCTATATTCCTAGCAGGGCTTTGTGGTATTATCGAAATTTTCAAGAAAAATTTGCTCATAAAGCCAAGCAAATCATTACTGTTTCTGAATTTTCAAAACAGGATTTAATACAACAATATGGTTTGTCCAATTTTAAGATCGACGTGGTCTACAATGGCTCGAGGTTTGAGAAAAAACAGATAGAGATAGATGAAAATGTATTATCTAAATACAAGGTCACTGCGGATAAATATTTTATCTACACCGGAAGTATTCATCCTCGTAAAAATATTGAATTGTTAATTGACGCCTTTAATCGTTTTTGTGAAAAGGATGAAAGCGGGCTGTACCATTTGGTTTTAGTTGGTCGCAATGCTTGGATGACAGACGATATTATGAAGATGGCCAAGGAATCGAAGTTTGCAGATCGAATTATATTTACAGGTTACTTAGACGACGTGTCGCTGTGGTCATTACTCTGTCGAGCCACTGCACTATGTTATATCTCTAATTGGGAGGGTTTTGGCGTACCTTTACTAGATGCCATGCATGCCAAAACTGCAATAATTTGTAGCAATACCACATCATTGCCCGAGGTGGCCGGTTCTGCTGCTGTATTGGTAGATCCCCAAAATCCTGATCAAGTGTCCGAAGCGATGTATGACTTATCCACACAACCCGACTTGAGGAGGAAATTGGTAGAGGAAGGTCAAATTCAAAAATTAAAGTTCAGTTGGTTAAATACTTCCAAAAATATATATAATATTTGCAAAATTGTATTTAATAACAATCATTCAAATGTATAAATGCAAATCATTGAGTAATTTAAGTTAAATTTAATGACCTGCCCAATATTTTGGTAAAACGTTTAGTTTAGTTGCTTAAATAATTGATTTTACAACCTTGTATAAATAATAAATATATGAAAACATTCATAATGTTTACCCTAGGATTATGTTGTTTAATATCTGGTAATGCTCAAAGTGGAGCGACGGTCTATGTAGGGCCTACTTTTATGAATTTTGATGTAGAAGATGACCAGTTATCTGCATTAAATATTGGGTATCGAGCCGGTATCGATGCCAGAATAGGTGACAAATCATTTTGGATGTTGTTTGGACTTAGTTACAGTGATATAAAGATCGATCATTCTCTTTCCAATTTGTCGACTTCCGGCAAGAGTGGCGATGGCTTGACGTTTATTTCAGGAAAATTTAATCTGGAACAGCGGCTATTTGTGGACAAGAAATTGAGGCCAACTTTCGGTGGAGGAGTCATAGCTGATCACATCATCAATTCAAGTGATTATTTTAAGGATCAACACGGTAATTTAAGTACCCTGTCCCTTTATTGGAATGTTGCTCTAGGCCTCCAATACAAGGCAGTATTTATCAGATGTTCCTATGAAAAAATGGTACATAAATACTTTTACGAAAAAGAAAATCCTCGACCATATCGATTGGTAGTCACCACTGGTTTTTTCTTTTAATATCTATGGGGTTTTGGCTGAATAAGCTGTATTGCTAGTGAAAATATTGAGATTAAATAGTTGGGATTATTCAAATTCTCTGTCTGGACTTAATGGGGTGATTCTCATAGATTTGTCAGCTTCTGGTCTAGCTATGATTTCGTTTTTGAATCGAATATCCAATTGGTCATAGGCCATTTCGATTTTATGTGTACGACAAGCATTGATCACAGCATTTCTTAGTCTAGACTGTAAATCTGGTAACTGCATAAAGTTTTGCGTCCAAAATAACAATCGTATGTTATAGGTGGATGCAGCAATTGCAGTCGTTTGCACTCGTGGACTGGGATAGGGGAGAATATCATCGAGTTTCTTGGCTTCTTCTAAGAGAATTTTTTCAAATAAGACTAAATCGGTATCGTATGCTACCCCGAATTCTACGTAAAATCGGGCTTTACTATCCATATGACTCCAATTGGTGATCTGACCATTGACCAATATAGAATTGGGGACGATCATGATAATGTTGTTCCTGTTTCGTATAAATGAAGTGCGCAAACCAATTTTTTCTACTTCGGCAACCTGACCTTCGACTTCAATTACATTGCCAATCTCAATGGATCGTTCAAATAATAACAAGATTCCACTAAAGAAGTCGTTAAAAGTTTGTTGTAGTCCAATTCCAACCCCTACTAGTAAAGCCGCTAATCCACCAAATATAATGGTTGTATTGTAACCCAGACTTCTAAATGCAAACAATACCGCAATGATATATACAAAGTAGGTTAACAATTGATTAAAGGAATATTGACGACCTATGTCCAATCCTTTAGACGTATATAATTTGCGTAAAAAAATATTGATAAATAGCGAATTCAACAAACGGGCCACCAACATAATATTGATTACGCTGATTAAGTTGGATAGTTTGAAGGTCAAGGGACTGTCTCCTGCACTGGGAAAAGAAACGATGACAAAATCTAGATTAAATGAATTAATAATTAGTATGGCTGCTATGCCATAAGCAAGGTATTGTACGGTTACATTGGTTTTTCGTTCCGCTTCCTCCTGAGTTAGATATTTTTTTATTTTGCTTTTACTCCCCGTCTGTACAATTTGAGTATTTATAAACCGGGTTAGAATCCAATCCAATAGTTTGGCAAATTGAAAAATAATTAATCCATATATCAATTTGCTTACCTCAAATATTCTAAAGCCTTCCTTTGAAATGTTCCAATCCAGTTTAAATTGTTCTACAAGGAATTCGAGAATGGAAAACTGATTCCATTTTAAGCCAAAAAGAATGATCTGCAAAGAAAATAGTATCCAAAGGTATTTTAATATACTGCGAATCTTGCGTTCAAAAATATCCCCCTTGTCTACACTTATAAATTTGAGTCCCAACCTTAATAACAGACGATAGAATAGATAGACTAAGACAACACCCAATCCCAGAATGATATAGGCTGAGATACTGTGTTGATTGGCTATTTGAAGTTCGTCTTTGAGTAATTCTTCCATTTACCTAATATTGTAAATACACCAAATACTTGGCTTGAAAATATGGATCTTTAAAGTAGTTGCTGATTTTGGTTTCTTCAATATAAACACTTTTGGCAACAGTCTTGTATTCTTTCTTTAAAGCTCCACCTTTTAGTGCAATTATCCCATTGGGAATGGAATTTCTATCTTCTTTGGCAATCAATGGACGCGACCAACGAACCAAATCCTCCAATGGAGCCACTGCTCTGGTGACTACAAAATCGTATTTTTCCTTTACCTCTTCCGCTCTTAAATGACTGGCATATACATTGGACAAGTTCAAGGTTTGAATTACTTCGTTGACTACGGTAATTTTTTTCCGCCTCGCATCGATTAAATGAAAATCAACTTCAGGGAAGAATATTGCCAATGGGATGCCGGGAAATCCACCGCCGGTGCCCAAATCTAAGATCTTACTGCCTGGACGAAAATTGACATGAGCCGCTATGCTGAGGGAATGCAGTACATGGTGTAAATATATATGGTCGATATCTTGTCTAGAGATCACATTGATCTTTGCATTCCAATCCCGGTATACGGCCTCTATCTTTTCGAATTGTTCAATTTGTGTTTGAGTGAAATCAGTAAAATATTTGAGAATGGTCTTCATGTTACCAGTTGGGTTTTGAAATGAAAAAAATATACGGCGAAATTACCAACAAATATATGAAATGGAAGTATTCATAGAGCCAAAAACTTCCAACTGAGTTCACCATCCCAATTCTTCGTTTATTATGGTGTATGGCAACAAATAATACAATGTATTTTAATAGGATTAAATATAAAAACAATTGAATGTCAATGCAAATTATAGATAATAATAATATTTTTTCTATTACTAAACAAGCACTGAATATTCCAATGGTCATTTTGCTGCGACGACTGTAGTATTTTCCTGCACTGAGATGTCTCTTTTTTTGGTTGAACCACGACGACCACGAAAGTGGAGGTAGGGAAGGCACAAAGCTTTCCTTGGCTATCACGGTCGTGGTATTGTCTTTACGGGCGACTTTGTTGATCCACAAATCATCATCTCCATAGGGCACGGATTGGGATTTTTGAAACTGGTCGGCATGGTATAAATCTTTGTGATAAACCATATTTCGCCCTAATCCCATGTAGGGCATGCCGCGTTGTGCCCAGCCTAGGTATTGCACAGCAGTGAGAAATGTTTCGTGTTGCACGATTTGATTGAGGAATTGTTTGTTTTTTAAGTAGGGGGATACCCCGAGAATTACTTGAATATGGGGTTGAATATGTAGGGCTATAGTGGATAGCCATGTAGAAGGAGGGATGCAATCGATATCGGTAAAAACCAAATAGGGATTTTGGGCTTCTGCTATTCCCCTAGCCAATGCCCCCCTTTTGCCCATATTTTGTTTTGAGTGAAAAATATATTTAATTTTCTCTGAATATCTCGTCAAAAATTCTTCTTCAACTTTACTGAATATAGTAGAATCACCATCGTTGACTAAGATTAATTCAAAGTATGGATAGTCTTGTTCCAATACCCAATGGATAGCTGAGGTTATATCATCGGGCTTTTGATGGTAACACACAATGATGGAAAAATGAATTTGTTTTTTTATGTCTGTCTTTAAATGAGAGGTGTTTTTTGTTTTTTCTTGCACGGCTATTGGAATTGGGCCATCCCTTTTATCGGATATGTCCATTTGTTGATTACTAGTTTCCAGACCAATATTAGATTGGACTATTTGCGCCATTTTGGTCTTGAAATCCGACTGTGATATAGGTTGACGCAACCAGAATACACTATACCAATGCAGAGCCTGAATCAGTATACAGATTAGACAGCCAACCAATAAATAAAGTGTAATACCGCTTATCCCCATGACGATTCAAATATAAGGAAACAATATGAAGGCGAATGGATAGATTAATTTCGGTTTTGGTAATAAAAACCTTTGTCGTTGTATAAGAATTTTGGCGTAATAAGTATTGTAGTCAATTTTTATGTCATTGATATTCTGAAGATAATGTCATTAAAGCTGTGATTTATTTAAATAATCACGGCAGTAAATACACTTGACCGAAGGACTTTTAATTAAATCATGGTGTTCACTGTTTTATTTACAAATGATATGATTTTCTAATTTATTGGATGCGATTGGCATTTGTTGGGATTTTGTTTGTGTGAAATTGTATCTGTTGTTTTATTAATCGATAATGATTAGTTTATAGTATTGTGTTTAGTTTGTATTTTATTGCAATAAGTGTTTTTAATCTAGTTTTAGTGGGTTAAATTAAATAAGGGTTCTTTTATTATTGATTTTTTCATTGAGTTGATTGTTTTTGATTAATTTAATAGGGTGAATGATACTCAATTACTGAAATTATTAAAATTTAAGATTATGAAGTTGTTTTATTTATTTCTACTCCTACTGGGGATGAATACCATTACCTTAGGACAGGAGAGCTCATCGAGAATGGATATGAGGTTAGGTGGTGGATTTATTTATCATGGCAAGTCAGATCTGTTGGCAAATTCTTTTGAAGGTGAAGTAAACTACAGGTTAACGGATAAATGGGCCACTAGTTTAAGTATTGGTTTAGGGAAAAGTGAGGGCGGAGAATACGCAAGTTCAAATTATGTGCTCAGTAATTTAAATGGATATTTTTCCCCATTTAAAAACACAAACAAAACTGATTTTAGAATAGGTACGGGCTTTAGTGTTATGAAGATCTCAAATGCAAAGATATCCTCTTATCGAATTGAAGATGGTTACTATATACCCAATACCTATGGTTTCTATAAAAACAGGAGATTTGGATTTAATCTTGTGGTTGAAAATACCATTAAGCTGACGGAAAATTTATTGTTGGGAATCAGAATCCAAAACCAAACCTATTTAGAAGAAGGAAACAATACTGGACTGCAGCTAAAATTTGGATTTAGAATGTAAAACAAACTAGGCTACTTTGATCTAATTATAGGGAAAGGGATAGAATTATTATCAAGGAAATTATGTGGATAGTGTTATGAAAGTTTTGACTATTCAGGTGGCTTTATTTTCTATGATTTACTGTGAAAGTTTTAGTTTATCCCATATGAATTTGGTATAATTTCAATTAGTTTTATATTTCAATTTATTAAATCAAGGAAAATCACTAGGATGAATTTGGAAATGGAGGGTAAAAACTATTTGGTAATGGGTGCCAGTACTGGGATTGGGCGAGCTATAGCTGAACAATTATGTCGGGAAAAAGCTCAGGTAGTAGCCGTGGCAAGATCAGCAGAAAAATTGCAAGAGTTGACAGCAGCTTATCCTGACCAAGTGACTGCTGTGGTGGCTGATGTAATGACAAGTGAAGGTAAAGAGTCGATCTTAGATAGTATTGAAGGGCAATGGATTCACGGAGTTGTCATCAATGCAGGAGGGCCACCAGCTGGACCTTTTATGGGCTCTGATATCAGTGATTGGGATAAGGGCTATACCACGGTACTGCGTTGGAAAATCGATTTGCTATTGGAATTGATGCCCAAGTTGGAAGCACAAAACTATGGTCGGGTTTTGATGATAGAAAGTGCTTCAATAAAACAAGGCATCCCCGGTCTTGTATTGAGCAATACTTTCCGGATGGCCATGGTTGGGTTGATGAAATCCATTATTGGAGAGATTTCTAATAAAAACATTACTCTTAATATACTGGCGCCTGGATCTCATAAAACCGATCGATTGACTTCTTTGATGGCCATGAGAGTATCAGAACAACAAACATTGGCCGATATTGAAGCCGATTTTGCCGGTAATACTGCCGTAGGACGAATCGGGAATCCCGATGAATTGGCAGCTTATGCATCATATTTGTTGAGTGATGGCAGTGGTTATATTACGGGACAGACCTTAGTGGTCGATGGCGGTCAATACAGAGGTAGTCTATAAGGTTAATCTCATATAGAAACAGGGTTTGCAATATCTGTGCAAACCAAAGAGAATCATTGATTCAGACTTAAAGTAACAGGCGGAATGGAATAGTTTTATATTCATAAAAGCCGCTATGTTATAGATAGAATTAATACTAAAAGCATTTTGTAGTATACAATGCTATGAAATCAATTCATCGCTTAAATCTTCAATAATAAAAAAACCATCCTCGCCTTGTTCTTGGTAATGGGGCATCAATATTCTACCTGAACTAAGGGCTGAAATATCTCCTTCGTGGTCGGATGCCAATACTTGGCCCTTGACGATAGGGTCAAAATTTTTAAAACCGGGCAACATTTTAAACCCATCGTTTTCTTTTATTTCGTGATTGTACAACAATCTACAGTGGGTTGGAAGTCCTTTGGCATATTGATTGAGGATTTTATTGTGCTGGGTTTCGATATGAAATCTTTCGACACAACCAATAGCACTTAGGTAATTGACTGCAGCGGCAATGGCTCGATTAACCGATAATACATCATCGTGTTGACCTGCCTCAAAACATAGTGTGGCAGTAGGTCGCTGTAGGTTTTTGGTATTGAAATAATGGAGTACGGTTCCACTAATACCGTCTAGAAATCCTTCAATGACCGGAGCGTGTAACTCCAACCCCCATTGAATGGACTCAGCATCATCAGTCACCAAGGTAAATATCCCTCCAGTGGCTGTAGTGGTATGGAGATCGAGTATAAATACTTCTGTTGGGTTATAGGATTCAATCATCGATTTAATAAAATTCACCAACTCAACAGCCTGTTTTTCTTCATATTGGAGATCTGTACTACGACTCCAATTTTCAATCCATTCTTCGCGAAACTGTCGGTTGAGATCTTTTTTAATATATCTTTTACTTTGATTGATGGCGTCAATATTTCCTTTGATCGCTACCAACCTACCTTTGAACACAAAACTGGTATTGGTGATATATTCAACTTCTAACATTTTCAGTAATAAGTCCAATGCTTTGAGCCCTGCTGTTTCGTTTCCGTGAATAGCACCAATCATGATCACCAAAGGTCCTGGATGGCCCTCATCAAATATCCCTATCAATCTATCGTCTGTCATCATTGCCTGTGTTTTTTTGGTTTGACTATAAATATTGAACGACATTATTTAGGTTCATGCCCTGACTCATGGTTAACTATAGTAGTTAATCAGTTGAAATAATCTCGATAATGTTGTTCATCTACCTGCCTTTACGCAAGATCGGTACTGGCGTATTCAGTCTCCGGTTCTTTTAACGTATGTATAGTACTATCTATTAGCGAAATCACAGACGAAGCAGAATATATTCCAATTCGATCCCCAGTATATTTGTAATCGACTAGGGTAAGCACTACCTTATTGGCTATAGATAGTTCAATATAATGTCCGTAAATAATCAAACTAAAATTTATTTTCCGATTCTCGGGAGGATTAAATAGCCCACTTTGAAGGTTGGTGAATATAAAATTGTTGTGATGATCGGCTTCGTTATAACCCCATTTCCTAATTTGGACATAACCATTGACAAAATCGATGGCAATAAAATACCCGTTGCCTTGCCCATCTTCATTGAGCACCAATCCACTCTTGCCCATTCCTTCAAGGTGTAGTGTGCCTTCCCATTTTATATTTTTGGCAGGTTTTTGGAATGTAAATATTTCGTATCCCGATATGGATTGAAATGTCCATTTGTCCGCTGATATTTCCATAGATGCATAGCTATTTCTCAATATAGGGACCATATCAGCAAAATTGTCCTGACTAATATGATCTATCTGCATGGATTCCCATGCATGATAACTCTTTAAAAACAATCGCCCTCTGTCGTCAATATCCAATTCTTTGGGCGGCGGAAGCACTCTTTTTAAATTGATTTGGCGATCCAAGAAATAAAAGCAATACAGTAGGATACGTTCTCCATCTCTGATAATCCGAGCAGCGTAATTGCCCTGAGGCATTAGAACATCTGAATGAAAACTTCGATATGGGCCTTCAAAGGTTTCCGAATACCAATACCTGACCTTAATGTCTTCCCGTATAGAGCCAATTAGGTAATAGTTGCCTTTCAAAACTATTAGACAGGGACATTCGATATCGTCGTAAGCTATAGGATTGAGTAAAGGTTTTTGGAGTTTATACTCATTGTCTTCTAATTTTGCTACTCCCACCACTCCTCGTCGACTAATGGGGCCATGACTGCTTCGAGCGCAGATCAATAGATATTGGTGACCTTCGTGAACAAATCGAAATGGGTCTCTAAAGCTAAGCCAAGTTCTAGGATTGTTGTCGAGGTCTTCATAATGGGGCCCTTCCGATCCTATGGGCAGATTGAAATTATTGTCCTTCGTCCAATGATAGAGGTCGGGAGAAACTGCACGTCCTACTTTTTGAACCACCCCTTTGTCTGCCAATTGCAGGCCGGTATAATGCATTTCAAATCCATTTTCGGTTTGGGACACATCCATGGTCCACAACATATCATCATCCCACTCTCCGGGGTGACCGACAAAAATAGCATGTCGAACTCTTCGCCAATTGATACCGTCATTGGAAACGGCATGAGCAATGTAATCGTGGTTGGGTATGATGAGATGAAATAAATGGAAAGTATCTCCGTGTTTTATTACTTCTATATCTCCTATTTCCCAGTCTTTGAATCCACTTCCGGTATATAGCATAAGAAACTTTATATTTTAAATCCATAATGTTTTAGACCATCTACTATTCCTTCGGCTGCATTATTTTCCGAAAGATATAGAAATTCATCTTCTTTTAAATATTTCAATTCTTCAGATCGATTGCCGACGACGATTCCCCTAATCGGTTTTCTAAACATGTCGAGGTCATTGCCGGAATCACCACAGGCGATAACATTGGATAAAGGAATGGCCCATTTTTGACTGAGGTATCGAATGGCATTGCCTTTGGAAGCATTTACCGGTAAAATATCTAAAAACTTTTCATGGGAATTGATCATGGTGATTTCATAAAAATCTCTGTCTAAAACGGTTCGAATTTCATTTTCATCAAAATCTTCTACATCGTATTCGTAAGATAATTTATAGGTGTCTTGACCGGCAGATGGTTGCTTTTTTAGCCATGATACGGCAGAAAGTTTGTCCTCAATTCTTTTTCTTTCCCATTTAAAATTCAAGTATTCTGCCCAATCTTCGTCTGGAGATTTACCTTCGAGATCGTAATAAATTCTAGCTCCTACTGAACATATGATCATGTCGGGATCAAAGTCGATTTTTTTCAATATATCCTTGACCAATTCGTAAGAACGACCAGAAGCCACGGCAATACAAAAATCATCTTTGTGGTTGGCAACAAAGGATTTAAATTCTTCTAAACCGGGATAGGAAGTCTCAGAAGCCACTAGGGTCCCATCGATATCGGTTACCAGCAGTCTTTTGGCGCTTACAAATCGCTTGGATTTTTCCTTGGGAACATTTAATTCTTTGGGTATGCGTTGTTTTTTCGGAGTTAGGGTTTCATGAATCCAGCCAATATATATATTGGTATGGGCCGTCCAGCTGTAGTATTTTTTGGCAGCGAGAATACCGTGATTGGAAAATGCCCGCCATTTTTGTTCATCGGTGATTATGGTCTTAATCGCTGTGCTGACTTCTTCTTTATTGAGAGGGTCGACGAGAAATCCATTTTTACATTTTGGGATAATCTCTGAAGGACCTCCATTTTTAGTGACCACAACAGGTAGACCAGAGGCCGCTGCTTCAATGGTGGTTAGGCCAAAATTTTCATGAAGTGCTAGATTGATAAACACTCCTCTTTTCTCAGCACAGTATTGGTAGATTAAACTTACTTCATTTTCAATATCGTGCTTTTTAGGAATGGCGAGTTTGCCATATAGATCGTATTTGTCCATCAGGAGAAGCATTTCAGTTAAAACCTCTTTTTCTGATGGCCCCATTTTATTGATGTCCTTTCTAATTCCAGCAAAGATAACAAGGTTAGATAAGGATTGCATTTCCTTGTCTCGACCATAGGTGTCGATGAGGGTGTGAAGATTTTTCTTTCGATCGGGTCGAGCAAGGGCAAGAATAGTGGGCTTAGACGGTTGAACTAAAAATTTTTCAATAGATTGGCTCACCCAATATTTTCTTTGTGCTACTTCCAGTTGCAATTCTTCGTTGCCTAATTGGTGGCGGTAATAAGGGAAAAATTTATTGGTGTCAATGCCTGGAGGCAAAACGTGTAGTGTGCCCTTCATAAAATTGTCATAACGCTCCCAGTCACTGATCTCTTGATAGGTGGAAGTGATGATGAATTCTGCAAGTGAAAGACAGGTTTCTTCCGCTGCTATTCTTTTCTTAAAATTAAAGGTGGCCTCAGCTTCCTCTTCCGACATCCCCAAGTCGGCCATTTTACTTTTCTTAGGTTTACCTAAAGAGTGACCAGTATGGGCAAAAGGGACTAAATATTTAAGAGATATTTCTTTGGCTACGTAACCTGCATCTCCGTAATGACTATGAATCCAATCTGGTTTGATATTGTGTTTTTCAATATGGAGAAAAGTGTTGGCGACAAATTCATCTAAATGATTCCAGAGTTTTTCCTTTCTCATGTACAATGGTCCACCACAGGGTATACGTCTAATATCGCATTTGTCATTAATCTTTTCGACTTCTAGACCATATTCTGGAAATTCTTTAGGGTCTTTGATGAGTCTGGTAAATATATGAACGTGCTCTACATCAGGGTGTTGAGATAGATGTCTTGCCAGTTCCAATACATAGATCAATTGCCCTCCATTGTCCGCATCTTTCCCGATCTCCAATCCCGTGCTCTTAATTAAACCGTGAATATTGTATAGATGAATTCTAAGCATTAAATCTGTTTTTGTTTCCATCAAATTAGCGATAAATTATTAGAATGCCAAGAATGAAATGCTCTTCTGGCGATTTTAACTCAGGATTTGAACATATTAGCACACTTAATATATTTAAAATATAGATCTGAAACGATAGGTATTGTTATCTTTAAGCCCAGAAAAATAGAATATATTTTATATAATTTAAATTACAAATTTCTATGAAAAAGTTAGTAGTCGTATTGTTTATGTTCATTTGTTGCGTATCCGTGACTAAAATTGAAGCTCAAAATTATGACAATGCAGTTGGTCTGAGATTGGGTTGGGGATTTGCAGGATCGCTAAAACATTTTTTTACGGAGGATTTAGCTGGAGAAGGCATTGTGAATCTTAGAAATTCATATTTAGGAGCCAGTTATTTTTCAGTGACGGCATTGGCTCAAAAACACAATCCAATTAACGACGTCCCCAATCTATATTGGTATTATGGTGGTGGTGCTTTCGCGGGGTTTTTCTCTAGCGAATATACCGATTCTAGCAATGTGAATATTGGAATAGCTGGTAACTTGGGATTAGATTATACCTTTAATGATATTCCGCTTAACTTAAGTATTGACTGGATACCATCTATATCACTGACCGGTGGTCATGGATTTGGCGCCGAAGCGGGGGGAATTGCTGCAAGATATATACTCAATTAATTTTGTCAAAAATTAGGAAAGCGGAGAATTATTCTTCGCTTTTTTTGTTTAATCTATAAACCTATTATGAAAGGACTAAAATACTTTTCTACCCTAGCCATTATTTTTTCCATCTTTATAAGTTGGTCTTGTACTTCGAATTCAACCGCAGATAACATAGCCCTTACTCCGGCAGATAGTCTAGCTGTAAAAATCCAAGAAGCCATTCATTATGACGATTGGGTAGCTACGCCGTGGGTGAGTTGGACCTTTGGAGACCGAAGAACTTTTTTGTTGGACAAGAATCGCAATTTTGTAGAAGTGGTCTGGGACAATAACACAGTGTTGTTGAATATTGCCAATAAAGACGGGATGGCAATGCAGGATAAAGTGGAAGTCAAGGAAGATAGTTTAAAGATGTCTATGTTAGAACAGGCTTGGAGTTTTTATTGCAATGATGAATTCTGGTTAAATGCACCTGCGAAATTGTTTGCCGATGGTACGGAACGCAGTTTGGTTCAAGACCAAGACACGACTAAATTAAAAGTGGTTTATAATACCGGTGGCGTTACGCCAGGAGATATATATGTATGGTCATTCGACGAAAACTACCTGCCTACCGCTTACGAAATGACAGTCTCTGTGATTCCACAACCGGGATTCAGATCTTCTTGGGAAGGGTGGCAGACATTGGCTTCAGGTGCATTGATATCTACCGAACACAAAATGGGGGAGAGAACCTTGCGTATCTCCAATGTTCAATCAGGTAATTCTTATAAAGATTTTGATCGGTCAGCCGATCCTTTTGAGGCTATATTAAATCAATAGGGTTTGGCCTATCGGTAATTTTTGAATAAGTATACATGTATTTCGTATTGGCCATGTTTACTATAAATTTATTATTGATTTGATCCAGATTGAAGTTTCCATATCAATAATCTGGTATAACTATAGATATGGAAAGTTCAATCGGACTTGAAGTTTTTACTTATTCATTGGGTTTATATGCTTTACGCGCACTTCGGATAATATAATATGCCAGAGTAAAGATCAAAAGAATACCAATCCAAGCGGTAAAAGGCTCATCTACCAATGCCAATACATTGGCACTGCCATAGATGGCTACAGGTATGGCGAGTCCAATTCCAATAAGGGCTTCACCGGTTATAAGTCCTGATGCGATCAACAGACCTGCCTGCTCGCTATTTTTAGATTTTTCTTCAAAATTTTCTTCCCCTAGTTTTTCTTTCTTTTTAATAAATCGATCGACAGCCCAAGCGATTAGACCTCCAAACATAATGGCGCTATCCAAAATAAAGGGTAAATAGATTCCTACTGCTACCGCTAATACGGGCACTCTAAAACTAGATTTTCGTTTCTTCTGATATTGGTCGATAAGGATGATGACCAGTCCAATGGCTACACCGAGATATACCATGTCCCAAGGTAGATTGTTTTTAAAAACTCCTTCTGCAACACTGGCCATTAAGGTAGCTTGTGGAGCAGATAGCGCATCTGGATGTTCTGGACTACTGGGGCCAAAACCATAGGCTGTATGTAGCAGTTGCAATACCAAAGGCAGAACTAGGGCTGCCGATATTACTCCCACCATTTGCATAATTTGCTGTTTAAAGGGGGTTGCACCGAGGATGTTTCCCGCTTTTAGATCTTGCATATTGTCACCGGCAATTGCGGCAGCACAACAAACCACAGCCCCTATCATTATGGCTGCTGCAGGACCTCGTTCAGCGCCCGAACCCAAAAGGGCGAGCAAGATTAAGGCAGAAGACAATATGGTAGCAATGGTTACCCCAGAAATGGGATTATTGGAACTTCCTACCAATCCTGCCATATATCCCGCTACTGCAGAAAATAGAAATCCCGCGATGACCATGATAATGGCCATGAATACAGAGATGCTTGCATGACCTATCATGCGATAATAAATAATAAATATGGGTATAATAAGAATGCCAATCCCAATAATTACCCATGACATTGGAGTATCATAAGAAGTTCGAAGGATGTCATTTTTATTGACCTTGTTTTTAATAGCGGCTAAACCACTTTTAGCGGCAAATACTATAGATGATCTTAGATCTACTAAGGCCCATAACCCACCGATGACCATAGCTCCTACACCAATATATCTAATCTTATCACTCCACATGGCATAGCCAATATCCAATAAATTGCTGTCGGCAGGTATCCCGTTTTGCCACATCAATATAGGGATGACGATCCACCAACTAATGACGCCACCTAAAAATACAAGAACAGCTATCTTTAGACCGACAATGTATCCTACAGCAATAAGGGCTGGAGATAGGTTCATTCCAAAATAGGCATATAATTTATTGCCACCTACTAGAGCACCTTCGGCCACTCCTTTCCACAGTTTGAACCCGGATTCGAATAATTTTATACCTGCCCCAATGACACTACCCCAGATTAGGAATTTAACTGAACTACCTCCGTTTTCACCTGATTTTAATACTTCTGAAGTGGCCACACCCTCGGGAAACTGTAATTTTTGTTTTTCAATTAAGGCACTGCGTAAGGGGATGGTAAACAATACACCGAGAACCCCACCGCATAGGGCTACGAGGAGGGTTTCTAAGTAATCAAATTCTGTCCAATACCCCATGAGGACTAATGCCGGAAAAGTAAATATGACCCCAGCAGCGAGGGATTCTCCACCTGAGGCAGCCGTTTGGACGATATTATTTTCCAGGATATTGCTGTTTTTAAACAGGCGTAATATCGCCATGGAAAGTACAGCAGCCGGGATACTGGCCGAAACCGTCATACCTGCAAATAAACCTAAATAGGCATTGGCTGAGGCCAAAACCATTGATAATAAAGCGCCTAAAATAAATGCTTTCGTAGTAGTTTCTGGCAGCTTTATATGAGCCGGAATGTAGGGTTTAGTTTCCTTTATCATAATTAAGTGTGGATTGTGATATCCTAAAGATATCATTTTTACTTTCACTTTATGATTTCAATAATTTAAAATATTGTGAAAGTCCAGTATGTATATATCTATGTTATACGTAGAGCGAATTCTGGACTGTATTTTCGAGTTGCGTGTTTGCATATCCACTGAGTAACAGGGTGGCTTGAGGTTTTCCACTCTGCAATTAGGGCTTCAGTGGGTTGAGGGAGTACCTTAAGGTAATCGGTGATATGATTGGCAACGGATTTTTGGACAAATTTTATTGGATCTTCTTTTAGCAGAGATAAGATATCGAATACCGGATAGGGATCATCTATAAAGGTGTCGAGTTTGGTAGTCCAAGGAAGTTTAGGGCGTAGCCCTTCTGAAGCGAGCCGTCGCAAATGAAAGTTTTCGGATTGCGCCCATTCTGTGATTCGTTCAATACTGGCTTGTGGGTATCGTCGAATATAGGGGCGAATGGCATATTCTCCAGTATTGCGTTTAGTGATTTCGGCGATTGCGTTTACAGATGGAGTGAAATGGTCAAGGCCAAATAGTTCTACATATTTACCAAGGGGAAGAATCCAATAATAGTGTTTAAACATCCCAGTTTCCGAGGGATTTTCTGGTCCCAAAATTCCAGTAATAATGTCTAGTGCCGCCAAATAGTCCTGGGGAAGATATTTTTTTAATACTTCCGCATGACATATCACTCTTTGGGTATAAGTCAAATCGGTAACCTTATTTTCTATATCCAGAATGTAAGATGTCGTATCAAATGAAGGGTTGATGGTAAGGATTTTGTCCGATAGGAGTTCTGCTAGATTCGAACCAAAATAAGCGGTGATACTATTTGTTTGTGGCATAACTAAGCATAGATGGATTGCGAGATAATAATATTAAATCTAAAATAATCAATTGTTAGAAATTTCTCTTGACGATTGTAGTTTTTGAATGTATGGAATGTATGGAATGTATGGAATGTATGGAATGTATGGAACGCCCCTATCTTCTGATGTTTATGGGAGATAGTTTTTAATCAAGCGCCATTTTAAATGCTATTTATTTAAATATCGTTCCCCTTAACCTTAGTATGGTATAATGGATATGTCGGTTGGTAAGGTTAATCGGAAACTAATGTATTATACGAATTACATTTTATAATGACGGAAAAGATTTCGAGAATATTTGAAGTTTGACGAGGCTAAAAACACAGGCATAGCCGTAGCTACGGCGAGTATTTTAAACGAAGTAAAACTTCTAATAAATCGAAAGATTACCGTTAATTATAAATGTAATTCGTATAACTCTTGCCATATCGATGGATGAATTACGATTGAAAACTAAGTGGAAGACTTTTAATCTTTTTACAACCAACTAATTAACTAGGACTAGAATACATATGGTCCTTAGAATTTGATTCCATGGAAGAAAATCCCTTGTATTGATCCATATTTTCGAGGGCTTCCAATAGATTGAGCTTGCCTTGTACATATCTTGGAAAAAGTTTTTGCTCGGCATACATCTTGGTCAGATATTCCTGTTCGGTTTGTCCTGGAGTGGGGACGCATATCCCTTTTTTCTGAAGTTTGGCCAAATCCATGACGCTGGTATATCCCCCTCTAAACAAAATGTATTCGGATTGACAGATAAGTTTGTTGATATCGTCCGACGTCATATAAGGGAAGTGATCCATGGTAGAGGTTGAATAGTCAGGTATGGTATGGTTGATAACTCCACTGACCAATGCCGTGGGTGCATCGATCTTATTTAGTTCAGTGATAACCTCTTTTTCAAACAATGTGCGCTGAGGTTCTGGACCGGAGAGAATGGCAGTCACTAGGTATTTATTATCTACATCGTAAGGGACCATTCTCGAAATAGGACCGATGTATTCATAATTTAAGATACCGCTGTGTTTATGACCCAGTATACCGCTTAATCCCGGATAATCCGGATAATCTGGAATCCAACACTTATCAAATTTGTTGATAAAATTTTGATTGAATCTTCTAATGGTTGGATCGAGTAATCCACTGGATGAAAGTAGGTTGATTTGATGGGTAATAAAGATGTTGTAGGTTGATTTGGCATGGCATCCAAATCGATTGTCACTGATAATTATATCGTATTGATGTTTGGCAACCAGACCTTCCACCTGTCGATGTTCATTGCGCATGGTTTTTATAAAATTGCCCAACTTTCTACCTACATTGATCAATATGCTCTTGGTTGGATAGCTAATATTGTAGGAACTTAAGGCGTGGTGTCGAACCGTGGGGAACTCAATTTTTAGCAATTCCAATGGTGAACCATCACTGGCAAAATCTACTTCATGACCTTTGGCTATTAACTCTTTGGCTATGGGAATACATCTAGTCGCATGACCCATTCCCCAATTCAAAGGACATATTAAAATCTTTTTATTTTCACCGATGTCATCTAAACACTTCATATTGATCTATGGTATGTTATACAATTACAAATATACGATATTACTCTGGTATCCCCGTGACTTGGTTTTATGCCAAATGGATTTGCAATTGGTTTATTGCGAGACCATTGGCTATCGGCCAACTATAGGTTAGAGGAGGCGGAGAGTATATCTACAAAGATGAATATTTTAATGTATTCTTAACTTTATGAAATTGTAAAGATAAATCGAAGGATAACCGAGTAAAGTACGAAGTACTGAAGGTAGTAAATCTACCTTCAACGAGGGCACCACGACCCCCGTGTCGTGGGTAGGTAAGCCTATAAATTATAAATGTATTTCGGATAAGTATATAAAAAAAGAGGTTATGGCCTTGAGCAATAACCTCTTTTTGATAAGATTGTGGTAAACTATTAATTATTTACCGTGTGTAAGTCGTATTTCTTCTCCTGTACTATCAAAAAACTTGTATTGATTGATAGGTAGATTTTGGTCGGCGTGAATTTTTATCCATTTTTTATACTGCATAAACCAGTTCATTTGCCGGCTGGGAAATCCTTTTTTAAGGAAGGCGTGTAAGAAAGGATGGATTTTTATTTCCAATTTTGATTTTGGTCTCATCTTCATCACGATTTCCAAGTCTCTTTCCAATTCATCAATGGTCAACAATGTCGGCGTAACTTTACCTGTTCCATTACATGAAGGGCATACTTCTGCTGTTTTAATATTTACTTCTGGACGCACTCGTTGACGAGTGATTTGCATTAGACCAAACTTACTCAATGGAAGAATGGTATGTTGTGCAGTATCATTCTCCATAAACTCCTGCATCCGCTGGTACAATACTTTGCGGTGTTCGGCCTTTCTCATATCGATAAAATCGATAATGATAAGTCCGCCTATATCTCTTAGCCTCAATTGTCTTGCTGTTTCTTCAGCAGCTTCTAAGTTGACTTTAAGCACAGCATCTTGTTGATTTTGTGTCGATACTTTCGGTCCACTATTCACATCGATTACGTGCATAGCCTCTGTATGTTCAAGGACAATATAGGCCCCGCTATTCATGGTGGCTGTTTTGCCAAAAGAGGCTTTGATTTGCTTGGTGATACCAAATGAATCAAATATGGCATTTTTGCCATTATAATGCTGAACGATTTTAGCTTTATCGGGGATGGTATGGTCTAAAAACGTTTTAATACTACCATACATCTCCTTGTCGTTGACGGCTATTCTTGTGTAGTCGTCAGTGATCAAATCTCGCAAGAGACTTTCTGTTTTATCTAATTCACTTAAGACCTTACCTACCTCATTTCCTTTTTGAAGAGCGGTAAACATCAGTTTCCACTTATCCACAAGCTCATTGAGCTCTTCATGAAAATCAGCAGCTTTCTTACCTTCAGCTGCTGTGCGCAGTATTACACCGAAGTTTTTCGGTTTAATACTTTCTACCAATATTTTAAGACGTTGTCGTTCTTCCTTGTCTAATACTTTTTTGGATATGGAAATACTATTGCTGAAAGGTACCAATACCAATAACCTTCCCGGGAGAGTTATCTCACAGGTCAACCTTGGTCCCTTGGTGGATATAGGCTCCTTGAGGACTTGTACCAAAAGCATACTCTTCTTATTTAAAACCTCATCGATACGACCGGTTTTAATGATCTCTTCTCTTAGATCGTATTTGTCCAGTCTCCAGGAGCCCTTATTGTCGCTTATACTTTGGTTAGTAAACTTCTTTACAGAAGGCAACTTGGGCCCCAAGTCTGAATAATGAAGAAATGCATCTTTTGAATATCCTACATCCAGAAAGGCAGCATTTAGTCCGGGGACTAATTTTTTGATTTTAGCTAAATAGATATCTCCAACGACAATCTTTTGATTGGATTCTTGTTGGTGTAACTCTACTAATTTTTTGTTTTCGAGAACAGCTATATCGACCTTTTTATTATTAGATTTTATGATTAACTCCTTTTCCACTGTATTATGGTTTGTTTACAATGGCAAGATTTTAATAAGAAAGGTAATTCGATTCTTGTTTGGCTCACAATGTAAAAGGTTTTGAAAAACATATGTAGCTGGTTGTAAAACCCTTTCCTTCAAAACCTCACCTATTCTCAAATTAAATTAGTACTATTTATTTTTCTTCTTGTGTCGGTTTTTTCTGAGTCTTTTCTTTCTCTTATGAGTAGAGATCTTATGTCTTTTTCTTTTTTTACCACTTGGCATATTAAAAATTTTTTTAGTTATAAAATGTTTTCTTATTGATTACAGAGTCTTGTGAACTCTTCTTTTTTTGTTGATTCATTGAGTGCCGTATAGACTTCAACCAATAGACAAATGGTTGATTGATCCATTGGATTGAGCTCGTAAGCACGCTCCAAACGACTCTTGGCTTTGTCCCACTGCTGGGTCTGAATAGCTAATCTTCCTAAATGAAAAAAGGCTTGGGGTCTATCCGGATAGTCTGTACTCAATTTCATTAATGCTTGAATACTCGACATCGGATTGCCCTGCGGATAGTTGATCATTAACAAAGTCTTGTTTAATGACAACATGTAACCATCCTCGCTGTTTTCTATGGCACTGTCGTATAAACTAAGCGCTTTATTGCTTAGAAAAGTTCGCTTTTCAGGATTTAATTCATCCGAAAGCCCTGTTGCATAGGTGTTTGCTGCAACTGCAAAGTTTTCTGCACTAGGTTGTTGAAGTGCTATTTGCTCGGTATAATACCCAGCTAATACCCATTTCCCTTTGGCTGACCAAAAAGCAGCTAATTGTTTTTGATCCCATAGATCTTTACTTCCTGAAGACATCCATACATTTACACTGTCCTTATCTGCACCAGATAAATGAGATACTTCATCCTCTATTTCATGGGCAATGTCAATGCTGCCCTCTTCAATCTCACCAATGGGTTGGTTGGAGTCGTCCTCCAATTGAATTGTGTCAAACCCGAAATAGAATAATTGTATTAGTATTATTCCGACTATTATGATTATGCCTTGGGTCTTACTTGTTTTCATGCTCCTCTACTAACTCGTCAGTGACTTGATCTTTCACTTGATCAGAGAATATTTTCGCAGGTTTGAATGAAGGTATGTAGTGTGCAGGAATAACAATGGCTTTGTTTTTCTTAATGTGTCGACCTATTTTCTCAGCTCTTTTCTTAACGATAAACGAACCAAATCCTCGGATATAAACGTTCTCACCATCTGAAAGTGAATCTTTAACCTCGGTAAAGAAGTTTTCCAATGTCACTAATACATCCACCTTAGGTACTCCCGTCTTTTCTGATATGGCTGAAACTAAATCCGCTTTTCTCATTATTTATTTATTTTTGTTTGATTTTTAAATGATCGGCAAATTTCGCATTTTTATCCATTACTTTATAACATTACTCTAAACTTTTTCAAAAAAAATTGACACAAAACCAATACAATCAATTATTTATAGTGTGAATTAGGGAATTGTTAATCATTTTTTATAGATAACCAAATATTTGTTTTTTATTTAGACAAAATTATAGCCTATGTATTCAATGACCGGTTACGGTAGCGCACACAGTCAATTTAACAATTTTGAAATCAATATTGAAGTCAAAACTCTGAATAGTAAATATGCCGATGTGCGGTTAAAAATTCCCTCTGAACTAAGTTCTATGGAAGTGGAAATCAGACAGAGTGTGGTCAAAATGGCCATTAGAGGTAAGGTCGAAGTTGTCCTCAGTTTGGAAGACATGAGATCTGATCAAAATCTCTGTGAGATTGACGAGCAAGTTTTTAAATCTTACTACAATCAAATTAATCGTTTGTCCAATGAGGTGGATTTTGGTTCCGATAATATGCTCAACGCCATTTTAAGATTGCCCGGAGTGGTCAAAGTTCATGAGCTTTCCATTAGTGCGGATTTGAAAAAAGCCATTTTAAAAGTTTTGCAAAAAGCCTTGGCCGATCTTCACGTATTTCGTCAAACAGAAGGTGAAGTGTTGAAAAAAGCCCTTGATCATAGCGTGAATCAAATATTGACTCATCAAAAAGCCATCGCCGATCTGGACAGCGAACGAATAGATGGAGTCAAGACAAGATTGCGAACCAATCTGGAACAACATCTTAAAAAAGATCAAATTGATCCCGCGAGATTTGAGCAGGAGTTAATCTATTATCTCGATAAAATGGATATTCATGAAGAAATGGTGAGATTGCAACAGCATTGTCTCTATTTTTTGGAAGAATTGGATGTGAATGATTCGTCCAAAGGGAAGAAATTGACTTTTATTAGCCAAGAAATTGGACGTGAGATCAATACCCTCGGTGCCAAAGCTGCTCATTCCGAAATTCAGCGATCGGTTGTCCAAATGAAAAATGAATTGGATAAAATTAAAGAACAATTGGCAAATGTATTGTAAGTATGAATGATCTTCATAAATGTATTGTATTGACTGCACCGTCGGGAGCAGGTAAGACCACGATTAAAAAGTATCTGTTGGAAACTTACCCCGATATATTTGGGTTTTCGGTTTCTGCGACGACTCGGTCAGCTCGCGGAAATGAGGAAGACGGTGTGGATTATTACTTCCTTAGCCCTGATGAATTCAAAGAAAAAATAACCTCAGGGGATATGTTGGAGTATGAAGAGGTTTATGAAAATCAGTTTTACGGAACCTTAAAATCAGAGGTCGATAGGATATGGTCCCAAAATAAATGCGTAATTTTCGATATCGATGTCAAAGGAGCGGAAAATATTAAAGCGACTTATGGCTCACAATGTTTGGCTATATTTGTACAACCCCCTAGTCTCAATGTGTTAATCGAGAGGTTGAAAGCTAGGAATACCGAGTCAGATGAAAATCTGAGAAAAAGAATTGCTCGCGTTAAAGAAGAAATGTCCTATAAAAACCGTTTCGATAAAATAATTGTTAACGATGTATTGGAGGATGCATATAGAGAAGCATCAAAATTAATAGAACAATACTTGGCTCTGGAAAAATGATATAATATGCATACGACGACCACAAACGGAATCAGAATCAGTGTACGCGTTTCTTACAATAAGGACTATTCCGACCCCTTAGAGAAAAAATTTGTTTACGTCTACGAAATTTTAATCGAAAATTTGACCGACCATCCCGTACAAGTGATGGCTCGTCACTGGCGTATTTTTGACAGTTTTGGCACCAAAAGGGAGGTCATTGGTGAGGGAATTATCGGCAAACAACCCATTATTGCCCCCGGAGAATTTCACAGCTATTCGTCGTGGAGTCCGATAGGTACCGAAATCGGTAGAATGGATGGGCGGTATCAAGTTCTCGATTTGATGACGGAAGAGAAGTTTTATGTCAATATCCCTTCCTTTGATTTGGTATATCCCAAAATATTGAATTAACTTTCCGTGGAAGGAAGAATGTTAATAATTCTGTCCTGATTTTCGTTTGAATGTGGTATTTTCTTATGTGTATAAACATTTTCTAGTCTATGAAACGTCGTAAAGTTTTAAAGTCAATGGCTTTGTCTGCCATGGCAGTTCCCGCTCTTCATCAATCATCATCAACAAAAGTTGATAGCAAAGTGAGAAATAATGCCGTTCATACGGTGTTTTACAACAGCCCCTGGCATAACCTGCCCGATATGGTATGGATCGGCGAATCTTTTTGGGCCAATAGATTGCAGGATTGGGAAATTAGAGGTGGTGAATTGTTGTGCAATATTTGCGACAAAAATAGAACAGCCCATTTATTGACCTACCAATTGAATGATATTGGAAATTTTGTACAAACTTCTATACAGATCAAAGTAAATGAAAAAGCTCTCGACAATCAAGGATTGGTTGGCTTTCAATGGGGTTCCCAAGGGCGATTTGACGATTATCGAAGCGCAGCACTTACGGGCAAAGGTCTAGTGGTAGGTATCGATACTCAAGGTTTGTTGCATTTGGACGATATGGTTTCCCATAAACCAATAGAGCAAGAATATCTTTCCGAAGGAGTAGAGTTGAAGTTTTATATTAGTTCTGACGGCCATCAGGTTCAAGCAGATCTATCGGTCTGGTATAAAGGTAGCCCTATATCTACCCTGAGAAAAAATGAAATCCCTATCGACCAAGCCAAAGGAAATATTGCCCTGTATTCACATTTTGATAAACCTCAAAAAGAAGATTGGTCGGTCTCCTATAGTAAGTGGGATTTAAGTGGGGATTTGTTGACTTACGATGAGTCTCATAATTACGGACCTATTTATTTTACTCAATACACTCAGGAATTGGGGGTGTTAAAATTGACCGCTCAGCTGGCTGTGCTGCCAGAGTCTGTCGGACCAATTACCATGTCGATTAAGCAGGGTGATGATTGGAAGGTATTGCAAGAGCAACCTCTGGTACCGGGTTCTTATACCGCACATTTTCGATTGGAAGACTGGGATGGGACTGTTTCGCAAGAGTTTAAAATTCACTTTACCTTTGAAGATAACAATGGCCATAAAACGGAATATAATTATATCGGACAAATAGCCGAGGAGCCAGTAGATGTTGAAAATGTAAAAGTTTTGGCATTGAGTTGTAACTGGGATTTGGGTTTTCCCGATCTCGAGTTTGGCAAGAACGCCTCCAGTCACGATGCTCATATTGCTGTGTTTTTGGGTGATCAGTTTTACGAAGCCAATGCGGGTTTTGGGGTTCAAATGTTTCCCGCAGACAAGGCGGCATTGGACTATTTAAGAAAGTGGTATTTGTTTGGATGGGCTCATCGAGATTTGTTCCGCAATCGTCCTTCGATTTGCCTGCCCGATGATCACGATGTGTATCACGGCAACGTATGGGGTGAAGGTGGAAAAGCCACCATTGCAGAAGGTGGTGCAGCCGAACGACAGGATACCGGTGGATATAAAATGCCGGGGGAATGGGTGAATATAGTACAGACTACTCAGACCAGTCATATGCCAGATGCCTATGATCCAACTCCAGTACTTCAGGGTATTTCTGTATTTTATACCAGTTGGAAATACGGAGGAATTGATTTTGGTATAATTGAAGACCGCAAATTTAAATCGGCACCTAAAAATATTTTTCCTCCGGAAGCAGAAGTATTCAATGGATATGTGCAAAATCGGGATTTTGACTGGGAGGGATTTAAAGACGACGAACACGCAGAATTGTTAGGGGAGCGGCAAATGGCATTTTTAGAAGAATGGATTGGGGATTGGACGGATAAGGTAGAGATGAAGGTGCTTTTGTCGGCGACTTCATTTATGACGATGCAAACCCTTCCGGAGGGGAGTAATAGTGATAAGATAACACCGAAACTACCTATTCCCAAATACGGTGAATACGTGACTGGTGACTATTTTACAAGAGATATGGATTCCAATGGTTGGCCTCAAAAGAAGAGGGACGAAATAGTAAGGATATTGCGCAAAGGTTATGTGACTCATGTGGTTGGAGATCAACATTTGGCTTCCGTTGCCCAATACGGGGTAGAGAATTTTAGAGATAGTAATTTTGCATTTACCGTCCCAGCCATTGCCAGTGTTTGGCCTCGGAGGTGGTGGCCGCCCATTCCAGAACAACATAGACCCTTGCCGGGAAGAAAACAATATACTGGTGATTTCTTTGATGGATTTGGTAATCGTTTGACGGTGTTTTCGGCAGGTAATCCTACTAAATTGGATAAAACACCGGCATTGCTTTACGATCGGGCTACGGGATATGGGGTGGTTCATCTCAATAAAACCAATAGACGAATTCGATTCGAATGTTGGGATCGATTTACCAACCCTATAGATCATCCTCAGGGACAATACGATGATTGGCCGGTAGAAATCAGTCAATACGATAATTTTGCCTCCCACAGCAATGTGTTTTTACCCACCATCGAGGTGAAAGGATTGGACCGGCCAGTGGTTAAGATATACCAGGCTGATGAGCAGACTTTGGTCTCGGCGGTTCGATTGCATACAACTACTTTTGCCTTCCCCGTTTTGGCGTCGGGTAAGTATTTAGTGAAAATCGGGGATCCTGATCAAGATCATTGGGTAGAGCGTGTATTGGATACCGATGAGGCTGGAGAAGTTGTCGTTGTTGAGGTCTAGCTCGGCATGGTTGATTTGGGAAAAGCTGTCAAGAGGATGTTTAAGTTAGGGGATATATTCAGGATAACCATGGTTTAATCATTGAGAATGGGTATTCATTGAATAAATCGAAAGATTTCCATTAATTATAAATGTAAGTCGTATAGGAACTCTAGAATTGATCGGGTTCTATATGGATTAAAATCTCCGCGATTTCTGGCATTTCGCTCTGGATGGAGTCTTTGAGGTTGTGGGCGAGAAGGTGACCTTCTTTTACGGGAATCTCTCCAGATACTATGGCGTGTAAGTCGACGTGATAAGTCATACCAGTTTTTCGGATAAAACACTTTTCTGTTCCCAAGATTCCTGGTTCTTCCTCTGCGATATCGCGAATTTGGTCGATCATGTGATGGTGGTTTTCATCCATGATTTCCCCGAGGGCAGGTTGGAGAATTCGGTAAGCATTATATAGAATCAAGATTGCAGCTAAGATCGCAGCCCAATCGTCAGCGGCTTCATAACCCGGTCCGAGATATATGGCAATGGATACTCCAATAAAAGCGGCTATTGAAGTGATGGCGTCACCTCGATGGTGCCATGCGTCGGCGGCTAGAGATGAGCTATTGACTTTGGCCGCACGTCGGGAGAAGATTTGAAATAAGGTTTCTTTAACCACAATGACAATACCCAAGACGATAAGGACAAAAGGACGAGGCAGATTGTGAGGCGTGAGAATGTGAATGATGCTTTGATAGACGATGAATAGGGCAGAAATGATGAGTAGTCCAACGACGGTTATGGTGACCAGTACTTCGGCACGTCCATGGCCATAGGGGTGATTGTCGTCTGGTGGCTTGGCCGCATATTTTATACCGATGAAGACTAAGATGGATGAAAAAATATCGGCCAGGGATTCGATTCCATCGGCTACCAATGCAAAGGAAGAGCCTAATATGCCGGTCACAACTTTGGCAATCGCCATTAATAAATTGACGATAATGCTAAGTGATGCAGATTGCAGGGCGCTTTTATAAGGCATTATTCCTATGGTTTGCGATAGATTCCTATTATTGTATTGTTCTGGATAGTAAGATCCATTTTTACAATGATAACTCATTGTAGATGAGATTTATTAATTCTAATAGAAATTTTTTTTGCACAGTATTATTTTATACTTTGTTTTCGTAGATCAATGTAAATTAATATGGAAGGATTTGTAGAAAAGGAAGTCAGTATGGATGGAATAGCCGAGATACGGTTTTATCATCCCAATCACAATGCTTTGCCCAGTAATTTGTTGCTTGAGTTGGAGAAGAAAATATTGGAGTGCAAGACCGATGATGGGGTAAAGGTGTTGTTGTTGAAGAGTGAAGGGGATCGGACTTTTTGTGCCGGTGCGGATTTTGAAGAATTGATGAGTATTTCCGATGAAGAGACGGGGAAGTCTTTTTTTATGGGGTTTGCAAGAGTGATCAATGCCTTGCGCAACTGTGGCAAAATAACCATAGCTCAGGTACAGGGCAAGGCTGTAGGTGGTGGTGTAGGTATCTGCGCAGCTGTGGATTATGCCATAGCCAGCAAATGGGCATCGGTGCGATTGAGTGAATTGGGGCTGGGGATTGGACCTTTTGTGATTGGTCCTGCAGTGGAGAGAAAAATTGGCCTCGCACATTTTTCGTATTTAACCCTCAATGCTGAAGAATGGCAGACGGCCAAATGGGCGCAAGGCTGTGGTCTATTCCAAGAAGTGTTTGACGATAAGATTCAGTTGGAGGCATATGTAAAGACTTTTGTGCAGAGATTTACCACTTATCATCCAGAGGCCTTAAAAGAGATTAAGGCTATGTTGTGGCGCAATACCGATTCATGGACGGAGTTGTTGGCAGAAAGGGCTGTTGTCAGTGGTCGCCTAGTCAATACGGCTTATGTCAAGCAAGCTATCGAAAGGTTTAAGATGCATCAAAAGAAATAGCAATATGAATCTTTATTATGGCCAAATCTTTGGGTGAAGCGGCTAGAAATATGGGGTAGAAAGTAAGGCAAATAAAAATTTACATAAAAAGGAATAACTTAATTTGGTATAATTACGAAAAATATTTAAATTTGCATCCGCTTTTGGAATTAAAGCACAGACCCATGGTGTAATGGTAGCACTTCGGTTTTTGGTACCGCCAGTCAAGGTTCGAGTCCTTGTGGGTCTACAAAGTCCGATTTCTGATTAACAGAAGTCGGGCTTTTTTTTTTCCCCTATCTATAATTTTTTTAGCATTCCATATCAGGAAGCTGGATTTACATAGATTTAAATTTTTACTTGGTTTGCCCTTTCGGACAATGAGATTTAGTTTAATGGGCTATCTGGAAATGTTAGTTATTCTATTCAGTCATGAAACCTTATATATGATTTGAAAAAATGGACAAAGTGTTTCTATTTTAACTTTGTCTTTTTTTATTAATAGATCATTGTATGAACTGGGTAAATAACTGAGATGTAATTTGTTTTATGTTAGTTGATCTATCTCCTCGGAATGTGTATTAATCTCTTCATTGTATATTGGGATAACCCTTGAATATTTGGGCATAAACATTATATTGATGCGATACCTATTTACTTATACGGCAAGCAAAGAAAAGTTAGAATATCATGAATGAACAATTACATAAAGACTTAATAACTCTTGATCAAATACTTGAAAAAGTTAAAGTTCAAGGGCTTGATTATTTAGCTAAACTTTCAGAGAGGCCCACTTCAGCATCATCAGCCATTTTATTAAATGAAACATTGGATGAAATGGGTTTGGGAAGCATGGATACCCTAAAGGCATTTAATGAAAAATTTGAGAAATTAATTGTCTCATCATCAGGTCCTAGATATTTAGGATTTGTAATTGGGGGTACAACACCAGCATCTATAGTTGGTGATTGGCTTGCTACCATTTATGATCAAAATCCCCAAGCCATTAAAGGAGAGGGCGATATTTCTGCCCATATTGAAATGGAAACTATAAAACTTCTTTTGGACTTGTTTGATCTACCTAAGGATTTTACGGGCGGGTTTGTAACGGGAGCCACAATGTCGAATTTTACTTGTCTGGCAACCGCAAGACAATGGATAGGAAAGCAACACGGAAAAGACTTTGCCAGAGACGGAGTTTCGGAACAGATATATATTCTATCCGCTTCACCTCATTCATCTGTGATAAAATCTCTTTCAATGTTAGGCATTGGGAGTAATAATTATATAAGGGTAAAAGTTAATAGTGACAACAGAGAAAGTATCGATATAGAGGACTTAAAGCTGAAAATTAAGGCATTAAAAGGGCAGCCATTTATACTTATCTCAAGTGCGGGAACGGTCAATACGGTGGACTTTGACGACTTTAAGACCATTTCTAAACTGAAAAGAAATCATGATTTTTGGTGGCATATTGACGGGACATTTGGAGCTTTTGCAGCTTGTTCTCCAAAATACAAACACTTGACTAGTGGCTGGGAAACGGCAGATAGTATAACGATAGATTGCCATAAATGGTTAAATGTACCTTATGAGAGTGCCATTTTCTTAGTAAAAGAACAATATAGGTCGATACAAACCGAAACATTTCAAAATTCGAATGCTCCATATTTGGGGGATCCTTCTGAAGATTTTAATTATCTTAATTTTTTGCCTGAAAATTCAAGACGACTAAAAGCATTGCCCGTTTGGTTTTCTTTGATGGCATACGGGAAAAAAGGTTATCGATATATCACTGAAAACGTTGTCGCGATGGCCAATCATTTTGGACATTTTATTGAAACCAGTAATGCATTTGAGTTAATGGCCCCTATTCGACTAAATAATGTTTGCTATACATTAGAAGGAGAAGAAAATCAAGATAAAGTTTTTCCCTTTTTGAAAAACATTAACGAAACGGGAAAAGTATTTATGACGCCAACTGTATATAACGGTAAAAAAGGAATAAGGGCATCTTTTGTAAATTGGAGGACGAGCAAACAGGATGTAGATATGGTTGCCAAGGTAATGATAAAATTAATATCGAATAGGGTTGTTTAACTATAGCTTTTAATCTCTAATAGAGGTTTTGGAATTTCTTGATGGACTCGAAAAAAGGCTAGAGATAAAATCCTATTCAATATTGACAGAGCAAAAATTAAAACCGACAATAGGCTCTTTAAAAAGCTTCATTCTGATATTTGGGAATTTCGTACTTGGTACAATAGAAAGCAATATAGACTTTTTGCCTTTTGGGACAAAACTGACAGTAAAGTAATCATAGTAATTGCAACTCATGGAATAATTAAAAAAGGACAGAAAACACCTATTAAAGATATAGACAAAGCAGTGAAACTGAAGAATAAATATTCTGAATATAAAAATAAAAAAAACAAGAGGATATTATGAGTTTCTGATTCTTGGATTTATTTTAAATTAAGTATAGTTCATTAAACTTGTCAATATAATCAGACAGTCGAAGGAATTGATTTTTAGATCCTTTGAATTTTACTGTTTTTTTAAAATTGTCTAACCCGTATTTTTCTAAAAATAGACCAATAGATGTATTTAAAAAGGATGATGACATCGACATGTCTGAACCCACCTGTAAGATTAAAGGATTGTTACTTAGATAGGCTTCTTCAAGCTTTTCAAACAAAACTGTTCCCTCTTCGTTAGAGCTAGAATTAATTACCACGTCTTTTAAAATTAGGATATTCATATACCAGTTTATTTAATCATAATAACGGATTTTCTGAAAGTAAATATGTAATAAGATACAAAAAATATTCCTAAAAATCAAATAAATCGTCAGTATGGTCTTTTTCTTCAAAGGAATTCAGGTCTACTTCAATTTTTATTAATGTACCGGAAAAGGAATAATTTGTAAATGTTGTGGTATAGTTCTTACCTGCTTTTTTTTCCAGGAATCCATTGTTGGAGATTATTTAGAGTGAGACTGTTCAATTAAGTGTGTCTACTTATCTTAGCAAACTATGAAAAAAGAGAAGAAAAACGAGAAGGAAATACT
>NZ_JAJQYA010000003.1 GCF_021729155.1 Membranihabitans marinus | reverse complement strand
GTCCAATGTGATGGTTACAAGGTTTATGATAATATAGCCAAAGCAAAACCCTCAATTACTTTATTGGGTTGCCTAGCCCATGCACGTCGATATTTTGAAAAAGCCAAAGATAGTGATGCTGAAAGGTCGCATTGGGTATTGAGTCAAATCCAAACGGTTTATCGCAAGGAAGCAGCTTGCAGGGATGGAACCATGGAAGAACGACAGAAAGTACGTACGGAAGAAATCTTACCAATATTGGAACAAATACATAGTCGATGTTTATCAGACTACGAAAATGTATTGCCTAAAAGTCTGATCGGAAAGGCCATGTATTACTATAATGCCCAATGGAAAAAAATAAAAGCAGCAGCTGAAAATCCACGTTTTCAATTGGACAATAATTTAATTGAGAACCAAATAAGGCCATTGGCACTGGGCAGGAAAAACTTTTTATTTGCTGGATCCCATGAAGGAGCTCAAAATATTGCAATGCTGTATTCTTTACTATTAACATGCAAACAACGTGGCATCAACGAAATGGTATGGCTAAAAGAAACGCTGGAAAAAATCTCATCTTATCCTGTGAATCGCATTTATGAACTTTTGCCTGGAGAATCACCATTGTAATTTTTATACGTAGTTGCTTGGTCGCTTACGTTCATTTTACAAAAGGTTCATCTCGATTGATTATTGCATAAAGACGTAGTTGCTTGGTCGCATACGTTGCTCTATAGAGCAACCCGATGGATTAAATATCCATCGGATGAGTGAAGTCATGCCCATTGTGGCATGACGACGCATCATTATAGTAAGTTAAATTATTGCTATCAAAAACATAATAATTAGTCTCAATCTACAATATTTAAGACGCAATACCCTGCGTCTCAAATAGGTGGTGTTAGGAGACGCAAGGCCAGCCCTCCCGAAACGCGGAGGTTTCGGCTCCTTTATCAAATACCCATTAAGGGCATTTGGTAGTCTTTCAGACTACTTCATTCAGTCGTGTCTCTACGTCGAGGTATCAATGCCCCGTAAAATCGGCAGCAAATATCATGTCTCTATTAAAATCAAAGATTGATGCGAATTGAATGATAAGATAAATGGCGATGCATATGGATTTATCACACTTTTTGCAATCAGATAATATAAAAAGGTTGGTGATATTGTCAGTAGATAGTATGGTCAACTAATTCTCATTTGGCAAAAAGTCCGCCAAATCAACATTGTTTGATGCCATTACCGTGGTTTTTCAAACCACGGCTATTTGACTACTTCCTTTTAGGACTTATTTATTAAGATGATCGGGCATACCCGAGTATTCTATGATAAAACCAATGAATTAAGCTGTTCATTTTACAAAAGGTTCATCTCGATTAATTACTGCATAAAGACGTAATTACTTGGTCGCTTACGTTTAATTACCATTTTTTATCGTATAAGATCCCCAATAATCGATTATTTTCATCACATACCTCGACATGTAGCTTGACCTTATCGTCACTACAACACCTTAGTCCAATGACATAGAAGCTTACAATTTATATGAGAATCCATGCCCAAACTTAAATAAATATTAAGATATTTGATATTTCAAAGGAACAATACCTCCAATTAATCCTCCGTTTTAAGACTTAATTTCAAATAAAGTCCATTAAGAGGTAGACAAATAAAGTTAAACTATGCAAAATAAGCGACAACAACAAGTAGGAGAATTGGTAAAAAGGCATTTTAGTGTAGTTTTACAACACGAAGGAAGTTACATATACAAAGATGCCCTAGTGAGTATTACTCATGTGCATATGAGTTCTGACCTCAGATATGCCAAAATATATTTAAGTGTCTACAACCGAGAAGACAAAGCCAATGTAATCTTGGAAATGGAATCTGAAAAATCGAGATTAAAATCAGCATTTGGATCGAGAATTAAAAAACATATTCGACGCGTTCCCGACATCGATTTTGTATTAGATGACACTTTAGATGAAATGTATCGACTCAACAATCTATTCGACGAAATCCAACCTTAAGTCTTGAATTAATATCGTGTCTTGCTTTTATTCGACTTTGATGACTTCCAAATCGAAGATCAAAGGGGTATAGGGTTTGATGTCATCGGATATGGAACGATTCCCATAACCGTGATTCGAGGTAGCGAGAATTTTAATGACTCCCCCCTCACCTATCCATCGCACAGCTTCCTGCCAAGCCGGGATTACTTCGTCCAAACGAAAAGTGGAAGCACGGTTTCTACTGAAACTGCTATCAAAAACCTTATCGTCCAATAAATTCCCTGTATAATGAGCTTGAAAAGTAGAAGTGTCCGTCCATTGGACAGCTCGCCCCTCTTTTTCCACCCAGTATAGAAGACCGCTAGGTGAAGCTTGTACAGGCCATTGCTTCTCTATCGCATATTCTATTAAATCGTTGTACTGCACATCTATATAAGTCTGAGGGGAAGACTTAAGCAACATTGCCAATCTAATGTTTTCATCTTCGGACAACTCCTCCTGAGTTTCAGTTATGCCCTTTTCTTCTGTAGTAGAAGGGTTGGAATTACAAGATATCAATAGAATTAAACCAAAAATTAAGTAGCTTGTTATATTTTGAATCATGATCTTAAAATTAAAAAACAATTCATACTATGTCAAAATCTAATTTTCCCGAACTCATTCAAAGTTCAACTCCGGTTCTCATTGATTTCTATGCAACCTGGTGTGGACCTTGTAAATCGTTTAGTCCAATTCTACAATCATTCAAAGACCAAATGGGTGAAAAAGTGCGAATTGTAAAGATTGATATCGATAAAAATCAAAAAATCGCATCCCAATTGGGCATTATGAGTGTACCTACTGTCCATCTCTATCAAAATGGAGAACTTAAATGGTCGGCAAGTGGGGTTCAACCCGTTTCCGAATTAACCAAACAAGTGGCTAAGCTTACCAATTGACAGTTATTATAATATGCCTACAAAGATAGAATCTAACAACCTTTGGTCAACTCTTTGGTATTAATCAACGGTTCGAATACGGGTAGTTTCTTGGATCCAACAGTTGACTCTAAAAGATTCACCTGCCTTTAGGGTTCTGATAAATACATCTTCCTTTGTGGGCATATATTGTCGATATCTACTGATGAGTTGACTGGCTTCAGCCGCTGACTCGGGATCTATTTTTCTGGCGACTTCCCATTTATCAATTGCTGGCCATGTAACAATCTGGCTATCCCATCCGGTTCCTGGTCCGCACAAAGGACCTGAACTGGCATAGAGCTTGCCGATCAACAAATAAGGTGCTCCCCAATTGTCCTTCACAGAAGCTGCCTTCAATGCATAAGTCCTCGCCTCTGGAAATCTTTTTAAACTTCCATAATATATTTTAGCAATCACTAAGTACAACTGCGCCTGTCGTTCAGTATCTGTAGTTTCATTAGCCGCCTGATCAAATAAGTCGATAGCCAACTCAAAATCCCCGCTTTCTAGAGCATTAAAGCCTTCGCGAGCCTTCGATGACTTACTGGCTACTTCTGGCTGTTTACAATTGGCATCTCGTGCTTGCCGAACTCTCACTATATGAGGATCATCAGCTGCACAGCCTCCCCAAATTAGATTGCGATACACTGTATTGATAACTTCGCAATCATTGCCTGCTGCCTCAAATTCTGGAATGTATTTTTCGATATAATAGTTGCAATCAAAAAATCCTTTTTCTCCTTCAAAAGCGGACAAACGCGCAGGTACATAGTTATTGATAATGTCCCATTGCGCCTTATCTTTTCCACTATCGAGACCAATCTGAAGGCGGTTCAATATTTTGGAAGCGTATTGTTGTGCCTCTTCAAAAGATACTTTATCGTCAAAATATCGACGTACCAATAAATCTGTAAATGGATTTAAAATAAAAAAGTAGGCACTATCTCCATCCATGTCCAAGGATTGAGTAAACAGAGAATAGATTGAATCTTGATCTACTAAATCTTTATAGGTATAATAATAATCAAAAGCCTTACGACCAGCTACATATCCGTCTTTGCCATAACATGCAGCCATCTGATCGTATAATCCAAAAATGGTGTCTACGTACTTGGATTTCAATTCCTCATCGGTAGCAGCCTCGTAAAATCGCTGATAAAAGTAGATACCATCAGCAAAATGAGTATTCCGCTTTCCATCGGCAGCTGGAGCGATTTTATAGGCCTTTTTCCAAAAAGGGAAGGCCTGATCGTATTTTTTCATCTTTAACAAATCCCGATAAAGCACATGAGCGGTAATCGCATCATCTCCCATTGGAGAATCCGAAAAAGTAGCACAAGGTCCCAGATCCTGCATCACATCTGAGGCAGCAGCTTGTTGATTTTCTTCTCCTATATCAGTAGATAGCTTCGGTGTACAATTAAAACAAAAAACCGCCATTACGGCCAAAATAAAGAAACCTAGATTTACTCTCATCATATAGACATTTATTATAACGCGTGAATATAAGAATTTTGGTTAAAATATAGTCCATCCTGCGTCCTTGTTGATTATCATATTATACCACGGTAACGCCAATTATCCCAGAAATATTTAAATCCTTGTAATAAAGGAATATCCATACATAAAAAAACCTCCTCTAGTATTACACCAGAGGAGGTTCATATATCTTAGATTAGATTGACTTAAAAATTCAATTTGACAGTCTCACCGATCCAGCATCCTACCTTAGTAGTCGCTCCGTCAGTAAATCCTCTCATAAAGGCATCTTCCTTGTCTGGTCTTGATGCACTGTATCGAGCAATCCGTGAACTGGCCTCTTGAGCTACACTGCTATCTACAGACTTGGCTCTAGAATATTTGTCGATGGCCGCAACTACAGCAAGTCTTTGATTCCATGCATCTCCACAATTTCTACTTGAAGTAGCATACATATCACCGATCAACATATAAGGTCTTCCCCAATCAGGTCGATATTGTGCCGCCAACAAAGCATTTTTTCTAGCATCGGCATATTTTTTCAAATTTCTAAACTGGATAGAAGCCAAAGAGAAATAGTAACTGGCCTTCTTCTCAACATCTTCTTCAGCTGCTGCAGCTTCCTCATATTTTTCGGCTGCTGCTTCATAATTGCCTTCGTCATATCTTTTCTTCGCTGCATAACCAGGGTTTTTAGCTTCCAATTCAGCCAATTTTTCTGCATTAAACTCGGCAGCCAAAGTTTCGTATTCCGTTTTAACTTTTACCAAGAATTCGTCGTCGTCCGCACATCCCTGTTGTTTAAGAACACTGAATATGTATTTTAGATTGTCAAAATCTTTGGGATTCTCTTCATACAAAGGCATGAGTTTGGTTTTGAAATAAGCACAGTCAAAGATCTTGCTTTCGATAGGCTTAAAGTAAGCCAAAAATCGCTGCTTGGTAATGTCGTAATACTCACCAAATTCTTGATCCACTTCGATGTTGTAGTCAGCTATTTCGATTAACTCATCGTGTACTTTTCTAGTCTCATCGGCAGAAATTTTACCCGCTTGGAAATCAGCGACAGTAATATAGGCCAAAGGTTCCAACACAATGTACTCTACCCCTTTACCCACATACTCAATGGCTTTTTCCATGGCTTTTTTGGTCTCTTCATACGGTGATTGTAGGGCATAGAACATATCGTAACCCATTCGTCCGTATATTTTACCGATTAAGGCATTGTAACACAGATCATCACAATCTCTCACCTCAATTACCCGTGCTTCATAACAATCAATAGCACCTTGGTAAAGTTCCAATATCTTTTGTTTGTATTCTTCTTTTTTAGCTGCATCAGTCTCGCTATTAAAGAAATGTTTGTAGATGGCTATCCCATCCATATAGTGATAATCTCTTTTCCCATCGGCCGCTGGTGCGATTTCAAAGGCTTTTTGCCAATGAGGGAAGGCCTGCTCATACTTCTCATTTCTGACCAATGGTCTATAAATACTGTGATAGTTTTCACCTTCTTCTTTCTGAGGTGAATCAACCCATGTTTTGCACTGACCAAAAGCATCTACATTGGCCAATATTGCCACAAGGAAAACAATTAATAATTTTTTCATCTGTTTAAAATTTTCAAATCTTTAGAAATCAGTAACTACAGCTTTTCTAGCCCAATACCCACCTCTGTGTAAATCTATTTAACATCCATTTTTATTGGATCGGACAAAAATAGTCGATTTTAAGATATATATAAATGGTTATTCAAATTTTCGTTTATAAAACCAAAGGTTATTATTTAATGTCACCCCTAAATTAAATCTTACAAAATTTTCGGTGACCGTATTATTAGACAATTGCCCCATATCCACAGCTATATTAAAATAAGACAGCTGTCTTTTTTGGAAAATAGGCAAGCCCAATCCCACTTGAACTCCTTTTTTACTTAATCCATCTCCACTAAATTCCCTAGCATCATTGTTATAATATACAGACCCTCTGTATGAAACGCGATCCCAATAATTTAATATCGCACCCGGATTAGGGGTGTACTCCAATGACGAAGCCACGTTCCAAGAGTTACGCAAAGTACCAATATTTAAGATATTATTAAAATTTTCCCAATTATTGTAAGCAAAATTTAACCCTACTCTCAATCGATTGGATTTGGAATACATAATACCCAATCCTATTTCCGCAGGAAGAGAACTTTCCAAGCCATTACTGGACGAAATAGAAATGGTATCAATAAACTCATTGGCCATATTTTCATCGTCTAATCCCTCAAATCCAGCATTTCTCCGAAGTACAATATTCTCCTGATCTACGTTGACTCCAATATTGGTGTTTCCGTATAATCCAAAAGTCAACCAAGATGAATTTTCTGGATTTTCAACATCTTGATTCAAGTAATACCGATACTGAAGTCCAGCATTCCAAATAAATCCATTGTAAGTCCGACTATTCTTAGTATAGGAGTGGTATGCGTTAGTATTCGCTAAATCTAACAGCGCTTGTTCGTTTTCTATGCTTCCAAATAAGAATCCAATATTGAGTCCAAAGGAAAGATTTTTATACTTACCCCCACTTCCCAATTGAAATTTATTTAGTCCTCCATTGCCCCCGTATTGTCTCAAGACTTCCCCTTCTGATTCACTGTTGATAGTCTGGTTTATCCGATAATCCATCCTACTGACAGGCAACAAAGAAATATTCATTCCCATTTTAAATGGCTTTTCCTTGCGATCCAATAAAATGTTTACCGGACTGGACAATGGAAAAGAAAGAGATAGGTATTTAAAATTACCTCCCCAAGCAGATTGGGTTGTGTTGTTATCCTTAATCTTAGAATACACAGCATCTATACCTAGATCAAAAGCCGTGGCCGCTAAGCTGGCGTAGGAAGCAGGATTGACAAGGTTTACGTTGTAAGGATCGGCATAGGTGGCTAAAAAGCCGGGCATAGAATTAGTGGATACGACAGATCGCTCAGACAAATCGCCGATACCTATAGCAGATAATGGTGAATTTTCACTGAGTTGTGCCCAAACATCTCGACTACCTATCAAGATCAATACTGTTAAAAAGATATAATTAAACTTCATTGTTTATTAAAATTTCATTTAGTCCGAATAAAACGAGATCCGGATGCACAAATAGCTTATAATTCAAATATTTTTCAAATAGGTCTCCATCACCTCCTGTTAATATGATGTTAAAGTCACCATATAAAGATCTTAACCTTCTTATTATTTCTTCTGCTTCCATAATGGCCATCTTAATTCCGCCATTCTGAAGTGCAGATTCTGTAGAATTACCCATTAGCAATTCTGGTATATTTTCTTTTGAGACCAAGGGCAAATGATCGGAATAAGTGTTCATAGCCTTCAGTCTCATATCAATTCCCGGAGCAATATTGCCACCGATGTACTGTCCTTCTTTAGAAATAAAATCATAAGTAATGCAAGTTCCGGCATCGATGATTAAACTGGAATGTCCTCTATACAACGAATCAGCAGCGCTAACGGCTGCCAATCGATCTCGTCCCAATGTTGCTGGCGTAGTATATAATATATCGAATGGGTAACTAAGTTCGTGGCTTACTTCTAATACCTTCTTATCACTCATCCATTTCTTTTCCTCAGCACTGAGATGAGAAGTGGACGAAATAACGATTCGATTCGGCTGAAATGAAGTCCATATTTCGTCCAATATTGTTATATTAAAGTTTACTCGGTTATAGATATAGTTATCTATTAAGATTTTTTCTTCAAACAATCCCAATTTTCGATTGGTGTTGCCAAAATCTAATACCAAGTTTTTCATATAATTCAGCCTTGCATTAATGCTTAAAATGTCTTATGCCTGTAGTGACCATAGCCATTCCCTGTGAATCGCAATACTCGATACTGTCTTTGTCTTTAATCGAACCTCCAGGCTGCACCACTGCATGGATACCAGATTCGTGGGCTATTTCTACACAATCACTAAAAGGGAAAAATGCTTCGGAAGCCATAACTGATCCCGCTACGGTAAATCCAAATGATTCGGCTTTGGCAATGGCTTGTTTCAGAGCATCTACTCTGCTGGTCTGACCACAGCCCATAGCGATTAATTGTCCATCCTTCACCAGTGCAATACCATTGGATTTAAGGTGTTTTACACATTTATTGGCAAATACGAGATCTTGCATTTCTTCAGCAGTTGGAGCGACCTTAGTGGCAATGGTAAAGTCTTCCTTTGATTCAATTTTTAAATCCGTGTCTTGAACCAATACTCCATTTATCAAGGATTTAAAACTTTTTATGGGACGATAAAAATCTTTAATCGATAAGATAATTCTCTTTTTCTTAGACAACAACAGCTTCAAGGCCTCTGGTTGGAATGATGGAGCGATCAATACTTCATAAAACAATTTGTTGATCTCTTCAGCAGTCGCCAAATCCACTTCTCCATTGGTAATCAATATTCCCCCAAAGGCAGATACAGGATCGGCAGCCAAAGCTTTTGTCCAAGCCTCGTGAGTGGTATTTGCTGTAGCTATACCACAAGCATTGGTGTGTTTCAACACTGCAAATGTAGTCTTCTGATCTTCAAACTCTGCCATTAGCTGAATGGCTGCATCTACATCAACCAAATTGTTGTAAGACAAATCCTTGCCACCCAATTTGGTAAATACTTCAGACATATCACCGTAAAAGGCACCAGATTGATGAGGATTCTCTCCATATCTCATCTCGGTAATCCCCCGGTATTTCACCTCAAAGTCATCATTGGTATTCGACAAAAAGTAATTGGCTATTGCGTTGTCGTAATGAGAGCTAATACCAAAAGATCTCGTTGCCAAATATTTGCGCTGCTCTAAGGTAGTCTCCCCTTTTTGAGTTTTTAACACGTCCAAAATATAAGAATACTCAGCCATTGAAGGTACTACAGCCACATCTTTGTAGTTTTTGGCCGCTGCTCGAATCAAGGAAATCCCTCCGATATCGATTTTCTCAATAATAGCAGATTCATCATCGGTTTCCGCCACCGTCTTTTCAAACGGATACAAGTCCACGATGACTAAATCAATCTCAGGAATTTCATAATCCTCTAATTGGGATTGATGGCTGTCCTCTCTTCGTGCCAAAATTCCACCAAAAACTTTCGGGTGTAAAGTCTTTACACGACCATCCAAGATACTGGGGTAAGTCGTTAAATCTTCTACCTTCTCAACGGGGTGGCCCAAGTCTTCTATAAACTTATAAGTTCCTCCTGTTGAATAAATAGTAACATTGTTTTCTACTAAAGTATCCACAATAGGTGCCAATCCCTCTTTTGAGAATACAGAAATTAAGGCCGATTTTATTTTTATATTTTTTCCCATAAATAATAGTTTGTAGGACATTCTGGCTCACCATCGTCCGCTGATATATATCAGATTTACAAAATAGATTGCAAAAGTAGTAAATATTTCAATCCAAAGTAAATGGATATGAAGTCTTTGATACATCATCTATTTGGGCTCAAAATCCAAAATATTGCCCATATCAAAACAAAGCCTACATCTGGCCTCATATTGATCTTTCTCACCCAACAATATTTTGATTTTGGAAGGAATCAGTCGATAAGAATGTGTTGCCAAACTACCACAGTGTTTGCAAATTGCATGTAATTTAGTGACATATTCTGCCACGGCCATCAATTGTGGGACAGATCCAAAAGGCTTCCCCATATAATCCATATCCAAACCCGTAATAATTACTCTCCGGCCCTTTAAAGCCAAATCTTGAACCACATCTACTATTTCATCGTCAAAAAACTGGGCCTCGTCAATGCCAATTACTGGACAATCCTCAATCCAATGGTATATTTCCTGAATAAAATCTATGTTAATGCTTTCTATTGCACTGCTGTTATGAGAAATAACCTCCTTCTCACTATACCTATTGTCATATGACTTTTTAAATACCATGACCTGCCTTCGCGCAATTTGTTCTCTCTTTAATCGCCGAATCAATTCTTCCGTTTTGCCCGAAAACATACAGCCGCTAATAACTTCTATCCAACCACTGCGCTGTTTATGAGCATGGGGTTCTATAAACATATGATTTAATTATATAATATGATAATAATTGTTATATTTAGGGTGTTTTAGGATATTGTATCCCAAAAATAACATGATCCATAAAAAGGCTAACACAATTAGACCTTTTTTATTTGATCTCGTTACAGCCATACTTATTAAAAGACAATGTTAAAATTAATTCTTCGTTATTCAATTAAAAGTTAGTAAAAAATGGACTTAAATAAGGCTAAATATCATCTAAAAAGAATTGATACATTACTCAACCTACATCCAGATGGTTTGACTCCCCTAGACAGGGATATTATTTTGGAAGATATTCGCAGACTCTATGATGAGTTTATAGAATGGCCTAAACAGTCGAATTCACCCTCAGCCAAGCCTGTCTCTCAACCGGAAGAAAGTTCGCTACCTAAAGGTCAGCCTTCAACCGCCAATGAGACAAAATCAAATAACATATATTCTACTCCAGCAGTAGAGATACCAGACCATAGCCAGATTCAGCAACCGGCCAGCCCATCACCAACTGTTGCCAGTCAACCGACGTCCTCCCCTCTTCCCCATAGAGTGGAAACACCTAATGTTCAGACACCACCACCTCATAGTCCAAACACTCAGACTCCAACAGTCCATAGACCAGCGGCACAAGCACCAACATCATACCAATATTCTTCAGTCCCGGTGAACAACAACGAAATAAATCGTGTTAGCCCAAGTCAACAAGATACCGTAGAAGAAATTAAACCTTCTCAACCAAGTACACAACAACCGGTAAACCAACAGGTGCCTCCACAATACAATCCAGCGCCCCAAACCCCGGCAGCACAAGGTATCAACACTCCACCAAGTCCACTTCAATATCGAGAAACAGAAGCTCAAGGGACTCAATCTGGATCTGAGATACAACCCAGTCCAGAAGTAGAACAATATCCTAGGACTCAGTATGTGACTACACCGCAACACAAAGAAGAGACACCATCATCTAATAGGGGCCAAGACCAAGTATATCATCGAGAAACCACAACGAGTCAACACAGCAGTACTACCGTAGATAATTCTCAATTCTCTGAATTGTTCGACGTCCAAATGGATAGTGATTTATCTGGGCGATTGGGCAATGCCAAGATCGAAAATCTCAATTCTGTACTCGGAATCAATGACAAGATCTTATATATTAACCAATTATTTGGTGGTGAAGCTATTCCATTTCAAGAAGCACTTAAAAAATTTCAATCTTTTTATACCTATGCAGAGGCAAAAGAGTTTGCCATTTCTGAATTGGTAGAAGATTTTCACTGGTCCAAGCCAGAAAAGAAGGCCATTGTCAATGCCTTCATGAAACAAGTTCGTCGATTGTATTAAACTTTCGAAAATTCTCAAATATGAATGATATTCTTTGGACACCGTCTACTGAATCTGCTGCCAACAGCCAGCTTTCAAAATATATGCAGTGGTTAAAAAAGAACCATGGCTATAGTTTTCAAAATTATGAATCTCTATGGCAGTGGTCAGTCGATGACATTCCTCGATTCTGGTCCAGTCTCTGGGAATATTTCAAAATTATTGATCACGCCAATTACTCTGAGATCTTGAGTGGTAGTGAAATGCCCAACTATCAGTGGTTCAAAGGATCAAAAATAAATTACACCGAACATATTTTTAGAAATTATTCAGATCGTCGTCCCGCTCTAATCGCCCTCTCTGAAAATCAAGGTCCTGAAGAAATCTCATGGAAAAAACTCAGTGCAGAGGTAGCCAGTGTTCAGCAATTCCTTATTGATCATGGGGTATCTGAAGGAGATCGGGTAGCTGCCTACCTCCCCAATATTCCACAAGCCACATATGGTTTTTTGGCAGCCAATGGTTTGGGGGCCATCTGGGCCTCTTGTTCACCAGATTTCGGCAGTCAAGGTGTGCTCGATCGACTTTCACAAATCCAACCAAAAATTCTTATAATAACCAATGGCTATAGATACAACAACAAAATTCATGATCGAACCGAGGTTGTAAAGGAAATTATCGCACAATTGCCATCGGTTGAAAAAATACTCTTCTACCCCAATCCAGACATTGAAACCGAGGGGATGAATGACCATCGAATAGTTTCGTGGTCAGATATATATCGCAACAAGGTACAGCCTTTGCGCTTCAATCCAGTAGACTTTGATCATCCGATGTGGATCTTGTATTCATCGGGTACAACTGGTTTGCCCAAATCGATTACTCACAGTCATGGAGGGATGTTATTGGAACATTTAAAATATCTTACATTCCACAACGATGTCAAGATTGGCGACCGCTTCTTTTGGTTTACAACCACAGGCTGGATGATGTGGAATTTCTTACAGGCCTCCCTCCTCGTAGGGGGTACGGCAGTATTGTATGATGGTAGTCCAGGATTCCCTAATCTCGACAATCTATGGAACCATGCAGCTCAATTGCCTATCCACCATTTTGGAACTAGTGCACCTTTTATTATCGCCTGTATGAAACAAGACATAAATTTGCCCAAGATGCCATACTTAAGATCCATTGGATCCACAGGTTCTCCCCTGCCCCCAGAAGCATTTGACTGGATATACAGTAAAGTAGCTCATGATGTATGGTTGTGTTCCATGAGTGGTGGAACCGATGTATGTACAGCATTCGTAGGGGGCTGCCCTATAAAACCTGTGATAAAAGGAAAAATACAATGTCGCGGTCTAGGCATCAATCTATTGGCCTATGACGAAATCGGGAATCCTGTGCTCAATAAAACGGGAGAAATGGTTATTACCAAACCCATGCCCAATATGCCGATATACTTTTGGAATGATGAGAATAAAGAAAGGTATCGCGAAAGTTATTTCGATGTTTATCCTGGTGTTTGGCGACATGGAGATTGGGTCACCATAGACTCCGCAGGAATGATAACCATCCACGGGAGATCAGATGCTACCCTCAACCGTCACGGCGTAAGAATAGGTACTGCCGAAATATACCGTGTACTAGACCAATTTGACGATATCGTAGATTCCCTAATCGTTAACCTAGAATTGAAAAATGGGGACCATTTTATGCCCTTATTTTTAAAACTGAATCACCCCTTAACCGACAATCTCAAAGATCGAATAAAACAGGGTTTAAAATCTAAATGTTCGCCACGACATGTGCCCGATCAAATCATAGAAGTACCTGACATTCCTTATACCATAAGTGGTAAAAAAATGGAAACCCCGGTTAAGAAAATATTATTGGGACGACAAGGGGAAAATGCATTACAGAAGGATGCCATGCGCAACCCTGAAAGTCTGGCCTTTTATTGCGAATTTGCCAAACAAATCAATCCATAGAATTACCCTATCGGTATCTGATATTATTCCTTTGGCAATAGAGTCTCTCCTACATTGTCCATGACCATACTATTGAAATAAAACCATAAAAAGCCAATAGATAAATAAATGATATAGAAGTCATTTCCTAAATCATACCCATAGAAAAACCAATATCTCTAGGATAAATACGGAATACATTTAAAGATGATGGACAAGATTATATTTTAAACCCAATGGTCAAACTCACATTGCCCACTCTTTTTTCGATGTCCAATTCTGGCACAACGGCATTGAGTACATAATAAGGGCTGTATAGGCTATTGCTATTTCTATTGAGATATGAGATATCTAAAAACCAATTTTCGCCTCTAAAGCCCATTCCTAAGCTAAAACCATTGGTATTGGATATTTCCTCAAGTGGAGATGAGTAAAAGTGATAGCCGGCTCTACCTCTAAACGATCCAAACACATATTCTCCTCCAATTCTAAAATTGATGGCATTATCGAAACTGTCATCAATGTCCTTATTCAATGCATTTTCAAAGTCGCGATCTCCTATATTATCAAACTGAAACTTGGAAAAATTATAGCCCACATAATCGATTTCGGCATCAATAAAACCATTCTTACCCACTATATAACCTATCCCTGTGGACAGCTTCCATGGATTAATATAAGAATATTCCGCTTGTCCTTCTCCCGAATCACCACTTCCACTACCCACGCTTCCATCATTGGTATACCATTGATAGTTTATCCTATTGGTAAAATTTTCTGTCATTGAAAGTGCTGTAGGACTTGAGGCAAATACCGTCCAATTGATATTTGGTGTAATTTTTACAATAGCACCAAGTTTGGCATTAATTCCAATTCCACTTGCGGTCAAATCTTCCTGAAATTTTAACTCCCCAAACTGTGGTATTGAGGCAAGATCAGGATTGGTTTCAGTGTAAAATTTTTCACTGGTATAGTTTATAAAATCAATTCCGATAGTCATGCCTATCAACAACTTATTTCTATAATTTCCTCCAAAACTAATGGCCAACTCATTCCATCCTCCTGTCTCATCAATTACTTGACTGCGATCCAAAGCTTTGTCTTCATGAAGGAAATAATCGTATTCGTAGGTTGCATCTCCTTCAATATCGTAGATTACACCAGCATCGTAGGCTATCCCATCCTCAAAATACCCCAAATCATCTGGATAATAATCTTGAGCCAGACCAGCCCATCGTTCACTAATACTTCCCAAACTCTGCCCTTGGTAATAGGTTTCTCTATCGTAATCCATCAATTTATTGTAACCTATAGAAAAACTTTTAGCCATCCAGTTTTTATTGGGTGAGTAAGTGGTGAATACTATACCTGCATTGTTAATAGTGGTCTCAAAGGATGAAGACTTATCTGTGCTCCCTACGGAGATAAAACTAGTATTGGTATTCAATAATGCCATGTTTCCAGTCAATGACAATTCACTTTTCCAAAAAGCGGCTATACCGGCAGGATTATGGCTCCCTGTTGTAATATCTGCTCCAATGGCATTCATTGCACCACTGGTGGCATTAAAACGAGCAGAACCTGTAGGATTTTGAAAGGAATATCGATACGCATCCAATAAGTTTTGTGCCGATAATAAATTCAAACCACATACTGCTATTACGGTGAGGAATATTCTAGAGATCATATCTTTTATTTGTATAAAAAAATGGCTACCGATAATACATTTGAATTACAGGGTAGCCACTTATTTTCTTTGCGTAATGAATGACTTATAGTTTAATTAACCTATATCATAGGCAATCTACTATGATTATCTTGGTGATGTTCTTCGATTACTAGAACTACTACTTGATGAGGAGCTACTACTACTTGAAGATGAAGATCTAGAACTACTACTTCTTGAAGGAGTATAACTAGGTCTACTATTACTGCTTCCGCTATTGTAACCTCTTGAACTACTGCTAGAAGATCGCGTCGATGGAGTATAAGTTCTCGTCGTTCTAGTTGTTGATCTAGTAGTGGTCGTTCTAGTTGATGGAGTATATTTTCTAGTCGAACTACTATTAGACATTCTAGAGGAATTTCTCGTTGTTGTAGATTTGCTCACATTGGATCTATCACTACTAGTTGCTGATCTCGTAGCTGTAGAACGATCGTAGGTATTACTTCTAGGTGATGCACTTCGAACAGTTGAACTACTTCCTGAACTACTTCGAGGTGATACTGTCGTTGATCTGGGAGAAGTATTGTAATCTCTATTAGATCGATCCGCAGATCTAGGTGATGTTCTCGTAGTAGGTGCTTGATAGTTGTCAGTTGTTCGCGAAGTACGAATCTGTACTCTACCATCTCTCGCAGTGGGAACAGTTCGTGCACTCGATCTTGCGCCTTGATAATAAACTGGTCGATCGGTGTGATTTACTGAATTTTGATATACATATGGATATCTTGAATTATAATAGTTATAACGATAAATTGGATCATTGTAGTATCCATACATTCCATACGGAGATGCATAACCGTAAGGAGAACCGTATCCATATCCATACCGTCCAAATGAACCATAGCCAATATTCATTCCAAATCCAGAACCGTAATACAGTCCCCCAAAGGGAGCAAATGTATTAAAAGACATTCTAAATGGAGAATAATAAGATATTGGACTGTAAACATTACAAGCATACATGTCATAGATAAATGGATCTATAAACATTCTATTACTGCCATAAAATGGTCTGTGAAATCTACTAATTCTTCTTGCATAGGCATAATCATCGAAATAATAATTATTTACTTCGTAATCATATCTATCATCGTTGTAATAATCATATGAATCATCATCATATGCATAAGCTTGGTCATCGTAGTTTTGACTTTGATACGAACGCGACTGGTATCGATCATCATCAACAGAGGCTACTTGACTACTTGCTGGAGTATACAGATCCTGGGATGGATCAAAATATACGTCATCAAACTGTGCCCAAGCAGACATAGAAGTCGTTAGCCACAGCGCCAACATTAAACCGAATTTATATTTTAAAGCATTCATATCTAAATATTTTATTTGTATAACCAAGAAAATCCTTTCACTATTTTATTACTTTTGAACCATAAATATAACGAATTAATACCTTAAAGACGATCAATTAACATCATTTGTTATATCCTGATAGAAAATTAAATACACTACTATGACGGATAGAATGAGCGAATAGTTTCAAGGTTAACAAATTTTTAATACAATTATAGGTTTTATAGCTAAACAGAAAGAAAATATTATGGCAAAAGGCGTGGCATCTAGAGAAGAGAATTATACCCAATGGTATGTAGATATCGTAAAAAAGGCTGATTTAGCTGAACATTCAGCGGTGAGAGGCTGTATGGTTATCAAGCCCTATGGATTCGGGATATGGGAAAATATGAAGGCCCAGCTCGACCATATGTTTAAAGAAACAGGCCATGTCAATGCCTATTTCCCCTTATTTATTCCCAAGTCTTTTTTGAGTAGGGAAGCCGACCATGTGGAGGGATTTGCCAAGGAATGTGCCGTGGTTACTCACTACAGACTTAAAAATGGAGAAGATGGCGAGGGAATTATTGTGGATCCCGATGCCAAATTAGAAGAAGAACTCATTGTGCGCCCAACATCGGAAACCATCATATGGAACACTTATAAAGACTGGATCAAGTCTTACCGAGACCTTCCATTATTGATCAATCAATGGGCCAATGTGGTAAGATGGGAAATGAGGACGAGACTTTTTCTTAGAACTGCTGAATTTTTGTGGCAAGAAGGACATACTGCCCATAGTACTGAGGCTGAAGCCATTGAAGAGGCTAGAAAAATGCAAGAAGTCTACGCCACCTTCGCTGAAGAATATATGGCCATGCCTGTCATTCGGGGAACTAAGACAGAAACGGAGAGATTTGCCGGAGCCTTAGACACCTATACTATCGAGGGTTTAATGCAAGACGGAAAAGCCTTACAGGCCGGGACTTCACACTTCCTCGGTCAAAACTTTGCCAAAGCATTTGACGTTAAATTCTTAACTGAAAACAATGAAGAGCAATATGTATGGGCCACTTCTTGGGGGGTCTCCACAAGATTGGTTGGCGCACTTATTATGACGCATTCTGACGATGACGGATTGGTTCTCCCACCCAAATTGGCTCCAATAAAAGTAGTGATTGTGCCCATTCCTAAACCCAATCCAGAGATCGATGCTGCAGCGCAAGCCATGATGGATGAATTGAAGGCAGCAGGAATAAGCGTACAATACGACAACGACACCAAGAAACGACCTGGATTTAAGTTCGCTGAACACGAATTGAGAGGTGTTCCAGTAAGAATCGGTATTGGGATGAGGGATTTGGCCAACCAACAAGTGGAAGTTGCTCGTAGGGATACCAAGGAAAAAACATCGGTTGCCCTAGATGGTTTAACCACATATGTCCAACAACTATTGGAAGATATTCAAAATAACCTATTCAATAGAGCCCTTCAATTTAGAGAAGATCACACTACTTATGTCGACACTTTTGAAGAGTTTGAAGAAACTTTAGAAAAAAAGGGAGGATTTATATATGCGCATTGGGATGGAACTGCTGAAACAGAAGAGGCTATAAAGAAAAAAACAAAAGCCACTATACGATGTATTCCTTTGAACAATAAACAAGAAGAGGGTCAATGTATCTTTACTGGCAAACCATCCAAACAGAGAGTTGTATTTGCCAAAGCATATTAACTAAGATAACGAATTTCAATATTACCCAACAGCAATCAATTCCGATATTGGTTGCTGTTCTTTTTTTAAGATACCCTTTCGAATACCATTATTGTCATTTCTCGATTTGATTTCCAGAGTGGATCCAATCGTCGACTCAAAGGGAATACGAGTTTCTGCATCCTGCTAGATATTTTACTGATGGACTCTCCTTCTTTTCTGGTTTTGGGATTAAAAACTTTACGAATTATTCCCAAAAGAAAATAACTCACTTCAATGTTTAAATATTGAGTTTGTTTCAACTCAAATCCTGCCTTCTCCATATGACTAGCGAAAAAAGATAATGGACGGCCTACAAAATGATCGTGAAGCTGTTTTCTGTTTTTCTCTGTGTGTTCACATACAATGACTTTATTCCGGCTTATCCGAGCTAATTCACGCAATATATGAATGACATTTTCATCCTCTATGTTATGCTGTAAAACCGTAGAGGTAATAGATATATCGCAGCTTTTATTATCTAATGATATGGTTTTGCCATCGTTTTGCATCAATGATACTGGGCAATTGAGATCTCTGGTATTGGCCTTAGCATGGGACAACATCTCACTAGAAATATCTACCCCGTATAAGTTAGAAGGATGAAACTGGCTTAAAAACTTGAGATTACCCCCAGGGCCACAACCGTATTCCAATATGGCCTGATCTTGCCATTCGACTATAGTGGATAGTTCTTGCAAAAAACGACTTCTCTTATATTTATAAAATACATCATTATCACCAGCTATTACTTGCTCTTCATTATCTCTTTCTTCCAATGTCCTCCCTACATTAGACCAATAATCTTCTATCTTGGTTAATTTCATTTCGTCATAAATTTACAATTCACTGAACTCGATAAATCCTTATTTCCTCTGATAATAACACATCTTTTAACGAAGGTGGTATAATTCCAAAGTCAATAAAAAACAAATTGATTTCAAAAATAGAAACATGATTCAAGAGTGAGTGAATATCCTATAAAAATTTCAATATTAAATTTCAATTGTAATTTTAAGTCTTTAACAAACAACATATAGTAGAATAATACGTCCTAATTACTGTTAAAACTAAGGTATCTATCCAGAGATTTAGGAATAAATTTTTTAAAGCCAGAAAAATAATTTAGTTTCAACAGCGACTTATCCAAAAATATAACCAGGTGGATAAAAACAGTTTTTTATAAAATAAAAAATTTAGATTTTTAAATTCAGTTAATTTTTTAATAATATGCCAATCCAACCAAGACTACTCTTCTTATCTATTGTATTTCTAAGTAATACAATGATTCTACATTCTCAGTCAATATTGGGACAGTGGATAACCATAGATGACAAAAATGGAAACGAAGTGTCCGTTGTAGAGTTTTACAAGGCTGGTGACAAAATCAATGCCAAGGTGGTCAAAATATTGCCTAAAGGAAAAACCACACATTGCAATAATTGCCCTGGCGAGCGAAAAAATAAATCGCTGATCAATATGGATATAATTTGGGATTTGGAACCATCGGGCAACACCTATACCAATGGAACCATTTTGGATCCCAGAGGTGGCCGCACTTTTGATTGTGCGGTATGGCTCGATGAGGATATCAATAAACTCAATGTCAGAGGAAGTATTGGAGTTTCCTTCTTCGGTAGAACCCAAGTGTGGAAACGCAATACTAAATACCTATAACACTTAAGAAAAATTTTAGCTTTTTAAGGCTGCTGCACCCCCAACGATCTCAGAAATCTCGTTGGTAATGGATTCTTGTCTCGCTTTGTTGTAAGTGATTTTAAGATCTTTCAACAAATCATTGGCGTTTTCGGTTGCCATATCCATTGCCGTCATCCGCGCTCCGTGTTCAGAAGCATGAGTGTCTAATATATACTTTTGAAATTTAGTATGCAAGATACTTGGGATCAACTCTTCCAATAAATCCTCTTTGTTGGGTTCAAACAAATAGTCGGCTTTAAAGGATTCTTTTTGACTAGAGTCAGAATAGATTTTAACCGTCTCCACGGGCAAGAATTGCTTTGCTTCTGGCAATTGAATGCCTGCGTTTTTAAACTTGCTGTAAATCACTTCTACGCGGTCTACTTTGCCCGCAGTAAAATCATCCATAGCCAAACTAGAAACCTTCATTAAATTTTGATACGACAAATCATCAAATAGTGTAACAAAATCTTTGTTGATGGTCACATCGGGATAATGACGTCTGATGTAGTCAAAACCTTTTTTCCCTATACAGATAACCTCAACTTGTTGAGCTTGACGTTGAGCTGCATATTTCTTGTCTAATAGATTGACAGCTTGCTTAATTAGATTAGTATTAAAAGCACCAGCCAATCCCTTATTAGAAGTTATTAAAACGATGACTACTTTTTCAGGATCTCTTTCTTTACTAAAATCCAAATTAAGATCACCATCGATATTGGACAATATATTGCGAAGTATATGATCCAATTTATCAGAATATGGGCGCAATTTCACGATGGCTTCTTGAGCTCTACGCAATTTAGCTGCTGAAACCATTTTCATGGCTTTGGTACTTTTCTGCGTATTAACGATTGAACTAATACGTTCTCTTACTTCTTTTAAATTTGCGCCCATAACTATATAATCCTGTTATAATAATATTTTATACGAATAACTTCTCTATTTCTAATGCCAATGCCTTTACTTGATCAATGTCTTCGGCATTTAATTTACCTTTTCTAAAGTTGTTAAGAACTTCTGGATATTTAGCTTTCAATTGACCTAAAAATTCAGCTTCAAATTCTTTTACTTTCTCTACAGGTACTCTTCTCAATAAATTGTTGGTACCTAGGTAAATGATGGCTACTTGTTCTTCTACTGGTACTGGAGAAAACTGATCTTGTTTAAGGATCTCTACGTTTCTAGCCCCTTTGTCGAGAACAGATTTAGTAGCGGCATCCAAGTCTGAACCAAATTTGGAGAATGCTTCTAATTCTCTAAATTGTGCTTGATCCAATTTCAATGTACCAGATACTTTTTTCATTGATTTGATCTGTGCAGATCCACCCACACGAGATACAGAAATACCCACATTAATCGCCGGCTTAATACCAGAGTTAAATAGATTGGTTTCCAAGAAAATCTGACCATCGGTAATTGAGATTACGTTGGTAGGAATATAGGCAGAAACGTCACCAGCCTGAGTCTCAATGATAGGCAAAGCTGTCAATGAACCACCTCCTTTCACCTTACCTTTGGCAAGCAATTCTTTGGGAAGATCATTCATTCGCTGAGCAATACCATCATCGTCAATTACTTTTGCCGCTCTTTCCAAAAGACGAGAGTGCAAGTAGAATACATCACCGGGATATGCCTCACGACCTGGAGGTCTTTTCAACAATAGGGATACCTCACGATAAGCCACTGCTTGTTTTGACAAATCATCATATATAATCAAGGCCGCACGACCTGTGTCTCTAAAATATTCTCCAATAGCAGCACCGGCAAAAGGAGCATAAAACTGCAGTGGAGCAGGATCAGCTGCTGATGCAGTTACAACCACAGTATAATCCATGGCACCATTCTCTTCCAATACTTTCACAACTTGTGCTACGGTAGAAGATTTTTGCCCTGAGGCTACATAGATACAATAAACGGGTTCCCCTCTATCGTAAAATTCTTTTTGATTGATAATTGTATCGATGGCAATAGCCGTCTTACCCGTCTGACGGTCACCGATAATCAACTCCCGTTGACCTCTACCAATAGGAATCATTGAGTCAATTGCTTTGATACCTGTTTGCAAAGGTTCTTTTACCGGTTGTCTAAAAATAACACCAGGTGCTTTTCTTTCCAAAGGCATGCTATACAATTCACCTTCGATAGCTCCTTTTCCATCGATAGGAACACCTAATGGATTCACTACTCTTCCCAACAATGGTTCTCCAACAGGAATAGAAGCGATTGTACCAGTCCTTTTAACGATAGAACCCTCACGGATACCATCACTTTCTCCTAGTAAAACCACACCTACATTGTCTTCTTCAAGGTTAAGGGCGATGGCTTGCGTTCCAGTTTCAAATTCAACCAATTCACCAGCTTGTACACTGTTCAACCCATAGATACGAGCAATTCCATCCCCTACTTGGAGTACAGATCCTACTTCTTCTAATTGTGTTTCAGTCTTGTAGCCAGAAAGCTCTTGTTTGATTATTGCGGATATTTCATCAGGTTTTACATCAACCATTTTATCAATTTTTAAAAATTACTAGGAATAAATTATCGGGACAATTCTTTTCTTAATCTTTGGAATTTACCTCTAATCGAGGCGTCGTATTGTTTGTTATCGAATTCCAATATATAGCCTCCGATAATATCGGGGTTTATTTTGGTTTCGATAGTCACATTTTCTCTCGTACTATTTGACTTTTCCAATTGCAATGCAATTTTATCCACCATGGCTTTATCCAAAGCTATGGCAGAAGTTAGCGTCACATTGGTGATACCTTTGTATTCGTTGTACAATTCAAAGAAGGCAGATACGATTTGATCCAACACATTTTCTCGACCTTTTTGAGTCACTAAAGTTAAAAACTTCATGGTCAAAGGTTGAAACGCAGAGGTAAACAACTTGTCCAATATTTGGTTTTTAACATTACTTTGAATAATGGGGCTTTTAAGAAGATTGCGCAACTCAGAAGATTGCAATCCTTGCTTCAAGGCCTTCATATCCTTATATACGTCTTTTACTTCGTTGGACTCAATAGACAAGTCCAATAAAGATTTGGCGTATCGTTCTGCTACTCGAATAGATGACATATTCTAATTTTGGTTATTGGCTTAAGATAAATTGATATCTTTCACTAAATCGTTCAGGTATTCCATTTGTCCAGCATCATCAGATAATTTCTTTTGAATTACTTTCTCTGCTACTTCCAATGCAATATTAGACACTTGATTTTTGACATCGAGCAAAGCCGTTTTCTTTAAGCTTTCTATCTCTTGATTGGCTTGGGCTACGATTTTATTGGCCTCTTCTTTGGCCGCCACTCTAGCTTCAGCTACTATTTGATTTCGATGTTCTTTAGCTTCTTTCAACATCTTTGATCTTTCGGCGCGAGCTTCTTCCATCAATTTAGAATTTTCAGTCTGAATCTTACGCAATTCATCCTTAGCTTTTTTGGCATCATTCAAGGCATCTTGAATGTGGTTTTCTCTTTTGATCAAAGCTTGCGCTATTGGTCTAAAGGCGAATTTTGACATTAAGTACCAAAAAATTACAAATATCAATATCGACCAAAACAATAAACCTGGCTCCGGTCTTAAAACATTAAATTCAGCTAAAACAAACATATATATTCTATTATTATTTTTCTTTAAAATTAAGTAGCTCATTTAGCCAATCGCTATAATGAGCTACTTTTTTTCTTCGCCGATTATGCGAAAAATGACAATAAGATCGCGATCAAGGCAGCTCCCTCAACAAGGGCAGCCATCAAGATCATATTTGATCTAATATCATTTACAGCTTCTGGCTGACGTGCAATAGATTCCATAGCTTTGCCACCGATCCAACCAATACCTATACCGGCACCGATTACTGCGATTGCTGCTCCTATTGCTGCGATTGATCCTGTCATTTCTATAAATTTATATAATTAAAAAAAATAATACACGCTCTTAGTGATGCTCTTCAATAGCCGCTCCAATATAGGAAGCAGTCAAGATGGTAAATACAAATGCTTGTACCAATGCCACCAATAATTCCAAAGCCATCATAAACATGGTCAAAGGAACGGACAGTGCCAATCCCGGTACTGACCCTATCATATTTTGACCAGCATCATTGAAAATAAATAACAAACTGACAAAGATTACTATAATCATGTGACCAGCCGTTAAGTTGGCAGCCAAACGAAGCATCAATGTCAAAGGCTTAATAAACAATCCCAATATCTCCACAACAGTCAATATCGGTTTAACGAATACTGGTACTCCAGGCATCCACAAAACATGCATCCAGTAATCTTTTTTCCCGTTGAGATTGACCACAAAAAAAGTAACCAAGGCCAATGCCATTGTAAAAGTAAGATTCCCCGTCACGTTGGCGTTGCCAAAGAATGGAATCTGACCGTATAAGTTCAAAGCCAAAATCAAAAAGAACAAACACATGAGGAAGGGCAAAAACTTCTGCCATCTATGACCTAAAAACGGCTTAGCTACCTCATCTTGTATAAATATAAAAATAGGCTCCATAAAGGACTGAATTCCCTTCGGCGCTCTATATGCATCTTCATTATATCTTCTGGCTATTTTTCTAAACACAAAGAACAGCAACAATACCATCAACAATAAAGACACTACGTTCTTGGTAGGAGAAAAATCGTAAAAGGAAGTAAGTCCTCCTCCCATCAATCCACCGTCCAAAGTCGACTTATTTTCCAAGGGATACAATTTCCCTTCATAACTGAGAGATACTTTTTCCTTCTCTTTGCCATCCACAGTAACATATTCAAAAACATATGGATGCTCACCTAATTCAATCTTCCCCTTAGGAAAACTCTCATCGTTAATTCTTCGCGCAATACTTTCAACTAGGACATATCCGTCTACTGCATAATGTCCATTGCCGTGGTGCCCGATCCCAAATTTGGAACTCATAAACACATTCCAGCCGTCGCTTTTTGAATAAAAGAAACAAGGCAATGGAATGTCGGCAAATCCCAATGAATATACATTTTGATCCGAGATATGATGAAAGGCTGTATTGGCAGGATCAAACTCTGCCACATGTTCTCCATCTTCATGAGCGCCAGCCTCACCATGATGCGCTTCGGTGTGATCATCATGACCACCTTCTTCGTGGTCTTGCGCCAGCAGCCTATGGCTATTGATTCCCAATAGAATTACAGCCAAAAAAACGATCTTACTCAGTCTAAAAATACGGTTCATATACATCACGATATTGCTTCACTTAAAAGTTGCCGCAAATGTATGATATTATCTTTGATTAGACAAAGTAAATTGAGAAGTAAATTTAAATCATTGGGCATTTATTGTGTTTGAAGCAAAAAAATTGTGTTTCTCCCTCATAGCAAGGATTCAAGCCAAAGAAAATAAGCGGTTAGCCTATATAAAAATCTTATATATGACCTAAATTTTCACATAATTTTTAAAAATATTTTAGGGTGTTTTTCCCGCTTTACAAATACCTTTCTGGTAAAATATCCAACACTGGTCAACGGATTCCAATATCCTGTCTAATTAGGGAGAAAAACATTATCATGAAATCATTATCATAATATTATTCAGATTACCATCGACTAGTAGTTGAGGATTATCTTCGGATCCCTACACCAACCATATCTTCGGAAATAATATAAAAAAAATCATATGGTGAATTGGCCATTATACGAATTCAATTAAAAAAAGCCTCTATTCATCATTGACTTCAACGGCTATCAAAAAAAAATCCCTGAAAACGATGAATTACATCATCGTTGACAGGGATACTTTTATGAGCCAAATAAAAATCTCTTTACTCCGCTACTTAGCTACAGTAACTGCTCGTTTTTCTCTAATCACCGTCACCTTAATTTGACCGGGATATTGCATTTCTTCTTGGATCTTTTGAGATATCATGAAAGATAAATCATCGGCATAATCATCGGTGACCTTATCGCTTTCTACAATAACTCTCAATTCTCTACCCGCTTGCAAGGCATACGCTTTTTGGACACCGTCATAGCCCATGGCCAAATCTTCCAATTCGTTAATTCGCTTGAGGTAACTCTCCAATATCTCTCTTCGAGCACCTGGTCTTGCACCGGAGATAGCATCACAGGCCTGAATAATAGGGGACAATATATTGCTCATTTCTATTTCGTCGTGGTGAGCTCCGATGGCATTACATATATAACCGTGTTCGTTTACTTTTTTCGCCATTTCCATTCCCACCAATGCGTGAGACAATTCTGTCTCTTCTTCTGCTACCTTACCAATATCGTGAAGCAAGCCAGCTCTTTTGGCCATTTTGATCATTTTCTTAGGCAATCCAATTTCAGCGGCCATTAAAGCACATAAATTGGCGGTCTCTATGGAGTGCTTCAATAGATTCTGTCCATAGGAAGATCTAAATCTCATTCTACCTACCATTCTGACCAATGTTGGATCTAGGCCGTGAATATCGAGATCGATAACGGTTCGCTCCCCTATCTCTTTAATCTGCTCTTCGAGTTGTTTCTTAGTCTTGGTCACCACTTCTTCAATTCGAGCTGGATGGATTCTACCATCGGCTACCAATTTTTTCAACGACAATCGACAGATCTCTCTTCGAATGGGATCGAAACTGGAAATCACTATGGCTTCCGGAGTATCATCTACCACTATTTCAGCTCCTGTAGCAGCTTCTAGGGCTCTAATATTTCGACCTTCTCGTCCGATTATTTGTCCTTTGATATCATCTGACTCCAAGTTGAATACAGACACTGTGTTTTCAATGGTTACCTCAGCAGCCATCCGTTGAATACATTGAATCACTAATTTCTTGGACTCTTTATTCACCGTTGACTTGGCTTCCTCCATTCTCTGCTTGATAAGGGCCAAAGCTTCATTTTCGGCCTTGGCTTTGACAGCTTCCAGCAATTGTTCCTTGGCTTCTTGTTCGCTCAATCGCGCAATAGATTCCAATTTCTCAATAAAAATTTCATTGGACTTGTCCAATTCTTCTTTCTTCTTGGCAACTACTTTGAGTTGTTTGTCCAAATTTTCTCTGATCACAGCTACTTCTTGTTCCAAACTCTCCAATCCTTCTGTTCTCGTAGCTAATTCCTTTTTGGCTCGCTCAATATCCTTTTCGAGATTGACAACTTCTACTTCTCTCTCTTTTAATTCAATTTTCTTTTGAGCCCGGTAAGAATCGTAATTAGATTTCAAGGTTGCAAATTTCTCTTTTGCCTCTTGAATCTTTTTCTGCTTTATGGCTTCATTTTTATTTTCGGACTGAGAGTTTATTTTCTCAGCTTTGGTTTCGGCCTCATCTAATAATCGCTTCGCTGACAATCGAGCTTCTTGTATGATTAAATCTGCCTTCTTATTCATTTCATCCACCTTGGACTTCTGTCCTTTGGCTACAAAACTTCGAACCAGAAAATAACCTACAATGGCACCCAATATTAAACCAGCTAACAAGCTTAACATAAAATCCATAGTATCGTTTTAATATTTAATAACTAATACGCAGGAAACCAGATAAAAGGACATTGAACGCCCACTTAAAGTGTAAGACAAGTAAAAATACTATTTTAGTATTTTATCTAAAAGTTCATCAATTTGATCAAATTCCTTTAGCAATTCAGATTCTTCTGGATACATCTTTTTTTCTTGTTCTCTATCAAAAGATACTGCCAATAATGTCATGGCCATTGCCTCCGTCATATCCTTCCCCGGATAGCGCATTTGAATCTCCTTGAGTTTTTTATTAATCTTATCGACCACCCGCTCAATCTCTTTCTCCTCAGATGCTGCAATCTTCACCGGTATGTTTATACCTCCGATTACTACATTTAAACTTTTGGTGCTTTTTCCCGACATCGACTTATATTTTCTCCAGTTCTTCTATGCATGCTCCCAGTTGCTTTATATAGTGATCTAATTCACTCTTCAACTTCTCCACTTCCACTTCTCGTCCATTTGCATGTGTCTCAATTTTTCCTTCTGCCTCATTCCTGCTCTCATCACTTACAAAGGTATTATTTTTATTTTTCTCCAATTGTTTTTTTAATCGAACATTTTCGGCTAATAGCTGCATATTTTGCCTCTTTAGCATACTCATTTTACCACCTACTTGTCGTAACTTATGATCTAATTGATTTAATCGCTCTTTAAATATTTCCATATATGCCCACTTTAACGCAGTTCAATTGCATAATTTTTATGTAATTTATTTAAAATATTTTTAATTACAACATCCACCTCCTTATCATTTAAGGTTTTTTTAGGATCGGAAAATATAATTTTTACTCCATATGATCTCAAATCCTCACCCAGCTGCTCTTTGTTTTCATATACATCAAACAATTGAACATCGGCAACTATTTTTTTACCCGTGGATTTAATAACTTTTTCTATATCGCCATATGAAACCGAATTGGGCGTAATCAGCGCTAAATCTCTATCCACTTTTGGATATTTGCTAATCTCAGTTATGGTAGAGATATTTTTCTTGGCCTTTACCAATTCATCCCAACGAAGATCTGCCATAAAAACTTCCCCTTCCACTTCTACCGATGGGAACACAGATAAATCAACAGCGCCAAATTCTGCCAATACAGTATCGCCCTTGTGATAGCATAATCCATAATGGTAGTCTTCTGACTCGAGATTCGACTGTTGTACCTTGCCTATATTTAGACTTTCAAATATCCGTTCTACCATAGATTTAAGCTGGTAAAAACTAGAAGATTCTTCTGACGAAATCCAATTCAAAGACCTTACCTTACCGGCAAGTCCAATGGCCAAATGCTGTGTTTCCTTATATTGTGAGGGTTGGGGACTGATATATGTAGACCCAAACTCAAACAACTGCAAGTCACTGATTTGTCTTTTTTGATTGTATTCTATAGTCTGCAACATCGTAACCACCATGGAAGGTCGCATGATGTCCAAGTCTCTATTTGAGGTGTTATTAATCCTTACCAAACGCTCCTCCTCTAGGTAGCTAGGCAAATACTTCTGCCCAGTAAGAGAAAGCCCCATGATTTCATGTAGTCCCATACCTACTAAGACACTGGACAATTGATTGCGCAATGGCAAATGCTCTTCCTTTTTACCGCTATCTAAGGCTATAGTCAAGCGACCGTCGACCGGTACACTATTAAAACCATAGATACGCAAAATCTCTTCAATAACATCGGCTTCTCGAGTCACATCTGCCTTATCTGTAGGGATGGCTACTTCTATATGATCATCAAACTGTTTGATAATCTCAATATCCATCGCTTTCAATATCTTTACAATGGTTTCTTCTGATATATCAAAACCCATAATCCGCTTAATCTGCGAATATCGAACAGAAATTATTTTGGGCAATATTGGCTCAGGATATATGTCTGATATTTCCGAAGTAATCACACCTCCTGCCCATTCTTGCAACAACAATGCCGCCCGTTGGAGGGCATATTTAGTTACGGCTGGATCACTTCCCTTTTCAAAAACCTTTGCCGCTTCTGTTCTAAAATTATGTCTTTTACTCGATTTCCGAACTGTCTCTGGTTGAAAATGAGCCGATTCCAAAAATACATGAATGGTTTTATCACTCACACCTGAATGAAGACCTCCGTATACCCCTCCTATACACATGGGTTCGTGCTGGGCATTACAAATCATTAAATCCTCTGATGAAAGCGATATTTCTACATCGTCCAAGGTAGTAAACTTCCTTCCCTCTTCCAGAGTTTCTACATATACTTGACTGCCCTTTAGAGCGGATAAGTCAAAAGCGTGCAGTGGTTGACCTATTTCGTGTAGGACAAAATTGGTAATATCTACGATATTGTTTTTTGATTTAACCCCTATAGATTTCAATCGATCTACCATCCATTGCGGAGATGGACCTATCTTCAACTCTCCAATGGTCACACTGGAATATCGTGGACACAAGGCAATATCACTTATTTCCACACCAATGTCGTGCTTAATGGTTTGGGTATTAAAAGAGCTTACCTCGGGAATCTTCACCGTATATGGCCGATCGTGAATAATGGTCAAAGCAGCTGCCAAGTCCCTTGCTACACCTATATGACTAGTGGCATCTGACCGGTTGGGAGTGAGCCCAATCTCGTATACATAATCGATTTTGAGATCGAAAATTTCACTGGCTGGCACACCGACGGCCTGACTTTCATCCAATACCATAATGCCATCGTGACTTTCCCCCAATCCGAGTTCATCTTCCGCACATATCATACCCTCTGAAACTTCTCCCCTAATCTTGCTTTTTTTAATCTTAAAGGGTTTGTCTATACCATCTGGGTAAAGAACCGTACCTACTGGTGCCACCAACACCTTCTGACCAGCAGCTACATTGGGTGCACCACAGACGACAGATAGCAAAGTGGGCTCTCCAATATCGACCTTGGTCTTGCTCAGTCGATCGGCATTGGGATGTTGCTCGCATTCGACGACTTTTCCAGTGACTACACCTTTTAATCCTCCGGGAATATTCTCGAGTTTCTCTACACCTTCCACCTCCAAGCCGATCTCGGTCAATATCTCTCCCAATTCATGTGGGGTTTCCTCAAAATCTAAATAGTCTTTTAACCAGTTGTAAGAAATTTTCATTTAAACATTTTCAAGTTTGAATAGAAATAGGACGCAAAGATATTTAAAATGTACAGACAATTAGGGATTGTTATACGCTTTTTCAACCTGCAACACTTTTTCATCATCGGTTACAAAAAACACAAACGATGTCTTTGCTGGATCCACCACCTCCTCTATGGATGATAGTTGAAGGGTCATCGAATCATTAACTCGACTCAATTCCGCAAAAGAATTCCCCAATAACTCACCTTCCAACGGCGTCAATATTTTTTTGAGAACATGGTTGTGTTCATAATTGGTTACTACCCCATCTGAGGCTCTAGAATCAGATTGATAGTCGATCAAACCATCTTCTAACAAATAAAGATGTCCGTACAATGGCCTGTCAATATCATCATTGGTTAATACTCCATAGGTAATTTGAGTATCTTCTCCGAATTGATCCACCTCCAAATGTAAACTAAGCTCTGGAACATCAGCAATGAGCTGATTTATGGTACTGTACCAAGTGTTGGTCAATCTCTGTGCACTGGATTGTCCGTCATCTTTTAATCGCTGAATTGCCGCAGAAGGATATCCAATTGGATTGCCCAATAAATTTAACAGAGCCACTGTTTCTTCCGTCTTAAAATCATAAACACTCTCTGGGTAGGGGACGGAAAAAAAACCAGCATGATAGGTAACCACTATAATTGCACTGTCAAATTCGCTAGCTATAGATGTCAATAGCCTGGTTCCGTCGGGACAATTGGGACAGCGCACACCACTTACTTCTTCTACCAATATTTTCTGCTGTCCGGGCTCGGGTCTGACCAATTGATAATCGATCTCATCATTGCAGGACATACACAGGATAAGAATCATCAAGGTATATAAATAATTAATCTGTCCTCGCTTTATATTAGATTCTATAAATCCTACTAGTTGAATCGATTTCATTTCCTTTATTTTCATCGACTAAAATCGTGTTTGAGTAGTTATTTTAATCCCACTAAAGGCAGGTTCAAATCTACAAATTCCCCCAGAACATACAATACCTTCCACTTGCTTTACAAAACTTAAACTATAAATTCCTGTCCTTCTTTTGTGATAAACCCCTAGGGTTGGATAAATATTGTCTTTCTCGGCCTCATACATGGCAGCCAAAACCCAGCTCCATTTCTCCGATGAGTTGTACTCCATACCCATATAGTATAAATTTCCCTTGTCTTCATCGGTAAACAAAGCTTGACCTTCTATTTTCAAACTCTTATTCTGTTCCCATTCACGATAATATTCAGCATAGGGAATCCATGTTTTTACCTGTGGGGCTCCAGGTTTCCCCTCATACACATCTTGATTATATTGTTGTTTCATTATTCCGATAATGTATTTCCCAGCAGAATAACTTCTCTCCCAATTTAAATCGTATGCCTCATACAATTTCACATCGGCAAGGCTGTAAATCAGGGTATTGTTCCAGCTAAATAAATCGTGTTCACCGGCATACCCTATATTGATCTGGGCGGATTGTTCTCCGAGAAACTGAGTAGCAGGAATATATCGAGACTTTAGACGATAGGTCTGAACCTGAGCCATCGGCGGTATAAAATGTAGATCATTTCTATAATTAAAACTAAATGGATCAGATTTATTTGAAAATTTATCCACGTATTTACCTTCCAACTGAAACGACCAATGATCGTAATCCAATGACATGGAGGAATAAAGTGCCTGGCCCAAAGCGGTTTCAAACTTCCCAAACACATGTCCCCCTGTCCACAAATTTCGTTTGGATTCTGAATTGAAATAGGTATCGTGGTATTTCACCGCATATTCGGCCGACCAAGAAAATGGCCCATAAGATAAATCATTGAAAATGGAATACAGTTGGCTACTCTTATACAATCCCACACTATCTTGGGGTAGATAAAGTTCCACCTCACTGATTAAATGATCTACTATATCGGATTCCAAAATCTTAATACTACTCCCAAAGCCCGAACTTAAATAAACAGATTTTATAGCCCAGTCCAATCGATACTCACCGCCAACACTATACATATCTGATAGGGAGAATAAATCTTTAGGCTTACCTCCATACACCATAATAGATTGATTTCCGGGAAGATAAAATTGCAGTTTGGCTCCAAAAATAGCATTGTCGATCAACAATGGCAAATCTTTATAGGAGCGCATGATTAAGCCATTACCGATCTGTTCGTAAAAATGGCCTATTTCAGAAGAAAAATTTTGCCCCGAATACCTGAGATTGACATACCCTAATCCAAAATCCGAATATACATCCTCGGGATTGAGAAGGATAGAATTTTGAAAACCATCCAATCTCACCTCCATTTTCCAGTTTTTATACAGAGCAGACAAGTTGAGCCATGATTCTCCTCCCCATTTTTTGTCTTCGTAAAACGGTGTGTTACTGGCCCCTATCTTGGCATCTACAATTGCAAAATTAAGATTATTCAACCACAGTCCAGACACTACGACTGGTTGTTTGCCTTCATTTTGTGCCGATAAATTTGTACATTCTAGGGAAAGAATAAACACAATGACTAAAAATTTTATCAATTTAGCATCGTTTCTTTTTAAGCGGATTTCTTTAAATAGGTCCATATCTCAATTACTTAAACCATATTAGAATGATCTTTAAGCGTTTAATATTTTTCTTTATCTTTTTTATTCCTTTTTTTGTTGTAGGTCAAAATCTTCCCCTACATCAAATTCAACTCAAAGATATAAAAGGAAGCAGAACGACATTGCAAAATGCCCTCCCAAAACAAAAAAACATCATTATTAGTTATTGGGCAACTTGGTGTGGCCCTTGCAAGAAGGAATTGGATGCGCTTAAGACCAATTATGCCGAATGGCAAGATAAATACGAGGTTGAATTATTGGCGATAAGTACCGATGACGCGCGATCTGCCGGCAAGGTAAGGGCTATGATACAGCAGAGAAAATGGCCCTATACCATCTATATCGATACCGAATCTACTTCGAAACAAGTCTTTAATTTTGAAACCATTCCCTTTACCGTGGTTTTGGACAAGACAGGGAATATGGTGTATTCACATATTGGATACTCCAATGGCGATGAAGCTAAATTGGAAGCCGCACTTCAAGAAATTCAGTAATTTATTATTGGCCCAAAAGATCGAATGTAGCCACGTAATAATTGGGATCTACCACGATAGCCCCTTCTCCTATCGATGCCATTTGCCATTGATCGGAGGCATTATCCAAACTGAATACCTGTCCATTTTGTAAAATTTTTATCGGCATTCTAAATCCAGCTACTACATTATCATATTTATACATGATTTGATTATTCTGAATTCTATATGTAAAGATTGGTACTCGAGCATCTTTAAAGTATTGTGTAAAAAAAGGCTGCAAATCAATCTCCGTCACCATAGAATCAATATAATCTATCAATTGATGGGAGCGAATGGTGGCATGATAAAATTCTACATTCAATCCCCTCAATACCTGTCGCCATAGATCATCGTCATTGACGACTTGTCTCAAGGTATGTAAGATATTGGCACCCTTGAAATACATATCCCTGGATCCTGGTTGATGCACATCATACTGCCCGATAATAGGACCGTCGTTGACAATACTCGATCGCAGTCCTCTGACATAGGCAGAACTGGCTTCAAGGCCAAAATGGTAGTCCAAAAACAGACTTTCAGAATAAGTCGTAAAACTTTCATGAATCCACATATCGGCAATATCGGCATAGGTTATATTGTTGGCAAACCATTCATGACCTGATTCGTGTATAATAATATAGTCGAACTTCATTCCCCAACCGCTACCACTGAGATCTCTCCCCAAATAACCGTTTTTATATCCATTTCCGTAGGTTACAGAACTTTGATGCTCCATTCCCAAGTAGGGAGCTTCTACCAGTTTAAACCCATCCACATAAAAGGGATAAGGACCAAACCAATATTCAAAAGCGTCCAACATACGAGGCACTTCCTCAAACTGCTTCTTCGCCTTTTTTAAATTATCCCTCAATACATAGTAATCGCAATCGAGGACACCAGCCTCTCCATCATATGTTTCTTTAAAGTGAACATAGTCCCCAATATTGATATTTACCCCATAATTATTGATGGGACTGGCCACAAACCAGTGATAGGTCTTATACCCTTTCTTGGGACTAGTAATCGATCTCAATCTACCATTGGACACATCCATTAGGTGGTCGGGCACTGTAACACTGATCAACATGCTATCGGTTTCATCGTAGGGGTGGTCTTTACACGGCCACCATAAACTAGGTCCATCCTTCTGACAACTCGAAGCCACAAAATCTATCCCATTGTCATCTTTATCCCAAGTAATCCCACCACTCCAAGGAGGATTGGGACTGGGTTTTGGATGGCCTCCGTATTTGACTACAATTTCATTGACATGACCAACCACTTGTTTTTTCGACAATTCTATCAAATAACTAAATCCATCTCTGCGATAAGTCAATAATTGTCCATCTTGATGGATGGAAAGAATTTCCAAAGGATCTTGCAACTCTATTTGCATCGTCGAACCGGGTCGAAGAACGGTGTATTGAATGGTATTTTGCCCATAAATGGTTTTTTCTTTGGGTTCGACTTCAATATCTAAGTGATAGTAATTGAGATCCCACCATTCTCGTTCTGGAGTAATCGAACCGAATAGACTATCCTGATGACTATAAACTTGGTCTTGGGCGGCAGCTAACAATGGCAAAAACAACAATATAAGACCAATCATACTTCGCATAGTATCTGTATTTATTTTTTTAAAAATAAACAAATTTTTAAAAAATGAATACGGTCTAAGATTTAAATTAAAATCGAGAGAATCAATCTAACTTTGAAACAATTTATATATTTGAAAAAAGTTTCATCTCAATGCAAGAAAGACATAAAGACAGAGGTCGATATTTCAAAGAACAGTCCTATACCACTCAACAACACGTCATACCCTATTTGCAAACCCAAGGTAAGATCGATGCCAGCACTTCTATTTTGGAGATTGGCTGTGGAGAAGGGGGCAATCTTGAGCCTTTTGTAGAAATGGGTTGTACTGTAACTGGAATAGACATCAACTGCAAACAAATCGAAAATGCGAAAAAATATCTCGGTGCGGCGGATAATTCCAAACTTCAGCTAATATGCAAGGATATTTATCTCATTGATCCTGCCGACATAGGTAGTTTTGATGTCATCATTATGAGAGATGTGATAGAACACATTCCCAATCAAGAAAAATTCATGGCTTTTGTAAAACAGTTTATGCATAAGGGAACATTGTTTTTCTTGGGATTTCCCCCATGGCAAATGCCATTTGGAGGTCATCAGCAAGGCCTTAATAGTAAAATTCTGTCAAAATTGCCATATTTCCACCTTTTTCCAAAACCGATATATAAGTGGATACTTAAAACAGCGGGAGAACCAGATGTTAAGATTAGGAGTTTGATGGAACACGTAGACACCGGTATTAGTGTGGAACGATTTAAGAGAATTGTCAAAACCGAGAATTATACGATTTTGGATGAATCCCCTTACTTATTTAATCCCAATTACGACGTAAAATTTAATCTTCCCCCCAAAAAGCAGATTGGTTTCATCAGCAACATTCCCTATCTGAGAAACTATTTATCTACTTGTTATTATTATATCCTGACATATACCAAATGAATTAATAATTGAGGGTTCAAGAGACTACCATTTTGAGGATAGGTGGATAATATCGATCAGCTTAATTCTTATCCTCACATATTCTCTCGCCCCATAAAGGGAATTTCATACAGTGAGGTAATCTTCCGAAAAATTGGGGAAATTGATATCAGGATGGCCAAAGGCAAGATATTGATGTATAGAGATCTATAACTAAGGCGTCGAAATAATTGAGAGGAAAAAGACTGGTTAGATTAAGCGGTATTCCACTTTTTATAATTTGATCCTAAACTTATTCCATAATTCCATTCCATACTTTTCAACTTCAGGAGACAGATGAAATACTTTGACAAAGGTTGTATAAATAATGCCCACAAAAACAGTCTTAACCAAAACAGATAAATACGGATTTGACAAATCAGGTACAATCCATAATAATCCAAAAAGGAATGCCCCCAACATCAAGATAAAAATGGTTGCTTGGGAAAATGGATTAATGTTGTATTTGCGATAAAGTAAAACTAATTTTGCAGTATTAAATATAAATAAATTGATGGTACTGGCTAAGGCCACACCAATGATCCCCATGTTGAAAACAACAATAAATACATAATTCAATATAATGTTTTGGATAGCCATAAGTACCGTAAGTAATAAGTTGTACCGATAAAGATCTGAATACAAAAGTATTTGACTATTATAACTAGTTGCCAAATCAAATAGCTTGGTCAGTCCAATCAATAACACAATCACCCCTAAAACTTGAAAATCCTTATTAGTCGGAAAAATATTTTGAAGATCTGGTATACAGAAATAACCAAGTAAAAATATAGGGATACCAATGGTCAGCATAATAATACTTCCCTGTTTGTAATGTTCATCAATTTTAGGCCAATTTTTCGAACTTATGTTTTCTGAAAGAATCGGAGACATTATTCCAGACAATGCTGAAAAAGGGATGTATACCATATTGGCTATAAAAAAGGCTATGGCATAAATCCCATTGCTGTTATAGTCCACTAAAGTAGATATCATAAAAGAATCAATCTGGAATGCAAAATTGGAACCAATTGCACCGAATGTACTAATAAAAGAAAAATTAAAAACAGGCTGCCAATTACGTTTAATATAGGTCCAATCAATTTTTCCTAATCTCCATCCAGTTACCATATATATATATACTACTTGCAGCAAAATAGCCAACAACAAAGTAACTATGAGCATATTGGCAAAAGTCAGGGTATTGATATATCCATAAACCGAAGCCAATATTAACAAAGGCAAAGTAATTTTCTTTATTAAATTACTCGCAATAAAAGGCACAACTATTCTCTTCAGTGTATTGCAGTATACATTTAAAAACATAATGATGGAAGTAAGTATAATACTGAAAAAGAAATAGTTATTATAGACTAAATATTCTGTATTATTTTTATTTAACAGGGTTAAGATGCGGTCCCCAAACATCATATAAATAATAGAAAAGAATACGATACCGACCAACAATAACAACGAGTAAAATGGCAAGCTAAAATTTTGTCCTGACTTCAATCTCATTCTTGGGAAAAATCGTATTAACCCACTGTCAGAACCCAACAACACTACTGAAGAAAATAATATACCAGTGTCCCAGATAAACCGAGCAAATCCCAACATCTCAGTGTCTAATGGATAGATATACAATACACTAATACCTCCTATAAAGATTCCTAAAATCTGTAGTAAACTTTGTTTGGCGCTTTGCCTTTTCACAACTCCCATCTATATCTGACCTTCTTTAGTTAAGCTCCCATAGTGGGAAACAACTGCATCTTCCAATAATACGGCGAGCTTCCCCGTCCTTTTTTTACTTGACCATTGCCCAATTACTTCCTTTAAATCACCATAAACATTACTGAGGGTATTATTGCGACAAAACAATATACAATGCCTTAAATCGGATTTTAGTGTCAGCTTGTCACCAATATCTGCAGACCAACCACTTTTACAGTGCTTCATTATTTTTTCAACATCGCCGCTTTTAGGAAAAATAGAATAACTTGGATTTTTACTGGCTAGATAGTTAAAAAATTTAATAGGTAAGATCTCCAGCTTATTGGAAATTCCAATCAACAACAAGTCCTTGGTCGGAGGCTTCCAAATAAAATCACGCAAATATTTATCAAAATATGGGGTTATTTGAACACCTGGTCCATAAGATGGAGTCCGATAATAGGTAATTAATAAAACCTTTTTCATCTGGTAAAGATTGAAAATATTCTAATCATCAAATAAAATAAATGTATTGTTCTTTTAAACAACTCAATATAATTTTTGTGACCATACTTTTTAAAATAACAAAGCATGTTAAAACACTACAAAAAACAATTCAATTACATTTATTTACATCCTTTGTAATTTTTGTCAAAAAAAATTGAAAATTTAATTTAACAGTGAAAATAAATACAGCTGTGTTGTATATAAACACTGAATTTTGGCTATTTTTAAGGGTTGAAACAATTGGAATCTATCAAATTAAAAACCCCTATTTTTTGAAGACAATATCCATTATTGAATTATTTTATCATGCGGAAGTATTAAGAGAATCCATCCTGCGCTTTAAAAATGAAACATTCCAATTACAAATTTTCACGACTGCTAAGATCCTTAAAAACACAGGTCTCGATACAGAGTCTCTGCCAAATGTAAAATTTTATTTACACAATGGGAAAACCAATTTTATTTCGTATTTCTCAAAATACAAAAATGAATTAGACAATAGTGATATTGTTGTAATCAACACATTGGCCTACAATCTTAAAAGTTTTAATTCGCTCAATGGTTCTTATAAAATAATATTAAGATTACATAACACCAATCGGTGGTTTCAAAGTGTAAAAGAAAATTATCGTCTTATAATATCACCTTACATGATTTGGAAAGATATTTCATATAGTCTGCGCCTAGGGTTGGGCTTAGGAGATTTTTTCTATCGAAAAAAAATCATAAAGAAAATCGATTATTTTGCCTTCGCCAATGACCATTTACGCCAATATGCTTTAAATAAATTCAATTTAGAACATCATAAAACCATTGTTCTACCCTTTTCCAATATAAATGACACACCAAAAAAGGAAATAAAGTCGAATGTATCTGACCAAGTTACTTTTATAATAATAGGTAAAATTGATTTTAGGAAACGAGATTATTTAACCATTTATGAGGCTTTTAAGTCCATTAATTTTAATCAACATAGCATTAAGAACGTAAGATTAATCTTTGCTGGCTCTGCCAACTCCAATTATGGAAAAGATATCATATCAAAATTTAAAGCCATCGATCAAAAACATTTTGAAGTTATATATTTTAATCATTTTTTACCTCAATCAGAACTAGAGCAACTTATCCAATCCACACATTTTTTCATTGCCCCCATCAATATAGACACAAGGTTTAGAATATATACAGAAGAATACGGCACAACAAAGCAATCTGGAGTATTTGGTGATATACTAAGGTTCCAAAAACCAACCCTACTACCTTCAAAGGTGGAGAAAGAAGCAATATGGAAAGAAGTCACCTACTGCTATAAGGACACCAATGATCTACAACATTTAATCATCGATATTCTCAACCAAAAACTGAAGCCTCACAATTTTCACCGATTGAGAGATACCTTTTCACGATCTGCTATTAACGAACAGACCATGGAAAGTATAGAACATATTTTGAAAAACTGAAATTTATTTAATCACTTGTGTTATGCCATTCATCACTCCCCTGGAGGCGGCAATATATCTTTTCAAGGTATAATCCCTTCGAATCAATATTTTACCAATATTTAGGACATGACCCAACAAAATGTGGCCATAGGACACCGATAATAATCGACACAGTATGACCCTGTTTCGATTCATATAATAAGTGTATAGTTCATTCTTCTGACTGCGTTTGTGATAAGCTTGTTGGTCCGTCATTACCACTAACTTGTAATGAGTATTCTTGGTCATTCGAATACACCATTCTGTTTCTTCAAAATAGAGAAAGAAATCCTCACGCATGAGACCAATTTCATCAAGAACTTCTTTCCTAGTTAGTAAAACACTGCCGTTGATATATTGTATACTTTGTTGATCTACTATAGAGACAGAAACCACCTCATCTATTCGTTTTCCACCATTTAAGTGTCCAGGTTTACATGATTTCTGAAAATCTACCCTGCCTCCATCGGAGTAGATTGTGTTCTTATCTTCCATAATTCTACATCCCAATGCACCGATACTCTTATCATTTGCCATAAATTGAAGCATTTGTATAATAGTCTCACTATTGATTTGGATATCTGGATTGAGAATTAAATAATAATCCTTGTTATCACGTATCGCTTCTCTAATAGCCAAATTATTGCCAAAAGCATAACCTCCGTTATGGGGTGAATGAATTAAATGGACGGCAGTATTTTTAAAGTATTTTTGCAATTTTGGTCCATCATCGCAGTGATTATCTACAATATAAAAACAATGTTCTGGAATAGACTGATATTTACTTAGGTTAGTATATAATCTTATAGTATCACCATAAGAGTTATAATTCAAAATTATTATCGCTAAATCACTTACCACAGAATATACTATTGATTACATAAAAATATCACTAAAGCTAATAACAAGGGTTTATATTTATATTGAAGAACTACAAAATTTGATGGACTCAACCTTCAAAAGTCAAGTATTATAATATCATTCGAGGGAATTCTTCTTCAAAAAAAATATTGATCTCATGATCTTTAATTATTCAATTTAACAAACAATATTATACAAATTACATTTAATAATGACTAATAATATCGCGAGTTGACCAATTGAAATGCAAAGCATCGTAGACTTCTTGGCCTGGTTTATTTTTTACCGTAATAATTCTTTACAAAGCCTTTGGCCTCGCGCTTGCCTCGCGCTCTCTGGTATAGTGCCCATAGAAAACCACTCCCGTAGCCAAAGACTTGAATATTCAATGTGACAATAGACAATAATGCCACTTTGATATTTCGATATATCTTATAGGATTCAAAAAAAGCATAGCCGCATACCAATAAATGACCTAAAAGCATTAGGAGTAAAATCTTACTAAACACAGGTAGAACAAAACTGATTAAAAACACAATCAAATAAAAGCCCACCAATAAGCCCGGTAAATAATGCACTGGCTTTAGTAAACTGGGATGGAGGATACCCAAATTGATTCTCGCCACTCCCCAATTGAATATTTGTCTAAAAAACTTAGGCAAACTCGTTCTGCGTTGGTGATACACAAAGGCATCCAAGATAAATCCCACATTGAAACCGGCCTCATAGATTCTCGCTGAATAATCCATATCCTGCCCGTGTCTCAAATCGTTCATCCCCCCTATCTTATCATATACGGCCCTAGAGATTCCCATATTGAAGCTTCTTGGATAATACCTACCTACTTGTTTTTTGCCCCCACGCGTACCCCCAGTTCCAATAAAGGAAGTCATACTATAATTGATGGCCTTCAACAATTCCGAAAATTGGGGATGACTGGTATCAGGACCGCCAAAAGCATCATATCCATGAAGCTGAAGGTCTTTATCCAAAGCTTGGAGATAGTTGGGAGGGAAAAGACAATCGGAATCGATAAAAATAAAATATTGACCTCTCGCCTGACTCATACCATAGTTTCGAGCCGCCCCAGGTCCCTTATTTTGCTGAAAAATGGCTTCAATATTAAGTCCAGAATCCGATTGATAGGTTTCTATAAATTCTTTAAAACCGTCATTGGACCCATCATCGACAAATAGAAATTCGAATAAATTTCGATCAAAATTCAATTGTTCTGCCGATTGAAGCAGTTCTTCTACTTCATTCAGTCGATTATAGACCGGTATGATCAGAGTATATTTCATATCTTGATTATTTGATCTTTAATTTATTCAATAATTCCATCCCATACTTTTCAACTTCGGGAGATAAGTGAAACAAATATACAATTCCAGCATAGATACTACCGACCAATAATGTTTTTAAAAAAATCGACAAATAAGGATTGCCGGCGGACGGAATGAAAAGAAGAAGAAAAAACAACAAAGCTGCTAAGATTAATAAGCTCAGGGTTTTTTGAGTAAAGGGATGGATTCCAAATCGTCGATTTAAAAGAACTAATTTAACTATGTTGAAAAGGGAAATGCTTATGGTAGAAGCCAATGCCACTCCCACAATATCCATATTCAGGAATACAATAAACACATAATTCATTAAAACATTGAGCACTGCCATCACTAAAATCAATTTTAAGTTGATTTTGTACAGATCGGAATACACCATAATTTGAGTATTGAAACTAGTAGCCAAGTCGAATAGTTTGGTAAGCCCAATCAACAAAATAATAATCTCCAACACTTCAAAGTCTTTATTGGATGGAAAAATATCTTGAAGATCAGATACACAAAAATATCCCAATAAAAAAACGGGAATCCCTATGGTCAACATAATATTTCCACCCTGCTTATAATATTCGCCTATCTTACTCCAATTGTTCAAGGATATATTATTTGATATTATCGGTGACATAATGGTAGACAATGCCATATAAGGAAGGTAAACCATATTGGCTATAAAAAACCCAATAGAATAAATTCCATTGCTGTCATAGCCGATCAAGGTCGATATCATAAATGAATCAATTTGAAAAGCAAAGGAAGTTCCTATTATTCCAAACATACTCACCAATGAATAGGTCAGTATAGGCTTCCATTCACGACCTAAGAAATCCCAGTCTACCTTTCCAATCCGCCAGCTATTCAGCCGATATATATATACCACCTGTAACAATATGGCCAAAACCAATGTAATAATCAAATAATTGGCAAATCCCAACTTTGATATATGCCCCCATACAAATGCCAATATCAACACAGGAAGCGCCACCTTTTTGATAAAATTACTGGCTATAAATGGAATTACAATCCGCTTCAGTGTATTGCAGTAGTAATTGAGAAATATGATAATCGAAGTGAGGATGGCACTGATAAAAAAGTAACCATTGTATTCCAAAAAAGCGATATTATTTTTATTCAGCACCTTCAATAGCTCATCACCAAAAAAATAATAAATGACCGAAAACATAATAATTCCAAACACTAAAAAAATAGAATAAAAGGGCAAACTAAAATTGGCTCCCGATTTGGAATTCATCACTGGGAAATACTTTACCATACCGGTATTTGCCCCGAATAGGATAAAGGATGACATAAGGAGACCACTATCCCAAATAAATCTGGCAAATCCAAGCATTTCTGTATTGAGGGGATAAATGTATAGTACACTTATTCCACCAATCAAAATCCCAAAGACTTGTAATATGGCCTGCTTCGAACTCTGTCTTTTTACAATTCCCATTAAGTGATGGTTTCCGTCTTTTTCAATGATTCCGAATTAGAAGATATTTCATCTAGCATGGAGGCCAATTTACCGGTAAGGGATTTTCGAGAATAATTCTTTATCGCCTTTACATCTCTTCCAAATGTTTGACTTAACCTACCCTGATGATACAGATCGATAAAATAATAGAGATTGGCTTTTAATTGTTCTTTGTCTTTATCATTGGCTGACAATCCTCCCTTACATTCCCTCAGTATTTTTTCGACATCGCTGTTATTGGGGAATACGGAGTAAATAGGTTTTTGACTGGCCAAATATTCGAATAACTTCCCAGGCAAGATTTCAGGTTGGTTGGGAATACCAATCAAAAGCAATACTGTGGCTTGACTATAATGCTTCCACACTTCTTGATGAGGTACATATCCGCGCTTGGTATATATGTTTTTCAATCCCAAACCGTCTAATGATTCAAAAACTATGGGATCAATATTTCCAATAAAATTAAGTTCAATTTGTGATTCGGCTATTGTACCATCCCCAATTAATTCCGAAAGCGATTCCCAAAGTAAGAAAGGATTTCTCTTGCGGGAGAGACTACCCAGATACAATATCTTCAATTTCCCATTATCATCCACCGATGGAAGATTGGGTATACTTTCATCATCAAATCCATTGGTAATCACCTCTACTGGTTGTCCTCCGATTGATTCGTAATCCGATTTCATTTTCCACCCTACTGCCACTCTTTTGTCAGCGTGATTCAACACCATCTTCTCCAAACGCTTATGCTTCCCATCTGCCCATGAACTCAATTTTAAATCGTTGTAATAGCTGACCTTCGTCCAAGGATCTCTAAAATCTGCCACCCACGGCAAGTTCATACGACTCTTCAATCCACTGGCTATGAGATGCATAGACTGAGGTGGACTGGTAGACATAATCGCATCTACAGGATGGTCTTCCAAATATTTTACCAAATACCGAATCGAGGGTTTTATCCAAAGCATTCTGGCATCTGGGATAAAAAAATTGCCCCGAATCCATACCGACAATTGATGTAACAATGGTTTATTGGTCTTCTCGGTAAAGACTACTGGTTTTAATTTTTCATCCTTTTTCTTCCCCAGTAATTTTTTATATATGGAATAGGGTTCTAGTGCAGGCCTTTTCAATACAGTAATCCCTTCTGGGATGTCTTTGTTAAAGGAATGATCCTCGTTGTGAAACTCCCCATTTTCTACCGTGTAAACAATGGGCTCCCACCCAAAATCTCGCAAATACTTTACGAAATACAAAGCCCTTTGAACACCAGGACCCCCAGCAGGTGGCCAATAATAGGTAAGAATCAATACTTTTTTCATTTCGCAAAGATTGAAAATATTCTTATTTATCGATAAATTATATAGGAAGTATTTTCTAGACAGCTAGAATTATTGCTTACAGATGTCAAAATCCAAAATTTACAGTTTCTTAGTTTAATCATGTACTTATCTCATTGTATATTTCACCCAGCACATATGCAACTCCATTATTCATTAAAATGATGAAAAAGGAATATTTTTTCATCCTCTTATTTCGAAATGAAAAATAAGAAAAATTCCCTTTCAAATTTAAAATCCTTACTAAAATTCAACTTCTCCGAGTCGCAAAAAAAATAAATTATATAACAATTTCATTACAAATAATCTAATACATATTATTCAGCTCAAATACTCAAGATATAGAGTATGACAGGAAATAGTCGTCCTTTTCTAAGTTTAGAATCTGTATCCTATGATATTTGAAATAAGAAATAGAAAGAAAATATCAATATATTCCACAATTTAAGAATTGAATCTGCGTTACATTAATATTATATGAAAATAAATTGGTTTTGAAGTAGAAAATATTACTAAACTACTTGTAACCAATACTCTCTAAAACTACACTTAAATAATTACCTCAACTTTGATTTTAAGCTCAATACTTAAATCAAATTGGTAAAACTATATAATAATGGGAAAAACAAAGATTAATATTATTGGACCTTATGATCGATTCAATTACGGAGATCTTCTATTTCCAAAAATGATAAAATACGCCCTAGAATCTCAGTATCCAGACAAATTTCAATTTAATTATTTTTCAATAGTAGACGCTGACTATACCGAAGTGGGTGGGGTAAAAACCCAGAACTATCACGCCTTTGTCAATGAATTAAACAAATCTGGCCATCACAATGTAATAGTGGCAGGAGGAGAAAGTATAGGTGCCAATTGGGACAAATTACTAGGATTTATCAATCCATTGTATTTTGCACTTTTAAATAAGGTCACGGTACGAGTATTTTCTTCTTTGGGCTTAGCGAAAAAAATCCTTGGGGGGAAAAGTAACTTTCCCTTCTGTATTAACAAATCTGACTTTGAAGGCGATATAACTGTGGCTTACAATTCGGTGGGAGGAACATCAATACCTGAAAAATGCTATCCGAGATTATCCGACTCAGATTATATAGCAGTACGTGAAAATATAACCCTTTCACTTTTGGAAGAAGAAGGCATTAACCATTCGCATTTATATCCCGATTCTGCCATCATATTATCTGATGTTTTTTCCATTGACCATCTAAAGTCTCATATTAAAGTCAGAACATCGATAAAGAAATTGACAGACCAACCCTATATATTTGTTCAAATTGGTAAGCATAAACACAACAACAACGTTCCCCAGATCGTAGAGCAACTCAATCAGTTGGGTAAAGAAACGAATTCTACCATCGTATTATGTCCAATAGGGACAGCTCCCGGTCATGAAGACGATAAAGTTTTAAAAATTATAGCTGGTCAATTATCATGTTCTTACGAATTCATCGACAATCCCAATGTATATGAAATCATTCTCTTAATAGCCCAAAGTAGACTCTATATAGGTACTAGTCTACACGGGATTATATCCGCAATGAGTTATGGAGTCCCTTATATTGGACTCAATCCAAAACAAAAAAAGGTTTTAGGATATTTAAAAACATGGGGCAAAACCCCAATTAATGAACCTAGTCGTTGCAATAATTTTTTGGATAAGGCAAAAATTGCACTGAATACCGACCGACAAAAAATCATAGAGGATACAGAACACCAAAAAGAATTATACTACCAATCCATAAAAAACATAAAAAACTGTTTAAATTAATGATGGTTTTAATTTCAAATAAGTATTTTCAACCATTTGAACTTCTTTAGGAAATACTTTGTATCTATGAATCAAAAGACCATCGGCGTCATCATTCCATACTATAATGGTAGCCATGTTATTGATAACTGCATAGCCTCACTGACTTCGTGTAAAGAAGTTGATTTCAACATTTTTATCGTAGACAACTCAACCCAAGACAAGGAAAATGAGTACGTATTAAAATTTAGTAATCAATGCCATATTGTTTCTACCAAACCGGGAATAGGATTTGGTAGGGCTTGTAATCTGGGGTACCGCGCAGCTATTCAAAAAAACTGTGAACTAATTATTCTTTTAAATCAAGATACCGTAGTGGATGAGCATTTTATTGATGCCATGTTAGATGCCCACCTCTCCTACCCAGACAACATTATTATCCCCATTATCTTCAATTATCAGTTTCAAAAAATAGAAGAGCATTTTGTAAAGCATTACCTTTATTCAGCCGATCAATATCTCACCGATTTGGTTCTTCAAAAACCATTGAAAGACGGTTACCCCATTCAAGAATACAGTGGAGCTTGTCTCGGAATTCCCACAGATATCATAACTACAGAAAGTTTATTCGATCCAGTATTTTATATGTATGGTGAAGACAATGATTTTAATATTCGCCTTCAAAACCAAGATCGAAAATCTCTACTTGTTCCCAAGGCCAGAATCGCTCACATCCACAGTGTGTTGAATCTACCACCAAGAGGTAAAATTCAATCTATTTTATCAAGATGCATCTTAGACCTTAAATACAAAGAAGGTTTTGCCAAAAAAATTCAGACCATTGTTGTTTTTAAATTGAGACTTTCTCTACAAATTATCAAACTACTGGCCAAAGGTAAACTCAAAGACATTGGGAATACCTTTCAATATATCTTTGTAGAATTGAAAAGAATTTTCAAACTCAGAAAACTTAATCTCAATCAACGAATGTCTTACTATCTAAGTCGAGATTTAAGCAAATAACTCAGATCGCACCATAAAAATCTACGAATCAATACATTACTATCGCAAAGCCTAGACATAGTTAGAGACAGCTATAACTCTTGTCGTTGATATTATCCTATTATTCCACATGAATTTAAAATTTCCCTATTCAATTATAATATGTTCTCTAATTATATAGACATACATTAACAATAAAATAAAAGCGGAGCAGTCTGAAAACAGACAACAGTAAAAATTAATTACCATGTACAACAATCAACCAAATTGTATATATTTACTCGAATTTTAACATAATAAAAGGACATCTTAAAACAATGAAGCTATGAAAAAATGTGCTGTTTGCAACAGTGTAGACGGACTAAAAACCTATTTTGTCCGTGAAATGATGTTTGGATTTCGAGATGAATTTGAATATTTCCATTGCAGTAACTGCAACTGTTTACAAATAGCAGAAATTCCTGAAAACATTCAGGATTATTACCCAGATAATTATTATAGTTTTCAAAAACCCGAATTGAAAAAATTGGGTTATTTGAGAAAAAAACGAGACACCTATGCTTTGTTGGGCAAAGGCTTAATCGGCAAATTACTCAATCTATACCTACCCGGAACGAAATTAGAAATATTATCAGAGGCTCAAATAAATGCAAAATCTAATATTCTCGATGTCGGAAGTGGAAACGGAAAACTATTACTTGAATTAAATGAAATTGGGCTTGAAAATCTTATGGGAGTTGATCCCTATGTAATTCATGATTTAGAGCTGACGAATGGCATTAAAGTATTCAAAAAAACCATTCACGAAATTACTGGTCAATACGACTTAATCATGTTTCACCATTCCTTTGAACATATGTCCGATCCAAGGGAGACCCTCAACACCGTCAGTCGGTTGTTATCCCCCAATGGCTACTGCATCATAAGAGTCCCTACCACTTCTTCCTATGCCTGGAATCACTACAAAGAAAACTGGGTCCAATTAGATGCCCCTCGTCATTTCTTTTTGCATTCTGTAGAAAGCATGAAAATACTAGCAGAGGAAAATAATCTTGTAATTGAAAAAGTAATCTACGACTCTACTGCATTTCAGTTCTGGGGCAGTGAACAAAACGCCCACGATATTCCGTTAAAGACAGAAAAGTCTTATGCTATTAACCCAGAAAAATCCATTTTCTCCAAGGAAGATATTAAACAATACAAAGAAAGAGCAAAGGAACTCAACAAAACAAATCAGGGAGATGCATGTGCTTTTATCCTAAGACATAAAAAGTAGTGGTACTTTTGTAATTACATTCTAATGTGCTAATATTTCCTAAAATTAGATTATTTGTCAGAATATGTGATTAATATTTACGGTCTAACCTCTATACAGATAACACTCTGGGTATTACCTTGAATCTCATCATCACAGTAGTCTGTATTCCACTGCAAATCTGTAACGTAAGCCATACAAGCTTCTTCCATTCCTGTGTAAGATCAGAGATGCGCCGAGCTTTCGTAATAAAATCTAAGAAAATAATTTACTACTTAGATGACGACTTAGTTCTGGCAAACAGTCCGAAATATTCCTTACCGATAAAGTAAATCAAGCCCAAAGTAAGCAAAAGAGATACTATGAGAGCAATCCTTTCTCCCATCAAATAACTCTGAGGTTTAAACTGTAGACTCACCTGATGCTTACCAGCAGGAACGACCAATGCTCTCAAGGCAAAATTGGTCCGAATCAATGGTACTTCCTGTCCATCGACATAAGCCTTCCATCCTGGACCATCATACCACAATTCCGACAAGACCAATAGACCTTCATCATCATTTTCCGTTTCATAGATGAGATCATCTGGCACCAGCTGTAGCGGCACAACTTGACCTTTGGAGAAAGTGGTTTTATTACCTGTGACATCACCGAAATCCACTGCATTGACCACAGCAGTCTCTTTGGTTTGCAAGCTTTCTAGGGCGAGATATTCCGCATCTGGACTATCGACATACTCTGCATTGGACACAAACCAAGCCACACCATTGGCATTGGTATTGACATTGAGTTTGCCATCCTGTCCTATAATATATTTGGTATTGAGCATATTCAACACCTCTGGACTATTTTTTGCAATATAACCATTGAGGATATCCTGATATCTAGACATCTTCAATGCGTGGTATCCTCCTATGGTATTGTGATGAAAAGAAGTCATATTGGTATTCATGGTATTGACAGAATAGTCCAATACCCTATAGGTTTCTCGATTATTTTCTCTGGATAAAATATCTTGATCCACAGGTCGAGGGGCAAATACACTTTCTATAGATCGCTCTGTTCGGAAGTTATCCTTATTAAAATACCTAAATCCAATGGGAATGGCATCCAACATTAATACGACACCAAGGATAGCGGTAGCAATTTGGTAATTGATTTTCTTGGTAAAATAAATCCAAAATGGCAATGCAGCCAAGAGTACAAACATAAATGAACGCATACTATCCTGCTTCAACAATATCTGTCGGGCTTCCACGATAATATTCAATACATTTTGTTGGGCATAGGTATCGGCGTTGGCCCCTTCAAAAGAAAACAGCGAAGTACCTAGAACGGCAATTATTAAGCAAAATCCGGCCAGTACTATGATGCTAATCCAAAAGTACTTGGGAACGGTCTTATTTTTAAGAGACTGGAACTCTTCTTTATATTTATCCAACCCCATCACACCTGCATAGGCCAAGAACATAGGCAAGATACTCAGAGCACTATTGGGAGCTCTAAAGTTGTTAAATTTGGGGAAATAATTAAATAAAAAATGATTGAGAAAGGCGGCATTCTTACCCATTGACAGTAAGATGGTCAACAGAATAGCTCCTCCAAACAACCATTTGTATTGGTTTTCTAAATATTTAAAGCCAAAAACGACCATCCACAACAAGGCAGCGCCAAAATAAATGGGACCAGAAGTAAATGGCAATTTGCCCCAATACAACGGACCTAAGTATCGACCATTCTGTTTGGGAGAATTATTTTGTTTTAAGAGAGTTTCGAGTTGACTTCCTTCTGGCACTGGTTCTTGATTGGCTCCGCCAGCAGCTCCGGGAATCAAGGAAGGGATAATATCCACAATACCATTGCTCCATTGCATGGCATAGTCCCAGCCCAATCCTTTTTCACTATTGGTACTGGCTACTTCTTTGAGAACAGAACCTCCACGTGTCGATGCATTGGTGTATTCTATAGTAGTCCATATTCTTGACATATTACCCAACACCCCTAAGGTCACACCTAGGACCAACAAGCCGTATATTTTAACGGGAGTAATCCATTCCTTGGCCTTGATATAACGAAAGGTTTCATATGCAAAATAAGGGATGAGGACCAAGGCAAAATAATATATCATCTGAGGGTGATTGGCCATGATCGTCATTACTGCACCGACGGAAAACAATAAGAAACCATAAAAAATCCGCTTTCTAAAAAGTAAAATGGTACCCGAAAGCAAAAAAGGAATATAGAATACCGTCATGATCTTACTCATATGACCGGCACTGTATAAGATAAAATTATTGGTCGTAATTACTGCGGCGAGAGCCCCGATAGTGGCCATCCAATGACTGACTCCAATGGCCTTTAAACACAAAAACACGATGATTAATCCCAAGAGGAATAAACCAATGGGTCTGCCAATGGTAAAGACAATAATATCATTTATACCTTTGAGAACATTCCCTGTATAGGGCAAATGAACAAAATAAGCTGGCATCCCACTAAAGATAGCATCTGCCCAAAGCACTCTGCGACCTAACTCCTTATTTAATTGACGCAATTCTTCACTCTTGGCGGTATACTCTAGATTATCTCCTGATCTGTATTGTTTGCCCTGGATTTGAGGGTAAAAAAGGGCAATACTGATGAGTATAAATATTCCTAATGAGATAGCATTGTTCTTAATCGCTACTTTGTTCATCATTTAAATGGATTTATTTGCTTATAAAGGTATTTAAATTTACTACAATGGGAAAAAATTGACATTACAAATGCCAATAACTTTTAATCACATTTTATAAATTTTCAACCAAGGCCTCCCATTCTTCTTCTTTTATTACTATTTGTTCTTTAATTTCCCCCAAGGCTGTATTCCATTTCTGAATTTCTTCCAGACTTAAATTGGGATCGTTAAATTTGTTTTCCAATTTGACCTTTTCCTTTTCCAGCTTGTCAATTTGATTTTCAAGGCTTTTAACTTTCTTACGAAGTTCGTAGTCGTTTTCTTTGGGCTTCGTCGAAGGACTTTTATCTTGTTTTGATTTCTGCTTTTCTGCATCAAATTCGCGTTGCCATTCCAGATAAGCGCCATAGCTGCCATTGAAATCTTTGATCCCACCCTGACCGTCGAGAATCAATAAGTGATCGGCGATTTTGTCGGTAAGGTATCTATCGTGACTGGCGATAATCACACATCCTTCAAATTCCATCAAGAATTCCTCCAAAGTATTGAGGGTCAAAATATCTAAATCATTGGTCGGCTCATCCAAGATCAAGAAATTGGGATTGGTCATGAGAATCTTCAATAAATACAATCTCCTTTTTTCTCCTCCACTCAAGAGAGAATAATAGACTCGTTGTTGAGAACGGGGGAACATGAATCTCTCCATCAACTGTTCCGCCGTCATAGTCCCCCCACCCTTGGTAGGTATGTGGTCGGCCACAGACTTAATGATGTCGATAATGGGTTGATCATTCTCCACCTGCATTCCCTGTTGATTGAAGTAACCAAAGTGAATGGTAGTTCCGTGAACGATCTGACCGCTGTCCGGCTCTATATTTTGTGTTATTAGATTGAGAAGGGTAGATTTCCCCGCTCCATTTTTACCGACCAGCCCTATTTTTTCCCCTTTTTGCCATTTGTAAGAAAACGATTTTATCACCTCGTGACTGCCGTAACTCTTGCTTACGTTTTCAAATTCCAAGATTTTAGACCCCAATCTTCTCGGCTCTATATTAAAGGTCAATTCATGACTGTAAATCGACTTCTGGGCCGCTTTTTTGATATCGTCAAAAGAATCTACTCTTGCCTTGTTCTTGGTGGTTCTGGCTTTGGGCATTCGCCTCAACCATTCCAATTCCTTTTTCATAACCTTACTGGCCTTATCTTTCTGCTCTACTTCCCAAGCCCTACGCTCTTCCTTTTTCTCGAGATACTGTGAATAACTTCCCGCATAGGTAAACAATTGCCCATCATATATTTCTATTATCTGATTGCAGACATCTTCTAAAAAATAACGATCATGGGTCACCATAAATATGGATTTATTGGCCATGGAGAGATAATTCTCCAACCACTTTATCATCTCTACATCGAGATGGTTGGTAGGCTCATCCAAAATCAACAAATCGGGATCATCGATCAATAACTTGGTCAAAGAAACTCTCTTCATTTGTCCCCCACTTAGAGATCCCAATACGGCATCGAATGCGGGCACATTTAATTTAGATAGTATCTCTTCTATTCGCGCTTCAATATTCCACCCTTGGCTTTGATCCATTAATTGATTGGCTTCCGTCAACAAGTTATCATCTTGATTAATCACGGCTTGTTTGTATTTTTTTAAAGCTTGAATCTGAGGTAGAGGGGAACTAAAAATATAATCCATAATACTATCCTCTGGATTGACATCTTCTGCTTGTTGCAAAAAGCCTACCCTAACGGATGGATGTATAAAAATCTTACTGCCTAGGGCATCGGATGGAATAATCCCACAAACCATTTTCAACAAGGTACTTTTCCCCGTTCCGTTTGGTGCAATGAGTCCCATCTTATCTCCTTGATTCATGTGAAAAGTAAGATTTTCAAACAGAACCTTGTCTCCGTAAGATTTAGAAAGATTTTCAGCGCTTAAAATATGCATATAGCCTAGTTATTTGGATAAATTTGATTCAATAGGTCATTAAACCCATATTGAACTCTATGGAATTATTGATTGCAAAACTACTGTATAGATTAAAATATTATTATATTTTACCAGAAATAATTACGAAAATGAATTTCAGTGAATTCCTCCTACAACTACAATCTACAGATCTACCCTCTCAGAACAATCCTAGCTTTATGGCTTTATGGCATCTACACCGTCGAGATTTAGATGAGGCACATGAACTAATCCAACACTTAGATCAGGCTCTACCCTGTCTAATCCATGGATTTATACATAAAACAGAAGGCGATTACGGAAATGCGTCGTATTGGTATCGCAGGGGGGGATTATCTAGGAACAACATGGATTACGATGAGGAGTGGTTGACCTTGGCAGAACGACTTTACAATAGTTTGAGATAGTATTGTTTCAATGCCCACAGATGGGGATGGATCATAGCCTCCATGCCATGCATGGAGACTAGATTACATCTTAAATTTTACTTTTTGGCATCTTTATTGGCCACAGAAATGCTGCTGTGTGTTTCTATAACGTCGGTGATTATACTCAATGCCTCAGTCAAATAGATATCTTTTGCCAAATTGTCAATTTCTGATTTATTGCCACTGATCAATGATGAATCTATTTCAATTTTATCTAAATCTTCTGGTAAATTTGAAATAACTAATGATTCATTTACAGGAAAGATATCCTTGTATTTCTCTGATTCCTTTTTGCGTTGTTCTTCGAGGGATTCAAACGCTTCCAATGCCAACGGATAGATGGTTTCATCTTTATTTTTCTTCAACCTCTTCGCATTCTCATCCACCATTTCAAAGACTTTATTATTTGCCACACGTTCTGCGGATCGCCGTTTGATTTCATCCATATTGTGAATCTTATAGACATTTTGATCAAAGTCTAGGGCTTCGATTTTAGTCCAATCCAATGGATTGTCGTATTCCTTTTCTCCCATTTTGATATAGTTGTATACATCGGGCAAAATAATGTCTGGAACAACTCCTTTCAACTGTACACTACCGCCATTGATTCGATAATATTTCTGAATGGTCAATTTAACATCTCCCAAATCAGAATAAGGACTCTTACCTCTAAAGGCCTGATCCAAGTGAAAAAATCGCTGAACTGTCCCCTTTCCGAAAGTGGAATTACTTCCTACAATAACTGCTCGATTGTAATCCTGCATAGCGGCGGCCAAAATTTCAGAAGCAGATGCACTAAATTGATTGACTAATATAACTAAAGGTCCGTCATATCGAGCCTTGGAATCTTTATCCTCCCAAATATGGGGCTTGTCATCTCTGGACTTAACCTGAACTACAGGGCCATCTTCAATAAACAAACCTCCTATATCGACTACATCACTCAAAGATCCCCCTGGATTGTAACGCAAGTCGAGGATAATACCTTCTATATTCTGTTTCTTTAATTTTTCTATTTCTATGGCTACATCTTTGGATGACCGACGATCACCGTCAAATTCAAAATAGAATCGAGGCAACTTAATGTAGCCTATATTTTTCTTATTTGCTTCGTCATTGATTAAGAAGGACTTGGCAAAACTTTGACCGATTTCCACTTCATCTCGAATAATGGAAACCTCCTTCATCACTCCATCGGCTTTTTTGACGATTAATCTCACTTTCGAGCCCTTCTTACCTCTGATCAATTGCACTACATCATCGGTTCTCCATCCTCTCACATCTACGGCCTCTTCATCTTCTTGGCCGACCTTGGCAATTAAATCATTTTCCTCCAATTCCTTTCCTTTCCAAGCAGGTCCTCCAGGAATCACACTTACCACCTTGGTAAATTCACCATCTTTAGACAATCTTGCTCCGATACCCTCCAATTTACCAGACATATCGATTTCAAAATCTTCTTTATCTTTTGGACTAAAATAATTGGAATGAGGATCATTCATTCCAGTAATAGCATTCATATATTGGTCGAATAAGTCAGACTTTCTAAAATCTCCCACATTATCAAACCAACGAGTATACATTTTTTCTGTACCCTCTCTTGCTTCTTTTTCTATTTCCTCAAATGATTTACCCTCTTCTTCTTTCAGAAGTGCGCTCTCTTTATCGATGATCCTGCTGATGGTTTCATATTTCAACAACCGTCTCCAATAATCCTTCAGTTCCTCTTCCGAACTGGCAAAAGACACTTGTTCTGGATCCATATCCAAGTCTTCATCGATAGTATAATCGAAAGGTTGAGCTAAGATTTCGCTATAATAGGCTCTCGATCTTTCGAATGCCTGAGTGTATTTATCATAGATTTCATCGAAAAATGTCAATTGAGCATTGCGTATTTGATCGTCAATCGATAATCGATGTGTTGATATTTCATCGATTTCCGATTGCAGGAAGAATTGTTTTCTAGCATCCAACGCATTCAAATAGTGGTCATACACACCAATTGAAAAATCATCATCCAAGTCCTGAGGACTGTAATGAAGATAATCCACAAATGTGGTAATGCCTTTAACAATGACTTGTTCTCTAGACATATCGTCCATTGAGGACTCAGTCCATTTATTGATAAACAATCCACTGCCTAAGACTGCTACCAGAATAATTCCACGTAATATCATTTTATTCAATTTAATAACTCCATATATTTTTAAAGGATTGGACATCCTTTTGGTTCACGAACACAATAGGTAATTCTAAACTACAATTTAATAATAACAGATTCTAGGTTAAAATCTTGTTTAAATTATAAAAATAAGACAAAATCCTTCTAATTGTAGACGAAAAAAGGGAAGATAGTGATTTTAAGCCTTCCATCTTCCCTTTTTAATAAATAATTAATGCCTCCTTATTATATAAATGGAGCAATTACTAATGCAACCACAGACATCAATTTCAATAAAATATTCAATGACGGTCCAGAAGTATCTTTAAATGGATCTCCTACAGTATCGCCTACCACGGTAGCTTTGTGAGCTTCCGATCCTTTGTAATGCATCTGGCCATCGATTTCTACCCCTTCTTCAAACATTTTCTTGGCATTGTCCCAAGCTCCACCTGCATTCGACTGAAATATAGCCATTAACACACCAGAAGCTGTTACTCCTGCCAATAGTCCTCCCAACATCTCGTCTCCAAAAGTAAATCCAATCAAGATAGGAGAAGCAATGGCAATGATTCCAGGCAAAACCATCTCTCTAATAGATGCCTTGGTGGATATTTCAACACATTTACCGTATTCGGCTTTGCCATCGGCGGCATCAAATACGGCCTTGTCACTATCTGACCAATCCGACATATCCACACCATCATTTTTTCGCATTACGGCAAGGGCATTTTTGAGTTCCGGGATAGAACTAAATTGGCGTCTGACCTCTTGGATCATATCCATAGCGGCTCTTCCCACGGCATTCATAGCCAATGAAGAAAACAAGAAAGGCAACATCGCTCCAATTAACAATCCCGACATCACTACTGGTTGTGCAATATCTATGGTTCGAAGATCAGTAGTTTCCATATATGCGGCAAATAAGGCCAAAGCAGTTAGGGCAGCAGAACCAATGGCAAATCCTTTCCCAATGGCAGCCGTCGTATTTCCAACTGCATCCAATTTGTCGGTACGTTGTCTTACTTCTTTAGGCAAATCTGCCATTTCTGCGATCCCCCCAGCATTATCCGATACCGGACCATAAGCATCTACGGCCAATTGGATACCAGTATTGGACAACATTCCCACGGCGGCAATTGCGATTCCGTATAGGCCTGCAAAGTGGTGGGCTCCCATAATCGCAGCAGCCAAAACCAAGATTGGAAGAGCTGTCGATTGCATACCCACTCCCAGACCGGCAATTATATTGGTTGCTGAACCAGTAACAGATTGTTTGACTATACTCAATACTGGCTTCGTCCCTGTTCCTGTATATTTTTCTGTAATAAATCCGATCATCAATCCAGCCAAAAGTCCAAAACATACGGCCCAGAATATTCCCAAACTACTGTATTGGGTATCGTGATATACCCACTGATCGGGCATAATGGCAGATATAATGAGATAAGTTAATACCAACATTAATACTGCAGATATTATCTCACCTGTATTTAATGCTTTTTGAGGATCTCCTCCTTCTTTTACTTTTACGAAAAATGTCCCAACAATAGAGGTCAAAATACCCACACCTGCCAATACCAATGGCAGAATTACGGCATTGAGACCAGAGAACATATTGGTTTCCTCAAATCCCGACAAGCCCAAAAATGCAGCACCCAAAACCATGGTTCCTATAATTGAGCCAACATAAGATTCAAATAAATCAGCTCCCATTCCCGCTACATCACCAACATTGTCACCGACATTATCGGCAATAGTTGCCGGATTCAGTGGATGATCTTCAGGGATACCTGCCTCTACTTTACCCACTAAATCTGCGCCCACATCGGCGGCTTTGGTATAGATACCTCCACCAACTCTAGCAAATAGGGCTATTGATGAAGCACCAAAAGAAAATCCAGTAATCACTTGAATTACTTTCACCGGTTCCCAACCAAAACTTGAATAGATAATAAACAACAAACTCAAACCCAATACACCGAGAGCTACCACAGCTAATCCCATAACGGAACCGCCAGCAAAAGCCACCTCTAGGGCTCGGCCCAAACTAGTTCGCGCAGCATGTGTGGTTCTAACATTGGCTTTGGTCGCTATCCTCATGCCTATAAATCCTGCCATGGCCGAACTAATAGCACCTAAGATAAAAGACAGTGCAATCAGTGGACTGGATCCATCCGAAACCGTACCACTATAAAGTAATAAACCCGCCACGCAGATCACAAAAATAGCGAGCACCTTGTACTCTGCTCTCAAAAATGCCATAGCACCATCGGCTATATTCTTGGCGATAGTTGCCATTTTATCTGTTCCTACTTCTTGCTTACTAACCCAAGAAGATTTCCAAAACATAAATAACAAGCCCAGGATTCCCGTCAAGGGAATTAGATAAGTAATCGTTTGTCCCATTTCTTAAATGTTAATTTATTATTGTTTAAAAGATCGCTAAAAGTAATATTTTATTCGTGTTTGTACAAAATTTTGAAATTTATAAACAAAAAACCAACATTTTAATAGTTTCGACCCCTTAAACATAGAGCTATTTATATTTCACAATTAACACTTTTTCCATATTTTATATTCCAAGCTATCGCATTTATGGTCTCGATAAAAATAATGTAGAATTTACATGGCCATTTCCTCCTTCAATAGTTCTAAACACATAGGGCATAGATTCTAATCCATACACCTGTATTTGGGACTGTCCAAGCCCTATTGAACCGCTATTTACGACCTGGCCCAACATATTGATTACCTGATATTCTAAGGGTCTATGAGCATTGTTTTCCAGTATCAATCGATCTTTTACCAAAGTATTGATCAAACGAACAGAAGCGACCTCAACCCGAGCTTGATTAGGCGTCATTACACAAACCTGATCCTGGACTTTTTGAATAACGGTATCGATGGCCAATAGCAGTCGGGGTCTGTAAGGACCGTCGTCGTATATATCTTCATGCATCCCCCCCTCGAAGGTATAGAGATAAGAAGGAATCCCATTCTCAGTAAGCTTGGCATCGATGACTTGACTGCCATAGGCATTCAATACGTTTTGAATTCTACCCTCTCCATAAGGCACTACCCCATCCATGTCCCCATGAATAGAAAAAAGCGGTGTGGATTCACCCTTTAACCACGAAGTATCGAGAATAGCACCGCTAAAATTGATTCCAGAGACAATATTATATTGATCCGATTCTTTGGTAAAATATCCATTCTTGGATTCAATAATATTCGATATTTGAGCATTGGTGCTGTCTGTGGCATCCAGATAAAGTCGATGAATAGAAGTTATAGCTCCAGCCGACCCGCCACCGATAACTATATTGTCTGCATCAAATAATGGAATAGAATTTGAACCATTGTTCTCTACCAAAAAATTAATAGCCGCATTGAGATCGTATATAGACTGTAATGCCACATCGAGTATGTCATTGGCTCCGGGAAAACCTTTCTCTGAAATGGACCAGGTAGTATATTCTAGGGAAGCTACTAGAAAACCTTTACTGCAAAACAATATCGACAATTCTTCAATGCTAGAACGGTTGCCGTATCTAGTAATATAACTTCCTCCATGCATTAGTATGATTAATGGTTTTACAGAAGCATCATTGTCTGAAGTAGTAAACAAATCCAATTCCAAGGTTTTGCCATTGTCCGTACTGTCATAAGTCAATTCGGTCTTGACAATTGAGGTAAAAACATTGGATGTCCATTGCTGATCGCAATAATCTTGTGCCCACATATTAGTGGCAAACAATGTAATGAATAGAATTTTCCAAAAAGTTTTCATGGTAGTGATTTTAATCGATTAACTATTTATTTCGTACACATCGTTGAGTTTGGGAATGTGTATGTTATCAAATCCTCTCTCTTCCAAGAAAGCCTGCCATGCCAACTGAGTATCGTACTCGCCATGAACTAAGTATAAACCTTTGAGGCTGGTCAATTGATTCTTTAGAAAAGCCAGCATTTCATGTCGGTCTCCATGGGCTGAAAGTGCATCGATTCTCTTGACCTGTGCATTGACCTGTAACCAGTTGCCGAATAGTTTCAACTGCTTGGCTCCACTAATCAATATACCGGCAGGAGTTGAAGGTGCGGCATAGCCAACTAAAAGAATAGTGTTTTTGGGATTTTCAATATTGTTGGCAATATGATGTTGAATCCGCCCTGCATTGGCCATACCAGCTGCACTGATAATGACACAAGGTTCTTTTTTATCGTTGAGTGATTTGGAAAACTCTACATCCCGTACGTATTTCAAAGTATTGAATCCAAAGGGATCGTCATCGGTCAATAAATATTCATTGAGCTCGTCGTCGTAACACTCCGGATGAGATCCATAGACTTGAGTGGCATTGACAGCCAATGGACTATCTACATAGATGGGTATCTTAGGTAAAACCCCTTCGTTAAATAATCGATCGAATATATAGACAATATCTTGTGTCCTCCCCACACTAAAGGCTGGGATTATGAGTTTGCCTTTATTCTCGATACAAGTCTCTTGAACGATATCCAAGAACAATTGATCTTCTATGGGCTTACTGACGTGATCACTATCACCATAGGTGGATTCGCATATGAGGAAATCTACTTCAGGCATAGGTTGAGGATCTCTTAATATGGGTCGTTCTGGTCGACCAATATCACCGGTGAACCCCAGTACATTTTTCCCATTCACCTTCATGGTTATGGAAGCCGATCCGAGAATGTGTCCAGCATCGGTATATAATATTTCTACTTCTGGATGAATATTAAACCATCGATTGTAGCCCACGGAACGAAACATATTCATGGTTTCAGAAACGTGTTTGGTTTCATACAAAGGCTTGAAGTTTTCCTTACTGCCTTTTTTAGCAGCTTGCTTATTTTTGTATTCAGCATCATATTCTTGGATGCGAGCACTATCCAGCAACATTATGGCACATAAACTCCGAGTAGCATGGGTGCTAAAAATATTCCCCTTAAATCCACTTTTAACCAAATAGGGCAATCTTCCGGTATGATCAATATGAGCATGGGACAAAACGACACAATCAATGGATTTGGGATCGAACAACCAATTCTTATTGAAACTTTCATAATCCTCGTCATATCCTTGATACAGACCACAATCCAGCAATATGGTATAACCGTTGTCCAATGTAATCAAATGACAACTTCCGGTAACTTCTCTATTGGCACCACAAAATTTAATATTCATACTATTATTTTATTTTATACACTATCAATATTACATAAATAAATTGTGGATTTCAACATCAATAAACCGATGAAAAAAACTTCTTGTCCAAATAAATTTTTTTATTACATTTGCACTCACTCAAGAAAGTTGAATACTTTTATATGCCAAATACAAGGGGTTTTCAGCCGACAATTGGGGGATTAGCTCAGCTGGCTAGAGCGCTACGCTGGCAGCGTAGAGGTCATCGGTTCGACTCCGATATCCTCCACTTTAATACAAAAAGCACTGTTTGAATTCAAACAGTGCTTTTTTTTATGACTCATCCCAGTGGTTAATATTATATTCCTTCTGCATATTTATGTTCACCAAAATCCTTAATCGCCTGTGCCTTCACTGCTTCCGCCACTTTATAGGCCACTCTATCATTTAAGGTTGAAGGAATAATTTCACTGACTGTGGGAAACTTTATGCATTCTGCGATCGCATGAACGGCGGCCAGTTTCATTGCCGTAGTTATTTTTGGAGCCCTAGCTTCCATGGCTCCGCGAAATATTCCCGGAAATCCCAATACATTATTGACTTGATTGGGCAAATCACTTCGTCCAGTGGCCACTATAGCAGCTCCTCCTTTATAGGCTTCTTCTGGCATGATCTCTGGTGTGGGATTAGCCAATCCAAAAATAATGGGATCGGTGGCCATCGTCTCTATGTCTTTGGCTTTTAATAGATCGCCTTTGCTAACCCCTATAAAAACATCGGCATTGACCAAAGCATCTTTCAAGGAGCCTACTTGATTGTCGAAATTGGTAAATCCCAACAATTCCTTTTTGGCAAAATTTAGATTTTTGCGATCTCTGTGTATGATTCCCTTGCTATCGCATACGGTAATTTGTTTGACTGGAATACAAGCTTCTTGATTCATGTGATCTACGCAGCGCAACATTTTAGCGATAGCTATACCGGCCGCACCTGCACCATTGATTACTACTTTGAGATCTTTGACGTCCTTACCCACCACCTTAGCCGCATTGTACAGACCGGCGAGTACGACAATAGCAGTACCGTGTTGGTCGTCGTGAAAAACTGGAATACCTAAGTCCTGCAGACGTTGCTCAATAATAAAACTGCGAGGAGCTGAAATATCTTCCAAATTAATTCCTCCAAAAGCGGGAGCAATGTTTCTAATGGTCTGTACTATTTCGTCGACATCGGTAGTATCCAAACAGATGGGAAATGCATTGATATTGGCAAATCTTTTAAATAAAATAGCCTTACCCTCCATCACTGGCATAGCCGCCAATGGGCCGATATCTCCCAATCCCAATACGGCTGTACCGTCGGAAACTATAGCCACGGTATTGCCCTTGATGGTGTACTGATATGCCAATTCCGGATCTCGTGCAATTTCTTTACACGGTTCGGCCACCCCTGGTGAATAGACTAATGACAAATCATTTATATTCCGGACTTCTACCTTGGGAATAATATTTATCTTGCCGCGCAATCTTTTGTGCAAAATTAATGCTTCACTGAATAAATCAATCATAGTAAATGAGTTTAATAGATAATTTAGTTGATACTTAAGTTTATTGAAGAAATAAAAAAAATAATGATTTCAATTCGCCCCCATCTGTGCAAAATTTCATTTATTTGCAGTAATTTGTTATTTGTCTAAATAAAGATAAGCATGGCTATCATCGATTTGAGTCAACTCAAAACTTATACACCTGCCCTAATTCATCAGATTCATAATTCTTTCTGCGAGGTTAGATTATTAGAATTGGGATTTTTACCGGGTAAAAAAATAGAAGTAATTCGTAAATCACCCTTTGGTCATACATTCTACATCAAAACCAATTCAGGTTGTTTTGCACTAAGAAAAAATGAGGCGAGTAGTATCCAAGTAAAATGTATATAACGTCGAATCTACAATTAATATGATCAAAAACATAATATTAATCGGGAATCCCAATAGTGGGAAAAGTTCAGTTTTTAATCGACTCACAGGTTTATCCCAAAAAATAGGGAATTATCCAGGGGTTACCGTAGAGCGAAAAATAGGAAGTTCTTCCTTTGAGGATGGACATTCACGCACCATTACCGATTTGCCGGGTTGTTATTCTCTATTCCCTTCTACCCAAGATGAAAAAATAGCCACCAAGGAAATTTTAACAAGTTCTATAGAATCCACTGACGAGATCATCGTCTATGTGGCCGATATTACAAAATTAGACAAACACTTGTTATTATTTAGTCAGCTCAAAAGCCTAAACAAGAATCTCATCCTCTGTCTCAACATGTTGGATCGAGCCAATACCAATATTGACAAAGTCGAAGAATATTTTGCAAAGACGTTTTCCGTACCTACCGTTGCAATTAGTGCCAAAACCGGCTTCGGTATTGAAAAACTAAAAAAAGTCATACAAGATTTCAATCTACCTACGGATCGTGAGTCAAAGGATATTTTTTTCGACCTCAACCATTGGGATGAAGAGCGTCAAGAAACCGTCAATGCCGTAGGAGAAAAAACACTGCTCACAGGTCGTGAATATCTCAACTTTATATTGACCAATCACCTGGATTGGCTTCATGAAATTAGCCCAGCTATCCGCGATAGAATAAATGGGATAGAGCAATCGGATTTCAAACCCACTCAATCCCAAATTCAAGATACCCTTCACCGTTATTCTATTCTTGAACCGATTTTACTACAAGCTAAATCACATATTAACAATCACCCCTCGATTTCAGAAAAATTGGATCGATTGGTTACTCACCGCATCGCCGGACCAGTAATCTTTCTCATTCTAATGCTGCTGATTTTTCAAGCTATTTTTGCTTGGGCACAAATACCCATGGATTGGATAGACGGTTTATTTGGTTTCATTACCGAATGGATGGCTACTTCCCTGCCCCAAGGGTGGTTTACCGATTTATTGGTCAATGGAATAGTAGCTGGTATTGGAGGAATAGTAATCTTTATTCCACAGATAGCTATTTTATTTCTGTTGATCGGCATATTGGAAGAAACTGGCTACATGGCCAGAGTAGTTTTTCTACTGGACAATACCATGCAAAAATTAGGGATGAATGGTCGAAGTGTGGTAGCCTTGGTATCTGGAGGAGCCTGTGCCATTCCCGCGATTATGAGTACACGAACTATTTCCAATTGGAGAGAGCGTTTGATCACTATTATGGTCACTCCCCTCATCAGTTGTTCGGCACGAATCCCCGTTTATGCGCTTCTTATAGCTATGGTAGTTCCATATCGCAGAGTAGGCGGTGTCTTTAACCAACAGGGTTTAGCCTTTGGATTATTGTACTTTTTGGGAGCGATTATGGCCTTGATTGTAGCATTTTTCATGAAAAAAATTATGAAGGGAGATTCACGTAGTTTCTTGATGCTAGAAATGCCAGAATATAGGTTCCCCAATTGGAAGAACGTCGGCATAGCCACTTATAACAAAGTGAAGTCTTTTGTATTTGAAGCGGGAAAAATCATCCTTATCATCAGTATTGTTCTTTGGTTTTTGGCTTCTTATGGGCCCAAAGACTCGATGCAAGCTGCCGATACACTTACTGAGCAGATAAGTACTGAGCAAGAACTGAGTCCAGAAGAAGAAGCCCAAACCTTGGCTACCTTAAAACTGGAACACTCTTATGCTGGTATAATGGGAAAAGCCATAGAACCCATTATTCGTCCGATAGGATTTGACTGGAAAATCGGTATTTCACTGATTACTTCATTTGCTGCTCGAGAAGTTTTTGTGGGTACCATGGCTACCATATACAGTGTAGGTTCAGAAGATCATACGGCAAGCATTCAAGAAAAAATGCAAAAAGAAACTTTCTTAGACACCGGGAAGAAAGTCTATACCAAAGCAACGGTATGGTCGTTATTGGTTTTCTATGCTTTTGCCATGCAATGTATGAGTACCTTGGCCATAGTCCGCAAGGAAACCAGAACATGGAAATGGCCTATAATTCAGTTTGTGTATTTAACCCTATTGGCTTATTTCTCTAGTTTTATCGTTTACACCATTTTGGTATAGATTAGGATCCTATTGTTGAGATAAAAGACAGAATTAATCAAGGGTATAAATCTCAGATATAATTTATCAGCATCGTATGGAAACAGTGATAAAGGATGGATGTTGGAATTGTGCTACCCGATGTCTTAAATCATGCCTGATCGCAATGCAAGGCATCGTATGCCGTGATTCAGTCGACTGGTAGAACGAGGTAAATACATGACGTAATGAAGTACGAAGAAGTCAATCCATAAAATATGGATTGGCCATCTGGTGAAGGAACCGAAGCTACCATGTCGAGGTGTGACAGCATTGCAAATGGATAGGAAATAATCGGCGTGGCTGCACTATATATTGTCATCGATTACACTGCGGTTCCGCATGATTGCCCCACAAATGAATAGAAAACACCCCTAGCCATAGGTCTGACTACATCGACAGGAAATTTTATATAAAACATGTCAAACCACAGTGAATGACCTAAGTAATACCAAATTCTACCTCTATCGCCTTCAATACAAGATTTTATTTTACTTTCGCAAAACACCTAATCTAAGAGATAGCAATGATAAAAAACGGCCTATTTATTCTAAAAATATGCATACTATTGATTGGATTATTCTGCTATATCCTTCATTTATTATGCCTCATCCTAATCACCAGTAAAGATAATCAAGAAAAGATACGCAGCAATCAAAGAAAAAAATTCTGCCAATTTGCCAATCGCATTTTTGGATTAGAAGTTAGACAATCGGGCGAAATCCCTACGTCTTCCTCCCTCCTATTTGTCAGTAATCACCGATCCTTTTACGACCCAATCGCCCTGTTGTCCATAGTGTCGGCCCATCCGGTATCCAAAGCAGAAGTCAGAAAATATCCCCTCCTAGGTTGGGGAGCTGAATTAACCGGAATTATCTTACTCAATCGTCACAATAGAAAGGAACGCGGCCTGGTCAAAAAATCAATTCAAGAAAATCTATCTCAAGGCATTAACATTTTACTTTTTCCCGAAGGAACGACCAGTGCTCAATCAGGATTACTTCCTTTTAAAAAAGGAGCCTTTGAAGCAGCCATTAAAGCCAACGCCACTATAGTGCCCATAGCGGTAGAATATTATGACAACAGTCTGTATTGGGGTGAGCAGACCATGTGGCAACACATGACAGCGCTATTGCTTCATACATCTAGAGAAAATCGCTATATCAGTATAAAAATAGGAGAACCCATTGTGGCTAAAGACAGCAAGACTTTAGTAGAACATACCGAATCTACTATTTGGGATCAAGTTGAAGCATTGAGAAAAGAAAGAAGGCAAAAGTGATAATCAATATTAAGCAGCCAATTATCGCTTACTCAAACGAATGGTTTTTACGATTTTATCTTCTTTATTGATCAATCGAATTAAGTACAAGCCCGTCTCCAAATCAGATACCTTATATCTTGAATTTACAGAAGCAGAAAACTTCTTAACGATTTGCCCCACTAAATTTACCACAACCACTTGACGTAAATCATCAATTCCATCCACAGAAAAATATTCCGTAGTGGGATTGGGATATATTCTAATATTTCCCGGATCAAAATAACTTATTGGAGAAACGGCATCGTTGACAGTAATACCCAATTCATATGAATCACTCGGGTTATTGACATCGGAAATCAAAACTGAGACATCGGCTTTACCTGGACTATTGTTGGGATAAACATGTAGGTCAAGATTGGAGGTATCTCCCGGCTCAAGGACTACTTCTGAAGAATCAATAGTTGGAGTCCAACATTGATATATATCACAGATCGCAAAATCCCATTGTTCTGGTGATTTTTTTACGACTTTCTTCCACATAAATCGAATGGCTTCATCTGAAGTATTGATCACCTTGGCATGGCCAATCACCTCATATTCACTAAAATCATCTATTGTTATAACAACATCTGAAGGGTAAATACTAAATACACTTTGTGAATATAAGATGGAAATAATAAAGCTAAAATATGTTATAAGTATAGTTTTCTTCATGTGTCCACTTTGCCTAAAAGTAAAAAAATAATCATTTAAATTAGATATAATAATCAAATTTAACTAAATAATTTAGAACGTATTTGCCGATAAATAGTTACTTTGCTTATATACTCCAAATATATTAATTTTTTTTATAATATTTAAACATAACTCACTTATGAAAAATATTTTAATCATTGGCAATGGGGTAAGCGGGATTACCGCTGCTCGCCACCTTCGAAAACTGGGGGATGACAAGATCACAGTGATCTCAAAGGAGACCGATCATTTTTTCTCTAGAACAGCATTAATGTACATATACATGGGCCACATGAAATACGAACATACCAAACCCTATGAAGATTGGTTTTGGAAAAAAAATAACATTTCATTAATGCGTGCCGAGGTTTCCGATATTGATTTCGATCTAAAAAGGGTGAAATTAAACGGTAAAAAATTTAAAGATAGCGCCTTTAAGACCAACTTAACCGAACTGTCATACGACATCCTAATTCTAGCCACCGGTTCTGCGAGCAACAAATTTGGTTGGCCGGGGCAAGACCTCAATCAAGTTCACGGAATGTATTCCTTCCAAGATCTTGAACAACTGGAAAAAGCATCACCATTTCTCAAACGCGGAGTCATTGTTGGCGGTGGACTTATCGGCATAGAATTGGCAGAAATGATGCACTCTAGACATAAAGAGGTAACTATGTTGGTCAGGGAACCGAGTTACTGGAACAATGTTTTACCTCCAGAAGAATCCGAAATGGTCAATCAACAAATAATAATGAATCATATAGATTTGAGATTGGGTACGGAGCTTAAGGAAATATTAAGTGACGACAACAACAATGCGAGAGCCGTTGTCACAGGTGATGGCGAGGAAATATCCTGTCAATTTGTAGGACTGACCGCTGGGGTACATCCCAATGTAAAATGGTTAAAGGACAGCGAATTGGCCATCAATAGAGGAATCTTAGTAGATGAATACTTGCGCACCAATAAACCAGATGTATATGCGATAGGTGATTGTGTGGAATTACAAAATCCTCCCAAGGGTCGAAGAGCGATCGAACCGATCTGGTATGTAGGCAGAATCATGGGTGAAACCTTAGCCCACACCATCGCTCGATCCCCGATCAAATACAATCCCGGACATTGGTTTAATTCCGCAAAGTTCTTGGATTTGGAATATCAAGTCTATGGAAATGTACCAGCCAATATAGTTTCTCCGTTAAGTTCTTATTTTTGGAAGAGTGAGGACGGACTAAAATCGCTGCGACTGGTCTATGAAATAGCTACAAATCACGTAGTTGGCGTCAACTTAATGGGCTTGAGATTTAGACAAGAAATATGTGAAGAATGGTTTGACAACCATTTCACTTTAGAAGAAGTGGTCAAAGACCTAGATAGAGCTCATTTTGATCCAGAATTCTATAAAAAATACTATAAAGAAATTGAAACTCACTTGGCTCATAATTAAATAATTAAAAGAAATTAACATGGATACCACAAGTTTATCACTAGCCAATCCAAAGCCACCATTTACATCCCCTGGACAAAAATGGGCTACTGCCATAGGTAGCATAGGATTGTTATTACTATTATTGGCATGGCTAAATATTGGCCCTATTTTCAACTCAATATATTTTTGGTCTTCTATCTTGCTTTTAGCTATCGGTGTTGTCTGGTACAGTATCGATATGTATAAAAACACCCCTGCTGGAATCAAAAACAACGGAGTGTGGTTTGATAGTTTAACCAACAAGGGACTATGGGCATGGGTTCTGGGTGTTTTTGTCACTGGATTTTATGTCGTACTGTATTGGAACCCACATCTCATGGGCTACAATGCCGAAGGCAGCAATACAGGGTTGGTCCACTTTTTTGACCCCCTGAGTATGTTGCTCAAAGGTCAGCCTGCCTCCCAATGGTTTGTATATGGCACCTTATATACTTTCGCTATATTCTTTTTCGGCATTAAGTATATCATTAAATATCGACACAATAGATACCAAATTATAAGAACCATCAGCGTAATGTTTTTTCAATTGGCCTTTGCCTTTTTGCTGCCCGAAATATTAGAGGGGCTAAATTCAGACAAAGCATATTTTGGAAAAGATTTTAAAAACATCTGGCCATTGAATTACTATTTTTATCATGATTGGCATTTGAATGGAATGTTAGATGGTGGCAAATTGGGTATGTTTGCCCTTGTTTGGGGCATTTTACTCACCTTTGTCGTCACGCCCATCCTCACCTATTTTTATGGTAAAAGATGGTATTGCTCATGGGTATGTGGATGTGGAGGATTAGCGGAAACTGCTGGAGATCCCTTCAGACATCTATCTGACAAATCATTAAAAGCATGGAAAATTGAACGGTATTTGATATATTCAGTATTGGTTTTTGCCGTAGTTATGACGGCCCTTGTCTTGTATTCTTTTTTCACCGGTAGTGGACAATTTTTATTTATCAACACCTTTCAAGTTCGAGAATGGTACGGTTTTTTAATCGGAGCTGCATTTAGCGGTGTCGTCGGAGTGGGATTTTACCCCCTTATGGGAAGTAGAGTTTGGTGTAGATTCGGATGTCCTATGGCCGCTATACTCGGATTGCAACAAAAATTCTTCTCTCGATTTAGAATTACTACCAATGGAGGCCAATGTATATCATGCGGAAATTGTTCTACTTATTGCGAAATGGGAATTGATGTAAGATGGTATGCTCAGCGCGGGCAAGACATAGTAAGAGCTTCATGTGTGGGTTGTGGGGTTTGTTCTGCAGTATGCCCAAGAGGAGTATTGAGATTGGAAAATTCTGGAAAAATATCAGATCGAGCAAAAGCTATTCGCAATGAAGTCATTACTGCTGATGTTCATTCTGCAGAATAATTAATACGAAATGTATTTCGTATTGCTGACGATGTTATGATAATTTAGTCACGGCCTCTGTGTCGTGACTTTTTTTACTTCGCCCTTCCTCAATGCTAGGCCTAAGATGCCCGATAGGGACATTGATTGTATTATAGCAATTTCATACCTTCAATATAGAATGAATATTGTATAATTTTCTATCAAATTGATTTTAAGAGTTGTTCAAAACACAAAGTTCATAAGGGTCTGCAAAGGGCAAATGTTGATTATTCTGGCAATTTGTTTTTAATACCTTGCACAAAATCTGGCCCCAACTTGGGTGCAGAAAATTTGGACTTAATCAGTTTGCGAAATGTTTTTTCCTTTTCTACAGCCTGAGATACGATAGGATCAGATTCCATTGTATTGATAAATTCAATCTTTTGATCAGGCTCTAGTGCATTATCCAGAAATAGTGAAATTTGCTCCTGAATATCGCTATTGTAAAATTTCTTCTTCATAACATTTCATTTATTTCTACAAGATTATTCTTCTTCCTTTGAGGTATTTGATCGCTTATCTTGATAGCCCATATCTCGAGCGTAATTGGCTAATTTTTCTTTTAACATATTCCTCGCCCGATGCAATCTAGATCTGACTGTACCTATGGGTACATCAATGATCTTAGATATTTCTTCATAGGTGAAATTCTCGATATCACACAATAAAATAACGGCACGAAAATCAACAGGGAGCGAATTTACAGCAAAAGTCACTTCATCTCCCATTAAATTGTCAAAAATTTCAACGCGCAAATCAAAAAAATCAACGTTGCCCTGTTCCTCTAATTCTTGATATCCTAGGTAATCTTCATAATCGACTGTTATCGGTCGTCTTATCTTCTTACGATACTGATTGATGTAAGCGTTTTTCAAGATTTTAAACAACCATGCTTTAGCATTAGTTCCGGGTTCGTAGGAATCTAAAGCCTTAAAGGCTTTCATAAAGGTTTCTTGAACCAAATCTTTGGCATCGTCTTCATTAAATGCCAAATGATAGGCGAAAGTATGTAAGGAGTCGACATTGGGCAATAATTCTTTTTCAAATATTATTTCCTTTTTCGACCTATTTGTTTTAGGCATATAAATAAAACTTTAAAATTTTGTGCACATCCGAAGATATAAAATTATACGTTATATGTCAGTGAAATTCCACTGAAATAATTATCTAACATCAAAGTATGCAACAGTTTTTTGGTCTATTTTATTTTATTGAAACAGATATTCCAATAATTCTTGAACTGTAGCCACCGGTGTAATGACTATTCCGGATCCATTATCAGCTATATTGCCGTTGTTGTCGGAACATATAATCTGTTCGAATTGGAGTCTATCCGCTTCTTTCACCCTTTGTTCAAATCGATGAATAGATCGCAGCTCGCCAGTCAGCCCTATTTCAGCCGCAAAACAAATTTTCTTGCTGACAGAATAATCCCTAAACGAACTCATCAATGCGATAATTACAGCCACATCGATTCCTGGATCGTTGACCTTTATTCCCCCGGCGATATTGACAAAAACATCACATTTGCCCAATGGAAATCCACATCGTTTTTCCAAAACGGCAATGAGCATCGATAGTCTCCTCAAATCAAAACCAGTAGCCGAACGCTGAGGAGCAGCATATACCGTGGGAGTAACCAATGCTTGGACTTCTACCATAATCGGCCTACCGCCTTCTATAGTAATGGCCGTACTACATCCACTTAGATCGGCATTGGACTGCGACATAAATAACTTAGAAGGATCTTCGACCACTTGTAACCCCTTTCCATCCATTTGATAGATGCCTATTTCATCCGTACTTCCGAATCGATTCTTGTTTACCCTAAGCAATCTATAATTGTACTGCTTATCGCCTTCAAAATAAAGTACAGTATCTACTATATGTTCCAAGATTTTGGGACCGGCTATGCTACCTTCCTTGGTAACATGACCAATGATGAATAGGGTAAAATGAAATTCCTTGGCCATGCGCTGCAACTCCATGGTACAGTTTCTCAATTGGGAAATATTACCTGGCTCACCATCTAAATGAGGATTAAAGGTGGTTTGAATAGAATCGAGAATCACCACCTTGGGTTCCACCGATGTAATCTGTTGTTTGATCTTAGACAGCTCTACCTCACTTAACAACCATAGATCTTGTTTGCTGGCCTTCATCCTAATCGCCCTCATCTTAATTTGCTCAGCGCTTTCTTCCCCCGATATATACAATACTTTGCCGGGAATATTGGCCGCGGTTTGGAGTAATAGCGTCGATTTACCAATTCCGGGTTCTCCAGCCAAAAGAATTATTCCCCCTTCGACCATTCCCCCTCCTAAGCAACGATTGAGTTCGCTGTCTTGAACGACGATTCTCTTCCTGTTTTCAATACTTACGGATTCCAATTGAATAGGTTGGTTGACATTGCCGTATAGGATAGAATCTTTTTGTTTCTCCTTTCCTTTGGGCACCTTATATTCCTTCATTGTATTCCATTCTTTACATGAAGGACATTTCCCTTCCCATTTTGGGGAATCAAAACCACAGTTAGTACATAAAAAAACAAGTTTTTCTTTGGACATATTCTCGATATTACGTATATTTATTGCATATGCAGAGGATACATTCTTCGAAGGTAAAATTTTTTAAATAAAAATGTGACTTTCTATAGAATGAACGTCTAATGTGTAGATTTCAACGGAAATCAACCACAAAATATGCCTCTTATTTTAATATTTTGTGAATTGTTTTCATTAAGTTTTTTTGGGGTTAATCTGGGTACTGATTTTTTCAGTACCCTTTTTTTATTTAATTCCAGTGCCATCCTCCCTCCTACTTAATTTAAATCACGGTATTATTTTTACTGAAATAGATAGCTTATCTTTGTACGAATCTAATAAAGATAGCGGTTTATGAAAAATCTAACCCTTCAAGTAGAATCCTTAATATTTATTGCGAATCCAGCTATTTCCCTAGATGAAATAGGTGATTGTTTAGAAAAATTAGAAGGCCAAAGGCCCAATGATGCCGATATAAGTAACATCCTAGATATTTTAATCGCCAAATATGCTCAAGGACAATACAGTTTTGAAATAGTGGAAATGAATGACGGATTTCGCTTTATGACAAAAGGCCAATATCAGCCTACCATTGCTTCTTATATTAAGCAAGTAAATTCTAAAAAATTGTCGAATTCAGCTTTGGAGACTCTTTCTATTATCGCCTATAAACAACCGATAGCCAAATCAGAAATTGAACAAATTAGAGGTGTCAATTGTGATTATACTGTACAGAAACTACTCGAAAAAGAACTCATCACCATAACTGGTAGAAGCGAAAAAATAGGAAAAGCCCTTCTCTATGGTACCAGTGACAAGTTTATGGACTATTTTGGATTGAAATCTATGGACGACCTTCCAAAATTAAAAGATTTTGAAAACAAAGATCGACAGAGTATCGGTGAAAATGACGAGATAGCCACAGAAGCCGTTAAAAATATAAGTAAAAACTAATGACCTAATAGAAATGGAAAAAAAATTAATCAATCGAGTTGCTAATAGTTCTCTAAAAACAATTAATCTAGAAAAGTTATATCCGGTTGATCAACTTATAGAATTGGATATTAAACCCTATCTGTTTAAAGAAATCATCTTAAAAGAACAAGATTTTAGAGATCAACTCAAAGATACAGACTGGTCGATCTATGAAGATAAAATGGTAACTATTTATTGTTCCTCCGATGCCATTATCCCCCTGTGGGCCTATATGTTAATCGGAAGCTATCTCCAACCATTCACTAACCAGATATATTACGGAGATGTAACCTCTGCACTGACCCAAATATACGCCCAGAGAATAGAAGAATTTGATGTCAGTCCCTATCAAGACTTACCTGTAGTCATTAAGGGCTGTAGCAAATATCCCGTTCCCGCCTCCGCATATATGGCTATGACAGTCAAATTGAGACCTGTCGCCAAATCTATACTTTTTGGAGAGCCCTGCTCTACCGTACCTATTTATAAAAAACCCAGATGATCTTGATAATTGGAATTATTTTTGTATTATATATCCCTGCGTTATAAATTTGTTTTACGGACCCAAATAAACACATAAATATTATGAATTCCAATAAGCCAATATTATTCTACGGCACTATGGTTTTTGCCATTGCTATCCTTTTAAAATTAGTAATTCCAACTACTGCAACCGAGGAAAATACACAGCCTATTACTTCAAATGCAGATTCAAGTGTCACCGTAAAACTCCATGAAGACGCACTGCCACAACATATCAAAACGATATCCATCAACGATGAATTTGATTTCGCCGGTGAAAAGGTACCTGTCGAAATCGAAGACGTTAGAGAAAGACTAGAACGAGAATTGACGGTCAACTCATACTATCACAGTAGTACCATCCTCAACATAAAAAGAAGTTCACGATACTTCCCGATGATGAAAAAAATACTTACTGAATACGAAGTACCCCATGACTTTTTATATGTAGCAGTAGCTGAATCAAGCTTAGACAATGTGAGATCCCCGGCGGGAGCACGTGGTTTCTGGCAAATCATGCCCAGTGTTGCACGATCTTTCGGTCTAACCATCAATGCAGAAATCGATGAAAGATACAATGTAGAAAAAGCCACAGAGGCAGCTTGTAAATTGATTCTAGACTATAAAAGAAAATTTAAGACTTGGACCAATGCAGCTGGAGCATACAACATCGGAGAAGGCAATTTCAAAAAAGAAACCATCGCTCAAAAAGAAACCGACTATTACAACATGAATTTTGGGTCAGAAACCAATCGCTATGTATTTCGAGTATTGGCACTCAAGGAAATACTTAAAACCCCAGAAAGGTTTGGTTTTGATATCCCTGAAGAAGAAAGATATGCTCCTATAGACAATATGAAAGTAGTTGAAGTCGATAAATCCATTTCTAACTTGGCCGATTTTGCCCATGAGCACGGAATGACTTATCGCAACCTTAAAGTCTTTAATCCATGGTTACTGTCTTCAAGACTGTCGGTACCTTCGGGGAAAACATATAAATTGTTAGTGCCTAGTACCAATTAATATTCACAAACTATGTGAGCTTTGATAAGATAGTATTCAATCGACTAAATGTCGATTGGGTGAAGGAACCGAGGTCTCTGTACCTCGGATGGGTGGCCAGCCACTGTGGTGCGACGACACTGCATAAAATTCGACAGAGAAATTCCCCTCCGTTGGAGGGTTGTCTGACTCGTCAGACGGGGTGGTTCGATTGAAATAAAATAAATTTTAATATTTATTACTGAATTTCCATACCACCCCGTCAGTAAACTGACACCCCTCCAAAGGAGGGGAATTGTCTAGGATGACTGAATGTAGTTGCCCAAAGGGCAACCCGATGTCCTAAATATGACCGAGCGAAGTGCGAAGCACCGAAGGTCGTAAATCGACCTACGGAGAGGGAACCGGAGCCACTGTGCTCCGGATGGGTATGCCAGGATGAAAGAACCGAGACCACCGTGTCGTGGGTGGGTAGGCCACTGCACCTCGGGTGGGTGGACCACTGTATCGTGGAGTGAACGACCAAAATGCAAAGCATCGTAGACCGTTAATCGGTCTCTGGCGAGAAAGACCAAATGCAGTACGAAGTACCCACAATTCACTTAATGTGGATTGGATGATGATGACTGAATGAAGTTGTCCTGTTGGACAACCCGATGGATTAAATATCCATCGGATGAAGGAACCGAAACCACCGTGTTTCGGGTGGGTGGACCTCCGAGTCGTGGGTAGCCAGCCACTGCGCTGTGACGACACAGTATTTAAAATGCTATGTCTTATATAACATTTTACATCAATAATATAATTGTATTGAAGGAACCGAAACCTCCGTGTTTCGGGTGGGCTTGCCACTCTGCCGAGCCGTGAATGCACCAAAATTACGACAGGACTTCATCCTGCCCTGGCATATTTCGCCCTTACAGGGCTTTTTTATTTGTTATCAAGAATTCAAATGTCTGTAATATGAATGAATAATGTACCATCAACTTTATTATGTTATCGGTCATAGTCCTCAGACTTTTATTGAAGACTTAGGATACAAAAAAAAGCATCCAAGAACTTATCTTGGATGCTTTGAATATCTTATCTCAAAATGTGATTAAACTAATTAGTAAGACCACATATCGTTTTCATAATTGAATATATCTTCTTTTATCTTCTTAGACTGCATCAAGCGCTTAATCTTAGCTTCTCTATCATCACCGGTCATAGATGGAAAATCAGACAATCTATAATCTCTTACATTGGATTCTTTAATAATATAATAATTAAAGTATCTCATTTCCATATAATCATCCCAAGAAAGAATAGTCGCATCATTACCCGGTAAATACACTTTCTTACTGGCAAAAAACTGACGAGCTTGTGGCCAATAAATCCAGAACATCGGTAATTCAAAATTGTAAGCACCGTTTTCGTCTACTTTATCTTGAATCGGAGAAATACCCAATATTCGAACTCTCATTCTAGAATGAAGTTTATCGAAATACCATATCTCCTTAGTTCTAAACTTTCGGATAGTTCCGTAGTCGGTATCGTTTTTGGTAATTACCGCTTCCAATTCCAAGGTTGCTGGATTGGTTACAAAAGCGGTGTCAATTTTATACAACAATTTATTGACATCTTCTACGGCAATAGGACTAGAAAAATCATCAGAATCCCCCATGTAGGCAACGATTTCTCCACTTTGAATACCTTCCACTAACAATCCAAAGAATGGTGCTGAAGGCGATACAAAAGGCTGATTAATTTTTTCACGTACATCAATAACTCCCCATATGAATTTGGACCAAAACACATCTCTTTCTTGGATCGGCACATAGTCTAATACCATTCTCTCCTTCATCAAATCACCATCGGTTACTCCGTTTACTGGAGTAATAAAAGAACCACTATTAGATAGACTGCCTTGTGGCTCGGCACCGGTGATGGTCGATTCAGTAATGATCTCTTCAGCTATCTGTCCATAGACAGGTAGATGAAAACAAATGGCTAGAAAAAATATTAAATATTTCATATACTTCAATATAAGTTATTATTGAATCTTAAAGATAACATCTCCAATGACTTTACCAGCAGGCCAACCCGGACATTTTACCCGAATATTTTCATACAAGTAAATATCACCAGGAGAAGCTTTTGATACCAAGCTACTCGTACCACTCTCGTATGCACTACCGTTATTGTTGACGATAGCAGCATCACCTGTTCCTGGTCTAGGTGATCTCAAAAGAGAAAACGACAATACATTGCAACGAGCATCGAAATCAAAGTTCTTCAATTCCGGGATCAAACCCCGTTGCACTTTAAAGGTACCATTACCCATCTTACCCCCTGGTACACCAGATAATGTAGCGATTGGATCAGGTATAAGTTTTGTTCTAAATTCATAAGTTGTCGGTGCCAATCCACCTCCGCTCAACACAATCTTAGCACCGCCTTGAGCCGAAACAGTAGCATTGTATTTACCTACAGCTGTTTTAGCCAGTTTGATGCCCGAACCAGATCCAGCAACCTTAAGATCGTTGGAAGATATACCTGATGCAGTAATAGACAAAGGATTGTCCACTCCAACATAAAGTACGTTCATCTTATCAGCCGATACACTAGCAGATCTTTCGCCCACTTCATAAGTAAACGAATTACTATAGGTAGTTTTTTCACCAGTAATGGGGTTGGTCACTGTAATGCTGGCGTTGATATCCTTCACACCAGTACTTGAAGTATTGGATCTGAAAGTAGCTACACCATCATTTACCGGCAAATTTTGCCCATTAACAGCAACATCAATTTTGGTATTGGTGTTTGCAGATGCTGAAGAACTCAAAAAGAAGTCGGCTTCAAAAGGTTCTCCTTTGATCACGTAGCCTTTCTTGGCCTGCATGACAACTTGGAACTTATCAAAGACGATATCTTCTCCCCCTACCTTATTCATTAGGTAATTGAGAACAGTAGCTTCTGCACTCTTAACATCATTTTTTATCTTAGAAAAGATGGGCAAAGTAGCCAATAAAGGCATTTGTCTAAAGTTGAAATCAGCCCAACTCATTTTTTCTGTTTCCTTCCAACTCTCATCGATTTCCAAGTTGATCTCACCGGCTAATCTTTCCCTGTCTTCCGGATCGATAAATTGCAAAAATTGCTCTTCTAATCCTGCTATTTTTTGCTCCAACTCATCTCCTTTGCCTTCGTTGACAAGAAATCTAGTGGTAATATCTTTGTTTTTATATCCCTTTAGACTACCATCTTCCAAATATCCTCCAGTCTCTTCTATCATATGATCGACGATTTCATCGACATAAGTAGAAAACTCCTTAGATATTTCTTGAACTGGTTTGGTTCTTTCAGCGTAAACTGCCAATTCATCTTTTTTACGAGCTAATTTTGCAATTTCCGGAGGAAGGTGAGAATTATTTACATCCAAGATATCATTGGATTTTTTCAAACCTTTATCCACCACTTTAAAGGCATTAAAAATCTCTGCAGATACGTTCAACGCGAGCATTGCCGTCAATACCAAATACATGATATTGATCATCAGCTGCCGCGGTTCCTTAGGTATTGACATACGCTAAATTTATCTTCTTATTTATTAATCAATTAGTTACTACTTAACATTCATGGCATTCAACATATTGCCATATACGGTATTCAGTGAATTCAATTTTTGATTCAAGACAGCCATATTTTCTTTGTATTGTTTGGCGTCTTCCACACTTCCTTCCAATTGTTTCATGGCCGTATTCAACTTGCCATAAAAACTATTCATTGTCTTAAGCTGGTCTCCTGTCTGAGAGAAATCAACTTCTTGCAATGCTTTCAATGAACTCATGCTTTTGGACATGGTTCTCAATTCATTCAACATTCCGTCTAAATGATTTTCAACAAAAGTACTATCCAATGATTTTCCTTGATTTCCGTTGGACACTACTCCGTTGGTCAATGGTTCTATATTGGCATTGGCTTTATCCAAACCCGGATATAGATTTTCCCAATAATAACTTTTTTCTGGAGGTAAAATACCCAACATCAAAAACAAAATAGCCTCTGTTACCAATCCAATGGTAATCGCAGGACCACCCCAAGAATAAGAGTTAATCTTACCCAATGCACCCATCATTACCAATGCTGCACCAAATCCAATAATAAAATTTTTGAGATATTTAAACCAGGTCTTTTTGTAAAAATTCATTGTTAAAATATTTGATTTATATGTAACTAAAATTCTGAACGCAATTTATAGACTGATTCTTGTATAGATCAGCGAAAAAGATTTCTTCGGGACAAATATTAATGTCATCTGTAGGTAGTGAGTAGATTAATATCGATCGTTGATCGAACGACCTTGAAAAGTAAGGGCACATCTAAATCCTAGATACGAAGTTGCCGTATCTTGGTATTGCCAGTCTCTAACACCTGTTCTCAAAAAGTAACCTACATCCTTCCAAGATCCACCTCTGATCACCTTTCTTTTGAAGGCATCGGGATCTTCATCTGTAGCATCGTATTTGAAATCAGGATTTAAATCGTGTAAAAAGGCATAACTGTTTTCGTGGTAAGCAGAACTTGTCCATTCTGAAACATTTCCTGCCATATTGTACAGACCGAAGTCATTGGGATCGTATTTGTCGACGGCTACCGTCCATTGTCCACCATCTTCTGGATAGTTACCTCTACCCGGCTTAAAGTTGGCCAACAAACAACCTTTTGCATTTCTCAAACTATAAGCACCCCACGGGTATGGTACCAATTCATGACCTCCTCTAGAGGCATATTCCCACTCTGCTTCTGTCGGCAATCTGAATCCGTCGTTGCCAATTTGTTGTTCTTTTTGAGCATTCCATATTTTAGTTCTCCAATTGCAAAAAGCTTGGGCCTGGTGCCAATTCACACCAACTACAGGATAATTGTCATAGGCGGCATGAGAGAAATAATTTCTAGACATTGGCTCATTGAATGAATAAGCAAAGTCTCTAATCCACGCTAAAGTATCGGGATAGACATTTATTTGAAATTTTTCGACAAAATCACTTCGAGGTGATTTTCCTTTGTCCAAAGCTGCTGCTCTTAGATTGTATCTTTCCCATTGAAAATTCAATTTTCTAACATCTATTTCTCTTCGACCATCAACCATGTCATTGCCTTGATAAAACATTTCATCTAAGGTCTCGTCTCGATAATCCAACTCATAAGACCAATCGATCTTCTCGTTGCCATAATCGTCGGTAAATACATCTCCCATTATAAGGTGGGCAATACTATCGCGAACCCAATGTACAAACTGACGGTACTCGTTATTAGAGATTTCAGTCTCATCCATGTAAAAACCCTGAATGGATATGGCTTTAGGTCGTTGAACATAACTAAAGCTTATGTCTTGATCACTGGGTCCCATCATAAAGGTCCCAGATGGAATATTAACCATTCCGTATGGATTGATATCATTTTTCCAAGAAGGTCTATCTTCTACTCCTACTAAATCTCCCGTATTATTATTTCTACCACAGGAAGTCAACAGTGTTATTGCTAGCCCTATAAAAATTATACCTCTGAATTGCATTACCATTCCTAATTAATTTATTTCTTTCAGTTGCAAATATAATTCCAGTTCTGAATTATCATAACAACATTTTATCAGTTTATACTTTGACTTACTTTAAACGCAGCTATTTTGTTCTTTATTTTTCACATTCTTTGATTGAAGACTATTTTTTTTCCATTCAATCAAAAAACCTCAAAATGTTAATTTTTCAATTTGATACACAACAGCTTACCCAAAACCATCAAATTATTAAAATCCTCACAATATTAATATATAACTTGAAAATAGACCAGTATTTGAAGGATAAAATAAAAATATAACGCTATCTAGATAAAGACCAAACAGTATAGTATTATTTTTATAAATATATCAATCCAAAAATCTAGGATTGTATATAACCTTCTCTCGCTGAATTTTAAACAACGGTTCATCAATGATGTAACGCAAGCTTATTTCATGAGAATTGTCGTGTACCGTTCTCAGTTTGGACAAACCGAGGTCGAAGGAATAATAAACGTATGTATTTTTAATAAACTGATACCCAATTTGAATGATAGCAGCATCAATAGACATATTATTGTATCCACGCAAGTACAAACCACCTTTGAATATACCGCGATAATCTCCTCCTAACCCAATTTCAGTTTGTAAATAATTTGGACTTTTTTTCACCAACACCGAGGGAACCAATAGTATTTCATCATTGTATTCGTAGAAATAACTGCCCTGAAAAATATAGCTACGTCCTTGTTTGTAAGTAATATCTCCCAATTGATTCCCAAATCCATAGGCGAATGGACTTATATTTTGTAAACTCACTCCTACTTCAAAAAAATCATTAGAAAAAAACAATCCCCCGTTAATTTGAGGGGCAAGACCAGAAATGCGATCTTCACTGAGGATGGGGTCATTGTGATTCCCTCCCAAATTGTTGTACTCCCCTTCTGGAGCCCGCCAATCGTTGCCTAAAAAAGAGGTTCTATCCATGCCAGCAGACAAGCCCATAGACAAAAAACCAAAGGGCAAATCCAACATATAATTATAAGACAATAAAATATTTTGTCGTTTTACATTTCCTATTTGATCCCCCAAAATGACCAAGCCTACACCACTATTGATGACATCAACAGGAGTGCTAAAAGTCAATACCTGAGTGGTAGGTTGTCCGTCTATACTTTGCCATTGTGATCGAAAATGCCCTGAAAACTGAGTCACTCCGGTACTTCCTGCATAGGCAGGATTATAGACATATTTATCCCAATGACCGGATGATAATTGAGGCAGTTGCTGCCCCAAAATAGCACTGCTATACAGGATCAAAAAAATATATAATATGGAATTAAGTATATGTCTTCTCATCGCATTAACAATATGCAGAAAAAAAATGAGAAAATAAACTCAAATTTCTAGAATTAAACCATCATATGCCAATTTAACATTCTGAGGCAATTCAAACTCTACTTCACGATGCAATCCCATATTATGACTGAGATGTGTTAAATAGGCATTCCGAGGTTGAATTTGTTCAATTAATGCTACAGCCTCCTTTAAATTTAAATGAGAATGATGGGGCTTACGGTGAAGAGCACTTAATACCAAAACCTCTATTCCCCTTAATTCATGGATGACGGATTCATCAATAGTCTTCACATCTGTCAAATAGCAAAAATCATCGATTCTAAAACCTAAAATCTCCAAATTTCCATGGTGAACAGGTAGGGGTAATATTTTAACTCCCTTAATTTTAAAATCATCCCATGGTTCAATTTTTCTCAACTTCAATCGCGGAATTCCCGGGTATTGATTACGGGAAAAAACATAGGCAAACCGATGTTTCAAATCCTTAAGAACCCTATTCATTCCATATAATGTCACATCTTTTCGGAACAAAAAATTAAAAGGTCTTACATCATCCAATCCCGCCGTATGATCATTGTGTTCGTGCGTCAACAAAATACCTTGAAGTTTTCCCGGAAAACTTGCCAACATCTGAGTTCTAAAATCCGGGCCAATATCTACCACTAGATTTACTCCATTTTCTTGAATCAATATACTCGTTCGCAATCGCTTGTCGCGGTGGTCAGATGACTTACAAACCGCGCATTCACACCCAATGACTGGTATTCCTTGAGAGGTTCCACTCCCTAGTATTGTAACTTTCAACCTTTTATTTCTGTTATTTTATGATATAATTTTTGAAGATAGCGCATAGATTTGTCAGAAAGCAATATTTCTTTAGGTTCGGGAATATTTTCCATAATTTCTAACAAAGTCTCCATTTTCCCATCGATATCGTAGTATTTATTGACCACTATGACCTTCTTATCTTTCAATATGCAATATCCCGCCTTGAATTGCCCTTTTCCATATCTTACCTGATAGGACAATTCTTCGAAAATAGCTTGCATTTTTTTTAGTTGGCTGGCATTAAAGTTTCCCATAATAGCTTGATCTTTATTAAGTGAATGCGTTGTATCCCGTGATTTCTTGCCCCGTAATCAGTAAATGAATATCGTGACTTCCCTCATAGGTTACTAATGTTTCCAGATTCATTAAATGTCTCATGATGGGATAAGAAGACCTCAATCCCTCTGCTCCCAATATCTGTCTACAAGTACGCGCAGTATTTAAGGCCATTTCGACATTGGCCCTCTTGGCCATGGATATCTGTCCGGCAGTCACCTGGCCATTGTCGGCCAACTCTGCGAGGCGATAATTCATTAACTGAGCCTGAGCTATAGCCGTAACCGTCTCAGCTAATTTTTTTTGAACCATCTGAAATTGGGCCAAAGGTTTTCCAAATTGCTCTCGATTACAGGCGTAGTCCATCGCTGTATCACAACAGGCCAAAGCCGCTCCTACAGCTCCCCAGGCAATGCCAAAACGGGCTTTATTAAGGCAGGTCAACGCCGACCTCAAACCGCGGGCATGAGGCAATATATCTGATGCTTCTATTCTCACATCGTCCATTAATATATGACTGGTAATGGAAGCCCTCAATGACCACTTATCGTCGATGGTCTTCACCGACACCCCATTCTTTTTCATATCTAGCAACACGGCCACAATATGATCCTCCTCATTCTTAGCCCATATGATTCCAATATCTGCAATGCTTGCATTGGTAATCCATGCTTTGTCTCCACGCAACAAAAAATAATCGTCCTTCGCGACAAGTCTTGTTTCCATACCCTTGGGATTGCTGCCATGACGACTTTCTGTCATCCCAAAACACCCTATACATTGACCAGTAGCCAGTTTAGACAAATATTTTTGCTGTTGTTCTTCACTTCCAAATTCGGCAATGGGATACATGACCAATCCACCTTGAACTGACGCCATTGTCCTTAATCCCGAATCCCCTCTTTCCAATTCTTGCATGGCCAATCCATATGTGAGATATGACCAGTCACGCCCAGACTTCTCCTTGGACAGTTGACCTCCAAAACAGCCCAGTTCTGCCAATTCTGTCATCCATCTTATGTCCATACTGTGGTTTTGGGCATGAGTTTCTATCTCAGGTAAAATTCTCTGATCCACCCATTGCCTAATCGACTGCTGAATCTCTCGATCTGCGTCAGATAATTTGGATTCTAGTCCAAAATAATCCCTATGATTACTATTTTTTCTCATTACTTTGCGAAAAATTTCACGCTAAACTTAGAATTTATACCAGATGAATTTATAATTGACGGTTATATTTCGATTTATTTGAAGTTTATTATTTTGTTTATGATAGCAATAATTCAACCTAATATAATGATGCGTCGTCATGCCACAGAGTGCATGGCTTCACTCATCCGAAAGACATTAAGTCTTTCGGGTTGCCAAGAGGCAACTATATTCTTTCACGACGCAGCTAAGGCTGTGCTGCCACCCCTCTCAAAACTCGGACACCTACCCACCCGGAGCGTAGTGACTCCGGTTCCTTCATCAAAGGTCGATTTACGACCTTTGGTACTTCCTACTATATTCAGTCATATCATTGACCGATTTAAGGTCAATGGCTCTTTCCTCTCCCACCCCATACGCGGTGGCATTGGTGCCCTCATCCTATGTGACTTCATTCAGTTATATTCAGTCGTGGCCTCGTCAAACTTCTCATATACTCAAAATATTAACCGACATCATAAAAATGCATATGGTATTATTCTTCAATAATACCAAAATTTATACAACTACCGACTTATTATGAGAAGTAAAATTACATTAAAGGGCATGCATTTTAAAGCATTTCACGGATATTATGCAGAAGAACAGAAAATAGGAGGTGAATACAAAATCGATTGCGAATTTGAATACGACATTCAATCTGCCATTGAAAAAGATGCTTTAGAGGATACCGTAGATTACGAAGCCATATATGCTGTTTGCAAAGAAGAAATGGCAAAACCCAAGAAACTGATTGAAACCGTGGGATACGATTTAGGGCAAACCCTCTTGAAATCCTTCCCTATTATTCAATCCCTTCAATTGACAATTCACAAACTCAATCCCCCGATAATGGGACATATGGATAGTGCGAGTTTCACCATATGCCTATAAGAATATGAGGGTTGAATTTAAATCCTTCAACCGCAATATTTCATTCCTTCAAGCCGACCCCTCATTCAATAAGACTTATTGAACGAGGGGGAATTTATCGTTGATTAAAATACAATACAGTTCAATTCAGCAAATATTTCACTACTAAATATTCTGTTGATAACAACGCGGAAAAATAGTTGAAAATTCCTATAATTTATGTTGCGAAAGAGGTTCCACAACCACAAGTATCCGATGCGTTGGGGTTGTTGAAAGAAAACCCTCTGTTATTTAAACCATTCTCAAAATCGATCTCAATACCCAGCAGATAAATCGCATGGGCTTTATCTATAATTACTTCAAGACCATTGATGGTATATTTTTTATCGTTCTCTTTCAATTCATCAAATCCTAAAATATATGAAAAACCAGAACAACCTCCACCTTTCACCCCAATACGCAAAGCATAATCATTGGGAATAGATTCTTGTTCCCTAATTTTTATTAATTCTTTTACTGCTCCATCAGTTAAAATTATTGGCTCAATAGTACTGGCAGTTTTTACTTCTTTCATACGACATTCTTCAATTCTTGGCGATTAAAATAATATTCCCTAATTTAACACAAAGTAAAAAAGAAAAGTTTATTTTTCGCTATGAATAATTTTATACCTACATATATCTTTTTTGCGCTCTGTTTATTTGTAACCGTAATCACCTTATGGTTTTTGTTTAAATTTATTCAACAGAAAATGGATCATTTTGAACGAATGATCCTGACCAATCAAACCAATCCTCTGTCGGAAACCATGTTACAGCGAAAACTTCAGGCTTATGAAAGATTGGCTCTTTTTACTGAGCGTATTCAGTTCCCCAATGTGATCAGAAGGTGTCTTCCCGATGCAAACAACACTTCAAGCCTGATTCAAAACATGAAAATGGATATTCAATTGGAATACGAACACAACATTACCCAACAGTTGTATGTATCCAATAAATTATGGGAGATTATCTCCATTGCCAAGGACGATGCCATTCAAACATTGGATGAATTGAACCAAGATTTGGAAACTTATCAATCGGAGCAGGTGTTTATCCATGCATTAATGGACAAACTAGGTCAAAGAACATTTAATCCACTCGATACAGCGACTGCTGCAATACGGACGGAAGTAGCTCATTTGATATAACTAGCAACAATGAAGTATTCTAAGTTTTTCACCTTTACCATCTTCTGTTTGGCGCTATTGCTCAGCGGATGTAAGCCTTATGCACATTTAAGTCAAGCACATTTTGAAAGATACAATGTTGCCGAAACCGAAATAGAAGGCGATGAAGTAAAGGCCATAAATGATATTATCGAACCCTACCGCATAGAGGAAGAGAGGGAGATGAATACTGTAATAGCCACAGTACCGACTATCATGACCAGACAAAATGTAGAATCTACCATAGGCAATTGGGTGGCCGATGCCATGGATGAATATATCGAGACCAATACGGGAGAAACCATGGATCTATCCATTTGCAATTACTTCGGTATTCGCATTACAAGATTGGCCGCAGGAGATCTAAAGGTCGGTCAAATTTATGAGCTGATGCCCTTTGACAATTATTTAGTGACCATGGAAATAGATGGCTCCACCCTATTACAATTACTCGAAGTCATCGCTTCCAATGACGGATGGCCAGTAAGCAAACAACTGTCAATGACCATTGCCGATGGACAAATACAATCTGCGACACTGAATGGGCAAGCCATAGATGAGGGGCGTAATTACCGCATAGGTCTAAGCGATTATTTGGCCAATGGAGGGAGTAATCTTTCCTTTCTCAAAGACCTTCCCTATAACAATACCGGAGTGTATTTGAGAGACGCGTTTATTGAAATAGCCAAAAAACACGGCGTTGTAAGTGCTGAATTAGAAGGACGAATTAAAAAAGTAAATCCATAATCATGCTGAGAAGAAAATTTATTAAATGGTCCTCTTTGGCAAGTCTTTCACTGACCATGAACCCCTTTGCTCACGATATATTGGCCAGAAAAACAGATTGGATCAAACTAACCATCTTGCACACCAATGATGTCCATTCTCGAATAGATCCCTTTCCCGACGATGGCAGTAGAAATGCCAATGCTGGAGGAGCAGCCAAGAGAGCAGCATTGATCCAACAGATTAGATCTAAAGAAAAAAATGTCTTATTACTCGATAGTGGAGATATTTTTCAGGGCACCCCCTACTTCAATCTTTTCAAAGGAGAATTGGAAATAAAATTAATGTCGGCCATGGAATATGACGTGGCAACAATAGGGAATCACGACTTCGATTTGGGTTTGGAAGGCTTCGACAAACAATTGCCTCATGCCAACTTCGATTTTGTTTCGTCCAATTACGACTTTAGCGACACTATGTTAAATAATAAAATTTTACCATATGTTATAAAACGAAAAGGTGGCATAAAAATTGGTATATTCGGACTGGGGATACAACTGGAGGGATTAGTGCCCCAACAGTTATACGGAAACACTATTTATACAGATCCTATCACCGTTGCCAATCAAACTGCAAAGCGATTGAAACACGATGAAGACTGTGATGTAGTCATCTGTTTATCCCATTTGGGATTTAAATATGATAATTCAAAAATTGACGATTTAAAACTAGCGGAACATACGGAAAACATTGACTTGATTTTAGGCGGACATACACATACCTTTCTGGTGGAACCCATTCTTGTAAAAAATCGCAAGGAGGAAGATGTCATTATCAATCAAGCGGGATGGGCCGGTATTTTACTGGGAAGAATTGACTTATTTTTAGAGAAAAGCAAATCGAAAAAATGCTACGACTGTAAAAATTTAAAAGTTCTTTAACGAAAGTTTTATTATCCATTTGAGGAATATTATATTTATAAATGAAAATATGAAAACAGAATAACATACGGCATTATAAAAATCGTCGTTATATTATTTCATTAAAAACATATTCTATGTTTATTTAATATGAAAATATTCTGATCTTTTGTACGAAATCATTCCATTTACGAATTTTTTTTTTGAAAATTCGTAGCCCAATAAACTGAATTTGTTTCCTCGCACTGGAAATTTAGGATTTTATTAATCGACAAAGTTAATAGTACATGGTAAATGATGGCAGAAACATCTGGGATAAATGCCTACAAATAATAAAAACAGAGATTAACCCTCAAGCCTATAAGACGTGGTTTGAGCCAATAGAGCCTGTGCGGTTTGATAAAAAAATATTGACCATACAAGTGCCCAATAATTTTTTCTACGAGTGGATAGAAGAACACTACGTTCATTTAATGAAGAAAGCCCTATTGGAAGTAATAGGCAATAGTGCTGGACTCAATTATCGAATCTTAAAAACAAAACAAGACGATTCCAATGCGGTGAAAATAGATAAGCAGCAATTGGATACTGAAAAAACCAATATTAAAAACCCTTTTGTATTTCCAGGTATTAAAAAATTGAAGATTGATCCCAATCTCAATGCACAGTACCATTTCGACAATTACGTGGAAGGCGATTGCAATCGATTGGCGCGAAATGCAGGGATGGCAATATCTAAAAAACCAGGTGGAACCGCTTTCAACCCCTTGGTGATATACGGTGATGTAGGTTTGGGAAAAACCCACCTCGCTCACGCTATAGGAAACCAAGCGCTAAAAGAAAATGACCAGAAACAAATTCTCTATGTTTCTTCAGAAAAATTCACCAATCAGATTGTTCACGCCATCAAAAATGGGGAGATCGATGATTTGCTCAATTTTTATCACCAATTGGACATACTTATCGTAGACGACATTCAGTTTTTTGCCAATAAGACCAAGACCATGGATATTTTCTTCCATATCTTCAATCAATTGCACCAAGACGGCAAACAATTGGTATTGACATCTGATCGTCCGCCAAAAGATTTGGAGGGAATGGAAGAAAGATTAATTTCTAGATTTAAATGGGGTTTAACCGCTGACCTTCAATCTCCAGACTATGAAACTCGAATGGCCATTTTGGACAACAAAATGTTGACGGAAGGCTTGGAATTACCGGACAATGTATTGGAATTTATCTGTTACAATGTCAAGAACAATATCAGAGAATTGGAAGGGGTATTGGTATCATTGATTGCACAATCCAGTCTCAACAATAGAGAGATCGACCTCGAAATCACCAAAGAAGTGGTTCAAAAATTCGTGGAACAAGTGAGCAAGGAAATCACCATCCAGAGCATTCAGGAATTGGTAGCTAGTCATTTTAAAATTGAGGCCGATCATTTACAAAGTAAGTCGAGAAAAAGAAATATTGTAATAGCGCGACAATTGTCAATGTATTTTGCAAAAAAACATACTAACAAATCGTTAAAAACCATCGGGGACACCTTTGGTGGTCGAGATCATAGTACGGTTATTTATTCCTGCAAAACCGTGAAAGATCTCATGGATACAGATAAAATATTTAAGGAAACTGTGGATGATTTGGAAAAGAAAATCACAATGAGCCTTCATTCAAAATAATTTTTGCGAGTTTTTAAATAAATATTTTATATTTGCCAGCCGAAAGAAGATAGATTCAAAATATCTCAACGATATATAACAGAAAGGTGAGGTGGGTGAGTGGCTGAAACCACCGGTTTGCTAAACCGACGTACTGTAAGGTACCGCGGGTTCGAATCCCGCCCTCACCGCTTTTTGTTAACTCCTTCGAAAGAAATTCATCTAACAATTCTCCGTTTCACAGATTCATTTTACAGGTTTACAACGGCATATATTTTTTATAGCTCTCTCTATATATATTTACCTAGGAAAGACTCCTTCTTATTTTTCTTTTAATTTCTTGACATAGACAATCTTTTTTACAGTATTATTGTTTATTTTCTACTTCATGTTATCATCTTCTGTCATTGGAAGTCAACCTCTGTTAAGACGTGGTGATGAAGAATTATACTTATATCGATAAATCTGCTAATTCATGATCGAAACCGACAAAACAAAAAATACAACATCGAATCAAATTATTTTAGATGACTTGTTGAAAAAACAGCATCTCATATATCAAGGAGGAGGAAGTGCTAAAATTGAAAAACAGCATGTCAAAGGAAAACTTACCGCCAGAGAGCGAATCGACTATTTAATGGATGCAGATAGTGAATTTTATGAATTGGGCTTATTCGCAGGGTATGAAATGTACAAAAATGAAGGAGGATGTCCAGCTGGAGGGGTCATAGTAGGTATAGGCAATATAAATCAGCGACAGGTCATAGTAGTAGCCAATGACGCCACTGTCAAAGCCGGAGCTTGGTTTCCCATTACCTGTAAAAAGAATTTAAGAGCTCAAGAAATAGCCATTGAAAATCGGCTTCCTATAGTATACCTAGTAGACAGTGCTGGAGTATTTTTACCCATGCAAGATGAAATTTTTCCAGACAAAGAACATTTCGGTCGGGTATTTAGAAACAATGCCATATTGTCCAGTATGGGCGTACCGCAAATTTCGGCCATAATGGGAAGTTGTGTTGCAGGAGGAGCTTATCTTCCCATCATGTCGGACGAATCCATCATTGTCAAAGGCACTGGCTCGATTTTCTTGGCTGGTCCCTATCTGGTAAAAGCCGCCATCGGAGAAAATGTAGATCAGGAAACCCTAGGTGGTGCCAGTACTCATTCTGAGATATCGGGAGTGACCGATTACGCAGTAGAAACCGATGAAGAATGCTTAGACAAAATCAAAGATATCGTCGGCAATATGGGGATAGTTCATCAGTCTCACTTGGCGAGAAGTCAAGCTGAATCCCCTAGCCTAGCTGTCCAAGAAATCTTATCACATTTTCCCGAACAGAGGAATCTTCCCTACGATTCATATAAAATATTGGACTGTATTGTTGACCGCAATACCTTTACCGAATATAAGGCAGGTTATGGCCAAACCATTATCTGTGGCTATGGCAAAGTCGATGGATGGCATGTAGGCATAGTAATGAACAATCGGGCCATAGTAAAGACCAAAAAAGGAGAAGTTCAAATCGGAGGGGTTATCTATTCAGATTCTGCGGACAAGGCCACTCGTTTTATCCTAAACTGCAATCAGAAAAAAATACCCCTAGTCTTTTTACACGATGTAACTGGATTTATGGTCGGTTCGAGATCCGAACACGGTGGAATTATTAAAGATGGTGCCAAAATGGTCAATGCAGTAGCCAATTCTACCGTCCCTAAAATCTCTATCATTTTGGGCAATTCAAACGGAGCTGGCAATTATGCCATGTGCGGTAAAGCTTATGACCCACGATTTATTTTTGCTTGGCCTACGGCCCAAATAGCCGTCATGGGAGGAAGTCAAGCCACTAAGGTATTATTGCAAATAGAAGAAAGTAAAAAACAATACAACGAAGACGATCACGCAGAACGATTAGAAAAAATCAAACAAAAATACGAACGTGAAACTTCGGCTTATTATGCAGCGGCTCGGTTATGGGTGGATGAAATTATACGGCCAGACCAAACCAGAGAATACATTTCAATGGCTTTAAAGGTAGCGCAAAACGCAGCTATCAAACCCTTTAATACCGGTGTAATACAAACCTAAGTAATGACGAACAAAGACCATAATTCACTGGATGACCTCAAGATCATCGACTGCCCGAGGGATGCCATGCAGGGAATAAAAACCTTTATCCCAACGGAGTTGAAAATAAGATATATCAATGCCTTACTCAAAATAGGTTTTGACACTCTGGATTGTGGCAGTTTTGTTTCTCCCAAAGCCATTCCTCAAATGAGGGATACTGGAGAGGTTTTGAATGGATTGGACTTGAGCAATACTTCCACAGAATTGCTGTGCATTATTGCCAATTATCGAGGAGCCAAAGAAGCAGTAGAATACCCTCAAATAAGGTATTTGGGTTTTCCATTTTCCATATCTGAGACTTTCCAACTCCGAAACACCCATGCCACCAGGGAAGAAGCCTTTGAACGCATCCGTGAAATTCAAGACCTATGTCTTCGCAAAAACAAAGACCTCGTCGTTTATTTTTCTATGTGTTTTGGCAATCCATATGGAGATTTATGGCATCCCGATATCATTGTATATTGGGCTGAACGATTCAAGGCAATTGGCGTAAAGATCATCTCTCTATCAGACACCATTGGCATGGGTAGTCCATCCCTCATTGGTCAAGTCGTGCAAACCATGAAAGGTGATTTCAATCAAATCGAATTTGGCTTACACTTACACACCTTACAAGATAATTGGAAAGAAAAAATAGATACTGCATTCTCATTTGGCTGTTTGCGATATGACGGAGCGATCAAAGGCTATGGAGGCTGCCCTATGGCCCAAAATGATTTAATAGGCAATATGCCTACCGAACATTTATTAAACTATTTCAAGGACAAAGGAGTTAATAAATTTAAACTAGAATACTTACCAGAAGTATTAGAGATATCCAATGAAATATTTTTATAAATGGAAGAAACCAATTCAACCCAAAAACTATTAAATGCTGCCCAGTGGCCAGTATCCATGATCATCATTATGTGGGTATCCAAATTACTTGAGATCTTTGGCGGCTTGCATTTTTCTAATTGGGGGGTATGGCCTCGTCATATTGAAGGACTTTGGGGCATTTGGGCTTCTCCATTCATCCATGGATCTATGGGGCATTTGATCAACAACAGTGTTCCCTTTTTCGTATCGGGACTTATTATATTTTATTTTTACAGAAAGATCGCCCTTCCCACCCTAGCCATCATCTGGACCTTGACCGGTTTATTGGTATGGATATTTGGCAAACCAGCATTTCATATTGGGGCCAGCGGAGTGGTATACGGAATGGTTTCCTTTATCTTTTGGGCAGGGATCTTTAACAGAGATCGCAAATCAATAGTCCTGTCTCTGATTATATTATTTCTCTACAGTGGTATGTTTTACGGTGTGCTTCCCAACCAACCAGGGGTGTCTTGGGAGAGCCATTTACTCGGTGGCATCGTCGGAATATTAGTGGCCTATTTGTTTAAAAATCGAGAAGAGGACAGCGACGAATGGGACGAAGACGAAGAAAGTGATTACTTCTTTGAACCCGATACCTTTACCACTACCAAGCAAGAGCGGTACTGGAATAACCGCACATAATACTTTAAAATATATATATCGTTAAATCTTTAAAGACTTCAATACAAAGGCTGGTGGAATATTAATCGGTTGAAAGTACACACTTACATTACCGAAAATGTCGCTATACATTTTCTTGGCGACCAAGGAATAATGAATTTGCAAATATTCCCCATCTGCTCTTAAAACCTTTTGAGCCAACCTTACAATATTAGTAGCGATATGTTTGGGTATAACGGTAAAAGGCAATGCCGAAAATACTATATCCACTTCTTCCATCTTGAACTGCCTCGTATAATCTTCCAATTTCTCCGCTGAATCAGCGATAATGATCAATCGATCATCGTTAATTTTGTTCAGGGTATCTAAGAATTTTTCATTGATCTCAAAAGATAACAACCGACAGTTATCCGGCATTCTTTCTAATATATGTTTGGTCAAAACCCCATCTCCTGCTCCCAATTCAACAATACATTTAGCATTGTGAATCTTACTGTGATTAACCATTTTATCACATAGGTACCTCGAACTACGTGTAACTGTACCTACGGTTTTTATATTCCTAATTCCCTCTTTAAAGAATTTAAATCTATTCATATTATTTCAAGTCTATAAGGTAGTTCTTTAAATCTGGATATTTTGCTAATAGCGAAACATTGATATCACTTCTCAATATTTCATAATATCGATCAAAAGCGACTATGGCAGCCTGTTTGAACCCCTGTTCTTTAATATTAATTATCTGTTCTTTGGCAAGTGCAAATGTAGGATATATACCACTATAATAAGATATTAAATTGTCATTAAGTTTCCTTTCTAACACAACATCTTGAAAATCAGCCAACAAAGAACCTTTCAACACTTGATTTTCATCCATCAATTTCACTCTATAATAAAGTCCTGGTAGAATTTCCTCGGAATTCCCACCATTTTTGATTTTTTCCCATGCCGATTTAGTATCCTCATTTTCACCTTTAAATGGCAGAGCATTGTTATTGACTATTTCAATTTCTATCCTATTGTTTTTTGCATACACATTGTCTACTTTGATTGAGGAAGTAGATGCAACTTGATATTGACCAGCGAAAGACCATATCTTCAGTTTACTCGGACTCACATTGTGATCCGTTAAATACTGAGAGACCATTTGACCTCTTAGATATCCATTATACAAACTAAAACCGGTCAATTGATTGGCGGACGAATATACTTTAACTACAAAATTGAGGTGAGGATAAAATTGATGATACCGAATCACTTCATCCAGAATCTTGGTATTTTCTGCACTTAGAATATTGCCTTGATTGGTATAGTAGAGATCTGATATGTCGAGTTTCGAAGGATTACCATATTTATCTACAGGTATGACTTCCTTAAATGAATGATAGGCAGGAACCTGATAAAACAGAGGTGGAGTAGCTCTATGGATTTGTGGCAAGTGTATGTTTTCAAAAAATATTTCATAGAGGTCAAATTGACCATAACCATTGGGGCGATTGGATGCAAGGATAGCTTTATTGCCTTCTGGCGACCATCGGAATCCTACGTCATCCTTACCCGAATTAATAGGCTTGCCGAGATTGATTACTTCCCCCCACTCTCCCCTATCATCGTCATAGGTTGACTGCAGAACATCATAATCTCCCATACTTCGATCCCCATTCGCACTAAAGTAAATATTGCGACCATCTTTAGTAATAAAAGGAGTTATTTCGTCGAATGAAGAATTAATATCAGGTCCAAGGTTTTCCACCTTCCACTTGCCCAATACCCAATAGGCGATATAGATGTCATAACCACCCAAACCTTCCCTTAAATTACTGGAGAACAATATTGTAGAATCATTGACAAAATATAGATCTCGATCACCTTTTGCGGTTGAAAACACAGGATGATCCAATGAATTATTGATATTGATTCCCGACTCATCCGTCACCGTATGCACCTTCATATGATCGTCTGAAGAACCATCATATTCGGAATAATAAACAGACATTCCATTTTGACTAAATGAATATAATATTTGATCGCGGTTTTGGACCAAGTCCTCATCCAATACTTTTAAGTCATCATATTTTCCAACTTGGACTCCAACACCGTACATCTGATATATACTTTGTCGATTTATGGCTGCCATATTACTACCATTAGACGAAAAGTATAATCGATCGCTAAAATTAGGAGAATAAATGGGACCTATTTCATTCGATTTAGTATTAATTGTCCCACCTAGATTTTCTATATATAAATCTATGGGATCATGGTTGTTCTGGACACCTATCCAAGTTTGCTTCAATTTCAGATACACCTCTGAGTTAATTTTTTTGTCCTTTTCTTTTTGCAAATATGATTTATATGACATTCTGGCCTGAGAGAATAGTCCCATACCTTGATATGCCTGCCCCAATAAATAATAATATATAGGGTCATATTTCTTTTCTGTAGCCTGAACAAACTCCAGTACCTGCAATGCTTCACTCGGTCGATCCAAGTCCAACAACAGCTTGGCATAGCGATATCGTTCTTGAATTTGCCCTGGATGGGACTCCAATAATTTTGCGTAGTAGAGGGTGGCTTTTTCTCCTTGGCCGGATTCCTCCATTTGAGTGGCCATTCTTTTTAAGGATTTTTTACTCTGGCTATAACCTGAAGATCCTGTCAATAGCATAATGCCCAAAATCGTAAGAATTAGGAAAGTACTATTGCCAATCTTTTTCTTCAAGTTAAAAATCATCATCGTCAAAGTCTTCTAACTTATCCGAGATAGCCTTCAAGAAGCTTCCTCCGAGATATCCATCAATGAGTCGATGATCAAATGACAATGACATAAACATCTTGTGTCTAATACCTATAAAATCACCTTCTTCTGTTTCTATTACGGCTGGTTTTTTAACAATGGCTCCGGTAGCTAATATGGCCACTTCGGGCTGATTGATCAGTGGTGTGCCAAAAAGATTACCAAAGGTCCCTATATTGCTTAGGGTAAATGTTCCCTGTCTTATTTCATCTGCACTCAAACTATTCTTACGTGCTCTGTTGACCAAATCACTACATTGACCGGCCAAGCCCACTAAATTATAGCGATCGGCATTCTTAACTACAGGTACTATTAAAGTATTGTCGGATAAGGCTGTAGCTATACCCACATTGATATATTTCTTTAAGATTACTTTCTTACCATCAATAGTGGCATTTAGATAGGGAAACTCATGCAGTAATTCCGCAATAATCTTCACAAAAATCGGGGTAAAGGTCAATTTCACTCCAAATTGCTTAAAGAATTTGTCTTTATTTCGATTTCTCCAATTGACGATCTTCGTCATATCGGTCTCAATAACCGAGGTCACATGAGCAGCCACTACTTTGGAATGCATCATGTGGTCGGCAATAGCAGATCTTACCCGAGTCATTTCAATAACTTCCTCTAAATCAGAGTTGTGGGAAACTTTACTTGCATTTTCCTTAAATCCATTAATCAGACTATCTTTACTCGTCTCACTGATCGACTCGGTGCTACTATCCTTTCCTTCCTTTCTATGGTCTAAGAAAGTCATAACATCTTCTTTGGTGATTCGACCAGCTAACCCACTTCCGTGAATACCTGCCAATTCTCCAGCTGATATATTTTCTTTTTCAGCAATCATCCTCACCAATGGCGAATAAAATCGATTATCCGACTCCTTTATAGCCAATGTAGCAGAATGATCCTCATCGCTTACCGGATGAATTACCGCATTTTCTACCATTGACGTTTCCTCTACTTTAGGAGAAACAGATTCAGCCTCATCAAACAATTTGTGTACGGTTTCACCTGAATTGTTTTCCACTTCAATAATGGCTATAATTTCTCCTACCTTGATTACTTCGTCCACATTTGCTCGCAGTTCTACCACTCTCCCAGATACAGGGGAAGGAATTTCTGAATCTACTTTATCAGTGGCCACTTCCAAGACTATATCATCTTGTACTACTTCTTGACCTTCTTCAACCAACCAATTGAGGATGGTTGCTTCAAATATAGATTCTCCCATCTTGGGCATCACAAGTTCATATATAGCCATCTTCCGTATTTCTTTTTTCTAAAATGTAAAAGTAAGGGAATTATTGATTAGATAAAAATTTATATACCATATACATGGCCATGCTATAAGTAGACTCGATATTCCCTAATCGGCTACTTCTAAATGAAAATTTTTCTATTATTTGTCGATTTTCATTACCGACACCGATAAATATTGTACCTACTGGTTTGTCTTTGGATCCTCCGGTTGGACCTGCGATCCCCGTAGTCACTACCCCTACATCGCAGGGCATAGCACTACACAATCCCTTTAACATTTCACGAGCACAGTTTTCACTCACAGCTCCGTGTGTATCTAAAGTTTCTTGTTTTACATTCAACAATGCCGATTTGACTTCATTGTCATAAGCTATTATTCCTCCCAAAAAATATTCTGAGGAACCGGACAAACTCGTCATTTTATGACCGATATAACCACCGGTACAACTTTCGGCAGTAGCCAATTTGAAACCTCTTTCCTTCAAAATAGCTGCCATTGCAGTCGACCAACTATTATGGTTTTCAGCGACAAAATGAAGACCTAATTTTGCAATTACTGTCGATTTAAATCGGCTGAGATAATCTCTTTTCTCAGGGGTATCCATATCCCGCCCTGTTATCCTTATTCTCACCCCTCCGTGATAGGGTAAGTAAGCCATTTTGATATTCGGAGGTAAACGAGATAAATCCTCTGCAATCAACTCTACCAGTGATGTTTCTCCCATCCCGGCTGTAAACAAATGATATCTTATCATATTGTCCACTCCACCGTTGTTGAGGGAAGGAAGAATGTATTTTTCATAGAGATATTTCATCTCAACGGGCACTCCTGGCACAAAAAAATAGTAAGTACCATTGCGATACATTTTTATGCCCGGTGCTGTACCGACTTCATTTGCAAATACTGTGGCATTACTCGGCAAGTAAAATTGTTTAGCATGGTGTGATGACATTACGCGCCCCCTACTTTCAAAATAACTCGATATTGCTGTCTTTGTAGGCTCATGTTCCACCAAGGTATCCTCAAAAAACCGCTCAGCGGCTGCTATAGTCATGTCGTCTGAGGTCGGACCAAGACCACCAGATACAATTACGTATTTGGAGCGACGCCCCGCGGTAGTTAGGGCTTCACAAATATCATTTATTTCATCGGCAACTGTATATTTGGCATTAACTTCAAAGCCGTGTAAGGCCAGTTCTTGTCCCAACCAAGCAGAGTTGGTATCTACGATTTGACCCAATAAAAGTTCATCACCAATCGCAATTATTGAAACTGTATTCTCAGCCATTTATTAAAAATTTAATTTGCTTAAATTCATATTTTACTTCACTACCTGCCACATCGACAATCAACCTTCCATCTCTCAACACATCGGTAATCTTGCCTACTTTATAAGTTTGATCAATGAGGTCGAAAAAATTAAATAATTCATCGTATCCATAAAGGGAATGTAAATACAATTCCTTCAAACTGTGATTGGACTTTAATAGTTCAAAAAATTTCTTAATATTTTCCAGTATTTCCAATCTGATAGTATCTACTTCTAGTGGTCTACCTATAATGGAGGCTATAGATGTAGCAGAAAAGAGATACTGATCAAAATCGGTCTGATTGACATTGAGTCCTATTCCCACAATGGCATTCTTAATACTATGTCCTGAAAATGTGTTTTTTATCAGCATTCCGACGATCTTTTTGCGATCGACCAAGATATCATTCGGCCACTTTATTTGGATTCTATCATCGTCAATATACTGCCTCAAAACCTCCACACATGACAAAGAGGTCAAAAAATGCAACTTAAAGGATTCATTTGCGTTTATAAAATCAGGATATAGGATGATAGACATAAGAACATTTTCTCCTATATTTGAGATCCACTTACTGCCAATTTGACCGACCCCATTGGACTGAAAATCTGTAGAAATGACAGTAAATGGTAATGGATTACTTTTTGCAATAAGTTCGGTACAGTACTGATTGGTACTTTGTATCGAAGTAAAGTGTTTAAAAAGATCAAAATCAGCCAAGTTATCAGTAAATTTGTTTTTTATAAATAAAATAGTGTATCATTTGCAAGCCAAGTTAAAAGAAAACCAAAAATTCGAAAGCGAACTATTAAATGACTTTATCATCCAAAAAATTCAGGATAGCAAAGGTAAGAATATTTTAAAGTTTGACTTAACAACCTTGGAAACTCCTCCGGCAGATTATTTTATCATCTGTGAAGCCGATTCTGCCAATCATGTACGATCAATTGCGGAACGGGTCGAAAAGGAAATTAAAATAGAACAAGGATGGTTACCCATTCACACCAATGGCAAGTCTTTATCAACATGGATTGCTTTGGACTATTTTACCACGATCGTGCATGTGTTTCACCAAGAAACGAGAAAATTTTATGATCTTGAGGCACTTTGGGAAGATGCTCAAATCACCGAATATGAAAATGAATAAATATGAATGAAACTAGAAATACAAAGAACAATAAAGGACCCAATAAAAAAGGTAGTAAATTCAATATCTATTGGATTTATGGCATCGTAATATTGGTCTTACTTGTTATTCAAGTATACAGTGCAGGCGTAGGAGCAAGCGAGGAAATAAGTTATAAAAGATTTAATGAATTGGCACAAAGTGGTGCAATTGACAAATTGGAAGTAGTCAATAAAACCACGGCGAAAGTATACATTAAAAAATCCCGGTTGGACTCAGAGGAATTTAAGAATATATCCACTGATGCATTCAATATCAACCAACCTCACTTCAACTTCAACATTGGAACGGTTGATGCTTTGGAGACTCGTTTGGAAAAAATCAACGAAAGCTTACAGCCAGACCAACAAATATTCCCATTGTATCGCAATGAATACAGTTGGACTTCGGCATTGACATACATCTTACCCATTATCCTTATTGTAGCCATTTGGATATTTATCATGCGTAGGATGAGTGGTGGAGCTGGTGGACCAGGAGCTCAAATATTTAATATTGGCAAATCAAAAGCTACTTTATTTGACAAGGATACCAAGGTCAATGTTACCTTCCAAGATGTTGCTGGGTTGGATGAAGCCAAAGAAGAAGTAATAGAAGTCGTGGATTTTTTAAAGAATCCTAAAAAATATACCGCACTAGGGGGTAAAATCCCCAAAGGAGTATTGCTGGTAGGCCCTCCAGGAACAGGGAAGACTCTATTGGCAAAAGCAGTAGCCGGTGAAGCTGAAGTACCATTCTTTACCATTAGTGGATCAGACTTTGTCGAAATGTTTGTGGGAGTAGGTGCTTCCAGAGTAAGAGATTTGTTTAGACAGGCTCGTGAGAAAGCTCCTTGTATTATATTTATTGACGAAATAGATGCCATCGGTAGAGCCAGAGGAAGAAATAGCATCCAGGGAGGGAATGACGAGAGAGAAAATACCTTAAATCAGTTGTTGGTGGAAATGGATGGTTTCTCAAGTGAGAAGGGAGTTATCCTAATGGCTGCTACTAACCGCCCAGATGTATTGGATAGTGCATTGTTGCGACCAGGAAGATTTGATCGGCAAATAGGTATTGATCGCCCAGACCTCAATGGTAGAGAACAAATATTTAGAGTTCACCTAAAACACATTAAAGCTTCTTCTGCAGTAAATGCCGAAGTACTTGCCGAAATGACACCGGGTTTTGCTGGTGCTGAGATTGCCAACGTATGTAATGAATCTGCATTAATCGCAGCGAGGAGAGGCAAAAAGAAAGTGGACATGGATGACTTCAATTATGCCTTGGATAAAGTAATCGGTGGATTGGAGAAGAAAAACAAATTGATTTCTCCAGGAGAGAAAAAGGTTATTGCCTATCACGAAGCTGGCCACGCCATTTGTGGATGGTTTTTGGAACACGCTTCACCATTGGTAAAAGTAACCATAGTTCCCAGAGGAATTGGTACATTGGGATATGCCCAATATCTACCTAAAGAAGAATACATCACCAGTACAGAACAATTATTGGATAGAATGTGTATGACCTTTGGTGGTCGTGCAGCAGAAACCATTGTATTTGGCAAGGTAAGTACAGGAGCTCAAAATGATTTGGATCAAATCACCAAAATGGCTTATAGTATGATTTCCGTCTACGGAATGAATGAAAATGTAGGTAATGTGTCTTTTTATGGACTTCAAAAAGATCAAATCAGTAAACCATACAGTGAAGAGACTTCAGCTCTTATAGATTCCGAAGTCAGAAAAATGGTTCAAATTCAATTTGAAAGAGCAAAAGATTTATTATCAAAACACAGAAATGAGTTGGAAATTCTGGCTCATGCCCTACTCGAAAAAGAAGTTGTTGTTAAAAGTGATTTGGAATTACTTATTGGCAATCGCCCTTATCCAGAAGAGGAGAAATTAAAAAAACAACTTCCAGATCAAATCGTATCGATCGAAGATGTTGACGATAACAACACCACAACTACCTAAAATAGTTTATTGATACAAAAAAAGACCTCGATAAGTTAAGCTTACCGAGGTCTTTTATTTTATACTTATATCGTTAAAGAAATATTGAACTGACTTATTCGAAATGTATATACAATTGTGTCAAGAGGGCTAACCATAGATCCACACTCTATTCTTCCATACTCCAAGGTGGCACTATACCATTGATCCGTGCATAAGCTATTAATTGTCCGAGATGCTCATTGGAATGAGACATTATGATAAGTATGGTAGAGAGTTGGGTATAATCACCCGGCATTGGAAATTCTACCATCTCAGTAAGACCATCATCTGAAATATCTCCTATAGTATGTAATACTAAAGCATAAGAGCTTTCTAACCCCTTTTTCAACTCAGACTTGGTATCATAGTCCATCTCTATAGATTTCATATCTACCGACTCTGGGATTTCAGCTCCCAATTTAGATGCAAAGAAGTAATTGGCTGATATTACATGAGCAAAAACTTCTCCAAAGGAACGAACATCTTCTTCTGGCCTCCAGGCGAGTTCATCATCGGAAACTTCATCTAGCAATTGCATAATTTTATCAGAAGTATATTTGATAAATGCAGCCGACTCTTTTTGGACTAGACCTTGGCCCATGATTCCACTACTTATCAAAAGGAAGGCAAATAACAATAGATTTTTCATAACAGTATTATTAGGTTCAAAATCTAAATATACCATTAAAATATAATTTTAAGACAACTTTAACACTGTGTAAAATAAACACAACCAAATATTTACATTATAATACAATTGCATTTATTAAAATCAAGAATAAATACTAATAATACGAGAGTTGGTCTTAAGACCAATAAAAATTAGTCCCTTGTAAATTGAATAGTATTGAAGAAAAAAGGTATTAAAAACCCTTGGGCAGTACTGCAGAAGTCTGATTATTATTGCTAAATGGAGAAAATTGAATAGATATTTGATGAGCGGCAGCATTGAAGTATATTTTTTCCCATGCATAATCGAATTTAATCTTCTTCAACTGCAAACCAAAGCCTAGGGATATTCCTTCCAAAGATCTAATGTTATCAATCCCCAATTGTTTGTTTCTCAAGTGGTCGTAGGAAAAACGCAAATATATATTATCATTTCGGCCAAACGCAAATTCTCCACCGATGACTACATGAGCAAAGAATTCCTTGACAAATGCTGTCATTCTAGAATCTATTTTTTCCTCTTGATCTGTGAATTCAATAGTATTTTCAACAAATGGATTAGAATAATCCAACTGATTCCATTGATTTAATTTTTGCAGTTTTAAAAATACTTGAAGAGGAAGGTATTGCAATTTTCTACTTCCGTACAATGAAAGGTCGATGGTAGTAGCATTATTTTGAGATATATAAGGCTTGGATTCCAGTCCCAATTGGTGTATAGTAAGTCCTATACTATTGTAATCGTTGATTAAATATTGACCTCCGATCCCCAACATAAAGACATGCGAATGGTAGATATCGATTCTACGCCAAGTATAGTTCATCAATAATCCAATGTATATCTTATCTGAGAGTTGTCGCGAAGTAGCTGCAGAAATCCGGTGATCTGCTGCAGAAAACTCCCCCATATATTGACCTTCAGCATCATATCGAGATGATGTACCAAAAGAAGTTCTCTGCAAATTGAAGGCGATCGGCCAAACACTATCGAGTGCGCGCGAATAACCGATAGAAAACTCAGATATTTCTCCGGGATGAAAAAAAGAATTAAAATTCCAAGTAGGGTTTTGCTTCGTAGTCAATAAAGCGGGGTTAAGGGTCCATACATTGGCATCGCTATCGTATTGGCTACCATTACTTCCACTTAAGGCGGTAAGAGCTGCTGAATACTGATTACCAAGGTTGACATACCCATCGAAGTTCTGTCCCTTTAAACAAAACATCGCCAGTACCGATACCGCAGTCAGTAAAATTCTCACACACATATATATATTATCTCCTACCATAAATAAAAAGGGCTGTCTATGAATAGAACAGCCCAATTTACAATTTTTGTATTTCAATTTTTAAATTAATAAAAATCGGATCGATTATCTTTTATCTCAGCTTTTTCTTTTAATGCCCCTGGTAAGGCCACACTAACTTGCTGTGCCATTTGCGATACTGAATTTGCTCTCACTGATGAATAATCCGCCAAGTTGGTTCGACTTTTACCCAAAACTTTGGTTACAAATACACCAGTTGTTCCTACTACGGGCTTGTTGATTTGATCAATTTCTCCGTTGGTGACCATGGCAACCAATTTTGGTTCTTGACCGATTCCATCGATAAAGTCAGCAGAAAAACTAGCATTTCTAGCCGTATCTACACTTAAGTTATACGATTGTGCCAATTCATCTAGATTGCTAGTACCAGCTACACTGGCTGCTATAGACTGTCCTTTTTTCTCATCCAAAATGATTTGTTCTACTTGCATTCTCACATCTTCAGGCTTGGGCAATCCCGCCTCCATGACTTCATCCAATCCTACGATCACATATCTGTCATTGTAGAACAATTGCGGATTTTGATATATATAAACTATGGAAGAAACCTCATCTACCGAAGTAGAATTTTCAAAAGCCCATCGAACGATATCTCTACTTACATTACCACCCCCAAAGGTTCCGAAAAGAAAATCATTTTTCTTAACCGCTGGTGCAATTTGCAATCTAAACTGAGGTTTGTCTGCAATAGATTGACGCAATTCCGTCAAGGTTCGATTACTAGAGACAAATTCTTGTGCTACATCATATAGCGAATCTTGGGTTTGTTGACTAGGAATTATACTTTCATAAACAGTAGCCAATTGTACTCCTTGTTTTTTATTGATATATTTTCTGTCCAAGACTTCAACCAAGTGCACTCCAAATTGAGTCACTACGGTATTGAGCTCCCCTATTTCAGCATTAAAGAAGATTAAGTCATTGAATTGTTGTACCATCTGTCCTTGACCAGCATAGCCCAAGTCACCGCCGTTGGGTGCCGATGGACCTTGACTAAATTTGATCGCTAAAGAATCAAAGCTAGCGACACCTGTTTCGATCAAATTTTTAAGACTATCTGCTTTTTGGAATCCAGCAATTAAATCTTGTTGGGTCTGTCCAGTAAACAAGATGTGTCTAGAAAGTACAGAATCTGGAATAACTTTTCGATCGACTATCTTCGTTGCTCTAATAGAACCTTCTAATTCGTATGGACCAACGATACTTCCGATCTCATCTTCAAATACTGCATCAGCAATAACCGCTGGCACATCTTCTTTCAATTCATATGCTGAGGTAAATATTCCTTCATTGTTTTGAATGAAGGTAGTGTCGTTATCTACTTTAGCAAACTCATCCATCAATTTCACAATTTGATTTCTGATCTCTGCACTATCCCTACTCGTAGGCATTACACTCAGAGTCATATATTCCAACTTGCGCTGTTCTTCCTTTACAAGGTATTGATTTTGATTTTTCTTTAAATATTCCTGGATATCTGTATCGGTTACTTGAATATCCATATCTTTTGCCTGATCAAAGGGGATTTTTACGTAGGCAAATTCCACTTTATTATTTTGTTGATCGACCATGTCTTCTACCATCCAAGAAGGAGTGTAAAAAGATTTGGCAACGATATTCTCAATTTTTTTCTGAGTCCGATCAGCCATAATCTCCTTTTCTTGCCAAGACCAAAAACGCTTAGTTTCTTCTGGCATTGTACCGGATTGAATTTGCTGACGCAAACTATTTAACTGCTGATAATCTACTCCACCTGTATTTGGATTAGAGAAGCGCTGTTGGATTACCGGACTGATGTTACTACCAAATTGTAGTTCCAACAATTCTTCTTTTCCAACACTAACTCCCATTTCTTCAGCTTCGTTTTCAAAAAGAGTTTTGTTTAAGTAATAGTTCCATAGATAGTTACGTCTGGAATACACGTCAGATCCTCCACCTGAATACACGGCCTCTTCGTGGGCCATAAAATTTCGATAATCTACTTTTTCCCCATTAACTTCACCAATGGTTAGATTACCCATCTGAGATTGACTGCTATTTCCGACCATATCCATGATCAAGAATGCTCCCAATGCCAAGGCTATCGATACAAATAATAACCAACTATTTTTTCTGATTGTCCCTATTAAGGCCATAATTCAATGATTGTTTGCTTACTAAAAAGATTTGCAAAGGTAAATAATTTCCGCATTTTCTACCTACTTATTATATAATAATGTTATTCCGGTGAATCTTTATGATAAAGTCGAGCCGCCTCAAGGGCATCATAAAATTCAAGACCATAGCCACGAATCAATGCATCCTTTAAAAAATGCACCAATGGCAGGCCTAATTCGGAACCATTTTTAATAGCCGGCTGACAAATTTTCCAATCGTCATAATTAAGGGCCATAAAATTAATATCTTCATCTTTGGTTACACGAATGGGATATAATTCGCAACTCAGTGGTTTTTTAAAATCAATTTTTCCCGCTCTATATTGTTTTTCTATTCCACAAAGGGCTTTTCCATCTTCATCAAAAATGACAAATGCACAGGCTCCATCCGGTCTTAAAACGGTTCCAAAATCACTCATGCCCACAAAAAATCGATCGACTCCTTCTTCGGCAATTACACTTTGAGACACTTCATCCAGATCGGGAAGGACGTCGGCCAAAACTTCTCTTAACTTCACTCTCTCGCTTGGTTCTAACGGTGCACCAAAGTCACCTTCTACACAGCAAGCTCCTTTGCAAGCGGCCAAATCACAGCAAAAGGATTTGGTCAATATTTCATCGCTCACAAGAATTTCATTTATTAAAAACATACATTAGCTATATTGTAATTAGATAATTTATATTGTATATTCGCTCCCAGTGAATCAGATGACTCACACTTTTTTATATAATTTAATCAAAGATTCAAAAATATATTATCCTAATGAAGGAACTCAAATCATTATTTCAACAAAAATCATCAGAAGTAGCCATCGAGTTGAAATCAATGCTAAAGGAAAAAGGCGATGTTAAGGTCGATGAAGTAGTGCTGAAACAGGTGATCGGCGGAATGAGAGGTATTAAAAGTATGTTTAGTGAAACATCGCATTTAGATCCTATAGAAGGTATAAAATTTAGAGGATTTAGTATCCCTGAACTCAGAGAAAAACTTCCAAAATTGAATTTCTCTGAACCATTACCTGAAGGTTTATTTTGGTTGATGTTAACTGGAGAACTTCCCAATGAAGCACAAGTTAAGGAGTTGGCAGATGAATGGGAAAGTCGGGCACAAGTTCCTCAACACACTTTCGATGCCATAGATGCTATGCCTTTAACGGCTCATCCCATGGCCATGTTTAGTGTAGCCATCACTTCCATGCAAACAGAAAGTATATTTGCACAACAATACAGTGAAGGTATAGACAAAAAATCGTATTGGGATCCCATGTTTGAGGATGTCATGAATTTAATAGCTCGTTTGCCACGGGTAGCATCTTATATATATAGAAGAATATATCACAACAACGATCAAATAGAGCCGGATACGAGTTTGGATTGGGCTGCCAATTTTGCTCATATGTTGGGCAATGACGATCCGGAATTCCACGATTTAATGCGATTGTATATGACTATACACGCCGATCACGAAGGAGGAAATGCATCTGCCCACGCTACGCATTTGGTTGGATCTACCTTAAGTGATGCCTACTTTTCACTAGCTGGAGGGATGAATGCCCTGGCTGGCCCTCTACATGGATTAGCCAATCAAGAAGTGATCAAATTTGTTTTTGAAATGCTTGAAGAATTAGGAACTCAAGAACCCTCTGACGAAGCTATAGCAGAATATATCAAGAAAACATTGGCCAGCGGTAGAGTGATTCCAGGATATGGTCACGCTGTATTGAGAAAACCAGATCCTCGATTTATTGCACAAAAACATTTCGCTGAAAAACACCTAAGCGATGACAAAATAGTCAAAGTTATCTGGCAGTTGTTTGACATAGTACCCGAAATATTAGACGGATTGGGTAAGGTAAAGAACCCATGGCCAAATGTAGATGCGCACTCAGGGGCTATATTGGTTCATTACGGAATCACGGAATATACTTTTTACACCGTATTATTTGGAGTATCCAGAGCATTGGGGGTATTGAGTAATTTGTGCTGGTCGCGTGCATTGGGATTGCCATTGGAGAGACCAAAATCTGTCACTTTGGATTGGATTAAAAACCACATTAAAGAATAAAATTCGAAAAATGAGTAATATACCTAGCAATCTCAAATATACTGCAGAGCACGAATGGGTAATCAAAGAAAGCGATGATGTAATACGTGTCGGCATTTCGGATTTCGCCCAGTCTGAACTTGGAGACATTGTATATGTCGAAGTAGAAACCGTGGGAGACCATATTGAAAAAGATGAGATATTTGGAGCGGTAGAAGCTGTAAAAACTACATCTGATCTATTTATGCCAATGTCTGGAGAAGTTATAGAATTCAATCCTACATTGGACGAATCAGAAGGAGATGATCCAGCCATCATCAATGAAGACCCTTATGAAAAGGGATGGATCATTAAAATAAAAATATCTGATCCCAGTCAGTGGGATGAATTGCTGGATGCTGAAGCATATGGTGAATTAATCGGATAATATTATTGAGTGATGCACCAAAAAACAATTTACCTTCATCTAATAAAATAATGAACCTTGGGGTCGAAGAAAGTTGCCATTTGTTTTTACTTAATGTTGACTGTCATTTGCGCACTTTCATTAGCTCCCATTCAAACCCCTATGCAAAAGAGCATATCGGTTATTCCAAATTTGGATAAGATAGCCCATTTTGGAATGTATTTTGTTTTAAGTAATATTTCAGCCTTATACTTTAGACATCGACGTATTAAACACCAAATTAGATATAGTTTTTTATTTTGCTTGTCTTGGGGTATCATGATGGAATTGATACAAAAAACAAAAATTGTAAATAGAGATTTTGATATTGCCGATATTATTGCTAATATTATCGGATGTATATTAGGACTAATTTTTTTTAAATATTTCAAAATTTAAACCATGTTTGAAGATTTTGCTGTAGATGGAAAAACATTGGTTATTTCTCTTTTTGGTTTTTTGTTTCTCGTAATTGCCGTTATATACTTACTTAAGTTTATGATGCAAAAGCGATCACAATCTAACCTTACAGAAAAATACCAGGATCATACTTGGGAAAGCCCACTAGCCGGCCGTGCAAAATATCCGGAAGTGGACGTCTTTAGTATGTGGATGCCATTGTTTCTCCTTGGAGGCGCTGTTGCCTTAGCAATCACTTGGTTAAGTTTCAATTACACTGAAAAGGATGCTGTCATCTATATTCCAGACAATGCTTTGGAAATACCTGACGACATCGAGATTGAACCGCCTCGTACTGCCGAACCGCCGCCGCCACCACCACCACCGCCACCACCTGTAATTGAGGAGGTACCAGAAGAATTGATCGAAGAAGAAGAAGAAATTGAATTCTTAGATCAATCCGTTGAAGAAGAAACTATTGTGGAAGCGCCAGAGGTAGTTGCGCCGCCACCACCACCACCACCACCGCCGCCACCACCACCGGCTGCGAAAGAAGAGGAAATCTTTAAGGTGGTAGAACAAATGCCAAGATTCCCAGGATGTGAAAATGTCTCTGGTAGTCAACAAGAGAAAAAAGCTTGTGCAGACAAAAAAATGCTTGAATTCTTGTACGAAAACATCAAATACCCAGCCATAGCTCGTGAAAATGGTATCGAAGGTAATGCTGTTGTAAGTTTCGTTGTAGAGAAAGATGGCTCGATAACCGACCCTAAGATCATAAGAGATCCAGGTGCAGGTTTGGGAGATGAGTCTGTAAGAGTAGTAAAAATGATGGATAATTTAGCTCAGAAATGGACACCTGGTCAACAACGAGGAAATCCAGTAAGGGTACAATTTATCCTACCAGTGAAATTTGAACTTAAAAATTAATTAGAAATAATATATTTAAAGTATGGCGATTCAAAGCAATTTGGATCGCCTTTTTTTATGTCCGTATCCCACCTTAATAAGGTATTGAAAGTCGCTCAACAGATTAGTTGACCACAGCTAAGATTAGTCAAGATGACCGATTTACGATGCTTTGCATTTTGGTCGTTCCCATTAAGGGCATTTGGTAGTGTATCTGACTACTCGGTCTTGTCTCTACGGTGAGGCGTGACGGCAAGGTAATCGTTAGCTTTTTGCCTTATCATAGTATGTCGTCCTTTCAGGACTTGTTTAATACAAATTACATTTCCATAAACAGGACTTCGTCCTGCCCTGACATATTTCGCCCTTTCAGGGCTTTTCTTTGTACTTAAATAATGGTATATACCTCAATGTATCCATTACAATAAACATTGCGATCAAAATAGCCACAGAGTGGCGACATATAATACCAAATGCGTTTAATAGTCGATTAAGATTTTGAGATAACCGAGTATTCTAAGATAAAACCAAACAATTAAGCCATTAATTTTACAAAAGGTTCATCTCGGTTTATTACAGCGTAAATCGGCAGATTTTTTCTTAATAATATTATGTCGTCCCGCCTTGACATATATCGTCCACTTCGACTCAGCTCAGTGCGCCGCTTTCAGGACTTTTCATTGAACATAAACGAATGGTCAACACCTTTTTACCTTAATTAAATATTTACTTAGATTAGCATTTCGTTGATCATGGATTTGTCACACTTTTTGCCAAAATAATCATACCGTATAATTTCGTTGAAATAAAACATTTGAATCATCTGTTCAAGGAAGTCACTGGTGCAAAAAGACCGCCAAATCAACATTGTTTGATGCTTTATACACCTCACCCACCCGAGGGAATAATCCCTCGGTTCCCTCATCAAATGCCTTTAGTAGGCATTTGGCTCTTTGAGCTGCATTCGGTCACCCACGGCTATGAGATATCATCCCTTCAGGATGACCGAGCATCAATAGGATCAGATTTACCTCTTGAAATACCTTGAGATCGTTTGATTTCCAGTGGATTGATCAGAGAAAAATCGGGGTATTTTACAGCTAAGGTAGCTGTTAATAAATAACCATAATGCCCCGTATGCTCCATACCAATCGGACCGTTTAAGTTAATTAATAACTTTGATCGACTTCTTCCAGTCGTAAATGCTTGGTCTCAGGAATAAATTTCCATGTAAACAAAGCACATGTAATACATACCGTCATAAAAACCAAATACAATCCAGCCGTTGAACCAAACCTCAATTCAAACCATTCATTCATGGCTGGGAAAAATTGAGCAATTAAGAAGGAGGCCAAATACAGAATGGCACAAATAATACCTAGGGCCTTTGCCCTCACCTTGTTGTGAAACAATTCCGATGTAATAATCCAACCCAGAGGAGCAAATCCCAAGGTAAATGCTCCTGTCCCGATCAACATAGGGATTAATGTATACAATGGATCCACCTCGGAATTAATGACCCCAAACATCAATAAATGTCCTAGAGCCATAAAGGATGTCGCAGTCATAATTAAAGACTTTCGATTGTATTTTTGAATTAGAGGAAAGGCAACAATGGTACAGATTAATATAAATACATATATCGGTAAAGACCCCAAAATAGCGCCTGAACCGATGCTTATGCCCAAATCTGACAATATACTCGGCGCATATAACAACATCATATTGACTCCATTGATCTGAGAAAAAATCATCAGAATAATGGCGATAATCAAAATCCTTCTAGTCCCTCCCTGAAAAAGTTCTGTAAAGGTACTGTTATATTGATCTTTACTTTCGATAATATCCTTGTATTCATTACCAGCTCGATCTGGACCCAATACAGAAGTGAGGACTTTCAAGGCTTCTTGACCTTTGCCATTTAGAGCCAACCATCGAGGACTTTCTGGGATAAAAAACAAACCGATGAGGAGGAGTAAAATAGGAAAGGCTTCTGCACCAAACATCCAACGCCAGTCTCCGTCAAAAGAGAAACCATAACTGACAATTACGGCTATATTTATACCGATTACATTGGACAATTGATTGATATTCACCAAGGCACCCCGATATTCATGAGGGGCTAATTCCGCGATATAAATAGGGGAAGTCATCATGGCCAATCCAGTGGCCACCCCACCCAAAAATCGCCAAAAGCAAAGATCCCAAAACCCTAGGGCAAAAGCAGAGCCCAGCGCAGAGAACATAAACAACACCGCAGCCCACATCATCGTTTTTCGTCGCCCCAATTTATCGGCAAAACGAAGTCCAATTATCGGTCCCGAAACCGCACCCAATATGGCACTGCTCACCACAAATCCCTTCATGGTCGTTGTCAATTCAAATGCCGTATCGATAAACAAAATGGCTCCAGAGATTATAACGACATCGAATCCATATAAAAAACCACCAACGGAAGCGATTAAAGCGATTCCGTAAACATATTTTAAATTGACTTTTTCTTCACTTCTCTTTTTCAATGGGATCTTATATTTATACGAATTACAATTGCTGAACAAATATTACATTTTCTAAATAAATCATCCTATTCCAGCTCTTTGAAACCTAAAAATGCAATTTTATATGGTATAATACGATATCAATTTTATAATGATGGATATAATGGTGCGAATATTTGAAGTTTAACGGTTCTATCACACCGGACTGCGGTAATATACGGCTGACTATAATCATTGAAAACTCGCCGAACCACCACGATTTCAAGCTAAATTAGAAGATTCAGTCACTCCGCAGTGCAAAAAGCATATATTTCGGGGTTTTTATAAAATTCTCATTATAACTCCCTCAAAATGCATTTTATACCAAATGCGTATAATTAAAAAGTTGGATTTTGTCGAGTCGCAACGGCCTCGATTCCTTCATTGAAAGGTAATTGAATAAAAGGTGTTACCAATCGGAACGAATAAATGATTTCCTCAAGGCTCAATATTCACGGCCTACTCACTAATTATAGTATTCTGCCACAGCGGCATCAGCACTCAAGACCTTACATTCATTATTATCGGATTTAGCCTTTAAATAATCCAAAATATTCCTTAAATCCTCGGTGTTTACTCTTGAATTACCTTCATCATCTTTATAAGTTGAAGGCATCTGATGCCCGTAAAAAACGAGTAGTTCCTTTTCCGCAATTGCAGAATCTATTCGACTGACAATGGTTTCGATATTGTGATCTACAGAAGAGATATTTGCCTCAATGCCGTATCTAGCGAGGGAATGCTTTGGTACAGATTTGTCAAATTTATTATCGTTGTTATTTGTAAAGCTGTATTCGTAGTATTCCTCAGCCAATTTCAAATATTGGGGATGAAGATAGGAATTTGGAGTTACAAATCCTGTCACCTCGATTCCATACTTTTCTATGGTTTCTTTCGAATATTGAAATTCGCGATTTATCATCGCTACATCTAGAGTAGAATCTCTCATTTTGGGATGAGTGATGGAATGGGAAAGAATGCTTATCCCTTCTTCGTAATAGGATTTGTAAAGCTTGGCGGTCTCGGCATTTAGCTTTTTTGAGACCAAGGCAAATGAAGGTTTGAAATTGTATTCGTCAAAAATATTTTTCACCGTCGTATCTGTGGCATTTAAATCATCAAATACAAAACTAAAAATAGCCTTCCGATGGTCATCTTTATCAGTAATCGACTGATGCAGACCACAGCCCATCATCAACATAGACAAACCTCCTAGAAAGAAAAATTCCCTCAACTTAAAATACAATACCCTCATTTAAATTCTTTTACACAGAAATCCACTGATTTGTAAAATGTCTTTATATTTTATCTAAAATACATTTGGTTTTAGCCATAATCTCGAACGAAACAATAGATTTCTACAACACTTTTATACAATTGAAATTCAATAATACGAAAAATCTCCATAGACCTCTATTTTATTACAAAATTGGTATTATTTTAAAATAAGATAACACAACCAATCAATAGCAGTGGCTTTGTTCTAATAGCTAGAAATTAAGCTTAAAAGCATTTGGTTAAATCACTTTTCATCCTCAATTCATCCATTATTTAAAACCGGGTTCTTCATAACTTAAGGACTATCTTCATAAGAATTAATACCTAATCCCTTTTAAAAGTCCAGATACCTCACTTTGTATTTTCTCATGAGTGATTTGTGTATATTCCTTTTGTGATTTGTATTTTGTAATTAATCTGATCTTATCTGCCAAACCGTTTTTTATTTAATATAACTATCTTACAATACGAACAATAGTTAACGAAGCCCCGAGAACTAGAATGGATACTATTAAACTACCAGAATCACTTTATATTGAAGAGTCAAAAACCATTCAAGTTTATGACTATTGTAGTTCAAAGGAGATGTCCAGACAACAAATCATTCTCTATCAAAATACATTTAGTTTTTTGATTGAAGGAAGCAAAGAAGTAATTTTTGACAATTCAGACCTTTCAATTGACAATAGCAAGTTCTTAATAATGAGATCCGGCCATTGTTTGATGACAGAAAAATTATCTGAAATTAAAAATTACAGAAGTATTCTTTTATTTTTCACAGACGAGGATCTAGCCAAATTCATTCAAAAATTTGAACTCAACAACACTGAAGTCAACGAATATAAATCGGTTCATTCATTTGAGTATGATAAATTTATTAAACGATTTGTTGTTAGCTTAATAGATATTTCCAAACTATCAAAAAAGGCACAGAAAAAATTACTTGCTGTAAAATTTGAAGAGATAATGCTATATCTCATAGAGCTACACGGAACACAAATCTTACAATTTTTAGCATCAAATAATGACCATCTAACTCAAAATTTTACTAGAACTATTGAAAGCAATCAATTGAAAAAACTCACATTAAAGGAATTAGCTTTTTTATGCAATATGAGTGTGTCAACATTTAAAAGAAAATTTGAAAAACATTATTCTGAATCCCCTATTAAGTGGTTTCAAAACAAAAGATTAGAATACGCCCATTATTTACTCAATCAAAAACGTAAAAAATCATCCGAAATCTATTTGGAGGTAGGCTACGAAAATTTATCGAGCTTTATTCAAGCATATAAAACAAAATACAATATAACACCAAAACAGCAACAAATAGATTGAGCTTCTAGCAACACTTTTTGAACATATCCCCATGACTTTTTTTTCATTTTGCATCTAATTTTGCATTAAATATTAAAACATAATAAAATGAAAAAAACAAATTTTATTTTTTTGCTGTCATTGATTTTCACAACAGCGTGTTTCAGTCAAAAAACATTTACCTTATCTAGTAATGATTTGGGAGGGGAAACAACCAAAACACAGGAATTTAATGGATTTGGATGTACTGGAGATAACAAATCGCCCCAACTTTCATGGAAAAATCCACCTCAAGGAACAAAAAGTTTTGCAATAACAATGTATGACCCAGATGCGCCAACTGGAAGTGGGTTTTGGCATTGGGTAGTTTTTGATATTCCTGCTAACATCGATGAATTGGTAACTAATGCAGGAAATGTTGAGTTAAACTTAGCCCCTAAAGGAGCCATTCAAAGCCTAACAGATTATGGGATTAAGGGATTTGGAGGACCTTGTCCACCTAAAGGACACGGATTTCACCAATATATAATTACTGTGTATGCTTTAAAAACAGATAAATTAGGTCTTGATGAAAATATTAACCCAGCTATTGTTGGATTTAATCTTTGGAATCAAACATTGGCAAAGGCAAGTATTATTGCATATTACAAACGATAAAACAAGTACTACACACCGCAATGCGTATAATTAATAGTAATACCAAATACGTTTATAATTAATTAGCTCAGTCATGACAGGGAGGTGAAATACCGTAAGCGACCAAGAAACTACGTCTTTATGCAGTAATCAATCGAGATAAACCTTTTGTAAAATGAACAGCTTAATTAATTAGGTTCTATCATAGAATACTCAGTCATACCCAGATATCTTTATAAATAAGTCCTGAAAGGACGTAGTCTAATAGCCGTGGGTGAGCGAGCAAAGTGCACGACAGAATAAAGTTGCTCAAAGAGCAACCAGATGAACTAAATGTTCAACTGTTGAAGGAGCCATGACCACTGTGTCGTGGGTGGGCAGGGAAAGCCCGTAAATCGGGCTCTGGCGAGAACGACCGAATATAGTACAAAGTACCCAATCCATTAAATATGGATTGGATGAGGGAGCCGAGGTCACTGTACCTCGGGTAGATTAGCCACTGCGCTGCGACGAGATTCCATGAAATTTGCTGTAGATTTACGGTGGATTCTCGCCATAGAACAATAATGAATATCTTGAATTTTCATTAATACCAAGCCGGAGCCAGTGGCTCCGGTTAAATATCCTCTGCACAGTGGCTGATAACCTGACGATTTATGGGGCAGTCACGCCGGAGCGCAGTGGCTCCGTAAGCGACCAAGCAACTACGTCTTTATGCAATAATCAATCGAGATGAACCTTTTGTAAAATGAACAGCTTAATTAATTAGGTTCTATCATAGAATACTCAGTCATACCCAGACATCTTTATAAATAAGTCCTGAAAGGACGTAGTCTAATAGCCGTGGGTGAAACCCACGGTATTGGCATCAAACAATGTTGATTTGGCGGACTTTTTGCTCTATAGGCTTTCTTGGACAGATAATCATTGTTTTAATTCAATGATACTAGATATAATATGATTATTTCGGCAAAAAGTGTGACAAATCCATGAGCATAACCATTCATGGTATCATTCAATTCACATCAAACTTTGATTTTAATAGAAAAAAATGTTTGCTGTCGATAGAAATGAATTCCTTCGTCCCTTCAGGACTTTTTTCTAGGAAGGCATCCTTTTCATAGGGTTTCACCCTATGCTATTAGACTACGTCCACTTCGACCAAGCTCAGTGCGCCGCTTTCAGGACTTTTCGATTGTTATATTAGATTGATTTGCCCAAAGCCAGTGGCCTGAAACCTATCGAATTATGTTGCAATCATACCGAGCACTGAGGAATATACCATTGGATTAACAGGGCAATCACGTCGGAGCACAATAATGATTGTCTTGAATTTTTATGAATACCAAGGATGGGATATGACCTTAAATTCATTTGGCGGACTTTTTGCATTGTCAATTTTCTGACACGAAGTGATCATATCTTTTCATTCCCTGTAGTGATATAATAGGATAAATTAGGCAAAAAGTGTGACAAATCCATGACCATCACTATACATGGTATCATTCAATTCACATCAATCTTTGATTTTGATAGAAAATTGATGTTTGCTGTCGATAGAAATGAATTCCTTCGTCCCTTCAGGACTTTTTACTAGGAAGGCATCCTTTTCATAGGGTTTCACCCTATGCTATTAGACTACGTCCACTTCGACCAAGCTCAGTGCGCCGCTTTCAGGACTTTTCGATTGTTATATTAGATTGATTTGCCCAAAGCCAGTGGCCTGAAACCTATCGAATTATGTTGCAATCATACCGAGCACTGAGGAATATACCATTGGATTAACAGGGCAATCACGTCGGAGCACAATAATGATTGTCTTGAATTTTTATGAATACCAAGGATGGGATATGACCTTAAATTCATTTGGCGGACTTTTTGCATTGTCAATTTTCTGACACGAAGTGATCATATCTTTTCATTCCCTGTAGTGATATAATAGGATAAATTAGGCAAAAAGTTTGACAAATCCATGACCATCTCCATACATGGTATCATTCAATTCACAACAATCTTTGATTTTGATAGAAAAATGTTGTTTGCTGTCGATATACGTTCCAATCACGCCTCGGCGCAATGGCCTACCCACCCGAAACACGGAGGTTTCGGTTCCCTCACCATTGATCCATTTAGGATCAATGATGCTGCGCATTTTGTTCGGTCATCTTCACCAAAGGTCGATTTACGACCTTTGGTTGCCCTAAAGGGCAACTATGTTCAGTCACCTCGGTACTGTGGTCAACTAGTAGTATGTTAAGGCATTTTGGTACTATCTCAGAATACTTCATAAATAACCGTCAATAGTGAATTCATTTGATAGAACAACTATTCTACCTCGATTTGATATTCTATAAAATACAAACCTTCGCCTTTAAAAGGAAAGGCAAAAGATTCCAATTTGGTAATCGATCGCCCCGCTTCCAACATAATATTCTCAAACAAGCTTCTATCTTTTTCAGCCCCCCATTCATCCAATAAACGAATGGTTAAATTCACGTTCTGGGACTCCCCCAAATGATGAATGACCGGTGTAATCAAATCATCGGGTCCATACACTACATCCACATTGTCGCTACCAGCCCATGTTCTCTGAAAAACCATCTTATTGACATAGTAAGCCAATTTAGGATGACCTAAATTGTCGATTAAAGGCTTCTGATAAGTTCCCATATTGGCACCACCTCGCAGCGAACACCATGAAAAACCATCGTAGCCCAACAGCATTTGTTTCTTCATCGACTCCCAAGCCGAAAAAGCCTGCCAAGCCTGACTTGCTCGCCACTCACTGTGATCCAATTTTCGGCCAATACTTCCCTTTTCATAACCCCATTCATAGGATTGCACCTTGTACCACGGCTTTCCTTTGGACAAATCCCAATTGGGTTGCGCCGCAGACTCTTCATGCTCAAAATTAAAATAGGCCTTATCATTGGCCGATAAACAAGAGGCCGCCCAAGGATTGGGAGCCTTACGAATCCCAGACCAACTGGCTCCATATCCGGTATAGGCATCTTGACTCCCTCTGGTCATTCGATCTGCCATCATATAAACAGGAGGCTCTAAAGTATTGCCGTCTTTATCCTTTGTCCCATCGTAATTGGCAAAGTGACTGTGTTGCCAAAACGAAGTCGGAGATATCAAGCGACTCTCATCCTTTTGGTATATTACCTCATAAATCTTATCGATATAATCTCTGCTATCTGACACGTCGTGTTCCTTAAACCGATTGGGATGATTGGATGCTTCCCACATAACTATGCTCGGATGATTGTACACCTCCGCCATATATTTTGGATAACCCTCAAAATCAACATTCCAAGCCTCCCCCTCTCGAATAAATCCAGCTGTGGACCAAATAAGATAAATTCCCATCTGATCGGCCAACTCTGCATATCGACGATCGTTGACTCCATCCACCGTATCTTGTTCTGCATGCACATGGACGCGAAGCAAATTAGCTCCCATTTTTTTAGTCATCAACATTTCCTCGGCAACAATGTCCAAGGGAGGACAGCGATTGTATTTTGCTAAATTTTCAACCGGGGTTCTAAAACCCATAATCTGCACACCATTAAGCATTTCCGGCTGTCCATTAACATATAAATAGCCATTGCCTTGGTCTACCGTTCGAATACCAGTTGTAATGACTTTGTCATCTACTATTTCACCATTTTCATTTTTCAAAATAGCTTCAACCTTGTAGAGATTCGGTTTTTCTGTTGTCCACAATTCGGGATTTTCAATGGACATTTCAACTTCAATATAATTATCTATACGCGGTCGCACTTCAATAGCTCGGGAAATGCTGGCTATCTTTTCACCCTCTTCTGGATGCCAATTGTAATAATTAATCTCTAATTCTCCCTTAAAATATCGATCCTGAGGATAGTGAATACCCACTTTATGCGATTGCAATGCGGCATCGTCCAACTCAGTGGTATGCACTTCCAAATCTGTGATCATACACTGACTGCCAGTAATTAATTTAGTTTGATCCAAAAACCAACCGATATTTCGATCCGACGGAGCGTGTAACATTGGGTGGTTTGATCGATAAGGTTTTACTCGGATGGCTATGATATTCTCGGTATTGGGTTTACAATAACCACTCACATCTTTGCGAATCGGGTGGCGGGTATCAATTACAGCAGCGATTTCGCCATTAATCCAAATTTCACCTCCCGGATCCAGGGATGCGATTTCCAATATCGCTCGATCAAATGAATCTAAAGAAAGGACTTTTCTCAGGTAAAGATCTTCGCCAGCTTCTCTCAGACCACCGTGAACGGCAGGAAGTGAAACTTCCTGCCAATGGCTATCATCGTACTCAGCAGATTGCCACCCCATTACATTCTTTTTCTGTTCAAAATCTTCATCCATGGCAATGGATAAGAGGTAAGGCATTCTTTCATCTTCAGGATTGGGGATATAGTTAAACACTGCTAACTCATCTATTTTATGGAGTCCATTAGACTCCAATCTTATACGATCCAAAACCTTTGTATTTAAATCAGAAATCGGAATGAAATTCCAGATCATATGACCATTGACCAATACGTTAAATCGTTTTTCAGACATATCCACTTCCAAGGTAAGATCAACATAATCGTCTAATTCCACTTTTTCCGTTAGGTTTTCTCCATTGGATACAACTTGGATTTCGTCTTTAGTGAACTGGATTTCTATTGAATTTTGCAAGTCATTACCCATAGATAAGGTAAAGGATTCTTTATCTACCATCAGAAATCGACCTTCCAATTTAAATCGCCAATTCAATTCCTCTAATGATCGTTCAACACTGGCATTATTGAGGATTAATTTGCCATCTTCGACGGTTACACCTTTGATTTTCTGCCAAGACGCCAAGTTCTGTCCTTCTTCCTCCTCTTGACCCTTTCGATAGCCATAAGATTTCCATTTATCTAGCACATATTCCCGCCTTACTTTAGGCAAGGGTTGTTTTTTAAAATTAGAAATTAGAGAATCTACTTCATGAGGAAGTACAATTTTTTTATCCAATTCTCTATTACCGAAATAATCACTTGCGAAATCAGCATAGGCATGAAGTGCTTTAATTCTTTCATCGGTATTCATCCATTCTTTCGTCCCTTTGAAATCCGTCTCATCATTGGCCGCAGTATCTTTAGTGATATAGCGCATTTCAAAACTATTCGAAATATTCTGTGCCCCTACTGATCCCAGCATCAACAGACAAAAAAAGAGGGTTAAATTATTCTTTTTCATATAAACATTTAACTATGAATACCAGATGAAATTTATAATAAGACAAATAAATGTTTTTAAATTGAATTAATCAAAATTCAATACGGTTAACACTCTGCATATTTTCACATAAGAAACATCAATAGACATCCATGCCCAAAAATTATGCCCCAGACCTATTGGGCTAACTCTTTATGTTCTCGTGAGTGGACTGTGTGAATTCCTTTTGGCATTGAATTTTATACTTAGTCCCTCGTCAAAAACAATCAGTATCTTCACCGCCATTTTAAAAATGATGAAGAAAAAGAGAATAATCTTATTATAGATAGTATTATAATTTTTCTGATTCCGTCTTTTCTAATGACCACTCTTTTTTATAAAAAGGCAGCCCAACCTCATTGATATGATGAATAAGATCTGGATTTTCTATCTTATTGTAAATAGAAAGGTCTATTAAATAAGGAAGTAATAGATCGTCTAGTTGAATTTCAAGTGTAGAAAGTAGTGCCAAACTAATATCATCCCCCTTTAGCGTCAGATCAATATCAGAGCCATTTCGGTAATTCCCTATGGCCCGTGAACCATATAAAATAGCTTCCTCAATTTCAGGATGGTCTCTAAAAACCAACTGAATAGAATTTATATTTTTTTCTTTAAGTCCGTACATCATTCGTCATTTGCAGCTCGTATATCTTCCATTTTTTGTTGAAATGCTAAAAAAAGAGGATAAAAGGCATTAATGATATTCTTGTATATTTCTTCCGAAGTTTCTTCAATATAAGTATGACTGGTGAGATTTCTATTCTGAATCATTTTCATCCAGTTTTCTCCATCTGCTATTAACCCCGTATTAAAAGCTTGTCTGGTAGCATCTCTCGAACCTCTAAGTTCACTATTTCCCTGATACAAAAAAAAGTCTTGCATAACCTTCCAAGCCAATTCATGGGTAAATTCAAATGCCTGAATAATTCCTTGTTTTTCAAGTTTACTCAATCCTCTTTCTCTATCTAACGCTACAGCCTCATCTAATGTTCCTAATGCCTTTTTGTAATTACTAAGGCGTTGTTGCCACCGAATATTTTCTGTATTTTCCATTCCTAGATTTATTTTTTCTATCCCTCACATTTTTAACCAAACGGACAACTTTTCATTCATTGGGTATTAATCTGTATAAAAGATATACTTTTTTCCCGGTTTAGAATAAAATTCAAAACCATAAGATTTCATTTTTTCAACACTTTCCACCTTCGACTCATCTACTATTATGGGTGAACCGGCATCCATATACTCAAACAAAGGATTAGGATTCATAGAATGATCACTTACTTTATTTATAACAACATCTCCTTCTGACTGAAGTAAGTCGTCAGTTCGCACACGACACAAACCTCCCAACTTAGACAATATTATAACTTTCTTTATTTTTCCTTCTTCCCACTCCATATCAATTTCAAATCCACCACGAGCTTTAAGCCCAGTCACCTTACCTTTCGACCAGTCAGTTGGCAAGGCCGGAAGTAGATGTATCTCTCCAGCATGACTCTGTAACAACATTTCTGCAATAGCTGCTGTTCCTCCAAAATTTCCGTCTATTTGATAAGGTGGCCCATTAAACAAATTACCATATGTACCCCCGGGATGAATGCCATGGGAAGTATCGGTGATAAGAGAAATTAAACTCTCCAATGTATACAATGCCTGATCTCCCTGAAACAACCTTGCTCTTAGGGCAATTTTCCATGCCTTGGACCACCCCATACCTCCATCACCTCTTCGTTCTAATGTTTTATTCACGGAACTGATCAATGCTGGATCACTATTTTTATGGATCTGATTACTGGGATACATTCCATATAAATGTGACAAATGTCTGTGTTTAACATCTCCGTCTTCAAAATCCATCTGCCATTCCTGAAGTTGTCCATACTTCCCTATTTTATACGGAAGCAACTTATTCATTTTTACGGCAATCTCCTCTTTGTATTCATCTTCAAGGTTTAAATACTCCACGGCCTTTAAATACCGATGAAAGGTCTCCTTTATGATGGCCATGTCCATGGTTGGACCAGAACTATATGCGGCTCTTTTATTTTCTTCATATTTAAATAATTGTTCTGGAGAATGTCCAACTGGAGTTACCAAATACCCGTCTTTATTGGGTATCAACCAATCTTTGTAAAAAAGGGCTGATCCTTTAATTAAAGGAAAAGCTTGTTCTGCTAAAAACTTCTTGTCTCCCGAAAATAGGAACCTCTCCCACATATGGCTGGTCAGCCACCCTCCTACCATTGGCCAAAACGAACAATAACAATTATCTACAGGCTCTGCTTGCCGCCATATCGTCATATTATGGTTCGCCAACCATCCTTGATTCCCAAACATAGTATAGGCTGTTTTAGCCCCATTTTCTGCCAATTCATGAATAGCCTGAAAAAGTGGTTCATGACATTCTGATAAATTAGTAACCTCTGCAGGCCAATAATTCATTTCCGTATTTATATTCATCGTATAAGCACCATTCCATGGCGGAATAATATCCTTATTCCAAATCCCTTGCAGATTAAGCGGCTGACTTCCCGGTCTTGATCCTGAGATTAACAAATATCTTCCAAATTGAAAATACAATGAAGCTAAATTTACATCATTCCCATTCGAAAATAATTCCACCCTATGATCTGTTGGCAACAAGGACTGTTCACTAGACTCCCCAATCTCCAAAGATACGCGATTAAACAAACTGGCATAATCATCCACATGGTTCGAAAGTAAATCATTATAAGAAAAAGATGTTACTTCCTCCAAATAATGATCTACCAAGGCACTAGGATCTTTACCTTCATTAGCTGGACTTTTATCAAAACCATTATAACTTGTCGCTGCTGTAAGGATAATGATGACTTCCTCTGCATCTTCCATTACAATTGAGCCATCTAAATATTTTACCGAACCGCCTTGATTCCTAACCTCCAATGAAGTTTGAAAATACATACCTAAATTATTGACTTCATCACCGTAGAGAACTTGTTTCGCAAATTCCTTTCGGCTCCCATCTTTATGATATATTTCGGGGTATTTGTATTCATCGCCTAAATTCTCCACAGTTTTCAAAGTCCTTCTCAATACAAATCCAGGAGCTTGACCATTTAAATTTAGCCGATTTTTGTACCCTGAAATTTCCATTGTTGGTTCATGGGGGGTGGATAGTGCAATTTTACCTGAAAGCAATCCTTGTCCTTCCCTACTCAATTTTATGACAAAAACATGATCGGGATAACTAGCAAAAATTTCTCGCTTATAAATCGTATTGTTGGTTGTATAACTAACCGTTACGGTAGCATTTGACAAGTCCAATTTTTTATTGTAATCGAACACGTCCTCCTCATGATCCATTTCAATCCACAAATCGCCCATTGGCTGATAGGATTGCTGATTACGTCCCAACCATTCATTTTGAACTAAATCCTGAACTAAATCATACTTTTCCTCCTTCAACAACTGAATGACATCATTGTATTTATCTCTAATATTGAGGGATTTATAAGAATTATGGGGATCACCAGAATAAAGGGTCGATTCATTCAATTGTATATGCTCTTTATAAGGATCTCCGAAAACCATACCCCCCATAAATGCATTGCCTATCGGTATCGCTTCAACCCATTCAACTGCAGGCTTGTCATAATGTAAAAGATCCTGTGAATACCCTATTTGACCGATAACAACCATAAATATTGTTATACTTATTTTATTAAAAATCATATAGTTCTTTTTTATTATTTTATTCGCTAGGTCTGGCATTACCCCAAATGTATTTTGCATTGAAAGTAAAGATTGTAAAAATGACCAAGCAAAGCTACCCAAAGAGCAAATAAAGTTCATAAATCGAAATATAACCGTCAATGATGTATTCATTTATTGGCATAAATAGCTAATTTCTTAAGATAAGTGACTCCGTTTTTCCCAATCAAAGAAACCCGAACCTTACTGGCTTCAACAGTATCAAAGCTTTGAATTCGTTTCCGTCCTATACTTTGCCCATCAGCTATCTTTTTCCAGTGTCCCTCTAGGTAAGCCTCCACGGTATACTGAATTATATGTTGCCCATTCCGAATATCTTCTTCCAACACAAGTAGATTCATTTTCTGTTTATCAGCAAGATTTATAATATACTCGTCTTTAGATTGACCAGTAGCTCCACTTACACTAACCAATTGATTTTCAAATAGTCGATTTAATTCCTTTCCAAAATTTGATAACCGCTTCACTTCCGCCTCAGGAATTAAGCCAAGAGTGTCAGGTGTCATATTTATTAATAGATTAGCACCTCGGCCAATAGTTTCCAAATAAACATTTTTTAGAAAAGAGATCTCTCTTAGGGTCTTGTCAGAGTTAGGAGTCCAAAACCAGTTTTTTCTAGTATGTAAATTTGCCTCTGCAGGTATCCAACCCGCATTTTGAGGCCCTACCCAATGTTCTAGCCCTTCTCCAGGCTCCACCACATTCCACAAAGGATATGCCGCCCAACCCTGTTCACTCCCTGACCATCTTACATCAGGCATTGTTCCTCCCATTACCACAGAATTGGGCTGAAGATGTTTCACCATAGCGTAAATAGCATTGCCATATGAAGTTCCCAACGGTTTCATGGTCTTAGGATCAGTTACATCCCAACCGAATGGATCATAAGCGCCATCAAACCAGACATAAGATATTTCGCCATAACTGGTAAGCAATTCTCTTAATTGCTCTAAAAATACTGGAAAATATTGATGGATATCCCCAACTAGTTTTCTCTCGCCTTGAGGATCTGGAGTACTGGAACACCCAAAATGCATATCTCCAGCAGACAGATACAGTCCGATTTTCATACCATATTTATGGCAAGCTTTTACAAACTCAGCGACAACATCTCCCTTACCGTTTTTCCAAGGAGAGTTTTTCACTGAATAATCTGTAGTCTTTGTGGGCCAAAGGCAATATCCATTGTGATGCTTGGCCGTAAGCACAATATGCTTGGCTCCAAATGACTGAGCCGTTTTCACCCATTGTTCAGCATCTAAATGAGAGGGATTAAATAAGTCAACAGCTGGAACGGACATCATATCCGACTGAATATACGAAGCTGGACCAAAATGAACAAAAGCCCCCAATTGTCTTTCTTGAAAAGCAAGTTGTTGTGAAGTGGGATAATCTCTGACATTATGAGGAAGGATCATTTTATGGTTCGATTCTTCTTGTGACAGAGTCAGTACGGGTATCCATTCCCCTTCATGTTTGGGAGGAGTCTGAGATTCGTTTCCTGAATCTATATAAAAATGTTCAAATAATTGTCGAGGTCTTCCTTCATAGATAGCCCATTGAAGATCACCTGCCGTCGATTGATCACTGCCCGTAAAGTAGAGGATTGTCTTTCCTTCAAAATAACATAACTCTACATCAGAAGCATTACTTTCACTAATCTCAGGATTAATTAAAGGTATATTTTTATGTGACGAATCATAAGATATAAAAGTTCTATTAGGTAGAGCATCTTCCCAATGCTTCAAATCTCTAGATCTGGTAATTCGAGTTTCATAACCTTTACTGAGCGACTCTAAATATAGCGTATAGTACCAACCGGCTTCATAATATAAAGCAGGACCACCTACATATTTATCCTTGCCATAAACCGCATCTGGAATTTCCTTCCAATTCTCCAAATCACTAGATTCCATATACCTAAATGTAAAAGGTTTCCAACGATCATCATTGGTTTCATATAATAGAATAAATTTGTCCTTTCCCCGACAGACCGCAGTATTGAAAAATAACTCCTCACCAGAGGCCTCAAGCACCGTTACGGGCTTTGTCCAATTTTTCAGATCTTTAGATTTAGTCATGGTAATCTCTGTCATATGACGCCAAGGTTTCCCCTTTCCATAATTACCTGCAAAAACATAAACATAGTCCTCCCATACCAATACAGTACCGAACCCATGATTCTTTAAAGGCACTGATATAATCTTATTCGAAGCAACATCTCGAATACGAACTTCATCTTCATGAAAATAATCACCTGGTTTTGTCCCCGGTATATCCCAAAATCTTTGATTATTTTCCAACAGCATTAATTTACCATTAAAAACAAAGGGCGAAGTTTCTACCAAAGGGGAACCTAATCTTTCTTGTTTTTGTATGGGATTTATCCAAGGGTTCTGCCCTAATATAACATTACTGAAAGAGATAAAGAATAGACATCGGAGTAACAATTTCGTTGGGGTTATCGAATAAGTATATACTTTTAAACTTCTTTTCATAAAATTCCATTTTTTAATTTCTAGCCCCCTTCTATTTTAATTCCTTTCTTATTGATAAATAAAATCAAGATTATATCATGGAAGTGAAAATTGTACCGATTGAACTGCTTATTTTAGGTTTTAGGTTCTGATTTTCCCTCAAGATAAGATAGTGGTTTAAGATAAAAAAACATCTTAAATCTTCAATGATGACCAGAGGGATATTCATATCAAAATTCAGCACTGTGGTAGCATTAGATGTATTTCTTATTAATTACCAGATTGGTCAAAAAATGGACTCATTGCAAAAAACAAGACAACATTGTACTTCATCATTCCTTCCATGAAAAGAAATTTCCCTTAAAAGATCATCAGAAGATTGTAAATGAGAAATAGTGAGGTTTAATGGTTTATTTGCCGCGTACACAGCAACCTAATCCGACGTATCGGCGCAAGGATAGTTCGACATGTACGAGGACAATCAACCGGTGGCCAGGGATGATGACTGTTGCAGATTTTAGTGTCTAGGATCACTTACCAACTCTAATTTGAGCACCACCATATGCCTTAACCTAATTCCATTTTCATAGATAGGTTTATCATAGTTATTTATAAAAAATGACTTCCTAATGGAATCTATTTCAAAACCACATTTTTGATAAAACAAGAGCTGATATATAGATCCATCACCAGTGCCAACTAATATCTCGCGCATGTCCTTTGCTATACAGTAATCTTTAAGCCATTGAATTGTTCGTCTACCCAAACCAAGTTTTTGATAATCTTCCCTAATAGCTAGGTTCTTAATTTCAATCGTCTTATTACTTAAATATTTTATTGCAATAACTCCAATTATTTCATTGCCCTCATTTAGCGTGAAGATCTTGCATTCAAAAATATATTTATGTATTGCTTCGTTTGTTTCATCAGCTAAAAGCAGAAGTTGATAAGGCAATTCACCTTTTAATGGGTTAATCCTAAAATTACTCTTCAATTTTATCATTATTTACCATGTTCCCTCACTATTTAATCTAATATTGAATTGTTAAACACAAAATCTAACCTTCGAAAAAGATTTTACTAGAATACCTAACCATTGGATTTACGTTTTACTTTTATTTCAATTTTAAAAGTAAAAGTTGAATTTAATCTGTTTTATAATCTCCTCCAGTTAAACTATTTAATACCGAAGCTTGCCAATTACTCAATTCTGTTTTCATTTCTTCCACCCATTGAGGATATTGATCAGCTAAATTATTTATTTCTCTAGGATCATTTTCAATATCGTACAATTCATCTCCCATTGTATTGGGAGATTGACCTTCTAATATTAATTTAAATCCATCCTTCATAATCACTCTTTCACCTTGAAAATGATTTTCAGAAATTTCTTTGTACTTATTATTCATAAAATCTCTGGTATATTTCCCTGCCATAACTTTAGCCAATGGGGTAGTTCCTTCCTGTAATTCCGGCTCGATGTAGGGTTCAGATTTTTCAGTAAATACTTTTTTCGGTTGAAACTGCCAGAAACAAAGAGGTTTGTCTCTTTGCATTGTTGGATTCTCGAAATAAGGAAGCAAGCTATGTCCATCAATAGGTCTGTCGGGGAGAGCCTGGTTTGTCATTTCAGCCACTGTGGGCAAAATATCAGTCGTCACCGAAACAGCAGAAGTGGAACTTGGCTTATCGATAACTACGGGCCATTCGACCACAGCGGGAACAAGAATACCACCCTCATAAAGGCTTCCTTTATCTTCCCTTCTGGTCAAACCCGTTCCTCCAGCACTTACCGGCATTCCATTATCCCCGCAATACATAAGTAAGGTATTATTTCTTAGGTTATTCTCTTTGAGAAATGATCTTAATTTACCAATAGATCTGTCCATCGCTGTTATTTCAGCATAGCGCTCCTTTAAGACTTCTCGAAGTGAACGACTCACGCGTTTTCCTGTTTCATTCGATGTTAGTTGAACTTCTTTTTTAGCCAAACTATCGGGAAGATTATCATATAACGCTATATCTTCAGGCAAACCACTATAGGGCTCATGAGGCGATCCAAACCATACCACTACAAGAAATGGATTGTTTTTGTTTTGGGATGATTCAATAAATTTTATCGCTTCATCGATAATCACATTCGATCCTTCCCCCACAATTTTTTGCGGCATTTCTCCATTTCGCGACAACACGGGATCCATTTCAAAAAAATTATCATGGGATAGCCATTCATCAAATCCCATTGCTCCAGGGCTGGTAGGTGACTCTTTTTTAACCGGCCCTACGTGCCATTTACCAAAATGGGCCGTCGAATATCCCGCTTCTTTCAAGATATCTGCAATGGTAATTTCTTCAGGTCTAATAGACCAATTGGGAGTAAAAGTACCATATCGATTTGGGTGTCGTCCTGTTAGAAAACTCCCTCGAGTAGGTGAACAAGTCGAATGCCCCGAATAAAATCGATCAAAACGCAGTCCAGAAGCAGCCATCTCATTCAGCACGGGAGTTTTGACAAAAGGATGGCCGTTATAGCCCACTTCATCCCAGCCGTGGTCATCCCCCATTAGTAATATTATATTAGGAAGGTCTTCCTTCTCTTTATTTTTTCCATTTTCTGTACTAGAACAAGATGAAATAAATATTGCAATAATTACCAGACTTAATTCAGTTCTCATTTTTAATATCATTCTATAGAGTTTATTATTTGCCTAAAAAATGGAGAACTAATATTGTAAAATTATTTAAGGATCTTGAATTTTCTGATTGTGATTTTGGATAGGACCAAACAATTAAAGCGCCTATGTAGTATTAGGCTTTTTATTTGCTTATTATTTACCTCTTTCATCACCTTACCCTTCCAAACAATACTTAAAGAAAATAACCAATATTTAAATTCTTAATTCACAATGTTATATTGGCCATATAACACTTCGCTAGAAATTGTTTTACCCTTCCCTTTTGCTTTTAACCAAACCTTAGTGTTTAATTTTCCACGATTAGACAATGCATAATACGGGACAAATTCCAATACTTTATTCTCAGCTGATTCCCCTGAAATTAAAAGCGCACCATTTAACACACCTGGCACATGTTTAATCTTAAAATCAAAGTCCTCTGAAATATAAGCATTTTCCATTTCATCATCTTCTCCTTCAAAAGCATACACAATGGGGCCCCTTTGAATGGCCACTTTGCCAAAGTTATTTTTTAAATTTGGATGAGACTCCATTAAAACAATAGGCATTTTAAAATCAAGCTCAACTTTGTCAGCAGTACCCCAAACTTTAGTAATTTTTAAATACCCCGATATTAAATCAGATTTATCCAATAATTCATCATTAATTTTCACAGAATATTCATTACACCAATCGGGAATTCGAAAACTTATACCAAACTTATCAGTTCTTTCAGAATTTATTAAAAATTCTACCTTTCCATTAAGTGGATATCCTGTCTTTTGAATCAATTGTACTGATTTATCTTTAAATTGAATCTCAGTTTCACTCCCAACATACAAATGAGTGTATATATCATCACTTGATTGAGTGTATATATATTTCCCTACCCCTAATAAAGTTCGGTAAATATTTGGAGGACAACAACTCCAGGGATTTCCTCTTTTCTTATTTCCCTCCAGAGGATTAGAATAATAAAAAGAATTTCCTTCTAGACTAATCCCATGTAGCACTGCATTGTACAATACTTTTTCTAATATGTCAGAATACTCTGAATTATTTTCCAACAACAACATTTTAGAAGCTAAATTAGCAATACTTACCGCTGTACAAGATTCATTTACTCCGGAATTTGGTAATTCATAATCCATTCCAAAAGATTCCATTCTTTGAAGTGGACCAGCACTTCCAGTTATATACATATTTCTTTCAATAAGATTTTTCCAAAGTCTTAGCCCTGCTTGAACAAATTCTGAATCACCAGTCTCAATAGCCACATCTACAATTCCTGTCAAGAAGTTCACCCCTCTAACTGCATGTCCTTTTAATTTAGTTTGCAAATTAAACGGTGCATGATCTTGAAAATATTCGCAAGGATAAAACCTAGGATCCAACTTTATCAAATTTTCGCCATTTACACAGTTGATTCCATTCAATGAATGCCCTCTTCTTTCTATAAATTCTTTTGATAAAGCAAGATAATCTTTATTTCCTACCCCCCTATATAAATCAATAAGCCCTCCCTCCATTGCGGCGTGCCCAGGAAACCCTTTTTCCACAGAATTTTTAACAAAGTGATTATAAGCATGTTGAGCCGATTTCATAGCGATAGTCAAAAATGAATTATTCCCTGATAAAATATGATGAGTTATCGCAGCTTCATACAAATGACCAGCTGCCAAACTTTCATCTTGATTAATCACATTCGCCCATTCAGGAAGAGCTCTATTTTGACCGAATAAATATAGATATCCATTGTCTTTTTGAGCCTGCTTTAACAAATCAATTACATATTCAACTTTTTTTGCTTCCTTTTGATCAGGGAATTGATGCAAAGAATAAAAAACTGCTTCAAGATGTTTATATAAATTCGCTTCATACCACCTTTGATCACCCATACTCTGATCAATTTCTTGACCAACAATACCTTTTGCTTCATTTAAAATCGGTTCCATATATTTCCATCCATGAGGAATTGTATTGTTTTTATATACCTTAAGCTTTGGCAACCAAAATTCATCATCGATTAATACGTTATTAAATGGAACTTTTTCAATCGTACTAATCTCTTTAAGTTTATTAGAACTATCTGCAACTGTACATGCTATTAAGAGGAAGAAAATCATCAGCGAAGAAAAATTCATAAAAAACAATTTCATCTCAATTTATTTTAAATATAAAACAATGAAAGCAAATAAAATCAACATAAAAATTTAAACCACTTATTCTCACAATTAAAAACACATCATATTCGAATTACATTCTATAATAACGGAAAAGATTTTGAGAGTATTTGAAGTTTGATGAGGCTAAAAACACAGGCATAGCCATAGCTAAGGCGAGTATTTTAACCGAAGTAAAACTTTACACAAATCAAAAGATAACCATCAATCATAAATATAATTCGAATTAAACAACACCATCTCCAATCAATATAAATAATTAAAATTGAATGCATTTCATTTAAAATACACATAAAATTCTAATCAAAACCACACACTAAAGTCTCTTATTCAATCAATTGAATTATCAATTCAGGCTAATAACCGTCTACATTTTCAGTATTTAATGACATTCAATAACCTGGATTCTGTTCCAAAACTGCGTTTATATTTGCATCAATTGCTTTTTGAGGAATTGGAAACCACCTATGATGTTCTTTAATTGAGTTTCTAATTGTACTTTCTTCATTATACTTAGTTACACGTTCCACCAATGTTCCTGTGCGAACAAGTGTTTGACGCCTTTGCTCTTCAAGTACTAATTCTCGAAGGCGTTCATCTAAAATAAAATCCATATTGATATCGCTAGGCAAAATCAATTTAGCTTTCGCTCTTGTTCGTATTACATTTATATCATCTGCAGCACTTTCTAAATCACCACTTAATAGATGTGCTTCGGCACGTAATAAATAAGTTTCAGATAATCTGAATCTCATCCAATCCTTATACGTTTTTCCCGATGCAGGTCCAGCCAAAGCTTCCCCCTCTATTTTAAGAATATTGGGATAAAGCCGATAGGTAGTATCAACTGCATCTGTTCTGGGTTCAACAGGTTGTCCATAATATGCTGAATTAGGATTATTATAATACCACTGTCTTCTTATATTAAATTTTGAATTTCTCATGTCATTAGGATCTAAATACCAAATATCATACAAAAATAAATTATTCGGTCTCAACCAACCTACCCCTCTGCCTAAACTATCCGTTAATACCATTCCACTCTCTCCATTAGGATCCAACAATTGATAATACCTAGCACCCCATGCCCTTAATAGAGATTGGTGTCTTGTGGGTTGTCCGCCTGGTGTTTGATATTCTATTTGCAATACCCAAATGCTTTCCATATTTCCAGATGATCTATTTTGATTACCATCTTTAAACAAGTCAGAAAATACATCTCCAGATTGACTAATATAATTTCCAAACCTTTCTGTCATTAAATGGTGAATTCCCGAATTAATTACAGTTGAAGCACTTGTTACAGCTTCTGAATAATTCCCTAAACTAATATTTACTTCTGTTAACAAATGATTAGCCGCGGCCTTAACCACACGTCCTTCTTGTTTTGCTATTTCAGGTAACCAGGAAGCCGCAAAATTTAAATCTGATTTCACAAAGGTTAAAACTTCTTCCCTTGTATTCCTTAAATAATGTAATTTTGGTTTAGATTCCACATTTTCCACAATAGGGACTCCTCCAAATATATTTGCTAAAGTGTTATATGTATAAGCTCTTAAAAACCTAGCTTCTGCAAGAATAGCATTTTTTTGTTCCTCGCTTGTCCAATTTATTTCAGTCCTAGTTTCAATATTCTCAATAAAACTATTACACCGAGGAATCATCGTCAAATAAGCCCATTCCCAATAAAAATTAACGTATCGACTTGACGAATTCAGAGTGTTTTCATAATTTCTAAATTCACTAATACCAATTTCTGAAACCTGACAAAAATCTGTCCCCATAGACATAGCACCTGAAGTACTCCAATGTTCAAGAAACAACTCTTCGCGTACCCCCTGATACAACGCTGCAACACCTGTCTCAAAACTTTCAGGACTATTGTAAATTAAATCAGCGTTCAAAAATGATAATGGTTTTTCGTCTAAAAAGCCATCTTCACAAGAAATTAAAGTAAGAATAATTAACACACAAAATTGGAATATATTTAAAATATTTTTCATCTTTAATTTTGTTTTATTTTATAAACTCAATGATAAGCCCAGTGAAATTATCCTAGCTGTAGGATAATCGTCTGTATTAACACCACCACTTTCAGGATCCGTACCTGGCCATTTAGTTATTGTTAACAAATTTTTGGCACTCAAATAAACTTTACAAGAATTGAAATTGAACTTATTTAATAGGTCACTTGAAAATTTATAAGATAAAGACACGTCTTGTAATCGAACAAAATTTCGCGAAATATAAAATCCATGATTCAATGGATTAGTATAAATTAAAGATGGTCTAGTTTTTGATTGATTCGCCATGGTCCAGTACCCTGCATTTATCATCCCAGTAGCTCTGTCTGTATAATTACCACCTTTATTAGAAGGATCGAGAGGCTTATAGGTTTCTTCCCATCCAAGCATGGAATTAATAAAAACAGATAAATCAAATTTTCCTATTCTAAAATTATTGTTTAACCCGATAAGATACTTGGGATCCTTCTGACTTAAAACCTGACGATCATCTGGAGTAATCTCTCCATCATTATCAATGTCTTTTACGCGGACAAAACCAGGCTTATATCCATTTGGCAAATCATCACCAACTTGATATATTCCATCAAAAACATAATCAAAATTAACACTTATAGGTTGCCCAATAAACCATTCATTCCCTATATCATCATCCTCAATACCATCGCCATTTATATCACTATAATACAAATGTTCAATACTGTTTTTATTATAGGTTAAATTAAGTCCAGAACTCCAAGAAAATACTCCTGCAGTTAAATTATCATGTTCAATATTCAATTCTACTCCTCTATTTCTTGTCTGACCAAGATTTGTTAAAACACTAGCAAATCCAGTCATTGAAGGTAAAGATCTACTAATCAAAAGTCCATCAGTTAATGAATTATATAAATCAATCGAACCATTTAACTTATTATTAAATAAATTAAAATCAACACCTATGTTAGTGGAAACAGTAGACTCCCAACCTAGTTCATCATTTCTCATACCTGATGGATAAAACCCAATTATAGTAGAACCTTGATCTCCAAATACATAATTAGTATTTGAAAATCGTTCTAAAGATTGATATGGAGAAATAGCTTGATTTCCAGTTTTCCCATGAGACAACCGTAATTTTAAAAAATTAATTGTTTTAATGTTTTTTAAATATTCTTCTTCTGAAACAATCCATGAAATAGCTCCTGACGGAAATGTTCCATATTTACTATTACTACCGAAAACTGAAGCTCCATCCTGTCTAACTGTGAATGTGAAAAGATATTTTTCTTTAAATCTATAGTTCAGTCGAAACATTTTAGAATTTTGATTAATTTGATAAGCTGAACTTGATATTTGTTGAATAGAAGTTAAACCTAAATTATTCCAACCATTTTCATCACTTGAGAGATTTTGCCCAGCAGCCCTAGTTGTATTAAATTTATTCACACTCCTACTATACAATAGAGTCAAATCAATAAAATTATGTTCATTAAGATCCTTAGAATAATAAATTATATTTTCCAATACATCGGAGAATCTTTCTGAATTATCCTTTCTAGTCTCCCCTTGCCTAAACACATTGTTTTTATCATAAATAGGTGATAAAAAATAATATTTATCACTACTAATATTAGGCGAATAATTAAATCTATAACTAAGTCCCTCTATTTTTTTAATAATAATTTTTGCATGGAAGGTAGAGAAGAGATTTGAAGTTTTATCTTCATCTTCAAATAAATTAGCATTAAATATAGGATTAAATCCTAACTGATCCTCAACCATTGGATAAGGATTTAGATTAGATGGATCATCTTCAAGATATAGATTTCCGTATGGACTTAATCGATATGCACCATTGACACTCCCTGAAACTCCAGATAAATCTCGCATACTATACAAACTTGTCAATCCAACATTTAACCAAGAGGTTATCTTAGTATTTAGATTCATTCTGAAAGCTATTCTTTTCATATTATCATTATAGACTAAACCTTTTTCATTGACAAATGATCCTGAAAAAAAGTAATCTACATTATTACTTTGACCTCCCACATTAACATCGTAAGACTGAATAGACGAATTTTGAGAAATTGCCTCCCACGGATTTTCAATTGTTTTTCCATTATTGCGATTCTTCAGTTCACTTGGCACCAACACTTTATGAAGATTATCTAAATCCGCATCTATTCCTATTTGGTTAGCCCAATCCAATTTCATCTGTATATATTCTTCAGAATTTAACATATCTATGCTATTAGCCCATTCTTGGATTCCACTATATGCATTTATACTAATTGTGGGTTTATCCGAAGAACCTTCCTTAGAAGTAATTAAAATAACTCCATTTGCTGCTCTTGATCCATAAATTGCGGTAGCACTAGCGTCCTTCAAAATTTCCAAAGAAGAAATGTTATTCGGATTTATATTGTCTATGCTTCCACCAAAAATAAATCCATCCAAGACAATAAGTGGACTATTATTTGCATTAATAGACCGTCTTCCTCTTATCAATATACTACCTGACTGACCAGGTCTAGAATTATCTGTAAATTGCAGTCCTGCAACTCTACCTCTTAACGCTTGAGCGATGTTGGTATTTGGCAAATTTTCAATTGCCTCCATATCAATCCTTTTTATAGCCCCTGTGACATTCCGCTTTGACTGTGTTCCATAACCCACAACCACAACTTGATCTAAGGTCTGAGAATCTTCATTTAGTGTAACACTAATATTCGATCGACCATTTAACATTACTTCCTGACTTTGATACCCGATATAGGAAAAGATTAGAATGGCATTTTCATTGACATCATTTAACTCAAAGTTACCATCAAAGTCGGTCGCCGTCCCTTGATTGCTATCCTTGACCAAGACATTGACCCCAATTAAGGGCTGTCCGGCAGCATCTTTAACCTGCCCTTTAATATTGAGAACCATACGATGTCGCTCCAAATGAATGTTTTTTAAATCTACGTCCTTGGTTAGGTACTGAAGCGAAAGACTGGAATTGGCCTCCTTCTTTTCATCGATAATGGTCTGCAATACTTTAACCATTTTTTGCAAGGACTCCATACCAGCTGCATCATCTCGGTAAATGATGACGTATTTCATTTCCAACATCACATATTTCAACTTGGTATTACTCAACACCTTGGCTAAGGCATCGTCGACATTGTGGTAGTCATCTGGATTATAGCCATCGACCACCACATCTTCTACAATCTCTCGATCATAGGTAAAGTGAACGTCGTATCGAAAGCTAATATCTCGAATGACTTTTAACAACTCCTCCTTTTGAAACAAAGGTTTTGTCTCAATTCCGAATAGACTGTGACTGACCATCAGGCAGACCATGCCCGATAGTATCAAGTGTACTTGTTTTTTCATTCTTATTGTATTTATATTCCTATTATTTGACTAAAATCGTATCATTCTGTTCCGAGAAATTAACTTGTAGCGAGATCTCCAATGCTTGCTTAATTAAATCCCAGTTGGAGTAAGGCAGGGACAAATCCATTCGCTTAAGATTTAAATCGGGATTTGCTATGGCAAAATGGACGCCGTATAACTCTTCAAATCGCTGCAGTATCTCCGGTAAATATTTATTTTCAAATTCTAACATACCACTGACCCAGGAAGCCCTACCAGACAATGTATTTTCACCGTTTTTCTCTACTATTTTTTCATTCTCATTATACTTTATGTAATCCCCTGGCACCATGGTAATTTCTTTTTCTTCCGATTCTCCTATGGACAAATCGACTTTTCCGGATTGTAGAAATATATCGGTATTATAGTTTCTACTGCGCACATTGAACCTCGTTCCCAAAACCCGAACCTTCACTTTATTGGCATCCACAACAAAGGACTTTTTATCTGGTGTTTGCAGGACATCAAAAAAAGCCTCTCCCTCGAGCGAGACATGACGGCGGCCTGTTTCTTCCCAAGAAGAATCCCAAGTCAGGGTAGAATTGGCATTTAACAATACCTCACTGCCATCGGGCAATTGAATACTTTGAGTCTGACCGTAGGGTGTTGTATACACCACGACTTGTCCTGAAGTAGATGATACCGGCCAAAACACATAGAGCGCAATCAACAATAAAACACTGGCAGCTATAGTCCATCTCGTCCATAAGTTCCTTTTCTTTTTATGAATGGTTTTATCTTGAATATCTTTTAAGATATCTTTGGAAGGAGACCAATCCTCCTGCGAAGCCTGTTGAATAAGGCTTTCCCGATTCTCACTATTCAATAAAGCAATAAACTCAGCATATTCCCGCTTAGAAAGACTACTGGTCTGGTATTTTTCCATTAACTGAGCGAATTTATCTTCTTTTTGCATCTATGTATTTCTGTTTAATAAGGTTCAATAGTTGAATTTGCACTACATCATCAACGATTCCTATCCACCTTCTATAAACAACGACGAAGAAGTCAAACTTTAGGACTAGTTAATTTTAAAATAATTTTAATTTGGAAATAATAATTTTTTGAAATACCTTTATAACGCACTTAATAATACATCAAAGAATCCCTTTTCCGCACATTATATCACCAGCACAATAATGTATATATGGATAAGGCATACCAAGACTATAGAGATTTCCTCTATGTTTTTTTTATTAAACACGTCAAAATCAAATCGCTAGCCGAAGATTTAGCCCAAGATGTATTTATTAAATTTTGGCAGAAAAGAGACGAAATTCATTCCCTAGAGAATATCGATGCTTGGCTATTTACCCTAGCCAAAAACCACCTCAACGACCACTATCGACGATTGGCCACAGAAAAAAAATATCAATCTGCCGTATGGCAAGAGATGGAACGGCATTCTAATACCGTCATTAGAGATATCTATAAAAAAGAGTTGGAAGAAGAAATTCAAGCTTTATTAGAGACCTTACCCCCGCGTCAACGAGAAATTTACGTCCTCAGTAGACAACAAGGTATGTCGCTCGAAGAAATTGGCCAGACTTTGGATTTGTCCCCCAATACGGTAAAAAATCATTTGGTCAAAGCGTTGAAAGTGGTCCGTGGCGGATTGAGCGCTGCCCACCTCATTCAAGTCTTTATTCTTTTGGAAATGCTATATAAATAAAACTAGATCTATCTATTGGATTTCTTCCAACCTTAGATTCTTGGTTTCAGGAATATATTTCCATGAAAATAAAACACATAGTACACATACAACCATAAACACTAAATACACACCTGCAGTACTCCCATAGGTCAATTGAAAATACTCATTCATCGATGGAAATATTTGAGCAATTACAAACGATGATAAATACAGAAATGCACAGACAATGCCCATTGCTTTCCCCCTAATATGATTGGGAAATAATTCGGAAGAAATAATCCAACTCAAGGGCGCGAAACCTAAGGTAAATGCGCCTGTCCCCATTAACATGGGAATCAAAGTGTATATACGATCAATTTGGCTATTGATCACCCCAAACATCACTAAATGACTTAGCGCCATAAAAGACACGCTTATTAAAAGTAATGTCCTACGCTGCAACCATTTAATTAATGGAAAAGCTATAAGAGTACATAAAAATATAAACAAATAAATGGGGAGTGAACTGAGAATGGCCCCCGAACCAATACTTATATTTAAATCAGACAGTATGGTAGGTGCATAAAGCAACAACATATTCACACCATTTATCTGTGAAAAGATCATAAATATTGTGACCACGATTAAGGTTTCTAATGACTTACCTTGAAATAAATTGACTTTAAATGCCCCACTATTATCCCGGTCTGATTTAATTTCTTCAAATTCAACACTTCCCTTCGACCGACCATTAATACTCTGTAAAACTTTAAGCCCCTCCGATTCCTTTCGTTTCAAAATTAACCACCTTGGACTTTCAGGGATAAAAAACAAGCCTAGCAGCAATATCAAAATTGGAATCAACTCAAAGCCCAACATCATCCTCCAATCATCTTGGAAGGAAAAAAAATAACTCACAATCACCGCAATGTTAATCCCGATCACATTGGACAATTGGTTGACATTAACCAATCGACCTCGATATTCTACCGGCGCCAATTCAGCGATATAAATAGGTGAAGTCATCATAGCTAAACCTATCCCTACGCCACCAATAAATCGCCAGAAACACAAGTCCCATACTCCAAATGCCATGGCACTTCCTACTGCCGATAACATAAATAGCAAAGCCGCTATCATCATGGTTTTTCTTCGTCCGATGAAGTCGGCAAATTTCAATCCAATCAATGGACCAGATACCGACCCCAATATGGCACTACTTACGACAAAACCTTTCATAGCCGTAGACAATTGAAATGCATCTTCGATAAATAAAATAGCCCCAGATATGATCACTAGATCAAACCCAAACAAAAAACCACCTACGGAGGCAATCAAGGCTATACCATATACATAACGAACATTGATTTTATCACTAGATTTGCTCATAATTTGGGATTGTTATAAAGATTTAATCTCTATTTAGTGTCAAATGCTTTGATTTTGCTTTGACGTAAGGGAGTTGTGTTAAATCACTGGTACACAGACCTGGACTTTGGATATATATACTTTTATAAGATACGGGATCATATGCCTGTTTATGCGACACAGCAGCCTTGACAATGATAACCGCTTCCTCTTCTGGAATAATACCTTGAGAGCGCAACTGTCCCAAATCCATGGGTGGCGTTTTCTTGCTGGTTAATAATATTTTAACTTTCTCATTTTCAACCACACAGCAATTACCCATATCGATTTGGATACCACATAACGAAGCCAAATGAGAATCTTTGTTCTCCAGTTCGAAACATCCATTGCTAAGATGAATTATTTCACCCTCAAAGTCAACTGGATAACCATGGTAAATATCTGTTTTGCCACCGATAGACAAACGCACATTCTTTCCTGTGCCCTGACTAAAACATTTTTCCACTTCAGCAGGATCATTAATCACAGCCACGACCTTACCAATATTATGCTCAATACAAGAAGTTAAAATACCTGTCGCATCACCAGGAGAACCACCCCCTATATTATCCGATGCTTCAATCAAAAGCAATGGGCGTCCCTGGCCAAGGGATTGATGAATCTCTTCTAAGACTTCCTCAAAAGTAAATTCAATGGGATAGGCGGATTCTAAGTTTTGTTCTAATAGTTTGATTAAATCATCAATATATTGTGAAGCCTTCGTCTCGTCTCCTCTAGTGCAAATCGATATAGAGAAACCACAATCTTCAATATCTGCATAGGCATAACCCGCAAATACGTTAATACATAAAAGATCTTTGTCGATGGCTTCCCATTTTTCAACCTCTTGCAGAAGTAGCTTCATTGGCAGGTTATCGGTACCCAAGCCAGAAGGAGGTATGACATAAGAAGTCGGTCGAAATACTTGCTTTACGCCCCCTTCTTGGAATATATTATTTAAAAAATCTGCCGCTTTAACCGATGATTCATAAGCATCGGTATGAGGGTTTTTTCGATAACAATACAAACAATCACTATGGCTGATCATCCTTTTCGAAACATTGGCATGTAAATCCAACACCCCTACTACAGGCAAAGAGATTCCTTTTTGCGCTTGGAAGGATTTAATCTTTTCGAGCAACATGCCCTCTACATCATCACAATGTTCACTTGCCATCGCTCCGTGTAAAACCAAAAATATCCCGTCAATATCATAACACACTTCCTCTAAATGCCGAAAAAAGCGATCCATAAAAAACTCAATAACGGATTCCTCTACGGTTCCAGATGGCATGGCATTGATATATATGCCAGGAATGATGTCCCAGTCTTGTTCTTTGCCATATTGAAGAAACCCATCCATGGGAGATTTATTCCCCAAATTTTCTCGGATGATTTGTTCTCCCTCACTCACCGAAAAGTCAGTGAGTTTAGTACGATCTCTTAGAAAAGTGTGAGTTTCGTGGAATAATCCAGCAACATATATTTTTTTACGTCTCAATCCACAGCTTATTTAAGTGATTGAAAGGATTCTCTAATCGCTATGGTTGTTTTCTCAAGTTCTGTATCGCTGTGACTCGCACCGATATACCATCGACTATCCGGCAACAACAACACTCCTCTTTTAAGCATTTCGGCTCGAAACCGGCCATAAAATTCCTTATCCGCCGACATCGTATCTGCATAATTTTTAGGTGGTGTTTCCATACCAAAATGAACACTAAAAAAACTACCGACACCTGAAGTGATAACCTGCACATCCGCAGCTCGCGCTTCTCTTTCAATCGTCTCTCTAATGGCATAACCTATTTTATGCATTCTTTGAAAACACCCAGGTTTAGACAATTCTGATAAAGTGGCATTGGCAGCAGCTAAATTCACCGACGCCCCATTGTAAGTACCTGCGTGTATCGTTGTCCCATTTCTGAGTACGTCAAATATCTTGCTTTTCCCACCAATGGCAGAAAATGTAAATCCACCAGCAATGGCTTTGGCATATACAGAAAGGTCAGGATCTAATTTAAAATATTCTCGAGCCCCTCCCAAAGCCAGTCTAAAACCGGTAATCACTTCATCAAATATGGAAACAATACCGTATTGACGACACAATTCTAATACTTGTTTTAAATAATCTTCTTGTGGCATACAAGACCCCGAATTCACTAAAATTGGTTCGGTGATGACACAGGCAATCTCCTCCCCACATTCACTCAACAACGTCTTTAATGCATCTATATCATTCCAAGGCAAAACTAAGGTATCAGCGAACTCAGAAGCTGGTTGTCCCCCACAAGTGGCCGATGGTTTTCCCAAATCATCCGCACTAGGCTTATAACTCACTAACACATTGTTTGTCCATCCGTGATAATGGCCTTCAAACTTCACAATTTTTATTCTCCCCGTATATGCTCTAGTGATTCGAATAGCAGATTGAATAGCTTCCGTTCCCGTATTTGAAAACAATACTTGCTCCACTCCAGGGAGTATATGAACCATTTGTTCTGCCAATTCAATTTCGAGCTCATGCTGTGCACCCAAGGTATAACTTTTCGACAACTGCGAAATTACACTCTTGTTAATCGCTTCATTGTTGCTACCCAAAATCAATGGTCCCCATGCCAAGGTATAATCAATATATTCATGACCATCTACATCATAATAGTACGGACCGTCAGCTTTCTCAAAATACAATAACGGTTCTACATTCCTGCGCATTGAACTCGAGACACCTGTTGGAATAACTTGACAGGCTTTCTCATAATACACCTTAGAATTAACTAAATTCATTGTTTTTTTTATTTTTGATTATTGACTGACTCTATAAGTTTCTTCCGATTCTGAAAAATAATCGGCTAACCATGCGGCTCCTATTCCCGGTCTTTCAGGTGGTAAAAAGTTTCCATTATCCACCTCTATTTTCTGATCAATTAAATCGTTATATACCACTTGTAAATGTGCTCGAACACTTTCTTGAAACACAACATTGTTACAAGCTATACCTACATGAATACCACTCAACAAGGTAAAAGGTCCGGTGCAATCATGCATCGTTACAGGAATATTATAAGGAATTGCCATCTCTGTTATCCTGCGGGTTTCAGAAATACCTCCCACCCATGTAGGATCGATCATTATATAATCTGCTGCTTGACCTTCCAATACTTTTCGAAAATCATCTCTGGTGGTATACATTTCACTGATGGCAATAGGTACTTGTGCTTCGTCTCTAAATTGTTTCAACAATTCGATATTATCCACACGCAGTACATCTTCCATCCACAGTGGCTTTATTTCCCGCATACATTCGGCGATTCTCATTGCTGCAGGCCATTTAAAGAAGCCATGACCATCCAACATTAATTCAATATCATAACCCACTGCTTCTCTAATATCAAAAAGAGGCTTCAAAGCCGATTTAATATCGTTATAATTTAAATATAATGGACCACTGGACTGGTGAGCCAAAGGATCCAATAGCCACATTTTCATACCTTTGTACCCACTATCGATCAATTCCTTAGCGTACTCTACCGGCCTGTGAACACTGGACCAATTGTCCTCCAACGGTCCTTCATAACCTCGACTACCATAGCCTGGCCAAAGCAATTTTTCTTTGCCCTTTGAGTCCGATTCACTGACAGACAAAGGACTATATCCTGTCCCTCCAGCACTATTATACGTCGGCAGTTCTTGTCTAGTTCGTCCTCCTAGCAACTGCCACACAGGCATCCCTACAGACTGTCCAAAGATATCCCACAAAGCAACATCCAAGGCAGAAATGGCTCTTATCTCAGCCCCTCTTCCACCAAAATTGATAAAACGCTCATAAAAAAATCGCCAGTGCCGTTCGATATCTAAGGCTGACTGGCCGATTAAGTAATCTGACATCCAATCGTGAATCATTGCCGCGACTGAACTCGGTGCATAATAGGTCTCCCCACATCCAATAATTCCACTATCCGTATGGATCCGCAACATCAATAAATGCGACTTACATACCGTTTCAATTTTTTTTATTTTCAACTTTCTAATTTTTAATTAACCCATATACCAGCCCCCATTTACATGAAGGTCGTGTCCAGTAATAAATCGACTTTTTTCCGATAAAAGAAATTCCACTGCATTGGCAATATCATCCACACTTCCTCGAAATTTCAATGATTGCCGATCCAATATAAATTGATCCAACTCCGTTCGATCATCTTTCCAAAATTTTCGCTCCATGGCCGTAGGTATAGCTCCTGGACTAACGGCATTTACTCTAATATTCTCTTTGCCTACTTCGCGAGCCAAAGCTCTGGTCAATCCCAACAAACTTCCTTTGGCCATCGCATAGGGTACTCGTCCTTCCCAGCCACCACTCAATATAATACTCGAAACATTGACAATAGCTCCTCCGCCCAATCTTCTCATACTGGGGAGTATTTCTCGACACAAAAGGAAGGCCGCTTTGGCATTGATTTGCTGTGTTTCTTCATAAATTTCATCCGACATGGTTTCTATTTGACCGATGGTATCTATCGCTGCATTGTTTACGAGAAAGTCAATATCCCCATGTTCTTGTATCAGGTGATTAACTTGTGCCTTTAAACTTTCTTTATCTCTGAGATCTACATTGTAGTACACTAATAAATCTTCTCCTAACTCTTGATTTAATTCCTCAACCCTAGCAGCCCCTTCATCTACAATATCAAAAATGAAGACTTTACAGCCCTTCTTAGCCATTATCAAAGCAATAGCCGTTCCGATACCACCTATTCCGCCGGTGATCAATAATTGTTTATGAGAAAAGTCCATCATGGGGTTTTTATCTAAATACAAAAAAATCAAGGCCTAATTTACTCGCCTCCATTGATCTTCAGTAACATTTTCTACTTCACTGACATCTATCTTATACAATGTCGCCTCAGGATTCTCACCACTATACAGACCATTCATAAAATGACAATCTTTCACAGGTGCTTCGATCCTCACTAAGGAAAGACCATTCCCGATCACATTCATCGCATATATATTATTTATTTTGCCCGGCTGAGAAATATTACCATATCCTTTTCCACCAATTAAAATAGCATCATAACGATTATCTACAGCCTTAAATACTAGACCATTGATGTATACATGATGGATACTTGCACTGTCACTAGCTCTTATAGCAATCCCTCGATACCGATTCTCACAAGTAATATTGGTAATGGTAATTTCTTCGATATCATCTTCCGAACCGTAATACCTACTTGACGTGACCATATGCGCTTCAATATTCCCATTGGGTTTGGGCTTTCCAGGTTCGGTATCCAAACTCGACAAAGCAATGAAATCGTCTCCCGTTTTTCCAGAAATATTATTGATTCTAAAGTATTTACATCCTTGTCGCAAATTAATACCATCCTTATTAGACGTCATTCTTTTTTTTCCATCGACCTCTACATATTCAGTATTATGAATGTAAATATCTGAAAGGTCAGCGTTCCATACCCTTTCAAAACTCACCGACCAACCATGTGTATTTTCTATCCTAACGTTCCGTAATTCAAAGCCATTTACATAGCCCATTAAAATCATGATATTTCGCCAGTCTCCTTTTTGCTTCACATTTTTTTTACCCGCATCACTTCCATAACTGACCCGACTCAGTCCATTTTTTCTTGCTAATTCAGGATCCAAAACCAATGTCCTAGCGGCGTCTCCCGTTGCACGAGGATTATTGGCCCCTCGCAAAACGACATCCCCTTGTCCAATTATTTTAATCTGATGATTCCATTCTATATCCTCAATTCCAACGCCAACATTATCACTGCGAAACATATTGTCGCGTGATTTATCTGACAATTGCAAAGTACAATTATCCAAAATCAATACCATATTGGATGGCAATAAAATGGCAGAGTCTATCATCCATATATGACTCCCATTTTTGTTATCTCTAGGTATTCTTACCAAATCAGAATGACCTTTTGCTGCTGCAATGGCCTTAATAATTCTCTCTGTATCTGTCCCTTCATACTGATTGGGATTGATATCTGATCCGATCCAAGTATTAGCATTAGCAACAGCAACCAATGCAAAGACCAATCCTAAAACAAATTGAAACCTAATATGAATACAGCTTTTAATCATTGACAAACTTTTTACTTTTCGTTAAATTCAATTCTAAAACATTCTCACAACTCTCCCAGTCAATCTTATTATATCGCACTATTACATCGCCTGGACCTAAAAATACGCTATTCTTAAAGGAACTATTATAAATCGAAGATTCTACTAATATCAATTCATGGCCTTCCCCAATGATATTAGTGGCGTGAACATTGTTGATATAACCTGGTGTTGCTGACTTGCCCAACCAATTTCCACCGATCAATAAGGCATTGTGCCTACCGCGTTCCGGATTGGCTTTATAGTTGAGTCCATTGATATAAATGTTTTGAATTCTAGCTTCACCACTTGTTCGCATTGCAACCCCTCTATATTGGGACTGACAATGTACATTGTAAATGTAGATATGCTCGATATCATCTTCTGGACCATTCCATTTCATTGGGGTTACTTGATGTGAGTTGACATCTCCACAAGCATAATAATCCGGATAATCCAAACTAGTCATGGCAATAAAATCATCACCTGTGACGCCTCTTACATTTTCAATATGAAAATTTTTACAACCTTGTCTTAAATTTATTCCATCTCTATTATCAACTTTTACTAAATCTCCTTTGACTTCCATAAATTCTGGACTAATAATAGATACATCTGAAATAAATACATTTTTACTTCTCTCAAAACTTATCGCCCAAGAATGGGCATTTTCAATATTTACATTTTCCAATTTAAATCCATCCACATAGCCCATCAAAATCATGATACTTCTCCAGTCACTGGTCTGTTTAAGACTTTTATCTGCCGCATCACTTCCATAACTTTCTGATGTATTGGCTTGAGGATTTGTAGACAAAGGACCATTGGCATCTCCGGTAGCACGAGGATTATTGGCTCCTTGCAAAAACACTTCCCCTACTCCGATGATACGAATATCCTGATTCCATTGGGGATTCATTATCCCAACTCCTACATTGTCGCTCCTAAACATATTGTCTCTACATCGATCCGACAATTTCAAGATAGCGTTATCTAAAATAACCGTCATTCCTGACGGCAATAAAATAGCACTGTCGATCATCCATATATTTGTTCCATTGGCATTCTCATTGGGAATAACAATTCTATTCGTAGTATTTTTTGCCGCTTCGATGGCTTTGTTAATTCTATACGTATCACTTCCTTCAAACTGATTAGGTGTAATCATTGGAATGGTTACAGAATGTACGCTTCCGGTCGTTAAGCAAAAAAATAGGAGAAATAAAAATTTATGGATGATCGACATATGTGATATTTTTTTTGTTCTATATATTAATATCCGGGATTCTGCGTCAAAGCAGGATTCAGACTAATTTCTCTAAAAGGAATGGGAAACAACATTTTCTCTTCTGAGACCTCATAATATTGTACGCCATATCCTATATCTGTGTATTTGGCTTTGTATGCAGTCATTGTAGGGACCATGGTTTCTGTTCTTAATAAATCAAACCATCGATGCCCTTCAAAACACAATTCTACTCTGCGCTCATGTAAAATAATGGAAGCAAGCGCATCGGCTTCAAGTTCAGCTATGGGATTAAGACCAGCTCTTTCTCTGACCTCATTTAAAGGGATCAAAGCCTCTTCAGAACTCCCTGTTTCATTCAATGCTTCTGCATATAATAATAACACATCAGCGTATCGAAGTATAGGCCAATCATTGTCACCCTCACTTGTAGAAACAGGTCTATCTAAATATTTTCTGGTATAATACAAAGAATCCGAATTGGGATAAAGAGCTATTGAAGTTGATCTTCGAATATCATTATCTTCGAAAGATAAAAACAAGTCAAGTGTTCCTGTATTAGATCCACTGGGAACCCCTCCACTCGTTATTTCGGTACCTGAACCAAATGGTGCGAAGGCCAAAGAGAAATTACTTCCCTCTGCAAATCCACTTCCTCCAAGGTATTGTACTGCAAACAGGATTTCTTCATTATTTTCATTATCCACACTAAAAACATCTTCAAAGTTGGACAACAAGCTAAATTTCTGAGAATCCATCACCTCTTCCAAAACAGGAATAGCATCACTAAATCGTTTGGTCGTCATAAATACTTTTCCCAAAAGTCCCAAGGCTGCAAAACGTGTAGGTTTTCCAATTTCGCTAGCTGAATATTCACTAGGCAAGAAATCTACCGCTTGATTTAAATCCTCCTCTATTTGTTCGTAAACCTTACTCACAGGTTCTCTTAAATAAGAGTACGCTTGTTCTTCAGATCTTATTTCAGTCAACACGAGTGGAACATCTCCATATAGCTGTACTAAATTAAAATACATCAATGCTCTCACAAATTTGGCTTCTCCAATAAATTGCTGTTTTAAATCTTCTTCAAAATCCACATCATTTATCTTATCCAATATAACATTAGCTCTAGCAATATTAGAATAAGAAGCGATCCAGTTATTTTGAACAAAAGAAGTACTTGCATTGTAGACAAATTGATCCATTACAGACAAACTATTGTTATAGCCATTGGCTTCTGTATTATCAGAAGGTATTTCAGCTACCTGATAGAAGCTACTATAATAACCTTTTAAGCCATTATACATACCATTGATAGCAGATTCAAAATCAGTTTTACTCTTAAAAAACTGTTCTTGCCCCACCACTGTTGGAGAATCTATTTCCACAAAATCGTCACAACTGACTAAAATAAAAAAACATAAGAATATATATATTATTGATTTCATTATCTAGATATTTTAAAGTCCAACATTAAATCCAATTAAAAAAGCTCTGTTATCTGGGTATCCAGCTTGCCCTGATCCTGGTTGATAGGCCGATGATCCATATTGACTCGGTTCTACGTTGTAGCCAGGATATTTTGAAAATGTCAATACATTCTGGGCTGTAAAGAATATCTGTGCTGAGTTTGATCCTATCATATCACTAGGAATGGTGTATCTAAGACTTAAATTACTCACTCTCAAATACGATCCTTCATGAATGGCATAATTATGTGCTTCTGTCAATCCTCTAAATCCACTTCTAAAACCAACTCTAGCATATTTCACATCCTTATCTGGGTCACTTGGCACAAAATAATTATCGGCCATATCTTTTACTGCATTGAATCTTCCTGCCCAAAGCATTGTATGATGACTTGCCCCATTAAGGATTTGATTTCCAATAGTTCCTTGAAGGGTAAAGGATAAATCAAACTGTCCATAGGAGAAGGTATTCGTCATACCATATATAAATTTAGGAATACCATTACCCAATTTAGATCGGTCACCTTCATCAATTTTACCATCACCATTTACATCTCTAACCTTATAGTCACCTACACCAGTACCTGGCCAGCTCGGATAACTTTCCAATTCTTCTTCCGATTTGAATACTCCATCGATAATCATACCGTACATATTACCCAAAGGTTCTCCTACTTCAATTTTGTAAACAAAATTCTTTCCTGGCGTACCAGAGAAAAAATTGAGTTCATCACGTCCCCCTAAATCGGTAACCTTAGATTCATTATAGCTTATATTGAAATTAGTCTTCCACTTAAGTTCATTAACAAGATTATCAGAAGTTAAATTGATTTCAAATCCACGGTTTCGAACATTCCCCACATTGGTAGTGATAGACGTAGCATACCCTACTATACCTGGCAAATCTTTAGAAAAGATCATCCCTTTTGTATTTTTCTCATAAAAATCTAAGATGAAATACATTCGTTCATTGAAGAAAGCTGCCTCTAATCCCAAATCAACCTGAGAACTTTTTTCCCATGTAAGGTCACGGTTACTAAACCCAGATTGAGCAACTCCAATTACTCTTTCGTCTCCATAATTATAGTTCTGAGTGTATACACCACTTAACCATCTGAAGTCTCCAATATTGGCATTTCCAGTTTCCCCATAACTCATTCTCAATTTCAACTCGTCAAATACATTTTGACTCTTCATAAACGGTTCTTCTGAAATTCTCCATCCAACTGAATAAGATTGAAAAACACCAAATCGCTCGTTAGGTCCAAACTTTGAAGAACCATCTCTTCTGATTGACCCGGTAAACAAATATTTATCTTTATAATCATAACTAACTCTTGCCGCATTAGACAAAAAGCTATTTACACCATAGGTCAATTGACCATCTCGGTTGGAAGATGCTGTAGGATTTTCCACCAAATCATTGGTAAATGAACCTGGTCGTCCAACAGTCGTAGCGATCACTGAATTGAATTTTTGCATTGAGTGAAGTACCACTACTGAAAGTTTGTGATTATTTCCAAACTCTTTATTATAGGTTACAAAATTCTCCCAAATCCAATCCGTCGATTTATAATTAGACAATGAACTCTTTATCCCTTCTAATCTTGGATTAGAAAGATTCGCAAATGGAGAAGTCTTTGTGGCCAATGTAGATGGAATATAAGTACTATTGGTATTAGACCCAACTACAACACCCCCTTGAGACTTAAATTTTAAATCATCAAAAATTTGCCATTCGACAAATAGATTGTTTTGCATACCGAAAACTCTGTCCTCATTGTCATATAAGTCCAACACCGCTAAAGGATTATAAATATTTGACTCAGAAAAACCATACTGGGTATGAGGAGCAACATTATTTTGTCCATAGTCGCCATTTTCAAGTCTAGCATCAACAACTGGAGGTAGCAATAATGCAGTATAAATAGGGCTGTATTGCCAGTCACCAGGTGATCTCGGTGTCGGTTGATTCCCTTTTACAGAGAACGACGGAGCAATATTGGCTCCTACTTTTAATCCTTCTCTAAGCTGAACATCCAAATTGGTTCTAAAAGAAAACAGTTGATAATCCGTTCCTTTCATGGTACCTTGTTGATCGAGATAGCTACCCGACAAGGCAAATTGAACGATTTCATTTCCTCCTCTCGCACTCATTTCCACTTTTGACATCGGAGCTGTTCTAAATATCTCATCTTGCCAATCTGTAGTGGCCAACTGATCTGGCGTATCATATATATCAGGATAACCAAGATTTACTGCAGATCTTGCATCTTTCACATATTGCAAATATTCTTCTTTGTTCATCACCTCCATTCTTTGAGCAACACTCTGCACTCCAGTATAGGCGTCAACATTGAAATCCATCCGACCTTGTTTTCCTCTTTTTGTCGTAACAAGAATCACACCATTGGCCGCTCTTGCACCATATATAGCAGCAGACGCGGCATCTTTCAACACTTCAATAGACTCAATATCAGACACACTTATCTGATTGAATTGTTGTGCATTAGACAATGGAAATCCATCTACCACGTATAAAGGATCATTGGCAGCACCCAAAGAACCGATCCCTCTAACGCGAATAATGGGCGCATCTCCTGGCGTACCTCCTGTTGCAGATTGGACGTGGACACCAGATGCCAAGCCAACCAAGGCACTTCCGGGATTGGTCACTGGAATACTATTGATTTCATCAGATGAAATTCTGCTCACAGCAGTTGACATCTTTCTTCTAGATTGTTCTCCATACCCCACTACAACTACCTCGTCTAATGTTTGAGAATCTTCAATTAACGTAATATTAATGTTAGATCGACCATTCAACATCAATTCTTGACTCTCATAACCTATATAAGAAAAGACCAATGTAGCATTTTCATTTACATCTTTAAGTTCAAAATCGCCATTGAAATCGGTAGCCGTTCCTTGATTAGTACCTTTGACCAATACATTCACTCCAATTAAGGGTTCGCCAGATGAATCCTTCACATGGCCTTTAATATTAAGCACCATACGGTGTTTTTCTAATTGTGTATTAGCCAACAAATGGTTTCCGGGCAAATAATCGATGGATAGAGACGAATTCACCGTATTCTTTTCATCGATAATGGTTTGCAATACCTTGACCATTTGCTGCAAGGACTCCATACCAGCTGCATCATCTCGATAAATGATGACGTATTTCATTTCCAACATTACATACTTCAGCTTGGTTTTGCTCAAAACTTTAGCCAAAGCATCATCGACATTATCATAAGCTTCTGGACTATAATCATCGATCTTTACATTTTCTACAATCTCTCGATCATAGGTAAAATGCACATCATATCGAAAACTAATATCTCGAATTACACTTAATAAATCATCCTTCGGAAAAAGAGGATTTATTGCACTACTTTGAATACTATGACAGACCATCAGGAAAAATATTCCCGACAGTACAAGGTGTACCTGTTTTTTCATACTTGTTTTATTTAATTTCCTATTACTTAACTATAATCGTATCGTTCTGTTCTGTAAAATCTACTTGTAAGGATATTTCTAAGGCTTGCTTTATAAGCTCCCAATCGGAATAAGGCAGGGATAAATCCATTCTCTTTTCTATTAACTCAGGATTTTCGACAGAAAAATGAACGCCATACAATTCTTCAATTCGATGAAGGATATTTGGCAAATTTTTATTCTGAAAATCCAACATTCCATTGACCCAGGAGGCCCTACTAGACAGCGTATTTTCACTATTTTTCAATATTTCTTGAGCCGCTTCATCATAACTGATATAATCACCGGGCAACAAGGTAAATTCCTTTTCATTTGACTCTTTAATAGCCAAATCTATTTTACCCGATTCTAGAAAAACATCTGCATTATGAGGTCTGCTGCGCACATTAAAACTTGTACCCAATACTTTTACTCGGACTTTATTTGCTTCTACTACAAATGACTTTTTGTCTTGAGTTTGAACCACATCAAAAAATGCCTCCCCAGCTAGTGTTACCTGACGACTTCCTGTTTCTTCCCAGGATGGATCCCAAGTCAATTTAGAATTGGCATTTAATAAAACCTTGCTTCCATCTGGCAACTCTATGCTTTTGGTTTCACCATATTGAGTAGCATAATTCACCGTAGGCAATGATTCAGTAGTGGAAGGCCAAAACATATACATGGCCAATAAAACGAGGACACTTGCAGCCACGGTCAATCTAGTCCAAAGAATTTGTCTTTTTCTCCGAACGGCTTTTTGCTGAATTCGCTGCAAAATAATTTTAGATTCCGACCAATCTTCTTTGGCAGATTGCAAAATAGCATCATCTGCTTCATCTCCATTTAGCTGAACTAAGAACTCAATATACTCCTCATTTTCGAGTGCATTAGCTTGGTATTTCCCCAATAAATAAGTAAATTCTTCTTGCTTTTCTTTCACTATTTCTTTATTTAATTCAAGGTGTAGCGGATTTTTGCACTTCCTATTTCAATGATTCTGAACCACCTTCTATATACATCGACACGGTGCTAAAAGATTAGGACTAGTTAATTTTACATTATTTTTTTAAAATTTAAGAAAATAGAATACCTTTAACCTGCACTTACCACAATTCCAATGTATTCTATGCCATATATTATGTTATCTATTAAATAATGTATTATGGAAAATGCATATGAAAATTACAGGGCGTTTCTTTACGATTTTTTTATTAAACACGTCAAGATCAAATCCCTAGCCGAAGATCTAGCCCAAGATGTTTTTATCAAATTTTGGCAAAAAAGAGATAAGATTCAATCTGTTGACAACATTGACGCTTGGCTGTTCACATTGGCTCGCAATCATCTCAACAATCATTACAGAAGATTGGCGACAGAGAAAAAATACCAAGAATCTGTATGGCAAGAAATGGAAAGACATGTCAATACCGTCATGCGTGATATCTATAAAAAAGAATTGGAAGAAGAAATTCAAGCTTTATTAGATACTTTACCCCCCAGACAAAAAGAAATTTATGTCCTCAGTAGACAACAAGGTATGTCGCTCGAAGAAATCGGTCAGACCTTAGATTTGTCTCCCAATACGGTTAAAAACCATTTGGTCAAAGCATTGAAAGTGGTCCGTGGCGGATTGAGTGCTGCCCACCTCCTACAAATCTTTATCCTATTGGAATTGTTTCAGCCATAAAAAGGAAAATATCGACTTTTCGCGCGAAAGCTGCATTACTTAGACCTCACTTTTATTCCTCTTTTAAAGGCAGCCAATGGACAGGTCACCGAAGTCATGTATTTTTGATTTTGCCGATATCCAGAGGGGTGAATACATTCATATGGAGCAGCTTGATCTTGATTTTTACGATAATCATTCGCCCTTAATTCTGTGATATAATCTGAGGCCAATTGTTTGGCCATTGACAAATCTGTTCGCGCAATAGCAACACAAGTCCACCCTGTAGGTGTGGCCCAATAGGCTCCATTTTGATAGGTATTTTTGGCAGCCATCGAAATCTCCCAAGCAGAATCTTCACTGTAATCATCAGTTGTCAATACATGACGAATATGTCCTTTATAGGCCAAATGGCCATTGCGATAGGATTCCGCTAAAAAAGCACTGGTCCTATCAGCCAACTCACCATCTAGAACATTAAGATAGATCGCCAACACCGTCGACCAGACATCGGCTTGCTTACTTTTACCCGTAGAAGCTCTGATCATTCCCCGATCATCCATAAAAACAGAGGGAAAATCCGCCTTAATTTTAGCCGCAATGGCTTTATATTTCACAGCCTTTTCTCGCCATGAAATAGCATCGCATAATTGAGCGAGATCGAGTGCTGCCTGATATTTTAACAGTGAAGGAAAACTCAAATCACCAGTAATCGTGATAACATCTCTAAATCCAAAATCAACACCGCGAAATTCTTCGGTTGTCACCACTAGATGATTGTCTAATCGAGACGGAGGTAAATGAAAAGCCAATATCAATCGATCAATCAGACGCATGCCCTCTACTTCCTCCATCAAAAGGTCATGGTCTCCACTTGATTCCACATAGTGATAAGCCATATTTACAAAGAAAAATTGATCCCCATAAGGTGGAAATAAGCCAAACTTTCGATTCCCTTGCTCTATATAATCATAGGTGCCTGGAAAATAAATAGGCAGACCATCGTCAATTCGGATATGATCGGCTATACTACCCAATGGAACCATACTGCCATTTTTCGTAATCCAAGTTTGATCGGCCTGTTTTGCCGCTGTCAATAACAACATGTGTTTTTGCTCTGCTTCCCTCATCAAGCCTGATTCCAATGACATGGCATAATCTCGAATCCAAAAAGATGGATAGCTGGCACTGGCACCGGGTTGGATCAATACCCCGCCAGTATTATTGGGTCCAAAATGATCAACAATTTTTTGTCCTGGATAAATGCGAGATCCCTCAACAATATCACTAGCCAGTTTCTCCAAAAATTCCATATCCGCTGAGGACAATAGATAGTCACTTGTTTTGACAACCTCTTGACTATGAAGGAGCCAAGGACAGGTCAATACTAAAAGAAATAGACATAGCTCTTTCATATCTTAATATTCGATCATATAATGGATTATTTAGTCATACTACACATTTGTTATAAACGTGTAATCGGTTATCCAACAATATAATAAACATCCCGAACCAAGTCTTAACCCAAACCTTAATTTGTTAAAAAAATATATTATTTATTGAATAGCCAACTCTACTTCACTTCCAAAAAGGCCGCGACATTCTACAATTTACTAATCTGGGTTGATCGTCGGACTGACATCAGCCATTTGTGGATTCACATCATAGATTAAAGTATTACAGCGATTGAAATCCAAATATTTTATGGCACAATTCACCATATCAGATTTGGAAATAGAGCGATAGATTTCCTCTTCTCGATTGATCAAATCAATATCACCCAACATTTCAAAAAATGCAAGACTAATGGTCTTACTTAAAATATTGGTTCTGGATTGAATTAAATTGGTCCGAATCCGATTTTTTATCTTTCCGATCTCTCGATCCGACAATTCTCTAATGGAATCACTGACTGCCTTCTTCACCTGTTCTATAGCCGTATCAAACCTCATGCCCTCCGACAATTTACCCTCGATAACCAATAAACCGGGATCGGCTGAACCAACTACCCATGTATCTATATAACTGAAAATCTGTTCTTTTTTTACCAATCTTTTCCATAAAAAAGATCCCTCCCCCTCAGCAAAATAATCGGTTAACATATCCAAAATATAGTAGTCTATGTGGCTTCGCTCCGGCATGGCAAATCCAATATACAGAGCAGGAGTTGGTACATTTCTATGCACGGTTTGGCTTCGGTTCCCGATCTGAACCGGCTCAGTCTGAGGCAGGTTTTTACTAAATTCCTTGGCTGGCACAGCTCCGAATAACCTCCTCACCTCAGCTTCTACTTCATCGTAATCGATATTACCTCCAATCGACAATATGGCGTTATTGGGGCAGTAATAATCATAGAATTTAATTAAATCCTTTAAATCTATATTTTTTATATGTTCTGGATTCTTCCCAATAGTCGGCCATTGGTAATGGTGATTTTTATAGGCCATTCCAGAAAGCAAATGCCAAACATCTCCGTAAGGTTGATTTAGACAGGTCTCAAAAAACTCTTCAATGACTACATTCTTTTGAATCTTAAACTTCTCTTTGGTCAACTGCAGCTGAAACATGCGATCGGCCTCTATGGCCATCAATAGTCCCAAGTTATTGACTGGGGCATAACTGTAGTAATTGGTGTAGTCAGCATTGGTAAAGGCATTGTTTTCCCCCCCAGCATTTTGAAGCAAATCATCGATATCTGGAACCAACTGTGTCCCAGTAAACATCATATGCTCAAACAAGTGGGTAATACCTGTCATTTCAGGATCTTCATTTTTAGATCCAATATTATATAAAACGTTGACAGCCACCAAGGTACTGTCTTCGTCTTTGTGTAAGACTACCTTGAGTCCATTGTCCAATTCAAACCGCTTAAAATTCACCATAATATTGAAAACTAAAATTTCATTAGCCTACAAAGAAATAACATTAGCATCGATATTAAGTAAAAACTTTTATGAAATTTAACTTTACCTCAAAATACCCCATACTCTATCCTCAAAAAATGAAAATAAAATTATATTTAACTGCAAATGAAATAATTTTATTTACACAAATAAACCAACAAGCCCTGATTGTTTTTACTATAAACGCAATTAACCTTTGAAATCTCCATTATTTTATGTATATTCTAGACATTATTGCGGTCATTCCTTAATAATTGGCCTATGAGACTATATAGAATTTTACTAATCATTGCATTTTCACTTTACTACATTAATATAATTGGTGCAAAACCACCAAATATAGTGTTTATCATGGCCGATGACTGGGGCTGGGGAGATTTGTCCTGTCATGGTAATAATTGGATTGAGACACCTCACCTAGATGGATTGGCATCAAGGGGCATGGATTTCTATCAATTCACTTCCAATAGCCCTATTTGCAGCCCAAGCAGGACGGCCTTTTTAACAGGGCAATATCCTGCGCGAAATGCAATACATCAACAATTTTCATCAATACAACATCATATTTCGAAAAAAATGCCCGATTGGCTGAATCCCAGCCTCCCTCATTTACCCAAAATATTGCAACAAAACGGTTACAAAACAGGACATTTTGGTAAATGGCATTTATCAAACAATCAAATTACCGACGCCCCCCATCCAAAATTATATGGATTCGATACATCTGCAGTATTCAATGGAAGTGGTCGATATTTAAACCCCGAAAATACATGCGATGCGGCGATCGACTTTATTAAAAATCATCAGCATGAAACGTTTTACATCAATGTCTGGATCCACGAACCCAGCACCCCCCACTTTCCAAAACCAGAATATCTAGAAAAATACAAACACTTAACGGAACAACAACGTGTTTATGCCGCTGTAATAGCGGAAGCCGATGCCGCCATAGGTAGACTATTACAAGCCTTGGAAGACCTCGAATTAAATGAATCCACCATTGTCATCTTCACCTCAGACAATGGGCCCGATGACATTGGATCCGGTATTAAATTCACCGGAGACATCTCAATAGGTGCAGGACTGGGAAGATATTATTCAGTGGGATCGAATGCATCATTAAGAGGTCGGAAAAGATCTTTGTACCAAGGAGGAATTAATGTGCCTTTTATTATATCCTGGCCAGGTCAAATACCCATGGGCATTATCGACCGAAAAACCATTGTCACAGGAGTTGACCTCTACCCCACTCTACTACATATGGCCAAGATCCCATTGCCCGCAGATTACATTCTCGATGGTATCGATATAACCAAAGCCATATATGGCAAATCCTTTAAAAGGAAATCTCCAATATATTGGACATGGAATTCTGCATGCTCCAATCACATTAACAATTGGGCGGAAATAGGAATTCGACAAGGAAAATGGAAACTCTTAACCACCAAAAGAGGGCATAGATACGAATTGTACAATTTAAAAAAATCTACTTCAGAGGAAAAGAATATAGCACATATCAACATAGTCAAGACCAAAAAATTATTGGCAATGGCAGAAAATTGGCAAGCCTCCTTACCTGAGAATCCAGATCCAAACTGTTTTTCCCTGTTGCGAAAACAGCAAATTGGTCATTGATGTCCATATCGACCCAAAGAGCAACCTATTTATAGTGTAATTTATAGAAAAAAAATAGTAAAGGAAAGGTTATCTGTTTGGATTTTGTTGGATGTAAAATAGAGGAATTACTGAATATTTAGTAATATAGTAGAAAGTTAGTCAAACATGTCCACAACACCGATCACTCAGGCTGGATTACCGCCCTTCATTCGCGGCCCCTATGCAAGTATGTACTTAGGACGTCCGTGGACCATTCGTCAATACGCAGGATATTCTACCGCAGAGGAGAGTAATGCATTCTACAAGAAAAATCTTGCCGCAGGACAAAAGGGACTATCTGTGGCCTTTGACCTACCGACCCATCGAGGTTATGACTCCGACAATGAGATGGTCAAGGGCGATATTGGCAAGGCTGGGGTAGCCATAGATTCGGTTGAGGATATGAAACTCTTGTTTCAAGATATTCCCTTGGATAAGATGTCGGTTTCTATGACCATGAATGGTGCCGTCATCCCTATATTAGCATTTTATATAGTAGCCGCCCAAGAACAAGGCGTAGGACTAGAATTATTAAAAGGAACCATTCAAAATGACATCCTCAAAGAATTTCTTGTCCGCAATACATACATTTATCCCCCGGAACCCTCTCTGCGCATCATTGCAGATATAATGGGCTATTGCAAGGACTATATGCCACAATTTAATTCCATATCAGTGAGTGGTTACCACTTACACGAAGCTGGAGCTCCGGCATCTTTAGAAATAGGGTATGCCATAGCCAATGGGCTGACTTATCTTAAGACCGCTATTGAATCGGGATTGGATATCGATGAATTTGCCCCGCGCATTTCCTTTTTTTGGGGTATTGGGATGGACTGCATTACAGAAATAGCCAAACTGCGAGCGGCACGATGGTTGTGGGCAGAATCACTGGCTCAATTCAATCCCAGAAAAACCCACAGTTTAAGACTTAGAACCCATTCCCAAACCAGTGGCTGGAGCCTGACGGCACAACAACCGCTCAACAATATTACCCGCACTACCATAGAAGCCCTAGCTGCAGTATGGGGTGGCACACAATCTCTGCATACCAACTCTTACGATGAAGCCCTAGCACTACCTTCTGACTATTCCGCCAAAATAGCAAGGGACACTCAATTATATCTACAAAAACACAGTAAGGTCACCGCTGCTATCGACCCTTGGTCGGGCTCGAACATAGTAGAAGATCGAACCAGACAATTATATCAAGAAGCTAAAAATCACATCGCCGAAATAGAAAAAAGTGGGGGTATGATCCAAGCGATCAAGTCTGGGATAGCCAAGGCAAAAATAGAACAAGCCGCAGCACTGAGACAGGCTCAGATCGAAAATAAAACTTTTCCCATTATTGGATTAAATATGATGGTAACCGACAATCACCAAAGCGAAACCGTTAGGTCTATTGATCATCACATGGTATATGAGGTCCAGACTCAACGACTACAAGACTTAAAAAACAGTCGCGACTCGAAAAAAGTAAATGAAACCTTGTCAGCGTTAAAATCAGCTTGTAGCAATCCGGGAAACAACATTTTAACCTATGCAGTAGAAGCGGCCCGAGCTAGAGCAACCTTAGGAGAAATATCCCTCTGTATGGAAGAGATTTTCGGTCGATATAAAGGACAATCATTTCATGTAAGCAATATTTACGGTCCCACGATGAAAGACAATACCGACTATATTACTGCCAGAAAAATGGTAGAAAGTTTTGAACAAAAACAAGGTCGTAGACCTAGAATTCTCGTAGTCAAACTGGGTCAGGACGGCCACGACAGAGGATCGAAAATTATAGCCAGTAGTTTTTCTGACCTCGGTTTCGATGTCGACTTAGGACCTCTTTTTCAGAATCCAAAACAAGCAGCCAGACAGGCCGTAGAAAACGATGTTCACTTTATAGGTATTTCTTCGCTAGCAGGTGGTCACAACGCCTTGGTTCCAGAAACCATTACTGCTCTCAAAGACTTAGATTCCACGGACATTAAAGTAATTCTAGGTGGAATAGTTCCCGAACAAGATCACCAGGCATTGATCGAACAAGGGGTTTACTTAATCTTTGGTCCTGGCACCAACATTGCAAAAGCCGTTCAAAAAATATTACAACCCTATTTAGACTAACGAAAAAAATACTTTAGAAATCACAATTCTATAAAAATTAGCAAGTTGAATCTCTTTCTTGCATAAATTACTGTATTTTTATTCACCGACTACAACAAATCGTTGCTGAGTCTGTTGTATTTATACCAATTGAATTTATAATTGACGGTTATATTTTGGTTTATTTGAATTTGTACTTTGGTTAAAAAATTGGGTAAAAACTGGATACCTATAACTAAGGCAGTCCTAGAGCACATGGGCTAACTCCATCAAGGCGCAGTGGCCTACCCACCCGAAACACGGAGGTTTCGGTTCCCTCACCATTGATCCATTAAGGATCAATGATGCTGCCCATTTTGTTCGGTCATCTTCGCCAAATGCCGATTTATGGCATTGATTTGTACCAAAGACCAACTTAATTCGGAAATAATCAAAATATTAACCGACAGCAAAATACAATTGACAAAATAATTAAAATAACCTTAAACAAAAATTACTATGTCCAATTTAAAATTAGGAGATGAAGCCCCAAATTTTACAGCAGCAACTACTGCTGGAGAGATCAATTTTCACGACTGGGCTGGAGATTCGTGGGTAGTATTTTTTTCTCACCCTTCTGATTTCACCCCTGTATGTACGACTGAATTAGGTATGGTGGCCAAATACAAGCCAGAATTTGACAAGCGAAATGTTAAGCCTATTGCCATCAGTGTTGATCCTTTAGAATCACACAACGATTGGATTAAAGACATTAACGAAACACAACACACCACGGTAAACTTCCCTATTGTAGCCGATCCAACCAAGGAAGTAGCCAACCTATATGGGATGTTGCACCCTAAAGCAGATAGCAACTTTACCGTAAGATCTGTATACGTTGTTGGTCCAGACAAGAAAATAAAATTGACATTGACTTATCCGCCATCAACTGGTAGAAACTTTGATGAAATATTGAGAGTTATCGACAGCTTACAACTTACCGCTTATAAAAGTGTAGCCACACCTGCCAACTGGGTAGAAGGTGAAGAAGTAGTAATCAGTCCAAGTGTTTCTAATGAAGAAGCTAATGAAAAATTCCCTGGTTATACTACGGTAAAACCATACTTGAGAATGACAAAAATATAATTCCTCTTTACAAGGGAGACCTATTTGGCTAACGAATAGGTCTTCTTTTTTTATACATAGAAAAAAGAGGATATTACGTAGTCCGCTAACACCTTACCGGACTTGGTCAAACACAGAGCCCCATCAGATTCCTCTATCCAACCCGCGTGAATAGATTTCTTGACAGCATCGTCAAATTCCTCTCGAATATTCAATGAGTATTGTTGAGCATCTGAGCCATCGATTCCCCATTTGGTTCGCAATCCAGTAAGTATCCACTCATTGTATCGATCTGATTCCGACAACAGCTCAGTCTCCCAAAAGTCAATCCCTCGATTGATGGCCGACAAATATTGACTATTATTAGCCACATTAAATCGACGCTCACGACCATTGTATGAATGGGCCGAAGGTCCTATCCCAATATATGGGACCTGCTTCCAATAATTGGTATTGTGAACAGCATACTGTCCAGGCAAACAAAAATTGGATATTTCGTACTGCTCATAGCCTTTACTCGCCAAAAACTCCTGGGTCATGTAAAACTGATCCCTTGCGGCCGACTCATCTGGCATATCGATCAAGCCCTTGTCTATGACATGTTTGAGAGCTGTATTGGGTTCAATAGTAAGGCCATAGCAAGAAATATGACTGACTGGAAATTCAACCAACCGCGCTAAGTTTGATTGCCAAATCGACAAATCGTTGTCCGGCAATCCAAAAATCAAGTCGGCGGTCACTTTTTCAAAACCTGCATTAAAAATTTGTTCCAAGCTCTGACCAGCTTCTGCACCATTATGAGCTCGATTCATCATCTTGAGATGAGGGTCATGAAATGACTGAATACCAATGCTGATTCGATCCACCATAGTCTCGTTCAACAAGGCCTGTAAATAATCGGGATTGAGGTCATCGGGATTGCATTCCATAGTCACTTCCACGACCTGATCCAAAGAAACAGTTCCTCCTAATGTAGATATCAATGAATGCATCTCATCAACCGTCAGTACAGAAGGTGTTCCTCCCCCAAAATATATGGTTTCAATAGTATACTTTTGTATCTCAGAAGCTCGCAACTCTATTTCTCGGTTAATCGCTTGAAGCATTTCCGATTTTCGCGACAAATTTGTAGAAAAATGAAAATTACAGTATGAACATTTCTGCTTACAAAATGGGATATGAATATAAATTCCGGCCAAAGATTGATATTTTAACTACTAAAAATACGTTCTGATAACTATATGATCATAAGATATACTGTAAACATAGTGTATTTATTTTTGTTTCTTTCAAATACCATTTGGAGTCAAAGTCCGATCTATGTTATCGATTCAGGCTGCCCCAATGAGATCAAAGAATATTGGCAAGCCAGCGATAGTATTCCCCCTCAAGAGGAAGAATTTAAGAAGCTCAGCCTCCATCTTGGTTATCCTTACGCCTCTATGGACACCATACAAGGCAAATCAATCATCCTATGTGGCCCAGTAATTCGAACCGTTGGCATCCAACATCAGAACTTACCTGCAATTATGGTATCTGCCTCAGAGTCTTCTTGGCAATATCAATCTTGGAATGAGGTCATGCCTAGCCGAAAACTTCTTTTATCCAATCTGGCGAATCTAGGATATCCCTATGCCCAGTTGTCTACCGACATCGTTGAAATCCGAAAAGACACTTTACTACTCAATTATCACATAGATACTGTCCACACCGTATACATTCAAAAAATCACCATCGATGGCGACCTTTCCATGAATCACGACTTGTTTTTAAATATGATAGGACTTCAACAGCAACAGGTTTTTTCTTGGGAAGACATCCAAAACTCATTAGAAATTATAAAAAATTGGAATTTTGTAGATTTTGTGAATTTGACCTATGATTTTAATCCTTTCGGTGTAGATCTGGCCTATACCCTAGATAAAAAGGATCCGTCCAAATTCGATGTACTTGTGGCTTTACTGCCTTCGAATCAAATCAACAAACAGTTTGACATTACCGGAAACGCCTATCTCGACTTGACCAATCAGCTCAATATGGCCGAACGCATTTTTCTAAAATTTGACAAATACAACAACGCCAGTCAGTCTTTTGACCTACGATTTCAGTTTCCCTATCTACCCATTATTCGATCGGGATTGATAGCAGAAGGACAACTGGACAAACGCGACTCATTGGTCCTAGACGTCAGTGGTAAGATAGGATTGCAGTATAGTTTAAATCCAAGACTGCAATACTCATGGTACTTACAACGCGACCAGTCGAGATTGATATCTATCAACACCCCATTATTACAAAACAGTCGCCAACTCCCCGAAGACCTCGACTACAACTATTCTGCTCTCGGTTTTAATATTTACTACAATGGATTAGACCGACCTAGTAATCCCAGAAAAGGCAGTTATTTTCAATCCAATATCACCGCGGGATTGAAAAAAAACGTTGAAAATGCCAGCATACTGCAAATTCAGTTCCCCAATGAAGATTTTTCCTTTTCTACCCTCTACGACAGTTTAGCTGAACGATCGTTGAAAGTAGGTCTATCGATGACTGTGGACCGATACTTTGAAATAGGCAATTACGCCACGATTCGACTCCGAGGTCAGGGTGCATGGAATTTTGGCAGCGAAAAACTATTCGAAAATGAGAAACTGCGTTTGGGAGGCCTACAGAACTTTAGAGGATTTTCCGAAAAGATCTTTGTTGCCGATTACTATGGCATGGGCAGTGCAGAATACAGATATTTGTTTGATGCCCAGAGCAACATATATGTTTTTACCGACTTTGGGATTCTCCAGAACTCTTCCAAAGAAGATCGATACAATTTCCCTTATAGCTTTGGCTTAGGCCTCAATTTGGGAACAAAAGCCGGAGTATTTGGCATTTCCTATGCATTGGGCGCACATAGAGACCAAGCTCTATCTTTTTCTGAAGGTCGAGTCAATTTCGGATTTGTGCTGAACTATTAATTAAAAATCAATGTCGTAGTCCTTGAATTCCTAAGAATGATTTCAATTTATTTTTTCCGAAGGATAAATATACCATCTCTAATAGGCAGTAAAAAAGGCTGTAATCGCTCATCACCATGCATTCTATCATTGAATTGTTGCATGGCCAAGGTTCTATCATCTTCACTGTCTTCTTCCAACACCTTACCTCTCCACAACACGTTGTCCGCTATAATCAGTCCCCCTGGTCGCAATTGATCGATAATCAAATCGACATACAGCCCATATTGTTTCTTAGCTGCATCTACAAATACCATATCCCAAGCAGCTGTCAGTTGTGGGATGACTAGGTGGGCTTCTCCATAAAGCACTTCCACTTGTTGACCTAATGGCGTCCAAGACAAATGTTGGTCTATAATAGGTTTCAAGGATTTATTTCGCTCTATCGATATTACCTTGCCATCGGCAGTTAATCCCTCGGCCATACAAAGGGCAGAATAACCAGTAAATGTACCTATTTCTAGCACTCGTCGCGGATTGACCAGGTGGCTCAACATACTCAACAACCGTCCTTGATAAGCTGAGGATATCATTCCTGCTCCGTAAACATTGGCTTTGGTAGATTCTTCTATCCGATCTAAATAATCGCTGTGTCTCACCGAATGATCGGCACAATAATCATGAATCTCTTTAGTGAAATGTTCCAGCATCTGGTTTGATAATTTTAATTCGCAAAAAATATTTTTCTAAAATAGGAAATAAAAATACCACTAATAGGATTAATCCTGCACCATAATAAAAACTACTTCCCATCTCCTCATTGTCATTTAATATCCACCAAGCCAATATGATTCCATATACCGGTTCGAGGTTAATCGACAAATTGGCAGAAAATGCCGTCATGTGGCGAAGTGATCGAAAGGCAATCGTATAGCAAATAGTAGTACAGACAATAGACAAAAATAATAAGTATCCCCAATCAATATTACGCTGAGGTAAGAATTCTAATGATTTTCCGGACAATGTCAATCCCAGCACTATGATAGACAGCAGGACAAAAGCCACCAAAAGCTCGGCAAAAGTGAATAAAATGGTACTGCCCTTGTCGACAATTTTTTTATTGAAGGTAGTAAATAGGGCGGCAAAAAGTGCAGAAAATAATCCCACGACAAAGCCCAATGTCATATCCGAACTCACTGATTGAACGACTAATATCATACCGGGAATTACACAAAGTCCAAATAAAAATTCTATTAATCGAAATGGTCTGCGCGTGACTATGGGCTCCACTATGGCCGTCATGCAAGAGGTAGTAGCCAAACATAACACCCCTACAGATGCATTGGCCAACTTAACCGAGGCAAAAAAAGTAATCCAATGGATGACTAAAAACAGGCCGACTTTAAATATATCCTCCTTTACGGCCCAGACAGAGGACAATTTAAACAATCGCAATATAAAAATCACCGGAATAAAGGCCAATAAAGATATAAGTAACCGCCACCATACCAGTGACAATGAAGGTAGATGGATTAAATCTCCAAGAATGGCCGTTAATCCAAAAAATAAAATGGCAATATGTAAGCCAATATAGGCTTTACTTTGATCACTTAAACCCATCACTATTTCAGTTTATAATTACGAGATAAAATTAATCGTTTTACTCAGGTTTTATTTATAAATAATAAGTAGGGATCAATAAAAATTTATTTCTTATTTTTGAAGTAATATAACCTATACAGTAAAAGAAAAATTATGAGAACAAAACCAGATCTTTACTTTGCTCATTATACAGAATACGAAGAGGACGTACTCGTAGAGGAAGATATCGATCAGGGATCAACTGCAGAATTGGTCGTTTACAATGATGATTACAATACTTTTGACCACGTCATACAGTGTTTTGTCGAAATTCTAAATCATTCTTTGGTTCAAGCAGAACAGCTTTCATTAATGGTTCATTTTAATGGAAAAGCCATCGTAAAAACAGCACCATTTAAAGTTCTTAAGCCTTTTAAAGACGCATTAATAGACCGTGGATTGTCTGCCGTCATAGAACATTGATCCAACTGCATGTCTGGATTTCCTGTACCTAAAACCGTATTTTTCCCACATCCTTTGATTGCCGATGACGATGGCTTCTTAGGATATGGAGGGGATCTCCATCCTCAAACCTTAATCATGGCCTATCAATTTGGGATATTTCCCTGGTACGATAAGCCTCCGATTCTATGGTGGGCGCCAAAACAGCGATTCATTATTGACTTAGCAGCTGTTCACATACCCAAAAGTATGAGGAGATATTTAAACAAACCCATTTATACCTTTACCGTTGACCAAAATTTTGAGTCCGTCATCGACCAATGTCAAACCATAGTTCGCCCCAATCAATCGGGAACTTGGATCACAGAGGAGATGAAATCTGCTTACATAACGCTTCACCAAATGGGTATCGCCCACTCGGTCGAAATATGGTTAGACGACGAAATGGTCGGAGGCCTCTACGGTCTGGGTATTGGCCAGATCTTCAGTGGAGAGTCAATGTTTTCCCTAGCCAATGATGCATCCAAATTTGCGGTTTTGGTCTTGGCTAAGATTCTGACTTCTAAAGGTTATAAAACCATCGACTGCCAACAACATTCCAACCACATGGCTAGACTGGGCGGTCAACATATCGACAATATAGACTATCACAAAAAAATAAGAGCCAACCTAAAATGTAGAATAAATCCAGGTCTATGGCGGGTTGACCAACGACACTACCATCACTTACCCTAAAGATAGAAAAGATAGATCCATGAAGCCATGTTGGGCAAAATGAAAATCAACAACATCGTTACCGACCTTACCATTATGTTATGACAATCGATCCAATATCCAAGTGACAATGTCGCGATACACTATCTCATTGTCCAATTCATTGAGGGTTTCGTGAAGCATATTGGGATATGAAATATATGTTTTGTCCTCCATTTTTAATTCTTGAAAATAACGCCGAGTAGCGATCATTTTAACGATAGCGTCCTTTTCACCCTGTATCATTAATAGAGGCCGATTAAGTCCATCGATATTGGCTTTGGTTTCCGCCATCGCTTGAAGCAAGATATATCCCACCTTTAGGGTTATCCTACTGCGATCGACCAAAGGATCTGACTCGTATTTTTCAACTTCACTAGTATCGCGAGACAAATCCGAAGATTTAATTTTAAGATAGGGCAGATTGGGCATTAGCATACTCAAATATTTGGCCAGTCCGATGACTACTCCATTGGCCAATCCTCCAGCGTCAATGGCTGGGGCCGAAAGAATAACTCCCCTGCAATGTGGCTGAATCGTTGACATAAAATGAGCAGTAATCAATCCCCCCAAACTATGGCCAAATAAAAACAAGGGGATATTGTGATTTTGAGCGTATTGATTCGCCAATTTATACTGGGCATTTATCGCAGTTGACAATTGAGAAAAAGACTGAAGTGGTCCAGATTGAGATAGGGTTTGACCATATCCGGGTAAATCGTAAAGAAAAACGGTTAAATTTTCTTTCTGCAATGCATCGACCAATTCCGTATATCGGCCTAAATGCTCCCCTATCCCGTGGGTAATCAATACCACAGCTCGAGGTCTATCTACCTTGTGAACCTTTGAATAAACCATTATTTACTTTGATTGACCATTAATTTATGTTGAAGGTATTTGCCCGTATAAGATCCTTCCACTTCTACCAACTCTTCCGGAGTACCCATTGCAACTAAATTACCTCCACCGAAACCACCTTCGGGCCCCAGGTCTACAATCCAGTCCCCTGCTTTTATTATATCGAGGTTGTGTTCCACCACCAGGACAGTGTGTCCCAATCGAATCAGATCATTGAAAGCGACTAAGAGTTTTTTGATATCGTGAAAATGCAAGCCAGTTGTAGGTTCATCAAATATAAAGAAAATCCGTTCCTTTATATTTTCTTGTCCTAAATAATACGCCAATTTCAATCTTTGGGCTTCCCCTCCAGATAGAGTACTCGAAGACTGCCCGAGGCGGAGATATCCCAAGCCTACTTTTTCCAAAGGCTCTAATTTTACGACAATTTCAGGCTTATTTTCAAAAAATTTCAAAGCCTCTTCTATCGTCATATTGAGGACATCGTAAATATTTTGATTATTGTATTTGACTTCAAGGACTTCTCTTTTAAATCGCTTCCCTTTGCATACTTCACATTCTAATCTAATATCTGATAAGAACTGCATTTCAATCAAGATTTCTCCATCGCCCTTACAATTTTCGCATCGACCACCTTCTACATTAAATGAAAAATGCTTGGTTTGGTATTTTCTAATCTTAGATAGATTTTGCTTGGCAAATAAATTTCTAATATCGTCAAAGGCCTTAACATAGGTTGCCGGATTGGAACGACTTGATCGCCCAATAGCTTTTTGGCCAATAAATTCAACAGCCGATATCCGCTTCAAATCCCCTGTCAAATCTTTAAAACCCTGACGCTGTCCAGAAAAACTATCTTCTAAATGATTTTTTAAGGCAGGATATAATATATGGTGTACTAAGGTAGATTTACCGGAACCGGAAACCCCGGTCAAGATATTAATCAAATCCAATTTAAAGGTCACTGTAATGTCCTTTAGGTTATGCATATATGCTTCCTCAATCTGGATACTATAAGCCGAATCCCTTCTACTACTGGGTACATCGATGACTTCGTCCCCATTTAGATAATCCATGGTAAGGCTTGTTCCTACTGGCACGGATTCATTTAATCCGCCACTGTATACTACTTCGCCACCGTGTTCCCCAGCCAAAGGTCCCATATCAATTAAATAGTCGGCTTGACGTATAATATCTTCCTCGTGTTCAACCACGACTACGGTATTGCCCAAGTCTTTGAGATCGCGCAATACTGCAATCAACTGATCACTATCCCTGGGATGAAGTCCGATACTGGGTTCGTCCAATATATATAAGGAGGAGGTAAGATTACTCCCCAAGCATTTGGTCAAATAAATACGCTGAGTTTCTCCCCCACTCAATGTTCCCGACAATCGATCCAAGTGTAAATAGGGAAGTCCGAGTTTGATCATAGCATCCAACCTCATGGTGATTTCAGCCAACAATTGCTTAGCTATTTTTATTTCACTCGGTTTTAAGGTCAATTCATCGAAGAATGTTTTTAAATCTCCAATGGGCATTTGCGTCAATTCTGCGATATGTCGGCCTTGAATTTTGACATAAGTGGCTTCTTTACGCAATCGATAACCATCACAAGTAGTACAGGTAGTTCGTCCTCTATACCGAGCCAAAGTAATTCTATTCTGAATTTTATAGCTCTCTTCTTTCAAATCCTCAAAGTAACGATTAATCCCTTTAAAGGATTTGTTTCCATTCCAGAGCAGGCCTCGTTGTTCTGCCGTTAATCGCTTATAGGGAATATGTAATGGAAAATCTATTTTATGGGCCGATTCAATCAAAGGGTCCAAATATCTAGTCCCTGTATCTCCTTTCCAGCAAGCAATGGCCCCTTCATATACAGAAAGATTCTGATTGGGTACAACCTTGAATTCATCAATGCCCATGGTGCGACCATAGCCCTCACAGGTTGGACATGCGCCATAAGGATTGTTGTAATTAAACAAATGCGGATCTGGTTCGGGGAAGACTATACCGTCGGCTTCAAATTTGTTGTTGTAATAATGCATCTCGTCTTCGAGATGATTTTTTATATAACAGCTGCCCCCTCCTTCACGAAAGGCAGTCTGAACGGAATCACTGATTCGCTTTATATTTTCTTCATTGCGGACCATTGCAAAACGGTCAATGACAACGAGAATAGAATGAGAGTCGACGGCTTCGAGTTTCTTCTTTAATATAGGCTTCTTTTCCTCTAGAAAGGTTTCAATCTTTACACTTTCGCCATCTACTTGAATTCTGTTATACCCTCTCTGCAACAGCAGTTCTAGATGGGTTTGAATATTGCGTTTGGGATAGTCTTTATTGAGAGGGACAAGTACTAAAATCCTATCTTCTTCAGCATAGGACAATACAAAATCTACTACATCGGACACATTGTGACGCTGGACCTTAACTCCAGAAATGGGAGAAATGGTTTCTCCGATCCGGGCATACAGGATACGCAGGTAATCATATACCTCAGTCATCGATCCAACTGTACTTCTGGCATTGTTGGTGGCCGTCCGTTGCTCTAAGGCAATGGCAGGGCAAATGCCTTTGATGTAATCAACTTCGGGTTTTTTCATCCGATTGAGGAATTGCCTGGCATAACTCGACAGACTTTCCACATATCTTCGCTGTCCTTCGGCATATAAAGTATCCATCACCAAAGATGATTTTCCAGAGCCTGACACACCAGACACTACAACCAACTGATTTCGAGGAATATCTACATCCACCGATTTCAAGTTATTTACTTTTGCTCCTTTTATTTCAATGTTTTTCATTGTCATCCTTTGAAATATCTAGTTGTTTTGTATATTTATCCCATTGCAAATAACGTATATAAAATATTCAATTTGTTAATTTGTTTAAATTTTCTTTTTTAAATTGAATATTTTTGTTAGATTTGATTTCAATTAATTATTCATTTACCTTTAAAATTCAACTTTATAGCATAAAACCTTTACACTGAATCGAAATTTATTATTAATTAAATTACCCGAAAACGATTTGGTATGAATATGACCATGCTATCTGACAAAGAGTTGATTAACATTTATCTTAATGGAAGCGAAAAAGCCTTCCAAGAGTTGTTATCCCGCCACGAGGAAAAAATCTATACATCTATCTATATGTTCGTGAAAAATACCGAACAAGCTGAAGATATTTTTCAAGAAGTATTTATTAAGATTATAAAAACCCTACGTGCTGGAAAGTACAATCACGAAGGAAAATTTGGGCAATGGGCGATGCGTATTGCTTATAATATGTGTGTAGACAACTTTAGAAAATCTAAACGACGTCCACAGATTAATCCAACTGAAGAGTTTGACATCTTTGAAGTACTTCCATTGGAAGAAGACAATGTAGAAACTGAACTTATTAAAGATGAGACTTTCTCTAAAATAAGACATTTGGTTGATCTACTTCCCCCTGAGCAACGTGAAGTTGTTATTCTGAGACATTATGCAGAATTGAGTTTTAAAGAAATTGCTCAACTGACAAGAGTAAGTATTAATACTGCACTTGGTAGAATGCGATACGCTTTAATCAATATGAGAAAAATTGTTGAGGAGAAAAACGTGGTATTAAATTAAAACCACTTTCTCATTAAATAATAATTAAAAAAGCCAGCATTCAATGTGTGTTATTAACTTAACACCATTAATGCTGGCTTTTTTTATGAATTTACATTTGATTTCTCGTAATTTCAATATGATTAATTCTGCTTTAATTTTATTTAATCCTCATTTATTTTCTTTCTTACCAAAATCACCTATACTTATTAATATATATTGAGTTAATCTGGAATGAGTTTATCGATATATAAAATAAAAGTAATGTATAGACTTTAACGTCAATGGATATGAACGGTTCTTAGCCTATATTAATCGATATTCCATGATACACTTCATATTTATACGAATTACATCCTCCCAACCATAGCATTGATTTCTCTTTTTATGTCCTAAGGGATATGAGGATAGATTTCAATAACTATATCCTTGTCATTATTTTCTATTCTTTGATCTTATACTACATCATATTAACTATGCTCTCGAAGAGCAAGATACCCTCTTCAATATAAAAGTAAAAGCAATATGGCTGTCGGAAGCCTCCTTACTGATATGGTATAATTTTCTAGACTATGGTCTGGAAGAGAATATGAAATCGCTTAAATTCTAATTATCTGAGGGATCCAATACAATGGCTGACAGTGGATTCACATCCATTTTTCGTTCCATTTCAATAGATAATGGTCTGAGAATATTTTTATCACTATATCCTTTTAAAAATGAATTTTCATCGGAGACTGACTTCATTTCAAATAATTCGCCATTGGTATTTTCCAAAAAAGAAATCCCCACTACATTACTTTCTTCAAAAGTCATTTCAATTCGACTACAAATAATTTTATTCATTCCTATATAGGCCAATTCTTCATCGAGGATAAAATATATAGATTCCGCATTTCCCACAACCTCGGTATATACCAATTCACCATCTAGAAAGTCGGCGATAATTGTTCGTCCCGTGATTTGATTAAAATAAATACTATCTGGAGAAGTGATGACAAAGGCATTGCCCTTGATCAACACCTTGTCGATTTCTCCCCCTTCCATGGTAATAAATATGGTATCCCCATAGAGCTGAGTAGTATCCATCCACATTACAGGATTGCCAAACAGAGTAATCAAAGAATCTTTTTCGTTGAAGGCTATACTATCCGCTCGACCGCGTACACCATCTCGTAATATGGCAACATCGTAATAAGCCTTAAAATTTTGAAAGGTATCTCTAACCACGGTTTCTGTCGAATCCACTAATTTTTCGTCCACTGATTGACTGGTAATTAAGGTGTCCGATATCATATACATGGTATCACCACTATCGCCTATCCACTGAAATAGTGGACGCTGTTCAATTCCAATGGCTCGAGCATATTGATCCTTGTCCGTATATTCGAGGCTATCGGTAAATATTCTTTTTAAACCTGAACTGTCTTCCCAGATAACATTTCCCTTGGCGCGACCGTATTTTTCCTCGTCGGAATATTTGAGTAAATCAGAAGTTAGGTTAAATTCCGGTCTTTGGATTTTACTGCGACCTACGGCATTTACACTATTGGTAACCGTAGAATAAATTAATTCTTCGCCTTGGGCTTGAATATCATCTCCAGTAACCCTAGCATTGCCGTATAAATTTAATTGGCCCTTTTCCTCGTCGTATACGATCCTATGAGCTCTGGCCTTTTTGTCTTCTTTAGAAATATAGGCCTTACCCCTGATTTCGTATTCTTTTGCCTGACCATAATAGAAAATACTATCCCCTGATCCCATGGTTTTACCAGACTCAAATTGGGCGTTTTGATGGAATAATGCCTCATCCTCCTTCATTAAATAATAACCTTGCTCAGCGTACAGCCGGCTGGTATCGTTATACAAAACAGTAGGACTTAAAAAATCAACCCGATAATCTCGAGTATTGAAACCCATAGAATCGGCCTTTAGATTGAAAGTATCATTGACCACGATAACACTATCGTAGAAGATGGCTTGGTGTTCCGGCACATAAAATACCAATTTTTCAGAACTCAATTGAGTGCCACCATCTGTCATGTAAGACTTTTTATTGTAGCGCGCCACTCTGGTATCCAATTGGTAATCGAGTTGGTCAGAAAACAATTTCTGAAGCCCATTTTCGAGGACTACATCCCCTTTAAGGTGGGCCAATCGAGTATTTCCATTATACAACAGTGTATCGGCAAAGATATAGGTACTGTCCAATTCTTGAATGACGACATGACCATATGCTTCCACCTGATTGTTTTCATCTAGAATTGCGGAATCACATCGAAAAAAGGTACTGTCGTGCCTCATTCGAACATTTCCCACCAATTCTTGATATTGTATTCCATCTTTTTTAAAGAGCCTGACGTGATCTGCCGGCTCATCTAATATAACGCTGGTGATACTATCATTGGTAGGAATACTGTCATTTCCCACAGAGAGGGGAAGCTGTCCATAGACCGCTGGCGACAAAAAATACAAAAGTCCTATAATCAGAACAAGGTAAAACCGTCTATGGAAATAATATGGTAATCTAGTAATCGTCATTTAATATGGACTATTTCTATATGTAATATGCGTACAATTCTTATTTTTGATTCGCAAAACACTATTTTTGCAACAAAAATACATAATTATGATTCAACGAAAGCAGACTATCTATTTATTACTTTCTGCATTGATATTAGCCAGTATTTTCCTCCATACTTTTGATTTTGCACAAATCAGTACAGATGGGGCTGAGTCATTATCAAACACCCAATACTTACAAGATAAGGTCTTGGATGTATACGATCATATATTATTTATGATATTGACTGGATTGATCTCAGGTTTGAGTTTATTAGCCATCTTTTTATATAAAAACAGAAATTTACAATTATCTGTTAGCAAGACCAATATTGTCCTATGTATTATTCTCATGGTCGATATCGCCTATTGCCTAATACAAGATATCAATAAGATAGATGGTATTTATTCTATCGTTCCCTATTTCGGTTTATGGGCCATTCTTTTGGCCATTGTGGCCATTTTATTGGCTATAAGAGGGATTAATCACGACAACAAATTGGTTAAGTCAATGGATCGATTGAGATAATAGGGATAGAAAATTTAAATTCTCCTAATTCTAAGAAAACTCACTTAATCTTAAAACTAGTCAGGAAGTGTAAAAATTCGACGACTATTTTTATGGAATATCGCCATGCTGTAGTGAGCATTTACTATGGAATTAGGTTGCAGTCACGCCTCTACGGAGAGATGAAAGGCCTTGCGTTTCCAAAAAACTATATATGAGACGCAAGGTCAACCCTTCCTCGGCACAGTGGCCTAAATACCTGACCATTTACAGGACAGTCACGCCTCCCATTAATGTTTATCCATAGGATTTATGGCGCAGTCAGGCCGGAGCCAGTGGCTGCGACGAGATTCCATGAAATTTCCTATCGACATACGGTGCAGTCACGCCGGAGCACAGTGGCTCCGGTTCCTTCAATTCTAATATAATTTTATTGAAAAATGAAATTTTAAACTTACCGATTTTAATGCAGTCTCGTCATGCCACAGGGGGCATGACTTCACTCATCCGATGGATATATAATCCATCGGGTTGCTCAATAGAGCAACTACATTCGTTCACCCACGACACTGTGGTCGTCTTCCCTCGCCTAGGCTCACCCACCCGGAGCACAGTGGCTCCGGTTCCCTCGCCAAATGTCCATTAAGGACATTTGGTTGCTCTAAGGAGCAACTACGCTCGGTCATTCTCCGAAACGAATGGCCTATATACCAAAAAAACGCCGTTTGGAAATCAATCCAAACGGCGTTTAATATTTTTATTACAAAGGACAAAGTCCGCAATAAGATGAATTGAAAAAGATTTCTCTAATTTCTATTCATTTTACTGGAATTCGGAGTTGCCGAGTAATTAACTTTCAACTGTGCAGCCTTTCTCAACGCTGTTTTCACATCGGTTACTACACCCATAGTCACTTCTCCATCAGCTTTGATAGAAGTAATGATTTGACCGTGTAACTGCTCGTTTACCTTCAATTTATGTTGCTCCAAAAACAAAGCAATATCACCATCTAAGTTATTAGAGAACTTGTCATCTAATTGTACTCTAGGTTTTGTACCATAAATATCTTGGTATTTTTTAATAGGTTTCCCTACATACACTGTATTTACCAATGATTTCTTTTCCAACTTTTCAAGCTGAGTCGCTTGAGGCACCGTAACTTGTACTTTACGCTCGCCCTCTCTCATAACGGTTACCACCATGAAAAAGAACAAAAGCATAAAAATAATATCAGGTAGAGATGAAGTAGAAACCTCTGGTGTTGATTTTCCTCTTTTTTTCTTAAAATGTGCCATAATTTAACATTTGTACATTTAACAATTTACTAATCTTCACCAAAGTTTGTAGGCTCAGCCTCAGACAATACAAAGGGAATTTTCAACTTAATCGCATTTTTACGAGCTGTTCCCAATTCATCGCCATAGGGCATACCGTACATTCTCTGAGATTCTTCATCCCACAATTCATCATAGGCTGCTTTCAATTCATTATACACCTCTAGATAAGCCTTATAGTGTGTTCCTCTATCATTTTTCAATGATATGATGGCACTGGTAGGTTTGGTCGCCAAATCTGATCGACCTTGAGGATTCATAATAAATTCTTTAGCACGCTCTCTCAACTGATTGATGTCAGCTGGTTCACCTCTAACGAGGAGATCATCTGTGGCATTCACAAGAACACTAAACACGTTACGTTCGTTTAGTCTCTGTGTTTCGGGCGGTGTTTCAGACCAAGGCGGTAACTTTACCGTAATCCCTTTGTCTGCATCGATAGTCGTCGTCACCAAGAAGAAAATGAGAAGTAGGAAGGCAATATCTGCCATCGAACCCGCATTAACCTCTGGAGATTCTCTTTTCCGTGCCATAATTAATTATTTTATTAAATTTCTCAATTCACCTAATATAACTAGTAATATAGCTCCTCCTGCCAGGATAAACGATCCTTTCAAGAAAGCACTAATCCACTTGCTTAAGTTCGGCGAAACTCCAAATTCAGTAGCAGCAGCCGCAACGATTCCGCTGGTTTCTGCTGTAGAAGTAGAATACAATACAAAAACCAAAACCACGATAATGGCTATCCCGATAATACCTTTAATAGAGGCTTTGGGATCTTTGGCTACACTGATTAATGAAGCTAATATGGTGATTATTACCGTAGCAATAAACAAAAATATTGTTGCTTTTAGACCTGTATTAAAGACGTCGGTTTTAGTTTGCTCCTCTACCGCCAAATCTCCAAATCCTTCTGGTAAGCCGCTAAGCACCGGGATAAGAAAAATTAGGGAAAAGAGTAAACCTATACCAAAGGCTAGGCCTAATCCGTATTTAGATAATATTTTATACATAGTATAGGGTATTTTTTACTTGAAGTAATTGTTTCGAGCCAATACGTCTAATAGACCTACTGAAGCATCTTCCATCTTATTTACTATACCATCTACTTTGGATACAATATAGTTATAAAAAATCTGTAAAATAATGGCCGAGACCAAACCAAATACTGTAGTCAAAAGGGCTACTTTAATACCCCCTGCCACAATGGTAGGAGAAATATCACCCACCGCTTGGATGTTATCAAATGCCTGGATCATACCGATTACCGTACCCATGAAACCGAGCATCGGGGCAATCGCAATGAACAATGCAATCCATACTAATCCTTTCTCTAAAAGTCCCATTTGAACTGATCCATAAGCCGAGATAGCTCTTTCAACAGCCTCTGGTCCTTTGTCAGCACTTCGCAATCCTTCATAAAGAACGCTTGCAGCTGGTCCAGAAGTAGATTTACATACTTCCAACGCACCATTTAAATCCCCTTCTGCTAGGCGATTATCAATTTTTTTCAACAATTTGTCTGTGTTAGTAGTAGCCAAATTTAGAGTGATTATACGCTCTATACAAAAAGCCAATCCTAAGATCAAACAAATCAATACAGGAGTCATGAATTTCCAATCTCCCTGAATGAACTTCTCTTTCAACACTTGAAAACCTGTAGAAGTTTCCTCTTGTGCCAAAATATCAGTAGCTCCAAAAGAGGCAGCTACTCCAAAAACAAGCAACAAAGCAACTAATTTACGCATGGTATTAAACATTTTTTTAACGAATATTTTTCAAAATAAAATTACATTTCACAGCGGAGAGTGAGGGATTCGAACCCTCGATACCCTTTTGGAGTATACACACTTTCCAGGCGTGCGCCTTCGACCACTCGGCCAACTCTCCTTTCAAATCCTCAAGTGCATTCACCTGTGGTACAAAAATTATAAAACTTGTTCTATTATCAAAATTTATTTTTGATCCTAGTTCTCTTATAAAAAATCAAAAAATATGGTTTTCCTTTTAAATATTCATATAAAAAGGAATATTAATTGAAAATTTTATCTGCATTTAACGTCGTTACTCTTTCAACCTCTTCTTCACTTACTCCTATCACCTCTGATATCCTCTTTAGAATATTGGCTAAATAAGCACTTTCATTACGCTTTCCTCGATATGGAGTAGGCGCCAAATACGGTGAATCAGTTTCCAAAACCAAGTGAGACAATATTTCAGAGTTTAAAACTTTATCTAAACCTCCATTCTTAAATGTCACCACTCCACCAATTCCCAAATAAAAACCATTGTCAATTATTCGCTGTGCCTGGTCTGCATTACCAGTAAAACAATGAAAAATTCCCGACAACTGGCCATTAAATTTTTCTACTAAATCAATTTGCCAATCCAAACTATCCCTAGCGTGAATGACAATAGGCAAATTTCGTTCAATCGCCCATTGACATTGTATATTAAAAGCATCTTCCTGCTCTTTTAAATATGTCTTATCCCAATATGCATCAGTACCAATTTCTCCTATTGCATATATCTTACGAAGATCCAATAACTTCTCAATCTTGGACAACTCCTCTCGATAATTGGCCTTTACCTCTCCAGGATGTAATCCCAACATGGGAAACATCATTTGAGGGTATTTGTCGCACAAATTAAACAAGTTATCAATGGAGTCAACGTTAATATTAGGTAAATAAATCTTTTCAACCCCAGCGGCAACTGCTCTAGCAATAACATCTTCAATATCCTCCTCAAATTGCTGCACATATAAATGAGCATGAGTATCCACTATCATCTATTTACTGCATTTTGTATCACCATAATTCCCTTCCTTCGCCAACACCAAGATTGCATCTATTTTATTGTTCTGAGTGGAAAGTTATTAATATTATTCCAAAATGTTCACTATTCTATAAATGTTTTATGTCTTAAATCTACATTTATCGCTATTTAAAATTTCATTTCTACCACACCCTCTAATAGCAAACTCATTTATTTGACTGTAAATTAGACACTTAAAAATTACACATATACCTATATCGAAAATTATAACTTCAGGTATTTTTTTGAAATTTTTTACAATATTTTCAAAACCCCCTTATTCATACATCTTTAATTCACCCTATAGATATAGTAGTCATTTTATTTTAAACTCAAATCTCTAGCCTTTAGTTAGTTATTTATTAGCCTCTAAAATGAATTTCCATTCAATGGTCCACTACAACTAAAGCTATTCAAACGAAATAATCTGAACAAAAGAGACACATAAATAATTACATATCAACTATTTAAACTTCATAATAGCAGTAAATATTTTAATTGATATAAAATAACATCTTTCTAAAAAACTATTTCTATGCCTTCTTATCAATGGGTTAACCGTTTTTCAAACTAGACTACCTCAAAAACACCATTGACTAGAATGAAGAAATCTTTTTATAACCTTTCACTTACATAATTAAAATATCAAACGACCTCCTTATTTACAACTAATCCCAATTTTCTATGATGAAGTAGAAGGTCAATTATAAACCTATTATATTTTTTACATCGACTTATAATTTTTATTTAATCTACTCATGATTTAGAATTGAGAAAATAATTTTATCTCAATATGTGTTAAAGAAGAAGATAAATGATATCACAACTTTAGACAAAATGTAAATTCAATGCCACAAACCATCATTTTAAATCAACGTCCAGTTGGCAAACCAAAGTTAACGGACTTTAAATCTATAATTACTCCATTGCCAGTAGTGGGGCCTGGAGAAGTACTACTCAAAGCCATCCATGTTTCGGTAGATCCATATCTCCGTGGAAGAATGAGCGATGCCAAATCTTATCTTCCGCCCTTTGAGTTGGGTAAACCACTTAGCTCAGGAATGATTGCCGAAGTCATTGAATCAAGAAATGATAACTATTCCAAGGGAGATTACGTATTTGGATTACTTCCTTGGTCCGAATACCAGTCATCTGATGGTAGTGGACTCAGAAAAGTCGATGGACAACAAGCACCATTGACGGCATACCTGGGCATTCTTGGACTAACTGGACTCACAGCCTATCTCGGCTTAAGCGAAATAGGAAAACCAAAACCTGGTGAAACGGTATTTATATCGGGTGCAGCAGAGGCAGTGGGAAGTGTAGCAGGTCAAATTTGCAAAATCTTAGGATGTCGTGTGGTGGGTACCGCAGGCTCAGACGAAAAGGTGGAATTATTAAAAAGTCAATTTGGATTTGATGAAGCCATTAATTATAAAACGGCTGAAGATCTCAATAAAGACATTGCCAAAGCCTGCCCCAACGGCATCGATGTTTATTTCGATAACGTAGGTGGCAATATTTCAGAAGTCGTATTCTTCCATATCAATTCCTTTGCTCGACTGATCATTTGCGGTTCAATTGCTATTTACAATGAAATATCACGTCCTATGAGCATCGCCGTCCAGCCCTTCCTAATTAAAAAAAGTGCCTTAATGCAGGGATTTGTGGTCAGAGACTTTGCACCTAAATTTCCAGAAGCCATGCAACAAATAGCAACCTGGATGGCCGAAGGCAAATTAACTTACAACGAAACCATAGTTGAGGGCTTTGATATGATACCCCAAGCTTTTATCGACTTATTTGAAGGAAAAAATAAAGGAAAAATGGTTGTAACCATATAAATTACCGCGATATACCTAGTTAATAATATACCATTAATATCTGTCCGGTCTTTTTAGATCGGACATTTTTATTCATATATAACAAAACCTCAAATAGGTTGCAATATAATATGTAGATTCAAACTATAATTTTTGAATTAAAACATAATCTTAGATTGAATAGATCAAGTAATAGTGCGAAAATTAAGGTCCAAACATGAAAAACAGGCAAAGGAATGATACGACTTACACCATATAATATTGGCAATGGTCTAAGATTGTCGCCATTCGTGATATATTTGTAATAAATAACTAGACCCATGTACTTTAATTATCGCCTCGCCTCAGTGTTCTTATTTTTCCTTCATTTACTGTCCTGTAATTCAGAACCCGATGTTGAATGGACAAATTTATTGGACAAAGACCTCAGTCAATGGGAAAATTACTTGAGCTTTAGATATCCAGAAGGATATGATGACGAAATCTTACTGGATGATCATGGTCAAGAAATACAACCAATAGGACTCAATAAAAACGATGAATACCAAGTCTTCACCACATCCCAAGAAGATGATGAGTGTATCCTCAGAATAAGTGGTGAAATATATGGTTGCATTACTACCAAAGAGGCTTATGAAAATTACCATCTTAAATTAAAAGTAAAATGGGGAGATATCAAATATCATCCGAGAAAGAAACTACTAAAAGATTCAGGAATAATGTACCATTCTATAGGTCCACATGGGGCTGAAGGATGGAGGTCGTGGAAGCTTTCTCAAGAATTTCAAATAATGGAAGGCCACATGGGTGACTATTGGAGCCAAGCGACATCGGCTATAGATGTTAAAGCCCTTATTCCAGAATACATCATGAATCCAGTGGCCGACACCGGGCAAGATTTTATATCCTTGGGTGAGGGAAGCGATTATCCAGGCTATTGTTTGCGCAGCGTAAATAATGAAAAACCATCTGGGGAATGGAATGAAATAGAACTCATTTGTTTTGAAAACAAAAGTATCCATATTGTCAATGGAGAAGTCGTCATGGTCCTAAAAGATTCTAGATATATGGACGGCGATCAGGCTATCCCTATGTTAAAAGGTCAAATCCAAATTCAGAGTGAAGCCGCAGAGGTATATTATAAAGATATTTATATTCGTCCCATCACTTCACTAAGTCCTGAATTGGCTGCCTTTTATCAATAATCTTTGAATAAAAATCTATAAGATCAACAGATGTGATGGTCTTAAACCATTTGCTGTCGTATTAACTCTTATCTATTTCCCAATATTGAAATTATACGAAATGCATTTGGTATTCATATAAAAGGGAAAAGATATTTTATCCATAAACTCACCATTGGACAAGTCTTCAATATCTCAAAAAACCAATAACATTTTTCAATGCCGACTGTTGTTATACCAAATTTAACAAGGAAAACGGAGTCAAAACCACATTATGAAATCGATTAAACCTTCGGTAAGTCAAAGAATTAAAGATTTATTTTAAAAATAATCAAAAATCTAGACTGAGGTTCACCCAAATAAAGACTGGGTTGACCTATATTTGCGTGATTCAAAAAATCAAATACCATGGCTATCATACTTAACGATGTTTCGAGAACTTTTAATGAATACTTGCTTATTCCCGGTTTAACTAAAAAGGAACATAATCAAGAAAATATTATATTAAAAGCCCCATTGGTCAAATTCAAAAAAGACCAAAAACCTGAAATTGAATTAAATGTACCTTTTGTATCTGCTATTATGCAGTCGGTTTCAGACAATCATCTAGCCGTAGCCTTGGCCCAAAACGGTGGACTATCCTTTATCTACGGTTCTCAATCCATCAAATCACAAACAGAAATGATCCTTAAGGTAAAATCCCATAAAGCGGGATTTGTAAAGAGTAGAGCCAATCTAGGCCCCACTTCTACCATAGGAGATGCATTGCGAATTAAGCAATCTACAGGATTCTCTACCATAGGTATTACCGAGGATGGCAGTTCTACCGGCAAGCTGATTGGACTACTAACCAGTAGAGATTTCCATCCAGTCAAGACCAATCCTCATGACTTGGTGGAAAAATATATGACACCACTATCCGAATTGATCATCTCCACTTCTGGTACAACATTGAGAGAAGCCAATGATAAAATTTGGAAACACAAACTCAATTGTCTACCCATAGTAGATGCCAATGGACATCTCGACAGCTTTGTTTTTCGAAAGGATTACGACTCCCATAAATTGAATCCCAATGAATTGTTGGACAATCACAAAAAATTTTTAGTGGGAGCAGGTATCAATACCAAAGACTACAAAGAACGCGTACCAGCATTGCTCAACGCAGGAGCCGATATTCTGTGTATTGACTCTTCTGATGGCTACTCGGAATGGCAGGCAGAAACCATTCAATATATCAAGAAAACCTATGGTGATCACATCAAAGTAGGGGCGGGGAATATCATCGATGCCGATGGATTTGAATATCTAGCCAATGCTGGAGCCGATTTTATAAAAGTAGGTATTGGTGGTGGATCCATTTGCATTACCAGAGAGCAAAAAGGGATAGGACGAGGTCAAGCCACAGCTTTGATCGATGTGGCTAAAGCCAGAGATCAATATTTTGAAAAACACGGTGTTTATATCCCCATCTGTAGCGATGGAGGAATTGTCCAAGATTATCACATGGTTCTTGCCCTAGCTATGGGAGCTGACTTTTTGATGATGGGAAGATATTTTGCTCGATTTGACGAAAGCCCTACCAAAAAAGTAAAAATTGAAGGAAGTTATTACAAAGAATATTGGGGTGAAGGATCGAATAGAGCTCGAAACTGGCAACGCTATGATCAGGGTGAAGACGACGCTCTCAAATTTGAAGAAGGTGTAGATAGCTATGTACCCTACGCTGGGAAACTCAAAGAAAACCTTAACAAAACCATTGTTAAAATAAAATCAACCATCAGTAGTTGCGGGTCTTCTAACCTTGAAGAACTAAAACAAAATGCCAAAATCACCTTGGTGTCTTCCACCAGTATTATCGAAGGAGGAGCTCACGATGTTTTGGTTAAAACCAATACCTCTCAGTAGATTTATTGGCCCACTTGGTTAGCATTAATTTCAACCGTATCTTCAGCTGCCTAGGCATGAAAGATTTTTGTCATTCTTTATCATATTTACATGATGAGGACAATGACCAATACTCAAATGAAATAAGGATTTTGAATCATAACATATCTTCCTTCATAATAACGATTACACAATGAAATATCTTTTGAGTAACAACTCCTCTTTGCAGTTCATATAAGAGATTCAATAAATAAAATGGATAAAAAAACAAACATCTTATAAGTCCCATAATCAGTACATTACACCTAAAATCAATTATTACAGCTATAAATCTTTAAACAAAATCCAAAATTCTGTTGTTAGAGGGAAAGTTGATTTATTTGTATATACAACAAACATTATAATTTCAATACAATGGAAAATTGTGGTCAAAAATACTGTCAATGCCTTTACTATTTAAGCAATGCAATGGCGCGAACCATGAGCAAAAAAGCCGATGAAGCTTTTAGTCCCTTGGGGCTTTCTTCATCCTATGCAGTATTGTTGATGACGGTCAACGATAGTCCGGGAATTTTGCCCAAAGAATTGAGTCAAATAATGCAACTGGCCCCTTCTACCCTGACTAGATTCATCGAAAAAATGGAACATAGAGGGCTATTAAAACGTCAACAAGTGGGTCGGACTACTGAAGTTTATCCCACCGATGCTGGTCTGGCTATCCACGATGAAGTCAAACAAATATGGAATGATTTAGAAAATCAATATATGAATATACTCGGCAAGGACAAAGGCAGTGAATTGATTCAAAACCTACAAGATGCTATTCACAAGTTGAACGATTAAAAACGAATAATATTTGTATGTACAAGCAAATAAATCAACCGTCAATATTATCATTTAATAACTCTTAATTCCTTTAAACATTTTCATCATGGAAAATCAACTTTTTCAACCCTTTACAATGGGCCAAATTTCATTGGACAACAAAATAGTTATGGCTCCAATGACGAGATCTCGAGCCATCAGCAATATTCCCAATGAACTGATGGCAGAATATTATCGACAACGCAGCACTGCTGGACTCATTATTACAGAAGGCACTGCTCCTTCACCTAATGGGTTGGGATATGCCCGTATTCCCGGTATTTATAATCAAGAGCAAATCGAAGGATGGAAAAAAATCACGACTTCCGTACATAAACAAGGGTCTAAAATTTTTCTCCAAATTATGCATACTGGACGAGTATCCCATCCTTTGAATATGGAAAAAAATGCTTCCATCTTGGCCCCCTCGGCCATACCAATGAAGGGACAGATGTATACTGACGAAGCGGGAATGCAAGATTATCCTTCCCCCAAAGCTATGACGACAGAAGAAATTCTCCAAGCAGAACAAGAATTTGTACAAGCATCCATCAATGCTATCGAAGCGGGATTTGACGGAGTGGAATTACACGGTGCCAATGGCTACTTAATCCAACAATTTCTAAATCCAGCTACCAATCAAAGAACAGATGATTATGGTGGAAGCATAGAAAACAGAGCGAGATTTGTACTAGAAGTCGCCGACAAAGTAGCTTCTGCTATCGGTAAAGATCGCACTGGGATTCGCCTTTCGCCCTATGGAACTGCCAGTGAAATGTCGTTATACGACGATATACCCAGTACCTATGCATATATCGCAGAAAAATTGGGTGAATTGGGGCTAGCTTACATTCACACCGTCAACCAAGGTACGGTAGAGCCATCAGTAATGTCAGAAATCCTTGCCACAATAAAAGCGAAATTTAAACATACGGTGATTCACAATGGTGGATTCGACAAAACAACAGCCATAGATTCTATATCCAGTGGAAAGACTGACTTGGTGGCATTTGGTCGACCATTTATATCCAATCCCGACTTTGTACAGCGATTGGCCAACAACGAAACATTAAATCCAATGGATCCAGAAACCCTATATACACCAGGAGCCAAGGGTTATACCGACTACCCTAGCCTCAATGGGTTAAAGTAAACCATAAAAAAAGAGGAAATCTCAGTGTGGTGATTTCCTCTTTTTAAATTTTATATGATGGACAAATTATAGCTCTTTAATTCTCAAGTTTTTAAATTTCACTTCAGAACCGTGGCCCAAAAATCCAATATGTCCTTTTTTCCTCTTTAACCCGGGATGTTTTTTGCCGTCTAAAGTACCCTTTTTAGTGGCCTTTTTAATATTTACATCCAGGATGGTTTCTCCATTCAATATCACCTTGTATTGATCTCCCTTAATGATGACTTCTTCACTATTCCACTCCCCTACTGGTTTTAAGAAACCTCGCTTTGCGGGAGCAATTCCATATAAAGAACCGTGATATTGATAAGGTTGTAAATTGGCATAAATACCGGCAGTATTATCCAATATCTGCAATTCTTTGCCTTGGTATGCAGCATCTCCTGTCAAAGGGGCATGAACACCTAGACCGTTATTGGCTCCAGGAGTTAATAAGAAATCAAATTTCATGTGGAAATCGCGGAATTCTTTTTCTGTGTACAAATTACCACTGTTTCCACTTGCCTTAGGATCGACAGTCAACATTCCATCGACAGCTTTGTACTGTTCTTTATTGCCTACCCAACCATCGAGATTGTATCCGTTGAACAATGGTTTAAATCCACTGGCTTTTTCTTCATCCGTCAATAAATCATCACCAGATGGAATCTCTTTCACATAAATATTTCTAAAACCAATATCAGTGCCATGTGCTTGCAACTCAATAGGGCCAGTTGGGAAAATGGCCATATCTCTATCCCAGTAGTTTTCCATCACCACTTGATCGACCACCAATTCGCCATTCAACCACACCGACACGATTTCTCCCGTCATTCGAATCTTCATGTGATTCCATTCTCCTACTGGCATATCAGCCACTTTAGATGGAGTACTTTTGTGAACTTTGTTATTGTACAAACCTCCAGAACCGACTTGAGCACCTACATCTACTCGAGATATATCCCAAATCTGAACTTGTGGTGTACCTCTTAGATAGATACCGCTATCCCCCTTATATCCAATTTTCCAATCGACAATCATTTCAAAATTTCCATAATTCTTTACTGAAACCAGATTCTGTCCTTTCCCTTTAAATCTAATGGTTCCATCTTCTACCCACCAATGTTTATTCATCAAATCATTGGCCTCTTTGGTTTTTCTTTCCAATTCTGCCCCGGACAATGATTTCAAGGCCTTGGGATTGGCGATAAATCCTTGCCAACCCGTCAAATCTTTTCCGTTGAACATAGACTCATATTCAGGTACTTCTTCCTTGGACAATGAAGCTAAGTAAACAGCAATATTTTCTGCAGAATAAGAAGATTCATCTCCAGATATTACTGATTTTGCTTTTTCCAATAATTTAATCGCCAAAGAATCCATCATCCCCCCTTCGTTTTGAGCATCTGGCATCACTACTTTCATCACACTTTTAGCTACTGCATTCTGGACAACAGCGGAAGGATCTTCAAAATATTTCTCAAGAATCAACAAGGTGTAAAACGATTTATATTGACCTATAGCGTTGATAATAGCTGCTTTTTCAGCATCAATAATGGCTATGGTTTCGTAATACTTCTGTAATAGTAAGAGCTTTCTTTCGTCAGCTATATCGCTACCATTAATCGTATTCATCAAGGTTTTAAAGGCGGTTTCTCTAAACTGAAATCCATCAATAATATCAGCAATAGGTTCGATCAACTCCGCCTGGGGCCATTGATTTAATTTTTCCAAGAGTACTTTCTTGCTCTTGTGATCTGAGCCAGCTAATATTTTCTTCGACATCGACAAAGCTTCAGGAGTTTCTAGATAAGTCAAAAAGGGAATATATTTAATATTATCTGTCTGACTCAAAGCCGTCAACAAATTTCCCTGCCATCTTTTTGAAGAACTATTTTTCAAAATTTTATCCAAAGATGATTGAGCAATCACTAGGTTTTCTTCCTCTAATTGACCGATCAAATCCAAAAATGGAGTCACCTCTGTATCTTCACCCAAGTCTCCTAAGGCTTTCAATGCACTTCCTTGCAATTCTCCAGTCTGGGATTTGGCAATGGATAAAATTTGATCGAAATATCGCTGATCTCCCCTCATTCCAATCACTGGAATCACCAAGGTCTGCTGTTCACTATTCAAACTATTCAATTGACTAGCCACTGCATCTATATTGGTTTGATCAGTCACCATTTTCAATGCCGTCACTCCAGACTTAACCGCATGTGGATCTTCATTGGATTGAATAAAATCTAATATTTCCTTTTGTCCGGATTTCCCTTTAGCTATAGCATAAGCTATAACTGCTTCTCCTCTTACTTGAGCGTCACTATCCTTCAATAATGAAGCTGCTAAATTAGCCGTACCACTATAATTTCTTCTAGACAAAATCCTTATGCCATTGGCCTTGGCCATACTGGGTGCAGACATCAAGGTCGGTGCCACGGCAGACAGTGTAGCTTCATCTACCAAGTCCAAACCATGAGCTGCCGCCACTCCAATTTCTTGGGAGGTAGTTGCCAATGCTGATTTTAGAATAGCCGTTAAGTTGGTAGGGGCTAATTGGATCAAGCCTTTTAGGGCGAGGGCCTTATTTCTATCGTTGTTCTCTTCACTGTTGTACATTTCTTCCAACAGAAGAACAGCTTGTTTTTCTTGACCAACCATAGCTAATTTCTCGCTGTATTTTAAAATCGCATCAGCGGTAAATTCATCAGATAGAGACTTCGCCTGATCTTCGAAATAACTATAATATTCCTCATCACCAGTTTCGGCCATTCCGACCATGACCAATTTTCCCAAATTGTTATATGAGCTGGCATAACGAGAATTCAATACCAGTTGAGTTTGACCATATGCTGGATTGGCGAGTAACTTATAGGCTTTAAATTTACTCCTATTGCCGTACTTCGACATATTATCTGCAATCAAACTCCCATTTTCGATACTTGGAAATTTTTCAAAAATATCCAAGACCGGCATTTGCAATTTTTGATCACCGAGTAATTCTGCCAATTGACCGACTTGATCTTTACCGATAAAAAGAGATAACTCTTCCAATAAAGTTCTACTTAAATCCTCGTCCTCATTCTTTAATATTTCCTCAATAAAAGGGCTTGCAAATTGCGACCTAATTTCGGCAGAAGATTTGGACAAATATTTCCCAAGAGCTGAAAATGCATACTCTAATTTAGGCCGCTGATCGGCATCCACCGTCTTGTACAGCTCTATTAACTCTCCCACTACATCAGGTCCTAAGTTGACAAGATCTTGTGTGGATTTGGAAAGTGAAGTAATATCATTGGCCGGTAAGACATTTAATACATCGGCAACCTTGGTTTCAAAACTCCGTTGGTCCTGCCCATGAACCAGCCCCCCAAAACCCAATAAAAAGGCAAGTAATAGTATATTTAATTTTTTCATATGAAAATTGTGTTTTAGATGAATTAAATTGACCAATGACCGCGCATTGGTTGATGGATTAAATTATTGGCCCCCTCATCATCGATAAATGTCTGAGTTTGGGGATTAAATTTAAGATTGCGCCCCAATCGAAGTGCGATCTTACCCATATTGATCAGCGTACAGCTACGATGACCATTTAATTCATTGAGAGCAAATTTTTGTCTGGTTTTTACCGACTCACTAAATGAAACCATTTGTGGTATTGGATCTGGCAATTCATCAATCACACCAAAGATATTGGGGATAGAAGATTTCATACCTTTGGTCAAAGTTCCATCTGGCCCTTCTATAAATACGGCATCCTTGTCTTTATTTTCTCCATCTAAAATAATTTGACATCCATCCTCATAGGTATAAGTGATTCGACGCCATGACCCAACGGCTTCTGGATGTTGTTGTGGAGCATCGATTTCCACACTGATAGGACTGGTGTCGTCCTTTTCCAATAAGTATTGAACTGGATCCATATAGTGTTGTCCCATATCTCCGAGACCTCCGCCATCATAATCCCAATATCCTCTAAAATTCAAATGTACTCTTTCTTTATTGTACGGTTTATAAGGTGCTGGCCCTAGCCACATATCATAATCCAATTCTTCGGGAATCGGTTGAGACTCAAGATTGGTTTTTCCGCTCCAGTAAAATTTCCAATTAAACCCTGTTACTCCACTAATGGTCACCTTAAGAGGCCATCCAAAAACTCTGTTTTCAACTAATTTTTTAATTGGTTCTACGGGCACACCCATGCCATAAAATCCAGCTCTAAAGCGAAACCAAGTATTAAGTCGAAACATACTCCCATGTCTTTTGACGGCATCTATAACGGCCTGTCCTTCGCCAATGGTTCGCGTCATCGGTTTTTCACACCATATATCTTTACCCGCTTTGGCAGCATCAACAGCCATTAGGCCATGCCAATGTGGAGGGGTAGCTATGTGGACTACGTCGATATCTTTATTTAACAACAATTCTCGATAATCGCTATAGGTAGTCACTCCTTTACCTGCCTTACTTAAGGCTGCAGCTAAATGACTTTTATCGACATCACAGATGGCAATGGTTCTACCTTCATAATTTAGATGTCCTTTCCCCATCTCACCAACACCAACAACGGCTTTGGTCAATTGATCTGATGGTGCCACAAAATCCTGTCCTCCCAATACATGACGAGGCACGATATAGAAGGCGGCGGCAGCCATAGTCGATGTTCTTAAAAAATTTCTTCTACTATCTTTTTTCATAATTAAAAATAATGTGTGCTGTTGTAAAAAAGGGGATTATTCCCCATACTCATACATAATAGACCTTTGTCTTTTAGCTAAATAATTTTTCATCTTGGTATTCAACGGAATAAACCACATGAATATTTACTCCATACTCCTTAAAATTAAAAAAGGAATAGGCTTATAGATACCGATCAATCCATCGATATCACTGAATGAAAAAATAATTAAGCCTAAATATAGAAAAATTAATACCAATGTTTGCGCAAACATTCTTTTTATCTAAGAAAGTCAACTTGAAAAAATCCAGATATAACCGCTTAATTAAGATGAAATTATAATAGAGGGATTAAAAATAATCCCATCATAATTTTCAACTTCTACTTAGCGCTAAAATTTTTTCTCCATTCAAAACCAGCATTCCAATGCAAGATGCACCCAACATAACACAGAGTATGGGCAGAATTGTTGTTCCGATAAGAGAGCTGACGAGTAAGGAAATCAAGGCTCCTGACACCATTTGCATACTGCCGATCATCGCCGATGCCATTCCCGCTTTGGATTGAAAAGGGACAAGGGCTTGAGCCGTAGTATTGGGCGTGATAAATCCCAGGCAAAACAAGTAAAACCAAATACCAATACTCGCTCCCCAAAACAACCAACCTGTACGCCAGCAGATGACTACCATAACAATGGCTATCACAAATTGAATCATCATTGTGCGTTGACAGACCTTGACACTAGACCATTTTCGCAAAAAAATACCGTTTAACTGAGCACCCAAAATATAGCCTCCGGCATTTAATCCAAAGGTCCATCCAAACTGTTGTTGACTTAGTCCGAAGACATCGAGATATATAAAACTAGCGCCGCTGATATAGGCAAACATACCGGCATAAGCAAGAGAACCGGAAATACTAAATTTTATAAACCAGGCATTGCTAAGCACTGCTTTGTATTCGCGCAAAATAGACAATAAGCCCAAGGATACGTTCTTGTCAGGACCGCGGGTTTCTTTTAACAATAACAAAACTGCTAAAAAAACCAAGGTAGCATATAAGGTCAAAAAAACAAATATAGATCGCCAACCATACTGAGCTACCATGACTCCTCCCAATGTAGGCCCAACCACAGGAGCAATACCCATGACCAACATCAGTACAGAAAATACCTGTGCTGATTTGTCCGGGGGAAACAAGTCTCGAACCATAGCCTTACTCGTAATCATTCCTATGCATCCTCCCAATGCCATAATAATCCTCGCTCCAATAAAAGCTTCTATAGTAGGTGTTAGATAAATAAAAGCAGCAGTTATCCCGAATACAAACAACCCAATGACGGTGGGCCACTTTCTACCGAAGCGATCTGTTATGGGTCCAAAGATTAGCTGACCAATTCCAATACCTAAAAAATAACTAGAAAGCGTATAGGCTACATGAGGTAAATCGGTGTTTAAATCCCGTGCTATATCATTAAAAGCAGGCAAATAGAGGTCGATACTCAAGGGACCTATGGCTGACATAGATCCTAATATGAGTATCAATCCCCAATAACTATTCGATGTTCTTTTTTTCATACAACTCCTAATCGCGATTAACGCATTATCCCCTCTAGTAAATTATTTTTTTAGCCAACCACGTTTATCCTTTGTGATTGAATTATTGTAGTTAAACGCAGTTATAAACCTTCCCAAAGATTTTCTTTGGTATAAGAAGAACCCTCCATCATCCAAATACTTCCATCAATATATCTCGTCGCTTTGTCCAATTGATATAATTGTTCCATTTCAGCGTCAGAAAGACTTACTTCTTTGGCCGCTAAGTTTTCTGCCAATCTCTTTGGATTAACCGATTTAGGGATTACAGATATATTTCGATGAATGGCAAAAGCAATCAATATTTGAGCAGGACTCACTCCTTTGTCTGCCGCCATCTGTACCACGACTTTGTCTTCTAATAGGACCGGTCCCAAATCCTTATATCTCGACGGGCGATCATTACTGCCCAAAGGTGAATATGCCGTCAAATGAATGTTCTTGGATTGGCAATATTCTACCAGTTCTGGTTGTTGCAAGTAGGGATGCATTTCCACTTGGTTCAGTTCGGGAACTCTTCCTGTAATGGCAATCAATTGTTCTATTTTGGCACTGTTACAATTAGACACCCCGGCATGTCTAATAATACCTAAATCTTTCATTTCAATTACTGCTCGCCATGTTTCTTCCAGTGGAAGTTCTGATAAAGGGACGAAATCGCTGCCTTTGCTGGGATAGACCACATCATCCTTTAGGACCACTGGCCAGTGAATTAAATATAAATCTAGGTAGTCGAGTTGTAGATCGGTCAAAGTTTTACGCAAGGCCTCTTCAACCGCAGCATATTTATGAGCACTATTCCACAACTTTGAAGTAATCCATAAATCACTTCTTTTCACTATTCCCTTCTCTATTACGTCGTGAATAGCTTGGCCTATTTCTTTTTCATTGCCGTAAATGGCAGCACAATCGATATGACGATAGCCCATTTCTATGGCTTGAGTCACTGCAGTATAAACCTGACCTGGCTCTGATTTCCATGTTCCCAAACCAATAATTGGCATCTGATCGCCATTTAAAAAACTTAAATTTTTCATTTTTTTAATTTATTTAGAATCGCTTATGATAGTTTTAATTTCAACACACGAATAGGTTGCATATCTGTATAAATAAAAGGCTATAATTACAGGAATGTACAATTAAAATTCCTGACCTCTATCGCAACAATATATAAAAAAAAGCAATTGTACATTACATAAAATCTGTTTGAACCGATACGAAAACCGAATCTATAAAATATTATTTCAACGCAGTTCATTTACCACGTTCAATTTGTAAAACAACCAATACAAACTGTAAAAAATGAAAACTAATATTGTTCTCAACAGGTATATAATAAATATTAATTAATTGTAATTTTAAGCATGAAGTCCAGACCTCAAACTAAAAGAGAAGAATATATAAATTTTGCAACACATTTTTTAGCATTAATAATATTTCTATGGATTTCACCATCAATACTTTATTTAAATACGACCGAAAATATAAATTATAGTGTAGCTGTATTTTTATTGGGAATATTTTTATCCTATTTCTCCTCCTCTATTTACCACATAATCCATCCTCCGACGACTAAACACTTATGGCGAATATTGGACCATATTGGGATATTCTTTCTCATAGGAGGCACTTACACCCCTATTGTTCTTTACTATCTCCCTCCAAGACATTCCATGATATTTTTAATCGTCCAATGGAGTTTGATTTTTTTAGCAGCCATTCTAAAGCTATGGTTTACCAATAAATACCATAATATCAGTACCATTATCTATGTTTTTCTGGGTTGGATGATTGTATTTATAGCTGTTCCAATGTGGAAAAACACTTCGGCTCTTGTTTTGTCTTTAATTGCCATTGGGGGCGTATCCTATTCTGTTGGTGTATATTTTTTTAAGAAAGACGACAAACTCTACTACCATAATATCTGGCATTTATTTGTTATCATGGGAACGGCCTGTCACTATGCCGCCATCTATTATATGTTGACAAAAGGTTAAATTTGACCCGAAGATCTCTACAGACTATAGTTCTAAAGATGAAAAAACAAAATCGATTCAATATCTTTAATGAATTGTATAGATTATATAGCTAATAAAAAATCATCTAATGAAAAACCTTATCCAATCAATATTTTATACTTTTATCTTAGCATTTTTATTTCAATCATGTATAGAACCCAATGACAATATGCAAGGTAATTTTACACATTCCGTTTATTTTTATTTAAACAATCCAGAAAGCGAAGCAGATCGAGCTGCTTTTGAAAAATCCATCACCAAGTTTATTCAATCCTCAGACTACGTAATGACACGTTATCTCGGAACACCAGCCCATACTCCAAGAGAAGTGGTAAACAATACATGGACTTACTGTTTAATCGTCAGTTTCGAAGACAAAGAAGCCCATGACAAATATCAATCTGAGCCCGTTCACAAAACTTTTGTTGAAGAAAGTGAACATCTTTGGTCCAAGGTTGAAATTTTTGATGGCTTAAAAACTTGGTAGATATTTTTCATAATTGTGGGGTATTTTTAAACAAATTAATTCCTCAATCCTTTATCTTGAAAATATGACAACCAACACTTTTTACGATCGCATAAGAGCTCGAACAGAAGCTATCTGTAGTCCACTTTCATCGGAGGACTATGTAGTACAAGTAGTGGAGTTCACCAGTCCTGCGAAGTGGCATTTGGGTCACACTACTTGGTTTTTTGAAGCTTTTATATTGAATAAATACCTTGATAATTACCGAGAATTTCATCCGGATTTTGCCTTCCTTTTTAATTCTTATTACCAGACCATGGGTGAGCGGCTGTTGCGAGTACGACGGGGTTTTATGACCAGACCACCTGTAGAGCAGATTTACGAATACAGAGATTATGTCAATCGACATATGAGGAAGCTTATGGACAATGACCATCTCAGTGACGAGGTCAGAGATCTTATCGTTCTAGGATGTCACCACGAACAACAACACCAAGAGTTGTTATGGACTGACATCAAATACATGTTGGGGCATCAAAGTATATTTCCTGCTTACGACAAAACTACTTCCTTGGCGACTACATATAATAGTGAAACGGGTTGGCTAGAACATCCAGGCGGTGTGGTCGACATTGGGCATAAAGGAGAGGAATTTTGTTACGATAATGAATTGGGCAAACACCAGGTTTATCTTCATCCATTTTCTATATCAAAAGCATTGGTTACGAATGGAGAATATATTGAGTTCATCGAAGCGGGAGGATATAAAAATCCCGATCTTTGGCTTGATGATGGTTGGACTTGGCTGCAAACCGAAAAGATTAGTCAGCCCATGTATTGGCATAAAAAAGGTGAAGAATGGCTACAATACACCTTAAAAGGATTATTGCCCATCGATCAAAAGGCTCAACTTTGTCATATTAGTCAGTACGAAGCCTCGGCCTATGCCGAGTGGAAAAACCTGCGATTGCCTACGGAATTTGAGTGGGAAGCAGCGGCAGATGAATTGAATTGGGGGCAGCGATGGGAATGGACGAATAGCGCCTATCTTCCCTATCCTTTTTTTGAAAAGGCCCCTGGAGCAGTCGGAGAATACAATGGCAAATTCATGTCCAATCAATTGGTATTAAAAGGACAGTCTGTAGCTACATCGGATAATCACAGTAGAAAAACATATAGAAATTTTTTTAAACCCCAGATGCAATGGCAATACAGCGGAATTCGATTGGCAACTTATCTCAAGTAATGGATGAAGAAATATTAGAGGGTCTAAAACGACGAGATAAATGTATTTCATCCAAGTATTTATACGATGAGATAGGAAGTAAAATTTTTCAAGAAATCATGTCGATGCCCGAATATTATCTCTTTGATGCTGAGCATGAAATTCTATCCTCACAAAGTGAAAATATTCATCGACATTTACCCTTCGACAACCATTATTCAGTTGTAGAATTAGGTGCAGGTGACGGGAGTAAGACCATAGAATTATTAAAAGTTCTTGAACAAGACCCTCTGTTTAACAGATATATCCCTGTAGACATTTCATCGGAAGCAACTGTACAAATCCAAGATACATTGTCCTCTACTTTACCCGATCTTAAAGTTTCGCCCATTATTGGCAATTATCACAATGCCCTTGCCCAGTTCATTCCTCAAAATGAAGCGGTATTGGTATTAAATCTGGGAAGCAATATTGGCAATTTCAATAAGCCAACCATAGAAAATCTGGTTCAGAGTTTTGGTCGAGATCTCCGTTTGGGAGATGCTATGTTGGTGGGTATGGATCTTCGAAAGAATCCCAATGTGATTGCCGCCGCCTACAATGATAGTCAAGGCATCACTAAAAGATTTAATTTCAATTTACTGACACGGCTAAACAGGGATTTAGGAGGTAATTTCAATTTATCCACTTTCGATTTTTATTCTTTTTACAATCCCGACACCGGTGAGGTAAGAAGTTATTTAATCAGTCTTATAGATCAAGATGTGAAGTTTACTAAAACCGGAGACATCATACATTTTAATCAATTTGAATACATCCACACCGAGATTTCTAAGAAGTTCAATTATGATGAAATCCAACAATTGTCAAAGATTGGAGGGTTTTCAGAGGTCTATAATTTTATAGATAAAGGAAATCGATTTACCGACAGTCTATGGATTAAATAAATTCAAATATATCTTCTGGTTTCCTTCTCACCTTCGCTACTTTGGCCAAGAAATCTTCGTCTTCGTTGCGATAGCCCAAAGCCAACAATACAACGGAGTGTAGTCCTTTGGCTTCCAAATCGAACAATTTATCCATGGCTTTTTTATCGAAGCCCTCCATAGGGGTGGCATCCACTTCACTCATCGCTGCAGCATCGATAGCAGTGCCTAGGGCAATATAAATCTGCATAGCAGACCAAGATTGAATTTCCGATTTAGACTTATGGCCTAAGGCGCCGAGGATACTGGTTTTAAAATCCATCAATTCGGACAAGTCGTGTTGGCGTTCATTGGCAATATTTTCCATGTATTCGTCCACTTGGTTTTCCGTCAAGGTATTCCAGCCATTGAATATCAAGAGGTGGGAGCATTCTCGGATTTGGGGTTGTTTACATGATTCTGCAAATATTTGTTCTCTAATAGCTTGGTCACCAACCACCATTATTTGAAAGGGTTGCAAACCCATTGAACTTGGGGCCAACCGAATAGCTTCCAAAATATGGTCCAGCTTTGCTTTGGGAATTTTACTTCCGTTCATTCTTTTTGCTGAATATCGCCACTTCAATTGTTGCACTAAATTCATAATTTCGTCAATTTTTAAAACCAAATGGATTGTAGTAATTACATTAATTCACCATAATAGTTTAGTAAAAGTCACACAAAATTAACGAGAATACTTTGATTATCCCAATGGATGGGATTTCATAGGTGTGGCACTTTGTTGATTCATATCCAAGAAAGGGGATAGCGATTCAACAATAAAACCGTACAGAAGGATATCGACATCAGCTAAAAGCCTATATGGTGGGGTAAATAAAGTTGGAGTTTGGGGGAGGGGCCATATAATTAGTTATTTAGCGGATAATGTCTAAGTAAGTCCTAGGACGATGGTGAACCATGCGCAACAATAAATGGTCAAAGATCTCCTCCTTCATCTGATTGCGATTGAATCGATAACAAAATTCATCCAAATAATACTGCAGTAATTCAGCGTGATGATGGATTCCCCTCAACCAAGATATTATACTATTTTCGATCCTATTCGACAGGGGCATAATAGTTTTCTTAGTTTTCTTTATTCTAGCCACCACCTGATAATGGTTGCAAATATGGTCATAGCCTCGCCATTTATAACAACTTATTAGCGCATCACGATTTACTGCCCGACCAACAAATCCTTGGAATTGTTTGGATCCACGACCATCTACCGAGCCAGCATAGACATGAGAAACTCCCTTGCCTTTTTTCTCTACAGCTAGGACTACTCTCTTTTTATAGCGGACTTCTTGACCGTTTTTCACTGCCTTTTTCATGCCGATTTCAAAATCTGAAATTTCTACTTTTCCACTTAGACCGACATTCCCATGACTCTCCATGGCCGACAATACCTTAAGACGGAATAACCAACAAGTTTTTTGTCGCAACTGTAAGGTTCGGCTTAATTCACAGGAGGAAATTCCTTTTTTATTGGTTGCGATAAAGTAGACAATGGCAAAAGCTTTCACCAGATCGAACTTTACTTTGTGAAATAAGGTATTGGCCGTTGCAGATTCTTTGTAACGACATCTAGTACACTGCCTAATATGCGGCTTTCCGCCGCTGCAATAATTTTTATGTCCACAATGTTTACAGGCAAATCCTGATTCCCACTTTTTTTTGGCCAAATATGCTAAACAACTTTCTCTGCTAGGAAAACGCTCATACAAGTCATAAATGGACACACTTTTAAATTTCTCTTCCATAGCGCTATGTATTTTGCTTACTGTTATTGAATAATCGCTTATTCTTTAAATAACTAATTAAATTAGCCCTCCCCGAGTTCCCAATAACCATCTCTATTACAACACCTTACAAAACCACCTCCTTAAATAAACTAATATCAATAGACTTCCAAACTAAATTCTCCACCTACCTAAAAACATCCTTTAAAACAATATGAAATTCCGAATCCAATTGACTTGTATGAATTCATTCAGCACCATGATAATAATGTAAAATTCCCCCACTTTAGACCACGATCAAAACCTTATAATCCGGTCGGTAGGACTAAAAAGTTTATTGATCTTCAATCCAAAAAAAATAGCATAGATTTTAAAATAATGTAATCCGCACAGCTAAAACCTGACCTCTCTCGTCCGACTAACCCAAGAATCCAGGCAATATTAGAATGATAGTAAAATGTAAGGAATGATAGTCAATTTTAATGCAGTTTCGCTACATAGCAGAGGGCGATCAAATCACCCGAGGTGGATTGGTATACACCTGTCGACTTACGATGTAATTATACGAATTACGTTTATAATTGATAACCTCACCCACCCACGACACGGAGGTGAACGAGCATGATAGAATATGACTGAGTGTAGTTTCCCCAAAGGAAACCAAATGTCCTTAATGGACATTTGACGAAGATGACCGAACAAAATGCGCAGCATCATTGATCCTTAATGGATCTATTGTGAGGATGACTGAATGAGGCTCGGAGAGCCATTGACCGTAAATCGGTCAATGATGAAGGAACCACGACCACCGTGTCGTGGATGGGTTGGCCTTCCCATTTCGGGTGGGTGGGCCGGCCTCTGCGCATTGGGTGGGATAGGGAAGTGCAACCCAATTGATTACATTGACTCGTCCTAAGTGAATCTTGCCGCAATTTAAATTTATTGTAAGTACAATTGACTACCGATTTTTGTAAAACTTCGTCATGCCCCATCACGACAAACAAGCTCAATATCAAGCACTGCGCTATTAAAATAGTATTTAATATTTTTTAGGTAAATTTAATTGATATTATCTGAAGAACCAGAGAAGAAATGGTGAACTGACACTTCATTAAATTAAAGATTTATACCGAGTAATTGACCATTTCTTCTCCTGGGATCCCGGACCAATTAGAATATTAAGCTTTAAGGCTTATTAATAGTGTTAGTACGAGCCCATTTTTGGTTCTTTCAGACATTGTTAATCGTAAACCTAAAGTTATGAAAACTTTCTTTCTTGGGATAGACATTTCTAAGGACAATTTAGATTGTGCAGTTGTAGACAAATTACAACATATCATTCATTCTGACATCGAGTTTGCTAATAACAAAACAGGAATTTCTAAATTATTACAATGGATAAAGAAAGACTTTAACAATGATGTTTGGATAGGTATGGAACATCCTGGCCCTTATGGTTATTTACTGATTGCCACCTTAGCTGACAAATACCCAGATTTTTCTTTAATCAATCCACTGGAGATCAAACCTTCTCAAGGTATTTCAAGAGGTAAATCTCATCCAATTGAAGCTATTAGAATAGCACAGTATTGTGCTGTTTTTACTAATAGATTAAAACCATTTTCACTGCCTGACAAAGCTATTTTAAGGCTAAATAGCCTTATACGAACTAGAGATCACGTGGTTTCAGAAAAGACGATAGACATAAATTATCTTAAGCTTTTAACGAGCTCAAATGATCATTATTCAACCAAAGAAGAGCTTAATATTTTTAAGGAAAAAATCGATCGTGAAGAGCAAATGATTGTAAAAGTTGAAAAGTTGATTCAGGAAATTCTTGATAACAATTAAGAGATAAAAAAATGAAGGACGAAAATGCAAAGCATTACGTCTCAATCTACAATATTCAAGATGCAATTCATTGCATTTCTAAATAAATCGTAATATAACCAGCAGTTATTATTGTATTTCGTATTACTTTAGAATAGATAGATTTAAATTGTAATAATGGATGAACAAAGTATAAAAAGGATATCAAGATTAACTGCAATTCTAACCTTGCTGCAATCAAAAAAGTTATTGACGGCATCAGAACTCGCAGCAAAATTCGAAGTGAGTGTCAGAACTATTTATAGAGATATCCGTGCATTGGAAAAAGCGGGGGTCCCCATTGTAACAGAAGAGGGGAAAGGATATTCTTTAATGGCTCATTTCAATCTACCTCCTATTATGTTTACAGATCATGAGGCCAATGCCCTCATCATGACAGAACAATTGGTATTAAATAATAAAGATTCTTCACTTGTCAAGGATTATACAGAAGCTATAGATAAGATAAAATCAGTTTTGAAGTACGATGCTAAAAACAAAGCCAATTTATTGTTAGATCGGACACGATATCATCACAATATAGTAAGGGAAAGATCCAGCAACAATCTTTCAACACTCCAATACGCATTGACACATTTCAAATTAGTCCAGATCGAGTACGTAAACGAAGGCAATGTATCATCTAATCGGACAATAGAGCCTTTTGCCATTGTAAGTACCGATCATTGGCTCATGATAGCCTATTGTAGATTGCGTCATGATTTTAGATATTTTCGCTTGGATAGGATAATTGATCTTAAATTGATGGACGAAACTTTCTCCCCACATAAGATGACCCTGCAAGATTATTTTGATCATTATCATTAATTTACATTACCCCTGACATAGGGCTGTCTCGAGGCCATTTACATTTGTAAGTAAATCAAACAAAAATAAAATGATAAAAAGAACAATTGATCCGTGGGCCTGGGGGAAAAATACAAATTCTGCTCAAGCAGTAGAAGTAACACAAGTAAAAGGGACACTGTATTGCTCAGGGCAAGTGGCCATCGATGCAAATGGAATTCCGAGTAATGCCGATATGCGTAGTCAACTCATTCAGACTATTGCCAACTTAGAACAACTCATTAGTGAATCTGGTTATGAATGTTCAAACATTGTAAGATTAAATGTTTACACAACATCGTCACAAGAATTTTTCACCAACTGTATGGACATTTACCTTTCTTTTCTTCAAAAACATGATATTAAGCAAGCAACATCTTTACTAGAAGTACAAGGACTATTTGCTACTTTAACGGTAGAACTAGAGGCGACTGTTGTAAAGTGACTAAAAGTATGATATTGACTGCCGGATAAATCCTATCTGGCGGTTGATTTTAATATTATGCCTTGTTAAATTTCAAAGTTAAATCAATACTAATTGATAATAGCACACAACAATCCCAAACCTAAATTCCTCAATAGCAGTAAATAGGCGATGATAGTATGAAAAAAATTTAGAAAAGACTCTACTTTTTCCTCATCCTTATTTATTGGCTGTTCATTTTCTTGATCCCATGAATGAATGCTTAGGTATGACTTATATCAACCCCCTCTTCCACTGACCACATGACAACATCCAAATCAAAGAATTTTGATTAACAGAATGAAGTTGTCCTAGATGACAGAGTATGACCGAATGAAACTCAAAGAGCCATTGGAGTATTTACAAAAAATAACACCCCTAAATTAAGCTGTTCATTTTACAGAAGGTTCGTCTCGATTAATTACTGCATAAAGACGTAATTGCTTGGTTGCTTACGTTTATTGAATCTCGTCGCAGCTCAGTGGCTATTTATTGAGGAATTACATTGTAAATAAGCCCGAGCCAGTGGCTCGGCTTCCTTTATCAAATGCCCATTAAGAGCATTTGGGTTCTCTTTTGAGCAACTACATTCAGTCATGTCTCTACAATAAATCAAAACATTACCGTCAATTATTAATGTAGTATGTATTACATCAAACTATCGACCAAAATAAACTTCATTCAGCCGAATGTCTTGCCTAAATCGATGCAAATCCAAACCCTCATCTATCACCAAACATTCGATATCCATCATCCCAGCTAAATCAACCATCTCTCCAGTACTTACCTGCTGACTAAAACAAGTGTGGTGGCCTCCACCAGCCAGTAACCAAGCTTCTATGCCCTGATGAAAACTGGGCTTCACCCTCCAATAAGCTCGAGCCACAGGCAAAACGGGCAAAGGTTCAGGAGTTTTCTCTACCTCGACCTCACTCACTACCATCCTAAATCTATGCCCCAAATCAATTAAAGAAACATTGATTCCCGGTCCTGGATCAGCATCAAATACCAAACGAACAGGATCATCCTTACCCCCTATAGATAAAGGATGGATCTCACAACTCGGTGTTTGACTCGTTATCGAAGGACAAATTTCCAACATATGAGCAGCCAAAACTCGACCTTCCCCCAACATATCATCATAGGTATAATCCTCCATAAAACTACTTCCCCCAGATCGATCTCGCCCCAATACTTTAATCATTCTCAATAAAGCTGCTGTCTTCCAATCACCCTCTGCACCAAATCCATAACCGCGCTGCATCAATCGCTGAACGGCTATACCAGGCAGCTGAGGTAATCCTGTCAAATTCTCAAAAGTATCGGTAAAACCAGAAAATCCGCCGCCTTCCAAAAACCGAAGCAACCCCAATTCTATTCTAGCAGCATCCTTCAAATGTTGTCGATGAATTCCCCCTTGCAAAAGACTACTCCCCAAATGATAACTATCTTCATACTCATCAACCAATGCCATCACCTCGCTCTCTGTCACTGACTCCATTTCCTCTACCAAAGAAGACATTCCATATCCATCTACCGAATACCCAAATTGAATATGAGCACTTACTTTATTCCCCTCTGTCACAGCTACCTCCCTCATATTATCTCCCAAACGAGCGATCTTCATGCCTCTACACGATTGCCATGCCCTACATACATCCATCCATGAAGAAATCTCCTCTAAAACACTTTCATCCTTCCAATGACCTACCAATACCTTTCGATTCACATCCATCTTACTGGTCAAAAAACCAAACTCCCTTCCACCATGGGCTGATTGATGGACATTCATATAATCCATGTCTATTTTACTCCAAGGAATATCTGAGGTAAATTGTGTATGAAGGTGTAAAAGCGGTTTGTCCAGTATTCTCAATCCATTGATCCACATCTGAGCTGGAGAAAAAGTATGCATCCACACCACTATTCCAGCACATCGATTATCCGCATTGGCCTTATACATTATATCCAACACTTCATCGCCCTTGGCAACTACTCCTTTAAACCGCAAATCAACCTTTAGATGCTGCTGCCAAAATTGAGAAATCGTCCTGCCATTACTCTCTACTTCCTCCAAAACGGCTGGCCCATACAAATGTTGACTGCCAACCAAAAACCATATCTCAGAAATTACAACCTCCACTATTTTCAATATTTATATTCGTCCATTAAATACTATCATAATGCCTATAACAATTACCAATACCAAGACTGAGGCCAAAACATCCCATCTTGAATAACTCTTCTTATTGGCCAATCTGTCCTCTACAGAAGTGGTGGCAAATGTCAACCCCGATAATTTCTTTACATCAGGTGGAGCTGTAGCCAAACTGACTACTATAGCAATGATTACACATACTAGAAAGAAATAAGTACTAAACGACAAAAAATTCATCTCTCCAAACCAATAAGCCCATGAATCAGGATTAAAAGCATTGAGATTTAACTCACAAACCAATCGTATTACTGCTATCAACAATCCACTGAGCAAAGTAGCCATTGCTCCACTGCTGTTAATTCTAGAAAAGAAAATACCCAATAAAAATACGGCAGTAATAGGAGGAGCAATATAAGACTGAACCGATTGTAGATATTCATACAATACCCCTGAAATATTTTGCATAATAGGTATCCATAATATACCCAATATCACCACCACTATAGTAGCAATTCTTCCAATGGTTAATAGCTTTTTCTCTTCGGTATGAGGATAAATTTTCTTATATATATCTACCGTAAAAATAGTAGAACAAGAGTTGAAAACCGAGGCCAAAGAACTCATTAGGGCAGCCATCAAACCAGCAGCCACTAAACCCCGTAAACCAACCGGCAAAAGATTCATCATTAAACTCGGAAAAGCTTGATCGGGAGTATCCCAATCCAATTTCCCCTGTTGCTTCAATGCCAATGCAACAATTCCCGGAATTAAAAATAAAAATATGGGTAAAAGTTTTAATAACCCCGCAAAAATCGTCCCCCTCCTACCTTGGGTTATGTTTCGAGCCGTCAAGGCCCGTTGCACTATATACTGATCGGTACACCAATACCAAATCCCCACCACAGTACTCGACAATACTAGACTGGGCCATGGAAAATCGGGATCAGAGGGTGGGCGCCACATATTTAAATATTGCGGAGTCACTTCTGCTTTTAATGCCGACCAACCACCTACCGCATCCAAGCCCATAAAGGTCAGCACACTGGCACCGAATATAAGGATAATGGTCTGCAAGGTTTCTGTATACACTACGGCCTTCATCCCGCCCAATACCGTGTATACCCCAGTGAGAACAACAGTAGTCAACGCGCCTACCCAAAACGATATGCCCAAAAGAGTGGATACTACAATTCCCCCGGCATAAATAGTCACCGATATTTTAGTCATTATATAGGCAGCTAGGGAAAAAATGGATAAAAACCACCGAGCATTTGAATTAAATCTAATCTCTAAAAATTCAGGCATGGTAAACACCCCACTGCGAGCATAAAAAGGCAAAAACACCCAGCCCAACATTAGTACCAACCATGCGTGCAATTCATATATCAGCATGGGGATCTTGTCTCCTGCTCCCGCACCGGCCAGTCCGACCACGTGTTCCGACCCTATGTTGGAAGCAAATATGGATGCCCCAACCACAAACCAGCCAATATTTCTACCGGCTAAAAAATAATCTTCCGTATTCCTATTCTTTTGTTTAATTACCCAATATGCGATACCGAGCAATACCACAAAATAACCTCCAATCACCACCCAATCCAATGATTCTAAACCTTTCATATGTAGTGTTTTTATTTTTCCATATCTTGACCATAGTAGGCTCCTGCACCGTGTTTTCGTTGATAATGCTTATCGATCAAATTGTTATCCAGCCTCGGTGCATTCGGTCGGATCTGCTGAGTCAATACCGCCATTTTCGCAATCTCCTCACAAATTAGACTATTGTAAACCGCCTTCTTTACCGTCTTACCCCATGTAAAAGGGGCATGACCTGCGACCAAGATCATCTCAACCTCCCTGGCGGAATAATTCATTGCCGCCATATATTCTACAATCTGATACCCCGTCATATATTCGTACTGACCTTTAATCATCTCCGCAGTCATTACTGGAGCACAGGGAATGTCTACCGTTAAGTGATCGGCATGAGTAGTCCCGTAGATGGGTATGGCCATCTGCGCCTGAGCCCAAGCTGTAGCATATGTAGAATGGGTATGAACAACACCGCCTATACCTGGCCATTCCTTATACAACACCGCATGGGTTAGGGTATCAGAAGAAGGATTCATATCTCCATCGATCTTTTTGCCCTCAATATCTACGATAACCATCAACTCTGGACTCAAATCTCTATAGGGCACTCCACTGGGTTTAATGGCAAATACTCCATGATCGGAATCCAACGCACTGGCATTTCCAAAAGTGGCAACCACTAAATCTGCTTCTTCCAAGGCCATATTGGCCTCATAGGCCTGATTCCTTATACTATCGAATTTCATACTTAAGTGAGTTTATGTTCTACAACTTTCGCCAAATCAAGATATTTCTCATAATAAACTTGGTATTGACTTACTCGATCTGGATGAGGAATATATTCTCTTTCAAATCCAGCCCCCATATGCTTACTCGCCGTCTCCACATCGGGGTAGTAGCCACTGATAGTTGCTGCAAACATGGCCGCTCCCAATGCACACGTTTGCTCTGACCGAGCTATTCGAATCGGACGATTCATTACATCGGCCATGATCTGCATAATAAATGGTGATTTTTTAGCCACTCCACCCAAACCGATTAATCCCTTGATAGGAATACCCTCTGATTCAAATCGCTCTACAATGGCACGGGCACCATAACAAGTGGATTCCACCAAAGCTCTAAAAAGAACTGGAGAAGTACTTCCCAAATTCAAACCCGACAGACATCCTTTTAGGGATTGATTGGCATCTGGCGTTCTTCTGCCATTCAACCAATCCAAGGCCAATACACCGTAACATCCTGTAGGCACTTTCATAGCATCTACTGACAACTCTGCGATAAGGTTTTTCATAACCTTTTCCTCCAATGCCGCTTTCTCTTGGGTAGAAAGACCCATCATTTCTATCGCCTTGCGTGAACCATAGCCCACTACATCCCTAAACCAAGCATATATATCGCCAAATCCTGATTGTCCGGCCTCCAATCCTGTACAATTTGGCAAAACAGAGCCATCAACTTGACCGCATATCCCTTTGACTATCTCTACGGATTCCGAAGCGGGAACTATTAAAATATCACAAGTAGACGTCCCCATTACCTTACTCAAATAATAGGGCTCTATCTCCCCTCCTACAGCTCCCATATGGGCATCAAATCCTCCTACTCCGACAACAACATCCTCAGACAATCCCCACTTTTGGGCCCATTCTAAATGCAAATGTCCCACCGACTGGTCGCAAGTATAAGTATCGGTATACAACCTATGCCTCATTCCATCCAACAATGGATCCAAGGTCTTTAAAAAATCGTTGCTCGGTAATCCATCAAAAGAAGCGTGCCACATAGCCTTATGACCGGCAGCCGTTCTGCTTCGCTTCATAGTGTGAACATCATCGCCACCTACCAACATATAAGGTATCCAATCACAATGTTCAACCCAAGAATAGGCAACTGCAGCCACCTTGGGATTGCGTCTAATCGTATGTAAAATTTTAGCCCAAAACCATTCGGAAGAATAAATACCTCCAGAATAAGCAGTGTAATCTGTTTTCCACGATTTAGACAATGCATTTATTTCCTCTGCTTCCCTAATCGCCGTATGGTCTTTCCAAAGGATAAACATAGCATCTACATCTTCAGCAAACTCTTCAGATAATGCCAGAGGTCTTCCCTGTCTATCAACAGCACATGGAGTCGATCCTGTTGTGTCAATGGATATTGCTCTAACATATGGAGCTAGATCAGGGTGGCCGGCCAAACAATGCTTTATAACATAATCCAAGCCCTCCAAATAATCTAGAGGATGTTGACGAAACATATTAGATGTTGCATCACAATATTTCCCAGCCTTCCACCTCGGGTATTCAAATGTTTGGTGGGCAATTTCGGTCCCTGTTGCTATATCCACCAGAATGCCTCGAACCGAATCCGATCCATAATCTATTCCAAACACATAATTGCCCTCCTGCATTATAATACCTATTTTAAATAATTAAATCACTTTATCTGGATTGGGAATAATATTTAAAAACGCCCTAAACTTATTATCGTACTCCTCTTTATCTAAGCGATAATAAAAAGCACCTTTCTTAGAACTTTCCTTATCCTTTTCGTCGGTTTTTACCAGTAGTCGAGTGGACAAAACCTTTCTACTAAAATTTCTTCGATCAAACTCCACCTCATAGATGGCCTCATACAACATCTGCAATTGAGGCAATGTAAACTTCTCGGGCAACAATTCAAATAAAATAGGATGATTAGCCGCCTTGTATTTTATCTCTTTTCTCGCCTGCCTCAACATTCGATTGTGATCAAATATTAATGAAGGCACCTTGCTCAATGAAACCCACTCCGCATCATAGGTATTACTCAATTGTTTTTCATATTGGGTGATATCGATAAGGGCAAAATAAGCCACAGAAATCGTGCGATCCACGGGGTCTCGGTCTGGATTCCCATAAGCGTGAAGTTGCTCCAAATAAATACCCGTCAATCCCGTTAATTCTTCTAAAATGCGATTGGCTGCTCGACTAAAACTTTCATCTGAACGCACAAATCCTCCCATTAAACTCCACTTATTTCTTTCAGGTTCAAATCCTCTTTTTATGAGCAACAACTTTAACTCTTGCCCATCAAACCCCATTACTACACAGTCCACAGCCACCAGCATCTTGACCTGGTCATCATATCTTAACATTTATATTCTTATTTTTTCTTGAGTAAACAAGATATTTAGTTATTTCCTAATATTCAATATATTTCCCTCTGCCTTTTACGACTGCCGTTCAATCAAAAATTTATATTTAGTTCTATTGCAGTCCTCCAACCTATCCCAAAATCAAAATAACCAATTAATCGCCTTTTACCGAAAACGAATAAACGGTCTTAGTATAATATCGATCATTAGGTAGTAAAGTAACTTGGGGAAAATTAGGCTGATTCGGTGAATTGGGAAAGTGTTGGGTTTCCAAACAAAACCCAGCTCGCTTACCATAATTACCACCCCACTTTGCCTCAAGACTTCCATTTAAAAAATTACCCGTATAAAATTGGACCCCGGGCTCTGTGGTCCATACCTTCATCACCCTACCCGATTCTGGTTCTCTTACCTCCGCGGCTAGGGATAACTCTTTATCTTTATTCAATACATAACAGTGATCATACCCCCCACCTCGAGCAATCTGAATATCATCCATTTCGTCTATATCTTGCCCAATTTCCTTAAACGCCCTAAAATCAAATGGACTTTCCTGTACCGAAGCCAATTCACCAGTAGGAATCAATGTCTCATCCACAGGCAAGTATTCATCTGCATTGATCATTATTTGATGTTGAAGTATATCTGTATCCACCCCCAAATTAAAATAGCTGTGTTGGGTTAAATTGACTATTGTTGGTTTATCAGTCGTCGCTTGATATTCAATCTCCAATTCGTTTTCATCTGTCAGGCGATAGATGATGGTTACGGAAAGATTTCCAGGATAACCTTCCTCACCATCTACACTTACATAACTTAGTTCTAGTGCATTGTCCTCGTACAGTGGTTTTACATCCCATATGACTTTGTCAAATCCGCGTTTGCCACCGTGTAAATGATTGACTCCATTATTAGTGAACAATGTATAGGTAGAATCCTCTATTGAAAATATTCCTTTGGCTATTCGATTTCCATAACGGCCTACCAAAGCACCAAAAAAGGGATGGGACTTTAGATAAGATGAATAATCATTGAAGCCCAATACCACATCTTGTAACTCCCCCAATTTATCCTTTGTCCATATTTGACTTATTATCCCTCCGTAATTGAGGATGACAACCTTCATTCCAGATTTGTTCTCTAAGCTATATTCCACTATTGCCTCGTCATCGACCCATAGAGCGGTAGTATCTATGGCAATCGAATAATACTCAGTATTTTCATTTGAAGAAGATGATATACAGGATCCCAGCCCCAGTGCAATGAAGAGGATCAACAACAGGCCTATTTTCATTATTAAATCTATTTATTCCAACGATTACAATTCCATTCAGTTTTACTGCCCATTCAGACCAAATAACCAAAGTAGTTTTTGAGCCAATGATGTATTTTAGGATAATTACTTTACCGCTATGGCCACAAGATTAATTGTCCAATACACACATATAAATGTACATAAAAAACGGAAAGTCTTTGATAAAACAATAAAAATAATGGAAATAAATCAAGATTGTCGAAATATTATTCCCAACACCCCATCTAGAAGTCTTTAATAGAGACTCTTCATTATAAATAAATCAAAAGATTTATCGATGAATATCCATTTCAAATACTCCACGAGCAGATCCTGAAGGTAAATTTGAAACTTGAATTTCGAAATTTGGCAATTTATATTGGAGCATTTTCACAAATATTTCATTGGATACAAATCCTCCATCTATTATCAATTTTGATACTTCACTACTGCCTTTGGCCAAAACAATAGCATTGACTTGTAAGTCGATCAACTTGTCCATCATTTGATAATATTCCAATTCCCAATTCAAGGTAATATGTGAGGTGGGTTGCATCGCTACCAAGCTTGCTGTATCTTTTAAATATTTCAATGACACCGCCGGTGGGGTGAGTACTGACAATAGTCTGAAAATCTTAGGATTCCATTTTAGCTTCTGAAGCAATGACTTTTCCAAGTTGTATTTATTACATAGTTTAGCTTCTAATTCTTCGTATTCCTTTCCCAAAAATAAGCGAGCCACTCTGACCTGCCCCCCATCAATCCTCAATAAATTGAGACAATCGTGCTCTAAGTCATATGCATTGAGATAGTCGTTTGAAAAAGGATTGATACAAATAGACCAAGTCCCTGTTGACAAGAGCAAAAATGGTGAGGTTTCAGATTTTAAATACGGAAGCAAAGCAGCAGAAGAATCGTGAAGACCACGACCGACGGCAACGGATTTGCCCTTCCATTTTACTTCAGCATATGTGTTGGAATGTACAATGGGAGGAAACAAATCAACCAAGCCTTCGGCGTAGACCCAATCGTGATAATCCTGCTTTTTAAAATCCCATAATCCAGTGTGACAACCGATACTCGTGTATTCCGATTGCGCTTCACCACATACTACGTAACTTAAATATTGCGGAAAATGTAACACCTGAGCGATGTCTTTAAATATCTCCGGATGATCATATTTTAACCAATACAATTGTAATCCAGAATTCAACATCGCCAAAAAAGGACTTGAAGTTTCTTCACAAAATTTTTCTACCGGTCCATATTCCTGAAAAAATTGGTCGATAATATGATCTGGAATGGGCTTAAGATAATTGACAAACAAAGGTAAACGATTCCCCTGTTTATCCAGATGAACCAAGGATGCGCCATAAGCGGAAAAATTAATGGTGTCCACCTCGTAAAGATCATTACTGAAAGTCTCATCCAATTGGGCCTTCATCCACTCTTCTATACCGTTGAGGTCGTCTGATGGAAATTCATCGCGATCCAATAATTCCACAAACTGAATAGAAGATTGATATACTATTTCACCTTGATTATTAAATAAATAATACTTCTTATTGGTCTTCCCAATGTCAAAAATCGCTGATACTCTTATTTTTTCCATAAACACTTTGTGAAATATAATTAAAGTCCTGAAGATTCAACTACACTACCGCGATCTTCAATCCATAGTTTTCGAATATTTTGCTGACGATAAAAAGCTACTGCATCCAAAGGGGCACGATTTCTCAATCGATACTCTCTCAACAGTGGTCTTACATCAAAAGAAAAAGCATTATTCAGGATCTCTGCAGCTTGTACAGAATCATTTTCCAATTGCACTTCATTCAAAGCTTTGTAATCTATAATACTGGCTTTGATATATGCAATCGCTATCTGATCCAATGACTGGATGAGATCGAGAATGGGATCTTTGATATTATGACTGGCATCAATCATATATGCTATGGCTGGATTGTGACCGATATTATTGGCCATACCCTGTACAATCTCACTAAAAATCAAAAACAATTGGTAGGGCTTAATACTGCCTACACTTACATCGTCATCGGCATATTTGCTATCATTGAAATGAAAGCCTCCTAGTTTGCCAAAAGTGATCAAATTAGAAACGATTTGTTCAATATTGGTATTGGGTAAATGATGTCCGAGATCTACTAAGGTAAATGCCCGATGGCCTAAGGCATTGGCCAAGTACATAGATGTTCCCCAATCAGGGATTACCGTGGAATAAAAATAGGGCTCAAATGGCTTATATTCAATAAACAACTGCCAATCCTCTGGCATATAATCGTATATCTGACGCAGTGAATCCAAAGTATTTAACAAAGCAGTTCTTAAATTACTCTGACCGGGATGATTACTTCCATCAGCCAACCATACCGTGAGCGATTTAGACCCAAGCATTTTGCCGTAATCGATGACTTCCTTATTGTGATCTATGGCTTGACGGCGAACAGCTTCATCTACATGAGACAAAGAACCGTGTTTATATGAATGCAATTGATCGGATTGATCCTGAAAAGTATTGGAATTAACAGCGTCAAAGGCCAAACCGTAATTGTCAGCCAATTTCTTACTTTCCTCTGGTTGACTCGGTATGTCCCAAGGAATGTGCAAGGATAGCCTACCTGCCACTTGAGTCAGTTGATGAATCAATCCAATGTCGGCTATTTTTTCGTTGAGATTCCTCGGCTGACCACCAATCGAAAATCTTCCAAATCGAGTCCCCCCTTGGCCCAAAGCCCAAGTAGGAATGGCGATCTGCAATTCAGCCAATTGTGTTAATATCCTCTCAACATCAAAACCTTGTCTTTCTAGCTGTTCTTTCAGAAAAGAAAATGACCGCTGATGTTCTTGGATTTCTCCCTCATTAAAGGCCTCTATTGTATGTTGTCCTATTCTCATTTTCTCGTGTTACATCATAGTCATTAGATGATAGGTTTTTCCTACCATCTATGACTACAATCAAAGTATCCAAATATTGTATCTAATTTTCGACCGGCAAATCTTCATCATCAATCTGCCGACCTATCCTATTATCTTACAAATGCCTCGCGCATTCCACCGTCTACGTTTATCACGTTTCCAGTGCTTTTGTCCAATACACCGACCAAACAGAATACCCCATTGGCAATATCTTCTGGTCTAATAATCTTATTGAGCAAATTTCTTTTGGCATAATGTGCGGGTAATTCTTCTACTGTAATGCCATAGGCTTTGGCTCGACCTTCCGCCCATTTTCCTTCCCAAATCTTACTGCCTATGATCACACCATCGGGATTCACGGTATTCACTCGAATTCCAGATCCGCCCAATTCAGCGGCCAACAATCTCGACATATGTAGTTGAGCTGCTTTAGCTGTTCCGTAACCTACGTTATTCGGCCCTGCTACCAATCCATTTTTGGAAGCGATACTTACTATATTTCCGCCCAATCCTTGTTGCTTCATTACCCTTACGGCAGATTTTGACAATAAATATTGACCTTTGACCAATACATTTTGCAATAAATCCCAATCTCCTTGAGTGGTATCCTCTAAGGGTTTAGATATGGCCAATCCTGCACTGTGGACAACGATATCCACACCTCCAAATTCCAAACAAGCAGCAGCAAAGCTTTTTTCGACATCGGCTTCGCTGGTCACATCACAAGTGGCAAAAGACGATACATCTCTGCCAAATGAATCACTGACGGATTGCGCTCTATCATGGTCGATATCGGTAATAAATACATTGGCTCCTTCACTGGCCAATTTTTCTGCTATGGCCTTACCTATTCCTCCTCCGGCACCAGTAATAAAGGCAACTTGGCGAGACAAGGGTTTCTCCGCAGGCATACGCTGCAACTTCGCCTCTTCCAACAACCAGTATTCTATGTCAAAGGCTTCTTGTCGGGGCAATGCCGTATATTTCGATATGGCTTCAGCTCCGCGCATCACATTGATGGCATTGATATAAAACTCTGAAGCCACCCTAGCGGTTTGTTTATTTTTAGCAAAACTAAACATCCCCACTCCAGGGAACAACAATATCACAGGATTGGGATCTCTCATCGCCGGGCTATTGTCCCTTTTGTGGTTGTTGTAATAATCGGCATAACCTTGTCTATAGGTTTCGAACTGTGCATCCAAAACAGACTTAAGCGCCGCTTCATCTGCTAGGTCATCTGCAACATCTATATCCAAAACCAAAGGTTGGATTTTCGTTCTCAAAAAGTGATCTGGACACGATGTTCCCAAAGGAGCCAATCGAGACAAATCATTACTACACACAAATTCCAATACCTTTTCGTCATCGGTAAAGTGACCGATCATGGCTTGTTCATTGGAACAATACCCTCTCAACAAAGGCATCAATTTTGATGCTTTTTTTATTCTTTCTTCTTTGGCGATAGCTGAAATTTTTTCTCCCCCAAAGACTGAACCATTGGCTTCTATTCGCTGAGCCAAATAGTCTGATGCCTGTTCGATGACTTCCAGACTATTGATATAACAGTCATAAGCGTTATCCGCCCAAGTAAATAATCCATGACTTCCCAAGACCAATCCCTTGATTCCAGGATGGGCTTTCAAATACTCTTCCATTTTCACTCCGAGATCAAAACCCGGACGCTGCCAAGGCAACCATCCTATTTCTCCACCCCAAATCTGCTGAGTTATGGCTTCTCCATCTTCAGCGGCAGCAATGGCAATCAAGGCATCGGGATGCAAGTGATCTATGTGTTTAAATGGCAATAATCCATGCAAAGGCGTATCGATAGATGGAGCTCTACTATCCAAATCATATAAGGTATGATAGAACAATCCCACCATTTCATCTTCGTGGTCCAATCCGCGATATACTTTCTTTAGTTGATGTAATTTTTCAACATATAAACCCGCAATTCCCTTGCGATTCAATGTTCCAATATCACCACCGGAACCTTTAATCCACATTACTTCAACATCAACCCCAGTCAAAGGATCTTTTTCAATGGTTTTACAACTCGTATTGCCACCTCCATAATTGGTAATACGCAGATCCGCTCCCAATATATTGGATCGATATAAAAACAATGCCAAATCATCCCCTTCCATAGTAGCGGCTTTATCCTCATCCCATAGGTAATCGACATATTTAAATTTCGTATGTGCTTTCATTTTTCAATTTTACTTTTAGTAATTTTCCATTTTAATAAATTAAAACTAACTAAGATTAAACTTTCATCTTTCATAGGGTTTCATATCTATTGAATACCTATTTTACGAAAAATTTCACTGACTTAGTTACAAAATCAAGTCCAATGCTATATCTCATTAAAATTGACAATTATTCTTCTACTCCAAAATATCAGCAAATATTTAACTGTATTGCAAAGGGAATAGAAGATGGAAACATTGAATCAGGTGAAAAGTTGCCCTCCATTCCCGAGATCTGCTCAGCCAATGATATAGCCAAAAAAACCGTCGAAAAAGCCTATAATTTGCTAAAGTCAAAAGGAATTATAGAGGCCATTCAGGGCAAAGGTCATTATGTAAAAGCCACAGAATACAAACAAAAAAGACGTATCTTTTTATTGTTCAACAAGTTGAGTCGACATAAAAAAATCATTTATGACAACTTCGTCCAAACCCTGGGAGAAGATGCCGCTGTAGACTTTTATGTATACCACAATGAATTTTCCATCTTCAATGACTTACTGACCAAACCCCACCACAATGCCGTCTACTCACATTATGTGATTATCTCCCACTTCTTGTCCAGTGCCCACAAAGCCAAAGACATTATCAATCAATTGCCCAAACAAAAGCTATTGATTCTCGACAAACTAGTCCCTGGAATTAGCGGCGACTTCTCTGCCGTTTATCAAAACTTTGAAAAAAATATTTTCGACGCATTAAAAAAACTGGAAGACAGGCTCAAAAAATATACTAAAATTAACCTCATATTTCCCTTTGACACCTATCAACCTCGGGATATTATTTGGGGATTTCAAAAATTTTGTATTGAGTCTAACATTTCTTACCACGTCATCAATGACATAACTCAAGAGGAAATCCACCAACACGAAGCCTATATTACCTTAATGGATGACGACTTGGTTACTCTAATTAAGAAATTTAAAAATAAAGGCTACAAAGTAGGAGACGATGTTGGAGTGATTTCCTACAATGAAAATCCCTTAAAAGAATTGCTACTCGATGGTATTACCGTTATCTCTACCGACTTTGAGCAGATGGGAAAATCTGCTGCCAAGCAAATCCTCGAAAACACGGCCTATCACATTGAAAACCCTTTTAAAGTAATTATTAGAAATTCACTGTAATACTTCTGGTTTTTCATAAAAATTTACGGTGAAACCCTCTAAGTTAGATTTTATTATTTCAACCTTATTGGACTTAAAACTATTGTCCAAACAATGAATATCATTGCTTCTCCTCTTTTTTGCCGGTATTATTTTATCAGTCATCATTGGTGAAATTGTATTACGCATCTTATTGATATTGTGACCAATAAACACATTTGATATTTTCATAATACATATAAAACTACTTTTCACTCATTTATTCCATTACATATTTAAACAAATTATAATATATGGCACAATTATTGTTTTGAATCACATGTAAGAAAATTTTAATATAATCTTCAATCATTCATTATGGACACTAATTACCCCATGCATTTACTCTCAAAACTAAAATTTGCCTGCCTGGCACTCTGCTGTTTATTAGCCAGCACCAAGATGGTTACTGCGCAAATCTATGTAGATGCCAGTGCCACCGCCCCTGGCGATGGCCTTTCATGGAACACAGCCTTCACCGACCTTCAGTCTGCGCTAACCGCAGCCAATCTAGGTGACGATATCTATGTTGCAGAGGGCACCTATTATCCCGCCACGGCAGTAGACCGCAATGCTAGTTTTGAAATCCCCAATGGGGTAGATGTATTTGGTGGATTTCCAACAGGTGGAGGATCATTCAATCAGCGAAACTGGGAATTATATCCCACTATCTTGAGTGGAGATTTACTGGATGACTCCAATATTTCCAATAATAGTTTACATGTAGTGCGGACTACAGACATCACTATGACTACCATTATTGACGGTGTCATTATTGAAGAAGGCAATGCCGACCTAGGCGGTGATGGTGGCAATGGAGGTGGATGGTTTAATGAAGTAACTGGAGGAGCTACATCATCCAATCCCACCATAAGAAATACTGTATTTAGAAACAACATCGCCAATAACGGTGGAGGATTGTACACCAAAGGCAATAACAACACAGACGGGAGTATACATTTTATCAATTGTATATTCGATTCCAATACCGCCACTTCATCTGGTGGGGTGCTCTATGCCAATGCCTCCGTATCGGGTATGATTGTTGATTTAGAATTTGTCAATTGTCTATTTATTCAAAATACGGCCAATGGCACAGGAAATGTCATTTACAACAATGCAACGGTCAATGGCACCATCAATGCTGACTACCTCAATGTTGTATTTTATGACAATGGTCCTGCTGGACAATTGATATACAACGACGCTTTCAATAATGGCTTAATTACCAACAACATCGTCAATTCCATATTTTACGATAATAGTGGTGATATATTTACAGAGTCAGATCCCAACAACACGGTCAACAACATATCCTATTCTATCCAAGACAATGCAACATGGGGATTGACATTGGATTCAGATATCAATAATTTGATCAATACCGATCCATTATTTATTAGCCCTGCAACAGGGAATTTCAAAGTATTGAGCAATTCACCGACCATTGATGCAGGAGATCCAGCCACTACACTTACCTCGTTTTATCAATTTCAGGGAGATTATGTAGATTTAGATCTCAAAGAACGATTATTAGACAATCGCATAGACATCGGTATTATTGAATACGTAAGTACTAAATTGCTCAATTGCAAAGAAATTGTACCGGGAATTACTTTTGATGGACTAATTGAAGTTAAAGTAAGCGATATCGCAGCCGGGGCCAATAGCAAACCCGAACACGACATCTTGGTAAAGAATGGCTGGGGCGGTGTAATCTGGAGTGGTTACGGCTTGACTAAGGACGATTTAATATTGCCAGATTTCGACATTTGTCCTTATTTTGCCAAGACCCTAACGGTGGAAATCAACAATGGAGTTGGAACTTGTATAGGTAAAATGAGGATCAACAATACCCCTCCCGTATTATTAACTACTCGATTTGAAGAAGGCCAGACTGGTGCTCAATACGGACTCCCTACTGCCCAGGTCTCCAATGGAAAACTAGTGACTTACTGTGGATATGTCCCATCTCCTTCTCGACACACTCCCATTGTAACCGTACCCTGTGAAAACAGCTTAGGCGACGGAGCTTATGGATTGACTACTCAGCCCGATTGGATCATGCCAAGACTTTGTGACTTAACGAATGATACCGCAGAGATTATTTACAGAACATGGGAAGTATTCAACAAAGACGATGAGATCACTACCCTTACAGATACTATCATCGTTTTGCGTCTACCAGCTTTTGCACCAGAATCCTTTATCGGCTTCCAAGAAGATACCGTCTATTGCGAAATAGAAAACAACATCGCAGAAGGTCAAGCATTAAAGCACTATGAAGCATGGGGTCAACACCTCGGCTTACACGACTACGAAGTACCCAATGTCAAGCTTCAAGGTGTTCTATATGAATTACCCTCAGCGACTATTCAAGCCTCATATAACAATGCCAAAGCCAATGATCCAACGGTTTTAGAAAAATACCTCAACTGTGTTATTCTAAAGAAGGCCAATGGCGACAGCTATACAATTAAAGATATTTTAAATGGCAGTTATTACAATGATTTAATCGCAGGACTCAGCCCATCGCAGACACTCTACCAACACAGGATAGATGATTATAGTCCAGTATCCATACCATCTACATCCTACAACTACCGTCCCATCATTTTATTGGAGAGAGGGGACGAAATATTGTCTGAAAATGGCTATTATCTAGAAGTGACCAGTGATTGGTTTTACAATGGACATGGCAAAACACCTTTTTGGTTTGCTGGCGCATGGCCATGGATATATGGCAATGGAGACTGTGTAAGTTACTGTGATGTAGCCAGTGACGGACTCAACGGCTGCGACGTAGTAGTTATAGTTCCCGCCCTAGAAGAAACCCCTGGAAATCCAGAGTTAGGCATCCCGGAAAATTGCATCATTCTATGCCTAGAAGAATTAGCAGGCAAAGCGCATTGCAATATTACCATAAGCAAAGAAGAACATTATTGGACGAACAACTGCCCTGCGACCAAAGGTAAGGACATAGTCGTCAAACAAAGTTGTTGGGCCAATGGTCCCAACGCTCCCGAACCTTGTGAATGGGACTTCTATGAAGAAGCTGCTGCAGCAGACAATTTAGCAGTCAATGAAGAACTTTCAGACTTTGATGGAAGTAAAGGGACAATTACTGTCGTTATCTCACAATGGTTATCCTTAATAGACACCATCGGCCCTATCTTTGATTTTTGCTACCCACTCTCTAGCACTATCGGCAACTCAATCTTGCCTTGTCACATCAACCAATGTGAAGACCTGATATGGGAACACGATCAAAGATGGATATCTGTAACAGAAGACTTTCAAATATTCGCTCAACCTATAGGAACAATTTTTAGTCAAGAAGAATACGACAATGCCGACTCCGATGTCCAAGCCCTTTTCGTTCCATATGTTAGTGTAATCGAAGAACATATAAGAGCTGGCACTCAATATGAAAGTGCTCGACGTTGGGAAGAATGCAACCCTACCGTATATAGCAGCTCTAGTCACGACTGCGCTGCCAATGTACTGGCTCCATCGATTACCGTCAAAGATAATTGCGCTGGAGTCCATAGCATGAAGGTCAAGGTAGGAAAAAGAAGCATTGAGATGACCAAGGTAGCCGAGGATGAAGATGGCAATGTAACCTTTGCTCATTTAAGCGATCCATTTATTGTACCATTTAATGGTCCAGGATTCCTTACCGAAGTTTTATACGAAGCGGCAGACAGTTGCTGGAATCAAAGTACTTGGACCAAATACATCACGGTCAAAGATCAGGTAAAACCCATTGTTTCCACAGACGACAATGTTCGTGTCAGCCTCAATGCCAAAGAAGTATGGGTAGATGCAGAATCCTTTAATGAAGGCAGTTGGGACAATTGCGGCATTGATCTGGTATTGGCTCGAAGAGCTGATTGGTATACAGACACCGCCTGTCTAGATGTTTGCAACGCTGAAAAATATACAAAATGGTTAGATTTATTGGAAGATCTTGGATTCAACAGATCAGAAATGCAGGCCGTGATTGGTGGCACATACCTTTGTGGAGACTACTCCTACGACATTACCAAGTTGAGAAATTTCCTCAATGAAGAATCCGTAGAATCTCACTACTTTGAAAAATTAGTTTGGTTGTGGGAAGACAGTTATGCATGTGGAGAATTAGTGATCCACGGTTGGATATACGACATCGTCCGACTAATTCTAGAAGGCAATTGTGGATATACTCCCAATCTTAAAATTAAAGATTTCGAAATATTCCTCGACCGTATTGTAGGTAGAAGTAATTACGGTGAAGAAGTGGCCTTATTAGGAGGTGGTTGGAGTACAGGAGTACCATTTAAATGTACCGACGTATGTGAGAATCCCATCGTTGAGGTCTTAGTAGTAGATTACTGGTGCAACTGGAACACTGGTTATGCCGAAGTAGAAGTAGAAGACAAGTCGCAAGCCATCGAGCAAGTACCACTGGAAGATGTATGGTTGTCTTGTGAAAGTTATAATAAAAACTACAAAGACTTATTCGAAGCAGCTGCGGCTTATGGAGAAGCGGGAAGTTCAGCAGATGGTGCCAGTGCAACCTTTGAAGCCATCGACCAAATATTTGGATACTACGTAGAAGCATGGAAAAACAAAAACCAGCAAGTAGTCGATGCCAATGGTCAGCTCATAAATCCAGAAGACTACAAATTTACCTACACCAATATAGAATGTGACGAAAAAGAAACCATCACCAAGGTAGCAGATACCTTACACAATGGTTTTGTTGATTGGATCAATGTAATAGAAACAGAAACCATCTTGGAAGAAACATCGGTAGAAGGCCAGTTGGGTATTATGACAGTATTGTGTTCTATGCGTAATGTCCACCAAGATGTATGGATCGATATTGACGATTGCGGTATAGGCAAGATAACCCGTCGATTTTCAATGCAAGGGGGATGTGATCCCAAATCACCTGTATACATCTTTGAGCAAGTCATCTATATCGAAGCTACTTGTCCTGTAAGATTATCTATGTTTGACCTTCCGGACGACATTGATTCCAAGATCGATCCACTCTGTGTTCCATCGTTGGAAGAAGCTGAGGAATATCTACCTATTGATGTTACTGGTGAAGTAGTCTTAAAGCCAGCGTTAAATGGAGCGATTTGTAATTCTATGGCTATCGCCGTGAAGAAATCTTATATACTAGAGATACTCAACACACAAGCTGACGCCGCCCAATTGTATAAATTGGTGAGGATATGGAACATCAAAGATTGGTGTACCAAGGATCAAATCGACTATGAACAATTCATCATCTTTAAAGTCGACCCGAGTTGTGCTGTGTCACCGCCGAACGAAGATGAAGTAAATATAAATGGTAAGATCCAAACCTTAAAAGGTGAAAATATAGAACAAGTCGAAGTAGAAGCAACAATAGCTCAAACAAACTCGAAAAAAATAATGACGGCAGACGATGGACAATTTTCCTTTATGGTACCTATGAAAGAGAGTGTTGTTCTTACTCCTCAGAAAAACAACAATTACTCCAATGGCATAAGTACTCTGGATGTCATTGCACTCCAATCTCATGTATTGCAAAAGAATTTAATCGAAGATCCTTACAGTCTTATTGCAGCCGATGTCAACAACGACAATCAAATCAACGCATTCGATGTTTTGGAAACCAGAAAAATGGTTTTAAATCCTGGAAGCAAATTTGCCAACAACAGCAGTTGGAGGTTCTTTGTAAATGACGGAACCATGAGAGAGCAGTTTACAATGGGACAAGTAGATTCTGATTATTCCGTCGACTTTATAGGTGTAAAAATAGGAGATGTCAATCAAACCAGTGATCCATCCCGAAATGCACGTAGTCAATTATCGAGTCTACATCTACAGCTAGAAGATATGATTCTAGAGAGCGGACAAACCTATCGATTGCCCATAACTTCGGACAACTTTATCGATATTGCTGGAATGCAATTTACCTTGACATATGACGATGAGGCCATTGACATTGTAGAGATCGAAGGCGGTGCACTTAACATTACCAAAGACCACTATGCTCTATACCAACCGGGGTACATTACGGCATCGTGGAGTGAAGGTTCGGGATTGAATATCGGTTCAGGACAGGCATTGTACACCTTGGTAGTCAAAGCCAAATCCAATATCCAGTTAAGCGATATTATCAGTCTCACTGACAAGGTGATCAACGCTGAAGCTTATGATGGACATCGCGGTTTGAAAAACCTAGATATGCAATTCGTTCAACCGAAACGAGGATTTAAACTATACCAAAATAGTCCCAATCCATTCCAGAGCGAGACCAGTATTGAGTTTGAATTGCCAGCAGAGGATGACATCCAACTATCGATTTACGACATAACTGGTAAAGTGATCAAGATCGTTAAAGGCCACTATAAAGCTGGTCATCATCAAATCACTATTAATCAAAATGAATTAAATGTCCACGGTGTGTTGTATTATCAATTGGAGACAAACACATTGTCGGCAACCAAGAAAATGATAGTAATCGAATAAGACTATAAAGATAATATATAGAAAAAGCCCTTTACCCATGAATATGAGTAAAGGGCTTCTTTTTTATCCCTAGATTAATGATCTGTAATACGATTTAAATTTGCGATTGAGGTGGAATCTCTATGATAAATGTAATTCGTATTTATCCTTGTGCGGTATGGACCGACTTGGGATAAGCTATACCAAATACGTTTATAATTCGAAATATAACCGACATCCTAAAACCTAATTGGTATTATACAAACTCTTCTGTGGCCAAATCTTCAGCACTATAGCTGAAATTTTCATTATCTAAACTAAACTTCAATCCTCCTGAATCTGCATCTACATAGATAATTCCACCGACGTCATATCCACCCTTCAAGACGAGTTTGGACAATTCGTTGATCAATTCTTTCTGAATAACTCTTTTCAAAGGTCTTGCTCCAAACTGTGGATCGTAGCCCAAATCGGCAATTAGATTCATGGCATTGTCATTCAACTCCAATTTCAAACCTTGCTTCATTAGGTTTTTTCTCGCTTTGGAAACATGAATTTCCGCAATTTGCTTAATCTCATCCTTGGTCAAAGGCAAAAACATAATACGATCGTCAATTCTATTCAAGAATTCAGGTCTCATATTTTCTTTTAACATTTCAAAGACTTCCACTTTCGTCGTTTCCAATATTTCATTTCTATGTTGGTCACCTACTTCTCGCAGATCTTCAAAATTTTCCAAAATCACCTCTGCCCCCAAATTTGAAGTCATAATAATTATGGTATTTTTAAAATTGGCTTCTCGTCCTTTGTTATCCGTCAATCTACCATCGTCCAATACTTGTAATAAAATATTGAAGGTATCGGGATGAGCTTTCTCTATTTCATCGAGTAATACAATAGAATAAGGTTTTCTCCGAACGGCTTCTGTCAATTGCCCACCTTCATCGTAGCCCACATATCCCGGAGGCGCACCGACGAGTCTGGACACTGAATGTCGTTCTTGGAATTCACTCATGTCTATTCTGGTTATAGCATTTTCATCGTCAAATAAAACCTCGGCCAAAGTCTTGGCCAACTCGGTTTTACCGACTCCTGTAGGTCCCAAGAATATAAAAGATCCAATGGGGCGATTGGCGTCTTGCAATCCTGCTCGACTTCTACGCACAGCATCGGCCACAGCTACCACGGCTTCTTTTTGGCCAATTAACCGCTCTCCAATATACTCTTCCAACTTCAGTAACTTATCTTTTTCACTTTGCAACATTTTCTGAACCGGAATACCTGTCCATCGAGCAACGATTTCAGCTACATCATTACCAGTGACTTCCTCATTGGTAAATCTCTTTTCCTTAGAAATCTCACTCAACTTCTCTTCTGCCACTTTCAATTGCACCTCCAATTCTTTAAAATCGCCATATCGGATTCGAGCTACTTTTTCAAAATCGCTATCCCGTTCTGCTCTAGCAGCTTCCACTTCCTTCTCCTCCATTTTCTTGCGAATATTCTGGATGGTGTCTACTATTTCCTTTTCGTTTTTCCATGCTGCAGTCAGAGTATCCAATTTTTCTTTAGAATTGGCTATCTGCTCATTGATAGCGGACAATTTTCCTGCACTGCCTTCGCGCTTAATGGCTTCTCTCTCTATTTCCAGTTGACGAACTTTACGCCCCCAGTCATCGATTTCTTCGGGCACACTATCCAATTCCAAACGCAATCTCGCAGCAGCCTCATCGATCAAATCGATAGCCTTGTCCGGCAATTGACGCTCTGCAATATAGCGATGAGATAGTTCCGCCGCCGCTATTAGGGCTTCATCGAGGATTTCGATCTTGTGATACACCTCATACTTTTCCTGAATCCCTCGAAGAATGGATATGGTATCTTCAATACTGGGTTCATCGATGACTACTGGCTGAAATCGTCTTACCAAAGCCTTATCTTTTTCAAAGTATTTTTGATATTCGTCTAAGGTTGTTGCACCGATGGTACGCAACTCTCCACGAGCCAATGCCGGCTTCAAAATATTGGCTGCGTCCATAGCACCTCCGCCTCCACCAGCACCTATCAAGGTATGAATCTCATCGATAAACAATATAAAATCACCATCGCTGGCCTTAACTTCATTGATAACGGCCTTGATTCGTTCTTCAAATTCACCTTTGTATTTAGCTCCGGCAATCAAAGCCGCCATATCCAAGGAAAATATCTTCTTATTCACTAGATTTTCAGGCACGTCTTGATTAACGATTCGCCAAGCTATACCTTCAACTATGGCCGTTTTACCCACACCAGCATCCCCGATCAATAAGGGATTATTTTTCTTCCGTCGGGACAATATGTGCAATATCCGTCTGATTTCTTCATCTCTACCAATAATGGGATCCAACTTTCCTTTCTCCGCTCTATCGTTGAGATTAACCGTATATTTTTGCAGAGCTTGGTACTGACTATCGGTATTTTGATCGACCACAGCCTTTCCTTTTCGCAACTCTTTAATCGCGGCTTCCATTAAATCTTCGGTTGCACCTAACGATTTAAAGATTTTAGACGTCTTATCATTGCCTTGAATGACCGACAACAAAAGAACCTCTACCGAAATGAATTCGTCGCTAAACTTTTTTAAATTTTTCTTTGCCCTACTCAACACTTTATTGGCATCTGTGGTAAGGTATTGTTTATCTGTGCCCTCTACTTTTGGAAAGGATTCAATATCTTTTTTGATCTCTGATTTAAGTTCATTGATATTCAATCCCATCTTCTTAAACAAAAAAGACGGCACTTCATTGTCCACTTCCATAATACCAGCTACCAAATGAGAGGTATCTACCGATTGTTGATCTCGGTTGCCAGCTATTTGCTGTGCTCGAAGTATGGACTCCTGCGCTTTGATTGTGAAATTATCGTATGTCATATTTATATCAATTTTATAAATCTAGTATCAAAAACAAATCCAATGCTCCATTTTCCTATCAAATTTGAAATTTTGTCAGGTTTTCTAGAAATTTACGAACAATTTGTCAGCTATTATAATTATATTCTGCCATATGTAACCAACATTACTTTTAATATTATGTTAAATGTTAAAATCAAATATTATTATGCACCTATAATATGTTTACTAAACATAAATCGCAAAAATTATATACCTTCTTAAAAACCAAACAGCCCTTATATTCGTAAATAAAAGTAAGTACTTTTCGATGAGAAGTCATCATATTTGCGCCCAAATACTGGACTTTAGATTTTAATCGTCAATTGCTAATATATTCACTATAAAAACCTACTCTTATGTTATATATAAATAAAGATAATTTTACCGACAAAAAACGGAAATTACAACTGGTTACAACGATTGTGTTATCTTTTCTTTTTATAACTCAATCATATGGTCAATATTTTGGTCAAAACAAACCCAAATATAGACCTCAAAATTTTTCCATATTAGAAACTCCTCATTTTGAACTCCACTATTATTTAAGAGATAGAAATAAGGTCAATCAATATGCCCAATGGATAGAACAATGGTACGACATGCACCAACATGTGCTGCAGGATGAATTTAAAACCAAAAATCCATTTATCCTATACAATGACCACGGTGATTTTCAACAAACCACTGCCATCTCAGGAAGCATTGGCGTAGGAACAGGTGGGGTAACAGAGGCCTTTAAAAATCGTGTGATTTTACCCGTGGCCATGACGAATCAACAAACCTTTCACGTAATAGGGCACGAGCTCGTTCACGCATTTCAATACAATATGATATTGGGTGGAGATAGTACCAATCTTCAATCGCTTTCCAATCTACCACTATTTATGGTTGAAGGTCTAGCGGAATATATGTCTCGTGGCTCCAAAGATGTTCAGACAGCCATGTGGATGCGCGACGCAGTACTTCAGAATGACGTACCCAGCATCAAACAAATGAACAATCCACAATATTTTCCATATAGATGGGGTCAGGCCTTTTGGTCATATCTAACGGGAAGATATGGTGACGAAGTAATTCGTCCTCTATTTCGAACCACAGCCATGATAGGACTACAGAGTGCAGTACCTGCGGTACTTGGTACTTCTGTTGATTCTTTATCCGCCGATTGGCAACGCAATATTAAAGCCTTTTACAATCCATTGCTCAAAAACAAACAAGAAGATCCCATAGGTCGTGTGACCTTCAATGAAAAAAATGGTGGTCGAATGAATCTATCTCCCATGGTATCCCCCAATGGTAGAGACATTATCTTCTTCTCTGAGAAAAGAGCTCTTTCCACCGACCTATATTTAGCCGATGCTCAATCGGGAAAAATTAAGCAACGCATACCCACAAATTCATTTACGGGCTCTATAGATGGAGTAGACTTTATCGAATCTGCAGGTACTTGGTCTCCCGATGGCCAACAATTTGCCTACGTTATTTTTGCAAAAGGCAAAAGCAACATTATTATTAAGAATGTAAAGAATGGCAAAACCGTGGCCAGTTATGGGTTTAAAAATTTAAGTAAATTTAGCTATCCCGCTTGGTCTCCAGACGGTCGTTATATCGTCGTCAGTGGACTGGAAGAAGGTCAGACCGATTTGTATCGCATCAATTTGCGAACAAAACGAGCTTCTCGACTCACCAATGATCCTTATTCGGAGATTCAGCCATACTATTCTCCTGATGGTTCTAAAATATATTTCACGACAGACGAAATCAGTTTCAACCAACCTCGTACAGACAACGAATGGCATTTCAACCTTGCTTACTTCGATACCGAAACCGAAGAAATACACCACTTTGATGAGATATTCCCCGGTGCCGACAACATGAACCCAGTTGTGGACGAAAACGGAATGATGTATTTCCTATCCGATCGGGATGGTTACCGAAACATCTATATGTACAACACTATTAATTCGGAATTGTACCAGGTCAGCGATATTCTAACAGGAGTCAGTGGAATCACCTTGTTTTCATCGGCAATAAGTATCACTAAAAATGGGAAAAAACTATTTTATTCTCATTACACAGACAACAGTTACTCTATATACAATTACTACCCCGATATAGAAGAAATGGTAAAAGTGGACCCCAGCGAAGTGGATCAAACCGCTGCTATGTTGCCCACTTTTAGCCGACGACCGAATCAACTTGTTGCACAAAATTTGACCACATTAGATGATCAAATACTGGTTGATGCTTCTCTTTTCGATAAGAAAAAATACCAACCCAAGTTTAAATTGGACTATATCGGTGGAGGTGGTGGTCTTGGTGTAAGTTCAGGAAACTTCCTCGGAACCACTACTGGTGCCGTGGGTGGTGTCGACATGGTCTTTAGCGACATGTTGGGAAACAATCAAATATACAGTACAGTAGCCCTGAATGGGGAAATCTACGATATTGGAGGACAGGTGTTGTATAGAAACCAATCCTCGAGAATTGGATGGGGAGGTTCCCTTTCTCACATTCCATATCGATACGGGGGCTATGCCTACAGCATAGACACCTTACCTATTGAAAATGGTGGTGATTATGGGTTTTTAAACAAATACGAGACTTATATCAATCGGGTATTTAGAGACCAAGCCAGTTTGTTTACCCAGTATGCCTTTAACCGTTCCATTAGGGTAGAAACCGGTGGAGGATATTCACTTTATTACTACCGATCGGAGCGACACGACAATTATTACGATGATTTTGGTCGATTGGTATTTCAAGACAGACAAAAACTTGAATCTCCAGATGGCTTTGGCTTATTCAATATCGACGCCGCTTTTGTAGGAGACAATTCCACCTTTGGATTTGCTTCTCCCTTGGATGGCTACCGATTTAGGATTGGAGTCACTCAAAACTTTGGCCATTGGACCTACACTACAACATTGGTGGATTTAAGGAAATATTTTTATCTGAAAAAATCCAATTTAAGCTTTAGGATATTGCAATACGGACAATACGGTGCCGATGCCAACAATCCCAACTTGACCAATTATTTAATCTACCCAACCTTTATCAGAGGATTCTCTAAACTCGACGATCAAACCCTCAATGCTATGGGATTGTCTGATCGGCACATAAGGGGGTCTAAATTATTGGTAGGGAATGCAGAGTTTAGAGTGCCATTTACCGGTCCGGAGTCCATTGCTCTCATTCCTACTGGATTTCTATTAAGTGAATTGGCATTCTTCTATGATGTGGGAACCACTTGGTCGCAAGACAATCCATTTAAAGCTGTAGAAGGTTACGAGCCCAAGTTACTCCACAGTGTTGGGATCTCACTTAGAATCAATGTATTTGGGTCCATGATATTGGAACCTTTCTACGCTGTTCCTTTGAACAAAGGGGGCAATGGCAGCTTTGGAATGAATTTCACTCCTGGATGGTAATTGTAATTTAAAATAATCCATTTATAGGGCGGACTTTAATAGGTTCGCCTTTTTTATGATTTTCATATCGCTATTATATTTATGGAGGGAGGTATTCACTTTCGACTACTACACCATTTGCAATCAATATTTTACACCAAATGCAATGATCATCTTCGAATTTTTAGATCCAACAATTCGATGTAAAAGTTTATCATAGGGAATACAAGTACTACGTGGCCATTTTTTCTCTTGTTACTTAAACGCCTATAACATAAAATGAAAATAAAACAGGCATCAGGCGCATTGAACACATATAAATAAATCAGAATTCTATTCCGAATTCATTAAAAAAACCGAATTAATATAAAAAAATCAAGTAACAATATTCAGAATACAATTCACATTAGCAAAAACCCTAATGCAATTTCAAAGAAAATCAATTTAGTTTTCTAATTTTCACTCCATCAATATATTCGAAAATAACAAAACCCCACGCTATTACTACATCACAGCAAAATTTCACCCTTATTTTTGGCTGTCACTTATCTACTTAAAGCAGTTTTATCCTTCAATGACCCAATTTTCACCTCTCCTGCCCTTTCGCTTCCCCTCTTATATAAATCATCAACCTCTAACTAATTAAAGGCAATTTTGACTTATATATAATACGAATTACACTTATAATTTATCAATCTCACTTTCAGCGAGATTCTTATTTTTTGACCTCCTGTACACCTATCAGCCATAACCTTGAAAATGGTCTCCACCTTCTCCTCATCAAAACAAATTATCCTGTCAGCCTCTTAGACTAACCTCTTATTTTCTTATGAAATCCCCTACCTTATTCACACTACTTCCAATCAGAATTCAATCTCAATAACAATCAATTTAATTGCATCCACCCTTTCCTCCCTTTAGTACATAATAAAAAAGTGCCCGCTCAATCGAACAGGCACTCTAAAAAATATCTTAACTAGAATAATGAGGATGAAAAATTACCCCATATAGGCTTCTACCGATTTCACCTCGGGAATCATTCGCTTCAACATCCCTTCAATACCAGACTTTAAGGTAATGGTCGATGAAGGACATCCACTACATGCTCCTTGCAATAAGACCGATACCACACCATCGTCGTAGGATTGAAACTCTATATTCCCTCCATCACCAGCAACGGCTGGCTTAACATAGGTCTCTAATAAATCCTTAATCCTCGCTACCAATTCACCTTCATCTCCAGAATAGGTCTTCTCCGTCTTAGACTCTGACTCACTATCTAAAAATTCTTGATACTCAGGTGACACTATCTCATTCTCGCTCTCTATATAAGTCTTTATAAAAGACTTAATGGTCAACATAATGTCTTCCCATACATAATTGAGCTCTTTGGATATAGTCACAAAATTGTTGCTTATATATACCCCCTTTACATAGGGAAATTCAAAAAGAGCCTTGGCTAAAGGTGAAAATTTTTCAGCGATTTCTTTTTCTTGAAAATCTGCCGTACCTCTAAACAACATTTTATTGCTCACAAACTTTAGCGATTCGGGATTCGGTGTTCGCTCTGTATATATTAAAACCGGATTTTTAACTGTAGATTCCATAATCTTATCGTATTTGACGTTTAATTGCCTAACCTTTAACCCTTAAAATTGTTGTGGGAAGAAGTCAATTGATGTCTTTATTGTTTAATAAATTTTCTAATTACTTGATGTGCATCGTCTTCCAAAATCAAAAAGTATTGTCCCACCTGAAGATCTTGGATCTGTATTCTTTGTCTTATCGACATATTTTTAACCTCACGACCAGCAGCATCCATAATTCGAACAGAATGAGGTTGAAACTCGCTCACATTATTCAAGATCAACACATCGCTGGCTGGATTGGGATAAATGGATAAATCAGCGTCTGGTATGGCCAATTCATTATTAGTAATGGTGCTGGTAGTTTGCGAAACACTGTTGTGTATTATTATCTCATATCGATTATCCAAGGTGGGCTTTCGTTCTTCGACCCAAGCCACTACGTAAATATCTTGGGACTCCAACCCATTGGGTATAGCGGCTTCTAGAGTCAAAGTTTGACTAGTCCCTGCAGACAAACTACCCACCGGCTCACCGTAACCCCCATTGTCTCCCATAAATTTTCTAAATACATCGTGTATTTCATAATCCTTTTTAGTGTTATAAGCTGTAACTACAACCTCCTTTTCTACCATAGCAGCATATACATAGAGATTGTCCAAAGTCGTATTGGTCAAATTACTCACCTCCAATACGGCCTTTCGATTCGAACTGCCAGACTCCTTCATATTCAATCCAACCAATACTGCATCATCTTCCGCATCCTTTAAATTCCTATCTAAATTAGAATAGTTTCTTGGATCAGCATTAACACTTAATACCGGCGTCCCTGATATCGATCGAACCGATTGTGTATATATCTCTACTCGCTGATCGCTATCCTCGGTATTGAACTGATAAAGTTGACAATTAGGATATGGAGACTTCCAATGAATGGTGAGATGATTGACCTCTCCCGTATACTTATCCAATGTCTCATAAATGCCTGTTCGACTGTTTTGACATGTATAACACTCCGTATTGCTAAAATGCTCTACTAATGGAAATTTCTTTTGTGCCTCGGCGGTATTTGCAAAACCGATAAAGAGGATAAATAAAAAAGTGATGTAGTGTTTCACGATATTATTGTTTTAATTTTTCAATTGTGTCAAATATAGTGGGATCTTTGAGAATAAGACAGCCCTTTTCCATAAGATCAAAGATCTCTTCAAGTTTTGGCTTTCTGTATTTCTTTTCTCCCGAAAATATATTGAGTTTGCCGGCGGACATTTCAAATAACTGCTTTAACACGGCAGCATCTTGATCTTTGGTCAGATCGATCACATCACTGCCCTTCACCGTCAGTCCATTCATAACTACCTTCTCCTCTTCAAATTTAAAGATTCGAATGGTTTTGGGATCTCTCTGTTCCAAATAATCCACCCCTGACAAGATTTTTTCAAATACAATATCACTGAATAAATCTATTAGTCCATGGGCTTTCTCAACATCCTCCGCCTTCAATTTTTCCCAATCTGATGCAGTGACCTGATTGGCGGCTAAAAATCGTATAAATTCTGGCTCTAAGGCCGTCAACTCATCGGTTTCTAATCTTCTAAATTTCATCATTGCCACAAATTTCGCTAAAATTACTTTGAACCTAGTCCATTTTTCTAATAAAATATTCCACAAAAGTATATAATGTAGAAATTAAGGTTTTTATTTTATACTATCTTTGCCCAAATTAGTGAAACATTAATCCTCTAATATGAATACCCTCATACTGTTAACCATGCCTGATTTTGCACATCCTGAGGTATGGATGAGTTTGTTGACCTTGACATTTTTAGAAATCGTTTTAGGGGTTGACAATATTATTTTCATTTCAATTATCAGTGGCAAGTTGGCTAAAAACCTTCAGAAAAAAGCCATTAACATTGGATTGATCTTGGCTATGGCCATGAGGATCGTCCTTCTTTTTGGCATTTCATACCTTATTGCCATGAATGAACCGTGGTTTCATCTCGAACTACAATGGATATCTGGGGGCATTTCTGGTCAAAGTATTATACTCTTCCTCGGAGGACTATTTCTACTCTATAAAGCGACTTCTGAAATCCACCACAAACTAGAAGGGGATGATGATCACGAAGACAGTGGCAAAAAAGTTACGACTTTGTCTTCCGCTATTCTCCAGATCACCGTTATCAACATCGTATTTTCGATGGATAGTATCTTAACGGCAGTAGGGATGACAGCTGGTATCGAAGGCGCCTTAATCATCATGATCATCGCCGTCGTCCTCAGTGTATTGATGATGATGGCATTTGCTCAACCCGTAGGCAATTTTGTCAACAATCATCCCACCATCCAAATGCTGGGACTGTCTTTTTTAATTCTCATTGGGTTTATGCTCTTGGCCGAAGCCGCTCATTTGGCACATTTAGTAGTATTTGGTCAATCGATTGGCACAATTCCCAAAGGATACTTGTACTTTGCGATCGCGTTTTCACTTTTTGTCGAATTTTTAAATTTGAGATTGCGTAAATCTAAAAACCCAATACAATTACATGGAGTCAAAGACGAGGCCAAAAAAGAAGGCATTATATAATATGACCATTCCTATTATCTTTTGTAAAACCATGATAGTCTTAGCGACATTGTGGAGTTGCCAGGACACAGAGACATCAACGACGACATTTCTGCCGATTGAAGGCAATACCATGGGCACAACCTATCATATAATCTATGAAACCACTGCATCGGATATCGATCTCAAACCCAAGGTAGATAGTGTATTGGCTCAACTCAACATGGCCGTATCTACTTACATCCCAGAATCGATTATTAGTAGGCTCAATCGAGGAGAAAATATCGATACCGAAAAAGAAGACCGTGATATTATCGATTTTTTTAAAACCAATATCAATACGGCCAAACGCATCTTTCAAGCAACTGATGGTTACTTTGATCCAACTGTTATGCCCTTGGTAAATTATTATGGCTTCGGCTATGCCAAACGCAACAAGGTCGAAGAAATAGATACTGCACATATTGCCGATTTGATGAAAGGAGTGGGATTTCAAAAAATAATGTCGGCATTTGACGCTACTGTTTGGAAGATACCCTCACATGTAGAACTCGATCTAAGTGCCATTGCCAAAGGTGGAGCCGTGGATTATCTCATGAATTATTTTTTATCATTAGGTTTTGACAACTTTATGATAGAAATCGGTGGAGAAACCTATGGTCGCGGTGGTGGAAGAGCTGGTAAAGGATGGATCATCGGCATCAATACTCCCAAAGAACACGCTCTGGCAACAGATATATTCGACAAAGTTGTTTTGAAAAATAAAGCCATTGCCACCAGTGGAAACTATAGAAATTTTTATGAAGTGGATGGGCATAAATATGCACATACCATCAACCCCAAAACAGGATTTTTTGAACAAAAAAATGTAATTTCGGCTACTGTATTGGCCGATGATTGTGCCTCTGCAGATGCATTAGCGACGGCTTGTGTAGCCGCTGGATTAGATCAATCCAAAGAATTTTTTAAAAATTATTCCGAAGCTGAGGCTTATTTATTATACAATAATGGATCCGATAGTCTGTTAATATACCAAACAGCAGCCATGGATACTTATAAATTTAACTAACAATGAATTTTAACTTAACACAAGATCTTGTTTTTCTGGATATTGAAGCTACCGGCCTACATGTGATTCACGACAGAATCGTTCAGTTGGCCCTTATTAAATACCCCAAAGACGGATCTGACCCAATAGAATATGAAAAACTTGTCAATCCAGGCCTAGCTATTTCTGAAGAGGCAATGAATGTCCACGGTATTACCGAAGAAATGGTAGCCAATCAACCTCCTTTTAAGGATATAGCCTCTGAAGTGGCTGAATTTATTGGCGATGCTGATTTAGCCGGATACAATTCCAATCGATTCGATATTCCCATGCTTATGGAAGAAATGGACAGAGCTGGGCAACCTCTAGATATGACCCATCGAAAGACCATAGATGTAATGAGAATCTTTACAAAGATGGAACCGAGAACACTGGCCGCTGCCATGAAATTTTATACCGGTCAAGAAATTGAAAATGCCCATGACGCATTGGAGGATGTACGCGCTACTGTGGCGGTACTAAAAGGGCAGTTGGAACGATATGAGAATGTGCCTTACGAAGACAAGGACGGCAACGAATCCATACCGGTCAAAAACGATATGCAGATGTTACACGATTTTACCACCGACTTGCGTTTTGCCGATGTGACTCAAAAATTGAAATACGACATCAACGGGACTATTGTCTTCAATTTTGGAAAATACAACAACAAACCAGCAGGTGAATGGCTGTATAAAGATCGTCAATACTTGGGCTGGATGCTCAACAAAGATTTTTCTTATCAAGTAAAAGATATCATTCAAAAAGAAGTAAAAGCCTATGCGGATAGTTTGGCAAAAGGGAATAAATAAGACATTTCTATTTTTATTAATCGTCATTGGCTTCACTGCTTGCGAAGAATACAATGAAGGATGCATGGATGCCAATGCGACCAATTATAACTTTGCCTACGAAAAACCATGTTGCTGTGTCTATCCACGAATGATCTTCCAAACACCATTGAGATTGGACAATGCTAATTTTTCCACTTCCGACACCTTATATACCGATAATGATGAGGGATATTTAATCGGAGAGATTAATTTTATCGCCAATGAAATTAATCTCACTCGCAAAGACGGAAGTATTGCACAGCCCACCGATAGTTTAATCGACTATTTAGTGGATAGCGATGTAATGCCAGTAAAAATCACCAAGATCAATAGCAATGGAGCCAATTACTTGGAAAATGATAGCATCAAGCAAATTGATTTTACCATAAGTTCAAATACTGGTTTAAATCAATATCAACCGGCAGATTTCCCAGTGGATCACGTTTTTAGGGACAGTACTTTATACGATTTCACAAACAATGAATGGAGGTATCTCTACATCTCTTTGAGACCGGTAGGCGGTTCTACCATTTCTCTTTCATTCACCCCTAGTGAACTCGATATTCCAACAACGATTCAAGGTTCTTGGGGCAAAAGCAAAGGAAATAACCTAACCCTATTGTTTTACTTGCACATCGATGAATTATTTAAAGGCATATCCCTATCCGATCCAACATCGACATTAAAAGCCAAAATCATAGAAAATTTCCCCAATGCCTTAAAAATATGAGTTTAATAAAAACGAAATAGCAAATAATCTGTTGAAAGATAGGTATGGTAAAATTGGGCTACATAGGAATGTTATTATTGTTAATCGGTCAAGCGCTGAGTTGCCAAAAAGAAGAAATAGAGAAGAAAACTGATTTAACCCAATTTCCCTATCAACCCAAATCCTTCGAGCTCAATATTTCCTCCAACTATCCAGATATGAGGATACCAGCCGACAACCCATTAACTGTTGACGGGATAGCCTTGGGAAGAAAATTGTTCTACGACCCCATAATATCTAGAGATAGTACGATTTCTTGTGCCAGCTGTCACAACCAAGATTTGAGTTTCAAAGACGGCAAGCCCTTGGCCATTGGCATTGATGGTCAAATAGGGAGACGCAGCAGCATGAGCCTGCTTAACATAGGCTACAACAGTTTCCCCCTTTTCTGGGATGGAAGAGTCTCTACCCTAGAAGAACAAGTCGACCACCCTATCAACGACCCATTAGAATTGGATCACGACTGGGGAACATTGAAGGAAAAACTTAAAAATCACAATCAATACCCCAGGCTTTTTAGAGCGGCCTTTGGTATAGAAACCGTCGAAGATATCGACGAAGATCTTATTTCCAAAGCCATTGCCCAATTCGAGCGCACCCTTATCAGCAGTGGGCAATCCAAATACGACAAAGTCCTGCGCGGAGAAGCGACCTTTACCGATGACGAACTCCAAGGCTATTTAATGTTTTTTGACGTCGTTCCCGACCTGCCCGATGCCGAATGTGGACACTGTCATGCAGAACCATTCTTCACTACCTTCGAATTTAAAAACAACGGAATTGAAAACGTCACCGACCTAAATCAATTTGTGGACAAAGGACGGTTTGAAGTAACCATGAACGAATTAGATATTGGAAAATTTAAAACCCCCAGTCTAATCAATGCCATGATCAATCCTCCTTATATGCACGATGGAAGATTCCAAACCATGGAAGAAGTATTGGATCACTACAATTCAGGGGGACATCGTCAAATCAATACCGACCCCCTAATTCAACCCCTCGGATTAAGTGAAAAACAAAAATTCCAAGTCATTGAATTTATAAAAACACTTACTGACAGTAATTTTTTAGAAAATCCTAGCTACTCAGCTCCTTAAAACAGGCAAAATCAAATAACAAATACATCTACCAACAAACAATAAATTAATGATAATCAATAAATTAAAAAACACATAGCACAAATAATCATGTAACAATACACATTATTTGTATTGTTACACTCTGAATATAATTCCGATATTTACCATTGTAACGACGTAGAAAGTTTTAGTAAGATGATAAAACAACGAAGTTCAGTATAATAGTTTTGGATATGTTCATGGGATTATAATTTGCAAAAAGCGAGTCATATGATAAAATATGACTCGCTTTTCTTTTGTACACATATCTAAATATCCCTCTCCAAACCATTCTACCTACTGCAACAACTCTTTTAATGTTTCTACTTTGGCATTTTCCAGGTTCCGAAGCAACTTTAAAAAAATCACTCCAGTGATGGCAGCATCACCCAATGCAGAGTGTCGATCGTGGAATACCAATTCAAATTCTTCGGCAATATCATCCAAAGAAGGAATTTGATTCACGTATTTATCATAAATAAATTTGATCGGGTAACAGCGCTTATACAAATAGGCCGTATCGATAACCGGATTTATTAGATTCAATCCCCAATGTCGTTGAAGACCAGCATTGATCATGGCGACATCAAATCCAATATGATGGCCGACAATTATCGTACCTTTCAGCTGCTCAACAATTTGTATTAAAAAATCGACTTCTTCAATACCAGATTGAATATCTCTCATGGTCAATCCGTGAATCTGGACTCCATCTTTTTTAATAAAGTCTTGACGAACTAAGGTGTGATAAGCCTGAGCAGGATATAATTCATACCCCATAGAAGGAATCACTCCGGCCGAAATAATGCGATCAGATTGATAGTCAAATCCAGTGGTTTCGAGATCCACCACCTTAAACATAAATGAACTTACCGGCTGATTCCTATCGATAGCCTGTGTTTCTACAAAGTACTCCCGCCACCACTCCGGATCGGAAGACCGCAATGCGGCTTTATTTTTTTTCCCAAACAGATGTTTCCAATTCATACTAAAAGAAATTCAATTGAAACTTCACCTGAAGTACATCTTGTAAATGACCGATAGGTTTAAAACTATTGCGCAATAGAATTCGCTGAATTTTGTTTAGTGAATCGGGACTAATATACCGTCCACTATCGCTATTCTTAAGGGCATTGAGAGCCCTTAGCCTCAACAATACCTCGAAGGCAGATTTGGCATCTAGGTACATTTCTTTGTTTTTGGCATCTACCTCAGCCAGTCGCTCAAAACGCTGGATGGTATTGTTCATTCGTTCCACCCTCTGATCTAGCACCAGAACTCTAGCCGCATCTACCAAAGGCAACATAGCTCGCTGCTTGATATCGAATTGATCCTTATGCGCACCATTCTTTTCAAGGATAAAGTTTCGGAAAAAAGATACTGGCGGTGGGGTCTCGACAGCGTATTTGGCCAGGTAGGTCAAAAATATTCTATGGTCATGTACCATAGTCATGATATAGGCGGTGAGCTGCTTAGTTAAGCTTACATCTCCATACACGGATCGATAATCCATAAATATATTGGCATGGAGAATCGACTCGTTGTTGGGTGAGTGAATCCATTGCCTGTATTGATCCTTCCATTCTTTGATGGACATACACCATTTGGGGTTATTGGCCATCATCTGTGCTGGACAATCTTTAAACCCACATATTTTAAGAATATCAACCACCCGATTGGCCAAGTCCAGAAAGTAAGCTTTTACCTCATCATAATTTTCATCGTCAACATCTTCAAAAATCAATGCATGATCTTGGTCTGTTCTCAATATTTGCTCTCTTCTTCCCAACGAACCTATGGCTACCCAGGAAAATCTTACCGGAACTTTCTGCCCACTTTCTTCCAGTATATCATTTTGAGACAACTCTATAGCTCTTACGAACAATGCATCGTTGATGGCCGTCATAACATCGGACACAAAATTGATGGACACTTCTTGATAGAGATATTTTTCCAATAAAAAATCTGCCTTATCTCGGATCCTCTTTAACTCTGTTGGCTTCTTGGTCTTCTTCATCTGCTTGATGATAATGCCTGGACTATTGCCCTGATAAGCCAATAGCTGACTCTCCGAAAAAACCCCTTTTACCGGACTTTCATCGCTTCCATCCTCAGTCATTACTATATGATTGATTCCCCGCTGCAGCATAACAATCTGGGCATCGGCAAAAGTAGTTCCGACCGGAAGACAGATTACCGGGGTATTCATAATTTGATCGATACCCATAGTGGAAACAATTTGGTCATTGCCCACCATTCGCCGAATATCGGAGTCAGTAACTATACCCAATGGCAATTGTCCTTCGTCAACAACAACGATAGAACCCACATTTTCTTGGGTCATAATTTTTGCGGCTTCTTGAATACTGGCCGACAAAGTACAGGATATGGGCTGTCTTCCAATAGACAGTTTTTGTACCTCAAGCAATCGATCTTCTTGGAGAAATTGTTGATTGTGACTGATAAAAATCAAACCATCGGTATTGTGCCCCTGCTTTTTATTCCGCGAACCCGCCGCAAAACTAGAAGCCAAAAAATATCCCACTTTGGGATTGCTAATCATTATGTTTCTTATATCATCGGTATGAATGGCATACAATATGGATTCTTCATGAGCCAATCCCGTAGACAAATAGGGTTGCTCCGCTATCAATGGCCGAATCCCAAATACATCACCCTCATCACATACATCGATAAGAATGTTATTTCCCCCTTCTATTCTTTCCAACTTCACCGCTCCTTTTCTTACCACATAAAAGAACTCCCCTGGAGGATCGCCTTGATTAAATACAATTTCTCCTTTCTCGATGTATTTAATTTTTATTCGAGCGAGAACCTTATCCAAATTTTCAATAGTCATCATACTAAATGGAGGAAATTTGACTAAAAAATCCTTTATCCTATCATTTAGCACATTGATAGCCTTATTACTCATAATTGCTGTAATTTAATGGTATATAGACTTTTATCCGACAAAGAAACCACTACAAAGTACATGCCCGCGGCCCAACTTTCGGTATTTAATTCAAATACTACTTCCTGAGGATTTAAAGACTGCTGATGTACCAATCGACCATGGACATCGTAGACTTGACAATAACGCCAATCTATATGACTACCGGCCGATATTCGCGCCCGACTCGACACTGGATTGGGATATACCGCAAGGTTGTGATGGGAAGTAATCCCAGTCACAGACACTTGCTGATCAATCACCACAGGGACAGATACTATTCCCGACCAAGCTTCATTGTCGAGTACCACAGACACATCAATTTCATCAAAGCCATTAGTAGATTCCAGTGACTGATAGACCACTCTGCCTTCAATCAAATCACTACCCGTCCATTTTCCTCCTATACTCAATACTTGATTATTGAATAACAATTGCCCCTTCTGAGGAAGACTGACCAATTCGAAGAGTAGATTATTGTAATCATTGATTTGTATTTGGGAACTGGTGAGAGGAGTCGACGACATCGGCCCCACTCTTAGACTATCGGTAGACAACGATAATGATGGGGATATGGTTTTACCACATAGTTCCAATGTCCACTCGTTCAACAGTCCACCTGCCCCTATAACACTATCTTTCATGGTCATTGTCCACTGACCTGCAGAAGACTGTCCGTACAAATTCGACAGGCGTTGGAAGGGACGTACCGTCGCACCTGAGTTTAGATTACAGTCAGTAGACACGATTACATCATCGTCAAATGAAATATTAAAATCAAAACTCTTGACCCCACAATCCCCGTCATAGAGCACGACTTTTGTGTCGTTGTGAGCAATCGAAAATTGCAGTTGATCTACCGATTCATGAAAGCCCTTGATTTGTCGAATATTCACGTCGTCTATGACAAAATCATCACTTACGGGAATCTCGGAAACAACAGAGCCTGGACTACTACCCCCTACTCCCTTCGGCAAATCTCCAGAAGTATAGGACTCACATTGGAATCCAGCCGTTTTGAAACCATATACCTTGACATCTTCATCTTGGCCACAAGTGTTGTGAGAGCGTATCCGCCAAAAGTAAACTCGGCCACCGTCCAAGATCACTGGAGCCACATAGGTTCCCGATGAAATATTCGTTTCACTAAAAACGGTTGAAGCTTCTCCAAAATCCGCCGATTCACTGACATCAATTGAATAATAATCCACGTTGGGCAATGTGGACCAAGTCAAATTGGGAGCTAATTCGATATCTACTTCATTGTTTGAGGGATAAATTGCTTGCACTCCTGAAAAATTATTATTGACTACAAACAATTTAATGTCCCGTTTAAAGGTATCCAGACCAGGAGCCTTGGACAAGAGTTGAAATTCAAGGGTATCTGAACTAAAATTGTCATCGACAACAAAATCGATAGACACAGGATCGTTGACTTTTCCATGAATCCGGGAAATGAACACATCGACATCGGAATAGGGATTATCCAAAAAGTATTCAATGGAATCAGCAAATCCCAACACGGGAAATGCTTGAATTTCTACCCTCCCGGTATCGGGCAAACACAGGGTTTGGTTTCCCGACTTTATATTGAGACCGTAAGTAGGTTCAGAAGGCAATTGAATGCGTAAATCTTCATCTGATATATCGTAGAATATGTGATCCTCTCCCACCACCATTATTCTAGCTTGGTCGGTCACTACGTTGGGTATTTGCACTACAGCTAAACCGCGGTTCTCCGTACTTTCGGCTAAAACATAGGGATAGGTATTTCCCCCATCCACAGACAAAAATATCTTTACGTGGCTGGCATTTACTGGTGCTACATCGGTGTTGGCTACATCCCAAGTAATCGTGGTCAAACCACCTGCAAAAACATCATCGGTGGCCAAATTGGGAAAACCCAACACAAAAGGGCCGGCATTGGCAGTACTTTTCAATTGGTAATCGGCAATGGCCATTCCACCGGCAATGGCATCGAAATCGCGTACCGTCAAGCGAAAATTCATATTTCGACTATAGGTCGGCAATACTTCTTCCACCGAAGCCACATTAGACAATTGAGTGGATAATTGAGGAAAATTTCTTTTGCCTTCGCTATCTGGAGGAAAAGAACGAAACATAGGAGCGGTTTGAATCGGAGATCCTAAAGGAGATATGGGACCTACATCCATTTGCTCCCAATTATAGGTCAATTCATCTCCATCTTCATCTTGGGCTTGGGCTTCTAAGAAGAAGGCTGTTTTTATTGGGATTACTAGATCTGCTTTGGGTAGGGAAACAATCTCCGGATGGTGATTGACCGCTGATTCATTACTAATACAGGTGGAACCACTACCTTGATCCATATAATAATTCATTTCGGCAATAGACTTGGCGTGAAAATAAAGTGGGCCCTCCACAACAGTTAAATTTTCTTCGCCACAGGAAGATATATAACTCATGATTGTCGATCCACTACCCGGCTCTACTGCAGAAGAACTCGTGCGTTGAACATCATTTAAACCGGGACAATTGGACCAAGAGTGTTCTGCTCCCAACTGATGACCGAGCTCATGGGTCAACACTCTTACATAATCACTTAAATTTTGGGTCAAATCACAGGACAATGCCTGACCTTTATTAGAGTTACACACTGTTCCTATGCCCGACGACACCCCTGCTGTTCCGACTCCACAGTTGGTGGCCAATAGATGACCAATATCGTAATTATTGATACCCACTACAGAATTAAACAAGGAGCCAGCCTTGTTTAACATAGCATTGTTATTGCCCTCAAAATATGGATCTTCATCGTCGGTCAAATAAATCAATTCCGGGACATCGTCTATTATCCTAAATTTCAACCCCAGTTCTCTTTGAAATACGACATTGACCCTATTGAATACTATATTAATCTGGGCCAATACCGAAGCGACTTCTCCTCCATAGCGAGCGGAGTATGTAGAAGTGGTGGATACGGCGAGATCATAGACCCTCAACGAAACATTATCGGCGCGCAATTCCGGTACAATTTCAGGTTCTAGCTCTGTAGTTGACAAATCTCCGGGAGTTAAACAACTTCCTAAAACAATACTTTTATCGGCTTTGGTCTGATAACCTTCTTTCTCGAGGTAGACTACATATTTATTGGCTTGCAGGTGTTCTACCACCATCCATTGTCCTTGATACTTATACCAACCGTCAATTTTGCCATCGTTCCAAGTCAATCGACCTATCCAGTCCTCAGTATGTATATTATAGGAGCGAAGATGGGGATATTTTTCCTGTAACCCCGGTGCAAACAGAGGATCTTCAACGAGATTAACTCTTAATATCTCTCCACTAGTGGTTGGCAATTCCATCTCGGACAAATCTGCAGAACGCAATTGCAAGTGGTCAAAGGTATAGATCTGCCAAGGAGTATCAGCCGAGCTACTATTGAAAAAAGGCAAACCTTGGTCTTTATCACTTATAGGTACAGGTGTCCATTGCTGACTATAACCTGAAATACAAATGAGTAAAATTCCAAAAACAAATATTGATCTAAGCATGAGCAAAAAAATTAATTCTAGGAATAAATATAATCCGTTTTGTGGTCATGACTAGCTATCTTAACTAAATTTACACTTCTCCCTCTACTTTACTGTATATAAAAGTCAGTTTAAATTAAAATCAACCAAGATAAATTCGGATTCGCTATCAGCTAAATAGTAAAACCAAAAATCAAATACAAAACAGTACTTATACTACCGATTATTAAAGCATAGGGCATTTGAGTTTTTACATGATCCACATGATCGGTGGCGGCCGACATGGAAGCTATGATCGTGGTATCTGATATCGGAGAACAGTGGTCTCCAAATACCCCTCCACCCAATACTGCTGCGAGACAAAGGGCAAAATCCAATCCAAGCCCCTGCACCAAAGGCACTGCAATGCCCACCATAATGGCGAAAGTGCCCCAAGATGTTCCAGTCGAAAAAGCAATAAATGCACTGGTCACAAATAACAAAGCGGGAATGAGTCCCGGATGTAAAAAAGAGCCAATGACATGACTCACATATTGACCTGTGCCCAATGCTTTACAAACATTACCTATGGCAAAAGCCATAAGCATCAGCAAAGCCAATGGCATTAAAGCGGCAATTCCCTTTACGATCCAATCTACACTCTGCCGAATCCCTAATATTCCTTGAACCTTGTACATCGTAGTCGCCACCAATATCGCCAAAGATACAGCGACCAAGACGGCTGTAGAACCGGAACCATTGCCTATAGCATAAAACACGGTTTTTAACAGTGAAGTATCTTGAGGTAGATTATTCCATCCACTATACAGCAATATAAGTGGCATAGCCAATATCATAACACCAATAGGAATCATCATATTGTAAGCTTTGGGCTGGCTTTCCCCATCATAGGATATATTCAGCGCTTCATCGGTAATCATCGGTGTAGCATCTGGCCATAAAACGGCCCCAGACTGAGTTCTATTCTCGGCCTTACGCATCAATGGTAGATCCCAATTTCGTTTTATTATCAAAGGGACAGCCACTAGGGCCAATAAGGCATAAAAGTTAAATGGGATGGCCGACAACATAACCATAAAGGGTTGTTCTATAGATTGAGTAACCAATAAGCCAATGATAAATGCCCCCCATCCATTCAATGGAAATATAATACATGCCGGAGCAGAACCGGAATCAATAATATAGGCCAGTTTTTCTCTTGATATTTTGTATTTGTCAAACAAAGGTCTGAATATAGTACCTACAGTCAACACAGAAATGCTGGTTTCTACAAAGATAAGTACGCTGATTAACCAAGCATAAAATTGTAATTTAATCCGACTGCCTCCGCGGTCTTTTTCCAATTTACGACCTACCCATTGAATAAAACCTTCCACTCCTCCTGACCGCTGAATTAGCATAATTAAAGAACCGACTAGTGCACTAAACAAGATCGTTCTCGTACTCCCCGCATCTTGAAATACTGCTACCAATCCTTCAAGACTGGACAAAAACCCTTGCCATATATTTCCTTCACTGATAATCACCCAACCTATGTATATTCCTGCCATTAGGGAAAGATATACCTGCCGTGTGGCAATAGCCAATACAATAGCTATAATAGGGGGCAACAAACTTAAAATACCAAAGTCCATAGGTAGATTTTGAAAAACTGGTAGAAAATTATTAATCAAAAAGGGACTTTAATTTAAATTGCACCTTTACTTTCTTTTCATCTCCTCGCCTCAAACTCAATTTTATATTCCGTCCTTCCTTTCCAGACAATTTATACGAAACCGAATGAATGTCAAAAAAATAAGCTGGCCATCGATTAAATTTATGCAATTCATCCCCCACTCGGACTCCAGCCAAATCTGCTGGACTTCCCTTCAGCACCCTGTGCACCACAATATTATTAAAATTTTCTCCAGTGGCTACCAGAACCAAACCACTCTTGTCGATTCTAAATTTTTTATCAAAGTCCTTGTTGGCTCGAATATATAATTTTTCTTTTGTATAGTCAATATATATATCAAATCGACTCAATAGGGCATTGCCGATTAAACCATTTCTATTGAGATACAATTGTTGGGTACTATCGATTTCAAAATCTTGAAAACTCGTTATCAAATTACTAAATGAGTAGGGCCCAATCTCCAACTCATCCACCTTGCCCATAAAGCCTTCCAATTGCCCTCCTAAACCAATTCCCAAATTTCCAGGAATAACGGTCTCTGGCAAATCGATATGTTGACTCGTATTATTGTACAACAAAAGGGGGATGGCCGAACCAGAATCGATTAGAAATTTTAGGGTCTGTTTCTGCTCTCCATTCAATCCAATATTGGTTACCAGATAGGGCTTCCCTTTATGTATTTCTATCGGCAATTCAACAAAACCTTTGGGCGGACTAAAATAATCTGATTTAATAAACTCGATGTACTTTTTCTTATTATTGAGATGTAAGACATATCGATTAAAAATGTTGGCACCCAATATTCCATCGATTTGCATACCCAACATTTCATCCAAATGAATAAAATCCTCCTCGAGAACCAATACATTGGATCGTATCAACAACTTGTCATCGATATTGAGATTGGCATTTCGCGATATAAAAGCATAGACCACACTGGTTAAATCGGAACCGTATAGTGGGATGGATTTAAAGTAATCCATGTTTAGCAAATAAGCCAATTCTCTCTTTAAGATCACAGTGTATTCACTTCCCGTATCAAAAATAAAATGAGTAGGAAGAATGCCCTCCATTTTGACATCTAACAAGATAAAATTCTGAACATTTTGAAATGAAAAACGCACGGATCTTTTAAATTCATTACCATAAACAAAACGATCCATGTCCTGTGCAAAGAGTGAACATGTGGAAATTAAACAAAATAGTATCGAAATAATCTTGCTATGCATTAGCTATCAAGATACTACATTTTACCACCACTTTAATTGAAAATACAGGCGAATACTAAATATTTTTTTCCTGATTGCTAAAAAGGAAATGAATACTACTCAATACAGTACCGGAAGGCAGAGGATCTATTTTATGAGGACTCTCTTCTACCGCTTTATTCTTTACAGAATCTAGAGCTTCCTCTGGGTTAGAGATTTTATAGGCCACCGAAATTCTCTCTTCCTCTATTCCAAAAACAATAAAGTAATCTTGAATATTCTTCAACCTCCTATCTATCAACTCCTTATTCAACTGAACAAAGGTAGGATTGCCATCCACTTGAATATCTAGATGAAGAAAATTATACTTTTTAAGAGCGGTTAGGATTTCATCTAACTCCTTCTTTCCCTCCATTGAAATATTGGGAATATTCTCCTCAAAATGAAGATTGGCATTATTGAAAATCACTGTATTTACCAATTTTTCCTGCTTGATATTGTGATTCAGGGAGTCTAGGTATATATTGTGTAAATCGTTATCGACATTGTCCACCCAAGGCACTTCGCTAAAACTCTTCACTGCCAAACTATCGTTTTGGATAAACTGAAATGGACTATTGGCCTCTAAAACTGGACTATCTTCTTTTTGGGTCTCAAAATAGCGGAGGGCGTAAAGGCTACCAGCAGATATAATAAAAGTAGCCAACCATGGAAAAAAATTCTTATAGAACACTTGAATATTGAGACCTGAAGCCGACTTAATACTTTGCTGACTTCCCATTTTCTGAGTCGATGATTCCACACCTTCCTCCTTCGGCTTCACAGATTCTTTTTTGTCTGTCGTCACATTTTCTTTGACTATTGGCATTAACTCTAATACCTTAGCCCATTTAGAAAATTTCTCACTGAGGATAGGAGTATTTCCGATCAGGGTTTCTCCCAGTTGAGCATTGGAAAATGAATTGGTCTTGACTTCTTTACCAATAATGCCCATTGAAAATGGAATAACCAGTTTGTTCAATGCATCCAAGTCATCGCTATCAATGCCATATTCACTGTGCATTAATTCCTTTATGGACTGAAAAGTAGTGGTTTGGTCTTCATCAAAAACAAAACTCAACAAACTATTGCCCAACTTCTGATGGTAATCAAAACTATCTTTTTGATCGAATATCAATGAAATATCTTCCAATATTTCACCATTATGACCACCTTTGACCAATAGATTCCCCAATACGTTGGCCCCGTTTTCTTCCTCTACTTTTACAATTAGTCCCCCAATAATGTAGGCGTGGATGACTTCCAAAATCTCTTCTAAACCCAAATCCACAGATTCAGATAAATCTATGAAGCCAGAACTGCGTATAGCATCTGCCAATGAATTTTTAAATTCTTTTTGAAACACAAAAAACAATCGATTGCCCATAATTTATATCATAATTGCGGTCAATAAAAGTAAAATGTTCGCCGCCAAACTATTACAAATAATTAAATCTAACCTCAATAAAGATAAGAAAGATCTCCTATTTTATCGAAAATTATACCAATTTAATAAAACCACCATAGAAACATCCGCTTCTACAGAACATAGATAAAGACAAACAAGTAAACAGAAATGTTTAAAAACTAGCACCCTAAAGATATTGATATCCCCTTATATTTCCCTCATACTGGGTATCGTCGCTGTTTGACTTTTTTTATTCATCCAATATTGAGATAGTAGAAAACCAGATACCAAATCCCAAACGCCCCACCAAGCAGCCACCAAAGCCATTCCACCCAATCCATCGAAGAAATTGAATATTAAGATTAGCCCTAAACCCGCATTTTGAATGCCGGTTTCGAATGAAACTGCCCTCGCATTTTCGTCTGATTGTCCCCACCATTTAGCGTATTGGTAACCGATAACATAAGCCAAACCATTGTGGACCAATACCAAGAAAAAAACCAAATACAAATATTCCTGAAGATTATAGATATTTCTGTAAAGAGCCACGGCAATTATGGTAAGTAATAAAATAATAGAAAGCGGTTTGACAAATCGTTTTATCCGATTTGTAAACCTCGGCACGTAGTGGTTGAGCAACATTCCCAATACCAATGGCATTAAAATAATTTGGAGTAAAATCCCCACCATTTTACTTGCGTCTACAGTTAGATTCGCCCCAAGATCAATTTTAAAAAAATAGGTGGAATAAATAAAAAACATCAATGGAGTCAGCAAGACAGAAGTCAAGGTGACTACCGAAGTCATGGTAATACTCAGGGCTGTATTGCCTCCGGCTCGATGGACTAAATAATTGGATACGTTGCCGCCAGGACAAGCCGCGACCATCAACAAACCCATCTGAATACTCTGGGGCAAATCCCAGATTAGAATTAAAGCAAAGGTAAACAGCGGCAATAGAATCAATTGTGACGACAGCCCCACTAAAGTAGACTTAGGATCTTTAAAGACCCTCATAAAATCGTCTTTCTTCAATTCCAACGCCACGCTAAACATCATAAAACCCAAACAGTAATTCAAGGTTCTCAATTGACCTTCATCAAAATGAAGCACCATATTATCTACATCAATCATATTGGATCTCGTATTTATATTTAATATTTGAATTTGGCTGTGCTCTATCTTCTACTGCAATATTCACTAACTTTGTAATTCATGAAAAAATACATCCAAAATATATACCACGATGGAATTCGTTCCATCCTCAATTCTAAAGACAATAATAGTGAAAAATATTATTTATTGTACGACATTACTTTGTTGCTATTGTCCCAGATCACCAATGAACTCAACCACCCCAGTGTGGAAATAAAGCTCAACCACTATGTACAATTCACTCATGTATGCAACCATTATAATCTACCTAACAAGCTGAGATTTGCTTGGTTTAAAATATTATATGATCATCGGTCAACCCACCAATTAAATGACGAAAAAATGGAAACAGTCTTCAATAATTTATTGTGGACTTCCATTCATATTTACCAACATTTATCGAATAATACATTCAATATAAAATTAGACCGAAGTCTAGACGAGCCCGACGAAGCGTTTTGGTCACCTCGTCCATCTGCCCCCTCCATTCCACTCGCCCAGGTAGTTTTATTTGCCAAAAAATCAGAGACACAACTCAGTTATCACGGATATTGGATAGATCGATATGGGGAAGAAATCGTTGTTCGTCCCTCCTTACTAATGGAGACCAACAACCAAGTCAAAGCTCTAAAGTTAATGGATGTGGAAGTCTACCTGCCCATTAATACACACCTTATTAATTGTAGCCATGTAGAAAACGAATTACATCCATCGGCCATTGTATTCTCCCCCGACCACCTCATTGATATTACCGCCATTGCCAAGTGTTTTACCCCTTTTGGAGAATTGATCACCAATTATTTCATAGGCAAGATCCAAAGATATCGACCGAGTGTGCATTTGCTGATAGGGAATGCTGTAAATATGATGTTGGATGAACTTATATACGATGCCGACCAAAGTTTTGAAACCCTTTGTAAAAATCTTTTTGCCATCAATGAAATGGCTTGGACAGCCTACAATGACGACGAAACCAGATCTATCCTCGAAACCATTCATCAACACTACCTCCACCTCAAAGGAGCCATTGTAGAAGAGTTTCCTCGATATGGAATTGATCCTCAATATTGTATTGTAGAACCCAGTTTTTTCTCTCCTCAATACGGGCTTCAGGGAAGGCTGGATTTGCTGTATGAACACCCCCAGTTTCCCAACCAAAAAGTGATTGTAGAATTGAAGAGTGGAAAAACTTTCCGGCCCAATTCATATGGACTCAATCATCCACATTATATCCAAACCCTGCTCTATGATTTATTGGTTCAATCCGCCGATGAAACCGATTTGTCGGCGACCAACTACATCATGTATTCGGCGGAAGAAAAGGATATTTTACGTCACGCTCCCGTGATCAAAAACTGGCAATACGAGGCCTTAGGGATACGCAACAACATCATCATATTGGAATGGCAGTTGGCCCAATGGACGAAAAACAAACGCAATCTTTACGAAGTTTTACAGGGGTTGGACGAACATTTGGTGGGCTTTACGGCTAGAGATCGGTCGGACTTTTACCAATCCTATGAAAACTGTAGTACAGTTCAACGAAAATACTTCGATGCTTTTTTCACCTTCGTCACTCGAGAGCAAATCCTGTCCAAACTGGGCCAGGTATCTGAGGACAGACAGGGGCAATCCAGTCTGTGGACACAATCGTGGAAATCGAAAGATAGACAATACAACCTCCTTGCCGACCTCGTAGTGGAAGAGGATGACAGCAGACAGGCCAATCCATTGGTAAAATTTAAAAAATCGGCCAATACCCACCCACTGGCCAATTTTAGAGTGGGCGATATCATCTTGACCTACCCCAGCTCTCGGAAAGAAAACCCCCACCGTGGCCAGGTCTATCGCTGCACCTTACTCGAAATCGATGAGGATAGCATTACCATTCGATTGCGGGCACGACAATATCACCCCATTTTCAGAAAGGGTTCTCAGTGGCAGATCGAACGCGACCAACTGGACAGTTCATTTCATTCTATGTATCAATCACTGGCCGAAATACTGGCTATCGATCCACAACACAGTGAGGTAATACTCGGCCTGCGTCAACCTCAACCCAGTAGATGGATTCAGCCATACACATACAACGACAAAATGACTTCTATACAGAATGAGATTCTAGAACAAATGCTGAATAGTGGTGATTACTATTTACTTTGGGGACCTCCTGGCACGGGAAAAACCAGTGTCATGCTCCATCAATACGCAGCCATTAGAACCAGATCATCGAAAACGAGGTTGCTAATCTTGGGCTATACCAATCGAGCGGTAGATGAAATCTGTGAATCACTGTTACAAATTCCCCATATACAGAAAGATCAAATCACGAGAATAGGATCCATGTATGGAACTCATCCCCGATTTCGCTCTTTGTTATTGAGAGAAAAAACAACTCAAATAAAGAACAGAATCTCTTTAAAAAATCTTCTAGAAAACACGAAAATAGTTTGCGGAACCATAACCAGCATTTCGGGGAAACCTGAGTTATTTGACCTCATCCGATTTGATCAGATTATAATCGATGAAGCGTCCCAGATCCTCGAACCCGGGCTTATAGGATTACTGTGTAAAAATATTCCCTATATCTTAATCGGTGATCACAAACAACTGCCCGCAGTAGTTATTCAATCCGAATCCGACTCCATGGTTGTAGACAAGGAGCTCAATAAAATTGACCTTAGGTATTTGACCAATTCCTATTTCGAGAGATTATACAGTCTTAATCTCAAGAATAAATGGCATCACTCTCTCGGCGTCTTAAAGCATCAGGGAAGAATGCATCAAATTTTAATGGATTTTCCGAACCAACAGTTTTACAATGGCATCTTAGAGATTTTGCCTTTTAACAATGACCATCAATGTCAACCCCTTCCGGAGTTACCTTCTACTCATGAGAATGATATAACACAAATTTTACTTCATAGAAATGTGTTTATTCCGACCATAGAAAAGAATGCCGACCATCCCAAGATCAACAAAGAGGAAGCTCAAAAGTGTTTAGCGATATTGACCTTTTTACACAGTGAACAACCCGATATCGACTGGAGGCAAGTGGGTATAATTACTCCGTACAGAGCGCAGATCGCTCAAATAACCCATGCGTTAAACGAGGCCAAATTCCAAGCCGAAGGATTGACCATTGACACGGTAGAGCGATATCAAGGTGGAGCAAAGAACATTATCATTATATCGTATTGTGTCAATAGCCTTTCTCAACTCCACATGCTCAATCAATCCATCACATCTGAGGGTATCGATCGCAAACTTAATGTTGCGTTGACTCGTGCCCGACATCAAATCATATTTTTGGGCAATAAGGAATTGTTGATTCAAAACCAGATGTATCGACAGTTGGTGGAACAGTATTTTGAAATCGAGTTATGACTGAACGTAGTTGCCCTTTAGGGCAACCAAAGGTCGTAAATCGACCTTTGGTGAAGATGACTGAACGAAATACGTAGTATCCAATCGACTAAATGTCGATTGGGTGAAGGAACCGAAACCTCCGTGTTTCGGGTGGGTAGGCCACTGTGCCGAGGCGTGATTGCCCCGTAATTCGATAGGTTTTTAGCCACTGTGCCGAGGCGTGATAGCAATGTAATTCGATAGATTTTAATCCACCATACCGAAACCCGATTAGAATGTAAATCTATAGAATTTTACTTAATAATATTATGTCGTCCTTTCAGGACTTCTTTTCAAGGTGACAATTATTTCATAGGGTTTCACCCTATGCTGACATATTTCGCCCTTTCAGGGCTTTTCTAAGCTTGAATGACGTAATCTCATTGTAATTCGATATGTATTTTAGCCACTGCGCTCTGGCGTGACTGCAACGTTGGCAGTAGAGACGCAATGCCTTGCGTCTCCCAACAGAGTCGAATGAGACGCAAGGCATTGCGTCTCTACGTTAAGGCGTGACTGCCCTGTAAATTGTCAGGCATTTATACCTCTGGCTCTGGCGTGTGATTGCAACGTAAATCTATTACCGGATTATAATTTAAAACGGCAAGCTTTTCTTAGGTCGAGACAATGACCTCATAACTTCCGTCATGACCGTATGTACACGACATCTAATGTCCCCCGCTGGCGGGATGACCGAATGCAGTTGCTCTTTAGAGCAACCAAATGCCCTTAATGGGCATTTGATGAGGGAACCGGAGCCACTGGCTCCGGCTAGGCATCAATAAGATTTATACAGATTTCCACTGTGCTGCGACGAGACTTCATTAAAATATATGACAGGAGACGCAAAATCTTGCGCCTCTACAAAATGGCGAGACAGTAATGTAATTCGATAGGTTTTTAGCCATTACGTTCCGGCGTGACTGCCCTGTAAATCGTCAGGCATTTATACCACTGTGCTCCGGGTGGGTTTGCAACGTAAATATATTACAGGACAATTAGTTAAACGGCAAGCTTTTCTTAGGACGAGACAATGGCCTCATAGCTTCCAGCATTATACATGTAATTCGTATTACTCAAGTTTTACCAATATCTCCTCCTCAGTATACAGACCAAATACACCGTGATTTCCCGAAATGTTGGAATAAATAGGTTGAACCACCTGATAAATATCTTCTCCAGATGATAAATACTGACTCGCATCCTTGGAAAACAAAGCCAATCCCTTAGAATAATAGGTGACATCTATAAGAACATAAGGTGCATAAAATACGACTTCATTTTCCATGTCGTACTGTTCGGGATTTATCAGAATAGTCACCGGTTTTTCATCCCATGTTACCGCATCCGGGATTTGCATTTGTCTTATTTTATTCCTGAATGACTTACTTGACAAATTGACCAAATTGGAATCCAACAGTGAAGTGACAATAGAATACCCTTCAATAGGTTGATCTACTTCCCCTAAGATAATCTGTACAAAAACTTTTTGAGAGTCAGAAACAGACAGTATTTCATCATCGAGTATATTAGGTTGAATAGGCAACTTCTCTATCGCAGACTGATACTCCACATTTAAGTCTAGATCTCTTACCCAAAGACTATATCCTTCAGTGGATTTGAGGTCTATTTCCTCAGGAGCTAAACTAAAAGATCCAATTGAATCTTCATTAAATCGATATTTTTTTTCACCAGACACCAAGAGATATACTTCAAGACTAGGTAGATTGGGGACTTCGTCTTCCAATCCGGACAAAGGGCGATTGTATTCTATATTCACCAAAGCACCACTCTGTGGGCTTGCTATCCCGTATATCATTAAATGAGGTGTATATACAAGGGGATCTAATGGAATCGTAATGCTTTTATCACAACTAGATAATGCTATCATACAAAAACTCAAAAGGAAGTACATCCTAATATTTAAAGGTCGTTTTATTAAATGCTTCATTTATTTCTATTAAAGTTCAAATCCTATATTGAATGAAGGAATAATGGGTAAAAATCCGTACACTCTCAATTGACCATCTTCAGTAGGTGATACTGAAAAAGGATTAACCTTATCATAAACATTATACACACTCAGCCCAAACCACTGTCTTTTCCCCCTGCGTTTACTCACCCACTCCCTGTCCAAGCCAATATCCAACCGATGGTAGGCAGGCATTCTATAGTTGTTTAATGCTGTTATAACAGGATAATTAGGTGCTACCACATCGTTGTTTCCTGCCACAGTCGAAGAAATGGTAAATGGACGACCACTTTTATACGTCCATTGTCCAGACAACTTATAATCCTTCCTAAACTTCCATATGACCAATGCATTAATATTGTGGCGATAATCGAAGTCAGCAGCAAAGCTTTTTCCACCATTTAAGCTGGGAAATCGAGAGGTAGAATGTGCATAAGTATAGGCTAGAGATCCATGCAACTTACCCTTGGTCTTTTGCATCAACACTTCCACTCCATAGCTATTGTTTTTCCCTTGAGTATGGAAATAATCGTAAAAGTTTGCAATGGAATGCACTTCGTCTCGTGATGCTAGAAATTTGGATAGGTTATTTTGTTGCTTATAAAACAATTCTATATTTAACTCATCAACCCAAGTATTGAGTGATTTAAAAAAACCGACCGACCACTGATGAGATTGAGCCGTCGGCAACTGACTATCCGACGTGGTATAAAACTCTCGATATCCTCCTTCCGAATTGGTATACCCCATTAATAATAGAGACTGTTGTTGCATATTATAAACAGCATTCAACGATGTGGATTTATCTAGATGAAAGGATGTCATTATTTTGGGCTCGGGCAAGATCTTAGAAAAAGATTGATTTTGAAAATACGGGAGGCGTATACCAACTTTAATCTTCCACTTAGGATTCAAGGTGTAATCAAAATCTGAAAAAATAGAAGTTGTTTTCACCCCATCATTCTTAATATTTCCCTGTAGGGCAAAGTTTGTCGTTTTTACATCTAACAACTCCTCTGTTTCAGACCGATCTGCCGACACCTTATATTTTCGTTTCTCATAATTCACTCCATAATTCAATCTTATCCTATTAGACAGATCACTTTGTCCAGTTATACTTATTTTTTGTGATTCTATAGCACTTCCCAGATTTTGTCGATTGATTGAGACTAAGTCTAGGACTTCATTACGAGTAAAATCATTAATCAAATCAATGGTATCTAGAGAGGTATCTAAATATTGATGTTCATACTCACTCCAACTGACGTGTGCTTTCAATGTCGTATTATGATTGGGGTAATAGCTGTAATTCAAGGCAAGGGCAGTATTTGCCACCCTCCTTTTTTCTTCTGCCACACCGGCTCGAAGATTTTCATAATAATGGATTCTATCTTTACTAAAAATCCCACTCAATGCAAGACTGTGTTCATCGTTAATTCTAGCATCGATCCGACCATTGAAATCGTTGACGATAATGTTGGTCATTGACCCACTTTTATCCCGTTGCGCTTTTCTCAAAAGTGGCCCTGTAACCAAATCGATCATGGATCTCCGCCCTCCAAAACTATAACTGACCTTGTCTTTCCACAACGGCCCAGTAAATTTGGCCTTTGAGTAGATCAGGCCTAAATCTATCATTTGTTCATGTTCTTTAAAATTGCCTTGTGCAGAATGGATATTCATCACTGATGACAACCTTCCCCCGTATTCTGAAGGCCAATAACTCTTGTAAAAATCAACAGTACTGACCATATCTGAATTAAACATCGATATTATTCCACCTGCATGGTTGACATTAAACAAGGAGGCATTGTCGTATAAAATAAGATTTTGATCTTGATCTCCCCCTCTTACAAATAAGTGAGCATAACCTTCTCTGCCTTCGCTAACACCAGGCAAGAAGGTGATGGTCTTCATTATATCTGCATCACCAGTCATGGAGGGCACAGAAGTTAAAAATTCTAAAGGGATATCTTGGTAGCCTTGCGCAGCTCTTTTGTGATGGGCTTCTTTGCCAAATATAACTATGGCCTCCAATTCTTGAGCTGACAATGGTATGTATATTATATCGAATTGATTTTCAACCACCCATATACTGTCTCTATATCCGACATAGCTTATTTTTATAGTATCTTTTACATGAAGATCTAATTGAGCTCTTCCGGACTCATCGGTATTGACAATGGTCTTTCTGGTTTTGTTTTCAACATATGCCAAGTATAAAGCCTCCCCTGTTTCAGCTGCAGTTACTACAATAGATGTGGATTGACCCCAGGCTACAAAAGGCATGGCCATCCACCATACAAGTAGATATTTTCCCATTGATTTAATTTAAAAAAAGTACCGAAGACAAATTACTCCTGCCCTCAGTACTTTATGTTTATTGTATAATAACGATTATGGATTCAATCTGTAATTGAGATTAAAAGAAAAACCCAGCTCTCTAAATTGTATATTATCTATATATCCTGGATTATAAAGCCTAGAATTGATGTCGTTAAATACCTTCGCATCCAATCTTATTCTATCAGTTATTTTCCCGTAAACCCCTGCATGAACACCAGCTATTGACTTGCGATAGCCTGATATAGATTCATCCGTAGCTTGTATCGCAAACAGTGCCAACCTTTCTTCATTGCTGGATAAGCGAAGATTTAGGTGCCCTCCAAATAAAAGGCCCAACCGCTCATAGACATTAAAATCAAGGGTTAAAGGTATTTTGAGAAAATGGCTCCTGATCTTATTGGGCTCAGATTGCCAAATAACGTCATTGCCGTTTTGCCCTGATACATCCCAATCGGGCAAATAACTTTTAAAGCCCGAATAACTCCACAACATGCCGAGTTGAAGCCCCAACATTCCATCTTTTCGAAACTTTGTTGAAGCCATTACTCCCGCGTTGACTAAATAATCGGGGTTGATTTTAATTTGGTGATGATCTGAAAAATATTGAACCATGGAAGAAGATCCACCACCAACAACGGCATCGAGCTTTATTTGAGCCGATAAATTAACGGTAGCATAAAATCCGAATAATAATAGAATAAATATTTTCTTCATTTTAAAATATTAAAGTGGATTAATTTTATTTAGTCAGCACCAATGGACGATATTAACATAAAACCCCTTAGTCCTGTTACAACTAGCTATTATAAATCTTACAGCCTATATATTTTTGGTCAAAAAAATCCTGATATCCAATGACTTACTACAATTAACCAAAGAACCAATATCCAAGTTTATAGTACCTAGTTTATTTACCACCAATTGACAAAAGCACTAAACACCCAACCATAGTCAATTTGTTGTTTGATTCACAAACACGTCATATATATTATAAAAAAAATCAAACCGAATATAAATGATTGATCAAACTCAGAGAACCAACACAACAACTTTATGCAAAGAATAACATTTAGGTATTAAAAAATTTAATTTATTAGTTTATTAGTTTATCAGTTTATCAGTTTATCAGTTTATCACCAAACTAGTTTACTAATTCAAAAGCATAACTAAAAATGTAAATCTAATTCAGAATAATTAAAAACACACAACACTATAAATATATTTTATACAAAAAAAACAACAACTGCAATTAAAAAACATTAATTAAAAATGTTTATATTTTAATATATAAAACAAATTTTATTAAAATAAAAGAAACACACAAGACTATTTAATAAACACCCCCAATATTCACTTAGTTTAAGAATATTAATTACATATATAAAAGTAGCCGACCACAGTTTCGTGACGAGAATGAATAATTTGATTGGAATTTGGCCGAGGCATGACTGCACCATAAATCCTATAGATAAACATTAATAGGATGCGTGATTGCATTTTTAATTCGGATAGACTACTTAATATCCAATATTTTATGGGTCTGCAAACTCAATCGCCACTTGGGATGAGCCATACAATATTCCATACAGGCCTTGATATTGGCAGCTTGATCTACATTGTCCATAGGAGAAAGTAAAAAATAGTCGAAGTCTAAATCCTCCCAATCACTGGGATCCATATTCCCTTGGGGGTAAACCAATTTCAATTCGTTGCCCTTGCGTTGCTCAATAACAGTATTTTCTTTGGGGCTCACACAGATCCAATCGATATCAATGTCGATCGCTATGGTTCCATTGGTTTCAATACCCACCTCAATACCACGCTGATGAAAGGCCTCGACCAATGATTTATCCAATTGCAACATGGGTTCTCCGCCCGTACATACCACATATTTATATTGACTGTCCTGGGGAAACAACTTATCCACATGGTCCACTAGGGCTTGTGCATCCTTAAACTTACCGCCATTTTCGCCATCGACACCCCAAAAATCAGTATCACAAAATTGACAGATGGCCTTGGAACGATCTTCCTCTCGCCCCGACCATAAATTACATCCCGAAAATCGCAAAAAAACACTGGATCTACCGGAATGGTGACCTTCTCCCTGAAGTGTATAATAAATTTCTTTGACACTATAACTCAATACCCTAGTACAATTTAAAGACTGATTAAAAATGCAAAAATACAAGAAATAAGCGAGGATTAGATTGTTTTTTATCACACCATTTCAAGCCAACAACTTCGCCAGTGACAATGCCATTCCGCCAGACCTCTATTCAAACCAATGAGAATATGGACATCTGATAAAATCTCCAACCAGTTAGACCACTTCTTCCTCAATCCGGTTCAAGGACAAATAACTGCGCTATTCTATCTCCACAGCATCATCTTCCAAAAACAGATAATCATAATGAATAAGTACTTTCTGCTGTTGCAATCCCATTCTCTCTTCGGCCTTTTGGGAAGGATATTCCGCAATACCTAAACCGATAACACCGCCATTTTCATCAATCACTCTGATAATGTCACCCTTTTCAAAAGGATGATTGATGGCGATGACACCTACGGGCAACAAACTGGTTGCTTTGGCTGACAACAAGGCTTCCCTAGCACCGTGATTTACCACTACTTCGCCATTGGTAAAATGCCCGGCATGAGCCAACCATTTTTTCTTTCCATTTGTAGGTTTCGATGGATGAATTTTGGTATGAATTAAATTTTCGTTCAATAGATTTCGCAGCACGTCTTTCTTCAATCCATTGGCAATGTGTACCGCTATGCCCAACTTGGCGATTTTCTTGGCCATATTTGCCTTGGTAATCATTCCTCCCCTGCCAAAAGACGATTTTTCATTTGAAATATAATCGGTGACCACAAAATTTAATGGATCGATATCTTCCAACAATTGGGCATCAGAATGTCGTGGATCTCCATTATATATACCATCGACATTGGTCAATATAAACAAGGCATCGGCTTCCACCATTGAAGCGATCAAACCCGCCAGTTCGTCGTTATCGGTAAACATGAGCTCGGTCACGGCCACTACATCATTTTCATTGATGATCGGAATGACATCATGCTGTATCAAATGGGTGATGCACTGCCTCATATTGAGATAGTGTAATCGATCTCTAAAATCCTCCTTGGTCACCATGACTTGAGCACATTGAATACCAGAAGGCTCAAAGCGCTGCTGCCAAGCCTGAATTAATTTTACCTGACCCGTTGCCGCCCATATCTGTCGATTGGCCACGCTGTTTTTTTTGTCGGTAGACAGATTAAGACTGCGTCCAAAAGCCACCGCACCAGATGAGACCAATACGACCTGCACACCTTGCTCAACCCATTCGACCACCTGCTCAGTCAAATGACTCATCCTTTCCAAATTGGGTAAGCCATCGGATTGTGTCAATACGTTGGATCCAATTTTAATAACTACTTTTCGATAGTTGACCATGACATCATATATAATTGTGGGAACAAAGGTAGGAAGTAAAAATATAGAATTTAGAATAAATTTCTAATCATCATTCATTCGCCAATGCCATTTTTAATTCAATTGAAAATAGAAAGACTCAACTCCAATCAGACCGAAAGATCACGGTCACAACATAGAATCTTATACGAAATACATTTTATAATGACGGAAAAGATTTCGAGAGTATTTGAAGTTTGACGAGGCTAAAAACACAGGCATAGCCGTAGCTACGGCGAGTATTTTAAACGAAGTAAAACTTCTAATAAATCGAAAGATTACCGTTAATTATAAATGTAATTCGTATTATATGGAAGGATCACATTAAAGTCTAACATTCATTAAACAAATTCAAACAATAAACAAATCTCTCCTCAGCCTCTTGAGCAATAAACCAAAGATCCTTGAATAATAGTACATGACTCTCTAAAGGTGGATTTTGACAGACTTATACGAATTGCACATTAAAAATCACAGTCTTACAGGATATTTAGACTATAATCTCAAGGCAAATTAAGATAAAAAACATACCTTTGCACCTCTAAAAATTTATGAAAAAATAATAAATGAAGGATCCTGTAATACAACAATTAATCGAAGATGAATTAAGCAGACAGAGGCACGGAATCGAATTAATCGCTTCCGAAAATTTTTGTAGCCTCGATGTTTTGCAAGCGATGGGAACTTGCCTCACCAATAAATATGCGGAAGGCTATCCCGGAAAGCGCTATTATGGTGGTTGCGAGGTTGTCGATCAGATTGAGCAATTGGCCATCGATCGATTAAAAGAATTGTTTGGTGCTGAATATGCCAATGTTCAGCCTCATTCAGGTTCTCAAGCGAATGCTGCCGTTTACTTAGCTACATTGAAAGCAGGCGACACTATTTTGGGATTTGATCTATCTCATGGCGGACACCTAACCCACGGTTCTCCAGTTAGTTTTTCAGGTAAGAACTATCGCGCTGTACACTATGGTGTTGAAAAAGAAACCGGCATCATCGATATGAATAAAGTTCGGGAAAAAGCCATCGCTGCTCAACCGAAACTCATCATTTGCGGTGCATCTGCCTATGCCAGAGATTGGGACTATGAGACATTTAGAGCCATAGCCGACGAAGTAGGTGCTTTATTGATGGCCGATATCGCCCACCCAGCTGGATTGATAGCCGCGAAGAAACTTAACGACCCTATGCCACATTGCCATATCGTCACCAGTACTACGCATAAAACATTGAGAGGTCCACGAGGAGGTATTATCATGATGGGTAAAGATTTTGACAACCCTTGGGGTAGAAAAACAAAGAAAGGAAAAGCCATTAAGATGTCTGCTATTTTGAATAGTGGAGTATTCCCAGGCATGCAAGGAGGTCCATTGGAACACGTTATTGCCGCCAAAGCAGTATCTTTCCTCGAAGCCTTACAGCCTTCTTTTGCCGACTATGCCGATCAGGTAATTGCCAATGCCAATACTATGGCAGAACAATTTATCGAAAAAGGATATCAGATTATATCTGGAGGTACAGACAACCACGTCATGTTGATTGACTTGAGAAACAAAGGATTGACCGGTAAAGATGCTGAGAATGCATTGGTTAAAGCCGATATCACCGTCAACAAAAACATGGTACCTTTCGACACAGAGTCACCTTTTACCACTTCAGGTATTAGAATAGGCGCCGCCGCTGTTACCAGTCGAGGATTCAATACCGACCAAAGCAAAGATATCGTAACATGGATTGACAAAATTCTTAGCGATATTAAAAACGAAGACAATATTAAAACCATTCGAGGAGAAGTGAATGAATACATGAAACAGTTTCCACTTTACCCTTCTTTATAGATACAACGATCGGGCTAAGCTTCAAAACTTAGCCCTTTTTTTGGGGGATAAGTCAAAATCGACAGCCAAATTCGACAGTCAAATTCCCTTCCATTGGACGATTGTCTGACTTGTCAGACAGGTGGTTCGAATGAATAAAAAATAAATTTTAATATTTTCTACAGAATTTCCAAACTACCCCGTCAGTAAACTGACAATCCTCCAAAGGAGGGGAATTTTCTAAATTGACCGAATAAAGTTGCTCTATTGAGCAACCAAATGCCCTTAATGGGCATTTGGCGAAGATGACTGAACGAAATACGTAGTATCCAATCGACTAAATGTGAACGAGCAAAATACGTAGTATCCAATGTCCTGAACATGACTGAATGCAGTTGCTCGAAGAGCAACCAGATGAACTAAATCTAACTGAGTAGGGTCCGCAGGACCATTGGTAGTCAATCTACCAATGACGAAGGCACCAAAGCCACTGGCTTTGGGTGGGTAAGCCGGATGAAGGAGCCACGACCACAGTGTCGTGGGTGGGGAAGCCAGGGCGAGTGAAGTCGCAGCCACTGTGCTGCGACGAGACAGCATTTAAATTGATAAGTATTAAATTTCATTTTTCAATAATAATATTAAAGTTGAAGGAACCGAAACCTCCGTGTTTCGGGTGGGTAGGCCACTGTTCCGAGGCGTGATTGCCCTGTAAATCGTCAGGCATTTATACCTCTGGCTCCGGCGTGATTGAAACTAATTCGTTAGGTTTTTAGCCATTGGCTTTGGGCAAACCAATCTAATATAACTAGAGAAAGTCCTGAAAGGACGTAGTCTAATAGCATAGGGTGAAACCCTATGAGAAGGATGCCTACCTAGAAAAAAGTCCTGAAGGGACGAGGGAATTCATTTCTATCGTCAGCAAACATCATTTTCTATCAAAATCAAAAATTGCTGTGAATTGAATGATAACATGAATAGTGATGCTCATGGATTTGTCACACTTTTTTGCCAATCTATCCTATTGTATCATTTCAGGGAATGAAAAGATATGATGTATTGGTGTCAGAAAATTGACAATGCAAAAAGTCCGCCAAATCAATTTAAGATCATATCCACCCCCGCCTTTCGGGCAGTCCCGCCAGCGGGATGACCGAATGCAGTTGCTCTTTAGAGCAACCAAATGCCCTTAATGGGCATTTGATGAGGGAACCGGAGCCACTGGCTCCGGCTAGGCATCAATAAGATTTATACAGATTTCCACTGTGCTGCGACGAGACTTCATTAAAATATATGACAGGAGACGCAAAATCTTGCGCCTCTACAAAATGGCGTGACTGCCCTGTAAGTCGTCAGGCATTTATACCTCTGGCTCCGGCGTGATTGCAACGTAAATCTATAGAATTTTACTTATTAATAATAGGTCGTCCTTTCAGGACTTCTTTTCGAGATGACAATTATTTCATAGGGTTTCACCCTATGCTGACTTATTTCGTCCTTATAGGACTTTTTTAAGCTTGAATGGCTTGATCTCATTGAAATTCGATAGATTTTTAGCCACTGGCTCCGGCGTGATTGCCCTGTAAATCGGCAGGCATTTATACTCCTGGCTCCGGCGTGATTGCAACGTAAATCTATTACAGGATTATAATTTAAAACGGTAAGCTTTTTTTAGGACGAGACATTCTAATATTTCCTGCAGAATTTCCAAACCACCGTCAGTAAACTGACACCCCTCCAAAGGAGGGGAATTTTCTAAAATGACCGAATAAAGTTGCTCTATTGAGCAATACAAAATCCATTTGAAACAATTTCACAATTGACTTAAATTCCCACAACCTACCATTATCAAATTTTTAATTTCTCAAAAACAACCTCCTCCCCCTCTCAAATACTCCGCAATTATTCTATTTTTGAGAGAACCGTAAATAATACAATGATGAGATTCACTACTATATTCTCCATGGTCATTTTTGTTTATTCTGCCATGGCTCAGCCTTCTGATTACCAGCCTCTTCGTCTCTCTCAACCAGATTCTTGGTCTCTAGTTATTCTTCCCGACCCCCAGTCCTACGTCAAATATGAACGAAATCAAGGGATCTTTGATATAATGACGGCTTGGATAGCTGAAAATCAAGCTCAGCTAAACATTCAAATGGTATTGTGTACAGGGGATTTGGTCGAACAAAACAACATTTTAAAAGGTGATGGCAAAAATGGCAATCAAAGTAGTCTCAATCAATGGAGGGCCATCGATCGATCCATCTCGCGATTGGATCATGTAGTTCCCTATGTCTTAGCGGCCGGCAACCACGATTTTGGCTATAAAAACATTGAGAATCGACATAGTTTTTACAATAAATACATTACCGCTGATCGAAATCCACTCAACGAAAATCGCCTGCAAGAATATTTTTATTCAACCGATGGCATGCCGACCTTGGCCAATGCTGCTTTTGAATGGATAGATCCCAACAATATTCCCTATTTATTTCTCAATTTAGAGTTTGCTCCCAGAAATGCCGTTATAGAATGGGCTAAAGAAGTAGTCGATCGTGAAAAATATCAAGACCACCGCGTCATTGTACTTACCCATTCCTATATGGATGCAAAAAACAAACGCAGAGTCTCTGAATCTTATCCGGTGACCGACGGCAATTACGGCGAATCTATGTGGCAAAAACTCATTTATCCCGCCGACAATATAGTAATGGTCATTGCCGGCCATATCGGTAAACCCAATGATATGAAAGGCCATACAGCCTTTGCTCAGGAGAAAAACCACAAAGGACGACAAGTCACTCAAATGGTATTCAATGCTCAAGCCCTAGGCGGTGGATGGCAGGGCAATGGTGGCGATGGTTGGTTGCGTTGTCTAGAATTTTTACCCGATGGACAAACCGTTCGAGTCAACACCTACTCGCCTTATTTCGGCCTATCACCTTCAACCCAGCATTTGGCCCATGATACCGCAAGCTATAGTCAATTCAGTTTCCAAATAGAATAATCGCTTTAATCCGCTGGGAATTCTGCAAAATTTCTAGGGGTCTCAGACAATCGAATTTTTAGATCCATATTGGGATCCAAAACTTTTCGCAATCGCTGATAAATCACCACACATAGATTTTCTGTAGTAGGAGGACTATCTCTAAATTCCTCAAATTCAATATTTAGGTTTTTGTGATCAAAATATTCTTCCACCTCTACCTGAATGATGTCCTTTAAATCTTTGAGGTTAATAAGCATACCGGTTACGGGATCCAATTCCCCCGTCACCTTTACTTCCAACTCATAATTATGACCGTGGAAGTGTGGATTGGCACACTTGCCAAAAACCTCATTATTCCTTTCCTTACTCCAGGAATTAACATATAATTGGTGGGCTGCATTAAAATGCCCTTTTCTTATCACCGCTATTCTCATTGAAAGTCGCTATTTTTGACAAAATTATATTGTATCCGTTTAATTTGGAAACAACATAATACAAAAAGTTCTAACTTAGTTTAATAAATTATAAAAATATAATCTGAATATTCAATCATCCATAGAAACCCAGTCGACGAGACAGCTCATCCACAAGCAAATGCAAAGGGACAGAGCACCTCATGCCATCCTCTTTTCCGGACAAGAAGGAAGGGGGGTGTTTATGGAAGCATTTTACTACACCCTTACCTTGATGTGCCAGAATCCACAGCCAGAACCTTGCATGACTTGCAACAACTGTAAGCGCACTGTTCAATGGATTCATCCAGACATTCATGTTACCTTCCCCACATTTGGCAGGGATCAAACTAGTAAACACCTTTTGACTCAATGGCGTTCCTTTATTCAAGAAAGAGATTACATTACTTTTCAACAATGGGCTCAATTTATCAAAACGACGAGTAAGCCCAATATCTACATGAAGGAATTTCAGGATATTGTACAGACCTACCATTTAAAAACCTACGAAGGGGGTAAAAAAATATTCTTTATCTGGGGAGCCGAATATTTGGGCAAAGAGGGAAATAAGCTGCTCAAAAGTATTGAAGAACCTACGGACAACACTTATTTCATCTTTATTACTTACAATAAGAGTGCAATACTGCCCACGATCTTGTCTAGGCTTCAACACATCGATGTTCCCAAAGCCAATGACGAGTCCATCATTCAGTATTGTATGGATCGCAACCTGGGCACTGAGCATCAAATTAAGGAGGCGGTTTATTTAGCCGATGGCAATATTGCCGATGCCTTGGACATGATTGAACAACAAAATTTTCAATTTTCAGAGTATTTACTTTCCGGATTGCGAATGGCCATCAAAAACAATGGACCGGGCATGATGGCTTGGGCAGATCAGGTTCAAAAGCTCAACAACAGTGAATTTTTATTTTTCTTAAAATATCAATTGCACTTCCTACGAGAAACCATGGCCAGCAATTATCGCGATAAATATGTGAAAAAACTATTGCGAGATGAACAAAAGGCCTCAAACTATTTGTTAACTAAGTTAACTGCCATGGATTTTATCCCCATGGTGCAAAAAATGAATACATATATAGAATCGATGAGACAAAATGCAAATAAAAAAATATTAGCTGCAAATCTTATCTTAGATTACAAGGATTTAATTAGAAAATAATTTTAACTCAATATAAATGATAGGAAGATATGGGATGTGAATCATGTGGAAGTGGAGATGGAAAACCAAAAGGCTGTAAAAGCAATGGCGACTGTAGCACCGGTGGCTGTAATAAACTAAATACTTTTGATTGGTTAAAAACCTACGATATAACTGATGTTGATGGATACAATGTAATGGAAGTAAGCTTTAAAGCTGGCTCTCATAAATATTTTTATACCAAACCCGACCACTTAGATGTGGGTACGGGCGATATGGTTGTCGTAGATACGGGCAACGGTTACGATGTGGGACAAATCAGCTTAAGTGGTGAATTGGTCCGACTGCAATTGAAAAAGAAAAATATATCGCAAAAAAACAGTTTTAATAAAATAGTCAGACTGGCCACTGAAAAAGATATTTCCAGTATAGACAAAGCCAGAGATGTTGAAAAAAATACCTTGGTTCGAGCGCGAGCCATTGCCAGATCACTCAATCTTGATATGAAAATATCAGATATCGAATATCAAGCCGATTTAAAAAAGGCGACATTTTATTTTATCGCCAACGGTCGGGTGGATTTTAGGGAATTGATTAAACAATACGCTCGGGAATTTCATATTAAAATCGAAATGCGACAAATTGGAAGTAGACAGGAATCTGCTTTGGTAGGGGGTATTGGCTCATGTGGTCGAGAACTCTGTTGTTCTACTTGGCTTACCAATTTTTCTTCTGTTACTACATCGGCAGCGCGATATCAAAACTTGGCCCTCAATCAATCCAAACTGACCGGGCAATGTGGTCGATTAAAATGTTGTCTAAACTATGAATTGGACACCTACATTGAGGCTTTAAAAGATTATCCATCCAAGGCTCGATTTCTTAAAACCAAGATGGGCAAGGCAGAATTGATTAAGACCGACATTTTCAAACGGATTATGTATTACAGTTTGGTCGACAAAATGGGAAAAACCACTATTCTCAGTTTATCACCAGAAACGGCTAAAAAAATTAACGCCGCCAATAAAAAAGGTGAATTCCCAGATAAATTTGACGAAATAAAAATTGAAAATATATCGACGGAAGAAGATGAAGAAGTTGAATTTGAAGAAAATTTAACCGGTATTATTGAGTTACCCGATGAGAAGAAGAAGCGAAACAATAGAAATCGGTCGGGGAATCAAAAAAATAGAAGATCGAAAAACAACAACCGTCGATCCAACCGTCCCAATAAACCAAAGACTTCTGGTCAAGGAGACGCAGACTCCAAAGGCGGTAAGACAGCATCGGGAAGCAAGGAGGACAATAGCAATGCTCCAAATAAAGACAACAGAGGAGGCAAGCCGAAATCTAATAACAAGAGAAGGAGCAGGCCAAGTAATAGATCGAAAAAATCGGGTAAACCAGAGAGTAAACCCAATACTGAAAATAAAAACAATAACTCTTAAAAAACTAAATCAGATTATACTATGACATATGATGTCTCCATTATCGGTTCAGGCCCCGGCGGCTACGTAGCAGCAATTCGAGCAGCTCAATTGGGATTTAAAACCTGTCTTATTGAAAAATACGATACCTTAGGGGGTACTTGCCTCAATGTAGGTTGTATTCCTTCCAAGGCCTTGTTAGATTCCTCTGAGCACTTTCATGCAGCCCAACACAAATTCGAAGAGTTTGGTATAGATATAAAGGGTGAGGTTTCCGTGAATATGGAACAAATGATTAAGCGAAAAAATGATGTGGTAACACAAACTTGTAGCGGCATCGATTTTTTGATGAACAAAAATAAGGTTACGGTCTACCACGGTCATGGATCATTGGCTTCTAAAAATGAAATTAATATCACAGACGCGGAAGGCAAAGTTGAAAAGATTCAATCTACCTATATTATTTTGGCAACTGGATCAAAGCCTACAGTACCGGGAATGTTCAATTACGACAAAAAACGAGTAATCACTTCTACTGAGGCCCTTAATATAACCACAGTGCCCAAGTCAATGCTTGTTGTAGGTGGAGGAGTGATAGGATTGGAACTCGGTTCAGTATTTGCGAGATTGGGAACTGAGATCAAGGTCGTAGAATTTCAAGATAGAATTTTACCCACCATGGACAAGGATTGCAGCAAAGAATTGACACGAGCCCTTAAAAAACAGGGGTTGAAGTTCTTCCTCAATCACAAGGTAACGGCCGTTGAACCCAGTGAAGATTCAGCGAAAGTAACTTTTGAACCCAATGACGGTGGCGAAGCCATAGTAGGTGATTACGACTATTGTCTGGTGGCCATTGGTAGAAGACCGTATACCGATGGATTGGGACTAGAGAATGCTGGTATTACCCTAGACGAAAGAGGATTTATTCCAGTAAACGGACAGTTGCAAACCAATGTCCCCAATATCTATGCTATCGGAGATGTTATTGGAGGAGCAATGTTGGCTCACAAAGCAGAAGAGGAAGGTACTTTGGTTGCCGAGCAATTGGCGGGACAAAAGCCGCACATTCACTACAAGCTAATACCTGGTGTAGTCTACACATGGCCAGAAGTAGCTGCTGTTGGTTTTACAGAAGAGGAGTTAAAAGCGGAGAAGCGCGAATATAAATCGGGTAAATTTCCATTTAAGGCATTGGGTAGAGCTAGAGCCAGCGGAGATACCGAGGGTATGGTAAAAGTATTGGCCGACAAACATACCGATGAAATATTGGGTGTACATATGGTTGGGCCTAGAGTAGCTGATATTATTGCAGAAGCAGTAACGGCTATGGAATTTAGAGCATCAGCAGAAGACGTGTCTAGAATGTCTCATGCCCATCCGACCTTTACAGAGGCGGTAAAAGAAGCGGCATTAAATGCCACTGACAACAGAGCCATACACTTATAACGACTATTTATTCCATATGCATTTGGGACAACAACCATTAATCATCACTTTGATCAAAGTGATGATTAATGGTTGTTTTTTAATATATCCTAATAAGCCTTGAGATTCAGTGTAGATCTAGCCAATATCATATTAAAAAATTTATATATGGCATCCTTTTTGAAGTAAGAACAGGTAAAAGGAAGATTGAATGAAGACCGAGCAGAACAATTCGTTACTAGATGATTTCCGATTCTGGTTAGTACTCGCATTGATACTAATATTTTGTGCCTATATTATGAGTTTCCCTTCATAACCACTGGAAGTATTCATTATTCAATATTGTTTACCTTTTGTGGACTTCCCTGTTTCTCACTTCCTGCACCTATCTTTTACCAAATACATTTATAATTGTCGGTTATATTTCGAATTATTGTTGTAGAGTCACGACTAAATGAAGTAGTCTGAGAGACTACCAAATGCCCATTGATGGCATTTGATGAAGGAACCGAAATCACTGTGTTTCGGGTGTGAACGAATGTAGTTGCTCAATAGAGCAACCCGATGGATTAAATATCCATCGGATGTGTGAAGTCATGCCCACCGCGGCATGACGAGATTCCATACAGTATAAACAAAATTGATTTGGCGGGATTTTTGCATTGTCAATTTTCTGACACGAATACATCATATCTTTTCATTCCCTGAAATGATACAATAGGATAGATTGGCAAAAAAGTGTGACAAATCCATGAGCATCACTATTCATGTTATCATTCAATTCACAGCAATTTTTGATTTTGATAGAAAATGATGTTTGCTGACGATAGAAATGAATTCCCTCGTCCCTTCAGGACTTTTTTCTAGGAAGGCATCCTTTTCATAGGGTTTCACCCTATGCTATTAGACTACGTCCTTTCAGGACTTTCTCTTGTTATATTAGATTGGCTTGCCCAAAGCCAATGGCTAAAACCTAACGAATTACATTACTGTCACGCCGGAGCCAGAGATATAAATGCCTGACGATTTACAGGGCAATCACGCCGGAGCTAGAGGCTAAAATACATATCGAATTACAATGAGATCACGCCATTCAAGCTTAGAAAAGCCCTGAAAGGGCGAAATATGTCAGCATAGGGTGAAACCCTATGAAATAATTGTCACCTTGAAAAGAAGTCCTGAAAGGACGACATATTATTAATAAGTAAAATTCTATAGATTTACGTTGCAGTCACGCCGGAGCCAGAGATATAAATGCCTGACGATTTACAGGGCAATTATGCCTTAACGTAGAGACATGACTGAACGAAATACGAAGTATCCAATCGACTAAATGTGAACGAGTAAAATACGTAGTATCCAATGTCCTAAACATGACTGAATGCAGTTGCTCGAAGAGCAACCAGATGAACTAAATCTAACTGAGTAGGGTCCGCAGGACCATTGGTAGTCAATCTACCAATGACGAAGGCACCAAAGCCACTGGCTTTGGGTGGGTAAGCCGGATGAAGGAGCCACGACCACTGTGTCGTGGGTGGGGAAGCCAGCGCGAGTGAAGTCGCAGCCACTGTGCTGCGACGAGGCAGCATTTAAATTGATAAGTATTAAATTTCATTTTTCAATAATAATATTAAAGTTGAAGGAACCGAAATCACTGTGTTTCGGGTGTGAACGAATGTAGTTGCTCAATAGAGCAACCCGATGGATTAAATATCCATCGGATGTGTGAAGTCATGCCCACCGCGGCATGACGAGATTCCATACAGTATAAACAAAATTGATTTGGCGGGATTTTTGCCAAATTAGAATTAGTTGGCCCATCTATAATCTGACAATATCACCATCCTTATTATAATATCTGATTGCAAAAATCATGACAAATCCAGAATCATCTCTATTCCTTCTTTTTACAATGTATATCAGTCACAATTTCTAATAGAGGGAATGGATGGTTTTTTACCAATAGTAGAAAATTCCTTCGTCATGCCTGCATCATCCACAACAAAGTGGCTTTGACCTTACGAAATACGTTGCAATCACGCCTCGGCACAGTGGCTAAATACCTATCGAACTACAGGGCAGTCACGCCGGAGCCAGTGGCTCCGGTTCCCTCGCAGAAGGTCGATTTACGACCTTCTGTGCTTCGCACTTCGCTCGGTCACTTCATTCGGTTTTATATACCGGGGTATTGGGTCGAATACCCAAAGGCAATACCAATCCCATAGTCGTAGTAATATCATTGACCAAAGGAAATTGTACTCCGTAATTAAACAACTTAGTGAGTACCTTAACATCGTCGGTACAACAGTAATTTATCTGAACATCGTTGTCCTTAAGATAATCAACAATATCTTCGTATTCCTCATCGACCTCTCCCAAAAACTGCAAAAAATTCAAATGATCTCTCACAGTTATATTGGCATACAACCAATTCGGTGAACGCTGATCACCCATATTGCAAATCAGCATATCGGAAGAGACCCTTTTCGCAGCTTTAGCCGATTCAGGCCCGCAAGCCAAAAAAGCCTGATGCTGTCTATTTTGTTTTACAATCTCCTCTGCCACCAATTTACCGATTAATCCATCTCCCTTGATATGGACGTTCAACCATACATTGACAGGCATTATTTCCAAAGTCTCCGCTAAAGTGGGAATCCGTTCTCCTTTGAATTTTGCCGATTTCCAACTTCCGGCGTCCAAAGCCTTGATTTCAGCCAATGTATAATCAGATACTTTGCCCTTGCCATTCGTGGTCCGGTTTATGGTCTTATCGTGCATGATAACCAACTCCTTATCTTTGGTCAACTGCACATCAAATTCTATCATATGAGCCCCCATATCGATGGCTTGTTGAAAGGCAGCCAATGTGTTTTCTGGATGAGTTCCCATAGCGCCTCGATGTGCACACAATCCCCTAGTAGGCATTTCAATATCTTTTGCTAAAATCACACTATCTTGCTGAGGCAAAATCCCAAATGCCAAAAAACCATACAACCACAATAAGTAGGAAGAAACCATTAAAATTATCTTTTTAAAAATTACATAAATTAAGCTGCAAAGTTATTCCACTATCCAAAAACTCACCTATCCTCTTTCATATTTAACCTAGAATTTATTTGACTCCATTTTCAAAACCAAGCCCCTTGCCGATCGCACATCGTAATTTCTATTTTCTATATCATTTGGAATAATTGATTTAACGGCTGCCATGGAATTGGCCGGCACCTTGCCTACTGTATGCAATGCATTTAAAGCTTGCAACCTCGTTTTCTCATTGTCTACTGCCAAAGCTTCAGTCAATATTTCAATACTCCGATCTTGGACACCTACATGAAAAAGAGCTTCTGCTCCTCCTATTTTTACCGCCCACTCATCATCCTGGAGCAATTTCAATAAGTCAGCTTGATTTTCCATTGCCATATCAGCGTACATTATACAAGCCTGTGTAGCCCAATACTTCAGTAAATCATTATCCTCTTTCAAACACTGAATTATCGTTGACTCATCTCCCGACACCATGGCCATAATCTTGGGTAGGAGGTCTTCAATCGGATATTCATTTTCCCTTCTTACATAATCATACATTACATGCTCTCCATCTATGGCCTCTATCATAGACTCTGGATACAATCCTACATCTTTGACTTCCACCATCCAGTCTATCATGGCTTGACGCATCTCCTTTAAAACGGCTTGATAATTTTCGTCTTTGGCCAAATTGTGAATATTGTGGGGATCCGATCCCACTTCATACAATTCCTCAACATCTTTGGTTTCCCAAAAAGCCGATTGTACGGCATTTAACTCCCCTGCTTTATAAGCTTCCTCCCAAGAAACCATAGATGGTGCCCGCCATAAATATTCCAAATACTGCCCATATATCTTATGAGGCATAAAATTGAATGTATATCGAAATTCCTTGTTGCGAATTGACCTCGACATATCCACACATTCGTCCATCCGCCCTCTAAAACTATAGGCATATTCTCTTTCTTCTCCACTGTATTTACCGAGAAACGCCTGCCCCTGCATATAATCCGGTGGAGCGATTCCAGCTAAACTCAATAAAGTGGGTGGAAAATCAATAAAACTAACCAATCGATTGGTTCGCGAGCCCGGTTCTGCTCCGGCCAAATGTTGGTATTTTTCAGGAAAACGTATCACCAAAGGCACATGTAGACCAGATTCATACAGGTAACGTTTACTTCGTCCCAATACGCCACCGTGATCACTGTAATAAAACACAATGGTATTTTCCGCCAATCCACTGGCTTCCAATTCATCGAGAATGGCTCCAACTTGAGCATCCATATCTTCTACCTTGTCATAATATTGAGCCCAATCGTGTTCCATTGCCTCAGTTCTCGGATGATAGGGAGGAATAGGCACTTTTTTGGCATCGTGTCGCAATGAATCCACTGGTTTATGCACCGAGCTTTCATGGCTGGTCGTAAAATTAAAAATAGCAAAGAAGGGTTGATCTTCTTCACTTCTGTTTTTATAATGAGCAGTCTTGCCCGACTCATCCCAGACCTCTGGTTGATCTATAGTATTGTAGTCTTTCTTAGAGTTGTTACTGGTATAATACCCGGCCTCCTTCAAAAAATGAGGATAAAAATGAACCATATCCGGTATCTTATAGGTAGACCTCATATGCTGAGTACCCAATGAAGAGGGAAATATTCCAGTAATCAAAGACGATCGAGCTGGTGCACAAACCGGCGCTGTAGCAAAGGCCAATTCATAGAGCAAACCTTCCTCAGCCATCTTATCTATATTGGGCGTTGTCGCAAATTCATCACCATAAGCACCGATAAGTGGGCTATTGTCTTCGCTTACAATCCATATAATATTAGGTCGATCAACCTCTGTAACTTCAGTCGAACACCCAATTAACATTAAACCAAAGAAATAATACAACAAACCGAGTCTATTCATTTTATTTTTTTCTATAAAAATACATTATTTCATCAACAATCCATTTAATCCATCAATACATTGACAGCTTTTACCTTTTAAAAATTTACTTCCGCAATAATAGTCCTATTAAAAACCAACCTCACCACTCTATGATTGACTCATTGAAAAACCTGCTACCCTAGTAGTCTGTCATTTTAAATACCCCATTTTTAACCTTGATTCAGTATTTAAATATTTTTCTCTACAATATGTTGATTGCCCATGGACTAGTTATACGAATTACGTCTATAATTGACGGAAATCTTTCGATTTATTGTAGAGCCGCAATGCATTGCGGCTTATATATTGTGGATTGAGACATAATGCTATACTGGTAGTATCTTAACCAGGATTTGCAGGGCAATCACGCCTCGGCACAGTGGCCTACCCACCCGAAACACGGAGGTTTCGGTTCCCTCACCATTGATCCATTTAGGATCAATGATGCTGCGCATTTTGTTCGGTCATCTTCATCAAAGGTCGATTTACGACCTTTGGTTGCCATTCTAGCAACTTTACTCAGTCACGCCGTAGCTAAGGCTATGCCTGTGTCTTTAGTCTCGTATAACTCCAAATATTTTCAAAATCTTTTCCGTCATCATAAAACGTAAATCGTATTATTCTAAAACAGACTAACCAAGCCTTTCTTCATATCTTCAACACTAGAAGATCGGGCAATTTTGAAATCTATGTTAAATTATCCTGTTGAATCAAACTTGAAATCTCGCTTGGCCTCGCACTTAGAATCTCACTTGGAATCAAACTTGGAATCTCGCTTGAATTCTCTCTTCCATAAATTGGAAATAAATGCATAAAATTAGTTTTTAATTAACCACACTTCTGCTACCGAGCAACCCCGGCCAGGTCCTTTTCCACTTGGATCAATTTCCCAAAACAAATCCAAGACTCCATCACTGGTTTCTGACATGGGAATATCGAATTCCACAGGTCTGGGAGATTCCTCCGGCTCAAGGTAATCGTGTATCACAGTTCCATCATCCGTGCGCAATCTTATCGGTTCCTCCTCAACATAGGTAACCTTTACTCGATACTGCGCCCTCGGGTCCAAATCCTCATAATGCATTTGCAGAGGTAATCCATAAATAGTCTGCATATAGGTTTTCCAAGATACCCGCCAACGACGAATGCGATCCATCTCTAAGCTATACCCCCCTGGCAAACCAACAAAAGACGAACGAAAAGAATTGGGATCTTTTTCATAGTCTAAGTCGTAGACCATATGGGGCTGATTGGTCAAATCCCCTAAGTCATCGTAATACCCCCCAGGTCCAGGATTTTGCCAATTGACTATTTTATCTAATTCATTGATGCGATCCTCTTCTTCATCTAGATTTCGAATTCTCACAAATTCCGATTCCAACCACAATCGATTGTTCAAAGGCGTGTCGATTAAGTCGAGATTACCGCCACGGATAGTAGCTTTGGCATAATATTTATCCGTACTCAACTGCATTCTGATACTCTGAAACAATGCCTCGGCCAATTCGAATACCCGTTGACGCTCATCACTCGATGTACCTTGTTCTACCGACTTGTCCACTACCTCCATAGCCAAATCCATAGCCTTCTTTGAGCCGAAATATTGGGCTTTTCTAAGTATGGACATCGCCTGTTGTTCGAGAGAAGTTTCATAGATCAATCGATGATAATTGTACACATCGTAATACGACCGATATAGTGCAGATTGAAACCGCCAATTAAGTTGGACATTTGGCGCTGCTTTTTTCTCCATTTCTCGAAACATCTGATGATGAGTGACCACCATTTTATTGTCAATCAGACTACCCTGCCAATTTTTTTCTAAATTTAAAAGTCCTTGAGCAAAATCATCCTCGTAGTCCACACCGATAAAATAACGGCTGTAATCCCTTAAAATATCGATAACTCTACTGGATCGATCCCACCCCAGTCCGCTCCATATCATCTTATTGACATCGTCGTTTACACCTTCGGAATAAGAAATAAAGCCAATAGCATTTTCAGGAGCAACAGAGCGATAAATCTTGCCGTGATCCAATGGCCGGGGATTGATGGTCTCTCGATTTTGAGTGACGGTATAAGCATAATCCCAACTGGGCACAAAATATTGACCGTCTATGCTGTGAGTTATATCGGGATATCGTCTAATGGGGTATTTTTGGGGCACTACCTTTCGCAAATCATTGACATCCATTCTCACCCAAGGTCCATGCACCACACCGGAAATCCATGATGGATAGTCTTTCAGTAAGGCTATAAATTCTTCCATCCATTCCGCGCTATACCCCTGTGGAGATATCCAAATCTCGGCATTGGGATGATACTTATGCAATACTTTTATTTTTCTTGCCAAATGCTCAAACAAGACCTTTGGAGTCTGTTTTCCCGGATCGCCTCCAGGTACAAATACGGCATCTAATTTGGGTATTGATTTAAAAATCTCTTCATTTTCAACCAAGGACTTTTCCACCACATTGGGATCTGCATAATCTCCGTGCATCAATGGATACCACATCCATACATCTAGGCCATATTTCTCCAACAATCCACTCATCTCTACCAACATCTCTTTTTGCGGCAATGTAAACATTGGGCTATGGGAATCGTCGTCGGTATTGGGCGGCATCAATTCCACCGCATTGGTCCCGAATACAATCAAGTCCCGAATGTATTGCTCCCACATGGCCACAGTAAATCCATCATAAGAATTCACCTTAGGTCGATAGCCCAATTGATGCCCTCTAAGAGGAGTTTCAGGCCATGTATCGATGGATATAGATGATGGAACCATCACGCTGTTTTTAGCCAAACGACTTTTTCTTAAGAAATAGCCCACTCCAAATAGCAATCCACGTGCATCGTGTCCAGCAATGACAAGGATATTTCGCTGACCGGATTCATAGACTGCTATTTTAAATCCATCTTTATTTAATACTGAAGGGGGATTAAAAACATCTTTAAATTTTCTTTCTCCCTTAATGACTTCAACAGTCGTCAATACGACAAGGGGGCTCGATGAGCTTGAGGTATTTTTATCCCACGTCAGCCCCGTTCTCACCTTTAATTCTGCTTCCAGCATTTCCAAAGATACCTTCCCTAACGGAGATTTTGTTAAAACCTCGACCTCAGCCTTCGTAAAATCGATATCGTCTGCCTTTAAAGGAGAGTACATACCAATAAGTAGAAAAAATAAAATTGACAATTTCAACCACAGTCGCATAATACTATTTTACACAATGAAATAATTTCGAAATATAGCAGCCACAGATACAATTCTCAAAGTATTTAAATGCCCAATACTTGTATTTTACTTACATTCTATCAAGTCTGGTAAATTAGTAATCAATTTTCAGCTGGATTGGGAAAATAACGCATAGGACTATGTCTGGGATAGCTATCAAATATTTCCGTATCAGGTCCTACTTTTCGGGGATCTTTGGTTTTTTCTAGTTCTTGATTTAGTAATTCCAGCATTTCATTTCTGACAAATCTCATATCGGCCTGGGCAATTAAATTATTGAGGCAATGTGGATCTTCCACCACATTATACAATTCGTGTTGTTGTCTTTTGGCCACCGACCAGACAAAATATTTATAATACTCATTCTCATGATGATGCTGGATTATAAACGACTTAGTCGGGCAGGCATCAATATCGGTATATGCCCATTCTGAGTGATGTATACCATCCTTGTCTATTCCGTGCATGGGAAAAGTTTCATTAGAAGACTGCTCTTTTAATCGCTGAGGTGCGCCAGCAGGCCATCGATTAGGCTTGGCATTCCAGATAAATAAAAAATCACCTTTTCGCAATATTCGCTGTGGATAGCCCCAATTCATGTATCGGGAAGAGGAATGTCTTTCCCTACCCATTAGGGCATAATTTCTGAGTTTCAACTCTGCCCCTTCATTTTGCGAGGTCAGCATAGGCGCCAAACTCTGCCCCGACATCGGCAACATTCCATCCCTGGGTGTATGTGTCAAATCCAATATTGTAGGAGCCAAATCCACAAAACTAACGACTTCATGTATTTTTTTACCGGCCGGTATTCCTTTGGGAAATCGGATGGCCATAGGTACGTGCACCCCGTATTCATATCCATTGGCTTTGGCTCTAGGGAAGGCCATTCCATTATCAGATGTGACGATAATCACGGTATTTTCCAATTCACCTATTTCCTCTAGATGTTGGATCATTCTTGCCAAATGGAGATCAAACCACTCTATTTCCACTGCGTAATCCAACAAATCGCCACGTATTTCTTCAACATCTGGTAAAAAATCGGGGACGACGACATCGGACAATTTTTTATTCCTTCTGATCCAAGAATCCTTTTCAAAACTGCGATGTGGTTCTTTACACCCATACCAAAAAAAGAAGGGTTGATTTTCCTCGCGCTCACTTAGAAAGGCTTTAAAATTTTCAAAGTAATTGACATTATTAATACCTTCTGCGTACCGTTCATCATTATTAGAATCGTATTTTATATCGTTGTATGCCTTGCCCGCGGCGTCTTCACTTCGCAATGGAGAGTCACCATATTTAAATGGACCTACGCCCTTACCGGTACGTCCGGCATGATAGCCATTGGTCGCCAATATATCGACGAAGGGAACATATTTTTCCATCCATCCAGCAGCGTGTTGACCTGCTTCTTCATTTTGCCAATGATAACGCCCAGTTACAATGGAGCTCCGCGAAGGAGCACATCCCGGTGATCCGGCATAACAATTGGTAAAATAAACACCTTCGGAAGCGATGCGATCAAAGGCCGGTGTATTAATCCAATCCGATCCTCCGAACCCAGTATGAATAAAGCTTTGATCATCGCTGATGGCAAATAGGATATTGGGTCGCTGGACTTCTGCAATCTCTTGACTTTTTTCACTGCAACTAAAAATCGCAGTTACAACTGCAGAATAAAACAAAAATTCAATAAGTTTCATCAATGTATAATAATGGTTTGTATTAATATATTCCTAAAATATATAAATAATCGTATTTATAATGGTAGATAATAATTTATTTACAAATACTTCACATGGTGATAAGTATTAATAAAAGAAGATCAATTGATTACAATAATTTTGACCGATTCAATATCATAAATTTAAGGTTCTTGAGTGAAGAGAATAACCAATGATTATAACACCACCCTAGACCATCGATATCATGGTTTTTGACACTGATAAAAAGTAGAGCCGAAACAGAATAAGCTCTCAGTTATGAAGATTTAATACAAAAAAGTTTTGTGCAAAAACGCATAAATACCATCCACTTTTCCTCTTTCACATTCCTTTTACTTCATCAATTCCAACCCAAACCATGGCGCCGATGAATTAACCAAGGTGTGAATGAGGGCGGCGTAAAACACGTTTTTCGTTCTGTAATACACATAACCATAAGCCCAACCAGCAACACTGGCAAAACCGACAAAAATGATAGAACCACTGTGAAAGTGAACCAATCCAAACACTATACTGGCGATAGCCATACCGAGATAGGTAGCCTGTAAAGCCGGAAACCTCTGGGCCAAATAATAGGCAAATCCCATAATAATCACAGAAACCAAAGCGGGAAACCATTGCATACTACCTTCCATCCCATACCCTGTCAAAAGTGAGATAGCCACCATGGTCACCGACCCAATCAACCAATACTTTTTATGCTGAAAGTTTTTGTCCAATTGCTTGCACAACATATTTTGAAAATACCCCCTAAAAAACAATTCTTCAAAAATCGCTGTATGAAAGAATATTTTAATACTCTTGGTCGCCATTTTCTCTACCCAAACCCAATCTACATTTTCATAACCGGCATACTGTATAAATTTAACTGCAAATCCAACAGCGAAGATTACTCCAATATACAATAGCCATACCCATGTCGTGGTAGCTAATTTTTTCCATGAAAATTCTGGGAAAAAACCTACATCTTTCAACCCCCTAAGTACGACAAAGGCATGAATAGAAGCCAACATGACCACCATCCTAAATACCGATTCCAAACTCACTCCATCAATGGGCAAATTGGATTTAAAAGGAAGATCCACCAAGGTTATGGGAAATAAAAAAAACCACAGTGTAAACATATCCGACTTGTGAACTTCACTCCCCTTTTGCTCAAAAACCGATACCATCAGTGATGGAAAATAAACTAAGAATGGCACGAGCAACATCGGCCCATCGAATATGGGTTGACCGTGTATAATGCCATATATATAATAAATAACCAATAGCAAAGTGGGAAAAAATAAAATACGCACCCGCCTTACATCACAATAATTCTTCAACCATTGACTGGTGGCCGGTTTGCCATAAGTGAAAAACAGAAAATACAAAGCCACAAAAAACAAAGCATCTAAATAAAACAAACTTCCACCCGTCGATCGATTGACAAATAGCCATATAACGGTCAATAAAATGGTGTAAAAGATACTATGCGTCCATTCTTTTTTCATCTCTAGTGATTTTAAGGCCAATATTTTTGCAATCCTTGAATTATCGATTAATATACATACAATGTTAGATATTTTATTGGAATTCATGGATTAAACACAGAAAGATATATGGTTTTCTCAGAGAGGACCTAATCATTGGATTGTAATAGCTCAACTTTAGCAAATCCATTAAAATGGAATCTTTGTTACACTTTTTAATAAAAATAATGAGTTCTATTATTCAACTTGCCTTTTTACATTTTCCATAGCTAAACCTACTATACAATACGAGTTACAATTATAATTGATTATCCCTCCTTAAATAAGACAATGAGCCACTCTCTGCTTTGGAGGTAGAAGCATTAACATTATTCGAAGTATGAAAGACCGATTTACTTAATTAGAAATTAATTTGCAGAAGAGGAAACAAATCTGTTCTCAATAGATGTAAAGGAAAGCTTCACGATTAGGAACCTTTTTCCATATCTATTTTTTCGAACTGCTTGAATTCGAATACAGTTATTTCAATAATGCCTTAATATTAAAGCTCCATAATACAATATACCTATTGTTCCAATAATGTAACAAAGCCATTTTATCAAATCCTCCAATACATGACCACCTTGGTTTGCCCCCCAAACTATAATAAAACCTATTATAATCAATGCCCCAATGAGCACTGCTAAAAACATTAATTTTCCTCTTATACCTCCCTTTGACTTCTTGTATTTCACGGTGTAAATACTTTCTAAAAGGAAGGCTATTAAAATGACTATGTAATACAATTCCATAATTTATATTATTTATACGAAATACAATCACCGAGAAAAGTGGATATCTTCCAATACCTGCCTTTTAATCCAGTGTCAATTTCTGAGTAGAGAACTATGTACAAGACATGGCTCGACGTGAGAACTCGACGAAAATTTATTCTACATAGATGGAATCCCTATACGCGATGGCTCTTCATCAATGCATTTGAAATCGAATATACATAGCATATAATACCATAATTACCAACAATATAACATATCCATCTCACCATATTCTTTAATACAACTCCATTTTGAATAGCTCCTGTGTCCGTAAAAAAAATTTCATAAATCGCGACCAAGAACAATCCGACAAAAAATACTCTTCTTCTCCAATCCACACTTGACTTTTTGAAATTAAAGATGTACACGTTTTCTAACACGATAGCAATAAATATAATTATCTGATATAGTTCCATACTTTAATTTACCAGTATACAATAACAACTACAAGCCCCCCTGCGACAATATCACCCTGTTTTCATAGAAAACCAGATGCAGCTGAAACCACCTCAAAAAAGTAGCATTATTAAAATACATTCGCCGATAACTCTTTGGGAATTATTCGCATCAATCACCGTAACAAAGTGATTATTTCCGATAAAGGCAATGATTTATAAATGCTATTTAATTGTAATCTTTATCACCACAAAAGGCTAAAATTAATTTCTCCGATTAAGGATACTCTTATCATTATGTGATTCTTCGAGGGGGTCAACTATATGATGATTTTAAATATAAAAAGAAAATGGAAGATAGAAAAATTTTCCTCTTAATATTTTTCAGAAAAAATGCAAAAAAATCCTCGAAATTCACAATATTTCATCAAATCGTCTATTACAATCCCACTTATGTAATACTTATCAATATAAATGCTGTCTCGTCGTAGCACAGTGGCGAACCCACCCGGAGCGCAGTGGCTAAAAACTTATCGAATTATGTTGCGATCACGCCTCACCGTAGAGACATGACTGAACGAAATACAAAGTATCCAATCGACTAAATGTCGATTGGGTGAAGGAACCGAAATCACTGTGTTTCGGGTGGGTTGGCATTGCGTCTCATTCGACCCTGTTGGGAGACGCAAGGCATTGCGTCTCTACTACCAACGTTGCAATCACGCCTCGGCGCAGTGGCTGGTCACCCACCCGAAATATGAAGGCCAACCCACCCACGACACGGTGGTCGTGGTTCCTTCACCTGAGACCGATTTACGGTCTCAGATGCTTCGCATTTCGTTCAGTCACCCACCCGAAATGGGAAGGCCAACCCATCCACGACACGGTGGTCATGGTTCCTTCACCTGAGACCGATTTACGGTCTCAGATGCTTCGCATTTCGTTCAGTCACCCACCCGAAATGGGAAGGCCAACCCATCCACGACACGGTGGTCATGGTTCCTTCATCATTGACCGATTTACAGTCAATGGCTCTCCGAGCCTCATTCAGTCATCCTCACCATTGATCCATTTACGGTCTTTCCCCACCCATCCACGACACAGTGGTCGTGGCTCCTTCATCCGATGGACATTTAGTCCATCGGGTTGCTCTTTGAGCAACTTTATTCAGTCGTGCATTTTGTTCGGTCATCTTCGCCAAATGCCGATTTACGGCATTTGGTTGCTCTAAAGAGCAACTTCGCACAGTCATCCTGTAGGGATGATATGTTAATAGCCGTGGGTTGAAAACCCACGGATAGAATGTGGTTTTAAATTGATTTGGCGGGATTTTTGCCAAATTAGAATTCATTGGCCTAACTATAATCTGACAATACCACCATCCTTTTTATAATATCTGATTGCAAAAATCATGACAAATCCATGATGACCTCATTAATAACAACAATAATATTATGCAAATTCGAAATTCTGACACAGTAAAATTTGTATGTCTAAGCATTTTTTTATCAAGCAAACATTTAATTAAGGTTAAAAGGTGTTGACTATTGATTTATGTTTAATAAAAAGCCCTGAAAGGGCGAAATATACCAGGGCAAGAAAAAGTCCTGTCTAAGGATATGGTATCGAAAGAAGTCCTGAAAGGACGACATAATATTATTAAGTAAAATTCTATAGATTTACAGGGCAATCACGCCTCACAGTAGAGACATGACTGAACGAAATACGAAGTATCCAATCGACTAAATGTCGATTGGGTGAAGAAACCGAAATCACTGTGTTTCGGGTGGGTTGGCCTTGCGTCTCATTCGACCCTGTTGGGAGACGCAAGGCATTGCGTCTCTACGTCCTCAAAATGAATTAAAAGATCACGTCGGAGCCAGAGGTATAAATGCCTGACGATTTACAGGGCAATCACCCGGAGCGCAGTGGCGGTTCCCTAATCATGGCTAACAATGGACAATGCTACACCTTAGGCAAAAACGAAATCTTGCGATACTGACCATTTAAATTGGGACCTGCAAAATATTGATGAATACCACGATAACTGGTATTCCTAGTATGATGCCAATGGCCGGTAAATACTCCGAGAATATTTTTACTGCTCATGACTTCTTTGAGAAATGACACCGTCGACGAACTATTACCCGACTTTGGCCATCGCTGCCTTCGCTCTATCTCCGATGAATCATCAGCCTCCCATCCCCAATCAGGATGTCCACAACAAATCCTCATGTTTGGCATATACAATGGAATGTGGACAAATAAAACAATAGGTAGTCCAGACTTCTTTTGCTGCTTAAAAAAATTCAATTGGTCCTCACTGATCTGATAAGTACTATTGTCAATACACAAAAAATTGACATCATGAAAAACAGTGGAAGAATAAAGCGGATGACTACCTTGATACAAGGGCTTTAAACTTTTTTCAACCCAGGTACGTCGCAATTCTTCAGACGAGCCTTCCATTCCCTCATAATGCCAGTCGTGATTGCCGGCTGTGTATACAAATGGAATTTGGGTTTCTTTAACCATAGCCAAAATACGATTGACCGCTGTAGCTGAAGGATAGTTTATTAAATCTCCAGTCAATGCCAACATATCGACCTTATCGTTCACAGCATTTGTCAAAGTTTCTTCAAAACATCTAAGTGGTGTCGTTTCTTCATTTGTTTGAAAATGGCGAACCCTTTCATAGGCCCTACCCATCCTACTACTGTAAATTTCATAAACTTTATCAGAAGCATCGTCACAAGAAATATGACTATCACTGATTTGGAGTACAGTGAATGGCTTTTCAATACCTTTAAATGATATCTCAGTCTCTAATGGTGTCGCATTAATTGAAAAATCTCTTATTTGAGACTTAGGCTTGGATTGATTCCCCGTCAACACAAATCCAGCGGTCAAACCCGTCTTCTCTATAAAATCTCGTCGTTTCATTATTGATGATTTATATACTTATTAAGAAATTTTTACAACGCACTTCAGAGACAATCCCCCTATATGCTATTTTAATATATCTAATAATTCCAATACATTATCTACCACACAAGTGGGATTTGCCGTCAACAATTGAATCCTAGTTTGAGCACCAGTGGTTACACCAACCGTCATGCCACAGCCCGCATTTTTCCCCTCTTCGATATCAATAATTGAATCCCCTATTTTTACAACATCACTACTATCTTTCAATCCTAAACCATCCATAGCCAAATAAATCATATCGGGGTGAGGCCTGGATTGCGTGGCAAGATCTGCCGTTACTAAGATATCATATTCCCTACCTTTTTCCCAAGAAAGCTTTTTCAACAACAAATTGGCCACCTCAGAATTATACCCAGTATTCAATGCTACCTTTATACCCAACTTCCTCAATTCCCCAATAAAATCAACAACACCTGCACAAGGTTTAACCACTAAATCTCCATAAGCTAGATCTAACATTTTCACAAATTCCGAAAATATCACTTCAGACATATTCAACCATCGCTGGCCCTCGGCCAAATGAATAACAATATCTTTTATGGCTTGATGCTTTTCTTTGCCCGCTCCATGATCTAAGACAAAATCCAAAGTCACCGATTCATCGTATTGATTAATGGCTTTTTGCAAGGTTTTATAAACTACATTATCCTCATCTACCGTCGTACCCGCCATGTCAAATACAACTAATTTCACATTCTTCATAATATTCATTATATTTTATTACAATCTAATGTTATCATCTATGGTTGATCGACATAGACTCCTACTCTATAATCTTCCCCTCGATGAGCTTGCGTAAAGGCAAGTTCTATATCTGACAATTTAAATTCATTTTTCACCAAACTGTCAAAAGGATAGCGTTGGTGATTGTTTTCCATAAAATCAATAGCATAGGCCAAATCTTGAGGCATATAATTGTGTAATCCTCGAATTGTCCACAAATTGCGAACACATTTTTCTGCATTTAAATGAATATCTCTTTGAGTAAATACAGAACCAATCAATACGGCCGTTCCACCAATATTCATTTTCGAAATCCACTTCTCAATAGCATCTGGAGAACCACTGGTATCTATAACAATATCGATTCCCCCAATATCTGTCAATGCAATTTCCAAATCCTCATTGGACAAGTGATGTGACAATACAAGATCCACCCCAAAATCCCTACTTCTATTCAACCTCTCATCATCTATATCTGTCGTCACAACATTGCGAGCCCCTGATTCTACCGCCATTGCTGAAGCGGACAGCCCTATCATTCCAGCCCCAATAACCAATACGTTTCGACCCTTTATTTCTCCAGCCAATCGCAAACTACCAGCCACTGTCGCATGACTACAATTCAATGGTGCTGCCACCTTGTATGAAAAATTGTTGGACAACTTAAAAATGGATGTTCCTTCCTTCAATAGACAATGACTGCCAAAACCACCACTCATGATTTGATCTTCATCCAATACCTCATGACCGTATTTATACAGCTGACTCGACTTTTGGGGAATTCCTTTGACCGCCATCTCATCTTGGGCATCATATGCATACACCGACCAAGTCACCAAATCACCCAATTGCAAAGAATGACCATAATAATCATCAACATCAGCACAGGCCACGACTTCTCCTATGATTTCATGTCCCAATATACAGGGTCCAGCACAAGAACGTCGACCCGATACGGTATGCAAATCGCTGGTGCATATGGTAGCATATACAATTTTCACCCAAACTTCTCCATTTGATACATCCCAGTGGGCAAACCCAGTTTTTTCAAATTTTTTTTCATCTGGATTGTATACCATGGCCCAGGGCAGGTTATTTATACTCATTTTTCAATTAATTCAACGTGATAAAATACAAGACCAAAAGCACTGCTTCCTCACCTCTATTGATAGGTACATGGTCTATCCTACCATCAAAAAACAATGAATCGCCCTCTTCCATATAAAATGTGTTTTGTCCCAATCTATATTCGATTTCACCTTTGATTAAATAGATATATTCAAAGCCTTCAGTAGACAGTTTCTCCCGATGATTGTCTTGCTTTAATGTGAGTAGTGAAATTTCCACCGACGACCTCTCAATAGTATGTGACAATATCAACTCGTATTGAAATCCAATGGCGCCCTCCTCCTTTTCCAGCAACTTGAGATCTTTCCGCTTTTTAAATATATAGCCAGGAAATTTATTGGTGATATATAAATCATTGAAAAATGAATACAATTCAATATCCAACACTTCAAAAATCTGCAAAAGGGAAGGCAGGGTCGGAAAAACGCGTCCATTTTCAATCTTTGACAACATAGCAATACTTATACCAGACATCTGAGCAAGATCAGCCAGTTTTAACTCCTTAGACTTTCTGACATCCTTAATCTTAGATCCTATCCATATGGTGATATATTCCGAATTGGGCATAGTATTAATTCTTATGAGCAAATATATAACGTTTTTCATATCAAGAAAAATATTATAAGCCATTTCAGAGCAACCACAATAAACTTAATGATTACATAACAACAATACAAGACATCACATCTATATTGAAAATTATCTTTGCAGCGAATAATCATATAATAATTTTCTTCTTATGAAAATTTCAAATCCAGCTATTAATCGTATTCGCATTTCGAGAAATGATTTATACCTCGTCGTTTCGGCTTTTATAGCCTATACTGGCATGTATGCTGTTCGAAAATCATTTCTCGCCGGTCAATTTACAGACTTACAACTCCATGACTTTGATTTTAAGACATTATTAGTCATTAGTCAAGTCATCGGCTATATGATATCCAAATTTATTGGCATTAAAATAGTATCCGAATACAAACAAAGTGGAAAGACCTTACTTTTGGCAGGATTGGTAGGATTTGGTCTCCTTATGTTATTGGCCTTTTATATACTTCCATTGGAATGGAAACCCCTGGCCATGTTTTTAAATGGACTACCCTTAGGCATGGTATTTGGACTGGTTTTATCTTCATTAGAAGGCAGAAAAAATACAGAATTATTGGTAGCTGGATTGAGTGCCACCTTCATATTTGCTACTGGATTTATTAAATCAGTGAGTTTATATCTCATGCAAATATGGGGCATCAATGAATTTTCTATGCCTTTTTTCACAGGTCTGGTATTTTTCCCTTTTTTCTTACTGGCCATCTATTTACTAAGTCGCTGCAATCCCCCTAGTGAAGAAGACAAATTAGCCAGAACGGAGCGACAGTCGATGAATAAATATCAACGTCGTGCTTTCATCTATCAACACGGTTGGGCATTTGCAGCATTGGTCATCATCTATGTATTGCTCACTATCGTCCGAGATTTTAGAGATAATTTCATGGTCGATTTCTGGGCGGAATTGGGCTATGGAGACAAACCTGGTTTTATCGCTTTAACAGAAACACCGATTGCAGTCATCGTCTTAATGATATCTGCAGCGGGAATTTTAATAACCAACAACAAAATCGCTTTTAAATGGTCACTATACGCTACGATTTTAGCGGCTGTATTAATATTGGTTTCTACTATTCTATTCCAAAATTCTGCAATCTCTTCAGTCGCTTGGATGATAATCTCTGGCACGGGAATCTACCTTCCCTATATCTTGTTTCACTGTTTGATCTTTGAAAGGTTTCTAGCCATAATAAGATTTACCGGCACCATAGGCTTTTTATTCTACATTGCCGATGCACTTGGGTATTTGGCAAGTGTAGGCATTCTAATTTCGAAACAAATATTTTCTTTTGACCTATCATGGGTACATTTTTTCACCCAATTAAACATATATGTCGGCATAGGAATATTATTAATACCAGTGGTTTTTTTATCTTTTCAATCTAGGAATCAACCGTCCTTACCCCAGCTGGAAAGCCCGCATAATTGAAGTCAAGATAGATTAATACGAATTACATTCTTCCACGTTATATTACCTATATTTTTCATTAATCATTCTCAGTAATTTTACAGAAAGTATCTTATTTCAGATAATTATAAAGATTAAATCGTATTATTTTAAAGATCGAATATAACCTACTAAATCGGCCAACTCTTGATCGCTATACCCAGCAATCAAATTCCTTAGCATAAATGACCTACCCTGTAAAAAGCCCTGCTGCACAATCTCGGACTGCGGGATAAACGTCTCTCCGCCTCCCATAAACCCAAGAGTTACACCATTGTCGTTTTGAGAAATAAGATAGCCCTGTAAATTACTCCCATCCCCTTTCTCCACTCGATACACCGCATATCCCGATTCCACCGCAGCATCGGGATCGATAAGGGCGGTCACGATAGCCTCTACACTTCGGTATGCCGATCCGTCAAGTGCAGGCCCAAAATTCACACCCTTTCCTCCAACACTATGACACATCAAACATGTTTTAAATAAGATTTTTCCATTCTCCAGATTAGCCGAATGACGATTCACTTTCTCAATGGCTATATCTATCTCCTCCTTTACAGGATTTTTTTTCTGATTGGCTTGTAATAGTTTTGCATACAGTTCCACAGATCTGGCATCATCTGGCCTCGAAGACTTCATCCGCTCTGCCACCTCAATGGGAATATCACCCTCAGCCAAGACTTTTTCATCTAACAAATTCAATAAGATCCCAGATCCATTGACCGAAGTAGCCATCTCTTTAACAAAAGAGGCCTTATCTCTTTTACCTGCTTTTTCTAAATAACTCAATGCCAATTTTCCACCGCGATCTATGTCCGCATTGCTCACTACTTGCAAGGCCGCCAAACGATATTGCCTATGAATAGAAGGATCAGATGAAATAGATGCAAAAATATCAATATTGGATTTCGCATTATTTTTCATGGCCTGAATAATGAGATCTAAGTGCCGTTCCGAGGTCTGACCGGAGTTGAATAAAGTCAAAACTCCTTCATTGGCTTTTTCCATCTTCCACAAGCTAATAACCTTTAAAGCCAATTCAACATCATCCTCTGATTCCAAACTAGCTATGACTACAGGCTCCATCATTCGAGCCAGGGAAGTATCCCGAATATTGGATTTATATTCCACCATATAGTTTAAATATTCCCTGCTGTATTTAGGGTTTTGAAATACAGTATCCACAAGGCGATACACCCTGTTTTCATCTAACATATTGCTGATTTCAATAAACAATTCCGGACTAAATCGATCTAGAGATAGGTTTTGCCATAAATGTATAAAATACAATGATCTAAATCTATCCGGCAAGGCGGCTAAAGCCCATAAGACATTTTCCTTGGGATGGTCAAAATAAAATTCTCGATCCAAAAATTGAGTTAACTTAACGGGATAAGACTCCAAGGCCTTCCGAGCCAAATAACGCTCAAATCGCCGTTCGTAGCTTCCCCCCATATCATTGCCCGACAAGGCCACCTTACAAGCTTGAACCAAGATCCCAATGCCTTCGAAATCGAGGTCGTCAAATTCACCCAATGTTCGCAAGACCTGGGCCCTAATCTGTGGATTGTCATCTTCCGCCAATATTTTGAGCAAATCATAGTACTCCACAGGCTCTACCACTAGTTGAGATAGTGAGCGAATAGCTTCTCGTTTTAAATTATCGGGGGCCGATTGCAATATATCTCGCCAGAGCTCTACATCTATTTGGCCAATACTTTCCAAACTCCAAAGAGCGTGAATCCTAGTGACCTCGGTCTGATCGTCATCCTCCAATAAAGCGAGTAAGGCTGAGGTCAAATGTTTGGTTTCCCCGATAGATCGCTCATCGATTTGATTCCAAGCAGCCCGTTTCATCCACAGAGATGGCGCTGTTAAATAATCGATTAAATCGTCTGGAGATAAGGTATAAAAATTGGGAATCCGCCGTGGCTTTTGATCGACATGACGTATTCGCCAAATCCGGCCATGGGATTTGTCTCGATCGGGATGACTGGTTGTCACTTCATTATGCGATACGATTTTGTTGTACCAATCCGCGATATACAGACATCCATCTGGCCCAAATTCAAGATTGACGGGGCGAAACCAATCGTCTGTACTCTTCAATAGATCAGGCAAAACCTCAGCTTCCACCCTTCCATCCGGTTTCCGTATGATCCGTACCGCATTGATGGCATTGGTAATTGGATTGGCCAACAAGGCAACATTTTCATAGGTCGAAGGAAAAGATCCCGATTCGTCATCGGCAAAGGCCAGTCCAGACAACCCAGTCCCTCCCACTCTAAACTCATGTAATCTAGGCATAAAAGGTTGGTAGGATCTCAATTTATCATTTCCAATTCCCGGATAAGCCGTTCCCCCTTCCATAGGCACTACGGAATAGCCCAAATCATTGGCCTCTATACCATACCATTGACCATTGCTGCGCAGTTGCACTCCCCAAATATTATTTAGACCTGCATTTACCAATTCAATGGCTTGACCATCGGGCTTAAACCGCACTATTTTACTATAATCAATTCTTACTTTGGCATCGCTCTCCGTGGCATAAACTTCCCCTTTATTTAGAGCACCCTGACTAAAGTACAACCAACCGCCCGGCCCTTTTATCAAAGTATGGGCCATAGTGTGGGTGTCGGTGAAACCAAATCCCTTAAGTACTGCCTTGCGTTGGTCGGCCATTCCATCTCTATCGCCATCTTTCAAATAAATCATTTCCGAGCCCTGTGCCACAACCACACCATCCTTATAGGGCAATATAGACATAGGGATGGCCAACCCCTTAGCCCATGAATTAACTGTTACAACTTCATCATCGTATAAATGATCCAATATCAATATCTCATCATCCCCCTTCACCTTGCCCTCATACAAATCTTTCACTCGTTTAAATCCAGGGTAAGAATCTTGCTTGGCTTGGTCTTCCAATAATTCTTGCAAAGCCCCCCAGCTCAAATCATTGACTGGATCTAGGGGATACATCCGCGCCGTTTGGGTCCACAACCTACCTGCATCGTCAAAGGTCAAATCGATGGGATTGACAATACCATCGGCTTCACTTGCCACCAACTCAATCACAAAACCGGGCTGCAACTCAAACATCTTTTGTTGTACCGATGGTGGATAAGGATCTAGTCGTTCTGAATGTGTTTTTTTCTGTCCATAAGCACTACACAACAACAGCACTCCCAGTACACAGGTGAGTATAAATTTCATGATAATGATTTATTCGATTTATGGCCTAATCCGGAAATTCGACCACGGTAATATTTCTAAATTCTACTTTCGAATTGCCTCCGCTATGGTTTTGGACAGAAATCACTCCTGTATCTGGTATTTCCTCATTTTCTTCCCAATATTCTACTGTTTTCACTCCATTAATAAACAACTGATGTCGAGGTCCGATCACCTTGATGCGGTAGGTATTCCAACCATTTTTATTTAACACCAGATTCAATACAGCACGATGGCCGCCTGCCAATAGTCCTCGACGATGTTCATCGTATAAATCACCCCAATATCCATCACCTATATCGGCTTGATAGCCTATCATTTTGCCATCGACAACCTGTGATCGATACTGAATCCCACTATTTATGAGACCAGTACTTGGATCTCCCGTTATTTTAAACAAACAGGTCAATTCAAAATTATGATATTCCTTCTGAGTATGGAGATAGGTATTTTTGGGAATATGAGCAATCCCATCTCCGCAAACGATACTACTGTCTTGTACCGACCACATTTCCATAAACTTTGGATTCACAGTCTGCCAGCCCTCCAAGTTATATCCATTAAATAGATGGACTTCGTGCATTTTAATTTGTGTAATACCCTGTGACATTTGAAAAAAAAGAAAAAGGGATAGTAATTTTAACCTCATAGTAAATGACTTTATCATAGGTGAGCGAAGTTTTTATGTAATTAATTATTGACTGATTATCTATTCCTACTCTAGACAACCAATAATACAATATAATAAAATTAAGCCGAATCTTGTCAAGCTCACTTTAGAATGGCAGTTATTAAATTCTACTTTTATAGCATAAAACATATACAATATTCTATTCCATATATATGCAGACAATAGGTTCTTGTATAAGACAAATCTTCATTGAAAGTTTATATAGACCTTGGTTCTTCAAGGAATACGAATTACATTTTATAATGACTGAATATAGTACATTATCGAACACGAACGAATGAAGTGGAAGGCACCAATGATCCAATAGGGATTATCGATGAGAGAACCGAGATCTGTTGATCTCGGATGGAATAGCCAAAAGTATCATTGACCGTAAATCGGTCAATGGTGAGATGACTGAGGGCAGTTGCCAGTTAGGGCAACCCGATGGACTAAATGTGAACGAGCAAAATATGTAGCATCCAATGTCCTGAATATGACCGAATGAAGCTCACGACCGAATGTAGTTCGAAGAACCGTAGACCTTAAATAGGTCTACGATGAGGGAGCCAC
>NZ_JAJQYA010000039.1:2871-50870 GCF_021729155.1 Membranihabitans marinus | reverse complement strand
TAATTAAGCTGTTCATTTTACAAAAGGTTCATCTCGATTGATTACTGCATAAAGACGTAGTTGCTTGGTCGCTTACAAACTATTTGTGTCCTTTGTGCAAATCTATGTAGCCGTAGTGGTGAATAAATCTGACCGTGGATGTAAGACCAATTACATTTACAGATCACGGTCATCTTTGGATTTACTAGAAGATGTACTTCGATTTAAGTATTTAGCTTTTTGATGATGTTTGATAAATAAAATTTAATATTTCCTTTTTAATACAATGAAAAAGTAGAAAAATATGAAGGTGTTTAAGAGGAAAACTAAGTAGTATTTCTGCCTGTGTTTGAAATATAATCAACGATTAAGGTGGCCGAACATGACTGAATGAAGTTCACAACCGAATATAACTGAATGAAGTTACATAGGATGAAGGCACCTATGCCTCTGCGCATTGGGTGGGTGAGGAAAGAGCAAGTCGATGAACTAAATGTTCATCTGATGAGGGAGCCACGACCATAGTGTCGTGGGTGTGAATGAGCATGACCTCGTATTCTATGATAAAACCAATAAATTAAGCTGTTCATTTTGCAAAAGCTTCATCTCGATTAATTATAGCACAAAGACATAGTTGCTTGGTCACTTACAATTGTATTTGAATTCAATCAATGACAGATGGTATGACAAAGATTACGACACAATTAATTCACTGCTGAATCATAAAATCCATCGCTTGAATCAGATAATTAGGGCATTACTCAACCTAAAAAAGCCTTTTTATTGTGGTTGGCTAGGTATTCCTGGCAGAATAAAGCTGCTATTTTACCCAATTGCTTTTCTTTAGCCGTAAGTTGATCTACGGAGACAGATGATATGTATTCTATGGTGTATTCTCCAGTGATAAACTCTTCATCCGTCAGTACATAATCTCCAAAGGCCATAGTTGTCATTATGCCTTGGATTCGACTGGAGGCTATGGTTTTTTGCATGGTCGATATGGCTTCTGCTCTCGTATTACCCCAAACTATGAGTTTGGCTATCATTGGATCGTAATAAAGAGAAACCGAATTACCGGATTTGAATCCACTGTCTAAGCGAACCCTGTCAGAAGTTGGAATTTCAAAATGTATAATTTCCCCTGGTGATGGTGTAAAGCCATCAGTATAATCTTCTGCATAGATTCTCAATTGAATGGCATGACCGGTTGAAGATATTTCTTCCTGAGACAGAGGAAGAGGTTTTCCTTCAGCCACTTTTATTTGCCATTCTACTAAGTCAATACCGGTGATCATTTCTGTGACTGGATGTTCAACCTGTAATCTGGTATTCATTTCTAAAAAGTAGAAATTTTGATATTTATCTACTAAGAATTCTACGGTTCCACTACTGAAATAATTACATTTTCTGGCTAGTTCAATAGCAGATTTATACAATTTAGCTTTTGTATCCTTGGACAGAACCATTGCGGGTGCTTCTTCTATTACTTTTTGATGTCTTCGTTGTATGCTGCAATCCCTTTCGTATAGATGGACAATATTGCCATCACAGTCACCAAATATTTGAATCTCTATGTGTTTCGGATTTTCAATAAATTTTTCAATGAATATTTCACCATTGCCGAATGCGTTTTCTGCTTCACTTTTTACCAAATCAATGTAATGGATTAATTCAGTTTCATCATTCGCCTTCCTCATACCTTTGCCGCCACCTCCAGCTGCTGCTTTTATGAGTACTGGATAGCCGATCTGATTGGCCACATTTCGTGCGTGTTGATGATGGATTATGGTAGAAGCATCACCAGGTACTAATGGGACTTCGGCATCAAGAGCCAATTTTTTAGCTGAAATTTTATTGCCCATCCATTCCATACTTTGAGCCGATGGACCAATGAACATTAATCCGGCTTCCTCGATAGCAGTCGCAAATCTTGGATTCTCGCTTAAAAATCCATATCCGGGGTGTATGGCATCGGCATTACAGAGTACAGCAATAGATATAATGGTCTCTATAGACAAATAGGTGTCGGCGATACTATTGCCCTGCAACAAATATTTCTCATCAGCTTCACCGACATAGGGCAATTCCGCATCGGTTTCTGTGTATACAGCGACGGAAGTGATGCCCATTTTACGACAGGTTGAGATAATTCTTGATACAATTTCTCCTCTATTGGCAATTAGTACTTTTTTGATTTTTTTCATATTTACCTAAATGCTGGTCTATTTCTTATCAATATAGAATATTTATACTGTATTACTATTTGAATCGGCTTAAATAGTTAATTTTGCATATCAATTTTTTACTGTTTAATTAATTAATAATAATGGGATTATTACGTTCTATATTTAAAATGACCTGCCCAAAATGTAGAAAAGGCAAGTTGTTTGTGCAGCCTTTTAGTCTATCCAAATCTTTCGATATGCCTGAAAGATGTCCTACATGTAATCAAAATTATTTTCCTGAGCCCGGATTTTTCTATGGAGCAATGTTTATTGGCTATGGTATGACGGCCTGGTTGTTCTTTGCCATTGGTGCCATTTTGATTTTCGTCATGGGCATGGAATTTAACAAGGCTATGATGATTATTATTGCTGTTGGAGCACTTACTTTTGTCTATTTTTTCAGATTGGCTCGATCAGTATGGATTCACATCTATGTAAAATACGATCCACAGATATTATCCACGAGTGAAGAATAACATTGATGTCATCATAGTCGGTGGAGGATTAGCTGGTCTACATCTTGCGCTAAAATTTTATAAAGAGGGACTCTCTTTTATTGTTATAGATAAATACAAAGAACATTCGTCTTCGAGGATTGCCTCTGGTTTGATCAATCCCATTACTGGACGGCGCTTTGTCAAGACTTGGCTATACGATGAATTGCAGCCTGTTTTTGTGTCAGAATATCAGTATTGGGAGAAAATATTTAACTCTCGTTTTTTTAAGTCCATTGATATATACCGGGCGATTACCGATCATCGATTGGTCAATGATCTCGATGCCAAACTGAGTGATTATGGCGAATTATGTAGACCAATGACAGCAGATGAATTGACCTTGTTTCAGACTTTGACTTCCTTCCCTGATTTGGGCTATGTTTTTAAAGGATATCAATTAGACACGATTACTTTTTTGGATCGAGGTATAGATTTTTTGAAATCAAAAGGTATATGGTATGAAGATAATTTTGAGATTGAATCTCTAGATGAAAGTCAATCCTCTCACCGTTACAAAGATTATATTACAAATAAAGTTATATTAGCTCGAGGAGCACATTCGACTGATAGTAGGGGGTTTACATGGCCTGGCTTTAATATAAATAAAGGGGAGGTTCTCAAATTGTCCAGTCCTCAATTACCTCTGGATTCTATTCTGAAACAGCGATTATTTCTTATTCCTGAGGGGGAAGAATTTTGGGTGGGAAGTTATAATACATGGGAATGTGACAACGAAGAACCTACAGCTGGAGGCAAAAAATACTTAATAAAACATCTCGACTTGATGATGAAATCACCCTACGAAGTACGGAGTCATCTAGCTGCTTTTAGACCTGCCACCGAAGATCGTCGACCAATTATGGGGTATCATCCTAGCAACCATTCTATTGCTATATTTAATGGATTTGGCTCAAAAGGAACCAGTTTAATTCCTTATTTCGCCAATGTATTTTATCAATTTGTATTTAAAAATCAAGAATTACCCACAGAAGTCGATATACAGAGATTCTATTAAAAACACTATATTGTTATCATCTTGTTAATTGTGTTTTTATTTTGATTTTTTTCTTGTTTCATTCCATCTTAAAGGTGATTGTGTCAAGATATAATATCCATTAAAATGGCTATATTATCCTATGTGATAATTTCGTTTTTTATATAATTATCTTGATCTTTTAGAATGTAATACGTATAATACTAAATGCATTTGGTATATAAGTCAAAACCCAGTCTATGAAATTAGTAAAAATATATATTTCCTCCATCATGATGTTCTCCCTTTGTTCACTCATGGCCCAGCAAACAGATGACTTGCATTGGGACGATGTTTTTTCTTCTGATTGGCAAAAACTGGAGGAATTATCCAAAGAAGGCAAACAAGGAAGTCGTTATACACTGTCTCAAGCGATTTTTGATAAAGCTATTCAGTCTCAGAATGTGCCCGCTGTGATAAAATCTCTAATTGTCATGGTCAATAGTAGCTATTATATAGATGATGAAGCTCTGCTAAGCATGATCCAGGCAGTAGAATCTAAGAAACCAACTTCTTCCATTTTGCAAGCTATTTTGGATAGTTACACAGCCGAGATGTATAGTCTGTATTTTGAAAGACATCGATATAAAATCAGTAATCGTACGGATACTTCATCGATTTCGAGCGATGATCTGTCGCTGTGGTCTGAGGCAAACTTTATCGATAAGATGAAATCTCTGTACATGAGGAGTGTGCAGCCTCAAGGACTAAAAACCATTGAATCTTCTAAATTCCAATCTGTTTATCCCGATGACGAAGCATTAGATTATACCTGGTTACCTACCCTATACGATTTATTAATGGATAGAAACATTCAATTTTTACAAAATAAACGGTATTCCGGTATTCCGTCTGAAATTTCCATGGGAGAAGATGGAAAAGCCTCTTATTTCAGTGAAGATCTGCAATCTGTTCTTGAATCCGACAACAAATATCCTTCCGCAGACATCGATTTACTTCAAGCTTATAGCGATTGGGAGCAATTTCACCTCAGCCGAAAAGACTACAAGGTATATCTAGAGATTGTCTTACAACGAGCAGAGCTAGTTCATGGTCAATTCGCTACTAATAGTGATACTCCATATGTCAACTTGTTGGATGGATTAATGACTACCTATAAAGAAGAGCCTCATATATTAAAAGCCTATTATCTAAAAGCAATTTTGTTTCAGGGTAAAGGAGATTATATAACCGCTAAGTCTATAGTTGATTCGGGACTTTCTTTGTTTTCTAATACTGCCTTGCCTTCAGATGTAGCTGCATTGCAGCAGGTGTTAAAGAGTATTTTGGCCAAAGAACTTCAGATAGAAATGGAGTACGCCTATCCCAAAAAACTTTCGGTGTTATTCAATATTAATTATCGAAATATTGATGATGTTAATTTTCAGCTATTTAAGTTGACACCAGAGGAATTTGTGCAATATAATTATCAGAGAAGGAATAATGAAAATCAAATAATAAGTGATCTAAAAGGCAAGAAAGTCATTTGGGAGAAAGCCGTGAAACTCAATAACCTTGGCGACTATGACAGTCATTCCAGTGAATATATATTGGATAAAAATCTATCTTATGGCCAATATGGTTTATACTATTATACCGAATCCTCCGGATTTCGCATTGCTGGTTGTCAGTTATTTCAAATATCCAATATCAATGTTATCGATATCCAATTGGAAGAGAAAAAAGAGATGCACATATTGGATCGGACTTCAGGATCGGCTATAAAGAATGCTGAACTTGCATTATTCGAATCCAATTATGGTGACCTAGGGCGACCAGTGCCCATGATGCATTCCAAGGTCGATGGTGGCAGATTTATTATCAATGACAAAGGATTGGGCAAATCTACCTACGTAAAAGTAGTGCGTAAAAAAGATATCTATTTCAGTCCTAGATATTATACCGGAAGAAGGTATCCTTCTGAAAACTACGAAGATACAAAAACGGTAATGTATACGGATAGAGCCATCTATCAACCCGGTCAAAAAATATTTGTAAAGGGGCTAGTCGTCTCTTCAAATCGTTTGACAAGTGATTTATTAAAAAATAAGGCCATCGATTTGTATTTGAGAGATGCCAATGGTCAAGAAGTTTGGAAAAAGAGTTTGACCACCGATGAATGGGGTTCTTACACCGCTATTATTCCCATTCCCAATCAGGGATTAAAGGGGAACTGGACATTGTCTAGTAATTTGTCAGGGCAAAAATCGATTTTAATAGAAGAATATAAAAGACCTAATTACGAGATCCATTTTAACGCAGAAGATATTAAAATGACTCCAAAGTCGGTCAATGGTTTCGGATATCTTAAAACGTATGCGGGATTTCCTATACAAGAAGGAAAGGTGAAGATTGAGGTTTATTTAAAGCAACAGCAACGATGGTTTTATTATCCCGGAAATGAAAAACCCATTTTGTTGTTTAGTACAGAGGTGAATTCTGATGATAATGGGCGATTTGAATTCCAATTTGAACCCATTATACCCTTAAAAAATGATGGTTGGTCATCGTATAATTATGATTTTTCAATATCTGCAACCGCGCTCTCAGGAGAAATCCAAGAGACATCGGTTTTGACACCAGTGGATGAAAATAAAAAGTATCTGTCAATTGATGTCAGTGATCAAGTGAAATTGAATAGTGGTGGACTTATAAAATTAAAGGCCAAAGATGGATTGGGTAATCCAACCCCGTGGAGTGGAAAAATCGTAGTGTCTTCACTTAGACTTCCAGAGAAATATATGGTACCTAGATTATGGGCCAATCCCGATCAACCTATAGTGTCACTGGAAAAATACGATTCCCATATAATGCCTGTTCCCCAACCCAGTATGGAAACATGGGAGCTATGGGAGATCGAAACTGTGGTGTATCAAGAGGGAATTGATCTGGATGGAAGTTTGGATTTGATGATTGATGCCATGATCAAAAATCCGGGTTATTATAAAATCGAAGTGGTTCAAGATGACGGAAAATCAGTTGACCAAAAATATTTGTTTGGTTATGATGATGAAGATTTCGATCTAATGCATTCTCCATTTGTAGTTGATATTAATAAGGATCAATACCAACCAGGTGATGAGGTGGAATTGCGCTTTTATACGCACAAAAAACTGAAACAATTGCTATTGGTCTATGTGCGTCCCAGTGGCGAAGAGAAGATCATATCATTGAAAGGCAATCAGACTTATAAGATAAAATTGCGGGCTAGTGATTTGGGAGGTATTCCTATTAAAGTGATTGGTCAGTTGTATAACCGAACCAAGATTGAGTCCTATTTTATAGATATTCCATGGAGAGAAAAGAGTTTGAAAATCATCAGAAATGACGGTTTGGACTCCCTAGATGTAAATAAGGATTATTCATTGGATTTCAATATTGTAGATGTGTATGGCCAGGGTCTACCATCGGAAGTTGCCATTGCTATTTACGATGCATCATTGGATGCTTACAAAGCCAATGAATGGACTACAGAGAATTATTTTTTCAGAAAATTTAATTCCTACATCCATGCGAATATTCTGTCCACTAATTTGGCACAAGTTATTGGTTTTGAGAATAATTACTGGGACAATCCGATCGATGTGCCACGGATTCACAAACCGCAATTGCCAAATATTGGGCTGCAATACCCTGTGCGCGGTACAATGTATATGGCCAAATCCATGAGCAGAAATGATGATGGGGGATTAATGGAGGTGGCTAGTGAAGCTGCAGCAACGGACATGGTTGCCAGTCCACCATCTCCTGAAGTAGAAGGGGGTGAAGAAGGTGGGAAACGCAGTGATTTTAGTGAGAATTTGCTTTTTGTAGGCAAGCTTCATACCGCTGAAGATGGCAGTATATCCATTCCCTTTTCTACCAATGATAAAATCGGGAGGTGGAAAGTTTTAGTTTTGGCTCACGACACCGCATTGGCTACGGCAACCTATTCATTTGATTTGATAACCAAGAAAGATGTATACGTAGAGTCGTATTTGCCAGAATATATGCGTCAAGGGGATTTAGTGAATGTGCGTTACACAATATTCAATACTACATCAAAGCCCATTAATGGGGTATTAGAATTGAGTCAGATGGGGATGTGGCCAGATTCTTCAGTCCATCATAAAATGGATAGTCAATCTTATCAAATACCGGCAAATGGCAGTAAGTCCTATAGTTTTGCAATAGAAGCTGATGCAGAAGCCAAGGATGCTCTTCGTTTGGTTGCTAAACTCATGAATACTTCAGGTCATCAATGGGATGAAGTAGAACACTATATTGATATTTTGCCTTCGAAAGAAAACATTATTAGCGGTGATATGGTGGTGTTGAAGCCTGGAGAAACCTATAGGTTTAACCAATTAATTACCACTGATTCCAAAATTAAACAAGTAAAATTGCGAATTATTGACAATATGTATGTGGAATTGTTAAAGTCTTTGCCATATCTGGATAATCCTCAACCGCGGACCACGGATCAAATGTTGCGAAATTACTTATATGCTACACTGGGGCAGTATATAGGGCAAAAAATTCCAGGATTTGAAGAATTGTATCAATCTTGGAAGTCATTGGGACAGTTAAAAGGGAGATTAGGCGATGAGTCCATGGCCAAATATCAGCCTATTATACAAACGCCATGGGTCAAACAAAATGCTTCAATGGAGGAGCAAATGCAAATGATGGCTTTGTATTTTGATGACAACCATATGAGAAATATCATTAGTCAAAATTTTGATAAATGGATGGTAGCAGTCAATCCCGATGGTGGATTTCCATGGATTAGTGGGTGGCCATCAGATCCTTATATCACTTTGAGATTATTGGCCTCACTGGCCAAAATTGAGAGTTTGAATATTGATAATAATGTTGAGCCCCGTATTATAGAAAATGCCATTTCGTATTTAGACAAGGTTAATTTTGAGAGATGGACAACACTGACGAAGGCAGATCCTGAACGCAAAGATAAAATTGGAATCAGTTTTTTAAACTATTTTGAAGTCAGATCCCAGTACATGGATGAGTATGAAATCCAAGACATTCATCAAGATTTTTGGGATTCAATTAAGAAGGTAATCTATGCAGAATGGACATCAGTGGATTGGATGCAGCAAGTACAGATTGGGAAATCTGCCCATTACTTACACGATCACGAGTTCAGTTTAAAAATTGCAGAATCATTTGTCGACAATGCGATACAGTCCAAGAAATTGGGAACGTATTGGCGCTATAATTTCAGGGGTTCTCAAGCCAACTATTTATACTTACATGCTGGTATAATGGATCTCTTAAATCTCAATTCAATTAGTCAGCTCAATGAAGGTGCGGTTCATTGGATTGTCGTTCAAAAAATGACAAATGATTGGCACGAGAATCCAGCTGTATTCGATTTAATGCTGGCTGCTATGAAAGCTACGCCACAAACTTTAACAATGCCAGGCAATGTTGTGTTACAATCTGCTCATAAGACTTATTCCGATTCCAATAGGGGGGGAGGTTCTATTTTTGATGTTGCCACAAGGGATTTATCTACATTGCACGCCGTTAACTTAGGTGGACAACCAGTTTGGCTAGGTATTCAATGGATAGAAGAAGTCCAACCTGAGGATGTTGTTATCGTGGAGGATAGCCCATTGGATATCAAAAAGAGCGTTATTATACCTTCCTCTCGAGATACAATAGTAATGGGGGATAAAATAATGGTACAACTTTTATTGGAAACCGATCGCGATTTGGATTATGTCTATGTTTCCGATCCTTTGGTGCCTGGATTGGATGAAGGCATTGCCTTTAGTGGATTCAAAACGATTAATGGATTGTCACTATATCAAACTTTTGATCCGGATAAGGCTATGTTTTTTATTCGACATTTACCAAAAGGTAAACATGTTTTGGAATATGAATTGGGTGTTGTGCGGTCTGGTCAGTTTGTAATGCCTCGGAGTAAGATACAATCCTTTTATACTCCAGAAATTTCTGGTCACGATCAGTGGCGACCGAGATTAGAGATAAAATGATAATGGTTGAAACTGTTGCAGTCTACGGACTGCGACAGAATTATTTTTAAAAGGTGGAATATCCTATTTATAGGAAGTTCTTTGTCATACAATCTCAGGGATAATTATGGAGTAGATATCACCCTAGTATGCCTTGATATGCAGTTTTATTATTTTGGAATTATAAGAAAGAACCTTTGGTTAATCCCGAAATTTTTATTGGCGAACGATAGTAAAATCATTCAATTATAACTATATTTAGTTAAAATTGAATGATTTAGATATGATTAAAGAAAGTGTTCTTTTTAAAAATATAAACATCTTTGTATTTATTTTCATCCCCATATTTGCTTCCATATCGGTATTGTATTCCTGTAGTTCAAAAGTAAATGAAGAGATAAAACCGAGGATTTTAATAAGTAGTGATATTGGAGGTACAGACCCTGATGATTTTCAATCAATGATTCATTTGTTGATGTATGCCGATTTATTTCAAATTGAAGGCTTGGTTTCTTCACCCTATGGAATGGGACGTAAACAAGATTTTTTGGATATAATTGATTTATATGAGGAAGATTTCCCAAACTTAAAAAAGCATTCTAAAGATTTTCCTTCTCCAACTTCATTGAGAGAAGTATGTAAACAAGGAGGCACAGAACTAGCTAATTATAAAGGATATGGCCAATCTACTGAAGGCTCTAACCATATTATTCACTGTGCCAATAAAGAGAGTGATCAGCCTCTTTGGGTTTTGGTATGGGGCGGATTGGAAGATTTGGCTCAGGCTTTACACGATGATTCGACGATTGTAAATCGTATAAAAGTATATTGGATTGGTGGGCCGAATAAAAAGTGGAGTGCTAATGCCTATAACTATATAGCGGATCATCATCCCAATCTTTGGATTATAGAAGCCAATGCGACTTATCGAGGCTGGTTTATGGATGATGGTTTTCCTTCCGATATATCGAGTAAAGGATATTATGATCATTATATTCAAGGTAAAGGAGTGATGGGCAAGGCTTTTAAAAACTATTATGATGGTCAGATAAAAATGGGCGATACACCGTCGCTGGCCTATCTTATGGATGGTGATTCTGATGATGCAACAGGGGGGAGTTGGGGTGGTCAATTTACCCGGATGGGTTATAGTTCTCGGAGTGTATTTTACAGAAATACAACTGTTGATGATACGCTTTCTACTTATGCCATTATTGAGTGGCGTTTTCCAGGACCTAGAATAGATATACCTCAAGATTCAGTATGTTTTAAAATGGAGATATCCAAGCAAATATGGCATGGATATTATTTGGGAAATGGACAATATGGAGTACGATATTCTTCTAAGAAACCAGAGAGAGCCTCCTATAAAACTCAGAGTCAAATTGAGGAATTAAATAATTTAACAGGGCAATTTGTGAGTATCGTTCCTTGGCCTGGTGAAAGAGGGGCGAGTGATTATTCGCTAGGGCAACATTGGTATGGAGATCGACCAGAGGCGGAATACTTTATTTCTGACCAACAAGGCGCTAAGACCGTTTCAAAGTATAGAAAAGATTTTCTCATGGACTGGGCTCAGCGGTGGACATGGTTAGCTGAATAGATTATTTTTCTGATAGACAATGGTTGATTTATCATGTCAAAGCATTTAATGATCCGACATGATGATTATCGATTAAATAAAAATTTTAGTTGTGGGTGTTTAATGAGTTGATTATCAGCGTTATGATATATATTTGATATATAAATTTCGTATATGGGTTATTTGAAAAACTGGTGTTTGTGGTATTAATCGAATATCCTAAATCAGAATCTTGATAGGTTTATTCTGTCCATTTTAAAATCTATACCACCCCGTCAGTTTTCAACTGACACCCCTCCAATGGAGGGGAATTTTGCTGCCGAATTAAAGTGCAATGACGCCATATCGTAGAGACGCAATGCCTTGCGTCTCCCGAAACAACCTAATTAAGTCGCAAGGCATTGCGTCTCTACGTTATGGAGTGATAGCAATTTACATCGGAAGTCAATTTAATTTACTAATATTTATCCACCCCCGCCTTTCAGGCACCCCCGCCAGCGGGGGATATTATTAGTACGACCGAATACATTATATGACCTAATGAAGTACGAAGTACCCAATCCATTAAATATCAATTGGGTTGCACTTCGTGCAACTGCATTCGGTCATGTTCAGTCATCATTCGGGAATTAAAACAATATGGTTTTTCCTGTTTCCGCTGCTTCATAAATGGCTTCTATATAAATCATGTCTTGTTTGCCATGTTCTCCAGAGGCAACAACCTCTGTATCCATTAGTATATTCTGGGCATAGGCATCCATTTGCAGGGCTTGTTGTCGTACGGTAGAAGTATCCTCCATCACTTGATCTTTGATCTTGCCTACAAGGCCTCTGTAGGAGAAAGCCGGCTCTATACCGTAATTGCCCTTTTCTGCCGATATCCAGATATAATTTCTTCTCGCTACATAGCTGGTCCCGCAATTGGCGACTATGCCGTCATCAAATGTCATTTGCCAAAATATGGATTCCTCCATTCCCGGCAATTTGTCCATGACGGTCTTGTACTTTTGGGCAGTAATAGATAAAGGTTCCAACCCTGTGGCATACCGGCAAGCGTCTAAACAATATATTCCTATATCCATTAATGGACCTCCTCCCGAAAGAGCTGGGTCGGTAAATCTCCAATTGCTGTTGTTGATTCCGTAAAATGAAAAATTGGTATCTATGGATTGAATTTTGCCAAAAGGTTTGGTTTTAGCCAGTTCCATTAACTTTAAATGTCTGGGCTCATATCGCAGACGATAACCAATCTGTAATTTTCGCTTTGCTTTTTTACAAGCATCCATCATTATTTGACAATTTGCCGATGATATGTCCATCGGCTTTTCACATATCACATGTTTACCAGCTGCAGCTGCCCTTAGAACAAAAGGCATATGCAGGGCATTGGGAGTGACTACATAGACAATATCTATGTCCGAGTTGTCGGCTATTGAATCGAAATTGTCGTAATTGTATACGTTTTTATCTGGTATATTATACTTTTCCTGCCATTCGGGAATTTTTTCTGGACTACCTGTGACAATTCCAGCTAAGTAACAATACTTTGTCTCTAACAGCGCTGGAGCCACCTGTCCTCCTCCATACCCCCCTAAACCCAAAATAGCTATACCCAATCGCTTTTCCTTTTTCCGATGTTGGTTGGCAAACAAATTAGGCATAGTTATTCCGAGGGACAGTGAAGTGGCCGCTGTCGTTTTTAAAAACTTCCTTCTATTCTGTGTCATCGGGTAATCGATTTTTATTCTCTATAAATATCCTATCACCCTAAAAGTAAAACATTTATTTGGAAAATAATACGCAGACTGGTTCATTTATATCTTGATAGCTGGAATCTACCAAACTCAATTGTCCTGTGGTTAAATCTCTTTTTAAGGTAGTGATATTTCCAGTTTTCCGATTGGCTACATATACGAATTCACCATTCGGACTGATGGCAAAATTTCTTGGCCAATTGCCCTCTACCGAATAATGTCCTATGACCTCCAATTCTCCAGTATTCTGGTTGATTTTATAGCCGACTAAGGAATTGTGTCCTCTATTGCTACCATATAAAAACTCGCCACTAGGATCGATATGAATATCCGCACAATAACTTACATCTTCGTAACCCTCAGGCAAGGTGGAATACAGGGCAATTTTCTTTAAAAATCCAGTTTCTGCATCGTATTCAAAGCTTTGCAAAGTGCTGTTGAGTTCATTGATTACATAGGCAAATTTGCCATTGGGGTGAAAGGTCATGTGTCTAGGTCCCGATCCCGGAGGAAGGGTGATGTCTTCGATATCAGCTTTTACAACTTTGTTTTCATCGGATAATATTCTAAAGGCATGGATTCTATCCGTTCCCAAATCTGGGATGTAGGCAAATTTATTGTCAGGGGATATCGTGGTTTGATGTGGGTGTGAAGATTTTTGATTTTTATGCGGACCAGAACCTTCAAATTCAAACTTGTGTATTGGGGCAGATAAACCACCATTTGCTTCTATGTTATAGACTGCCGATACTCCGCTGCTGTAATTGGCTACAAAGGCAAATTTATTATTTTTGTCCAAAGCGACATGACAGGCTGAGTTGCCCAAAGAAGATTGGGTATTGATATATCGAAGGGTATTGTCTTCTAATACTTCAAAGGCGTGAATTACACCTTTAATCGTTTCGGCTGTGTCGTTGTCCCCAGAAGCATAGAGATATTTTTCATCCGCAGATAAAGCCAAAAAATTGGGATTATCTACGGCGTAAGACAAGGTATCTAGAGTGATAGATCCATCTTCCGGTGAAGTATAGATGGAATATATTCCCTTAGATTTTTCCAATCCATTGGTGGCAAATGCAGTGTAAGTGCCTACAAAGGCGTGAAATTTTTTATTGTTCATGTTTTCGCTATTATTAGATTGATTTTGATTTTCATTAGAAGAACATCCATAAAACAGGTTAACTATGAAAATAATGGCTGTGTATTGAATTATTCGCTGTATCATATTCTAGCTATTTATTTTATTGTAGTACAATTTTTCCGATATAGAACTATAGGCTTTCATTTGCTTTTTAAAATCTAGGAAAGAATCGTAGACCTTTTTAATTTCACCATCTTCTGCAGCCATTTGATCGAGGATTTCGTCGGTTTTTTGCCGCAGTGAATCCAAAATATCGTCGTTAAACTGTCTTATTTCCAAATTGGATTCATTCATTAATTCATGGTAGGATTGGGCATTTCTATAGAGCATCTCCGTAGTCATCCAATCATTCAAATACCCATTGGCTACCTCCAATATGGTTTGAAGGTGTTTGGGTAATGATTGGTAGGCCTCCTTGTTGACGATCATTTCCAAAGTGCTGCCCGGTTCATGCCAACCAGGTGTGTAATAGTATTTGGCGATACGGTGAAATCCCATTAATCGATCATGATATGGGCCTAGCCATTCTGTGGCATCCAAAACCCCTCTTTCCAAATTGGTATATATTTCACCTCCAGCTACCAAAACTGGGGTTGCACCTAAGTCTTTCAATATTTTTCCCGCCAAACCAGGAATACGCATTTTCAGTGATTTGAAATCATCTACACTGTTGATTTCTCGGTTAAACCATCCTCCCATTTGAAGAGCTGTATTCCCAGAAACGAAGGGAATAAGATTGAATCGATCGTATATATCTCGCCAGAGTTGCATTCCACCTCCGTGATTGATCCAAGTGGTTTGTTCCAATGCATTGAGTCCCATGGGAACAGTGGTGAAAAACTGTGCCGATTGTACCTTTCCCGTCCAATAGTATGAAGCTCCATGTCCCAGATGAGATGTTCCAGAGCTCACGGCATCGAAGACTTCCAATGGTGGAATCAATTCATTGCCCCCGTAAACTCTAATATCGAGCTGGCCATTGGACATCTCCCTTACCTTGTCGGCAAATCGATTACAAGCTGTACCGATGACGGGAAAATTTGGAGGCCAAGTGGTGACCATGTACCATTTGTATTTCTTCTCCGTGATAATATTGGGTTGATTGACAACCTGTTTTTTATCTGTATCACAAGCTAGGGCAAGACCACCTGTGGCGCCTGCAATAGTTAGTTGTTTTAGGAATTTTTTTCTTCCGATTTTACTCATAGTGTTATTGGACTTCTACGATAAACTTATTCTTTTTACCGTTTTCCAATAATACAAATTTTCCTTGGAGAACATGGGAAAGATCCAACTTAAATTCATTATCCGTTACTTTTTCTTTGTTGACGGCTAAGGCCTTTCCTTTAATGGCCCTTCTCGCTTCTCCATTGCTATTAAAAATTTTGTCTTCACCGACGATCAAGGAGATAAGATCAGTAGAGGTTAATTCTTCTTTGGCTATGGTAAATGATGGGATTTCACCAGATATAGCTTTTAATTCGGAAGGTGTCAATTGGTGGATAAAATCTTTATCGACTTTGTTGTTAAATAACAATTCCGAAACTTTTTGCACCCCTTTGAAGTTTTCTTCACCGTGAATTCTAATCGTCAATTCTTCAGCAAGAATGCGTTTGAGATTTCTTGGATCAGTTTCCGTTTTGAGGAGTTCATCCAATTCTGATATTGGTTTGAGAGAAAAGATTTTAATGTATTTTTCGATATCTCTATCGTCGGCATTTAACCAAAATTGATAAAACTTGTACGGTGAAGTCAATTCTGGATCTAACCAAATATTCCCCTCTGTAGATTTTCCAAATTTGGACCCATCTGCTTTGGTCAATAGGGGAGATGTTAGTGCGTAAGCCTTTTCTCCCAAATTGCGACGAATAAATTCCGTGCCCGATGTGATATTGCCCCATTGGTCAGACCCTCCCATTTGCAGTCGAATGCCATAGTTTTGATACAACAATTGAAAATCATAGGCTTGAAGCATTTGATAACTAAATTCGGTAAAAGAGAGACCGGTCTCAATTCTCTTTTTTACACTTTCTTTGGCCATCATATAGTTCACCGTTAATGTTTTTCCAGCATCTCTTAGAAAATCTAAGACATTCATATTGCTGTAGAAATCATAATTGTTGACCATTATCGCTTTATTGTCTCCGCTTTCAAAGTTGAGAATGCGGTAAAATTGTTCTTTTTGATGTTGTAAGTTGCGCTCGATTTCCTCTGTAGTCTTCAAACTGCGCTCCTCGTCCTTGAATGAGGGGTCTCCAATCCTTCCGGTGGCTCCTCCCATTAAAACCACTGGAATATGTCCAGCTTGTTGAAAATGGGTAAGCGACATTATTTGCACATAGTTGCCTATGGTTAATGAAGGGGCAGTAGGATCGAATCCAATATAAGCCTTGGTTTTGTTTTGGGCTAAATACTCATCGAGACCTGGTGTCACATCTTGAATCATTCCTCGCCATTTCATTATTTCTAAAAAGGTCATTTTTATTTATTTTTACTATTTGAAAACAATATCACATTTAATTGCCAAAAATCTAAAGAATTTACCAAATTGCAAAACATTCTATGAAACACATTTGGTATATAGCAAAAAAGATAGGCGTTGGGCAAGGCGCGCGATTTACAAGATTTATGCTCTTGTTGGGTATATTGAGTGTAGCCCTCAGTGTAACAGTGATGATACTTACCAGTGCAATCACCAATGGATTCCAAAATCAGATCAGTAATAAAATATATAATTTTTGGGGTCATATTCATATTAGCGCCAATTATATGAATGATTTTTTTGATGCCGAAGCCATTCATCTTTCGGACCAAACCATTGACGAGATCAAAGGAGTTGACCTGCGTTCACAAGGCAGTATAGGTGCGGTGAAATCAGTGACAGGGATTATACAGTATCCTGTGATATTGCAAAATAATACCGAGTTGGAAGGGAGTATCCTTAGAGGGATTGACGATGACTATCCCTACGACGTTCTTAGAAAATTTGTGGTTGAGGGCAGTCTAGATAGTTTTATGGTTCAGCCTCGATCTGTATTGTTGTCTGAGGAAATCAATCGAAAACTGAATACTAAAATCGGTCAATATTTAATTCTAAATTTTGTACGAGACGGTAAAGAAATTCCTCGTCGGTTTAAGGTGGCTGGTATTTATAATACAGGGTTATTGGAATATGATGAAAAAATAATTTTCGTACAGCGGAAAGATGTAGCGGAAGTGCTGAATTTTGGCGATAAAGAATTTACCAGTTATGAAATAGTGCTGGACGACCCAAGAGATATTGCAGAATACGACAATTTTATTTATGAAAATATAATCCCTTCAGAACTATTTAATTATAGTATAGAAGAACTATTTAGCGATATTTTTAATTGGGTGCGTTTGCAGGAAACCAATGAAAAAATCATTATTGGCTTATTGTTGATTGTATGTATTATCAATATGGTCACCGTATTTTTTATCTTGGTAATGGAAAAGGTGCAATTGATAGGTTTGTTTAAAGCCATTGGAGCAACCGATGCAAAAATTCGACGTATTTTCATTTATTTGGCGCTGAGAATACTTTTAATTGGATTGGGAATTGGCAACTTTGTGGCCTTGGGATTGGGGTTTGCTCAACAGCAATGGAAATGGTTTAAACTAAAAGAAGCCGATTATTATATAGACGCCGTTCCAATAGAATTTAACCTAGAATTCATATTGTTTATCAACGTGCTGACATTGTTGATGTGTTTTCTTTTTATGTTTTTACCAGCCATGATATTGTCCAAAATAAATCCTTCCAAAACCTTGCGTTTTACCTAAGTCCATAAATAGAGATAGGGGAATTTAGGCGATAATAAATTGCCTTTTCAAATTCAATGCTCCGCTTCGCATTATTAAATTTTTCGATAAAGGTCAAATGTGAATTAAATATAAATTTACATCGTCGTTAGAAATTAAAATTTTTTTTGTGAGCGAGATGTTTTATACTTGTACTTGAATAAAATTTACTCAAATAATGGAATCGACAAGCAATGATCCAATACCTTATCAAAGAAAGCGGAAAAGTCATAGAGCTGGATTCTATACAGCCTGGTTGCTGGATTAATATCAAGCCTCCCTTTGCTCCCAATGAGCTCAACGAACTGGCAGATTTTTTTGAAGTGCCTATCGATTTTTTTACCGATGCATTAGATATTGATGAACGTTCAAGATATGAGCGTGAAGAAGAAGCTCGTTTGATTTTGGTGAATTCAGCCATTATCAATGAAAAAGACCAAGAAAACGAAGCCGTATATTTTACTGCCCCTATTGGCATTATCTTGACCAATGATCATATTATTACCATATCCGGTCAAGACGATCCTATTTTGCAACGATTTATTGAAAGCCGAGTAAAGGATTGGGATCCCAGTAATGGGGCTCTTTTTGTATTGCGATTATTCGAGCAAATTGTGATTCGTTTTTTGGCTTGTTTGAAGAAATTGAATTTAAAGCGACACCTTGTAGAGTCGGAATTGTACAACAGTAGTCAAAGTTCGGATTTGAAGCAATTGCTTCGGATTGAAAAGAGTTTGGTATATTTTATAAATTCTTTAAGCTCCAACGAATTGTTAAAGATGAAAATGAAGAGGACGGACTTCTTGCGTATTGGCGATGACGAAGAATTGACTGACTTATTCGAAGATGTTATTATCGACAATTCTCAGGCCCTTGAGATGGCCAATATACACACCAATATCTTAAATGGTACCATGGAGGCATATGCTTCTATCATTTCAAATAACCTGAATTTATTTGTAAATCGATTGACTATAATTACCGTTGTGTTATTGTTGCCCACACTTATAGCCAGTTTTTACGGTATGAATGTCGAAGGTCTTCCCTTGAGCAATCATCCATTTGCCTTCTATATTATTGTGGGCATGTCTATAGGATTGTCTCTTATCCTATTGTTGTTCTTTAGGCGTAAAAATTTGTTTTAGAAAACTATTCTGAAGGGGGAACATAGTGATCTTTCAAACCTTTTGGATGTGGTATGCCTAATTTATTCAGTGATTTGGCGACAATCATAGACACACTGGCGTCTCCTGTAACATTGACTACGGTTCTAGCCATGTCTAGGGGACGATCTACCGCAAATATCAATGCAAGACCGGCCTCCGGTATGCCTACAGAACCCAGGACGATAACCAACATGACCATACCGGCACCTGGAACTGCGGCCGAACCTATAGAAGCCAAAGTGGCAGTGACTACAATCATTATTTGATCTGTAAAAGTCAAATCGATATTCAGTGCTTGGGCAATAAATACAGCAGCTACGGCTTGGTATAGACTGGTGCCATCCATATTGATGGTCGCACCAATGGGCAGTACAAAACTACTGACTTCTTCATCCACTCCCATATGCTCTGTGACACGCTCCATGGTGACAGGTAAGGTAGCTGCACTAGAACTCGTAGAAAAGGCGAGGAGTTGGGCTGGAGATATGCCATTGAAAAAAGAACGATAACTAAAGCCAGTGTAGGCTTTGGCAACCAAAGGATAAAATACAAATATCATAATGGCCAAGCCCAAAATTACACAGAATCCATACCATAACAATGCTTGAAAAAGATCTAAACTCGGTGCTTCGACAACTAATGAAGCCATTAAGGCCAATACCCCATAGGGGGCTGCCAACATGATGATGTCAATGAGTTTGAGGATGACTTCATTGACACCTTTGACAAATGCCTTGACCGGTGCTGCGTCTTTGGGATCGATTAGAATTAATGCAATGCCAAAAAATATAATGAAAAATATTACCTGTAACATACTGCCATTTTCAGTCATGGCTCTGAAAATATTGTCGGGGACAATGTCAACTAAAGGTTGAAGAGGACCTTGGTCTTTTTGACTCATGGCCATTTCGATTTTACCACTGGCATCAGAGGCGTAATTTTCAAGAAGATTATTTCTGGTCTCTTCTTTAATTTTATATCCCGGTCCAAAAGTATTTACGGTTATTAAACCTACGGTAACAGCTATTATTGTGGTACATATATAAATAAGGATGGTCCTTGTCCCCATTTTGGATAACTTAGAAATATCTTGTAAGTCACCTATACCATTGAGTAGGGATACAATAATTAATGGTACTGCGATGAGTTTTAATAAGTTGATAAATATAGCACCAAAAGGCTTTATCCAATCCGCTATAAAATCTCCACCATTAATTTGTACTGCCACAAATCCAATTAGAATCCCTACAAACATTCCAATCAAAATTTGCCAGTGTAATGCTATTTTTTTCATTATTTCTTTTTTTCAATGTGAAAGATATGAAAAGTATTGTAAGGTTGAGAATTGAAATTTATTTTATGAATGACATAACTGATTGATGCCAATATCATTGGTCATTTATCGAATTTAAATTGAAGCCAATTCATGCCATATATTTTGTTTAATTAGTGGAAAGTAAGAAATTGATATTATACTGAAGTATTTAGTTTATTAATGTGTATAACATTATACAGTCGAATTATAGGTGGGCTTAAGGGGAGCAAGCGGAACCATAAGGATTCGTTGGTCTCTATTAAATCCAAGCGGAACCAAGAGGATTTATTGGACTCAAGTGGATCTATGTGGACTCTTTGGATTTTAGGGGGCTCGATAAACTCAAGTGGACGAAAGGAACTCATGCGGAAAGAAGAGAAATGAAGGTGATACAAGAGTAAATAAGGTGAAACAAGGACAACAAGATGATTCGTTGGATTTAAGTGGATCTATGTGGATTCTTTGGATTTTATGTGGATCGGTTAACTCAAGTGGACGCAAGGAATTCATGTGGAAAGAAGAGAAAACAAGGTGATACAAGGGTAAATAAGGTGAAACAAGGACAGACAAGATGATTCGTTGGATTTAAGTGGATCTATGTGGACTCATTGGATTCTAGGGGGCTCGATTAACTCAAGTGGACGCAAGTAACTCTTGTGGAAAGAAGAGAAATCAAAGTGATACAAGAGTAAACAAAAGGATTCATTGGACGTAAGTGTATCTATGTGGACTTATTGGATTCTATGGGGCTCGATTAGCTCAAGTGGACACAAGGAACTCATGTGGAAAGAAGAGAAAACAAGGTGATACAAGAGTAAATAAGATGATTCGTTGGATTTAAGTGGATCTATGTGGACTCTTTGGATTTTATGTGGATCGGTTAACTCAAGTGGACGCAAGGAACTCATGCGGAAACAAGAGAAAACAAGGCGATAGAAGGGGAAACAAGAGGATTTGTTGCACTTGTTGCATTTAGACTTATTGGATTCTAGGGGGCTCGATTAACTCAAGTGGACGCAAGTAACTCTTGTGGAAACTAGAGAAAACCAGGGGAAACAAGGGAGATTTACTGTTTTCATTGTAAGTTTAGAATATGTAGATTTTCGTAGATTCTATGAGGCATAACCTATTACTGTGGCTTACTACTATTTCTCTGCGGCTTTCTTATTTCTTGATTACTTAGGTTTGTATTTCTCTATTGTAGTATTATGTAAAAACTTTATAGAATAATCGAATGATTTGATTGTATTTATTGGGAAGGGATTGCTTTATCGATGGAGAGGGTAACTATTATCAATGTATCTTTTTTTGCTCACCGAATTATATTCAATCTTAGAGAATGTCCTATAATCCATAGCATAAGATCACTGCCGTGAATAAGGAAATTTCTGTTGGATATCATTGTATAAGATTAGGTGAGTTAAAATTAGGTGAGTTAAGCTTAGAGGAGTTAAAACTAAGTGAGGTGAATTTAGGTGAGTTGAAACTAGATGAGCTAAAACAAGATGAGTTAAAATTAGGTGAGTTAAGCTTAGAGGAGTTAAAACTAAGTGAGGTGAAATTAGGTGAGTTAAAATTAGGAGAATTAAAACTAGGTGAGTTAGACAAGATGAGTTAAAATTAGGTGAGTTGAAACTAGGTGAGTTGAAACTAGATAAGATTGGATTCTTTTCGTTGATCGCAGATTGACTGAAGGTTTAGTTTTTTCTAAATTCATACCGATAGAAAGAATAATATTTTCCATAGTTTAAATATCAATTCTAGGCAATCTATAATATTACTTGGTTTTATATCTGTGTATTTCGTACAATAGGACCTGTGTTATTAAAAATACGGGAAACAAAGTAACTGATAATTAGTCCTCGTGTGTAAGGGGAGATAGTATCGTATAGGTGTCTGTGCAATAGTTGTAGCTTACCTGCCGCTGTAGCCATAAAATAATTCTATGTTACTGGTCTGATAATTTCATATGGTTGTAGGAAAGGGGGAGGAGTTGTAAAATATTGTCACGTAAATATGACTATGACACTGTCGTTCTATGAAGAGCAAAAACCCAAGATAGTCAGTGAAAATTTCGTCCAAAGATATCTTGGGTATGTATATTTTTGTAAAACTTTGGTTATGATATTTTCTCTAGAACAACGGGTAGGGCGTCCATAGAAATATCTAAGTGAGAGGCATTATAGATAGATTGTCCTTTTGAAACAACAATAATTTGTGGAGATTCATGAATCACTTGAAAACGATCGGCGATTAAATTGCTAATGTTTCGATATTGAATAAGATCTAAGTAATTGAAATCTAGATCTTGAGAATCTGATTTTAACTGTTTGTAAACACGGTTTTTTACAAATGCACTAATACTACAACTCGTACTGTGTTTAAAAATAATTTGTGGCTTTTCTTTAGATCTTTCAATCAAAAGATCCAAATCTTCAGTGGACTGTAATTCTTTAATATTTTTCATATATGGCTAACCAACTATACTAAAATAAGTTTAAAATAAAGCTTAAAGAAAATTCACCAGGACAGCCATAACCTCTATTGCAACTTGTAAAAACGAATGCCATAAATACTACGGCTAAAAGGAGGTAAGTCTTGCTTTTTGATTTATATGTCATAATAGATTTTATTTTTCAAACGTAAAGATTACAAATAATATTAGATTACAATATATAAAATTAAGAAATTTTAGGTTTTTATAGGAAATTTACTGATATAAACCGTTATATATTAGCATTATATTTGAATGTCGAGGTCTGTGATACCTAAAAAACAGATATGGTGAAAATTTTTAATCTATTCAAAATTTTGATTCTGGTTTATATCGGTCTGACTTCTGTTTCTCTGTATCTAGACTGATTTGTTATCATTGCATTTTATACTATAGGAAGTGATTTTTTTTATTTTGATGGCTTTTGCTCCATGAAAATCATAAAAGTCAGAAAACCCATATTGTTCTCCATTGTCTAGGGTTATTATTCCATGCGCAGCACCTACTTTTCCATGGGATAAAACTTGGGTGATGGTTAATTCTGATACTTTTATGGATTTCATTTCCTCCATTGCTTTTACAAAATTGGTTTTGCCCACTATAATTTTATCGCCAATGATCTGCCATATTATATCATCTGTCACTCTGTCGGTTAAATAGGATATGTTTCCTTCTGCAAAGTCAATATTGAATTGTTTGATAAATTCCATCTTGGGTGAGTTTCCACAATTGGGAGTTGATATTATTTTGACCATAATCAATTGTATTTAAATTTACCTACCATCATAAGGAATCAAGTAGGACCTATGTGAATCACTTACAGTGTATTATACGAAATATATTAAAATTAACGGCAATCTTTCGAATTACGGGGTAATCACGCCGGAGCGAGGTGGTAAAATACCTAACAATTTACAGGGCAGTCACGCCGGAGCGCAGTAAAGATTGTCATGAAATTTTATTGATACTACGCCGGAGCCAGTGGTAAAATACCTAACAATTTTCAGGGCATTCACGCCGGAGCTAAAAATCTTTCGAATTACAGGGCAGTCATGCCGGAGTGCAGTGGCTAAAAATCTTTCAATTTACAGGGCAGTCACGCCGGAGCACAGTGGCTCCGGTTCCCTCATCAAATGCCTATTTAAGGCATTTGGCTCTTCGAGCTTCATTCGGTCATCCTCGCCATTGATCCATTAAGGATCAATGGTTGCTCTAAAGAGCAACTACGCTCAGTCATCCTCATCAAAGGTCGATTTACGACCTTTGGTTGCTCTTCGAGCAACTTCATTCGGTCATGTCTCTACGTCCTCAAATGCATTAAAATATCACGCGTATACGCAGTGAAAATTCGCTGCCGAATTGAAGTGTAATTACGCCAAATCAGCTTGATAAAAAAGTCCTGAAAGGACGAAATATGTCAGCATAGGGTGAAACCCTATGAATTAATTGTCATCTTGAAAAGAAGTCCTGAAAGGACGACATAAAAGATTAAGGGGAAATCCTCACGATTTACATTGCAGTCACGCCGAAGCCAGTGGCTAAAAATCTTTCGAATTACGGGGCAGTCACGCCTCGGCCGGGAGGCCTCGGTTCCCTCATCAAAGGTCGATTTACGACCTTTGGTTGCTCTTCGAGCAACTTCATTCGGTCATCCAACTATTATAAAAAAAAGAACTACATTTAGGGTTCAGAATTCAGCATTGGCCAACACCATTATCGTTGTCCTAATATATTAGGCCTTATCGAATCCGTGGTCAAGAATAATACACCGTCTATATACAAGATATCATGTCCCAAGAAATCAATAAACAAGTCAAAACCAGGCTGCACCCTCGCAATAAGAACCGAGAAAGATATGATCTACAGGCCCTCATTCAAGCCATCCCGGAATTAAAAAACCATGTAAAACCTTCCAAACAAGGATCTGATTCCATAGACTTTGCCAATCCCAGAGCGGTTAAATTGCTCAACCAAGCCCTACTTCACCATTATTATGGGATAGAAAAATGGGATTTTCCCGATGAGAATCTATGTCCCCCCATTCCCGGACGAGCCGATTACCTTCACCATATGGCCGATTTACTGGCTGAGAACAACGACGGAATTATTCCCACAGGTGATCGTGTTACTTGTCTCGATGTAGGTGTGGGCGCCAGTTGTATCTATCCCATCATCGGAGTCACAGAATACGATTGGCAATTCATAGGCTGTGATGTAAATTCGAAATCGCTGGAGTCAGCCCAACAAATTATCGACTCCAATCCTCAATTAGAGAATAAGATCAGCTGTAGATTGCAAAACAATCCCAAATCCATCTTTAGAGGCATCTTAGAAAGAGATGAAAAGATCGATCTGTCCATCTGCAATCCTCCCTTCCATTCGTCCAAGAAGGAGGCTCAAAAAGGAAGTAGAAGAAAAATAAAGAACCTTTCAGGGAAAAGAGAAAAAACGCCTACCCTCAATTTTTCAGGAATCAACAATGAACTGATTTATTTTGGAGGTGAATACCAATTTATCATCAATATGATCAAAGAAAGTGAGTTTATAGGCAAAAATTGTCTGTGGTTTACCACCCTGGTCTCCAAACAATCCAATGTAGAACGCATTTATAAACTCTTGGACAAAACCGACATCTTCCAACTCAAAACCATAGCCATGGGCACAGGGAACAAATCTAGCCGCATCGTGGCCTGGACCTTTTTGTCCTCCGAAGAGCGCCAAGCATGGGGGCAAAAGAGATGGCAGTAAGCAGGGGAAGCAATAATCTAGGACTAGTTTGAAAATTGATCAGACTGAAGTATATATATTGTCGGCCCGTCTGTAATGAAACTAAGCAGGAGCTATTGGTGTAAAAAAGAATATAAATGAAATTGGTATAACCCCTTTTATTAACATAGCCTTCATTATGGTATTTTTGAGTGGAAAGTATTGCCAGTTACAATAGTTATTTTTTCACCTAAAATATTGATTTAAGCGATATTCTATGCCGGTGATATTGAACACGAATGGTCTTCCATCAGTATCGGAACCATGGTTCGTTGACTATGGATGGCATTTTGCCATATTAGATAAATCGGTGATACCAGGACGGAATTTTTACAATGTATCCTAATACTATGAGGTCGCAATGGCTAAATCGATTAAAATAAAAACATAGTTATAGTGAAATACTAGGAGTAATCATAAGCATGACTGAATTTATTACTATTAAAATGGCTTATTTATCTCCCGTGAAAACCATGTTCTAATCCTATTATTTTTGATTTTATTGTAATTCAGAATACATTTCATATATCTGGTCTTTGCCTTTTACATTTATATTGGATACTCATGTTGTTTTACCTAAGTACGAATATTTGGGACACTCATGATGAATTTATTATTCCCAATGGAGTTGTATCTTTTCAATTGTCCAATTTTAACTAAAGATCCATTGTTTTATTTCCTATCTTAGATCAATACGAAAATCATGGAATATGGAGATTAAAAATAAAGTTTTTGCCATTACTGGAGCAGGATCTGGATTGGGTATGGCAACGGTGGAACATATATTGAGTAGGGGAGGAATGGTTATGGCAATAGACCATTCTAAGGAAGGCCTCGATTTATTGGATCACTCCCCTAGAGTATTGTCAAAACACCTCTGTGATGTATCTCAAAATGATTTATTGACTACAACTTTAAGGCAGGGACAGAAACATTGGGGCCATATTCACGGAGGTATTCACTGTGCGGGAATAGCACCAGCGGCCAAGATTTATAGCAAGACTAAAGGTTCTCATTCCGGTTCTCTGTTTGAAAAGGTGATATCGATCAATCTCCTAGGTAGTTTTTACTTTGTAAATGCTATCACCCCTATTCTTTTAGAGAACGAGCCTGAATACCCAGATGGAGAACGGGGTTGTATTATTTTGACATCTAGTGTTGCCAGTTATGAAGGACAGATAGGTCAGGTGGCTTATGCGGCCTCTAAGGGGGGAGTCAATGCAATGATTCTTCCTGCAGCCAGAGAATTGGCTAGCCACGGAATCAGGATAAATGCCATTGCTCCTGGGATTTTTAAGACGGCCATGGTGGATAGTTTTCCCGACAAGGTTCAAGCCGACTTAGCCGCACAAATTCCCTTTCCACATAGATTAGGTAAGCCGTCAGAATACGGTCAATTGGTTATATCGATATTGACCAATGTCATGATCAATGGAAGTGTTATCCGTCTCGACGGTGCCGTCCGAATGACATAGCATAACCTAGATTATTGTTGTCGGTGCTAATCCACAACCATATATCCAGTTTTAAAATCCTTTAAAGGACGGCTTTCTTTTTTCAATAAAAGCCTGAATACCTTCTTTGGCATCTTGGGTATTGAAAAGTTCTCCAAAGGCTTCTCTTTCATACTGATATCCGTTTTTACTACCTGCTATAGCCGTAGCCTTCAGGATTTTGGACATGGTATTGGGAGAATATTTTGTGATGGAATGAATAAGTTCAATAGATTTCAATAATTCATTTCCCAATATAGTTACATGGGAGATCAGACCCATTTCTTTAGCTTTTCGGGCTTCAATCATTTCACCCGAGGCAATAAATTCAATGGCCTTGGCTCTGCCGATGATTTTGGTTAGCCTCTGCGTGCCTCCATAGCCCGGAATGATTCCCAGTTTTACCTCTGGCAGTCCCATTTGAACCGTGCTGCCAGCTACTCTGATGTGACAAGCAAGGGCGAGCTCCAATCCGCCACCTAGGGCAAATCCATTGATCGCTGCTACTACGGGGAAGGGGAGGTCTTCAATGGATTGGAAAATTTTTTGTCCTCTCTCAGCCATCGATTCAGCGCCTTTGACATCCAATTCAGTAAACTCTTTGATATCTGCTCCAGCGACAAAGGCTTTATTGCCGTCGCCAGTAATCACCAAACCTTTTATCTGTTTATCCAATGCAATACTGTTGACGAATTGTTCTAATTCGTTCATGGTTACATTATTTAACGCATTCAATTGTTGAGGTCGAGATATGGTTAAAACAACGATTTGATCCTGTGTAGTAACTTTTAAATTTTGAAATTCCATAGATTTGCTTTCCTGAATTCTAATGTATATCTAAGATAGAAAATTAAAATTAAATATTTTTAACGATTAAAGGTAGAGCTTAATTTCGAAAGTTGGCTCAATGAAATTTTACCCATAATTTGCATTAATACAAAGTTGTTTTTCTCTAAGGTCAACATAATAACTTCGGAAAGATGCTGATTGCCATCGTTTTTTCCATAGATCAGCACTTCGCTATCCTCTTCTTTAATGGACATTAATTCTTCCATAGGATTGTTATTAAGCATTTGTAGTGCTTCTTTATAATATTTATTGCCATCATTTTTACTCAGAATTTTTAACCCTGTAATGCTATTTAGCAATTCTTTGACGTCGGCATCCATACTTTCTATATCCATTCCCGAAATGATGGAAAACATGCTGGGACTGATGTTGACGATGGTGAAACTGGAGTCTGCTTTATATTTTTCAAAAAAATCGTTGACGGATTTATTTTGGGCTTGAAGAAATACCACACTTAAAAGAAGAATAAAAACAGCAATTACCTTGTTTTTCATTATTTTAGGATTAAAATTTTATTTAAAAATGTTTATATATTTATTGATGACTTCCAAATCTTTTACATTTTCCTTGGTTATCGCACTGCCTTTGTTGAGTTGATAGGCAATTAACTCCAATGCCTCTGCTGCATTTTCAGCGGCTACAGTTGGATCCTCAAAGGTATCATTAGTATATGGTTGTAGATTTCTATTATTAAAAAGTGTAAAATAACCAATTAATAATAGTATCGATGCGGCAATACCTATCCATTGTATATTTATTATTCTTTTATTTTTTTGAATAACAGGTCTTTCTTGACTTGGATTTACAAAATTAGGTATAGATGTATTTATTTTTTGAACATCAAAATATCCAAACATATCCTTTAAATACCGGTATTCTTCAGGGAGGTCATTTTGTTGACTTATCCATGATCTCAATAACTCTTCTTCTTGAATGGAAGATTCCGCGTTGAGATATTTTTCGATGATTTGTTCTATTTCTTTAGTTGTCATTACAAAATATTTTGTAGTGTTTTACGCAATTCCAATCGACCTCTGTGCAGATTGACTTTTACCTGGGCCAAGGTCAGATTGGTTATGTCGGCTATTTCATTATAGGTATAGCCTTCCATATCTCTGAGTTGGATGACCATTCGCTGGACATCGTTTAATTGATAAATGGCTTTTTGGACAATGGCATTGACATCTTTCGATATCAATTCACCCATTGGACTGTCTCCATCTGCTGCAGTATCAAAACCATCCAACATGGGTTTTAGTTGATTGTGCTTACTTTTTAATTTGTCCAAGGACAAATTTCTTGTGATGGTATATGTCATTGCTTTAATATTCTTCCAATTAACCCAATCTTCACGCTTGTCCCACACCTTTATCAATACCTCTTGTACTACATCTTCGGCTATGTCGTTCTTTCTAACGATGCCCAATGAAAATCGATATAATTTGTCACGAAGAGGAAAAACTTCTTCATTAAAAATTTGGTTGTAATTCATTTACATAAATTTGACGAACATTATCTTATTTTTGTTACACAATAAAAAGGTATTTTTTTGAAAAAGTTAGATAGACTTATATTATTTGAAATATTTCCGGTATTTATAATTTCATTCCTCATCTCGGTATTCGTTTTGATGATGCAATTTATGTTTTTATATATCGATGAAATTGCAGGGAAAGGTGTTGGGTTTTTAACGGTTTTGGAAATGATATTCTATCTATCTCTCACCTTTGTGCCTATGGCATTGCCGATTAGTGTGTTGATTAGTAGTGTTATGGTCTACGGGGCACTGGGCGAGCGATATGAATTGGCTACCGCCAAGTCCGCAGGCATCTCTTTTCAACGCATGATGCTTCCTGCCTTCGTCTTTGCTTTATTTGTATCTATTTCTTCCTTTATTGTCTCGGAGTACATTATTCCCGTGGCCAATGTCAAATCTAGAAGTAGACTCTACGATATTTCTAAGAAGAAACCCACTTTAAATATCAAAGCGGGAATATTTAACACGGCTTTTGATGGTTATGGTATTAGAGTAAAAGAAAAAAGTGAAGACGGTTCAAAAATAAAAGATGTCATTCTCTATGATTACAACAGTCAATACCAAGGAACTTCGAATATGATCTTGGCCAAAGATGGGGAAATGATTATTACCCCGGATCAAAAATATTTTGTCTTAATCCTAAATGATGGAAAACAATACCAAGAAGTAAAGAGATATAACCGAGGAAAACAAGTTGAAGAACCATTTATGGTTACCTCTTTTGATAAATACCAAAAGGTCTTTGATTTGTCGGCTTTTGAATTAAAAAATACAAACGAAAGTTATTTTAAAAATCATCAGAAAACCATGAATACTAGGGAGTTAATCTCTAGTATTGATTCTACAGAATCCAGAATGCGAATTGTAAAAGATCGCATAGAATTGGAAATGTCTTATGATCTACCATTTTTGGAGTCTAGAATATTGAAGGAGAGAGCATTGGAGGAAAGTGATTCAACTCAAAATACAGAGGAAAAATTGGATAGTACTGCGATGGCTGAAGATAGTTTGGCTAAGCGCGATGGAACAAAGATGAATGGGGAATATCTCGATACTTCGACGGCTGAAGTTTTAAACACTATGGTGGTGGATACCGACACCGGAGATAGTAGTCAGAATGAAGCTAAAAAAGTGGTCGATAAGGAAGTGAAAGAGGATGCAAAAACTGTTAAAACATCTAAATCAGCTAAGTCAGAAGCTACTTCCACTAAAAGAACTGTTTCGGAGTATGCACTTAAATGGGTAAATCTATCCCCTAGTTTTATCGACAGCCTACCCAAGGATAGTTTGCTGGTAGAAACTATACCATCTCGACATTCTGTTGATTTGATAGGTTCCTTGCGCAGCAGTGTTCAAAGCGCCAAAGATCAATTGGGATACCGATCCAAGCAATTATCGTCCGATCGTATTAAGATCGTAAAGTCGACCTATGAATTACATTATAAGTTTGTATTGGCATTATCCTGTCTTGTATTTGTATTGATCGGTGGATCAATGGGGTCTATTGTGAGGAAGGGGGGATTTGGATATTCCTTGCTTATAGCCATTATATTTTTTATCAGTTTTATCATGTTGAGTATAACCTTTAGAAAGACGGCAGAGAGTTTCCGGATTTCTTCCTTCTTAGGGGCTTATCTACCGTTGTTTATATTATTCCCCATTTCAATATTTCTGTTGTACAAAGCTATTAATGATTCAAAGTTGTCTTTGGATTTGACAAGGGTGAATCGATTTTTTAGATCAATTGGCCAGCGACTGAGCAAAAGCAAATCATAAATTACAAAACGTATCTTTTTATTTTAATTAAATTTTCAGAAATAACAAGTATTTTACTGGAAATAGGGAATTTGCAGAGGGCTTAAAAACCGAGTCTACTTAGTTAAGATTTAATTTTATGAATAAATGAGGATAGAATAAATCTGTAAAATACTATATTTGAAATTATAAGTAATATATGATCGTATGCAATTAAAATTTATACTTGTTTTTATTACGCTTTTTCTTTTTATCATCACACCTTCTAAAGGTCAAGATATTCATTTTACCAGGTATGATTTGCAACCTGTTATGTTAAATCCTGCCCATACTGGTGCCTATAATGGTTCGATAAGAGTTACGGCGATTTACAGAGATCAATGGGCCAATATCCTACCTAATCAGTTTTCTACACCAGCCATTACCTTGGATGCTCCTTTGGCGATAGGTTTGAAAAAAGAGGATTGGATCGGAGTAGGGGTAAATTTTTATCAAGATAGAGCAGGGATAGGAAAACTATCTACTACGGGGTTTAGTGGTTCATTGTCTTATCATCTAGCCCTTGACAAACAGAGAAAAAATGTATTGACCATCGGCTTAAGTGGAGGATCTGTCAGCAAAAAGATCGGAGATATTTCTTCATATATTTTTGAAGATCAAGGTCAGGGAGAGCAAAGTCTGAGTACTGATGCTTCTGGAGGTACAGATTTTGGAGCTGGTTTAATGTTTACTTCAAAAGTCAATAAAACCGACATGGTGAGATTTGGACTTGGGGTAAGACATATATTGCCGATTGATTACCAATTGACTAGCAATGGGAATGAAGAAGAATCCATGCAAATAAATATTCATGGAGACGGGTCTTTTATGGTCAATCCACAAATGGATATTGAACCTGCTATTGTGGTTCAAGTTAAAGAGAGTTTATTCCTCGGATACGGTCAGGCTAGATTGGCATACAAAGTAACTCCTGAGAGTGATTTTCGATTGGTAGGAGGATTGGGATATAGAGTAGGAGATGCGGTTCAGGTATTAGCTGGAGTAGATTATAAAAGTTGGAGGTTCGGTATAGCTTACGATTATGGCACCAGTCAACTCTCACCAGCGCAAAGTTTTGAAATCGGTTTAACTTATATTGGAAAGATATTTAAGCGACCTAAAGTGAAGGAAGTCATTTTCTGTCCTCCATTTTAATGATTTTGAGAAATGTTCTTAATTCAATAAACGCTTTCAAGATATCATAATATAAATAAGAAGGAAAACGATAACCGAAACGAATATAAAAGAGGGGAAAATTATCGTTGAATTCTTGTGGAAAAGCTTTAAAAATGAAAAGTATTCAATATTTATTTTTTTGTAGTCTATTTTTTAGCGCTCTATCGGTGAGTGCACAGCCTTTGTCGGAAATACCATTAGCATTTAAAATTGAAGCTGCAGATACGGCTTATGCTAATCACGATTACTACAATGCATTGGAATGGTATAATGAAGTATACCGTGAATCGAGGTCGGATGAGTACTTGGCATTGATCGCTAAGTTGTATTACACGGTTAGGGATTACAAACGAGGAGAACAATGGCATAGACGATTATTGGATAAACACGCAGCTGGTTCTTATAAAACCGCTCGATTGAATTACGGCAAAATTTTAAAAGCCAACGGCAAATACAATGAGGCCGCCATCGTATTTCAAGAAATCGAAGCCAAACCTGAATCCGATTCCATACTTCAGGTAGCAAAATTGGAATTGAAAGGGATTACCCTGGCCGAATCCTTGAAGCGTCCAGATAATATTGAAGTAAATAATGTAGGGACAAAACTGAATACTAGAAATTCTGAAACCAGTCCAGTTCCAGTAACCAACGGACAATTGTATTTTATTTCCTTTGGGGAAAATAAACTCTTACAGCGAGGAGATGATGAATTAAATATGCAAGCCAAAATATTTACCTCTAAAATTAATGACAGCGGAGAATTTACCAAAAAAGCTCAAGCTGTAGATGGCATATTGCAAGGAGAGGAGGGGCATATAGGGAATGTATTCGTTTCAGAAGATGGACGCAGAATGTATTTTACCTATTTCACCTTACACGGGTCCAAACTGGCATCGAGTACGGTTTATCATTCTACATCTAGCGGACGAGGTTGGTCTTCACCCAAGAGAGTTAATGGCCTTCCGGTCAATGGTATAGTAAAGAATCCTTCCTTGGGAAGCATATTGGGTAAAGAAGTTTTATTCTACTCCTATAACGGAGGAGGTAGCAAAGGTGGCTATGATATATTCTATAGCCCATTGGCCTCACCTACAGAAGCGAGTTCAGTTGTGCCATTAGGGGAAGAAATCAATACTTCCGGTAACGAAATATCTCCCATTTTTTACAGTAATACCTTGTATTTTAGTACAGATGGGCATCCCAGTATTGGAGGATTCGACATATATAGTGCTTTGTGGACGGGAGAATCTTGGGCCAAAGTGGAAAATATAGGCAAAGGGGTAAATTCAACATTAGATGAATCTTATTATTTCCCTTCTATCAATGGCAATCATGCCTATTTGGTTTCTAATAGAGAGGGTACAAGGTCGGTGCAGAGTTCTACTTGTTGTGATGATATCTATCAATTGGACAACAAAGAAATTATCATTCGATTGTTGGCCAGTGTTCAAGATGGAGACAATCCTTTGAATCAAGCTAGCATATCCATTTTTCCAGTTGTGGACAATGAATGGGGTTCGCCTGATGTGCAATACAATGCCGATGGACATGAATTTACTTTTTCCATAGACGCCGATAAAGCATATCAGGTTTTGGTAAGTAGAGAGGGTTATGTTTCTGATACTGTGGCATTTAATACTGTGGGGGTAAAGGAATCTAAAGATTTTCGCGGTGTGTTTAAACTAAAGAAATTGCCAGAAGTTGAAGAAAGTACTTCTATTGCCATGAATGAACCGATAAGGCTAAATAATATCTATTACGATTTTGACGATGATAAAATTAAGATGGAAGCTGAGGCTGACTTAGATTTCCTCTATGATTTATTGTTGGAATATCCAACCATGGTCATTGAGTTGTCCTCTCATACAGATAGCCGTGGAACGGATTCTTATAATCTGGATTTGTCTCAGCGTAGAGCCAATTCTGCTAAATCTTATTTGGTTGCAAAAGGTATTGAGTCGGGACGGATTAAGGCAGTCGGCTATGGGGAAAATCTAATACTGAATCACTGTACCAATGGTGTCGATTGTTCCGATGAAGAACATCTATTGAACAGACGTACGGAATTTAAGATCATTGCCGGTCCGCAGACCATCCAAATCAAAAAGGAAAAGGATAAAGTTCGAAAAAGGGACAACGAGGATGAGGGAAGTCTAAGTCCTCAAAAAGGGCAACCTTTAATGAAATTCGAAAAACCATCCTATGATTTAGGTTCGGTGAAATTAGGGGATAAGATAACTACAGAAATTCCATTTACCAATGCTGGAAATGCACCATTGTTGATTGAGGTGGCTAGTGGCTGTGAATGTTCTACTCTTGATTGGACGAGAAGTCCGATTTTACCCGGTAAAAGCGGAAAGATTGAACTCATTTTTGATAGCACAGATCAACCCTTAGGCTTGCAAGATAAAACCATTGATGTATTAGCCAATACCAATCCTCCCATTACTTCGATCCAATTCAAGGTTCAGATCAATTAAATGAATCTATCGGCCGTTTATGAGGTCGATTAAGCAGGGAAATATTATCGCGAATTATCAAGGTGAAAGTTAATCGATCTAAAGTAGACCGGATATAACTGATTATGACTGAATGAAGCTCTGAGAGCCATTGACCGTAAATCGGTCAATGATGAAGGAACCGAGGCCAGTGGCTAAAATCCTATTGATTTAAGGGCCAGTCATGTTTTAACGTAGAGACGCAATGCCTTGCGTCTCAATTAGGTGGTTTTGGGAGACGCAAGGCATTGCGTCTCTACGTCCTCAAAATGCATTACTGAATTACCTTCAGATTTTTCTACTTTTTCATAGTATTAAAATAAGGACAGAGGATTTTAATTTTCAAGTATTATCCAATAGCCTAATCATTTTAACGAAGTAAAAACTTTAAACAAGTCCAAATATTACCTTCAATTTTAAATGTATTTCGTATTATATTCCATCTTGTCTATTGATGAGATGAAAGTTTTCTGAAATTTTATTGGACAATATCCGACTTGAATATTGACTATTGAGCAATAATACCAGTATTACATGAATATAGTATCACTTATATATTTTCAATATTAATATATTTATTTTTATTATATAAGTTTACCATTATGCTATGATATCCGGAGGTTAATATATACATTTGCGGACTGAAAAGAAAAACGAATTAATGCGACAGTTATTTAGATTAAATCTAAAATAAATCTGTCATGAAATAATGAAGGGGGTGTATGTACAATCCTTTCTATATTTGCGAAATAATTTATTAAATAGTCAATTTAATATTGCTCATGAAGGTTGTATCCTCTTTCGTTCAGTTATTTACCAAAATGTTATCGGCACTATCTATCGTTGTGCTTAGTTCACAGATGGCTCTAGCCCAGACAGGCAAAGATGGTAACGTGGTTACTATTGGTGTTATTTTAATTCTCGGGGCTTTAGTATTGGGAGCTGTGGCAGTAGTTGGTAATAGTATGGTTCAAGTATTATCAGTTAAGGTTGGAAACCACACCAATGGCGAAGTCGTCGATGAAGATTTGTTGGCTTCCAAGAACCATGTCTTGAAAAAAGGTCTAAACATTAAGTTGAAAGGAGAGAGTAGTTCTGAAATCAAAAAGTTTCACAGCAGTAGATATGCTGTAATGCCTTTTAACTTCAACAATATTGCCCCTATCCCCAAAATGATTGTAGAAGTAGGACAGGAAGTAAAAGCAGGTCAACCCTTGTTTTACGATAAAGGTCATCCCAATGTCAATTTTGTGGCTCCAGTGAGTGGAGAACTGGTAGAAGTGAAGCGAGGACCTAAGCGTTCTATCGCTCAAGTGGTTATATTGGCTGATAAAGATGTAGAGTTCAAGGCTTTGAATAGCCCCAATATAGATGAAGTAGATCGAGCTGAATTAAGAGAGTTTTTAAAAGCCAATGGCGGATGGCCATTGTTTAAACAGCGTCCATTTAATATTCTACCTGGAGTAGATGAAGAGCCAAGAGATATTTTTATTTCTGGTTTTGATACTGCCCCTTTGGCTGGAGATATGGCGATGAAAATAAACGGTCGATTTGAAGCTATTCAAGAAGGTATCAATGTGTTGAATAAATTGACTGATGGCAAGGTGTATATGAGTTTAGACGGTCGTGAAGGAGCTGCTATTCCAGCAGAGTTGGATCATATGCACGGTGTAGATATTCACTATTTTGATGGACCTCATCCCGCTGGTTTAGTCGGTATTCAAATCCACCATATCAAGCCAATTAATGCTGGTGATGTTGTTTGGACAATTGGAATACAAGAATTGATTACTTTAGGTAATATGTTCTTGAAGAATGAATACAGAGCAGAAAGAGTATTTAATATAGCAGGTCTGGCTACCGAAAAAGGTGGTTACTACCAAAGTTATAGTGGAGCTGATCTTAAGGAAATTCTCGGAGAAGAGTTGTCCGATAAAAGCAAACGTATAATAGCAGGTAATGTACTCCATGGATTGGCTAAAAACGAAGACAATGCATTCTTAGATTTTTATAAAGATCAAGTGACTTGCATCGATGAAGGAGATGATTATGAAATGTTTGGTTGGTTATTGCCACAAACTATGAGACCTTCTGCGTCTAGAACCTATCCGAATTTCTTGTTTAAGGATTTCAAATATCAAGTAGACACCAATACTCATGGTGAGAAACGTGCTTTTGTAGTCACAGGTCAATACGAATCTGTACTGCCAGTAGACACTTATCCTCAATATTTATTTAAGTCTATAATCACTAGACATGTAGAGAATATGGAAGGATTAGGTATTTATGAGTTGGTAGAAGAGGATGTGGCCTTATGCGAGTTTGTGTGTACATCAAAGCAGCCGTTGCAGAAGATTTTGCGCGAAGGGCTGGATTTTATGATGAAGGAAGTTTAGGAATAAATTAGTTTTTACAAATAGTCAGAAGAAATTAACGTAAAGCATGAAAAAACTGCTGAATTTTGTTAAAAGTTTAGAACCAAAGAAGGGGAGTCTGGGTCATACATTGTATGATGGACTTTTTACATTCTTATTTGCTCCAAATGAAGTGACAGCTGATGGAGGTGTTCATATCAAAGATAGAATTGATCTAAAAAGGACGATGGTTATCGTGGTTTTAGCATTGCAATTCTGCTATTTGATCGGAATGTATAATATCGGTCAACAACATTTTGTGGCTTTGGGAATGTATGAATCTTTCTTTGAAGGATTTCACTTGAAATTGGCTTTTGGTTTGACCAAAATCTTGCCCTTATTTATTTGGACCCACTTGGTAGGTCTTGGAATTGAGTTTTATTTTGCATGGAAAAAAGGCCACGCAATCGAAGAGGGATTCTTGGTATCAGGAGCATTAATTCCATTAATTATGCCACCAGATCTTCCGATTTGGATATTGTGTTTGGCTGTGGCATTTGCCGTATTTTTAGGTAAAGAAGCTTTTGGAGGAACAGGTATGAATATATGGAATGTGGCTTTGTTGGCCCGTGCTTTTGTATTCTTTGCTTATCCTACTACCATATCAGGTGATCAAGTATGGGTTGCTGGATTTGATCAAATAATGCCAGGAGCTGTAACGGATTACGGATGGTGGCAGACTTCGTTCTGTAATACAATATTTGAATGGTTTGGCTGGGCTCAGTTTGATCCCGGGGCCACCATTGTCGATGGATTTACTGGAGCTACTCCTTTGGCTTTGGCCTATGAGGGAGGTTGGTCTGCAGTAACCGATGTTTATTCCAGTGCACAAATGTTGTGGGGATCAATACCAGGATCAGTGGGTGAAACCTCAAAACCATTGATCATCGCTGGTGCAGCTATTCTTTTAATAACCAAAATAGGAAGTTGGAGAATAATGTTAAGTGGTCTCGTTGGAGCGGCTCTTATGTCCATGATATTCAATGCATGGGGAGCGACTGAGTTTATGACAGTTCCTTGGTATAATCAGTTGTTAATGGGAAGTTTTTGGTTTGCTATCGTGTTTATGGCAACCGATCCTGTTACAGCTTCTGCAACAAATTTTGGAAAAGTAATTTATGGTATCATGATAGGGATGATAGGGATGATAATTCGTGTAATTAACCCTGCTTATCCCGAAGGATGGATGTTGGCAATATTATTTTTAAATACTTTTGCTCCTCTTATTGATCATTATACTGTTCTTGGTAACATACAAAAAAGATTGAAACGTGCGTGATTCAACTAACTACATTGTAAAATTTGTCCTAATCATGACAGTGATTGTGGCATTTGTTCTAGCAGGTATGCAAACGGTTTTAAAGCCTATTCATGACAAAAATGAAGCGGTATATAATAAAAGAAGTGTTTTGTTAGCTGTAAATCCGGTTTTAGATAAACCGGTTGATCAATTAACCGATGATGAAGTACAGGAAATCTTTGAAAATAAGATTAATGCTTTTGTTATCAATAGTGCAGGAGAAACGGTTGACGGTAAGTTGGCTGAGAGTATAAAATTAAAAGATGAATTGGCAAAACCAGCAGCCGATCAAGAGTATCCGATGTATATTTATACCAACGGTGGGAAAAAATATTATATCATGAGTATTCGCGGTCAAGGTCTATGGGACGCTATTTGGGCTAATGTCGCTGTGGAAGACGATCTAACAACCATCGTAAGTGCTAGTTTTGATCACCAAGGTGAAACACCAGGTTTGGGAGCAGAAATTAAAGATAATCCTGCATTCCCCAAACAATTTCAAGGGAAAAAGATATATGATGAGGCTGGAAACTATCAGTCTGTAAGTGTAATTAAAGGCGTGATTAAAGAGCCTGACCATGAAGTAGATGGTATATCTGGTGCCACCGTTACTTGTAACGGAGTAAGTGATATGCTATATGATGGTATTAAAAACTATGAACCTTATTTGCAATCATTAGGGAAAAATTAATATTATGGCTGAAACAGTAGTTAAACAAAAGCCTTTAGAGGAGAAAAAACCTCTTTTTGGTGCGGAGGAAAGAAAATTATTAACGGATCCTATCAATGACGACAATCCAATAACAGTTCAAGTATTGGGTATATGTTCTGCATTGGCCGTGACTACATTGATTTATCCTTCTTTGGTTATGTCAGTGGCAGTAGTTTTCGTATGTGCATTCGCCAATTTATTGACTTCATTGTTGAGGAATTATATTCCCAAAGCTGTACGGATGATCGTACAATTAGTGATAATAGCTGCTTTGGTGACTGTTGTGGAACTTACCTTAAAAGCAATGAATTATACAGTATACAAACAATTGTCTGTATTTATTGGACTGATCATTACCAACTGTATTGTAATGGGACGTTTGGAAGCTTTTGCAATGGCCAATAAACCATGGAGATCGTTCTTGGATGGTATTGGTAATGGATTGGGCTATGGTGCTATCTTATTAATCATTGCTTTTTTTAGAGAATTGTTTGGTAAGGGAACATTGTTTGCTGGAAGTCCTTTTGGAACTTTAAAGTTAATTGGGGCCTCACCTGAGTATTTAATTAATACAACAGCTACAGAAGGAATCGGTACATGGTTTTCATGGTATCAAAATAACAACCTAATGGTTATTTCATCGGCAGCTATGTTTTTAATTGCTGGTTTGATTTGGGTACATAGAGCATGGAATAAGAAATTAATTGACGTTTCGTAACGATAAATAATAAGAATATTATGGAGTATATTAATATTTTCATCAAATCGGCTTTTATTGAGAATCTAATCTTATCCTATTTCTTGGGTATGTGTTCTTATCTAGCTGTGTCCAAATCTGTAAAAACGGCTTTTGGATTGGGATTGGCAGTAATTTTTGTATTGGGTTTTACCGTGCCAGTTAACTGGTTAATTGCCAATTATATTTTGAGTCCCGATGGTATTTTGGGTACTGATTTGACATTTTTAAGATTGATATTATTTATAGCAGTTATTGCTTCAATGGTACAATTGGTCGAAATGGTTATAGAAAAATTTTCACCGTCATTATATAATTCCCTAGGTATATTCTTGCCGTTGATTACGGTAAACTGTGCCATATTAGGAGGTTCACTCTTTATGGTTACTCGTGAGTATAACTTTGGAGAGTCTGTGGCTTTTGGTCTTGGTGGTGGTTTTGGATGGTTTTTAGCAATCATTGCAATTGCTGCTATTCGAGAAAAAATGAGCTATTCAGCGGTTCCCGCTCCAATGAGAGGTCTAGGTATGGCTTTCTTGTTGACTGGTTTGATGGGGATAGCGTTTTTGAGTTTGCTCGGTATTGATCCAAATGCATTTTAAGAAATTTTAAAAGTATAATACATGTTTATTTTGCTTGATTTTATGCCGATTGTATATGCGGTGATTGTATTTAGCGTCATCATTTTATTGTTATCAATAATGTTGATCGCTGCGAGAAAGAAATTGGTGCCACAGGGTTTGGTTTCTATTGTTGTCAATGGCGACAAAGAAAATCCAATTGAAATTCAACCTGGATCTTCACTCTTGTCTACTTTATCTGATCGCAATATATTTTTGCCTTCGGCCTGTGGAGGTGGTGGTACCTGTGCCATGTGTAAGTGTAAGGTGTATACAGGAGGTGGTGATGTGTTACCTACAGAAATGAATCACTTGTCAAAGAAAGAAGCGGCTAACCATGAGAGATTGGCTTGTCAAGTCAAAGTGCGTGACAACATGGAGATTGGTATTCCCGAAGAGATATTTGGTATCAAGAAGTGGGAATGCGAAGTGGTATCCAATTACAATGTGGCGACCTTTATCAAAGAATTTGTAGTGAAATTGCCTGAGGGAGAAACACTGGATTTCGAATCAGGAGGATATATTCAAATTGATGTACCAAAAATCGACGTCGATTTCAAAAATTTCGATATTGCACCTTTGCCCGATGATCCGGCTGGTCCAGAGAAATTTAAAAGCGAGTGGGATACTTGGAAATTGTGGGATTTGAAAATGCATAATCCTGAGCCTCAATTTAGAGCTTATTCAATGGCCAATCACCCAGCAGAGGGAAATATAGTGATGTTAAATATTCGTATTGCTACTCCACCATGGGATAGAAATACTAATAACTGGAAAGCCGTTAATCCTGGACTTTGTTCTTCCTATGTATTCAATCAGAAACCTGGAGATAAGGTAACTATTTCCGGTCCTTATGGAGAGTTCTTTATTAAAAATACTAAAAAAGAAATGATTTACATTGGTGGGGGAGCTGGTATGGCACCGTTGAGATCTCACTTATTCCATCTGTTTCACACAGAGAAAACAAGAGATAGAAAGATTTCATACTGGTATGGTGGTCGATCCAAAAGAGAGTTGTTCTATACCGATCACTTTAGAAAGATTGAAGACGAATACGATAACTTCCAATATCATATTGCGCTTTCTGCAGCCTTGGAAGAAGACAATTGGAAAGTTAAGAAATCTATCGATGACAAAGAAGGAGATGGATTTACGGGATTCATCCACAATGCTTTGTATGAAAATTATTTAAAAAATCACCCAGAGCCAGAAGAAATTGAGTACTATCTTTGTGGACCTGGACCAATGTTGGATGCATGTATGAAGATGTTTGATGAGTTGGGTGTACCTTCTGAGAACATTGCCTTTGATGATTTTGGATAGGCAAAAGCCTTTTAGATATAAATATAGAAGACTGTTTCCGTGTTGGGGACAGTCTTTTTTTATTTTACACCAATATCTATGTGGTCCGGCATGACTGCAACGTAATTAGATAGGTTTTTAGCCAGTGGCTTTGAGCAAACCAATTTAATATAACAAGAGAAAAGTCCTGAAAGCGGCGCACTGAGCTTGGTCGAAGTGGACATAGTCTATTAGCATAGGGTGAAACCCTATAAAAAGGATGCCTTCCACGAAAAAAGTCCTGAAGGGACGAAGGAATTCATTTCTGTCGGCAGGAATCATCCATACCTCAGGTTAAATCACGGACATGAACAGATTGAATAATTTGAATGGGGGGGAGATTATGATGATTCCGGATTTGTCACACTTTTTGCCCAGTATCTCTTATGTCCCCCGCTGGCGGGGTGACCGAATGCAGTTGCTCTATAGAGCAACCCGATGGACTAAATGTCCATCGGATGAGGATGACTGAACGAAATACGAAGTATCCAATCGACTAAATGTCGATTGGGTGAAGGAACCGAAACCTCCGTGTTTCGGGTGGGTTGGCCACTGTGCTCCGGCTAGGTATCAATAAGATTTATACAGATTTCCACTGTGCTCCGGCGTGACAGTAATGTAATTCGATAGCGAATTTCATGGAATCTCGTCGCAGCGCAGTGGCTGCGACTTCACTCCCCGTAGACCGATTAACGGTCTACGATGCTTTGCATTTTGGTCGTTCACCCACGACACAGTGGTCGTGGCTCCTTCATCCTGGCATACCCATCCGGAGCACAGTGGCTCCGGCTCTCTCTCCGTAGGTCGATTTACGACCATCGGTGCTTCGCACTTCGCTCGGTCATATTTAGTTCATCTGGTTGCTCTTTGAGTAACTTTATTCAGTCGTGCACTTTAATTCGACAGCAAAATTTATGGAATCTCGACATGCTCACTGCAGCTTGACTATATTTTGTAATAATTGACGGTGGTATATATACTAGCTGTATATGTCATGATATTTCTATAGCCTTAATACTTATATGTTAATTATCATGAAAAAATATAATTAAATACATTATTGTATTATAGAATAGCTTTTCAATTGCTGCCTAAATAGTCATCTTCTTTTTCGATTGTATTTATTTTTTTTATGTGGAATGTCCTGTTTGTCAATGATATTACAAATATTTAATATGTGTTTTGTGTAAATTTAACTTTAATCAAATTTTTCTATTTTCTACATATTAATAATTTGCTTTGTTATAGTTTTTATTTTTAAAAATAATGTAAAATGCTGTGTTTTAATCAGTTGTGTTCTATTTAATTAAATAAATTATTTTATATTTTTATTTTTATTGTATGTTTTAACCTACACGTGGTGGTATATTTGTCTTAGTTTTAAGCCCTGTAATATTTATATTGATGAAAATTATATTCCCCAAATATCATAATTTTTGTTTGTTATTATTTTTGTTTACGACTTCTCAATTGTTTTCAAATACATCATTAAATACAAAGGATTTACTGCCAACTGTTGATTGCAATAACTTTAGCGGTGTAGCCTATGTTGATTTATCCGCAAGCGGTGCAAGCGATGGTACCTCCTGGACGGATGCTTTTACAGACCTGCAGCATGCACTCCGTGCCCGTGAGGATTGCCCCGGTTCAGGAAGCATCGATACTATTTTTGTAGCGGAGGGAACTTATTATCCTACACCGGGCGGTACAAACCGGGATACTTCTTTCTGGCTCCCGGACGGAGTGGTGGTACTGGGTGGTTTTCCAGCAGGAGGCAGTTCATTATCGGCTCGGGATTGGGATCTATATGAAACCATACTCAGCGGGGATATAGACGGGGATAATATGCCCACAGGGAATAGCTATCATGTGGTAAGGACGGAGAATGTAAGCTCGGTTACGGTAGTGGATGGCTTTACCATCACCGGGGGGAATGCAGATGGATCGTCTCCGAATAATTCTGGTGGTGGATGGATGAATATTGCTTCTGGGTTGGGAAGCAGCTCCAACATGGCGATCCGGAATTGTGCATTTAAGGACAACTTTGCTAATCTTTATGGAGGGGGTATGTATAATGATAATTTTGATGGAGAATTTTCTGTTGAATTGACTTATTGTGATTTCATAGGCAATGAAGCTAGTGAAGGAGGGGGTATATATAATGATAATTTTGGTGGAGAATTTTCTGTTAAATTGACTTATTGTGATTTCATAGGCAATGAAGCTGGTGAAGGAGGGGGTATGTATAATGATAATTTTGGTGGAGAATATTCTCTTGAATTGTCGGATTGTGCATTTATGAACAACTTTGCTAATCTTAATGGTGGTGGGATTTTTAATCATAATTCTGTAGGAATTCAATTAAATGATTGTTTATTTTCGGGCAATTCTGCGACTTTAAAGGGCGGTGCCTTGTATAATTATGCCTCTAGTCTTTATACAGAAAGTTCGCAAAAATTAAGATATTGCTCATTTACTGGTAATTTTGCGTCTAATGGTGGTGCTATTTATATTGATGCTACTAGTCTTGGAGAGAGTTCTCTGATATTGGATAATTGTGTTTTATTAGGGAATACCGCAACTAGCAATGGTGGTGCTATTTATAATGATGCTAATAATTTTGGAGAGAGTTCTCTGATATTGAATAATTGTATTTTGTCTGGGCATTCTGCAACTATCAATGGTGGTGCTATTTATAATGATGCTAATAATTCTGGAGAAAGCTCTCCGATATTGAATAATTGTGTTTTGTCAGGAAATACCGTAGCTAACGATGGTGGTGCTATTTATAATGATGCTAATAATTCTGGAGAGAGCTCTCCGATATTGAATAATTGTGTTTTGTCAGGAAATACCGCAACTAACGATGGTGGTGCTATTTATAATGATGCTAATAATTCTGGAGAGAGCACTCCGATATTGAATAATTGTGTTTTGTCAGGGAATGCCGCAACTAACAATGGTGGTGCCATAATGAGTTCGGCACATTCAGGTATAAGCTTTATGGTATTGACGAATTGCATCATGTATCAGAATGAAGCGTCAGATGGTTCAGTTTTTTTTAATGTTGGAATGGCTATACCCACCATTTCCCATTCTATATTTGATGAAGATTTTGCCACGGTTAATCACGCTTCTCTTGTAATCGATTATGGAAATAATAAATTTTCTACCAATCCCCAGTTTGTCAATGCGCCACCCGCTTCCTCCGCACCGACCTCAGCTGGTAATTTTCATTTGATGCCGACTTCTCCAGCTATAGATATGGGGCAGAATGGTGTGAATACGGAAGCTACAGACCTAGATGGTTTTGCCAGGGTATATAACGCCACGATTGATATAGGAGCTTTTGAATGGAGGGCCATAGATTGTAATCTATATAGTGGTAAAGCCTACGTAGATATCTCTGCCAGTGGTGCAAACGATGGCACCTCCTGGACTGATGCTTTTACAAATTTGCAACATGCTCTCCGTGCCCGGGAAAACTGTCTCGGAGCTATCGATACTATTTTTGTGGCAGAGGGGACTTATTATCCTACACCAGGTGGTATAAACCGAGATACTTCATTTTGGATTCCAGACGGAGTGGTGGTTTTGGGTGGATTTCCCGCAGGAGGCAGTCCGTTATCAGCACGGAATTGGGATCTTTATCAAACCATACTCAGCGGGGATATAAATGGAGATAATATGCCCACCGGGAATAGCTATCATGTGGTAAGGACGGAGAATGTAAGCTCGGCTACATTAGTGGATGGCTTTACTATCACTGGGGGGAATGCGAATGGATCAACCCCCAATAATTCAGGTGGAGGTTGGTATAATATTGGAGTAGGTACAGGTAATAGCTCCAACCCGAGGATTCGCAATTGTGATTTCTCGTACAACACGGCTTTAACTAATGGCGGTGCTATATATAATGATCATTCTTTTATGGAGTTGATGGATTGTGAATTTTTGAATAATATGGTTTCTTCTTCCTCCGGTGTTTATGGTGGTGCTATATATAATGTTAGTTCTTCTCCGGTTTTAACAGATTGTAAATTTTTGGGCAATTCGGTCTCATCTTCTAGTTCTGTTGTTGCTGCTATTGGCGGTGCTATATATAATTCCGGTTCTTCTCCTATTTTGACAAATTGTGAATTTTTGAATAACACGGCTTCATCTTCTGGTACAACTGGTGCTTCTCATGGTGGTGCTATGTATAATTCCGGTTCTTCTCCTATTTTGACAAATTGCGTGATATCTGGCAACGCGGCTTCATCTACTGGTGATGCTATTGCTGGTGCTATATTTAATGATAATTCTTCATTGGTTTTGACAAATTGCCTGCTATCGGGCAACATAGCTTCATCTTCTAATTCTTTTTTTGCTATTGGCGGCGCTTTATATTATAAAAATTCTTCATCACTATTGATCAATTGTGTAATTTCGGGTAATACAGTCTCATCTTCTGGTACTGCTGCTGGAGGTTCTATTTATAATGTTAATTCTTCACCGCAATTGACGAATTGCATCCTGTATCAAAACGATGCCCCTGATGGCCCAGTTTTTTATAATAATGGATTTTCTGTTCCTGGTATATCCCATTCTATATTTGATGTGGATTATATCACGGTTAATCACGCTTCTATTGTAAGCGATAACGGGAATAATCAATTTTCGACGGATCCACAATTTGTCAATGCGCCACCCACATCTTCTGCGCCGACCACAGCTGGAGATTTTCATTTGATGCCGAGTTCACCAGCCATAAATATGGGTGATCCGGGAACAGATTTGTCCGGATTTTTTATGGAAAATGCTGGGCCCGTTGATCTTGATGGAAACCCACGTGTGCAAAATATAATCATAGATATGGGGGTTTATGAGATGGAAAGTTGCAATATCACAGCAAGCAATGCCCAGCTATCAGCCTGTGAGTTGTCCAATAGTGAAGCAGAATTTGACCTAGAAAGCACAGAATCTTCAGTTCATGGAGGAATGGGCGTCTCCTATGCCTATTTTACCGATGAAGATGCTACTTTACCTATTGTAAATAGTTCAGCCTATTTGACAACAGGGACAACGATTTATGTGGTAGTAAGGGATGATATTACGATGTGTTCCGATACAGCAGCCATTACACTAAATGTAACATCAGCCCCGATAGCTAACAATGCGATGTTGACGGTATGTGAGACTTCAGGAGGGAATGGAGAATTTACCTTGGAAGATGCAGAAAGTGATGTGAATGGAGGTATGGATATCAGTTATGCCTATTATAGTGATGCATTGGCCATGACGGGGATTAGTAATCCTTATACAGCAACGGATGGCACTATGGTCTATGTGGTAGTGAGTGATAATAATAGTATGTGTAGTGATACTGCAGCCATTACCCTGAATGTGACGGCGGCCCCAACGGCCAACGATGCGATGTTGACCGAATGTGAGACTTCAGGGGGGAATGGCGAATTTAATCTAGAAGATGCAGTAAGTGATGTAAATGGCAATGCTGACATCAGTTATGATTATTACAGCGATGCAATGGCCACTTCAGGAATTAGCAGTCCATATACGGCGATGGATGGCACGACGATTTATGTAGTAGTGAGTGATGATAATAGTCTGTGTACTGATACTGCGGCCATTGGCCTAAATGTAATGGGGTGTTCGACGGTCATCGATTGTAATTCTTTTATGGGTAAGGCTTATGTTGATATTTCTGCTAGCGGTGCGAACGATGGTACCTCCTGGACGAATGCTTTCACAGACCTACAGCATGCGCTTAGAGC
>NZ_JAJQYA010000039.1:0-2771 GCF_021729155.1 Membranihabitans marinus | reverse complement strand
CCGAAAGGAGGCAGTCCGTTGTCGGCCCGGAACTGGGATCTAAATGAGACCATACTCAGCGGGGATATAAATGGGGATAATATGCCCACCGGGAACAGCTATCACGTGGTGAGGACGGAGAATGTAAGCTCGGCAACCGTGGTAGATGGGTTTACTATCACTGGCGGGAATGCGAATGGAACTTTCCCAGATAATACTGGAGGGGGTTGGTACAATGTAGGAGTTGGGGCGGGAAATAGTTCCAATCCTACAATCTGGAATTGTGAATTCATGGCGAATGCGGCTTCAGGGGCTGGCGGTGCTATGTATAATGGTGGTAATTCTTCACCGGTATTGACGAATTGTAAATTTACAGGAAACACGGCACTTAGCTTTGGTGGCGCTATGTATAATATTAGTTCTTCACCGGTTTTGACGAATTGTGTGCTATCGGGCAACAGTGTTTCTTCTTCTTCTTCAGTTCATGGCGGTGCTATGTATAATTATATTTCTTCACCAGTTTTGACGAATTGTGTGCTATCGGGCAACAGTGCTTCTTCTTCTTCTTCTTCAGCTTATGGCGGCGCTATGTATAATATTAGTAATTCTTCACCGGTTTTGACGAATTGTATTGTTTATCAGAATGATGCACAAACGGGCCCCGTCTTTTATACCCCTGGAACTTCTTCGCCTTCCATTTCGCATTCTATGTTTGATGTGGATTTTGCCACGATTAATCAATCTTTTTCTGTAGTCGATAATGGAAATAATAAATTTTCTACCAATCCTCAGTTTGTCAACGCGCCACCAGCTTCCTCCGCACCGACAACAGCTGGTGATTTTCATTTGATGCCGAGTTCACCAGCCATAAATATGGGTGACCCGGGAACAGATTTGTCGGGATTTTTTATGTTAGCTGGTGTACCCGTTGATCTGGAGGGAAATCAGCGTGTCCAAAATACGGTCATAGATATGGGTGTTTATGAGATAGAAAGTTGCAATATCACAGCAAGCAATGCCCAACTATCAGCCTGTGAGTTGTCCAATAGTGAAGCGGAATTTGACTTGGAAAGCACCGAATCTACAGTTCATGGAGGAATGGGCGTCTCCTATATGTACTATACCGATGAAGATGCTACTCTACCCATTGCCACTAGTTCAGCCTATTTGACAGTAGGCACTACGGTATATGTAGTGGTTTCCGATGGAACATGTAATGACACCGCTGCTATTCTGTTGAATGTAACGGCAGCCCCAACGGTTATGTGCAATCAGGATACTATCGTCATGGAATGTATGAGTCAGTTGGATATTGATCTGGCTTTTGCGAATTGGTTAGATGGATTTTCTAATGATTGTCAGGATTGCGTGGTCAATGATTTGTCGGTCTATGAAGCGCCTGATAGTTGTGGAGGAACAACGACTGTTCAGTATGTGATTCGAGATATATGTGGAGTGGCTAAAGATTCTTGTGAAGCCACATTTGAGGTTATTTCACCGATGATGGTTTCAGTGGATTGTCCTACTGATTGGGTATTGTCTAGTACTGCGTCAGAAGAAGAAATCCAGATGGCTTATGAAATGTGGTTGGCCAGTATAGAAGTTATGGATGGATGTTCAGTAACAGTGGATAATAATGGTCCTGCCCAACCCAATTTACCTAGTTTCTGTAGCGATGGAGTAACTGAAGTAAATTGGACGGTCACCAGTTCATGTGGGGAAGAAATGATTTGTACAGCAACCTTCACCATTGAAACAAACAGGGGAGGAGAGGAATCCCCAAATTGTTCCGATTTTTCACCTTCTGTAAATCCTCAAGGGGAAATCACGGTTAGTCCAATAGATTTTCTTACGAATGCTGAAAGTGCAAATTACCCATTAGTAGTAAAAGTTTACAATGAATGGGGTAGTGAGATTAAGGTCTTTGAATTGCAGGATTATTGTGCCACCGATGTCTGGAATATCTGTAACAATCTGGGAGACCAATTGAGATTTAGTACAGAAAACGAAGCGGGTATTTGTACTGAAGGGATGATATATCTTACGGACAATCCTGCTCCTATATTGACTTCGGCCTTGCAGTCGAGTAATGGACTTTCTATTATGCCTCGTCGACTTTTAGAGCAAGGAACTAATATAACTAAAGGAAAGATCAATGTATATTGTTGGAATATTCCCGATCCTTCTGACCATATACCTAGTGCTTTCAACGGCTGTACCGGGGAATCATACAGTCCTCAAGTACAGCCTGATTGGGTCATGCCTGTTGATTGTGAGCGAGAGAGTGATACCGCCAAGGTGATTTTGCGAACCTGGGAAGTTTTCGACAAATCGGGAAGTCTTTATTTGTTGACCGATACCATCGTGGTATTCCGATTGCCGAAGTTGACCCCGGAATCCTTTGTAGTGAGTGGTGAAGATACTAGCTATTGTGAATTGGAAGCGGTGTCGAAAGAAGGGGAGAGTTTGAAGCGATATGCTGCATGGAAACAACCAGTCGGCTTGCATGACTACGAATTGCCTTATGCCAAACTGAAAGGTTTGACTTATGAATTACCAGTCACAGTAATTATAGCAGGGATGGAGAATGCTTCAGCCCAGGGCGAAGAAGTATTCAATGAATATTTAGAATGTGTGATATTGAAAAAAGGGTCAGGAGAAGAAATAACGATAGGCGATATTGTTTCGGGCGACTATATGGATGAACTATTGTCTAGTTTGAGTCAGAAACAGTTGGGATATGGATTTTTACAAGGGCTGGTTGAATTGAGTGAGGATCCGATAAATATAAT
>NZ_JAJQYA010000038.1 GCF_021729155.1 Membranihabitans marinus | reverse complement strand
AATGTAGACTTTGGTTCTAATTTCACGGACGTTGTGAATTGCTTTCAGATTTGTATTTTTAGATGCTGATTCGCAGCTGAAGATGGAATACAACAAGCATCGTCCATGTTGTGAATTGCTTTCAGATTTGTATTTTTAGATGCTGATTCGCAGCTTTTTTTACATTCTTAATCCATTGCATGGGGTTGTGAATTGCTTTCAGATTTGTATTTTTAGATGCTGATTCGCAGCAGCTGTATTGCTGGCGGCAATTAAATATGTGTTGTGAATTGCTTTCAGATTTGTATTTTTAGATGCTGATTCGCAGCTTGCAAGATTATAGGAAGCTATGAGAACCGGTTGTGAATTGCTTTCAGATTTGTATTTTTAGATGCTGATTCGCAGCCGTTGCCTTTGATTGCCGTCAAGATTATAAGTTGTGAATTGCTTTCAGATTTGTATTTTTAGATGCTGATTCGCAGCGATTGAAGGCAATAGAATCCATGCCAGCACGTTGTGAATTGCTTTCAGATTTGTATTTTTAGATGCTGATTCGCAGCAGAACCAATGTAAGTCATTGATCTACTGCGAATTAACATCTTGTTCTAGAAATTAAATTCCAACATAATTTTAAAACATTTCTAGCTGCTGAGGAGGATTTTCAACTGCTGTAGCCCTTTTACCAAAAAACAATTCCATATTACCAAACTGTTTATCCGTCACGGTCAAAATACCTACATAGCCATTAGAAGGTAGGTTTTTCTTCGTCCGCTCTACATGGACTTTAGCATTTTCAATGGAAGGACAACAGCGTAAATAAATACTAAATTGAAACATCGTAAAACCATCAGCCATTAATTTTTTCCTAAACTTATTAGCAACACTGCGTTCTCGCTTGGTCTCCGTCGGCAAATCAAAAAATACAAAAACCCACATAATTCTATATTGTCCTATTCTCTGGAATTTAGTCATAAAGGCTGGGATAAAGGATTTTTCGTTTCTTCCCTTCATAACATCGATAAAGAGAATGACAGGTGCGCAACATGGCGTTCATTAGTGGACTACGCTTTCCATCTATCAACACATCCATCATAGGGATTTGTAACAGCTGCCGCTTTATACCAGTATCCAAAATAAAATTATACCCAATTTCATCCACTAATTCGGTGACCAAGCGATCCACCATGGGCCGATAAGGCTCCATAATGTCGTCCGCCAAACAATAAGCATTGTATTTATTTTTATGAAAAATACCTAAACCAGGGTGTAGACCAGTAGCTACCAAAGATCGAGCCGCAATCGCCCTTAAAATCGCATACCCATAATTTAGCAAATTATTAGGAGGAAGACCATCACGGTCTCGTTGAAATTCATCTATACCAAACAAATGCTGCCAATAATGAGCCGCTGCAAATGCTTCGTGGTTTTTCGCATCACCGCTCTGTACTTGCTTAGACCAATACTCCAATGTTCGACCATCTTTGCCTAATCTTTCTAGCACCAAGCCTTGATTCCGAATCTTCGTCCTCACCGTCTGCTGCCACAACTGTTTCTTGAGTGGCTTACTGACTTCAACCTGAATTTGTAAACGCTGACTCTGTTCACTATGTCCTTCCACCGCGAGCATCAAACCACAAGGCATATGGCGCTGATCACAAGTAATCAACACTACCTTTTGCGCTGTTAATCGCTGCATCAGTCCATGGGTCAAAGTAATCTGTGGATGTTCTAATACGATAATGCCTATATCTTCAATAGGCAGTCTTGCGGCCTTCTTTTTTGAATCTTTATAATCTACGACCATCTGCTGTTGCTCAGTCCGCAAATAGACGGGATTCCCAAAAAATATGGTGCGCTTTATCATATCAATATTCCCCGATTTGAACGATATCTCCTAAATGGTTTGTTCTAATTTTAATAATATTGCCAATATTGACTAATCCTGTTCTAATCCAAGTTTTCCAATGTAATTCTTTTATAGTTTCAACATTAGTTTCTAAATGATGCCTAAAAAAATAATCCTTACTAGTTATCTTCTGAACTCGAAATAAATGTGGACTTATCAATCCATAGTTTTGAGGATCAAATAAATCCACTTCGTGGGGATCAAACTCCTCCGTGGGAAAAAGAAACATCTCGTTTTGCTTCAATGTAAATAAAAACTCCCAACCTTCATCTGCCTTCCAATCCCGGTCAACGACAGGTAATCCCTCATTTACTCGAGCTACAGCCTCATACAATGAAACCACCTTCTCCTGGAGTTTTCCTTTATCATCTCTGTAGATGGCTACATGGTGATTGTTGCCTGTACTCACAAAATCTACTGGCTGTGGTCGCTGATCTTCATCTAAGATCAATTGACCCAAATGATCTTTTTTCTGATGCAATGATTCAACTTCCTTAACTCCAGTAATCGTTACTCGTTTAATAGCAATACCTTTTTCTTTATTCTGCCAAATGGGGTTCTTCTCTAGATCTCCAAAAGCTAATTTGGCATCGTTATTACAAGTGGCTAAGTGATCATTCAACAATTTTTTAATCTTATCATCTACCACCTTATCTATTTTCAAATCGGGTGCCACTTCCTTTCGAATCGTATAATAGGTTTCCATACTAACCGTCTTCACTTTTTCAGGTATGACTTCATTATTCTCCGTAACTATTGGTTTTTTTGTTGGTGAGTTTTTACCACCAAAAGCTTTCTTGGGATTCTCATCATTTTCAAATAAACATCGTTCTAAAGCATTTCGATAAACCGGATTGGTTACTTGCGAAATTTTTTCCATATCCCACTTAGTCCCTATTTTCTCTTCCTTGACCACAGGTCGCAACTTACGTCCGTAGATTGTTTCTTTATGCAATTGCCCCCGTGGGGTAAGCGTCAGCTGGTCTTCCTCGCATCCTTTCACCCTGTTAAAATTACGTGTTACCACCTTATTCTTAGTTTTAAAAGATACTAGGACACCTTCTAAATGGCGTTTGGCTTCTTGTCTAAAATTTTCCATCGGAGGAATAAACTTCCGTTTTTGATGCCCCTTACCATTTACATAATTTTTTGTGATTATATTTTTTTTACCCTCAAAACTATGATCCCTATTAGAGTCAGCATTTAAATTGTTAATATATTGCACATGGTTGTATGTCGTAAATGCCACGGTTAAAGCATCTAATGCATGATGTCTATGATCGTTGCGTTTCGTCCAATCCTCGATTTTTTCTACTTTTTGACCATATTTTCTCTCCTCCATTGAAGTTCGACCTGCAGCGCGGTATTTTGGTAGATTTAATTCCTTCATTACATTGATCAGATTCCAATCTTCTCTCAACAAACTCGTTATTTTGCCAGTAGAAGTATTCACAGTGTCTATTACTTCCTCCAACATTTCTTTGGCTTTCTTTGCTATGTATTGGCTATTTCTCAAATCCCTTTCAATAAAATCTTTCGGAATGTCTTCCTGTCTCATAATCAATTTGCGATATTTAGTTCGACTAATTTTTTGAAGACTGTAGAGCAATTCCACCCTGGACAAATAGCCATCTAAGTTTTGAGTCTTAATTTTTTCGATATAATCTAAAGCTGTCATATTACCTTTCTCTCGATTAATTTTACTAAAGGCCAAGGTTTTATTGGCAAATGAATCATCAAATAATCGAGATTGAGGAATGATGTGCTCTATTTCCACGTCCTTGCTATACAACATCTCAGGTTCAATGTGTTTATTGGTGTATATAGTATAATATCTCAAACCACTCAATTCCAAATAAAGCTTATACTTTATTATATCGCCCCGTGTAGGATTGGCTATATTAAAGGGAGGTTTACGTAGGGTTTTGACATAATCTTCATGCAGCCTTTTAGCCGCATTGATATTTTTTGTCATTTCAGATCGCTCTTTCGCTGATTTTTTCAATTCACGAGCCAATTCTATCCTTACTTCGTCTGGTTTCCCATAAGTATCAATGACTTGATTGACCAAGTTTACCATTTGATTCAGTATTTTTTCCACTACTGGATTACGCAAACTATTCTTAGGCAATATTTCAAGATAATCAGATAATACTCGTTGCGCTCTTTCCTCTTTATTCAAAGAATTAGAATGATTATAACCAGCTAATTTTGAAGCATCGGAATACAACAACCCCTGCTTAAGACCAGGCAAAATTTTCCGAATAGCTTTAGAACTCAAATTACCATAATCATTTTGAAAAACCACTTGAGCCAACAAGTGAGTATGGTCAATCTTAAATCCAAATTTTTGATGTAATACTTTCTTTAATGCCACACTGGATTGTCCATATTTTTCAACATCCTCAACTGCGATCTTTCCCATATCATCTTCTGCAGAATATAACAAATGCCATAGTTGAAAACTTTTCTGTTTTTGATATTCTTTTGTTTCTAAACTAGAGTCATAATCTAATACAGAAGGATCAATACCAATCACAGGAAAAACAGCTTTTAATTCCTCCAAAATCTCTGAGGTTTTTTTCTTCGCCCAATCAAAACCATATCCCTCCATTTCAGCAATCGCTTGATATACATTGAAGAGAGCTTGATTGCTTCGATTGCCCTCTATGTCAGATTTTATATTTATTGTCCAATCCTTCTCTTTCCAATTAAAGAATTTAAATAATTGAGATTTCTTCATATTCCCCCTCAAAAACAATTCTTCAAACAAAGCTTCTCTTTCGCTTGCATTTAGTTTATACTTCTCCCCTGTAGTATTATTCCTTAATTCCAGCAGATTGATTTGTTGTCTTATTTTAAATTCTTGAAACAGCGGTGATGATTTTGGAATAGCTCTTGGGCCGATAATTTTCTTTTTCTCTTTTCCATCTTTTGTAATAGTAATCGTCTTTTGTTCAAATTCACATAAACCAATCAAACCTTTCTGAGATTTTAACCGACGTTGATAAAAAATGACTACATCTCGAATTTCCGATTTCAAATCCTCATTTAATTGAGGATAGTACTTTTGTTGGGTTGACCATATTTTTTCAAATTCATCGAGATAATCCTGCCGATAGAAAACTTGACCTTTTAATCGAGTATGAGAATCCTCACATACTTGTTGATATAAATACTGTCCAAAAGTTAAATCGTTAAAATACAATATTTTACTCCTATCACTTATTGCCCCAAGATAACCACTAGAACTATTAAGGTTATGATTTATCTCTGTAATGACATAGGCCACCTCCTCTCTTGTTAAAGCCATATGTAAAGCATCATTCCGCCACTTATAAGCTTGCAACTTTTTATCTTCACGAGATCCTACCTTATTCTCTGCTGTATTAAATTGATATTGATGCCACCACATAGCTGCCGTAGCTTTCTGCCCCTTACCAGCAATAGCCATTCTAAATTCATCAGTGAGAATATTTGGATGAAATTCCTTTTGAAATTCCCAGACTGCATCCAATTCACGTTGTAAATCGGATCTATAAAAATCAGGGATATATTGTTTTCCAGACTTTAATTGGTTATAAACATATTGTCCAGGCAAAAGATTATTTTCATACATTTCCTTAGCTACAGCCATTCCATCGATTAGACTTCCCTCCTCTTCGTTTTTGGCTTTACGGCTACTCTTGTAGCCACGCTTTTTATTAATAGATAGTAGGACTCTAGCCAATTCTTCTAGACTTACTTTTTCAGATGCGGCCTTAGCTCTTATTTTTAAACTCTCAAATGTGGTGTTCTTCCCCGTTTCTGCCCAATGAAAGTTAGAGTCTATCCAACCTGCATTTGCCATTACTTCTATGAGGTTTTTTCTTCGTAACTTGAATCGTTGAAGATTTCTGCGGGCCCCTCGTTTAAGTGTGCGATCAGCATTTAATGACAAAGGATTCCCTTTTTCAAAATCACTTTGTTCATCTGCACTCAAAGGATTTACCCTTACTCCTAATTTTATTATTCTTGAATTTTCACCTTCTCTATCGGCTTCTTCAACCAGAGCCCATCCAATAGAAGTGGTACCTAAATCTAAACCCAAAATTTTCTTCCCCATTATTGATTCTTTAATTATAAATTCATATATTTGGCTTACAAATCTTTAAGCAATTCACAATAAGGATTATTCCGTTGTGAAAACATTTAAGTCGCCTCGTCTTATATTTCGGGGCATTTTTATTTTGTTTACCTACATTTTTTTTTCCCTTTTTTTAATTCTCGTCTATATTTGACCATATTGACGAATTTTATTATCCCCAACACCGAATTAAAAAACTTAAAATATCGAAATAATATAACACACCCGCATTATCACTAAGTTATTAAACACTAATATAATTAATATCTCTACAGAAAGCAATTTTTACCAAATAATAAAAACATATGATTGCAAATTAAAACAAGGCTTATCATTTAAGGATTTTTGAAAAAAAATGGCGGTTAAACAAACTTTTTTTAATCATTTCCGGTTAACCTAAATACTAGATAGTGGTTTATGTCAGTTGGGTTGTAGGGATCTTAATTCGCCCTCTCCTATAAGATTCCGTTACTTTTGAGCTAGAAGTGCAAGAAAATGAAAGCGTCAGTTTTCGCTGACATAAACCAATTTTTTCATCCTAATATCCCCTCGTGCAAGCCTATACCATACTCACCATCACCCTATTGTCCATACTTACAGCCTGTACTAGTCAACGATCCATGCAAAATACATCAACCAAGGACACTGTCCTCCTTACCTATCACCGCAATGGCTGTTACGGATTTTGCCCTGTCTACCAGGTGGAAATCAAAAAAAATGGTCAAGGTCAGTTTATTGGACAACGATACGTATCCATCATGGATAGCATGGACTTCGAACTCAGTCCCCCCTCATTGGCGGAAATAGAAACCATTCGCCAATCTCAAGAATATATCGACCTCTCCATTACCGAATCTGATCAGATCATCGTAGATGCCGCCAGTCTCTATTTCAAAGACCATGTAATGAATAAAGAAGGATTGATCAAAGGAATAATCCCACCATCTATTAAAGCATTAACCGCCATCGTAGATCGGAGATTAAAAGAATTGGAATACATCCCCGGCAATGGAGAAACCGCCATCGTCCAAGAAGAAATTATCGTACAAATAAAACCCAACCAAGACTTGCATACCATCAACGGCGAATACAAAACCTTTTCACTGTTCTATCTAAAATCATTGGGCCAAGATATCGCACTATATAAAATGATACTGCCCAAAAATAAGGTGGAGGCTGCCCTAGAGCAGATCAAACAAATGCCAAACGTAGTGGAAGTGCAGAAAAACCATACGCTGTCCCCTAGATAATGAGGTAATTGAGTAGGGATAAAGCCATGATTATAATAGCCACAGGAAGATGGATCGAACCTCCAATACCGATGAGAATTCATACCCAATAGATTTCAAAATGAGGGCTATAAATGGACTTCGTATTACTGGTCGAAAGGTTTATTCTTTTGCTCCATACCCATGGTAAATAAAGCAAAATCGTATTTCACAGGATCATCGGCATCCATCTTTCGGAGCTCATCGGTGAGTAGCTCTACCGAGGTCCAATCCGCCTTGGTCCGTGTCAACAAACCCAACTGCAAAGCGATGCGGTGAACGTGTACATCCAGAGGGATATACAATTGCCGAGGAGAAAATTCTTGCCATATTCCGAAATCTACATTGTTTTCATTGGATCTGACCATCCACCTAAAAAACATATTCAGCCTTTTACATGCAGAATTCTTGGCCGGTGTTGGTACGTGCTTTTTCGTACGATCCAAGGCATATTCGGAATTAAAAAATCGCTGCCGAAAACCTATAAAACCATTTTTCACCCCAGTAAACTCATCGTTCTCATCTCTAAAAGCCCATTCCAAACTTTGATGTTCGGCGTAAAACTCTTTGAGAAAATGAATAAAATAAAGGGTATCAGCGGGCTGAAAAGTTCTGTGTTTAAACTTTTCCAAGGTCTGTAAATCGCCTTCTTCGTGATGTTTAATAAAATCATAGGGAGAATTGTCCATCATTTCCATCAACAACAGTGATTTATTGATAATAGTCTTGCGCAAACCCCATGATAGGATAGCCGTAAAGAATCCAGCTATTTCAATATCCTGCTTTAGTGTAAACCGATGCGGGACTTGAATAGGATCGTCGGCACAGAAACGAGATGTCTCGTAATGCAGTGCCGCTTGATCTAATCTTTGTTTTATATCTGTAATAGACCTTAGTTTAGAGTTTGTTTAACCTCGATTACTTCGTAGGTTTCCAAATTATCCCCAGGTTTGAGATCATTAAAGTTTTTCACGGTAACCCCACACTCGATACCGGTCTTCACTTCTCTAACATCCTCCTTGTATCGTTTCAATGAGCTAATCTCCGCAACCGCTCCTTCTTTGGACGGATAAACAACAATTCCATCCCGTATGACTCGGATAAAGTTGTTTCTGTTAACCGTACCTTCCAATACATAACAACCGGCAACGGTTCCAATTTTGGATACTTTAAAGGTTTCACGCACTTCGAGTTGAGCAGTAATTTTCTCCTCCTTCGTCGGCTCCAACATACCCTCCATGGCCATGGTAATCTCTTCGATGGCATTGTAAATGATAGAGTATGTCTTGATTTCCACACCTTCTTGTTCTGCCAATTTTCTGGCGTTCAAGGAAGGTCGAACTTGGAAACCGATGATGATGGCATCGGAAGCCGTCGCCAACAATACATCTGATTCGATGATTTGACCAACGCCTTTGTGTATTACATTTACCTGGATAGTCTCTACACTCAATTTGATCAAACTATCTGCCAATGCCTCTACTGATCCATCCACATCCCCTTTGACAATAAGGTTGAGTTCTTTAAAGTTACCCAAGGCCAATCGTCGTCCGATCTCATCCAAACTAATACGTTTGGAGGCTCTATTGGTTTGTTCTCTAATGATCTGAGCACGTTTGGCGGCCAATTGTTTGGTCTCTTGCTCCGACTCTAATATCTTAAATTTCTCACCGGCTTGAGGTGCTCCACTAAGACCCAATACCAATACAGGTCGTGAAGGTCCAGCCGTTTTAACTCTCTTTCCATTCTCGTTAAACATCGCTTTTACCTTACCAGCGTGTTCCCCAGCTACCATGGCATCTCCGATTTTCAAAGTACCATTTTGAACCAACATTTTCGATACATATCCACGTCCTTTATCCAAGGATGCTTCTATTACAGTACCGTAAGCTGGTCGATTGGGATTGGCTTCCAACTCGAGCAATTCTGACTCCAGCAATATTTTCTCGAGCAACAAATCGATATTGGTACCGTTTTTGGCAGAAATTTCCTGTGATTGGAATTTTCCACCCCAGTCCTCAACCAAAAAGTTCATTGATGCCAATTCTTGCTTGATTCGTTCTGGATCAGCTCCAGGTTTATCAATCTTATTGATGGCAAATATTATAGGTACACCAGCTGCTTGAGCGTGACTAATGGCCTCCTTGGTTTGAGGCATTATTCTATCGTCGGCCGCTACTATAATCACTGCAACATCGGTCACCTTAGCACCCCTTGCCCGCATAGCGGTAAAGGCTTCGTGACCCGGTGTATCTAAGAATGTTATTTTTTTATTATTTTCTCCCACCACTACCTCGTAGGCTCCAATGTGCTGGGTGATACCACCGGCTTCACCACCGGCAACATTTTCCTTTCGAATATAATCCAGTAATGAGGTCTTACCGTGATCCACGTGTCCCATAACAGTCACTATCGGTGCACGTGATTCTATATCCTCGGGATTGTCTATGAATTCGTCCTCAATATCGATCTTCTCTTCCGCATCCACAAAAGTCAACTCGTGTCCGTATTCCTCGGCAACCAATTCAATGATTTCAGCATCCAATCGCTGATTGATAGATACAATTACCCCCATATTCATACAGGTCATAATCACATCGGTAGCCGATACATTCATTAGGTTGGCCAACTCTTGAACTGAGATAAACTCAGTCACTTCCAACTTCACGTCTTCTTCTTGCAGTTGCTTTAACTCCTCTTTCTCTCGAATATTCTCCCGCTTGTCGCGACGTGTTTTTTGTCGCTTATTCTTACCAGAATTGTTCAACCTGGCCATTGTAGCCTTAATTTGGTCTTCAATTTCTTTGTGGGTAACTTCTTTTTGTTCTTCTTGTTTTGACTTAGATGGTCTACCTCCTCTAGTCGTCTTTCTGTTAGCACCTCCACCAGATTTGTTATCTTGGGTCACCACTTTAGTACGACGTCTTCTTTTCTTGCGCGTAGCTGCTTCATCAGCCTCTTTACTTCCCTCTTTAGCTGTTCCATCAGCCTTCTTGGTAGTATCTGTTTTTACATCTTTTTTGCGAGAATCCTTTTTGGATTTTTTAGGCTTTTCGAATTGGGCAGTATTTATCTTACCCATAATCTTCAATCCCTTCAACTGTGGAGCATTGGCGCGAATTAACCCTCCATCTTCAGATTTCTCTTCATCGGCCTTGGCAGCTTCTTCTGCTGCAGGCTTTTCTTGCTCGACTTTTTCGACTGGTTTTGATTCAGCTTTATCCGCTGTACCGGCCTTTTTGACTTCTGGCTTATCCGCTGCTGGTTTTTCAACCACTACGTCTGCCTTTGGTTTTTCAGACACTTCTTTTGCCGCTACTTCTTCCTTGGGTTTTACTGGCTCTTTGGCCACTTTTTCCTCTTTGGAATCCGGCTTAGCAGGCGGAGTTTCGACAGACTTCTCTGTCTTTTTCGCCTTCTTCTTAGGAGTGAGATCAATCTTACCTACAACTTTCAATCCCATTTTTTCTGGGCCTGACTCTACCGGTTTTTTGACTTCTTCCTCCTCTTCCTTCTTCTCTTCTTTTTCCTCAATAACAGGGGCTACCTCCTCTTTTACTGGAGCTACTTCTTCCTGCTTTACTTCTTCTACCACTGGAACCTCAGGAGCTTTTTCTTCCACGACTGGGACTTCTTGCTCAACTACTGGTTCTTCAGCTACAGGTTCTTGGATTACTTCCACAACTTCTTCTTTGGGTGGAGCTGGCGGTACTTCTTTTTTAGGTAGTACAGGATCCACTGGACTTGGTTTAGGAGCTGGTGGAGTTACTTTTGCTTCCACCTCTTTTTCTACTTCGTCTTTATGTTGTCTATTGGTCCCGATTATCAACTGATCAGCTTGTTCTTTCACGGCCATTGAGCCCTGAAATTCATGCACAAGCAAATCATACATTTCGTCGGAAACCTTTGCCGTCGGCTTATTATCGATATCAAATCCCTTGTTAGATAAAAAATCTACAATGGATCCGGTACCAACATTTAATTCCTTAGCAATTTTTACTAATCTTTTAGACATTCAGTTTGTTATATTTATCCTGCAAAATAATAAAAGTGGAAGCCAAAACCTATTTATTCTTCTTCAAATTCAGCTTCCAATATTTTAATGACTTCTTCTACCGTTTCTTGTTCTAAGTCTGTCCTTCTCACCAATTCTTCGGTACTTAAGTTCAATACGCTTCGAGCAGTATCACAACCGATGCCTTTCAATTCATCGATTACCCACTCTTCTATTTCATCTACAAATTCGTCCAAGTCGACATCGTCCACTTCAAATTCTTCGACATCTCTATATACATCAATTTCGTATCCGGTCAATTTAGAGGCTAATTTAATATTATATCCTCCTCTACCAATGGCCAATGATACCTGATCGGGCTTCAAATATACCGAAGCTCGCATTTTTTCTTGATCCAAATCGATACTGGTAATCTTCGCTGGCGTCAGTGAACGCTGGATAAACAATACCGTATTATTGGTAAAGTTTACAATATCAATATTCTCATTTCTCAATTCACGCACAATACCGTGAATTCTAGATCCTTTCATCCCTACACATGCCCCTACTGGATCGATTCTATCGTCATAGGACTCAACCGCCACTTTGGCACGCTCTCCAGGTAGTCTTACTATGTTCTTAATGGTAATCAAACCATCTTCTATCTCTGGCACTTCTTGTTCCATCAATCGCTCTAAGAACATATTGTCAGTACGTGAAACAATTACAGCGGGATTGTTGTTCCGCACATCCACTTTTTTTACAACTGCTTTTACCATATCGCCTTTTCGGAAGAAATCTCCCTTAATCATATCGCTCTTGGGTAATATCAGTTCATATCCTGTGGCATCGTCAAATATCAACAATTCTCTCTTCAAGATTTGATTCACTTCTCCGTTAATCATCTCTCCTACACGCTCTTGATATCTATTGAAAATATCATCTTTTTCGAGCTCCATAATTCTGGAGATCAAGGTTTGTCTGGCAGCCATAATAGCTCTTCGACCAAAATCAATTAGGTGAATTTGTTCATAACATTCTTCCCCTATCTCATAATCTTCTTCAAAACTTTTGGCTTCGGTAATAGATATCTCCGTTTGTTCATCTGTCACCTCACCATCGGGTACAATCTGTCTCACCCTCCACAGCTCTAAATCTCCTTTCGTTGTATTGACAATGATATCGAAGTTCTCATCAGATCCATATTTCTTTTTGATCAATGTTCGGAAAACATCTTCCAACACTCTGACCATCGTAGGTCTGTCTATATTCCTTCCCGTCTTAAACTCGGAAAAAGTATCAACTAAATTGACCATTTTATTTAAATTTAATTTGTACTAATGATTTTTGAATCACATCAAAGGACAAGGTCTCTGTCGCTACTTCTCGCTTTGATTTTTGAATATTTAAAACAATTTCCTCTGGCTGAACCGACACTAATTCTCCGATTAGGGTCCGTCCGTCCACTAAATCCACTTTTAATTCTCGTCCAATGTTCTTTTTATATTGTCGAACCATGGTCAATGGCCTATCTAATCCCGGTGATGATACATCCAAACCATAATGTTCTCCCAATAACAACGTATCGTCTAGATACGACTCAATTTGACGGCTAAAAGCCTTGCACTTAGGAAGGGTCATTCCTGAATCACTATCCATATAAACTGTTAGATAATTTCCTCCCGCATTGTATTTAATCTCTGTGACAAAACAATCTTGAAAATCAGGTTCCATTATCTTTTCTTCGATAACCTTTCTTATTTTATCTTCATCCATATTATATAATTAAAAAGAGGGAACACCAGGTTCCCTCTCCTACTACAGTGCAAAAGTACTGAAAAACAACGAAAAACCAAAAATAAAATATATATGTCACTGATTTCAAAACTTCAAATGGCTCAAACCATCATCCAAACTCGAATAAATCAATGGCCCAAGCAAGCAATTTGGCTAGGATCTGGCCTTTCAGCCCTCATTAAAGATTTTGAAATACATAAAAAAATTCCATTAACCGACCTTCCATTCCATGCTGTCGCCAACCTTTCACACATGGACAATGGCCTGTATTTGGCTACGATATCACATAAACTCTGTTGGATTGTCGGTGGCAGAATACACCATTATGAAGGATACAGTGGTGAAGAAATCACCTTTCTTATTCGACTTCTAGCCTATGGCGGATGTGATAGATTTTTATTGACCAATGCTTCGGGAAGTGTTGACCCACAAATCTCCAAAGGCAGCTTGGTATTGATCGATGATCATATCAACTGGTCCTTGCCCAGTCCTTTAATCGGAGAAAATGAAGCGACCTTGGGACCCAGATATCCGCAAATGTTGGATGCCTATGATGAAAAATATCGCAAAGTATTATTAAAATTTGCTGCGCATCACCATATCCAATTGCATTCCGGCATTTATCTTGGAGTGTCCGGTCCGCAATTGGAGACCAAAGCCGAATACCAACTTTTTCACAAATTAGGAGCTCATATCATTGGCATGTCCACCATCCCTGAAGTCATCGCAGCACGTCATATGAACAAATCCGTAACCGCTCTATCCATGGTATCCAATGATATCTCAGACATACAATCTATGCACGTCTTTTCCATGCAAGAATTTTTACAATCGATTGAAGATAAAAAATCAGATATCCTATCCCTTATCGATTGTTGGCTCAATTGTACAGAATAACCATTGTTAGGACATGGTAATGGTCCGCTATCTCAACTTAACAATTTTACCAATATTGTCTTTAAAATATTGATCCACTTCCGATATCTGATGTTCGGTAAAATTCGAATTTTCCATATCTCGAACAATCACCTTATACAAATAGATGCCTGGAGCCAGATTCTGATTGTAATTATCTTTTCCATCCCACACATAATTCGATAAATGACTGCCAATGTTCATCGTTCCAAACTCCTGCTTGGTGATTTCCTTAACCAAACGTCCACTCGGCGTATAAATCAATATTGAAAAATACTCGGGTTCTACAGTACCAGTCAAAGTATAGGCAAATCTCATGGAATTGACAAAGGGATTGGGATAAGGCAAAAATCTACTTATCCTACTTTCATTGATTATTTCGAATTCAATACTGTAATCTGCATCTTCAGAATTATTGTATTCATCCCTAGCTCGTAATTGTAGGCTATATATGCCATCCTCACTAAATTCTGAATAATATTTCAATACAACACGATCATCTAAATAGTCGACATCTAATTTGGGATCGGACTCCAATATATTGACTTGAGATCCATTGGGGTATTGAATGCTAAAATCAAAAGCCAATGGCTGACCTAAATTATTTTCCCCTATTTCTGCAATTTCCGCGACAATCACTGTTTTGGGAGATACTATATCGCGATTGAGTATATATTGATTGTCAAAAGTCACTTCAATTTTTGGCGCCAAAATATCTTTATTGAGCTTAACCACTGTGAGGATTGAATTATTATATTCCACCGCCTCATCAATCTTATTGGATGGATCTACCACTATCTTAAAAATAAAGTCAGAATTAATTTCTGAAGCTAAATCAATTTCAAATGCTCGATAGGGAGACAGCTCATCCGTGCTCAATACCAAGGTCTGTTCCCAGTGATAACTCTGGGTGATGATTTCATATCCAATTTCAATAGAATCAGCTTCTACATCCTCTATCCCGATTAGTTGATAAGCCACATATAACTTTCGCTTAGCTAGAGCTTCTTCACTATACAATGGGGTTTTGTCAACATTGCTGACACTTAAATCAATCTTGTAATCCCCCCTAACTCGCCAGTGCTGAATACTGGGAATAGACCGAAGGGCAAAATCACTTATCTCCGCAGCCCATCTGAAGCGATCAATATTTTCATATTCCAACTGATTCAAAGTCGTTGAATTTTCATAGTTTAAGGACTGCGGCTGTCCATCTCTTACCTCAATGACACCTGTGTATTTGACCAGATCACTCTCTTCACCGTTGGTATTCTGAAGAGATATTTCAGTTATATTATCCAGATAAGATACGTAAGAGGAGGACATACTGGCGTCGGTATGAGGTGCTTCGAATATCAATATATCATTAAAAGCCTCTCCGGCATTCAACAAACCTTCGTAAAGGACTTCCCCGCCTTCGCGATACATAAAAGTAAAAGTTTTGCGATCATCTTTTTCCAATTCTCTAATTAAATTAGATCCCTTGGATTCGAAAAAATTAAAAAGATTGACGCCCTGATGATTCACAGAATCCAATGCCCAAGTATTTCCTTGAGGGGAATCACCTTCTGTACTATTCCACACTAGCACCAGGTCGCCCGGTTGAGATTCTGTTTTGATTAAATCGATAAGTGAACTTCTCTGATCTTCCTCAGATACTATAAAGCAAAATGTTTTAAGGATACCATCACTCTCTAAAGGATGATAACTATTGTACAGTCCAGGGTGAGGATTCTCGACAAAATCATTGATGGACGGTCTAAAAATAGATACGTTGATTCCAGGACCTATCATTCGGGAATACGTCCTACTTATCTCGGCATTGTACGTAGCATCGGCCTTAAAAGGCCCGTGTATTAAATACAACTCATTTTTTATGGTTTCAAAATGAAAACCCTCATTGTCAATCGTCATTTGAAACAAACTATCCTCTGCAAATTGACCGAAGTGAGATTGGTTCCATCCCGTCTGTCCATTGATACATACAAAGGAATGAGTGGCACTAAAGAGCGAATCTGAAACTCCAGATACTCGCCAATAGTAAACTTTGTTTTCCTCAAATGTCAATGGATTGTCAAAGGATACCGTAGCCAAATCGGAAGACTTTTCAATTGATTTTTTAAAACTGGAATTAAAAGTTGGAATGCTATCTATTTCTAAAAGATAATTAACCTCTGACTGTCCTATATTCCCATTAAAAAATACGAAACTAGGACCGGTTGTCGGCACAATGGATTCGTGGTAGGGATACACCAGTTGTAGAGCTGAATTGCGAACATAGATCTCATACCCCAATTTATTTTCAACGTATAATACATTGTTTTGCTCTCCCCCAATACTGGGAAATTCAGCGATTTCCTTATTGGGATCTAGAGTTAAGAAAACCAAATTCCTTCCCTCCATATTATCTAATACCGGAATATCTATCGTCACATAATTATCGTAACCATCAGCCACAAACTTTACCGTATCTACTACTATTCGCTGACCATTGGGCAACTGGACTTCTACTGCCATACCGATGGAATCATTGCGATTGATTCCCAAATTTTGAACTGAAATCGTCAATTCAATTTTTTCGTCCAATAATGATGGGATCTCTGGCTCAATAGATGCAGAATTTTCATTAAAAGCATAATCGGGGCCTGTAGCGTGATAGGATTTGAGAGCTGGATCACCACAAAAAGTAAATACCGATATTAAATGACTATGGCTCAACCCCAGTTTGGAATGGGTAGTGGCCAATATTTCCCCCAATGATTGACCGTACATATTGCCGCCAAATTCGTCGTAAAAGACATTGGCAAAATTTTGAAGCGTATGTAAGTATTCTGAACTCGCCGTACTTAAGAATGCAATAGATCCAATATCTGGAGTGAGAACAAATAACTCAGATAAGTTTTTGGTCTTTAAAAATATATTTCCACTCGAGCATCCTAGGGCAACAAAAATGGGCAATTTCCCTTGATTTTCATACTCTCCAATATTGTCGATATCAAAATCCAGAGCGGATGAAGCACTGTGTCCCAAAAATGATATTAGAGCTCCTCCCCCATTGATTTGCTCATAGATTTCTTCTTGTTCCGGAGATTCATCTGTACCAAAACTACTCTTGTAATAGGAAACGACATTGGCAGCGAAAGAATCCTGTTCAATCTTTTCGCCCACAGTATCCATAGTTCTGGCTATCGTTGCATATATTCCGCGATCACCTCCATTGAAATGAAATATTTTTTTCAACCACCTTCGGTCTTCTATATTCTCTGGATGGTTGACTACAGATTCATACTGCTTTATCTTTTCGAGATAAGTCAATATCTCATCTGGACTCACTACTGGAATTCTTCCTACAGCATATAGGGGGATAGGATTAAACCGATCAGAAACCAATAAGTTATCCGAGCCATAATATCCAAAAGTAGGGACAAAGTGCACTGTATTTTTCACTTCCTTGTATTCGCTGGTCTTGCGAGCATAGCTATAGGTCACCCCTTTCCCAATAATATTGACAAAGCGCAGGGGTAGGTTGTTGTTGGAAATAGATTGAATAAAATTTCTAATCGCGTAGGGATTCCCTTCTATACCATATATAAACTGATCTCGCAACTGATCGATATCGGCAATCAACACTTTGTATCCCCCCCCAATGGTAGACGATCTATAATCGGCGTAGGCCTGAACAGCATCTCCACCACTGGTCTCTTCCCGCAACACGGAATTGGTAATGATTAAATAATCAAAATCCTCGATTAAATAATTTTCAAAATTTATTGGCTGTATAGATTCAGTTGTTACAGCATGGTTGCCAAAACCATATACTGCATTCGGCTGATTGTCGACAGTAAACACCACAATATCATCACTGATTCGACCTCTATAAGCTCGACCATTCACATAATCAAACAACAATTCATCGGCATATTCCATTCCAAAGGTCAGATCTTGTAAGCCCGCAATATCTCCCAATGAAAAGACTTGATGTTGACTACTCGAATATTTTTCTGAATCCATTTCATAATGGGCCTTAAAATAGGAGAAGCCAGCTCGTTCTGTAGAAAGCTCACAAAGCAATCGAAGTTTGGTAGTGGAGGTTAGTTCTGACGCTGACAGGGTTAAATTTACCTTTTTTACTTGCTGAGGTCTGTTGTTTTCTACCTTGGTCACCCATTTATCTTGTAAATACACATCGTATACACTGGTTCGGATATCTCCCGCAGTGCCTATTTCTATCCTTACACTATCGCTTGAGATATTGCTTACCGGGATGGAAACATTGACTGAATTGTCTTTTCGGAAAATACTGGCATAGCCTTCTAAATCTATAAAATCGGGTTCAAAAACACCGGAGTAGGCTTCGGTATAATGTCGATCAGAAAAAACGGTAGTAGAGATAACATTTACCCTAGATCGTTCCATGCCGCCATTCAATTCTGATATGGAATATCGACGCCCGATCCCTTGGCTTTCAAAACTCAAAAAATAAACACTGGTGTCGGAAAACAGACTGTATTCGGGATTGAGCAATTCGGTGGAGACATCCTCAAACATAAATTCTTCATTGTAGCCCCGGTTTTGCTGACCGTAAAACAATATATAATCACCGGGATTCAATCCCCCATCGGAACTGATAAATACGGGAACTTCCTCACCATTGTGATGCAATCGCACATTTTGACTTAATAGCTCATCTTCTTCTATCCCCAAATTGGAGAGGGCTTCGTAACTGATTTTTTTCCAACCATCTTCCCCCACAGGGATTCGGTAATAAGTCTGATCGTAGTCAATCCACTCATTGCCATACAAGGTTTGTTGGCCTGGACTAACAATTTGAGCATTGCCATAAACCACTGCGAACAGAAACATTGCAATACCAAAAAAATTCTTTATCTTCATCAATATTTCATTTGGAATATTCAAAAAAGTAATTTCATAATCCTTTGAAAGTGAGAAAGACAAATGATGTGGTTAAAAAATAAAATAATTCTTTCAGCCCTGGCTGTACTTCTTTCACAAATATGTTTCTCACAAAACAAAGATAGCGATTTTTATTTCAACGAATATTTTTCCAGTTTAGTAAAAAAAGTAGGCTTAAATATTGAAATAGATTCACTTAAAGGCTATGTTTTATCCAACCAAAATCAACTATTTGGAAATGAATGGGATCTTGTATTGACTCATGCCGGGGAACAAAACATTGTATATGTAAAATATCACCCCAACTCCAATCACCCTCCTATTCACTTTTCACATTTGGTGACCAATGTTATGGAAAATACAGAAAGTAATTCCACAGCCTTTTATACACTAGATCCCATCTTTATAGCAACCGTTCTCCACGCCAATTGGGCCAATGATGCAAGGTTCAAACCCAAAGAATACGAGAACCATACTGCCTATGCCAGAAGTTTTTACAACGAAACCAGGCAAGACCAAATAACTATATTGCTCATAGGCAAAGACATTCCCTATCTCTCTACACCAAAAGAAATTCAAGCCTTCAAATTCCAACCTGTTGAATAATAACAAATTACATTTTTCTAAAATCATTTTACAGAAAAAAATGTTATCATAGTATACCAAGACCATCGTCATTACCATTGAATGTATGGTATACTTTAATGTAATAATGTATCTTTGTAACAGTTGTATTATTTGAAAAAAGAACAAATAAATATGGTTTTTATGAAAAAATTTGGAGGATTTATTCTTGCCGGAATTTTGGGTGGTTTACTGGTATTGGCAGGTGATCACTATTTACACCCCAGTAAACCAAAACAAATTGAAGAAATAAAAAAAGATTTTACTTTCCCTACGACCCCTGTCAGTCAGCGGAGTCCTCAAAATATGGATCGAGATCTGACGGTAGCAGCGGCCAAAGCCATGCCTACGGTAGTCCATATCAAAGCGGCGGAGAGCGAAGACAAAGCCAAGCAGCGATACAACGAAAAAAACAGGCAGCGATACAACGATCCTTTTAGATTCTTTTTCAATGAACCTTTTAGAGGACCAAAGGTAGGTTTCGGCTCTGGAGTCATCATCCAAGAAGATGGCTATATCGTGACCAATGATCACGTCATAGAATTCGCCGACCATTTTGAAATCACCATGAACGATAAGATGACATATACGGCAACTGTCATCGGAAGAGATCCCGATGTCGACTTGGCGGTATTAAAAATTGAATCAGATCAAAAGTTTGATGCCATCGAATTGGGCAACTCCGACGATGTCAAAATCGGAGAATGGGTATTGGCCGTAGGCAATCCATTTGACCTAACCTCTACCGTAACCGCCGGTATCATTAGTGCCAAAGGGAGAAGCAACATAATAGAACGCGAAAACGCCATCGAGGATTTTATCCAAACCGATGCCGTAGTCAATCGCGGCAATTCTGGAGGAGCCCTCGTCAATGCCTACGGAGAACTTATAGGCATCAATACTGCCATAGCCTCTCCAGATGGACTCTATGCTGGATACGCTTTTGCCATTCCCATCAATATTGCTCGACAAGTAATCGAAGATATTATCTCCGGGAAGGCCCCTAAAGTGATAACCGGTGAAACCACTGGTCGTCCCTATATAGGTTTCGAATTGGAACCCGTTACCCCTGAAGTAAGTGCCTATTACAAGTTGCCTAGCGATTATGGCTTATTTGTGTACGAGGTAGACAAGGAAGGACCAGCAGATAAAGCAGGCATCCAAAAAGGAGATATCATTTTGGCAGCGAATTCCAATAAAATGGAATCTAACAATGACTTCTTGCGAGAATTGGATACTGTGACTGAAGGCAATTTAGAACTTATCATCAATCGAAAAGGAGATATAATAAAAATAAAAATACCGATTTAGATCCATACCGTCTAGTCTACTGAATGCTGGTCATTTGACCAGATATATTTTGTCAATTTTAATCTGTGTTCCAATGAATACTCCTTCATGGAATATATGGCGTGGCGTACAAGATATTTTATTTCCTCCTGTCTGTCTATTTTGCTCTGAAGATTTACAATACAGGAAGGAGGAAATTCTTTGCCCATTATGCAGGGCCCATTTGCGCTATTCCGACACCCACATTGTCCTACACCGCGACCTCATGGAAAGAATGAATGATTATTATAGTTTTGAATGGGTGTTTTGCAAGTATAGATTTCCCAATCTCAGCAAAGTAAAGGAATTGATCTACCATTTTAAATACAAAAATCTCAATTACATCGGCTATATCGAAGGCCTTCACTACGGTCACATTATTCAATCCAAATTGTTATCCCTTGAAATATCCCATCTTATCCCCATCCCCATTCACTGGCGCAAGCAACTGTCTCGAGGATACAATCAATGTATACCTCTTACTCAGGGCTTGTCCGAATCTACCAATATTCCAATGATCGTGAATTGGCTGTATCGAAAAAAGAATACGAAATCACAAACCAAACTCAATAAGACAGAGCGATTACAGAATATGAAAAACGCTTTCGGGCTTCGACGACGGAATCTAGCCATCACCGAACAGCCTCATTTTCTCTTAATAGACGACGTACTCACTACCGGCATCACTCTTTCCGAAGCTGCCATCTGCATTCATCAACGCTATCCCTCAGCTAAAATATCCGCCTGCACCCTAGCCTATAAAGACTATACCGACTGAGATTTTTCTTCGAGATATAGCTTTGAAATGGCGTCCGCAAGATCTCTATCCTTCTGGGTCACTTTATTACCAGCTTCATGGGTACTCAATTTAAATAAAACCTTGTTGTACACATTGCGCCAATCGGGATGGTGATTGAGTTTTTCCGCTATTATAGCCACCTTTGTCATAAATCCAAAAGCTTGAATAAAATCGGCAAATTCGAATGTTTTCGAAAGGTATTCTTCTTTTTCTAGCCAGCTCATCGTTATGGATTTATCGGTTAATTAAAATATTTCTTTTACACAAACGACCAGTCGTACTGATCCAAAGTCGTCAATGCTTGTTTTAGCAATTCAATGGAAGCATTGACATCGTCGATATGAACGGTCTCAATAACTTGGTGCATATTGCGAAGCGGGATTGATATTCCACCAGTAATGGCTCCCATCTTCCCAAATTTTTGAATAGCTGCCGTATCCGTTCCTCCTGCAGGCAATATTTCATTTTGCCATTTAATGCCTTGTGCATCGGCCGCTTCTTTCAAAAAGCTCACCATTCTATAGTCGCAGATCACACTGCCGTCTAATATTTTTATAGCCGTCCCTTTACCCAATTGAGTAACATTCTCATGAGGTTGAGAGCCCGGCACATCGTATGCAATAGTCACGTCTAAGTTGAATCCAAATGCGGGATCAATGTGACCTGCAGCATTGATAGCACCTCGTAAGCCCACTTCCTCTTGAACCGTAAATACCGCATAAACATCATAGGGCAATTCCCTACCCTTCAAAGCCCTAAGACATTGAATCAATATAAAGACCGATACCCGGTTATCCAGGGACTTACCATTGTAACAATCTCCCATCAAAATCAGTTCACGCTCCCGTGTTATGGTATCTCCTACTCTTATCTTCGCCTTGACTTCTTCTGGTTTAAGACCAGTATCTATAAAATAATCTTCAATTTTAGGCGCCTTATTGCGATCCTCTGGACTCATAATGTGGATGGGTTTCGTCCCCATTACCCCAATTACATCTTCGCGGCCATGGACAATTACTCGTTGAGAGGTCAGTGTCTTGGGATCAAAACCACCCAAGGGTTGGAATTTAATAAATCCTTGGTCATCGATATGGGAAACCATAAAACCAATCTCATCCATATGGGCGGTAACCATTACAGCCTTTGCCTCTTTTCCCTTTCTCTTCCCGATCACACTACCCATAGAGTCGACATATACTTCATCCACTAAATCGGTAATCTCAGCTATAATCATTTTCCGAATGGCTTGTTCATAACCCGGTACTCCAGGACACTCAGAAATTTTTTTTAAAATTTCAAAATCAGTCATCTATTATAATTTTTAGAAGGCTAAAGATAAGAATCCTTATCTTTTAAAACGAAATACTATCTTCGCATTTGGTTCACAGATCAGAAAATTCTATGGCAACAATAAAACGACTCGCAAGCGATACCATGTGGTATGGACTGAGCAGCATGGTAGGACGTGCCATCAATATTTTACTTTTTCCCATAATCACCGGAGCGCTGTCTGTTGCCGAGTTTGGGAGTTATAGTTATCTCTATTCCTTCGTAGCCGTTGCCTTTGTCATGTATACCTTAAGATTGGAAACGGCCTATTTTAGGTTTGAAAAAAATCCGAGCAAAGAAAATAGTCACTACAGTCAATCCCTTATAGTGATTGCTGGACTTTCGATGATATTGAGTGGATTGATATTTGTATTTGCTACACCGATAGCCGCCGTACTTGGACTACCACTGTCTTATAGTCCATTTGTCCAGATGTTGGCCATCATATTACTATTTGATGCCATCAATGAAATTCCTTTTGCCAAACTGAGATTGGAGAGTAGACCTCGTCGTTTTGCCTTTATCAAAATCACCATGATATTGGTCAACGTCTTTATCATTGTCTTTTTATTTAAGATCTGCCCAGCCCTCATCGATGCGGGATATACCGGATTTGAAAAAATCTATCGTCCCGAGCACAATATGGCTTATCTATTTGGCGCCAATGTCGCTTCTAGTTTTTTTGCCTTTATCCTGTTGTGGTCCCAGTGGAAGTCTTTTGTCCTAGAGCTGAATATCAGTATCATCAAGAAAATGCTTAAGTATTCCCTGCCATTGACCATCGTGGGATTGGCGGGTATCATCAATGAAACCACAGATCGAATATTTCTGCGCAAAATACTACCCTATGACAGTGAAACCGTCTATGAGATCATCGGTATTTACTCCGGAAATTATAAAATAGCCATGTTTATTGCCCTGTTTACCCAGGCTTTCCGCTATGCTGCAGAACCCTTCTTCTTCCAACAACAATACAAATCCGACTCCAACATTCTTTACGGCAAAATCACCACCTATTACACAATTTTTACGGCCTTTGGTTTTTTAGCCGTCGGTCTTACCCTTCCTTGGCTTCAGGATTTTATGCTGGACAAACCCGACTACAAATCCGGCTATTGGGTAACACCTGTCATCCTGTTGGCCAATCTGTTTTTGGGCATTTATTACAATCTCAGTGTTTGGTATAAATTAACCGATAAGACCCATTATGGAATGGTGATATCATTGATAGGAGCGGCCATTACCATTGTGGGCAATATTGTATTGATTCCCATAATCGGATATATGGGTTCGGCCTTTACCACCCTTCTTTGCTACGCCGCTATGACAGTCATTAGTTTTATTATGGGTAGAAAACACTATCCATTCGCGATTGAATTTCCCAAAATTGGCTTTATTCTGTTTCTCACCTTTGGATCGTATTTGATATATGAAATATTATGGCATCACTCGACATTTGACTCTGGATGGTGGATGGCAATGCGCATAGTATTTTTCTTCATCCCCCTCATCATCTACGCTTACTGGGACAGGGAACAAATTATACAGATCCTTAAAGGCAAACTATAGGATTTTTCAATAATGGGTATGTCGCTCCCAATAGTTTTGATCTTCTATTTCGTCTAAAATGGCCAAATAATTATCGTATCTAATGACAGAGATATAACCATTTTCTATGGCTTCTTTAACGGCACAACCCGGTTCTTGGCGATGGACGCAATTCGAAAATCGACATTGTTGAGAATAAACAAAAAACTCTCTAAAATTATGAGCTACATCCTGAACCTCTAAGTTGTTAAATCCCAAGGTCTTTATCCCTGGAGTATCGATAAATTTGGTAGAGCCCGCATGGGTATTTTCTTTGAAATCAGGGCTGTACATCTCTGCAAATGTAGTAGTATGTTGACCTTTGCCCGAATAATCGGACAAATCCCCCTCTCGCAGTGTCAATTCTGGGGCGAGATAATTGAGAATAGAACTTTTACCTACTCCGGATTGACCACTTATCACCGATGTCTTATTCAGTAGGGCTTCCTTCAATTGATCCATTCCATTACCTGTCTTTGCAGAGACGGCCATGGTTTGATATCCGATCTGTTGATAGACTTCTTCCAAGACTTCCAAGACCTCTAAATCTTCAGCAGAATACAAATCCGACTTATTGAATACGATGACAACTGGTATATTATGTGGCTCGGTTACCAATAAAAATCGATCGATAAATCCCGGCTTTAGTTCAGGATTTTTAATAGTTACGATAAGGATGGCTTGGTCAATATTGGCCGCCATCAAATGCATAAAATGCTTCTTTCGCGGACTTTGACGTAAAATATAATTTTTTCGTTCCAAAATAGAAACAATGACTCCACTCTCTTCCTCTACATTCTCTATTTCTATCATTACCTTATCGCCTACGGCCACAGGATTGGTCAATTTTTGTCCATCTAATCGAAACTTCCCTTTTATCCTGCATTGATACAATTCCTCATTCACTGAAACCGTATACCAGCTACCGGTTGATTTTATTACCACACCCTCCTTCATATTCTATTTTGGTAGTGAAATTTTATCGTTTAAAATTTCCATCGCAGTGGACATTTCCTTTAAAAACTCTGGATTACTTTCAATGGCATTGCCTACTACAATTATATCAGCTCCGGCTCTACAGATGTCAATGGCTTGTTCTGCACTTCGAATGCCTCCACCGACAATGATGGGCAGGTCGATTTCTTGTCTCACTCGCTTAACCATTGATACAGGGATGGAGTCCAAGGCTCCGCTACCGGCATCCAGATATATAATCTTCAAACCCAGTTGTTCCCCCGCCAGTGCCGTACAGGCCGCTATATCTTCTTTGTCTCTCGGGATGGGAAAAGTATTGCTCATATAGGATACAGAATTGGGCTTACCACCGTCAATCAACATATATCCTGTCGGTAAAATTTCTAGATTGCTCTGCTTCAGATATGGAGCAGCAATAACCTGCTTACCAATCAACAATTCGGGATTGCGTCCCGATATTAGGGACAACAATAAGACGGCATCGGCATGACGAGACAGCTGATAGGTATCTCCTGGAAATATAATAATGGGAATGGATAGTTGAGATTGGATCTTTTCTATACAAATATCCATATTGTTTTGAACCATTAGACTTCCCCCCATAAAAATATAATCAACTGGATATAATCTAATTTGACCGATCAATAAATCTAAATCTGAACTCCCCAATTTATCGGGGTCGATCAACAAAGCAAAGCACTTTTTATTATTGCGCCTATGCATGTTTAAATCTTCCAGTATCTTACTTTTCATATAAATCAAAGATAGATAAAAATGTGATTGTAAAAATAACTCCCCTATAATATATATTGAGGAAATTCGATATCGATATATTACACTGCACTGGTCTTGGTCTACTATGGTTGCAATTCCAATTTTCTAATTATATATTGATACAGTATAAAACCTCGACATCTGGATTTTATTTCAAAGACAGATTTATCTATATCATTCAAACAACTTCGAAAGCTATGCAGAAAGAATATCTTTTAATAGGAGAAAGTTTTTATAGTTTTTATTGAAATTAACCATAGAATACCATTTTGAATTATTAGTCAAACGATATAAGTATCCCTCATCACTTTGGGTTAGAAGATCTATTTTTATCTTTTCACCCCATGATTTCCATGTCGACTTCACTTTTAACTGAATTTCATTCTCGTTATCAATTATTTTCATGGACTGAGTTAGGGGATTAGATTGCAATTTTTCTTTTAATGTCATCAAATTGTAATGCGAACTAATCCGAAGCCCCTGATTGGCAGATAATTCTGCGGCCACTGGATCTTTCATACTCAATGATTTAATATCTGATTGATACACAAAGCCCAATATCAATGATAGTAATATTCCAAAAACGATAGAGGATATCATCAATACCAAAAAATTTATTTCATTGGCCAGCACTATGTCAAACAACCATGAAATGATAAAATAACTAACCGCAGTTAGGATAAAAAATTTGATATAATATTGCGTCGCATACTTCATTGGGTCAATGTTTACTAAAGTGATATAATAATTACAATAAAGTCGGTCTTGGACATCTAATACGAATGATACCTTATGCCTTTATTATTAGATTCGCCCTTAACTAATTCCAAAATTTTAGAATATAAAAATGGAAATCACCGAGGACAACTTCATTGTAAAATGTGCAATAAAAAATACTTTGTCTTCAAAAAGTTCATGGTTCAGTATACTTCGTAACCTTCGGTATAAGTCTTAAAATAACCAATTAAAATTACGAGGATAATGAATCCAACACATGACCGAATGAGACATATATAGAGTCGGCTTCACGATCACGGTATTCTATACGAAATGTATTTCGTATAAGTCTATTGGGGATAGATTTGATCGATATCTCTCACCGCAATAAAGTATTGGGATGAAAAATATTTCAATCCTAAATTTAATCAATATTTTACAATTCTACAAGTTGAAAAATGATTACCACCAATTCTATGGTCTGGAATAGCAACCTAATAATATGATTCCATCCATTGGAGTGTTAGGTAAAGGCTGGATCGGGATTTTCCACTAATCTCTATACCAGGTCAAGAAATAAATGTTAGCCTTGGGCCAGCTTGAGATTTTCCGTAGATTTACCGTAGATTTTCCCTACGTCCTAATTGGACCAGGCTGACTACAACCAATGAAAGTGTAGGTTATAAGTCGAGGGAATATTGGACTTCGATTGATCAGCCTTCCAATATTCCCCCAATTAAGATCAAAGATATTTAAAATGATTCATCGTTATATTCAGCTCTCTTCCGGCGCTGTATAAGACACAATATCAATTCCGATACCATTGGGATCGACAATGGAAAAATGTCGATCTCCCCAAGCTTCATCGCGCAAACTCACCTCAATGGGAATCCCTCTCTCCTGGAATTTCTGGTAATAGCGATCGACATCGTCGACTTCGATAGTCAAGAACATTCCTTGCCCACTAAATGGTTGTTGAAAAATGGGTTGTTGACTGGGATGGTGAGGTTTTAAAAAAGCGAGTTCTGCCTGTTTATTTTCATTGTGCAACAGCAAATAGAACTCATTTTCGAAGCTGACCCCAAAATTTAATTCTTTGATATAAAAATTCTTAGTTTCTTCTAATTTCTCGGTTACAATTCCTGCATTTAACTTCATCTTTAAGTGGTTTTAATTTTACATAAAATTTAAATTATCAATTATTTTACCAAATGCATTTGGTATTCATCCAACCTTATCGAATTCCTAAACCGCCATCAAGGTGGATTTATACGAAATACATTTATACTTCAAAGTTAAATGGGGGAATCAGTCTACCATTGTAAAAATCGGACATTTTACCGAAAGGCCTGCATAGGAGTGACACCGTATAGACTTTTAAAATCCTTGATAAAATGAGCTTGATCATAGTAGCCTAAACCGTAAAACAATTTATTGTGCTTTAAACTTTGAGCAGAAGGTTTGGCGTGAAGAATATTTTGAAACCGGATCACTTTGCTAAAAGTTTTGGGTGATGTACCTATATATTGGTTAAAAATCCTCCTCATTTGACGATTACTTAAGCCGGTGTTTAGATCGGATTCGGTTTCTACTACCCCGTATTTCTTTAAGATGAGGTGCAGGGCTTCATAGAATCGCATATCGTATTTGAGGTCGGCTACCGCCAGTGCCTCATAAAAGATTTGATTCAATGCTTCAGTGACGGCGACAAAATCCTGACCTCCAGAAAGTCTTTGTTTTAAAGCCGTTGAAATTTGAGGTAAAACACTGGCCAATTCCACTGTTTTATTACTCCATTCAGATGCATTTACATTAAAAATTTGAGGCAGCATAGAAGGGAAAAATCGAATCCCTATATAGTCAAAGGAAGGCTGTAGTGGAAATGCAGTATATTTTTTACAAAACCCCATGACAAAACTCTCCTCCGGACAGGTATTGTCAAAAAAAATATCGATGCACCCATCGGCGACCACTCTATATACAAAGGGATTAGATAGGGGCTTCGTCGTCTTGAGCTGCCAAAAACAATAAATCGAATTTTGCAAACTGGGCTGAGGCAGTATTTCATGGTAAGACACCCATTCATCGGTGGCCAATATGGTAGGCTGAACCGGTTTATAATAATGCCTTAATAATTCAAATTCTTTCACTGCGGTTAGCTATCTATTCTATAATACTATTTGAAATAAATATAGGTATTCGATAAAGTATTATACGAATTACATTTTATAATGACGGAAAAGATTTTGAGAGTATTTGAAGTTTGACGAGGCTAAAAACACAGGCATAGCCGTAGCTACGGCGAGTATTTTAAACGAAGTAAAACTTCTAATAAATCGAAAGATTACCGTCAATTATAAATGTAATTCGTATTAAACCTAGCATTGACTTAAATATTATATCCAAGGCCGTTTTATGGAAATGACAATTCCTCAATGGGCAACAATCTTGAATCGACGAGCGCAGCATTGCGATGACCTACTCCTTTTAAATATTCCTCGTTTTGGGCAAATTCCATAAATGCAGCCACACTGGCATGTTTCACCAACAATACAGCATCCCAATCTTCTGCTGCTGGGCCAATGAGAAAAGGTCCCGCTTTGCCATAAAACAACACTTCACTGCCGGCTTTTTCTAAAAATGGCATGGTATGATCCATATACAATTGATAGGCTTCTTGACCGGACCGAGGCGATTGATTTGCCAATTTAGGAGATTGACTATAATCTGCCACCTCTGCAAATTTTAATAAATTGAGCATTACTACTTCGCCTTTAATGCCCCTTCTGTAAAATTCAATGCCTGCCTCTTGGCTAGCATCCAAATAGGAATCTCTAGTCATATTCTAATATTTTACTTCAATTTCTATAAAAGTCTATTCCATAACTCCCCACTCTATTCAGAGTTTATAAATATAATTATACGAAAATGTAGTAAAAAATATAATTAAAAAATAGGTTAATAAATCATCAATTGATTTATACCTATACCCCATTGATGCCATTGTCCGCCCTAATTCCCAAGATCTTCGAAGTCTATTTCTCCGAATGTAATCCCACCTTATTCCCCTCACAATCTTTAAAATGAGCCATAAAACCGTTGGCTCCAATCGATGTCTTAGGAAGCAAAACCTCTCCTCCAGCAGCCTCTACTTTGGAAAGTGGGCCACTCAAATCCTCTCCCCCATTGAGATAGATTAAAGAACCTTTCATCGATGGCTCATATCCTTGGGATTGAACGATACATCCACCTATCCCATTTTGGAGATCTGCTGCAAAAAAAGCCGACTTCATTCCGGCCATTTCCATCACCTGCATCTCCTTCCCCAATATTGTCTCATAGAATTCTTTTGCTTTATCAAAGTCCTTTACTGGTATTTCAAACCAATTAACAGCGTTTTTCATATTTGTATTTTTATTCTAATTATCTTATCCATGTTGTAAATCTCCCATACTGTGATGTATTTCTTCCACAAACAGTACGAGGCTCTTATCAATGGTATCGGTTAATTCATCTTTTTTAGAAAAATTGGGATTTTCCACCAAGAAATATTGGATAATGGCGTGTTGAGGATCCAGACAGAGTGGAAATATATTAAAATTGCGTTTTTTTAAGTCCTGCCAATATTTGCGTTGATAGTTTTTATTTCTAGCGACCAACCATACTTCGAATCGCCAAGCCCTGTGGTTAAAGACTATGGCCAATTTCAATCCCTTGGGTTTAAAATCCTTAGGGGTAAATGAAAAATAACTCATATCCATATACCCTTGATACAAATTACCCACTACATAATCTTCGGGATATCGATGGATAAGTTCAGTTCTTAAAGACGCCAAATAATCCATAAGTTGTCTATACCCTCTTTGAATTTGTCCTACTTCTACTTGTCGTCGATATTCGAGAATATCGGCCTTATTATATTCCTCCATAATTAACACCTAGATATTTCAAGCAGTTCTGTGGGTAGACAACGTCCTTTAATCCCTGTCACTGCCCATATTTTTATTCCTATCACCATAGTCAATTGTAATGATTAGGATTTTTTCTTCTTTTTACTCGATTTTGCTTTTGGATTAAATTCAAGACATTTTTCGATCCAAAATTCTAAATCTTTATCCATATCAAATCCCTCTTCAGTTATAGTTAGATATCCTTTCATGGGACGACTGCCATTGATCATTTGTGAAGCACCTGGTTTTTGTACCAATTCATCAAAATTTTCAATACCTACCCGAGCCATTAATCCCCCTTTGAAAATGCCAATACTCATCTTTTCATCCACCATCCAAGTTATTCCTCCCATCATTTCTTTTTCATAAAAATTTACCTTTTTACGTTCCATATACAAGGTAATCTTGTCCGCTAAATGCCTATCATATGCCATGACGCCTGATTTTAATTTACTTACAAATATTCAACGACAACAATTTACTTCAAAATATCACCTATTCCACCATTTCCTTCCTCATACAGGCAACATTTGATCTTCATAGTCTTATATTTAGCCGATTTATGGTCTATTTTTCCATTCACTCACCAATTCACTCGGATAGGAAGTATACCAACTATAGCCATTCCTTCTCTCATAACCAATATCAGCTAACCTGTGCTTTTTGACTCCATCTCTATCGCAGAAAAAAGGTTTACGGGTTTTCAAATCATAGAATCTGGCCAATAATGGTTTGGCATTGGGATCGCTAAAAACAAATCGATCTAATTCTCCATCCTTATTCCTTATTTTTTCCACCTTCACTCCCTCTATTTTAACATCTTCCAACCATTGAATAGCTCCATCTATGGCGGCGACAATCCTATCTGATGGTTGATCGATACTCATTAAAAACTTGATAATTCGAATAGATTCGGCCCCACTAAACGACTCCAACTCATAGCTTCTGGCTTTGGCTGGAGCCAAGGTTACTGCATCGTGCTGAGCGCACCATACCGTAGGTTGGCCGCGGTCGACAATCTGTGTATTCAGTATACATTCTATACCCAAGTCATAGGCCTGCTGCACTCTGCGTTTTACAAATGGATTTAAACGCAATTCTTTTAAATCTTTAGCGTCCTCGATAATATCTCTTAAAAAATACATGATATTCACCATGGCATTATCGTTGTAGGTGATATGGTCAGAATAGGTTACCTCATCTGCACGCCTAGAGGGAAAAAACTGAGGCCAACCCCCGTTTTCGTATTGTGCCTCCAAAATATATTCTATGCCATTTTCAATAGCTTTTCGATATTCATGGTATTTGTGATGACTGAAAACCTTGGCCAAAAAACGCAATTCGGTAATGGTTGCTCCATTGTCAAATGTGGCCCCAATTTCGGATTTTCCCGAATAGAAATCAGACTTCTGTTCATCGGTGAATTCATGGTGAAAAGGCTGATTTTTCGGCCAGCCACCGACATCTTTTTGCGCCACCAACAAATTGTCTGCTACTGCAAGAGCTTGAGCGGAACTATACCACTCTGCTGGCATTTTGCTAGCCACATAATCCCAACTCAGAGAAAGGTAGTCTTCGGTATGGTGATTGGTTTGAGCAATTAATGCCACCACATTAAATGTAAAGAACAATGCAGTGGTATATATAAATTTCATCATGACAATTAATTTTTTGGAAATTTTCATTGTAATCGCGGCTATTAATATACAAATAACCCATGATTAACATAAGGCATCAGAGCAATATAGCAAATAAATATTTGCACAACGTAAAAACAACCCAACAAATAGGCATTCTCCTTTAAAAAAATAGCCTCACGATGAGTGATACGAATTACATTAATAATTTAAGGTAATCTTTCAGTCCTGTCTTTACGGGGTGGTGTGATAACACGGTATATGGTCAGCAAACAACATTTTACCATCAAATTCAATGATTGATGTGAATTGAATGACACCATGTATGGTGATCCTTATGGATTTGTCACACTTTTTGCCCAGCATCTCTTATGTTCCCCGCTGGCGGGATGACTGAATGCAGTTGCACGAAGTGCAACCCAATTGATTAAATACGACTGAAATAAGTAGACCAATAGGTCTACCAGATGGACTAAATGTCCATCTGATGAAGGAGCCGAAACCTCCGCGTTTCGGGAGGGCTGGGGATGAAGGAACCGAGGCCATTGCGCCGAGGCGTGACTGCCCCGTAAATCTACAGCAAACATCATTTATCTATCAAATTCAATGATTGATGTGAATTGAATGACACCATGTATGGTGATCCTTATGGATTTGTCACACTTTTTGCCCAATCTATCCTATTATATCATTACAGGGAATGAAAAGAAATGATCTCTTCGTGTCTGAAGATTGACAATGCAAAAAGTCCGCCAAATCAATTTTGTTTGATGCCAATACACCTCACCCATCCGAGGGAATAATCCCTCGGTTCCCTCATCAAATGCCTTTAGTAGGCATTTGGCTCTTTGAGCTGCATTCGGTCATGCCTCTACAAAATGGCGTGATTACCCCGTAATTCGTTAGGGTTTAGCCACTGGCGTTGGGCAAACCAATCTAATATAACAAGAGAAAAGTCCTGAAAGGACGTAGTCTAATAGCATAGGGTGAAACCCTATGAAAAGGATGCCTTCCTAGAAAAAAGTCCTGAAGGGACGAGGGAATTCATTTCTATCGTCAGCAAACAACATTTTTCTATCAAATTCAATGATTGATGTGAATTGAATGACACCATGTATGGCGATGGTCATGGATTTGTCACACTTTTTGCCCAGCATCTCTTATGTCCCCCGCTGGCGGGGGTTAGGGGGTGGATATGCCATGAAATTTGTATTAATATTAGATTACCGAGTATATCGTCAGCAAACATCATTTTTCTATCAAATTCAATGATTGATGTGAATTGAATGACACCATGTATGGTGATGGTCATGGATTTGTCACACTTTTTGCCCAATCTATCCTATTATATTATTACAGGGAATGAAAAGATATGATCTCTTCGTTTCTGAATTTTGCTTTATGATATTCGATCATTTGTTTTAGCTAGTAATTCCCATATAATTTCCTCCTACCGTTATTGGACATAAGGAGATAAAATCTTGTTTATCTCAATATAAGGTTGGTCTACAAAACCACCTTAGTCGGAATAGGTTCAATCGCTATACGCCACAACAACAATGCTAAAACCAAGGTCACTACAGAAAATATCCTCTCAAAATGAGTCACTGCCAAAAGATTGCCTAGGGTATTTAGACAAAAATAACCGCTCAGTACAAACATGGCAACCTTCAAATATCGCTGATATTTACGGTATTTCTCCCCACGAGATCTCATCCATACCAATACAAAAAACAAGAGGGATACTAAAAGAGAGATAATTTCAAAATTACGCAGTTCTGAATATGTTTTTAAGCGCCCGCCCCACAGAAAATCAAGAGGTAGAAAATCAAAAAAAATCATGGCTATCAATATTGATAAATGAAAGCAAACCAATAATCCCAGGATTGCCAAACAACTCTTAATAGCCCGTTGATAGGACAGTATTTTTTTCATTTTGCAATAAAATTTGATCGATTAATATTATCTATGAAATTGTTCATAAGTAGTTATATTTTCATCTGTAATGACAAATGTATTTAGTATTACTAGTTTAATTATACGAATTAAATTCGGTCGTACTCCTTCACCCGATAGGTTTCTCATTATTCTTCTTCCGAAAAGCCTGAACAATAAAGAGGACAATAACCATCATAAATCCAAGAAAAAATAAGGTAGTTACCATACTTTTAACAATGGTAAAAAAATGACTTGCCGACATGGTAGAGGTCGACAAATTAGGGTATGAATTCAATAATAAAATAATGCAAATATTTTCTAAATAATCCGCCGTACCAGCTATTATGGGAAGTATACAAAAATACCGCCATGGACCATCGAGTTTGCCCAATCTATAGAGTAAATATCCCATTAACCATGCATAACTAATGGCAAAAAGTCCTGGATAAATCATATCCCAAGGGATCTGGCTCAACAAATAATCACGACGACCATTCTCCCCCAAGGCAGAAAATAAAGACCTAATGTAGTCCGGTGAATATCCCGAAGGCATCATATCTAGTATTTTCATCCCTCCACTACTCTCCATAACTTTGGGGATGGAGTAAAACAACATAATCATATAGACGATGTTGGTGACCAACAATAGCCCAATCACCTTCGGCGCCGACATATTTCGACTGATTACTCTCTTAATTAAGTTCATATTGTTATGGTTATATCCAATTTATCAAAACACCTCTCCACCTATTCACAATATAACAATCAGACGTCAAATAACATGGAACAATGATAAATTATACACTAACCCTCTCTCATTACTCATTCAATTCCAGTAATTCCTCCACCAATTTCCACACCATTGTACATGGATTCTGATTGGCATAATCCCAACCCTGCCCGTAAGATAATGCAAGCCGTTTACCATAGCGAATAGCATTTGCTTGATTACCATACTCTTTTAATAATGCATACATTTCCTCACTATTTTTCTTATATCGGTAGTCATTGCCAAGTATTGGCTTTAGATTATTCTCAATTAAACTTGGATAATCCATACGTGACATTGCATTTTCTAAGTATTGAAAATGTAATAAATACCATAATTCGAAGGCCTCATTACTCCATGCGCAACCAATTTCAGGTTGATGATCTTTACAGCGGTAGACAGCACTATTGAAATTGTTGGCAGAAAAACTATCTCGGTCAAATACCACCCACAATCGATCTATATTCCTATTAAAATTTTTTTCGTATTCATTTTGTAACCGTAATGCTTCATTTAATAGAGATTGAGTATTTCTGCCCGTTCCTTTTACATCAATCTGATAAGCTGTCATTACTCCTTTAGGTAAATACGAATTACATTTATAATTGATAAGCTCACCCACCCACGACACGGAGGTGAAAGAGCATGACAGAATGAAGTTACACGAAGTGCAACCCAATTGGTTAAATACGACTGAAATAAGTAGACCAATAGGTCTACCAAATGGACTAAATGTCCATCTGATGAAGGAGCCGAAACCTCCGCGTTTCGGGAGGGCTGGGGATGAAGGAGCCGAGGATCCCACCCCTCCGGTGAGTGGACAAAAGCACCAGAGCCCGTAAATCGGGCTCTGGCGAGAGAAGTCATGCTCACCGTAGCATGACGAAATAACATTACATTCGTTGATAATATTTAGAAATATTACGTCTAGGCGCAGTGAGAATTCGCTGTCGAATTTTATACACTCTAGTCGCAGCCCAGTGCCAACTCCACCCGGAACGCTGAGGTTCCGGTTCCCTCGCCAAAGGTCGATTTACGACCTTTGATCCTTCAGATTTTGCTCGGTCATCTTTCGCTTTTGCTCTTGTCGTGCAAACCGCTTTTGAATTTCATTAGGGATTTTTATTTTTCTTGCCATTCGGTTATCATATTTGAAAGATTCCCAATAAACGGAATAGCTCCATAACGTCCTTCAATATAATCTTTTTCAAATGAACGATCTTTTCGAATTGTCTTTCCTTCTTCTTTATACTCTACCAATGAATACATATCCGAAGCCCCAAGCCGATCCTTTTCGACAAAATAAATTTGATCTCTTCGAAAGCTACCATAGTTCAATAAATTAGTATCATGGGTTGCAAAAATAAGTTGGGCATTTTTAGGGTTAAACTTTTTAGAGTGTATAAGACGAGTAACAGCTAAAGTTAGCAATGGATGTAAACTAGCATCCAATTCATCAATTACCAGAACTCCCCCCTCATTTAAAACATCAAAAATTGGCCCGGAAATATTAAAAATTTTATTGGTACCTGATGATTCTTGACTTCTCATATCGAACTCTACCTGACCTACCGCTTGGCCTTGATCATTAAACTTTTTATGTATAGTCTTAATATCGATTTTGAATGCTCCTTCAAGATCAGTTAACAATTGCCTCACAATACTTTCGGGCATATCTTTAGGAAGCTCTTGTGGATCAAAAGGCTTTTTATTTATAGCAACATCCTGAAATCCCAAATCTAGGTTATTATAAAAATTGAGCAACCTAAAATTTGTATCTTTGTTTTCCAACATTCTGAATGTAACGCTTTTATACCTTTCATGAGAGAGACCGGAAATGGTAATAAAATTATTAAACCAATGCATTATCTTTTTAGCCACTTTGCCATTAAACTGGTCTACTACCGAAAGAAATAGTGCATTATCTCTAGTTCGTTCTTCTAAATCTTTCCCTTCTGGAAAATTATTCATCACTTCAATTCCATCATTCTCTCGTAAAAACAAGGGTTTTTCTGCATTTTTAATAGCTTCAAAAAGCCATTCTGAATGTACTTGATCATCATCCACCTCAAAACCATATCGATATCGAATATTATCAATAATAAAAATAACCTCAAAAAGGGAAGGCAATTTTTCTGTTTCTGTACTTAACAAAAAGGGAATTACCCCCAACTCATCCATGGAAGATTGATTGAAAGAATGTAATACCATTCTCCTCATCGTAGACATCGCTTTGATAAAATTACTTTTACCACTGGCATTGGCACCGTAAATAACAGCTCCTTTTAATAATTTGGTCTTCTTAGTTAAAAATAAATTTTCATCAATATGCTCTTTGATTGATGTCGCAACAAGACTTAACGTTGTTTTCACTTTGAATGAAAGAAAATTACCCACTGAAAATTCGAGTAGCATACTTAATAATTTATGAGATTAATTCACAAATTACATCAATTCAAACAAAAAATTACCCAAATATGAGATTTTTTCTCATTTTATCCTTCCACCCTCTTAACTTCCGAATTAAAAAAGTCCTCCAGTCGATGCCTCCCATATTTAGGGGCTATATTATCAATAGCCATAGCTGATAAAAAAAACTCTATGGGACCATAGGTTTTAGATGAAGTAAAAATTCTTAATAACCAAATTATAGCTCGGCGAATTCCATCGGGGATATGAATGATTTTCACGGGTTTATCCCATGCCTTTAGCGCGAGGGCAGCCAATTGATTTTGGCTTAAAACATCGAGGCCACCAACATTTGCTTCCCATACTCCTTCCTCCATTTTATCAACACAAATCACCGCTAGGTCCTCACCGTGAATGGGATTGAGCTTTAACCGTCCGTCGCCAAACAGAAAGACCCTTCCTCGTTTAGCCATTTCCAGAAAATCTCTCATATCTGAAAAAAATCCATTGGGTCGAATAATACAATAGTTTAAACCAGAGGATTTCAATCTATCTACAAACTTTTCCTTTGCTTCAAATATTTTCAGTCTTCTAAGCTTATCCCCATTAATGGCAGAGATGTATTGAAAAGAAGATACATGGTCAGCTATGGCCTCGGACAACAAATTGGCATTTCCTTCATAATCCACATCCATATAAGTCAATCCTTCTTTTTGACGAGTAATGCCAATGGTAGAGAACACCCAATCAATATTTTTAGTTACACCAACTAGACTTTGGGGATTGGTGATTTGTCCGACAAAGAAATCATCCACATCATTAAATAGTTCTTTCTGGCTATCTTTCCGGATTAGCACCCTAACCCAATAACCTCTTGATTTTAATTCTTTTACTAGATATTGTCCTAAATAGCCTGTGGCCCCAGCCAATAAAATTCTTTTCGCATTCATTGTTTTTTGTACAAAAATACTGGGCAAAGACAAGAATTCTATTGATCATAGTTAAGATCGCATTTTCTTATTGATGCGCGATTTAATTCTGCTCAAAGCTTCGGGTGAAACGCCAAGGTATGAAGCGATATACTGTTGTGGTACTCTATGAAATAATTCCCCCTGATTACTGAGCAATTCTAGGTATCTCTCTTCAGCTGACTTTGTCACAAAAGAGGCAATGATTTTTTGACAAGTGATAAGTTCATTTTCGGTGGCCATCCTAGCGATTACTTCAAACTTGGGAGCCTCTCTTAACAGAACTTCAATTTTAGATTTCTCGAAAATAAAAATTTCACTATCCTCTACGGCTTGATAATTTTCGAGAGCTGGAACATTGAATGTAAAACTTTCTCCCGCGCAAATAAACTTCCCTTCTGTATAGAAAAAAGCGGTTTTATCAACTCCGTCCACATTGTAAAAAAGCCGAACACAACCTTTGGTCAAAAAGTATATTTCATTGGATATTTTTCCCTCGGTGAAAATATTCTCATTCTTTCGGTATTCTTTTTTTACCACTGACTGCTTAAGCAGTGATATTTCGTCTTCCGTTAGAGCAGTATAAAGCTTAATATTTTGGATTAACTCTTGCATTGATTTATATGATTCTTCGTCCCCAATTGTTATCGCCAGTCATAATACAACTATTTAGAAAAAACAAAAAATATATAACAATAACGATAGGCAAAAGAGGTGGATAGTTAGCTATAAAATCAAAAGAGGTGAAACCGTTATCCGATTTCACCTCTTTGTGACCGCGGGAGGATTCGAACCCCCAACCCTCAGAGCCGAAATCTGATATTCTATCCAGTTGAACTACGCGGCCGTTTTAGAAAGCTCTGCAAAAATAGCTATTTTTTAAATATACAATAACCTTAAAGCAAAAATATTTATAGCTTGGAATCTTCCTACCGATAATTTTACGGCTTGAGCACAGTCAATCTTTTGGTAATGATGCGTCTACCATAAGAATCGACTAAACCGTAAAGATAGGGTCCTTTTTCAAAATTAGAAACATCGATCTGTATGGCTTGGTTGCCGATTACATCTACTGAGGTCCGATATTTCTCCTGCCCCAAAATATTGTATATAACCACGGTGTACAGTCCGGGTTTCAATTGATTCAATTCAATATTTACCGTGCTCAATGCCGGATTGGGGAAGGCGTATATATCCGGTCGCAAATTGTTGCTTACTATAGTTTTTTCGGAAAGATATTCACGTACTTCATACTCCAAAAACATGGGTTTTCTATCGTATGGATTGATCTTCACCATAGCTACCGGCATGGCCTTATCGGGATCATAAAAATTGATATGGGTACTTATGGCGGCCCCAAATAATTTGACCATATCCACATAAGGGGTAAAATCTTGCCAATCCTTATCGCCCACCTTTAAGAAAAACTTATAGTTTTTATCACTTCTCACCCATTCCCTAAATACATTTTGATAGGACAATTCATACTTTAAACTGCCAAATCCGTCTATCATTTTAAAATCCTCCGACTCGATTTCTATCCTTATACTATCGGCTGCTACGGGCAATTGAGTTCGCAAACTTCCATTGAGATATTCCACGGGAAAAGAGATCGTAGCGGTGTATTGTTGTTCTTTTTCTTGGTGATACCTATGGGGATAATTGGCCATCAATACTGGATCGCTGTACATCACATCTACCGGTATCATTTGACCTTGGATATAGAATCCGTATTCTCCGAGTAAGTATAGATTGTTATTGACATTCTTAAAGTACAATTCCCTGCCATCGTATTTTTTCAATACAAAATCGGCAGACTTAAACTGCTGATAGGAATGTCCCTGTCTGGGAGACAGTATTTGATCTGGTCTCAAAAAAGGAGCTCGGGCAACACTCACATCATAGGTAGCGTTTTGTCCCTCATCGCCCACTAAAATATTTTGCGGAATTCGATCGACAAGCATAAACATAGAATCGCCCAATGATGGCATCCAATTCTGTGCCAACACCTTCGCAGTTTTACTAACGGAAAAGATTAATAATATAAGTAAAAATCGATTCAAATTATTTAAAGCTCTGAAGTTCAACAAATTTTTTATAAACACCGTCGGCATCTATCAAATCATCATGTCGGCCTTGTTCTATTATCCGACCTTCTTCCAATACCACTATTCGATCTACGTTTTTGATAGTTTGTAAACGATGGGCAATCACTATAATTGTCTTATCATCGCCCAAGCTTTCGATAGCTTTTTGAATGGTGTCCTCAGACTCACTATCCAAAGCACTCGTAGCTTCGTCCAATATCAATATTGGCGCATCAAAATATAAAGCCCGTGCCAATACGATGCGCTGCCTCTGTCCACCACTCAACTTTCCACCACCTTCTCCAACAATAGTATCTAAGCCCTTTTCCATATGTTTAACGAAGGTCCACACATTGGCCTGGTGACAAGCTTTCATCAATCGTTGGTCGTCGTGCTGTACATCGTTTAAGCAAATATTATTGCGAATACTATCGTGAAACAATACCGGTTCTTGGGATACGATACTGATGTTTTGACGAAACGAGGTTTCATTGTATTCTTTAATATCTACATAATCAAATAAAATACGCCCCATAGTAGGCTTCTGAAACCGACAAATTAAATCCACTAAAGTCGTCTTTCCAGAACCAGAGGCACCGACTAAGGCAATTCGTTCTCCTTGATTGATCTCCAAATGAATATCCTGCAATACAAAGGATTCTTCATTGGGGTATTTAAAATTGACACCGTCGATGGTTATCAGATTTTTCAATCCTGCAAACTCAAATTCACCACTGGTCAATTGGGTTTCCTGATCGGATTTCAGCAATTCATATATCCTAGAAAATGCTCCCATCCCCTTCTGGTAATTATAATAAGCAGCAGAAAAAGACTTGGCGGGATCAATTATATTGTAAAACGCGAAGATAAAAGTGATAAAAGTACTGGCTTCCATAGCTCCAGTAAATACCTGGCTACTGCCCAAATACAGCAATACCGCCACTACTGACACTCCTAAAAACTCGGACAATGGCGATGCCAAATCTTTGCGAAACAATATCTTGTTGCGCAACACACGAAAACCTTCGTTGTAGATGGCAAATAATTTATTGACGTAATCCTGAGCGTGATAAGCCCGAATGGTTTTGATGCCGTGGATGGACTCTTCGGTAATAGACAACATGGAACCCACTAAATCTTGCGCTCCTTTGGAATCCTTTTTCAACCTCCTACTCAAGCCGCCGATAACTACGGCAGTAAATACTATAAGTATCAATACGTATAATGTCAGGGTCGGACTGACATATAACATATAGCTCAAACTTCCGATAATAATAAGGGGAGAGCGAATGATGGCTTCCAATACCGACAGCACACTGGATTCAAACTCCACTACATCGCCACTGATAATGGTCAACAAATTGCCCTTGCGCTCATCCTTGTAAAAGTTAAAAGGTTTTACCAACAAAGTATCGAATACCCTTTTCCTCAAATCTCTAACCACACCATTGCGCAGAATAGCGATAAATACTAGGGCTACATACCTAAAAACATTTTTCACCAAAAAATTGACCACGATTAACCCACAGACAAATAGCAGGGCTTGATCTTTGCCATTGGCTTCGATAAAGGCATGTAAATGGTAATTGATAAAAGGCATTAAATTGTCCATCGAGAAACCATCTGGCTTAACGATATCCGTTTTATTTACCTGATCAAATAAAACATCAAAAAAAGGCTTTAGAACGGGAATACTAACAACGGTAAACAACGCAACCAGAATATTAGCTAAAAAATGCCCTCCCAAATACCATCTATAGGGTTTTAACAGAGACCATATTTCTTTCTGCTCACTTCTCACTGGGGTATTTACATTTTACATATCTACAGAACTATTGAACGATAGATATTATTCTGAATCTTCCGGTTTCAATTCGAAATGATTCATAAAATCAGTATCAAAATCACCTGCCCTAAACCTTTCATCTTTCATCAATTGCTTGTGAAAAGGTATGGTAGTCTTTACCCCTTCTACAATAAATTCATCCAAAGCACGCTCCATCTTCTTAATGCACTCTTCTCTGGTTTGTGCTTTGCAAATCAATTTGGCAATCATCGAATCATAGTAAGGCGGTATTACATATCCCGCATATACATGGGTGTCTACTCTCACTCCTTGACCTTTGGAACTGTGGAATCCGGTAATTTTACCCGGACACGGTCGAAAATCTTTAAAAGGATCTTCGGCATTTATCCTACATTCCATGGCGTGAAGAACAGGGGTAAAGTTTTTGCCAGAGATTTTCTCTCCCATGGCCACTTTAATCTGTTCTTTGATCAAATCGTGATCGATAACCTCTTCGGTAACCGTATGTTCTACTTGGATCCTAGTATTCATTTCCATAAAATAGAAATTCCGGTCTTTGTCCACCAAAAACTCAACCGTACCTACACCTTCATAATTAATGGTTTTGGCCGCTTTGATGGCAGCACGTCCCATGCGATCTCTCAACTTAGGAGTCATAAAAGGACTGGGGCTTTCTTCCACTAGTTTTTGATGTCTTCGTTGGATGGAGCAGTCTCTTTCACTAAGATGACTTACTTTACCGTATTGATCACCGATAATCTGGATTTCGATGTGACGAGGCTCTACTATAAACTTCTCTATATATATACCGTCGTTACCGAAAGCCGCACCGGCTTCTTGTCTTGCTTTATTGAAGTTTTCCTCAAACTCCTCTTCCGATCTGACTATCCGCATCCCTTTTCCACCACCTCCAGCGGTAGCTTTTACAATTACGGGATAGCCCATTTCAGCTGATATTTTCAAACCATCAGCTACAGATTCCACCAAGCCTTCAGATCCCGGAATAGTGGGCACTTTGGCTTTTTTCATGGTTTCTTTTGCCGTAATTTTATCCCCCATCAATCGAATGTGTTCGGGAGATGGGCCTATAAATTTGATACCATAATCGGTACATATTTCTGCAAAATCGGCATTTTCAGCCAAAAATCCATACCCTGGATGGACGGCGTCGGCATTAGTTATTTCCACCGCAGCCATTATCTTGGGAATATTTAAATAAGACAAATTGCTTTGAGGAGGTCCTATACACACTGCCTCGTCGGCAAATCGAACATGAAGACTTTCTTTGTCAGCCGTAGAATATACCGCTACGGTTTTTATCCCCATTTCTTTGCAAGTCCTTATCACTCTCAAAGCGATCTCGCCTCGATTTGCTATCAAAATTTTATTGAACATATCAGAGTTATTCGTTAAAAAAAATATGCAAGATCCACTAATTAGGATCTACAAGGAAAAGAACCTGATCGTATTCAACAGGCGCTGCATCTTCAATCATGACTTTTACTATTTTGCCACTGATTTCAGACTCAATTTCGTTAAACAATTTCATTGCTTCTACGATACATACTACACCGCCTTTTTCTATTTGATCTCCTACCTTAATAAAAGGTGGTTTGTCCGGTGAAGAAGAGCGGTAAAAAGTACCTACCATAGGCGACTTTATCTTAAGCAATTTACTTTCATCAGATTTGGCCTCTCCACCATCACTATCATCACTACCACCTTGGTCTACAGCTTGGCTTGAAGTAGCCACTACTTGATCTGCTGGAGATGGGTTGTTGGTTTGACCACCAGACATGTGAATAATAGGAGTTGTTTCTTTGGTCTTTTTCTGATATTTATCTGTCTTGACTGCTATTTCAAATTCTCCATCTTTCATTTTAAATTCAGAAAGATGAGAATCGCTAATCAATTTTATTAATTCTGTTATTTCGTTGTAATTCATAGTATTATTGTTTAACTCTTTCAAGATAGTTTCCAGTCGCTGTATCAATTTTCACCAAGTCGCCTTGATTAATAAATAAAGGAACGCGAACCTCGGCATTGGTTTCCACCTTTGCAGGTTTGGTTGCATTGGTTGCGGTATCTCCTTTTACACCAGGCTCGGTATATGTAATCTCTAAAACCACATTTTGTGGCAATTCTACTACTAAAGGACGTTCTTCAGCAGCATGGAATAAAATATCAACCGACATTCCTTCCTTCATAAAATGAGCATAATCAACCATTTCTTTATTTATTGCCACTTGCTCATAAGTATCATTATTCATAAAGTGATAAGAATATTCATCCTCATATAAATATTGGAATACTCTGCGCTCAACTCTAACTACTTCAACAGAATGACCAGCAGGAAATGTATGATCCAACACCTTACCTGTGGTTATACTTTTCAATTTTGTTCGTACAAAGGCATTTCCTTTGCCCGGTTTTACATGCTGAAAATCTATAATTTGAAATAAATCATTGTTAAAATCAAGGCATAAACCTTTCCTAATATCTGATGTATTTGCCATAAAAATTTCGTTTATACTATTTGATACTGTTACAAAATAATAAATTAATTTGAATCATAAGCCCAAGTTAAATAAATGGATCCCCAAGTAAATCCCCCACCAAAAGCGGTAAATATCAACTTATCCCCTTTTTTTAATTGTTTCTCATAATCCCACAAACACAAAGGCAATGTGGCTGCCGTTGTATTTCCATATCGATCGATATTGACCATGACCTTTTCTTTAGGTATTTCTAAAAAGTCGGTCAAGGTATTTATTATCCTCATATTGGCCTGATGTGGTACTACCCAATCGATTTCCTCTTTCGTCATATTGTTGCGATCTAAGATGGTATTCGTCGCAGTTTTCATACCACTTACTGCAGCTTTGAAAACCGGTCGTCCATCTTGAAACACATAATGATCTTTATTCTTAACCGTCTCTGCTGAGGTAGGCAATAATGATCCCCCTCCTCTCATATTGAGATATTGAGCACCATTGCCATCACCGTGTAAATCCGCATCAACAAAACCATTGTCGTCTTCACTTCTCTCTAAAAGTACGCAACCCGCTCCATCTCCAAATAAAATACAGGTAGATCGATCTTCATAATCAATTATTGAAGACATCATATCTACTCCGATTACCAATATTTTCTTGTAAGCTCCCGATTCTATAAATCTACATCCCGTGGTCAATCCAAATAAAAACCCAGAACATGCCGCTCCCAAATCAAAGCCCCAAGCATTGGTTGCTCCCAATTCCTTGGCTATGGTATTGGCCGTATCCGGAAATCTCATATCTGGTGTTACCGTAGCACATATTACTACTTCAATATCCAATGGATCGGTTCCATTTTTTTTCAATGCTTCTTTTGCGGCATTTACGGCCATAAAAGAAGAGGCCTTCCCAGGCTCTTTTAATATTCTTCGCTCTTTAATTCCAGTCCGAGAAATGATCCACTCATTGTTGGTATCTACCATTTTTTCCAAATCAAAATTGGTCAACTTGGTCTCTGGCACATAGCCACCTACTGCTGAAATGGCTGCTTTATATATAGCCATAATTGTATACTGATTTAATTTTACGCCTGCAAGGTATAAAAATTAGTGGATAGAATGGACAATAAATTCAAATGGTCAGCATTGATCTGCACCACATTATATCGACGATTGGTAAAAATATAAATAAGTTTAATATATAATTTTATATCTCAAAATCATTTAACCGCTAAGGGCCTAGATCGTGTACTGATATTGGAAATTGAAACTATTAAGTATTAAAAAATCAACTTTTGGTAATAAAGAAAAATAACTCACGTTTTTTACTTAGTTCATTAAAACTATTGATCTATATTTGTGCTCTTAAACATTTCATATTCAACTTTATGAGAATACATAATTTATTATTAGTCATCTTATTGGTTTCCTCGAAATCGGTCTTTGCCCAAACAGTAAATTTTATACACATCCCATCATCCCCTGTAATAGAGAGCCGTGCCAACTGCCCTTCTATGGATGCTGGAACGGCAAGTCTTCAACCATTGACCCCCAATGTGACCCCGTCACCCCCCAATGAGGTAACACTTTGTTATGGACAATCGATAAGAATTCAACACGATGGCAATTATAATTTAACCGAGGATCCAGATCCCTCCACACCAGCAGGAATACGCTATGCCATATTCACGGCCCAACCCACTACTACTGCCGTAGTTAATAAAGCTAACCTATTGGGTGAAAGCAATATTTTAAAACGAAATGATACTTTAATTGTCGCCTCTGCCGATCCCTATGGCAATTTTATAGCCAATAACGATGGCAGCTTTTTGTCGCAATTAGGATTGACTGGTCCGCAGACTTTGTGGTTTGCCCCCATCACGGTTCACAATATTAGTGGAAATCCTATAGATTTCTTTGAGACTGATGATGCTTGTATCCAGATCAATAGCAATAGTGCTTTTTCTATTACCTATCTCAATGAGTTAAATTATACGAATACACCATCTTCCACTACCGATGGAAGCATTACGGTTACAGGAGGATTACCAGAATTGGATGGCAGCAATTATACCGTCACCCTAACCGACAACGATACCGATATGGATGTTCCATTGACGGGATCGGGATCTAGCTTTAACTATGCCAATATAAATCCTTCATCCGCCCATACGTTGACCATTGCCGATGACAATGGTTGCCAGCGATCCTTTATTCTTTCTTTTGAGCCCGGGACACCCATAGTGGCTACAATTCCCGATATGCAAGTAGCCGAAGGCAGTAATTTTTGTATCCCGGTAACCGCGAAAATGTTTAGAGATGTCGGTTATTTTTCTTTTAGCTTAAAATGGAATCCCGGCATCATCGAATTAGACACAACTAATTCCAAGGCCAATACAATAAGCAATGTAAACCCTATTTTGATGGGATTTACTTTGAGTTCTTATAATGCCGACAATGCGGCAAACGGAGTTCTTACCCTACTCTGGTTAACCCCTTCTGCTTTGGTCGACGTCCCAGATGATGAAACATTGTTTGAAGTGTGTTTTACCGCCAAAGGTCAACCCGGTCAGTCTAGTCCAGTGACCTTTGAAGATAATCCAACGGCCATTAATTTTGGTACACTATCCACACCCATTCCTTATACCATGGAATCTGGGAGCGTAACCATTGCCCCGCAATCCGGTTTAGATTTCTCTTATTCTGCTTGTGCAGACGCGGGAGGAAACAGTACATTGGACGTAACCATATATGGAGGTATTGCCCCTTACAGTTATGGACTTGTAGGTCCATCTCCACAGGCCAGTATGACATCCAGTCCCAACTTTCAATTAACTGGGCTTTTAGCGGGTAGCTATACCTTAACCATCACCGATGGCGATGGCAGTATGACGAGTAAAAATATAGATTTAAGCGGGAATAATATAGTTCTCAATCCCATGATTACCGCCAACAATTGTACCGATGTCAATCCTATGGGGCAAGTCTATTTAGAAAACATCGATCCAACAGCCTACAGTATCGAGTGGGTCCACAACGGATTAACCTATTACGGAATGGACACATTGAAAAATATTGAAAGCGGTAATTTTACCGTGACGGTTACCGACCAAAACAACTGTAGTGCCACAATATCTGACGTTATTCCGGATAATCAACTCGATTATACCGTAAACATTACCAATGCAGCAGCCTGCGACAACTCTGCTCCGGGTCAAGCAGACATTACCATAACCGGTGGCACACCTGGCTATACCATTAGTCGGACGGGGTATAATGCCACGACATTGGGCAGCCATACCCTAAGTTTTTATAATTCTGACTCCTATCGGATTGCCGACATCAATGGTTGTGCCGTTCAATTGGATTTTGCCGATGAAGGTGGGTCACAAACTTTCACTATTGACACATCATTTCATAATCATATTAGATGTTCTAATCCTGGCTCTGCAGTGGATTCTATCGGTGGACGATTTCGTATTAATGTTACAAGCACTATTCCGGGAGAACATTTTATGGATGCTGATGTCTTTAGAAATGGCATACCCTATTTAAAACCGATGATCGTCAACCCTTTGGCCGGATTTATTTGGCTACAAGACCTTGAAGAAGGGGATTATGAGATAGTGATTAGAGGAAGTTGTGGATCTAGAGCGGTGGATTTTGAGATCAGAGATTTACGAAATAGTTTCTTGGCCGATGCCATGGTCACTCCTATCGGTTGTAATGGAGGCACGGGTAGTATAGATATCACCATGACACCTGCCAAATCTACATATACCTTTGACTGGTCCAATATGGCCACTACGGAAGACTTAACTGGCTTGGCCGCTGGTGAGTATATGGTTACCATCTTGGATCCCGAATCCAATTGTAGTTTAGAAAGAACTTATACCATTCAAGAAGGCTTGAGTTATACTAAGTTAGAAGAAGCCATTCCGTGTGATCCATCTGCATCGGTATCAGTAGGGGTTACTATTACCTCAGATTACAATACCATTACATGGGACGGTGGAGAAACTACAGAAATAATCACGGCTACTTCACCTGGATATTATCCCTTCACGATTACCTTAAATGACGCTACATGTGCCGACATCAGAGATTCTATCTTAGTAGAGTCCTTATCTGGCGGTGTAGATATTACCATGTTCAACTCCACTATTGTCAGTGAGTGTAATACCCCAGATGCCTTTGTATCGGTCAATCTCAATGTTCCATTAACCGATGTTGACTTTTCATGGGATGATGGCCCATTAATGACAGGTAAAAATGACTACAGGGTATACGATGATGAAGACCATAACCTAAAGATATACAAAGACAATTGTGTAGCCTTGGATACCACCTTTTCAGTTGACTTCATGGGGCTTATAAAAATTGACAGTGTAGTCACAGATATTAGTTGCAATGGAGCCAACGATGGAAGCATCGATGTCTTCACTACTGGTGGAGGAGGTGCAGGCTTTAGTTACCAATGGTCACATATTCCGGGTGGACCAAGTCCCATTAGCTATCGATCACTCAATAGTTTAGGACCTGGCACTTACGATTTACAAATCATGGATTTATCGCCACCTACTGCCAGTCCATGTCCAGCTATAAATTTAAGTTTCACCATAACCGAACCAGCAGCATTAAGTGTAGCGGTATTAACCGATCAAGTAGTGATGCCTACCTGCCCTGGAGATTCCAATGGTATGATCCCATTGGAAATGATAGGTGGCACACCTGGCGACATTGAAGTATTGTACTCATTTTCTGGTGGATCGATGACTACTGACCAATTATCGATAGACAATGCCAGAGCCAGTAATTATACCATTCAACTTACCGACGCCAGAGGTTGTGAGGCCAATACCACTTATACTTTAATGGAACCAGAAGCCATATCGTTTAACATTCCACCGATTGAAGAGCCGTTATGTGCAGGATATACTACAACAGTTTCCATTACTAGTGCCATGGGTGGAGCGGGCACTGATTACCAATTTGCTATCAATGGCGGCATTCCAAGTCCTCTGGGTGGCACCATAGACATTACAGGAGGAAGTCATACCATTACGGTTTTTGATGCCAATGGTTGTTCCTCTGATCAAGATATTGTCATCAGAGATCCCAATCCTATTTCTGTAGCCTTTAACACCGGAGACACCATTCAGGTTTCATTGGGTGAGACTACAGATATTACGGCTCGAGTAACGGGAGAAAATCCGATAGTCACTTACGACTGGATGCCTACCGAGCTCAATATGTTGGCTACGGACAACATGGTTAGTTTTACCGCGATATCTAATTTACCCATCACTTTAACCGCCACAGATTCCAGGGGATGTATGGGAATAGGAGATGTTTTTGTATTGGTTAGAAAAACCAGGGATTTGGGTATCCCCAATGCATTTACTCCGAACGGTGACGGCGAAAATGAAACTTTGACGGTGATTCCAGGACCTAGTGTTCAAAACATTAAATCTTTGGCAGTATATGACAAATATGGTGCTTTAGTGTGGCAGAAAGAGAATATCAATCCCAGTCAGGCAAATGTATCGGGATGGGACGGTGTACAAAATGGCAAGGATGCCAATGCTGGCTTATATGTATTCTTAGTACAAGTAGAGTTTATAGATGGCGAAGTAGTTCAGCGACGTGAAGATGTAATGTTGATAAAATAAGAGTTGTAGATCGACTATAAATCGAAGATATAGAAAACGGTTTCCCATTGTGGGGAACCGTTTTTTTTTATTCTGTTTGTTATATGGTGGTAAGCGACCAAGCCATTACGTCTTTATGCAGTAATTAATCGAGAGGAACCTTTTGTAAAATGAACAGCTTAATCAATTAGGTTCTATCATAGAATACTCAGTCATACCCAGACATCTTTATAAATAAGTCCTGAAAGCGGCGCACTGAGCTTGGTCGAAGTGGACGTAGTCTAATAGCCGGTAAGCCATCAACTAACTACGTATTGATCAGGGTATAAAAAGGCTATAAATTTGCTTCAAAAGAAGTAAATGAATAA
>NZ_JAJQYA010000037.1 GCF_021729155.1 Membranihabitans marinus | reverse complement strand
ACACATGGCTTGATCTTCGCCCGCCGTATAGGACCATACATTGACCGTTACTTGATCTAAGGCAATACAGCCATTATTATCGGTTACCTCTACCGTATATATGGTGGATACGGAAGGTTGGGCCGTGGGATTCTCTGCTATGGTATCTGTTAAATCCGTCAATCCAGTTCCTGGCTCCCAGCGATAGGTATAGGGACCTACTCCTCCAGTCGCTGTTGGCGCACCACCCAATGGCCAGGTCTCTCCAGGGCATATTCGCGCTGGATCTCCGGCTACAGCTGATGGTGCAATATCACTACTCACTAAAATAGAATGTACATTGGATATAGACAAGGTATCATCGCAGTAAGAAGAATTGGGATTAAAAGCCAATCTTCGAAGGTAAATATCGTCCCCTCCAATATCATTGTGTTGATAATCCTCCTGTACCGCACCATTAATATCCATCCATGGACCGGATGCAGTGGAAGCTATCTGCCATTGATAAGTAGCCTTTTGCTCTGGATAAGACTGTAAACTACCGCGATTAATTTTGGGCAAATCATCGGGATCGATGGTGACACGACTCCCATCGATAGGCCCCACTATCCCATTGGTACAAGTGGACTGTGTGGCTGGTATGAGTACATTCTCTTCCCAAGTCACCTCTTTTTCCATGTCAAATGCAAAGAATGTGACATCTACATCTCCTCCAGGTGAGGTTTGCATCGCCCCTTCTGTTGTAGGATGGCGTACTGATGGGGTATATACTTCTTCTGCTCCTATTAACTTACCATTGACAAATTCTGGCTGACGTTCACTGAGATAGGCTGTATTTCTAAAACTATAAGACGGAGTTCCATTAGGTGAGGCTTCACTTAGTCCTCCCATAAATGTCTGGTAAACCACCTTGCCATCACACCTCCTTATTTTGAGAAAAACCCCTTGCTGATTAGTCCCTGAGGCATTAGATTCTGCTTGAAAAGCATTTAATGTAGTATGATGAGTTTCACCATTATAATAACTCCCATAGGCATAGATAACGTCGTCATCCATATAGACTTTGCCTGTTTGGATGTTGGTCGTAGTCGCCATTTGCAATTGACCATTACCATCGAGGACTAAAAAACTACCAGAATGCTTATTGGTAGCTCCTGGTGTGGCTGGATAATCGGTAGAAGTAGAAACCCCACTAAACAATATATCGTTGCCATAGATGTGAATATCTTCACCCTCGGCAGCACCCAATACCGGATATTCTTCTCCCGAACCGCCGTAATAAGTGCCATAATTGACATTGCCTGTATTGGGATCGAGAAAGGCAATGTATTGATCTGTCACTCCGCCCCCATAATTGGGCTGGGCGGCATCTGGAGTAATAACAAAATTATTGGTCTCATCACCATAGGTATATACGATAATTTGCTGACCATCGGGATGAGGTTTCATAGCAAAATTACTCAAATTTAGTCCATCTGAAATAAAACTCTTCACCCATAATTTTGTCCCATCGGCAGCATAAGCCGCTAAAAATATATCACCGGTTCCATTGCCATCCACAGTACCGTCAGTATAGGGAAAATCAGTTGACATTGTCACTCCACTAACTACTATATTCCCATTGGGCAATTCCATGACTTTGGTTACATTTACATTGGCCTCATCAAAGACATTTTCGTGCTCTGTTCCTCCCAAAAGCGTAGAAAAGATTAGAATCCCATTCCGATCGTATCTTCTTAAAAACATATCCCAATTACCAAGAGGATTGGTCAATGTAGTTCCATCTGTGGTAGAAAAATTCGTACCAGATCCTCTCGCTCCTCCCACCATAAGCAGGTCTCCATTTTGTGCCACATCAATTCGTGCTAGACGAATGGCATGCTCAGCAACATTGACTCGATTTAGTCTAATAAGAGTACCAGTATGATCTGGCTTAATAATGTATGCCCATGATTCTTGATGTGCATTCCGCGGATATCTCGCACACGCTCCCGCAAAATAAGCATAGCCATCTTGGGTTATTATGTTCGTTGTAGTAGAATTTGCACCTTGCCCCCAGTAGGCGGAACCTTGGGTATTACTTAATATGTATTCTGTACCGGGCAACGATGTCACCAATACTTGGGTATTGGTGGATTTATCTATTTTAACCAAATTGAGATATCCGTGTCGTTCATGGGCATTAACCGCTCCATAATTATTCCCTGTTTGAGGGAATGTAACTCCCAGATTAACCGGCTTAGACCAAATATTATTCAATGCATAGACATAATCATCATCCTGGGCAATAGCAGCCGGTAAATCACCTCGATTAGTTGCAAAATAGGAACCATACTCAAACTGACCATCTGGCGTTATCTTTCCAATATAAGAATTAAAATTATTCCCATTTGCACCAGAATAGACATAATTACCTTGCCAGGCTCCAGGTGAAGTAGGCATTCCGGTACCAGGGTTTTGAACCAGGTTTGAAAACCAAATCGATCCATCATCATCGACACTGTATTTAATTACATCATTTCTGGTACTACCTCCGAAATATGTCGACCAATCCAATACTGGTTGAGTCTGTTGAGCTAAAACGGGAGTGGTAAATACCATAGCCAGGAGGACAGATAAAAACACTGCAGTAGAAGGCCAAGACTTTAAAAGATTACTATTCCACTGATGATTCCAAAATTCTTTTCTAATGGCAGTCGAAAGGTGGACTAGACTCAAATTTTTCTTAAAAAAGAAATGTGTAGGGGTAGAGTTCTTGTTCATATTAAATAAATATTAAAACAAATAATTATAATATAGAGACTGTAGTTTAATATATAATCAACAACATCTTTTACAACAAACAAACTCCTTTCAGCATCCATTAAAACATAATATAATCATAGTGCAAACATTGATCACATTATGCATTAATAATAATTAAATCAAAACCATTGAATTAAAATAACATAAAAGTCATTTACTTTTAAATTTTCACCCTTAAATATTTAACACCTGTAAAAATTCAAGCTTAAATACAATAGTTTGTTTATTGTTAAAAACAGCATTACAGACGTAATAATATTACAATTAAGTAAAATAGTATGTAGAAATAATATATATTACCAGTAGAAATAATTCTACATTCTGTAACTTTTGTACTACAATAGAATCGATCTATTATTACATATAATCACTACTTTTTAGAATGCAACATCCAATTTCCTTAAGAAAATGTTAGCGATTAGGCCAATTGAAATCATAAAATTTATAAGCTAAATAGCAATTCTTTATCGTTTAACTATCAGAAAAAGAATTACATATGTAAATTATAGTTATTTTTCTTGTTGATTTTCAATGCAATTTACATGACATAAAAAGTAATACGTCGACAAAAAGTATTCCATATTTTTCTTGACAATAAAAATCAAATTACATAAATACCCCATACATAAAAACACATTATTACAAATCATTATAGCTCTAATTTCTGTGACATCTTATCCATAAATCCAAGCGAAATTGAAGAAAAATAGGGTTAGTTATATATCTGTGGATGAATAAACCTAGTAAAAATTTACATTTAAGCTACTTGATGTAATCACAATGTTTCTTAGGGAAGCATTGATTCCATAAAATGGATCAAAATTCGACGACTTGAAAATAAATGTTTTCTATTTACAATAATGCAATACCCAAAAAATTAGATAAAAAAATTAGATAAAAAAATTAGATTTTTATTTAATTAAAATATTCACATTTATTAATAATAAAATAAATGCAAGGTTACATAATAAATAGAAATACAGATTCAAATAAAATGTGTGTTATATATTGATAAAAAGGAGTTATTCAACCATAGGCTAATATGTAACTATACGGTTATTAAACCGATAAAACATTGAAATATACCACAACCAGATGTATTTATACCTAAATGATTTGGTATAGGATCTAGAATCTACAATAATTTAAACCACTGATCATAATGAATTACTCCACAAAAGTAAAGGAGTATACCTTGGACTGGCTAAACTCAAATTTTAATTGAATACTATCAACATCGATATCTTGTCCAAAATCTACGGTGGTATTATTAGCCGTTGTCGTCATTCTCTTTTCAGCCAATAAATCCCCCTTTTCACCATCATAAAGACCGATATTTACCCAACCACCTGGCTCTACATCAGCATTGATCTGAATGGACTGCCCTGAATATGCCAACGGAATGGTCGTGATTTTGGACGGACTATGGTCACTTAGACCTTGGTAACCGGCAAAACCATCGGGTCGCAATGTCGCCATGGCGAGACATCCATTTCGCCATCCAAAGTGCTTCCAATCACTTCCTCCGTAATACAAACGAATTTCGTTATCTAAAAATACGGGATTGGCACAAGCATAAACGCATCCATAATCATAATCCAATGCTGTCTCTGAACACGGAATAAGTGGACTTCCCGGCGAAATGCGAATCCATTCTTTACTGTCTGGACTCCATGCCAATTCCGTCCACACCCGATCACTTTCTTGATTATGGATGGCCACAAGACCGATATATAGTCCGGCATAATAGAAAACCGGCATAGAGTATGGCTGAAGATTGGCATTTTCTCCTTGCATAACTACCTCCTCATTGTCCCAGTGTAAAAAATCATCACTTTCTATCCGAGTAACCTGACGCCCTTTATCCCCAAATGTTCTGGTGATTCCGACATACTTATTGAGATTAGGGGCCCAGAAAGCATTGTTATGGGTATCTCCAGGAATTTTCAACCCATCGATATGTATCCTGTCCGACCAATGGATGCCATCTTCTGAAAATCCAACACTTAACCCTTGAAATATTGCCTTGTATTTAGTCGATGGATCTGATGCTTTCTCATCTTTAAATATTCCCGCTCCATGAGGTCCCATCCAGAGAATATTATTTTCACTACTGCCCTGGTAATCGACAAGATTAAGATTGGGCTTATCCCAAACTATCCCATCTACTGAGGTCGCATAGCAAATCCCCATTCGACGCCCCTTTGGCGGAGAGTATTCCGCATTTCGCTCTTCCAATGTCATTCCTTTTGCAGAAGTATCAATAATAAATGGACTATACCAACACTTGTACAGATTTTCTTCTTTGTCGAAGATTACATTTCCATAAAAATTATCATACCGATTTTCCCATTCTTTATCCTCTACAAACAGTGGATTCCCCGCATACTTTTCCACCCTGCCCACTTTTAACACCGCATTTTCTGTTTGTTGAATAATGCGTCGATCTAATAACAAATATTTACGCCTAGATTCCTCGACCAAATCATCTTTTAGCGAATCGCTACCTTGATTGACGGTAAAATTTTCACTGGTGGACAAAGCTTGGGATGGAGAATAAAAATATAGAGCAAAGCCGACCATAAAGACTATAGAAATTAGCTTTAGTTTAAAAATGGAAATATTTCTTTTCACTTTATTGTAAATACCTTTCATGATGAACTTCTTTTTATAATACAATTACTTTACTCTAAAAAATATGAATTCTGCCCATTCAATCAACGAACTTACCTTTGACTAATATTTTTCCCAAGGACACCAGCCTTCATCATAACTCAAGTAAGCGCGACGACCAAATTCCAATGCCCGCTCCCCTGTTTCGAAAGCACCAAGATCTGGACCATCGCCTCGATAATCATCATTAAACCCTTTAAGCACAATGCCTCCATCGATTAAAGGATTTTTAAGCTGTATCATTGGGTCGGTGATATTTCTTTTTTTATCGCCAAATTCATAGGGATATTTACCCCAGGCGATACTATTGATATAGAGTCTTGGATAAAATTCGAGACCAGTGGACGACACATATAATCTCGTCCCCGCAGGGGTGGTGTAAAATTCAATACCGTGTTCTTCTTCAGCTGTCCCTTTCGACAAACCAGAAAAATAATCATAGTCATAGTCACTGGCAGGTTCTTTTTCACGGTGAGTGGCCAATCGTCCAGGTAGGTCAAAAATATTGTTACGAGTCACACAATTGGGATTTACATGGCCTGTGAAAGCATCCTTTACCCCGTTGGGCTGTAATATCGTATTGTGAAACACATATCTTCGACCACCATTATAGGGTTCTCTTTCTCCCGTCTTGACAAATGCTCCTCCCATTGTATTTCTTTGTCCTGTTCGGCTTTCTCCCATGACATTTCTAAATATATAAATCGGTCCATGAGTAGTGGAAGCCGTAGCCACACCGTTAAAAAACTTTTCAGCATAGTTTCCAAAAACCCTTACATTTTTATTGCTTCCCTCTACTTCAATGGCATCATCCCATACGCTTCGAATCAAATTGCCATAGATATCGGAATCGCGATTCATATTGCCCACGGTGGAATAATTACTTCCTCCTCCAATACCATCATTGAATCCATGATCTTCAGTGGATACGATATCGTTGTACCTAATCACATTACCACCTAAACTTTGAAAAATGGAAATACCTTGTGGACCTGCGGGATGACCAGTTTCCCAGTCATTAGAAGCCCCTCTGGGTTCTTCGATAAGATTGCGCTGAATGGTAAGATTCCAGCAATCATTCTCGGCGTAAATACCACTATCGTAATTACCTTCCATATTGCCATTGGTTATCGATCCACCTATACGGCCCCAAAAAGTAATGTAACAATCTTCTATGACGATATTGTGGTGTCCCTTTTTAATCCGAATCCCATCCTTCCTTGCATTTCTCACCTCTATCCCCCGAACAATGACGTAATCCGCATCGATAATTATACCAGCGTCGTACACATTTTTGATATTCAGCACCGACCTAGTCTCTGCGGGCACAGTTACCAAATGATAGGCATCAGGCCTACCTGATTCGGTTATAGTTATGGTTTGATCTGATTCCCCCGCAGGTATGACAGTCGTTTTTCCAATTGAAAAATCATCATTCCTGGTCGTAAATTCCATCTTTGTATTTTCTGATCGATGTGACAATTCCGCCTCATACTTGGTATAGGGTTTTAGATTTATTATACTCCCCCTGTATTCTCCCTCTCTCTCATCATAGACCAAGTCCAATCCATCCTGCCAGATTTCACTACCTACAGCTCTATACCTAACCGTACATGGTCCAGACTCCATGGTTTTCCAATACAGACCAGCACATTCATAAGTCGCTACCGCGTGGGGATTGACCATCGTTTCACCGGGAGGCTGACCATAGCCTTTTTGCAGAAACAAGAAAAAAAGTAAAAAAATGGACAACTTGAAATAGGTCATAGATAATATATTTTTTTAATACGAGTAAATATACCAAAACCATAACATGATGACCAAAAATTGATAAAGGAATAGTAGATAATTACAATTATACTGCTCTATCAATATCAAAAACCATCACTTCTAAATCTGTGTCTATCTGTGGCCATCTGTGGTGAAATCCATCTGCGCTAAATCTGTGTGTATCTGTGACCATCTGTGGTGAAAATCATCTGTGCTAATCTGTGTGTATCTGTGACCATCTGTGGTGAAATCCATCTGTGCTGAATCTGTGTCTATCTGTGACCATCTGTGGTGAAAAGCATCTGTGCTGAAATATTTTTAAAACAAATTATTAAGCACTTTGTTTTAATGCTAAGTAATTACCTAAGAGATTCTTTGAGCTAATACGAATTACATTAATCAATCTACATTGGATAATAATTATCCTCACAATGTAATCAACATGTTATTAAATGATTTAACCTACAAAATTATTGGCTGTGTATATAAAACCCACTCCGAACTGGGGCCTGGTCTTTTAGAATCGACCTACACAGAATGTCTAGCTTATGAATTAATAAAATCGGGATTGTTAGTAGAAAAACAAAAACCACTTCCTATAATTTATGACAATATAAAATTGGAAATTGGGTATCGAATAGATTTATTGGTTCAAAATCAAATTATTATTGAATTAAAATCTGTAGATAAAATCGCTCCAATTCATAGAGCACAGTTAATGACATATTTAAAATTATCAGGAATAAAACTAGGCTTACTCCTAAATTTTAACGTTATCGATATGAAAAAAGGAATCAACCGAATTATCATGTAATATAACTTTTTACTCCTACACCTATTGCTTTTTAATTTAGACCTTATAAAAATATCTGAACTCATCTGTGATGAACATCATCTGTACTAAATCTGTGTGAATCTGTGGCCATCTGTGATGAAAATCATCTGTACTAAATCTGTGTGAATCTGTGGCCATCTGTGGTGAACATCATCTGTACTAAATCTGTGTGTATCTGCGGCCATCTGTGGTGAAAATCATCTGTACTAAATCTGTGTGTATCTGCGGCCATCTGTGGTGAAAAGCATCTGTGCTAAATCTGTGTGTATCTGTGACCATCTGTGGTGAAAATCATCTGTGCTAAATCTGTGTCTATCTGTGACCATCTGTGGTGAAATCCATCAGTACTAAATCTGTGTCCATCTGCGGCCATCTGTGGTAAAAACCATCTGTACTAAATCTGTGGCCATCTGTGGCCATCTGTGGTGAAAATCATCTGTACTAAATCTGTGTGAATCTGTGGCCATCTGTGGTGAATATCATCCCTGCTAAATCTCTGTTTATCTGTGTTCATCTGTGGTGAATATCATCAGTACTGAATCTGTGTTCATCTGTGACCATCTGTGGTGAAAATCATCTATACTAAATCTGTGTGAATCTGTGGCCATCTGTGGTGAAAATCATCTGTACTAAATCTATGTGAATCTGTGGCCATCTGTGATGAACATCATCTGGGCTGAATCTGTGTCCATCTGTGGCCATCTGTGGTGAAAATCATCTGTACTAAATCTGTGTGAATCTGTGGCCATCTGTGGTGAAAACCATCTGTGCTAAATCTGTGCGAATCTGCGGCCATCTGTGGTGAAAAGCATCTGAGCTAAATCTGTAAAAATTATATGGTAATATATACCACCGAAATACGCTATCAATCCATTTGAAACCACTTATTAAATATACCACTCATCTCAATCACCTTTTCCGGCATGGTAGAAAATAAATTGTTCTCCTCTCTCGGATCTAATTTTAAATTATACAATTCGTATCCCACTGGATCGTAAAACTCGATATATTTATAATCTCCAGAAATAATAGCGCCTCCTGGAGCATTGCCTTGTGGAGAATAATGAGGGTAATACCAAAACATATCTCGACTCTCCTCCACATTCGGATCTAAAAACTGTTGACGAAGTGATTTTCCATCAATTATATGACCAGGTTCAGATTTGTATACCACTATATCGGCTATGGTTGCAAATATATCCTCGGACTTAGTTCTATTTTCATTCACCGTATTCGGTTTTATGTTATTGGGCCATTTCATAATGAAAGGTACGCGAATCCCTCCTTCATAGAGATGTCCCTTGCCTTCTCTATATCCCATCATATCAGAAGATTTCTTTACAGCACCATTATCTGAGGCAAAAATCACCACGGTATTTTCCTCTAAACCCTCTTTTTTCAATGCATCCATTAAACGACCAATATTATAATCCAACCTTTCAACCATGGCAGCATAAACAGGATCAATTGAGGAGTTTCCTTTGGATGACAACTGTTTGTCTTGGTATTTTTTAACCAAATCCTGTGGGGCTTGCAAAGGGGAATGAACTGCGTAATAAGGTAGATAAATCAAAAATGGATTATTCTTATTTCGCTTTATATAATTCACCGTTTCATCGGTCAACCGATCGGACAAATACTCCCCTTTCTTTCCACCCTCTAATGTTGGAATAGCTGGGTTCCATTTCTTATTTTCATCTTCATAAGGATAAAAATGGGAAGGGGGACTGCCATGGGTCCAGCCTGCAATATTTTCATCAAATCCCATATCCATGGGCCAATACCCAGTAGGCCCCACATGCCATTTACCAATACTGATGGTTTTATAACCTGATGGTTTCACCAGTTCAGGCAAAATTATTTCTTCCAATGGTATAAACATCAAATCATTGGGAGGGATGATCAGACTATTCTCAGGGTGTCGATGCCTTCCTATCGCAGTAATATGTCCAGTAAAATGGACTCTTGCAGGATTCTGACCAGTTAAAAATGCAGCACGAGAAGGGGAGCAAACTGGAGCTGCAGCATAGGCATTTTCCCATTTCATTCCTTCCTTCGCCAACTGATCGATATTCGGGGTTTCAATAAATTGATTCCCATAAGTTCCAAGATCTGTTTTTCCTAAATCATCGACTAAAACAACCAGAAAATTGACATTATTTTAGGCAGAAATTTGAGACAAGACCCAAAATACAAAGACGAGCAAGAAATACATTTTTTTCATAAGTAAAACAGACTTTTTACCCGCTAAAACAACATAATATACGGCTTATACCATACATTAATTTACAATCCAATAACTATTTCCCCTCCATTATTACGACTGTTAAATACCTACATTTCTATAATATGCAATACATTGATAAGCTAGTTATCGACTTTAGTCGGTAATAAAATTCAAATATTCAATGAGGAAAAAATCTAGAATCAAAAAATACTTTTCAATCATCACAATAAAAATTAAACACTGACGTTATAGATTTTATTTACACAGCAGCTTTCATCCCTTCCTACATAAAACGTCCATTTCTACATATGACCTCTGATTCTATTCCGAATCGCATTAGTTTCTTTTTCATTTGTGAAATTTCTATAAATCGCTAATTCTATTAAAAAACCAATCTTATTTCCTTAACAAGATCTATTAAAATAAAATTATACCTAACACTATCATCTGGGATCTCCCTTCATTTCAAGATACTTTTCCTCAGAGATTAGTGGCCCTAACTGGTTATTCCTTTTACTGCCTTTTTTAGACATCAGATTTAATCTTTCTGAAGGAATATCGAATAGTGAATTATTCGCTGGTCGATAATCGGGATGGTGATCTTTTTGCGGCATTTCATTCAGCAATCCATTAACCTGATCTTTAACCGTTGCGATAGATTCACTTTCAACATCAATGACATTAACCGTCTCAAAAGGATCGAGGGATAGATCATAAATCTTATCTATTTTCTTTAATGTATCTACATAAATTTTAAAGCGGTCATTGCGCAAGATACGGTCACGGAAGTCGTAATAATTCTCAAGTCTATGGTCATTATTAATTGAAGTGGGATGACTCCCCATCGAAATCACCCATTCCTTTCCCAAGTCTACCTCCTCCCCATTTACAACAGAAGCAAATGACTTGCCATCGATAGAATGCTCAGCTTTGGATATTTCAACACCAGATAATTCCAACAAAGTAGGAAATAGATCGGTAAAATCTACGAGTGCATCAGACTCCTTTCCCGCCCGAATCACACCTGGATGATTTATCACAAATGGAGCATTTATTCCATTCTCTGTCAAGTATGATTTTCCTCCAATAACAAACTTTCCATCTCTTCGACCAGCAATAGCAGGAACCGTCCCATTATCCGTTGTAAAAACCACATATGTGTTTTTGCGGATTTCCATATCATCCAATGCCTTCATCAGTTTCCCCACTATAAAATCGGTATAGCGAACCATTGCTCTGTGCTTATCGAAATTAGATTCCACGTTAGGTTCATGCGGTGTAGCTACAAATGGAGTATGAGTCAGCACCATAGGATAGTACACTAGGAAGGCTTGGTCCTTATTTTTCTCCATAAAATCAATGGCAAAGTCAGAAAACAAGTCGGGACCAAACTGCTCTTCATAGGTCCGACTGCCTTCTTTTGAATGAATATATGGATTCCAATATCGTTTATCACTTACTTCCTCATTACCACCTTCACCACCTGTCCACATAAAATATTCATCAAAACCGGCATGGACCATAGCTTCTGGCTCTAATCTAAAATCATTGATCTGCCACTTTCCTACAGCGCAGGTTTTATACCCCGCATTTCTTAAGGCTTTGGCAAAAACCGGATACCGATCTGGATCAAACCTGGCACCATGGCCCCATCGTGGCACATCGAAGTGGTTTATCCATCCATTATTATATGGATACTGCCCCGTTAAAAGAGCCAATCGACTCGGAGTACACTGAGGCATAGAATAGGCATTGGTAAAAAGAATACCAGTCTTCGCAAGTCTGTCGATTTCTGGAGTTTCGATATCTTCAGCTCCATATGCCCCGATCCATTCTTTGCCCAAATCATCGACGAGAATTATCACAAAATTGGGTTTCTCCTCATCTTTTGATCTTTCACAAGAGGCTAAAATGCACACCCAACAAAGAGAAAAGTACAAGAATTTAAGATTAGATATTTTCATTTTTAAAAAATAAATATTTACATCCAATGAAATAATTTAAACCTATGCAATAATATACATAAAAGTACGTTTATATATTTTTACAAGCTAAGTAACTTCCTGCCATTCTCATACAAGATCGCATTCTTTACTTTTTCAGTCAGCGAACTATATACCGTCCTCCCAATATCATATTAAAAATCTAACATCGGATAATCATTGCCATAAGTAACATGGTATATTCCTGCGACTTCAACCAATCGCTCCAATACTATAACTCGTAATCTAGAATCAGCGCTGTCGAAGTTTAGCATTTTTTAGCCATCCTTCGTAAACAAATCCTTCCTTAAACTCCTCCCAGATATTAAACGGAATAGCATGAAGACTATCCCTATCCAATACTGGGATACCGACTCCCAACGCCCTTGTGCCTCCCGCATGCAATTCACTAGCATAATAACCATCGATAATATTATCCTTCTTTGCCCATTCACCAATATGGGTAACATCCATTGCCTTAATTTCTTCCTCTGTCCAATTTGGAAAGTCTATTTGTTTTTCAAGCCAAATACCAACTGATTTGGTTAAAAAATAAGGCCGGTGCCCCCCTTCTTCAAAATTATAATCAAATAATTTCACTGAATCTCCTATCAAATCATATGCTCTATCGTATAAGTCATCAAAAAATGACCATGTTCCCAATTCTGGAATTGATACCACACTATCTTGCAGACCATTATATACATACAAAGGCCCTCTCAGCACTTGTAAAGAGTAAATTACTTTTGCACGATCACCTAAAAACCGCAATGCTTTATATGGAATACCTTGGCACATTTGTTTACTATTATCCCAATAACCATCAATATCATCAAGATTACCACCTCCACTCAAAACCACTGAATGAATCCTTGTATCCACTGCTCCAGTAATTGAAAGAACAAATGATCCCATGGAATGTCCTAATGCAGCTATTTTACTCTTATCAACTTCTTTGCGCTCTGATAAATAAGACACCGCTTGCATAACATCTGCCATCATCAAACCACTCAGCCTCAGCGCCAATTCCGAGGGTTCCTCAAAAACATCATGAGCCCTAGTTCCTGAATTACGATTAATATTTCTTTCTCCCTCCCCAATCTGATCATAGGTTAGCACTGCAGCACCTCCTTTTGCATAAATCATACCTGCGTAATAAGAATTCCATGAATATTTATCACCTCCGTGGCCATTAACAATAACCAATGCAGGAATTTTACCTGTAGGTCTTGGACTTGGCAAGTATAAGATTGCTGGAACTTCCAGACCATAGGACGTACTATAACTTATGCGCTCGGCTATTACTCCGTCACAAGGCTCAAAGCTTCCATAAGATTTTGAATTTAACGCTGGCAATTGATCGGGCACAAACAAAGTGGATCGTATTTTATTTCGATATTCTTCTTGCTGTGAAATAATAAAATTTTGAGCAGACAATTGCAAAGTAACACAAATCAGTATTTTAATGCTAAAAATAAATTTATAATTCATGGAAAAGAATTTATTCAAACATAATATAATTATATATCAAACACTATCAACTCTATATCCTCTCTTCATCATCCGCATCTAAATTCATCATCATTCCTCTATACATAGAGTTCTCTATGTACGTATTCCACAACGTTCAAATTTGGACTCTTCGCAAAAAATAACAAACTCATTATCAAATAAAACTCTCTTGCCCCCCTCTTTCAAAGGTTAAACAAAACGGAATAACTCCATCTACATTAATATACCTACAATACTTATTTGAACTCACCTTCTCATACCATTGTAAGATCCAATCAACTGTAGTATATATTAGTATGACCGGAGATTTCAGTACCTACCTAACATAATTTTGACTACCAATCAAAAGCTCATCTCTAGATATATTAGTTATCTGTTTCTTATTTACTCAAGATCGCGAATTCAATATCTTTGCATTCGAACATCTATTACATTATTGGACTATCAAAAAGGGCTTTGAGAAAAACTCAAAGCCCAATACATTTTTACAAGATAAAGCTATAATCCGTCTTTGAATTGACCACATTACTTAATCTAACAACAACTCTTTTGGCTAGACATATTGCAGAACTCAACCATCGAAACTTCTGACATAACCATGATACAGTGAGTCAAATGCAGTATTAAATATTCGTGAAATCGCAGATTTCCCAATGAAGCATTATTGCAACAACCACATATTAGACCACTGATCATTTGTACTAGGCTGTAGTTTCTGAACAGCTTCTAACATATTTTCTTCATTAAAAGGATCGGAATACAAAAACCTTACTGGTGTATTTTGACCTTTTGTTCCTGAAATTATATTGCTATTTAAATTTGGATATCCCGTCCTTCTAAAATCGAACCATGACTCATGAGTTAACCAAAGTGCTATCCATTTTTGATGCATAATAGGCTCTAATTTATTACCAGCGTCATCAAAAATTTGTTTTGCATTAGCTAAATAAGCTGTTTGGTCAAAGTTGGTTAAGGTGTTGTTAGCTACATCGTAAACTGCGTTACCATCGCCATCATTTATCTGGTATTGACCAAAAGATAACTCAATTCCTTTCTGGTAATATTGAGAGGCATCATTACTAACATAACCGCGCACTGCGGCCTCGGCTAGTAAAAATTGAACTTCTGCTGATGTCATGAAAATAGATTTTACCAAATCATGACTGTTTTCAGCATACATATCTGTCAAATAAGAAGTGTGTGGATTAGCAGCTGCGTTTAGATAAATATTGCCATCGATACTGGTAATATCATTTTTTACATCACTTAGTGTTCCTCCCAGATTATAGTCATTAGGCGCACTTAAAGCAATAGGCAATCCTACAAACAAATTAGTATTAATGTCATTTTCTAAATCAGCATCATTATTTATTGCATTAATATCAATATCAACATAGCGCTTAATTCTATTATTTTCCAAAACCACACTATTAGAATTTCCTTGTGCTAATTGAACATCAACAGGTTTGACCCATTTGGTTAAACGAGGATCTTTTAGCTCAATTAAATCATTTACAATGGTTGCAGATGGTTTTCTTCTGTAAAATTCTGACCTATTGCTCCAATTTAAAGCCCCACCTGGCCAACTATTCTCACTATCTGTACCGACAAACGCAACCACAGCATTATCGGAATTATTTTCTAAGATAGGGTACTCACTAGGATTGTTAACTATACTGGCTATTTCAGAGGACACATTTATGTCTGAATCATTTTTTTCTGACAAACGCATCAAGAATCTTAACCGCAATGAATTTGCAAATTTTCTCCACTTTTGTCCATCTCCATGATACATTACATCGCTATCTGCAGCCTCTGAAATAATAGATGTGTTTTTTAGGAGGTTATTCACTTCCTTTAAGTTGTTAAGAATTCCCATAAAGACATCCTTCTGAGCATCGTATTCAGGCGAAAAATATTCATCACCTCCTTTTTCTGCCTGCAAGGCTTTGCTATATGGTACATCACCAAATGCAGAGGTTAAAAATCCAAAATGATAAGATTTTAAAATTAGCGTTACGGCCTGATAATAGTTTTTTACTTCACCTGTTTTTTCAGATTCTGCTCTCTGGTAAACATACTCACTATCTTTTAGAGGTTTAAAAAAGTTGCTATAACTTACAGCACCCCATTGATAGTTGTTTTCCTCGTAACTGGTAAAATCTCTCTGTAAATATTGAGTTGCCGCGGACAACTCTCCCCAGTCATAAGACAACTTACTGTTGATTTTTGCCGATTCTGAAAGAATTCCTGTAAGGACAAATTTTATATCGACTTCTGTGTCTGGCAGTGTATTTGGACTTATATTGATTTCGTCTAAAGATTCACTACAAGAACTAGCAAGAAGAGTGATAAATGCTATTGAAATTGTAATTATATAATTATTCATTGTTTCAGTATTTATAAATTAAAAACTAACATTAAGTCTAATTCCAATTGGTGCAGACCAAGGAGCAAGGTTCCATTTTTCAAAACCTTGATCTCCATTGTTAAAAGCCAACTCGGGATCTATACCGATATCTGCTTTTGTCCATAGCATAATGTTTTTTGCATATATAGAAATTGAAATATTTTGAGCAGCTATCAATTTCGCGCTGTTTTCTGAAAGTTGATAGGTAAGTGTAATGTCTCTCAATTTTACAAAAGATGCGTCGTACATAAACGTACTTCCAGTTCGCCAAAAACTTCCACTAGACTCAACCACTCGATAAGCATCAAAGAATTTTGTTTCTGGACCTCCAAAGTTTTCGGTATAAGTTCCGTCTCCATTGTCAATCACACCTGGAAAGAAAGCACCATTGTAGTTTCCATTGTAAAGAAAACCTCCAAGATCTTGATTTCTACCCCCAACCCAAACATTGTTATCTCTATAAACTGGATTAGATTTAATTTCATCAGCCAAAGCATCTCTATCCCCTCCAAAGGAATTAGCATTTAGAACTCCGGTAAAAGTACTGGTACTTATTCCATTATTCCAACTTTCAATCTTTCCAGAACGAGCCATTCTTTTCATAGATTCCGAGAAAAAATCACCTCCTTGTCTCCAATCTATACTTGCCGATAGGGTGAATCTTTTATAGGACACAGATGAGTTGAAACCCACCGTAAAATCGTTGTTAAAGTTACCCACTTTGATCTGATTTTCTCTAGTTCTATCTACATCCCATCTTCCATTAGCATCTAATAAATTCCAACCTTTGTATTCGCCTTCTTCAACTTTTCTAACATAAGGTGAATATAAATCTCCAATGACACCTCCTACTTTTGTAAAAGCTCCCATGTCTGTACCTCCACCAAATGAAACAAGGTCAATACCATCTACCAATTCAACCAACTTATTTCGCTGTTTGGTAAGATTAAAATTTAAGTCCCAAATCAGATCTTCTGTTTTAATAGGAACGATGTTTAAACCCAATTCTACACCATAGTTTTCAACATTTCCAGCATTAATAGTCGTACTAGTATACCCTGTTAACGGAGATACGGCAACATTTAAAATTTGGTTTTTATTCTGCGTTTTGTAGTAGGTAGCATCAAAACCTAATCGGCCGTGAAATAATTTAACATCTGTTCCTACTTCGTAAGAAGTGGCAATTTCTGGTTTTAAATTTGTATTGGGCATACTGTTTGGCAATGAATAAGTAAAATCATTCCCCCAATACCCTTGTGTAAGTGAAGGGTTTATTAAATAGGGATCCGTATCCTTTCCTACCTGAGCCCAACTAGATCTAAATTTCAAAAGAGATATCCATTGAGGCATGTCGACAAACTCCGACACCAACACACTTGCTGAGACCGATGGATAAAAATACGATCGATTTTCTTTGGGCAAAGTACTTGACCAATCATTACGAGCAGTTACATCAACGTACACAAAATCTTTATAACCCATGGAGATCATACCATAAACACTATATATGGCTTTTTTATACGTAGCACTTTCATAAGACAAACCTCCTCTTTCGACATTTGACAATGTATACAGACTTGGCAAAACTAAATTGTCACCTCCCGAATTAATTGAATTACTCCTATAATTGAGAATATTTCCCCCCACAGAAGGATCTATGCGTAAATCCCCTAATTGTTTCTGGTAAGAAAATAGTGCATCTATGTTGGTTTCTCTTGAATTGGTGCTGCTCAATTCATAAGACCCAAACGGTTTACTCGCTCCAAAGCCATCAAAGGACCACGGTCTAATAATCTCTGTCTTATTGTTATTGCTACTATTGGAAACTCGAGCCATGGCTTTTAAACCAGGAGTAATTTCCCAGTCTAATTTAATATTTCCAAAACCTCTCAACTTATCAAAAGTATTTCTTCTTTCATTTGCAGAAAACCAAGGATTATTATACCCCTCTGTCACTTTCCGCTGCTGAGAATTTTGCACTTCCCAATAATTATCTTTTAAATCATTGATATTAATATGAGGAGCAATATTGTAAATATCAAAATATTGGTCATTTCCACCCAAAGATTGAATAGGATAGTTGTTTGAGTTTGGATTAGAGAGATTGATATTGGTTGATATAGATACATTATTAGTTATTTTATAGTTAGTACTTAAATTGGCTCCAATTTTTTTAAGTTCAGTGCCAGGGGTAAATCCTTCTCCTTGCAAATGAGATAATGATAGACGAAAACTTCCGTTTTCATTAGCACCCGAAATACTTACATCATTAATCGTCGTTATACCTGTTTTAAAATAATCCTGTAAACTATTATCATAAAACTGCAACGGCACTTCTTGACCGTCACTATTCCATTGTACGGCTGGAGTTCCTTCCTCTGGTCCGTACCAATGTTGCCATGTAGCTTCATCGAACTGATTTTTTTGCCCATTAGTGAACCTGTTTTGCAAATCCATATATTTATACGGAGTGTTAAATGTAGTCGTGGTATTAAACGTTACACCAATTCCTTTTTTAGCATTACTTCCTGACTTGGTCGTAATTAATATCACCCCATTTCCAGCTCGCGAACCATACAATGCTGCTGCACTAGCTCCTTTTAATACAGATATATTTACAATATCCATAGCACTAATATCGCCCATAACATTAGTCCCGCCAATAGGTGATCCGTCAATCACAACCAATGGTTGATCGTTACCAGTTAAAGATGTTTTCCCTCTAATGTTTACATAAATTTCGCTATTTAAATCATTACCCCCACGCCTAATATCCAATCCTGCTATTTTTCCGGACAAACCACTTAATACGTTTTCCTGTGGAACAAGGTTTATTTCTTCAGTAGTAATTTCACCCACAGCATACCCTAATGCCTTTTTCTCTCTTTTCATTCCCAAAGCAGTTACCACAACTTCTTCCAGGGTCTGAGAATCTTCTAATAAGGTTACCCTTAGTTCAGATTTGCTGGCAATAGCAACTTCTTGGGACTGATATCCAATATAAGAAAAAACTAAGATGTCATTTTCATCTACATCACTGAGAACAAAATTTCCATCAAAATCAGTGGCCGTTCCTATATCTCTGCCCTTAATCAATACATTGACCCCTATTAATGGCTCACCCACAGCATTAACTACTTGCCCTGAAACATTGAATTCTACCTGCTGTGGAACTAATTGATCCAATTGCTTTATCGTCTCAAATTGATGATCAATCTCTATTTTTTTTCTAGCCAGAGACCTTTTTTCAGTTTCAATGATTCTATTTAAATGTTCAATCATATTTTCCAATGACTTAATCCCTCCAGCATCGTTCTTATACAAAACCACATACCTATTTTCTAAAATGGTATATTTCAAATCTGTCTTTTCTAATGCTAATTGAAGTAAATCATCAATGCTATCCATTTCTTTATCAGGAACATCAATATCAACTGATTCTACTATACTCCGATCATAGGAAAACAAAACATCGTATTTCATTTCCCATTCCCGGATCAATTCAAGTAAAGATTTTTTTTCTTTATTATACGCATAATGAGAAACATCAAGTGTCTCAGATTTTAATTCCTGTATTCCCAGCAGACATAGACACAACAGTCCTATTACCATTGGGAAGCCCATGGTGAATTTTCGTTTCATTTTAACATTATTTTGAGTCAATTAATTTTTACTAATTCTGAAGTTACTTGTTTTTGAGTTTGACAATTTCTTCACTTTCTTCAATTTCAACACCGAGTGACAATTCTAGCACACTGCTCATTACTTCCCAATTGGCATAAGGCACGCCCAAATCCATGACCATGGACAACATTGTGCTGTCTTCGACTAAAAAATGCTTGCCATATATTCGCTCCAGCTGGATTAATATATCACCTAAAGATTGGTCCCTAAACCTCAATTCGCCTTCTGTCCATGAAGCGGCATCCCTTTTTGAAACATCACTCTGTACCTTTACTTTAGGACTTTTCAACTCTTTCACCACCCAATCCCCACTTTTCATCACCATCTGAGATGAATCTCCCTCTACTCCACTGAGGTCTAGTTTAATTTTACCTTCGTGTAAATAGATATCAGTACCCAAGGCATCTTCTCGAACATTAAATGAAGTACCCAATACTTCAATCATCGCATGGCTACTCTGAACCGTTAAAGGTATTTTATCCACATGGGTAATATCAAAAAATGCTTCTCCGACCAAATCAATTTTCCTTTGCCCCTCTGTTTCCCAATCCGGATTCCATCGTATGGTTGAATTAGCATTCAGAATAACCTTACTCTCATCCGATAAATGAATCAATCGTGTCTCCCCATTGCCGGTTGAGTATTCTTCCCAAACTATTTCACGATTCCACATCCATTGTGTGGTAGCAACCAACAACATAATTGATGCTGCTACCGACCAACCGATAATATTCCAAACCTTTTTCCTTTTATCTGGCACTAACAACTGAGTCTCCGATATGGGGTATTGTTCTATTATTTCTTTCCAATTTTCCCTAATTGGATGGTCAATAATTTCTTTTATTTTTTCATTGTCGGCCCATTTTAACATCTCATGAAACTCTTCAACTGAAATATCATCGTTTAAATACTTTCTATAAAGCATCTCAAAATGATTGGTATTTTTGGTATTTTCTGTCATTCCTTTCAATAGTTGATGAGCATATTGCTAACTTATTATTAACGTTTTACAAATATTTATCGGGTAGACGTAAATATCCTACATTTGTCCCTTTGTATTTTAATATTTTTTAAATATTTATCAAACCAATGAATTACACCACACTTTTTTATATTTGAGAAATAATAATTTCATGAAAAATGAACCCAATAGAAGAAATCATTAAAATCTATGAAAAAAGAATTTATGCATTCTTTCTCAAGAATATAAAACTTCCCACTGTTGCTGAGGATCTTACCCAAGATGTACTCATGAAATTATGGATTCGCAGAAATACATTGAAAACGGTTCAAAATATGGACAGTTTTGTTTTTACCATCGCTAAAAATCATGTAATAGATCATTTGAGAAAAGCAAAAAGCGAACAAGAATATCGCAATGCCATTGTTCAACATATTAAAATTCATTCTCCAAAAGCATTAGATAATATCATCCATAAAGAATATCAAAACACCCTCAATGAATTGTTAAAAGAACTACCTGCAAGACAAAAAGAAATTTTTCAGCTCAGCAGAGACAAAGGACTTTCCCACGATGAGATCGCTGAGCAGCTTAATATTACCAATAAATCGGTTCGCAATCAATTGTATTACGCGATGAAATATCTCAGAGAAAAGACAAACCTCGATACTCTTTCCTTTATCATTTTATTTATGCAATGTGCGGTATAGTACCAAATGCATTTTAATAATGGCCGAAAGAAGATGCCCTTTGGATGGCTGAGTAAAAAAGACCTTAAAATATTTTTACAAGCCAAGTAACTTTCTGCCATTCTCATACAAGATCGCATTCTTTTCTTTTTTAGTCAGGGAACTATATAGAATCCTCCCAGTTTCATATGAAAAATCAAACATTGGATAATCACTACCATAGGTAACATGGTCTACTCCTGCGACTTCAACCAATCGCTCCAATGCCATGGGAGGCATTCCCGAACCAGCGGTATCGAAGTACAAATTTTTATGCTTTTTAGTCAACTCCGCTAATTGAAGTACTGAATGGACTTTGGGATCCCCAGTTCCCGAATGAGCAATGAGAAAATTGGCATTTCTATAGTTGGCACATATTTTATCCCATTTTCTATAATCATTACTCGCATGACACAACAATACCCATCCTTTTTTGTCGGCAAATGAAAAGATAATATCATGTCTAGGATCACTGATATCCACTCCTTGAATAGCGTGCAATTTTATCCCCCTAAAAGAAGGATTATCTCCATACAATTCCAATTGACTTTTAACTTCTTCAGGATATTTAGGATCCAAAGTAATATATCCATACAATCGATCTGGATATGCAGCACAAGCCTCACTTACGGCCTTATTCCCCCTTGCCACATCTCCATGTATGCTCCACATCGAAGTAACTATGCCTGCCGTTATTCCACAACGATCCATATTCCTCACTATATCTTCAGCCTTTTCAGTACCTGTTACCGTAGGATTAATTTTACCCTGATGCACATGTAAGTCGATAATTTTTTCATCCTCAAAATCCGGCATAGAAAAGGATTTGGAGGCAGAGGGCTTTTCCAATAGGTTTAAGATATTCTGTGAAAAAATATTATTTAATTCATCCTGAGACAACCCACTGTTCAAAAGCATATTGATCAAGGCCCCCGGTTTTCTTATTGGAAAATCGGAGCCAAATATCAAGCGTTTGCCATAGCCTTTTTTTACCAATCGATAAACCTCTTCCGGCTGGAACATTTGGCTAATTTCCAAATATACATTTTCACATTCACGAAGCAGGTTGACATAATTTCTTGTCCCGGTTATGGTAGGTCCAATAAGGACAATAGGTATCTCGGGATAGGCCTGACTAAGTTGAAAAACACCATCATAGTTAATGGCATCGCTGGACCAATGCCCCGCTTCGAAATCAATAAATAGTATCTTATTGGCTTCTTGAAGTTTTGACACCACGGGACCAATAATTGAAGGATAAACCGAATAATGCCCTACAACGGGAAATAATCTAACAATTTGGATATTGTATTTATCCATATCGGCTAAAGCTTCCTCTAAATTTGTTTCATAGGGATTAATCACAGAACTGGGTATCAATTCCGGATGGTTTTCATACTCTTCCATCACAATGGCATTGCCTTCTTCAGCATCGCTTTCTCTAGATAGCACACTGTAAATCACGGCTGTCCCTACCCCTTCCTTATCCAGATGTTCTAAACTAGATTCAGTATTGGGAAAATCCGCCCCTATACCATTTGTAAACCTTCCCAAACCCACATTTACATCAATCACAAAGGGTTTCTCATCTAGTATTGCCGTAGATTGGGCATCGACCTCCACTAAATCTTTAACCGATTTAAAATCTATTCTATTTCCAGAATTATGCAAATAATTTCCAGTAAAATAGAATACTATACTAAAAACGGAAGTAATGGATATCTTCAAAATATTAGTTGTACTAAGCATATATCAATGAGGTATTAAAATTCGAGGTTAGAAAATTCCGAACTCATTCAAATTTACCAATTATACATGGCTACTTTCAAAATTTCTAGCCTAATTTGTTAAGCCCAGTAATCTATCAAATAGAAGATTACTGGGCTTAACTTAAATATTTCTTTTACGAATTGACCACGTGGTTAACATTGGTCAATTATAAAATCATATAGCATAAATCAACCGCCTATTCAATCGGTGAGGTATCAGCAGGAATGTTTCTCTCAGCCCCATCATATCCAATATTTTGATTCACCACTCCTAGGGTATTTTCCAAAATCACAGATGCGGGAATTGGCCAAAGCACGTGGAATGGCGCAATTGCGGCATCGTTACCAAAGTAACTTATATTTTGACTGTACAGGATATTATACTTTATTACTCTATCGTAAAAATAGTTTTTCTCACTAAAATTATCGAGGGAATAACCCTGTAAATTCATTTTAGCTAATAGGTAAGATACCCTAGTTAATTCTGCATGACGAGGTTCTTCAGCCAACAATTCACGAGCCCGTTCATCAAATATATAATCAATGGTGACTTCATCGGCCGATATTGGAATGGCCTGAGCTCTTTCCCTTACCATATTAATATCGCGAGCGGCATTAGCCAAATCATTTTTCCAAAAATAAGCCTCGGCTCTCAACAAATAAGTCTCAGCTAATCTAAATACATACCAATCCCCATTTCCACCAACGGGAACTGCAGATTTATCATCCATAGGTACGTACAATATATAGTGAGGGACAGCATACAGAGCTAAGACTGTATCGAGAGGATTGAGAAAATAATCTGGATTAACCGGCTTCCCAAAATCAACTGAGGAGGGGTTATTGTATTTGTATTCATGTTTATCCACCCAGTTGAGATCACTTCGCCTCATATCCGTCGTATTGGACCAATGATCCTGATCCGTATTCCATAGACCGTACTGATAATATGGACTGAGACGAACATTGGCATTTCCTCTTCCCAGACTATCATATTGCAATCCACTAGCCACCATTCCATTCTTCCCTTCGCTATCTTTGGTCAAACTTAAATGCCAAGTAGGGCCATACATCCGCATGGTGTACAACCCAGAAGATTTAGCTTCTGGAGGTGCTTCAAATCTATCTACGGTAGCCAGAATGGTCTCTGTATTGTTGGGCAAATTAAAATTTTTAGGTCTGTGAAGATCCCAAATCAAATTCCGTTTACTATCGTTTAGATCGATACCAAATCGTTCTGTCATCAACTCATATCTATCGTCAATCACCTTAGTGGTAGCGGAAATAGCCTCATCAAATTTGGCATTCGCTAAATAAATTTTTGCCAATAAATGATAACCAGCACCACGAGAGATCACCCCGGGATTGGTGAATTCAGGAAGCCATTCAACAGCAAACTCCACATCCTTTTGAATTTTATCGAGGATGGCCCATCTGCTATTTGTTGTAAAATCGAGCTTGGCATCAGTTACTTCTTCTCCTACAAAAGGAACATCTCCATATTCATTTACAAGGAGATAATACCAGTATGCGCGATGCCATAATCCTTCTGCTAAAACGGCATTTCTATCCGCTTCTACATCCCACTCAATGTCATCAATTCTAGATATCAATACATTGGCATCCTTTATAGACTCATAAACTTCATTAAATTCATCCAAAAATCTATAGTATCTATCTGAATTGGGGGTTAATTTATAATAATCGAGTTGAGACCAAGGAGATCCAAGATCGGAGGCTGCAAAATCCATTACCAAATAATTCATATGGCCTGTATTTTGTTTTTTCATGTTTTTCCTCATCGTGACGAGAAGAGATTCAAAACCGGCCTTATCAGTATATACGTTTTCAGGAGTGTGAAAAGAAAGAGGTACTGGCTCTAACCATTCGCTCGTACATGAAGCGAAAAGCAATAGAACAAAAATTGATGTCAAGTTACTTTTAAAGATATTTATCATGACTTATATTTTATATAAATTTTAATACTATATATTACAATGAGAAAGCGAGGCCTATACTATAATTCCTTGGCATAGGAATATTTCCAGATTCAGGATCCCAGCCAGGCCAGTTGTCAAAGGAATATAAGTTTCTAATGGATCCGTACAAGCGCAAATTTTGAAGCTTAATATTACTCATCATCGATTCTGGAAGATTGTATGAGAAAGTAAAATCTTGAATTCGCACAAAGGAACGAGAACGGTAGATCATCAGCCCCCCTCCAAAAGAAGTAGTATTGGTCAACAATCGAGCATAGTCATTGCTTTGGTTTTCAGGTGTCCAATACGGTATGGCTTGTCGATTTCTTTTATCATAAGTTGCACCTCCATTGTTGAGAGCTTCACCAAATGCACCGAGATGTCCCAAATCAGCACGGATAAATAGAGATGCCGTAAAATATTTAAAAAACGTAAATTGATTTCTCAATCCAAATCGAAATCGAGGAGCACTATATCCGATAAATTGTTTATCCGACAATGCTTCATAAACTCCATTTTCATCGACATCGACGGCTTTAAAATCCCCTGGCTCTAACCGATATTGAGCCGCTGCATCGGCCTCATCCGCCTGCCAAATTCCTACAACATCGTAATTCCAAACTCTATCGAGAGCTTCTCCAGGGAACCATTCATTAGAGTAATCAGGTACTTCTCGACTTATTGTCTGACCATCGACAACCACTTCTTCGTAATCTCCAAATAACTTTTTAATCTTATTTCTATTAAGTGAAAATGTAAAATCTGATTCCCAATTGAAATTAGAGCTAACGACATTGTACGAATTCAAAGTAAATTCAAATCCTCTATTGCCCAACTCTCCCAGGTTTGTAGTAATGTTATCAAATCCAGTCAATGCAGGCAATAATCGATTCATTAACAAATCGTTCGTCGTGATATCATAATAATCTGCACTTAATTCTATTCGATTCTGAAAGATGCCAAGATCAAGTCCAACATTGATGGACTCCGTCTTTTCCCACGCCAGGCCATAGTTTTCCAATGAACTATTTCGAACTCCTATTTGCGTATTCGTACCGTCGAAATACAAATTTGAACTAACCTGAGCCAAAGCAGAATAAGCTCCAATAGATCTATTACCATTAATACCCCAGGAAGACCTAATCTTCATTTGACTGATCCAATCGACATTGAAGAATTCTTCTTCAGATATTTTCCAAGCCAAAGCTAAAGCGGGAAATACCGCTCGAGGCGTTTCCTTTCCAAACGCAGAATAACCATCTCTTCGGATTGATGCTGTAACCAAATATTTATCGAGTAAAGTATAATTTAATCTCGCCATGGCAGCATCACCATTAACTTGCTGATCATTGTAATATATAGAAGGATTAGTCCCAAACTGCAATCCATTGTACAATAGATTTTCATTGGGGAGAAAGGTCTCATTCGTCGTATTCGAAGAAAAACTCTTAGCCTTTTCTGAACTATACAACAAGGTTAAATCGAAACTGTGAACATCAAATTCTTTGGTCCAATGGATTAGATTATCCAATATCCAAGTGAAACTCGAAGCTTCGTACCTAGTACCATATCCTTTGGAATGACTCGATCCTCCAACAATGGTAGTTGATGGCCAAAAATTATAACTCTTTCCAAAAACATATTGCGGTTGAAATGACAATTTATAATCAATCCCAAATGGAAGTTTAAACTTTGCAAACAAAGGGACAAACAAGGAAGTATTTTGATTTAGTCTTTGCTGAAGCGCTGAATTAAGAAGTGGATTTTGAACATTATAATCGTTCGGATACCACTTTAGTGAACCATCTGGATTGTATATCGAGCCATATGGACTCATTAAGTACATATAAGACAAACTTGCCGGCACTCCACTTTCATCACTTTGCGCCAACTGGGCATTCATACCTATATCCAACCAATCTGTAACTTCGAAATCAAAATTTAATTTTGATCTCAACGTGGAAAATTTATCTCCGAGAATCACTCCTTCGTTGTTGGTGTAACCTATCGACCAATAATAATTGGATTTACCCAATCCCCCACCTATACTTATATTATAATCCTGTCTTATTCCTCTATTGATTACTTCATTATACCAATCTACAGTCTCTCCAGCCAAGTAATTTTCAATCTCTATATCAAAAAATCCAAGTCGACTTAACCATTCTTGTTCATTATCCTGTTGAGAATTACTATTTGCACTCCGCCATTGATCCAAACTAACTCCGTCTGGAAGTTGATTGGGATTAAAAAAGTAGTAATTGGGATTTCCGGTTTGCATGTCAATTAAAACATCCCTTCTAAAATCAAGATACCCCAATGCACTAAATGGTTCTAAGTCATTGTTCACCTCAGTAATCCCCGTACTTCCTGAAAAATTAAAAACTGGTTTCCCTGACTTTCCTCTTTTTGTAGTCACTATAATCACACCAGCTGCTGACCTTGCTCCAAATATGGCAGCCGAGGAAGCATCTTTTAAAATATCAATAGATTCTATATCTGCTGGATTAATATCATTGATACTACCATTGTAAATAGATCCATCCAACACAATCATGGGATTGGTAGCGGCATTCAATGATTTCGGGCCTCTGATTTGAAGTGAGCTACCCCCTTTGGCCGAAGTATTCTGACTGGTATTCAATCCGGCTACTGTACCAGTTATCATATCAGAAAACTGCGTCATACTTTGATTTTCAAAGGACTTAGCATCAATCTGCGAAACAGATCCCGTTAAGTCACTTTTTTTCTGGGTTCCATATCCTATAACCACTATCTCGTCTAAGGTTTGAGAATCTTCCTGTAAGACTATTGTTAGAGAGGTATTGTCGGCTAATGCAATTTCTTGCGATACGTATCCAATATACGAAAGCACTAAGACCGCATCTTCCTCTACATTCTTTAGAATAAATTTGCCATCGAAGTCGGTCGCGGTTCCATTGTCTGTTCCTTTGACCAAAACATTGACCCCAATGAGTGGCTCATTCTCTGAATTGACTACCGTCCCAGATACCTCAATACCAGTTTGTTGAAATTGAGCGGACTCGTATATATTTTGCAAGGTCAAACTATTGTCTTCATTTTTACGGAACAATTTAATCCCAGTTTCATTTTCCAAACTTCGCAGGGATTTAATTTTTCGCTCCATACGTCTGACGTTTTTATCGTTCTCACTGCCTTGAGCGTATAATAAATAGTATTTGGAATCGATGGGCTTATACTTTAGATTAAGCCCAGAAATCAATCGGTTTAAAGCCGCATCAAAATCCTCCTTTTCATCGATCCTAAAAGATACTTCAACATTTTTCACCAAGCTCGTCTTGTATGAAAACAATACTGCATAATGTTCACTCAAACTGTTTAATGCTATTTCCAGCTTGCATGGATCACAATCTGGAAATTGATCCTCTTTTCCATAAGATTGTGACAGCGTCATTGTAAAGAGTATTACGCATAGAATACCCCTTAAATTAAGTTTAATTAATTTCATCTTCTACTTTTTAAATTATCCTGTATTATTTGGACTGCAGTTGCAATCCCCTTAATTCCTATCCATTATGATTGATTGACCAACCAAATTCTGTAATATTTCTAGAGATTTTTTTTCATCCGTTATCGGAAATACAATAGTAAATGATTGATTGAGTAAGACTTCGTCTTCAACATGATATTTTTGACCAAAAACTATTTCAAATTCTCTTAAAATCTCTGCTAGAGCCTTATCCTTCAATGTCATCGAACCATCTTTCCAGTCGGCATGATTCAATGGATTATTAATTTTCAATTTAGCCAATTCCCCATTGTCGTCAAAGCCAGCCTCTTCTCCTGGCTCCATCATCAAGAAACCTTCCCTGTTGAGGGCATTGAGTTTTACCGAACCACTTTCCAAAAAAACCTTAGTTGATTTATTCCTAGCATTGACATTGAACACTGTACCCAAGACCTCTACACTTAAATCCTTTGTATGAACAATGAATTTCTTATGGTCTTTTAAATCTTTACTTACCTCAAAAAAAGCTTCACCGTCCAAGGATAAATTTCGAACATCCTGTCTATTCCACAGACGAGGATAACTGATTTGTGAATTGGCATTAAGACGTACCACAGAATGATCGGGCAGTACCACTTCAACAATTTCACCAAAATCAGCCTTAATCACTACCGGAGTATTCAGATAATATCCCAATCCACAGACAATAAGTAATACTATGGCAGCTGCCACTCGAGGCCAATGCGAAGTCCACTTTCGAATTTTAGCTCTTTTATTTGACTCATGCTGTCGAATTCTACTTTGCAATTTATGCTGTATTCTAGCAGCCTTAGATCCATCTATCGCTTCAGATTTTTCGAGATTGACCCAAATTTTCTTTAAAACTTCAACATCATTAAAATTTTCATTTTCATTAATCCAATTCAGTAAATCCTCCAACTCTTGGGGAGAGATATTCCGATTTAGAAATTTTTCAAATAAATTTTGATAATATTTTGACATAATTTGGTCTACTTTAATGACTCCTCAACATCTTTTTTACACATTCCTACTCATATACCAACAATCATATACCGATGTACTATTTGATTTCAAAATTTTTTTAGCCTTATTTCATATTCCCAAATACTATTGTAATTTTGAAAAAAATAATAAAACCTTAACTTAATGGCAGATTGGGAATTAAGGAAGTCTTTACCAGACCTCGATGAAACATTTGAAACTATATACCAAGAGAATATAGATCGAGTATATCACTATATCGAATCCATCGTCCACAATCCTGCCGCAGCAGAAGACCTCACCGCCGAAGTATTTTTAACGCTTTGGAAAAAAAGGGAATCTTTACTGAAATATGAAAATATAGTGGGTTTACTCTATAAAATCAGCAAAGATACAGCCATAACCTACCTAAAAACCCTCTCCAAAAACTCTGTAAAAAGAGAAAAATTTTTCCAATTCTATTTTCGTGAAGAAATGGAAAGCGATGAAGTCTTATTGCGTGAAATTCAGCTTTCTGCCTTAGAACAAGCGATTGAACAATTGCCAGAGAAATGCCAAAAGGTGGTTAAAATGAAGTTCATCATGGATAAATCTCTTAAAGAAATCGCTGCCGAACTGCACATTTCTGTCAATACCGTTCAAAACCACTTGACCAAAGGCAAATTTTTGATCAAAGAATTAATGACAACCAATGATGCGTTCCTAGTATTGGTTATATGTAACAGCCTCTCTCAATTATAATTAATAATAAAATATAGGACTTTTAAAAAAGCGAGTTAACCATAGATTGAATGCATCCTACTCTTGAAAATAATCTTGCATAGCATTCTTCAACACACTGGGATAAGTATCCCCAGTAGATGTTCCTTCGCCAATCATACGATATCCATAAGTGATAGAATCCCCGAAACATAGGATCCTGGAATTACTTTTAAGTTTATCATTTTCTAACAGAGATTTAAAAATAAAAGAACCCAAAAAGACATTTCCTTCCTTCGTCATATGCACTCCATCTCTAGCATTGTTATTATTTTCATTCATTATAATTTCATCTCGATTGTGATCCGGAAGTCCGTTTTCTTTGTAGTAACCGTGAACGTCAATAAACAAACTATTGAATTCCAGACATAAATCTTTCAACCCATTTCCAACCTTTTCTAATTTCACATTGGGAGGCAATGAAAATTTATGAGGATCGTGACGTTGAAATAAATAAACAGTATCTGCGGGCGGAGGACTTAACAATACAAATTCAATCGAATGTTCTTTTAATGCTTTCAATATTGTCCGCATATTGAGCAGATAATCCTCTAAAGAGATCATCCTGTCAGTGTTCAACATATCATTGGTCCCCACCATAATCACTACTAGGTCAGGTGATTCTGCAATCACATCTTTATCCAAGCGCTGCAATAAATCTGCGGTTGTATTTCCGTTGATTCCTCGATTCAATACTTCAAACGTTGGCTGACCAAAGGCTGTTATAGTTTTCATTATTAAGAATATTAAAATTATTTGTCTTGTTTTCATTTTTACGATTATTAAATCTGATGTTTATTACTAAGAATATATTCGACATCGTCGATTAATTATTGAGAATATCGCAATTATTAATAATCGAACCCAATGAATTCATCTCCACTAACAATTATACCTTCTTGGGTTTTAAAAACATATATTCCGCTCGATCGATCCATCCCTTCCTCAAATCACAGCGAAACCACCCTTCGTCGTTCATTTTATGGATGCGTGATGGAGAGTAAGGACCAAAATCCTGAATATCGTATTCCACCCAAGTCTTGCCCAAGTCGGGCGAAACTACAAAACCAAGGGTATAAGGAGATGCCACAGCCATTTGTACGGCAAGGATAAAACCATCTTGAATAATCATTCGAGAAGACTCGTATTTAGGGTTAAATAACATAGTGTGAGCCTCGGGATTGGCAAGATCAGCTGGGTCACATCGAAAAATCCCCCGGTCATAGGGTTCTTCTCCATTGGCATCACTAATCCAATACATCTGACCATCGACAAAATTTATCCCACCTGCCTTGTATCTCGAATTCCACTTTTCCGAAAGAATAACCTTCCAATCCCATGTATCACTAGAACCATCATATCTGCCCTTCAACCAATGCACTTCATCTTCATTGGGTCTATTCCGATCTCCAGTACAGGCATAAAAAGCGTTTTCAGCCGGATTATAGGCCACACAGTGAATATGTCGACAAATAATCGGGTTGTTGGCATTTCCGATCAGATTTCCATCCAATCCCCCACCGGCAGATCCATTATCAGAAAAATAGGGATTTTGTCCAAATGAATAGGCAATTTTTACCGACTTTCCATTATCCGTAGAGTAATAAATATTGAGTGGAGTTGCCCCACCTTTCACATTGGCATAGGTGCCCCAAACCAAGATTTCTTTGCCATCAATTTGCCATGAATTGACCCCGGCAATGGTATGAAAATACCACCCCGGGTTTTCTGGATTTTTGGGAGTATGGGGGATATAGTCAGAGCCATCCACGTCCTTAACCGTGATTTCCTTAATCGATTTCAGTCTTTTTTTGCCTAAATAAATTTTCTGATCGGTGGCAAAAAGGACGTTACCATTATCAAAAATATGGCTAAAAGTTATTTTCTGGGCATCTGGAAATGCTTTTCTATATTTCCAAGTATGGCTATTGTCAATAGAAAATAGGACTTCAGATTCGTTAAAAGCGAAGGCCATATTTTTATTTTGGGAATCGACGTATGGAATATTCGATGGTTTTCGATAATAAAAGTGAGGAGTTGATCCACTACCTTCAATTTGAAATGCATTACTGCCGGCCCAAACATCTATACCTGGCAACATTATACCACCTGCAACAGCCGTGGCAAGTTTACAAAATTGCCGACGATCATTATTTTTTTTAATTTCCATGGTTTCTATTTAATTAAAATATCAACTTAAAATACTTGTAAAAATCTTTCAAGCAAAAAATATTATACCACTATACTCTTTTCACAAGGAATGCTGAAGCAATCACCAAGTCTCCTAATAATAGGGGTCGTAAATCCAAGATTTACACCGTCTATAACCTATCCTAAACCATCTATTGTATTGGCTTACCAAGTTAAACCAATGTTTTTAAATATTGTGAAGAATGAAGGATTAATCCCATCAAAAATATATCGTTGATTCTATTTATTTATTAACACCAACACAATCATAAAGAATAGCCACAAATATCTTAACGATGTTTTGGAATAAGGAAACAAATCAAGTACATTTGAAATCAGTCGATTCACAATAATGGGGTAAACTGTGACATAGAACATTTAAGTTAAGTCGCATAAGCAATAGCATATATTTTTGAATAATTAATGACTAAAACCATTATCCCCATATGATAAAATTACTTCTTAACCCTTTATTCATTTTACTCCCCATATTGTCATTTGCTCAGATCATTGACAAACCAATTGGCTGCTTTGCAGGAACTAATGGGACTCACCCATCTGTCCTCACACACGAAGAAGTTAGAGGTGTTTTACTAATCGAAAAATGGTCGGATATTGAAGTCAAACCAGACGAGTATGATTTTTCCTTATTGAACCAAAAAATTGATGCGGTAAAAGCAAAAGGATTAAAATACGCGTTGGCCATTGCTGGTGGGGCCTTTGGCAGCCCAAATTGGTTGATCGACTCCCTCAATGTTGAATATCATAATTTTCAGTACCAGGGTCAAAACTGGCGATTGCCATTGTGGTGGGACCCTACTTGTGCCGAAAAATTAACTAGCTTAATTGCACAATTGGGAAATCAATATAGTTCCGATTCGCTTCTGTCCCATATTTACGTCACCCAAATGACGGTAAATGGCATTGAAGGTCATTTAAATGGAGTCAATATGGTTAACTTTACCACGGATGGATTTACAAACCAAAAGTGGATGGATCAGGCTCGAAATACAGCCATGGCCTTTGCCCATGCCTTCCCCTATAAACCCATTGTGTTCGAAGTGCATGAGATCGATCGCGACACTTTACTTCCCGCTGCTATAATCAATAATTTGTACAACAATGAAAGTCTATGCAATAGACTCGGTCTAGGGATGTGGTGGATATCGGGTAAAACATCATACCAACCGGCATTACTTGAATTTATTAAAAATTTTCCTGGTGATAAATATGCCCAAGTCATTGGAAGATCAAACCAAGAAGAGCGATTTCAAAACAGTGATTATGGCTCGGTATTTATTCAAGCCAAACAATTGGGTATTCGATATATTGAACCTTGGCCATATGAATTTCAACATCGAACTCATGACAGCCTTATGCAGGATTTCAACTCATGGGCCGATTCCGCATTTACCCCATCAGACACTTGTTCTGTTCTATCGACTAACGAAGATAATCTTCCCGTCAAAGTAGGAGTGAATCTCTACCCTAATCCATCGAAGGGATTACTTAAAGTGGATATTAGTCAACCCTATCAAGATCTCCAAATTTCAATCTATAATCTAAATGGCCAACAGGTTTCCAAAACTTACAATCAAACGGAATGGAACATTAGTCATCTCAATAATGGGACTTATATCCTTATTATAAATATCGACAACCATTTAATCCCCAAAAAACTGGTAAAATTAGAATGATCTCAGTTTCGATCTCTGAAAAAGAATTTTCGAACCAGCAGCTTTCAATCTATTTAATACGAAATGTATTTTTATAAACGATTTAATCTGTCCTTTCCAATGCTGCCATTAATTGCCCCATTAATCCCATCCCCATCTGAAATATCACCCGGTAATCATCTCTTTGCAATCGCTCTCCATCCCTATTGGATTGAGCGACGCCAGTCAAAAAACCATCATCGGTCAAATGATCTAATAATGCATTCAATGTAGCCTGGGCAGACAACCTAGCTTCTGAAGGTAGCATTCCATACTTTGCACCCAAGGCGAGAGCCGCAGCTATCCCTGCAGATCCAGAAGTATCATATCTAACCTCCCTCTCATCTACAAAACATCGCCACAATCCCGTAGACATTTGATAACTCATTGCCCATTCACTTATCTCTGCCAATTCCTCCACTAAATCATTGGGGCGTTGGTGAGGCTCGAGAAGGATAAGCGTTCTTACCAATCCCAGCATATACCATGCGATTCCTCTCGCCCAGTTTCGGAATGTGCGTCGTCCATCCCCAAAATACCGGAGATAAACAGCGCCATTGTATTTTAAAAACTGCTTCCGCAACCTCAATTGCTCCAATGATAAATCGATTAGAAATGAATCGTTTTGACTCATTCCAATGACCATCATGGGAAAAGCCACCGTATAAGATCCTTCTGCTGTATAATTATCATTGGATGGGTCATTGACTACTCGACTATACTTTTCTGTCCAATATGCTTGAGTTAATTTCACTGACGGATGACCTGACCTCTCTCTGGTAATCACACTAAAAGGCAAGGTACATTCTACCCCATAAATCTTATTGTCTGAGCTTTCACTTCGTGGATTTTCATACAATAAATTTTCATCGGGTAAAAAATGATTTAAATGAACCTGCAGAGCTTTATCCGCCCGTTCTTTATACTTTTCTATTTCCCTAAGATCCCAAAGCGCATCTAAGACACAACCTTCCATCCATCCAAATTGCTGAATAGAATCTAGGGAAAATAGACGATCATAAAAAGATTGCTTCGCATCATTCATTTCACCCGGTATCATTAGGTGAGGGAGCAATCCCCGAGCATCGCCATTAATTTGACTATCGGGGGATAATATCCACAAGGGCTTTTCCCCCTTTGTCATTCGCAATTGAACACCTTGGCTAAAAAGGTCAGGCAGATATTGGCTCTCAATCAAAACACTTTGAACTTGATTGACCGGTGCAAATCGAACATCAAAAGAAGCTATGGTTTTACCAGACTCCGCTAAGACAACATCGATTTGTTTCTCCTCTCTTACATCAATGGCTACAGAAAACCGAAGGCTGCATGTTTTATGGGTTTCAATATTGGAACTCCACTTTAAAATCGGACTTTTTTTACTTGATTTAGCAGGAATGGTTATTGCCTCCCAATTAAAGGGCAACCGTTTACCAGCTGGAATGGGTCTGTCCCGTCTGTTTTCAACGGTTGGAAAAATATATTGATAGCCATCTCCATTCTCCCTACTATTTTCCTTACCCTCGATATTTGAACCATGTAATTTCATTGTTATAAAGGCCGAATTTAGAATGGGAGAAAAAGCAGTTGCCGTCATAGCCGTTTTTAAAATAAAATCTCTTCGTTTCATAGCTTTAATATATTATGAAAAATGGCAAATCAATATTCAAATAATTTTAGGGGAGGATTCGTCAGCCACTATATTACACCAAATTCCCCATAGTTATTTCAAAAAATTTATTCGTATTATACGATTTACATTTTATGATGACGGAAAAGATTTTGAATGACTGAACGCAGTTGCCCTTTAGGGCAATCAAAGGTCGTAAATCGACCTTTGGTGAAGAAACCGAGGCTACCATGCCGAGGCGAGATTACACTTCAATTCGGTAGCGAATTGCCACTTTGCTCGCGAATGGCTAGACAGGCATAGCTTTCGTACTGGCCCCAATCATTGCGTCTCTACAATAAATCGAAAGATTTCCGTTAATTATAAATGTAATTCGTATTACTCCACATAACCACTCAATCCATTGTAGAGAATCCATGCTCCATCCCTTCCTTTAGAATGGTTTAATTGAATGCCTTTCATACCTCCCTTTCGAGGATTGAAATTCATGATCTCAGATTTAGATTGTTGAAGGTCTCCATCCTGTACTTCCACCCAAAACTTTCCACGACTTGACTGTACTCGTAGTTTGATATTATACCATTCATTCGCTCGATAAGAACTCAGTTCTACCTTCTTGCCATCAGGCGACAACATGACTATTTTGCCCCTATTATCAAATTGAATGCTTGTGTTAGGTTTTTCATCTTGATTCAATAAAATTATTTCAGATAAATGATCGATTTGCCCCGTCTTTAATCTGACATCTAAAACAAAATCGCCATTCACCATTTCTTCAAAGAAATATTTTGCACCGCAACCTTCCTCAGTACTCGACTCTAATTTCAGCCCTCTTAAATCTAAAGTCTGATATCTTGGCACAGTCGTTATATCAAAAACTGTCGGCCGCATTTCACCATCGTATTCTACAATATCTACCACTTCCGCTCGGCCTGTTGATTCTTCTATCATCCAATTACTGGGTTGTTCACCAATTTCAGTATCTCTAAAATTCTCATACATGATTAACGAAGGCTGGACAAAGACTATGTAAGGGAGTAAATCTTTACTCTCAGGATTTTTACCGAGAACCACTGGCCCCGATTCAAAATCTTTAGCATAGAGTTGCAATACATAGAGTGAATCTGAGGGTCGATTCTGATAGCGATAAGGCCAACCCCATTCCCCTACAGTCATAGATTGTCCGGTGGGTTTAAAGCCCATATCTTTTAGCCAAGTTAAATCTTCCCCTTTTTGATAAGCCACATAAACCTTTGCTTTGGATCTGAGATTGAAACCATAATGACTTCCATAATCCGTCCCTATTTCTAACCATTTTTCCTTCCCATACAATCCCTGAACACCAGTTATCTGAAAGGCTTTAGTCAAAGGAAAATCAATTATCGAATATTTCGCACCATCCCATTGACTTCTATTTAATCGATCCCCCTGTGCCTCATAAACAGCGTCTCCTGCTTTGGTCACATCGTGCATCACGACATTTCCTCTATATGGTCGGCGCTGGGGCGATATCTCCGTCACAGCATTCATGGTCTCAACTTCTAAACTCAACCGCGCCTTCTGATACATATTATACAAAAGGTAAAAATCTTTATTCGTCCCACTTCGAAACCAGTACTTCCATTTATCTGTCGATTTTTGATTTTCGAAAGCATCATACATTTCATCAACCAAATGTTTGGCATCGTTTAATGATGAAAGAGCGGCAGATCGATTTCCTTCTTTAAGATAATTAATAGCATCTTCTGTATTCACCGTAAGTTTATATATACCCCTAATCAATCGAATCGCATCAATAAATTCATAATCAAAAAAGTATTTTCTATGGTCGGGAATCGATGGGCGAATTTCCCAGGCATGGTCAAGAACTTTTTTCATTTCTACTATGCCCTCTTGATATTTCTCTCGATTGTAATATTTATCAAATATCAACCCATCCGTTGAGCCCGCCTCAATATTTATTAAATTGGCAATGGTATTAAACAGCGATTCCATGACTTTATAATAGTATGGATATTCTTTATACCCATCATTGCGCATTTTATGTGGATATTTATCATAATATTCACGATAAAGATTCGCCACTCGAGCACTTGCCTCTTCGCCAAATTCTTCTCGACAGTATTTTAAAAGATATTCTTCATAATCAAATCCAGGATAATCCCAAAGCATCTCAGCTATACCTCTCAACTCCATTTGCTGGGGTCGCAAAACATTCATCGCCAACAACATGTGTTGTGTATCTCCGCGCTCATACATGGCATCCATATTAACTTTAATATAAGTATCCAATGGTGTCGCTTTTGCGATTTGAGGTCCTCCTCCAAAATAATTGGTGTGAAAATATTGTCCGTATTTTCGATTGGGATCACGCTTTTCCGTCCAAAATTTGTCGGAATAAGACATGCCATTCATTCCATCATCAGCAAATCCTGTGGTTACATCTTTGGGTAGATTAATCCATCCCGAATCGTAATAATCCCCCATTTCATGATAGAGGGTCGTCATCATTTCTAGATCGGGGTTGGGGTCAATTTTTCTAACCAATTTGGCTTGTTCTGTGATTATTTCACTCACCAATTGCCCTCTCTGCTTCCGCGTACCTCCATTGGGTAAAGCGGGATCGTAATATTGTGCATCTGCCCATCCTCGCTGATTCAATTCCCAAACCACATTAGGTGAAAATTCAGACAATCGAGTAATGTAATACGACCAAAATTCTTTAAATTTTTCGGGGTATTTTATATAGGAAAATTGATCTGGCTTGCCCTCTGGATTGTGATTATCCCAATAGTGATCCCAAAAACCAGCATCGGCCCCCAAACCTTCCATTTGATGTTGGGTTAAAAATAACCCGCGATCCACTTGTCGCTCCAATTGCTGCCAATCCGGTTTCCAGTCGATATCGATAAAATACCAAGTAAACATATTCATTTTCAATCTCAAGGCTGCCTCGTAGATTCGATCAAATACTTCGGGATGTATGGCAAACATATAGCGACCATACCGTGCTCTCTGGACGATACCGGTCTGCATCCATTCGATCAATTGGGGATGATCATTTAAAGTCCACCCTCTGTATTTCCAAGTAGGCTCTTTTAATGAGTTATAATTAATACTGGAATCAAATACCAATTGACCTTGACGAGGAGGTTCATTATCCGCCCAAAACCAAAGTGGATCTACGCCTAAATGCTTATGCTCAAAGTCATAAATTCCAAAAATAGTGCCCCTTAAATTGCTGCCCGCAATGGCCAGCACTTTCTCCTTTCCTTTGACATTGTCCAATATTTGGTATTTAAATACCTCCCATTTCCCTTCCAAATCATTGACCTTCATCCCCACTGATTCCAATAAACTCTTCCCCTTCGGATTGTCAGCACTTCCGATAACAACACAATGAGGCCCCGCTTGATTCAATGAGTGTACAATATTGGGCGTCACCCCAGATATTTTTGTAATATCACGTTGAAGATCCAGCGCTGCAGCCATAACTCCAGGCTGTTCATCCTCCGCAAGTACGATATAAGCTGGTGTCGTCCCTTTTACCAATTCAAATAAGGTAGTATCCTGATCCATAGAGGTAGATGATCCATATACTTTCGAGGAAGTAAAGAATATCAAAATCATCACGAGATAAGGCAAGGTTACCCTCACCGACCTAAACATTAATATTAAATTTATAGATTTCAATTCTTATATTTTTTTGTCAGTAATAGATAATACTTCAGTACTATCTCTTTTATATTTTTCACTATTTACACCATATGCACTTTAAAAATCTTTAGTAAAGATCCTTTTTCATTCACCCTCCATTTTGGCCTCCTAGGCTACATGATGTCTCATTGCACACAATAAGGATAAAGGATGATTCCGGCCATATGCCGAATAAATTCTATAGAATATGATAAAATCCAGCCCTCGGCCTAAAAAATTAAGTGAGGGAAACATGAATTTGACTCCTTAAACTTTCAAAATCAATTTTTGACCTTCCAGTTTAATTCCCAGAAGTATACTATCCCGAACTATCCTTCTCCAAAGGCAGTCATACCGACAATACTTTCAAAAGTCTCTTCTTTAATTTTTCAACAAGTCTTGTTCAAGACATTGAATATTCCAAACTTCTGGTTTCTATTACGAAACAAATTATCGATCTAGGTTCTCTTGCATTAATCTCATCAGCTCATCTATTATTTTTTGAGAGGCAGTTTTCTCTACTCGATTAATGGTCAACCAAGTTTCATACCCACCCAACTCGTGTTGTTCTGCCGTGGGCAAGTATCCGTATCCTCCGTTGGCCAAACCGATGGTAAAAGTATCTTCAAAAGGGCTTTTTTCTTTAATTTCCAAGCCCGCTTCTGCGAACATCTCAAACGGAACAGCGGCAATGCCCAAATCCCCGATTTTCAATGCTTGAATGACTACAGCAATGGTATCTGGCCATTCAGCTTCTAACATTTTGACTCGATTTACAAAATTGTCTTCTGACTTGTGAAAAACAGGTTTGTCCTTATTGGATTTCTTTTCCACCGCCTTCATCCAGGATTTCATATCCTCATCCATTCGTCTAATTTCCAATTTCAATTCTGAGGTTTGAACTCCTAAATCAACATGGGTTTGAAACTTCAATTTCTTATATTCACGGAAGACTTTATTGGCGACATCATCGGCCACCATTTTCATTTTCACATAAGGTTCATATTTTTCTGCTTTTTCTGCATAGTTGTTGTTATTTATATCGGCACTCGTTCCATTGGACATCATGCCCACAAAGGGAGGAAACTGATTGTGAGCTTGCAATAAAGACTCCATACTTCTGCCAAATTCACCAAAGTAATCCGCGGATATATGGCCTTTAGGTACTCCACCCACATAATGCAAAGAATAATTACTAAGTACTGCCAAGGGCCGTCCAGACAATGCCTCTACTGCGACAAATGAAACCTCTGGATCTACAGGACCTGCCGGTTTCAATGCATTAGGGTTTTGTCTTCCAGGATTCATTTTCACCTTATCCATTTCGCCAAAAGGATTAATTACAGGTTCTTTCATGATCCACCTTCTATTAAATACATGATCTGGAATATCCACACTGCCCCATGCTATTTTGGCAGGTTCCAAATTAGCATAAGCTACTTTGACCCCATCAGCTATTCTCTTAACCACCGTTCTTTGGTAGCCTTCCAGCATTTCACCCACCGACCATCCATTTCTCTTACCCGGCTTATCGGCATTAGTCGCTGAATGAGTATGGGTCGATGCCATTAAAATATTCTCTTTGGGGATTCCCAATTTATTCTCAATCATCGCTTTGGCCGCATCGTACACTTCGCGATTCAAACTGACATTGTCTACGATAACCATGACCAAAGTAGTCGAACCATCATTTAGTATTAAGGATTTAGCATATAGTTGATCGTGAACATAGTCGGTCGGTGTGGAGCTCCAGCCGCCAGCTAAAGGCTCTCCCAAATCTGGTGTAATATTACTAAATGAAGCACCAGCTAACAGTTGTTGATTCTGGGCTAGGATAGGTTGAATTCCTAAAATCAATACGATAATTACGCTTAATAAATTTTTCATCGGCTTAAATTATTAACTCACTTTATCACTTTCCAAAAAAAACATTAATATATTAAAAAACAACCACGCTATCGACTTCGTGGTTGTTGTAAGATGAAAACTTTTCAATGCCTGAAAATACAATTGAAATAAAATTTTCCTGTTTAATATAGCATGGCATCAGTAATTTTATCCATAAATAGCTAACCTTGAATGTAATTACTGGTCAATAGGTAATGAAAATATTAGATTGACCATAGAATCATTGCCTTTGTCCATGGGCTGATTCTATGGTCTATAATCTATGGTAATTTATTTTTAGTTACTGCCATTGGCTATTTATTAATATGTATTGTAGTAAGCAAGTATTATTATAAAAAAGCTTGTTTCAAAATTTTACCAACCTGGATTTTGTGTAAAACTAGGATTTAAGGTCAATTCCTCAAGTGGAATAGAATTTAAATAATCCTGATTTTCTCTAAACTGATAACCATTGGGCATAGCCTCTTGAAAATAATCAATCAAACCATTCTCATCTAATAAAACATTGAGATTTGGAAATTCTGATTGATCAAAGGGATAACCTTTGGGTCTTTTATTTTTAAATAAAGCATGAGCAGCCCATCGCTTATAATCATTTGCTCTAAAACCTTCATAAGCCAATTCAATCTTTCGCTCTCTTCTTATTTCATACAGAGCATCAGAAATAGAATAGCCATACTCTTCCAAGTTGGGATCTTGATCTTGAGGAATAATTTTAAACTCAGGCATCCCTGCTCTCAGTCTTAATTGATTGAGTGCTTCATAAGCTACTTCACCCTTCAATTCATATAAACTCTCCGCATAATTCAACAAAACTTCACCATGTCTAAAGAATATATACCCAGTTTCCCCACTAAACGCTCCTCCTTTTCCAGCTCCTATGGAACTTGGATTAGAAAACTTTTTAAGTTGGAAACCAGTAGGGTTATGATTTAAAGATACTTGATCGAGAAAAGGTTTATCAAAAAAACGTTGGTCTTCATCAATCATCAAGGCGCCAGGAGTCCAGATAGTTGCAAAAAATCTCGGATCAACTTGATCTTCAAGATGAGACAGGAATGCATTCCCCTTTAATGTTTTGGAAGCTTCCAAATAATCAAAAGGTTGACCACTTTTATTTAAGTAAGAAGAAACCATAGACCAAGTAATCCCATTCCCTACAGGATTGGTAATCGTAGCATATTGAACATCATTTCCAAAACCATCTGACAAATTATAAGCCCGATGAAAAAAGATTTCTTCATTATCAGACATATCATCTTGACCAAATGATTCATAGTAATCTGAAAACAGTCCGACAGAATAGTTTCCATTCATCAATTCTTCTGCTGCGGTGACACTTGCCTGAAAATACTTGTTGGGATCTGCACCCGAAGTCGCAAAATCAGTACCAGCATGGTATTTTTGCCAACTTCCTTCATACAAGGCAATTCTTGATATAAAAGCAAGTGCCGTTTCTTTATTCAATCTTAAATTTGAACCTTCTGATAATAATGGAAGATATTCCTTTGCTTTTTCAAGATCGGCAAGAATTGAATCCACTACGACAGTTCTCGGTTGACGACTCTGCAACAGTTCCTCCACTGATTCGGGAAAAAGCTCAGTATTCACCCAAGGGAGATCCCCGTATTTCTTTACCAATTCAAAATAAAACCAAGCACGGAAGAAATGAGCCTCGCCCAGGTATTGTTTGTAATTCTCAAAATCGTCTTCACATTTCTGGTAATTGTCAAAAAAGATATTCACCCCTCTTATTTCTGACCAGTCGTTGGTCCATCTTCCACTCGATGCCCCCCGCGTTCCATTCATTTCATTATTGGGAGCGATGTAAATAAGATTATCCGAATTCCTAATCTCATAGCCAATGGCATTATCATAACCTAAGTGAGTAGGCAAAATACCATAAAATTGGATAACATAATTCTCTAAATCATTACTGGTTCTCCAATAGGAATCAGTCCCAATTTTATCCAAGGGAGGACGATCTAAAAAATCATCGCTACAGGATGTAATTATAAAAAATATAAGTAGATATAAAATATTATTTCGATATAACATAGTTGTATTAGATTAAAGATTTACCAAGATAGATTAACACCGACAGAATAAACTTTGTCTGAACCATATGTAAGGCCAGCTCCATAGACTCCAATAGCAGATGGATCAATTCCATCCAACATGGATGATTTAGTAAATAAGTTTTCACCGGCAACGTAAATTCTGAGCTTTTTGATTTTAACCTTTTCTAAAAGATTTTTATCAATTTCATACCCTAATTGTACATTTTGTAATCTCAAATAAGCTGCATTGACTAAGTATTTAGTGGAAGGCTTTCTATTCTTGCCATTCTGATTGACTTCTGCATAGGGTCTAGGCCAATAAGCGTCCAAATTAATATTGGCATCACCTTCGTACAATCCTGCATATTTATCTCCTGGTTGATCTCTAAAGTAATCAAGATGTTGAGGGGAAAGAGCAGTAAAAGGCAGACGCTGTAGACCCCAAAATCGGATGTTTGTACTCGCATCATTAAAGAAATAATCTCTTTTTCCTACCCCTCTAAACATAAGAGACAAATCAAATCCTTTATAATTTACACCCCCACTTAAGCCATACAAAAACCTAGGTGTATTATTCCCAATAATACTTAAATCCCCAGGGTTATCGATGGTATTAGCACCACTATTAACAGCGCCATCTCCGTTAGAATCCAAATATTTTACATCTCCAGGCACCCAACTATTAAAAATAAAGGAAAGATTTACATCTTCGGTATAGGCTTGAACCTCTTCCGCTGTTTGAAATAAATCTTTAGCTTGGTATCCCCAAATCTCACCGACCTCCTTACCAGGGTACCAACTAGAAATCAATCCCGAAGGATTTAAATACTCTGTTACCTTGGTTTTTACATCACTTAAATTAAAGGACACAAACCAATCAAAATCTTTTCCTTGAACCGTCTGGGCATATCGCAGTGAAAGTTCCCATCCTCGCGACTGAAGCTTGGCATTATTAGACTGAGGCACATTGGTTCCAAGTAAACCAGGTACCGGTTCAGATGGACCTATCATATTTTCCGTTGTTCTTTCAAAAACGTCGAAATCAAAGTTAAGCTTAGAATCAAAGAAGGTTGAATTAATCCCCACATTGGTTGTGGTGGCTGTTTCCCAAGTCAGACTAGGGCTTACCAAACGAGGTATAGAGGTATATCCAATAGGTCTGTTACTCCCCTGATCAAAGATCCAATCTAATTTTCCAGTTTCTAAAGGTATTAAAGCTAAATCGCTATATAATCCCACTTGTTGATTACCCAATTGGCCCCAAGATCCCCTAATTTTAAATGTATTAACCACATTTTCTATATTCTTCCAGAATGGCTCTTTATCTATATTCCATCCCATAGAGAAAGAAGGGAAGAAACCAGATCTGTTTCCATCTTTGAATCGAGAAGTCCCATCATATCGAACATTGGCTTCGAACAAGTACTTTTCATCATAATTATAAATAAATCGAGAAAAATACCCTTGTGTAGACCAATCATACAGACTTTCATAGGCAATAGGATCTCCTGTAGCTGTCTCTAAAGAAGGAATTTCCTGCACAATAAGGTTTAGCTTACTAGCATCCAGATAACTATACTTATTGTATTCGTACTGCATCCCTGCCATTACAAAAAAGTTATGTTTATCTAGAATACTTAAATCATAAGAAGTATATACATTGGAAACCCAATAGTTTTGTGTACTTTTTGATCGACCAATCTGATTAGAGGAACTAAAAGTAGGATACTTATTTCCTTCTACGTCAAATCGATACATGGTATATTTGGTTACCGTTCCTTCTACTCCAGTATTTTGATAAGCAAAATCAGCATTTATTTTCCATCCTTTTAAAGGTCTAATTTCAGTGGCTAATGTCTGCCAATTTTCTGTTGTTTCATAAAGATTGGTACCTCCCTGATCCAAGTCCACAGTAAATGTACCATTCAAATTTCCAAAGGGATCGTAATACCCTTGAGTAGGTAGTTGTCGACTAATCTGACGGAAGGTTGAAGTGTAGGTACTGTTATTGGGATAATAAAGACCTCCATTAAATTTCTCTCGTGGACTTTTTACGAACCTTGTTTCATACCGAAAATCCATCCAATCGGTGACCTTGGCATTAATTTTCCCCATAATATTAAAACGCTTATAGGTATCGGTACCATAATTTAACACCCCATTTTGGTCTTGAAATCCTCCAGATAAATAATAGGTAGCTTTATCCGACCCTCCTTTTACCGAAATATTATGTCTTTGATTAAATCCAAAACCATAAATTTCATCCATCCAATCGTAATCCGCATGAGCTGAATTTCCTCTAGCCCATCTTCCATCAGGACCGGCAACCGTTTCAAAATGAGTAGCTCCATCGGGAACGAATTGACTTAAATAATCCCAATCTTTATTTTGATAGGCAATAATACGATCGACAACATCATTGGTATACGAACGTCCACCCCAATTGTCTCCAGCCTCATTCATATACCTAGCGAAAGTATAAGAGTCTAATTGATCGAAAGTACTATTAGATTCACTGATGGCAATATTATTGGAATAAGTGAATGAAATTGGTTGATCTCTTTTACCACTTTTTGTAGTGATTAAAATCACCCCGTAAGGTGCTCGTGCACCATAGATGGCAGAAGCTGCTGCATCTTTTAATACCGAAATGGACTCAACATCTTCAGGATTCAATAAATCCATATCTCCGGGAAATCCATCGATTAACACATAAGGGCTTCCTCCATTTAAAGAACCGATTCCCCGAACACTCACGTTTAATTTAGCACCTGGTTCATATCCATCACTTCCGGTTTCCAAGCTCAATCCCGGAGACTGTCCTTGTAAGATTTGCGAAACCGTAGTAGCGGGACGATCGACGATTTGATCATCAGAAATAACTTCTACTGCCCCCGTCAAATTCACTTTCTTTTGTGTTCCATAACCAACGACAACGAGTTCGTCCAAAGTTTGTGAATCCTCTGTCAAGGTAATGGTCAGGTTCCGTCTTCCATTTAATGGAATTTCCTGAGTTTGATATCCGATATAAGAAACCAATAACACGGCCTGTTCGTCGAGATCATTTAAAACGAATCGACCATCAAAATCTGTCGCCGTCCCTTTATCCGTTCCTTGAACCAATACATTTACCCCAATCAAAGGTTCTCCTGCATCATTGGTAACGATACCGGAAATATTGATAGCTAATTTCTTAGCAAGAAGGCTAATACTATTATTCCTATTAAGCAAATTGACCGATGGTAATCTTTCAACAGTAGGAATAGAGCTCAAGACAATAAATTTGTCCTTGACCACCTTGTATTTCAACGGCTTGTCCTTGAGCAATAGATTTAAGGTCTCTTCCAAAGAGCGCTTACCAGATTCTAGACTGACCTGATACTTGTTCAAAGAAGCCACATTGTAGGCAAATCTAAAATCCGTCTGCTTTTCGATCTGTTGAAATACTTCGACCAAGGCTTGGTCTTTGACTTCCAGATTAATTATTTCGTCTTTTAAACCTTGACTATATCCGGTATGTGCCGTCAAAAATTGAAGGCAAAACGCAAATAATAAGATCGCAGTCATACTCACTTTCATCCAAAAGCCAATTTGGTTTATAGGTGGCGCAAAAATAGTCCACCTATTATTCCCTGTCGGAAATAAATTTTTCATAATTTTGAGTGTTTAAATGGTTAAATTATCCTATACTATTTAAATTATCCAGGCATCTTGGCTCCACCCTTGATGCCTTTTTTTTAATTACATCCATTACCTTTTAGATATACTACATTCCCTTCTATCCTATACTCCGCACCCACTACTCCTGATATTACCGCCATAATCTCTTCCAAACTATCCCCTCGCATAAATGAGGTAGTAAACCGACATTGTCCGAGTGCTTGACTCTCCAACTCTACCCAACAATCCCAGCGCTTGGCAATTATATCGATGGCCTTAGCAATTTCCATATCATCCATTACAAATTCTTCTGGTTCTATATGGGCTATTTTTTCATCTTCAATCTTTCTACGCAAAACCTCACCATTGGCTCTATTCAATATCATTTCATCTTGTTTCTCTAATATGCCCAAACTCACTTCATCAGCCGATACCTGTACTTTCCCATGGGATACTACAAGGCGAAATGAATCTGTTTTACTGTAGGATGAAATGCTAAAGGCCGTCCCCAAGACTTCGGTCTCCACACCATTGCTATGGACAATAAAAGGTCGTAAGGTATCTCTGTAAATATCAAAGAATGCTTCACCAACCAATTCTATTTCACGAATATTGGAATCAAAATTCTCTATATAGGTCAAACTACTCCCTGGGCTTAAGAGCACATAACTACCGTCAGATAGATAGATATGTTTTTCTGCTGAAGTCGTCTCAACGTATACTAAATCATTACTTACTGTAGTCTCCTCTATTCCCACTATATCTTCTGAAGAAGGTCCTCGCAGAAGAAACAGTGTAGAAAGAATGAGCACTGTTACAGCTGCTGCAATTTTAAAAATATTTAGTTTTCTCTGTATGGTATTATCCTTTGTAATTGAGCGATGAATCACACCCCTCATTTCATCTTTTAATTCCTTTTTTTGAAGATCAGAAAGATGAGACAAGCCCTTGCTCTTGTCATCGAATTGAGTATAATATTCCTCTAGAAAATTAATTTCCTCTGCAGTAGCTATCCCTTGGACGTACTTATTGATTAACTTCTGAAATTCTTCTCTATTGGATATATTAGTCATACTTTATCTTTGTCAATAAGGAGTACGACATCTCCCTAATTATTCCCAAGAGAAAGTCATATTTTTTAAAATTAATTTACTGTAAAGTTTAGAAGCGCGGGTTTTTGTCGTCAAAAAAACACAATAAAGAGTATTATTCCAATGAATTTTGCCAAATTCCATTGCAGCTCTTTAATACTGGTATTCAATTGATTGTACACTGTTTTTTGGGTGATTTTCAACTCATCAGCGATTTCTGCAACCGAAAGTTGGCGTTGATAATGCATCACAAAAATTTCTCTGCGTTTTTGGGGAAGGGTTTCTACCCAAAGGACTAGGAGGTGGGCCAAATCGTCTCGAATGATTTCTCCATCGGTCTGAATGGGTGAGACCATCATATCTTCGAAAACCTCGAAGAAGGTATCGAATTTTCGAGAAGTATCGATTTGTTTAAAGACTTGAAACCGAATGGCTCCATATAAATAGGATCGAAGATTAGTGATATTTGATTTTTTACGCCTTGACCAGAGGTCGATAAATACATTTTGCACTGCATCCTTACTGGAAGCATTGTCCTGTAATCGTTGAAAAGCTTTCCCGTACATGGCATCCCAATAGCGTTCATAGATACAGTTAAAAGCCAAAGCATCATCAGCTTGCATCTTGGCAAGCAAGTCCTGATCGGACAGGTCTTGATACTTTATTTTTCTCTTCATTATCCAAGGTTAATCGACTTGTTAATTAAAACTATGCCGTAATTTCGATAAAAATAACAATTATTTAAAGAAAATAAAATGCTATTTACCCTAGGACTATATTTGAAAGATAAAAAATTAACAATTTAACTTTTAAACAAAATATCAATGGTCAACACTTTTAGTTCTACCAACTGGTTCAATCTACCCTAAGAAAAGAAATCTTCTCATGAGAACATTGAAAAGAAAAAGATGATGTTGAGCAATACACATTTTAATCCTTCCATGTCTAAAACGCAATTGAATATTAAGATCTGAGAAACTCGGAAAAGCCAATAATATAATCTGTCGTTTATCTAAACTATTAAATTCACGTCTTGATATACAAAAATTTTAGTATCAGAAAACAGAGATAGGACAAGACTTAAAATTAATAAATATTCAACTGTCAAGTTTTTAATTACCTTTCACAAAAAACAACCATCATATATATCCACATATAATCAAAGAAAGTATGCTTTTAATCTAAAATCATAAGCTCAACGACTAAAAAAGTCCCACTCCTGTTAATAGCTGATCTCAAAATTCTAGTTTTTCGTTAAAAAAAAGTTTATTCTCAAATTGGATTTCTATTAATTACCATTTAGGAAATAAATCTATACAAAGCTTAAAATCGACTCAAAATAAAACTTTAGATTCTAAACCATTTAATCTTCAATCATGGGATCAAAAAGAGTACTTGCTATGTATCGATATGGAGCATCTGGTTTCTTCAGTGCATTATTCCAATAATACGTCAATAATAATTTTCCATCAGGTCTTTGAATCATTCTGGGATATCCTACATCTCGTGTAGCCCCATCACCCTGTCGCAAGACTATTTCTTTACTCCAAGATCTTCCATTGTCACCACTAAATTTGACGTTCACTCGAGATCCTTCATTACTTCTGTAAATATACGCTAATGCCAACCGACCATCTTTCATTTTCACCAATGCAGGTGGGGACCCTCCATTTCCAGTATCCTCAACAGGATTTTTAAGTTTTTCCCAAGTTTGACCATTATCTTTTGAAAGGTAACTTGATAAACAACTTTTATTATTTATATTTCTTTTTCTTATAACGGTTAATAATTCTTTTGCGGATAATCGTACACTTGACGACATTATTTCAAATTTATCCGGTTCTGATCCTATCCAAGAAACCAGATCCCAATTTAATCCTCCATCTTTTGTTTGAGATAATACTACTCTACCTTCTCTATTATTTGATTTAGCTACTGTAAGAAAAGCAAAAAGATCATTTTCTCCATTTACAATATAATCTGTTCGACTAGCTACCCCATTTGTTCCTAAATTGGGAAACCAATAGGGACCATTCCACCACTTTCCTTTATTTTTTGAAAAGTAAAATTGTGTAGGGCCATCACTATTGTTGTGCCTATAAAATGTAATTATAAAATTAGGATCTGTAAAGTCAGGCATATTAGAACTTAAGATAGTTGGATCTACAGCTTCCTCTTTAGATAAAAAATTATCATAAGCGATTCCTTTTTGCCCATTCTCAAAAGGATTCTCTAATGTCCAACTATTACCTCCATCCTTACTTCTAGCATACATATTTCTTGCGGCTTTATTATCATATGTATGTGTTTTATCCGTTTCTTTATGATTTGAAACCACAAACCCTACTAAAATTTCATTCCCCCAATTCCACATTCCATTATTTGCAGGCCAACCCGCAAATCTACCTTCCTCATAGTAAACAATACCATGCTCTATTTTTCTTTCAGCAATTTTGTTATCATCCTTTAATCTAGCGCTACACGAAGCAAAAACTAAAAGAAAAATTATACTCGCTCCTCTTTTAATATTTATTAGCTTAAGATCCATAGAGTATTTTATTGGGTTATTCATATAAAGTTCAATTTATAAAAATTGATAATAAATTAATTTAGTTCGATTTGGTATAATTAGGATTGACAGTATGTAGAATCGGACATACATCATGAATCCATTTGTTGAATTTACCACTCAATTCAATAATTTTTTCGGGCATATCATTAGACAAATCCCGTTGTTCACTTGGATCTAACTTAATATTATACAACTCATTTTTAATCGGATCAAAAAACTCGATATACTTATAATCACCTGAAATAATCGATCCTCCTGGTGAATTTCCTTGTGGTGCATAATGAGGGTAATACCAAAACATATCTCGTTCACCCTCCATTTCCTGCCCTGATTCACCATTAAACTGACTCACCAATGACACACCATCAATATTCATATTGTCATCCAACTCATAACCAACTAT
>NZ_JAJQYA010000036.1 GCF_021729155.1 Membranihabitans marinus | reverse complement strand
CTAATCTTACTTCCCAAAAGAGGGAAGTAGAATAATATTATTTTTAAACAAAGACACAGTTAAATGAACTATCCCGTTGACTGTGCTCCAACCTTTGTAATAGATTTCATCCGACATATTATTTACTTTCAATCCTATTCGGTATTTATCCGCATTGTAATAAATCGTTGCATTGTAAATGGTGTACCCGGGCAAAGTAAATACACCAGATACGGCATTGTTCATCATTAAGTGTTCAGAAGCTCCATTCAATCCAGCTCCTATACCAAAATTTTTAAAAAAACTTTTATCTCCAAATTTGAAATCGGCCCATAAGTTATAAATATTTTCCGGCCCAGCTTCTTCAGGTCTTCTTCCCTGTAAGGCATCGTAGACAATATCTGTTTTTGAACTATAAGCATCAGTTATTTCGCTATTGTTGAGAGAATATGAAGCTCGAATGTTCAATCCTTCAAATGGATTGGCATTTACCTCGAATTCAAAACCTTTGTTCACTGTTTCAGCAAGATTGATTCTCAGTGGAAAAAGTACTCCATTGGGATCTGAATTAATGGAATTATTTACGGTTATTAAATAATAACTAATACCGGCATTTAGCTTTCCTCGAAATAAGTTGGTCTTGATACCTCCCTCAAATTGTTTGGCTTCAGTCGGATCGAAAGTGTCAACAGTGCCATCGTTATTCACCACTGGATCGTTGTTGATAAATCCGGTCTGATAGTTGGCGAATAAACTGAGCTTTTGCGCAATAGCCTGGTATAATATCCCTGCATTGGGAGACAAAGTGGTTTTGGTATAATCATCTAAAGGATCTGATTTTTCACCATCTTGATCAAAATGGTCAAGTCTCAAACCCAGATTTATCGTAAGATTTTTAGTAAGGCTAACGACATCGGAAATATAAGCTGCATATGTTTGGGAACCAGTATTAATATCCCTGATGGGAACTTCACTAAAAATTGCGTCTAAGTTTGCCTTGGAAACTGTGTAAGTCGTATTAGGGGTAAATGAAGTAGGTACAATATCACCATTTGCAGAGAAAAAGCCATCGAAATACGGCAAACCACTCAATTGAGCAGCAATTACATCACCATAACCTTCGTTCAATGTGTTTAAGGTTTCTATTATGAAAGGGAAATTGGAATTTTGAGCTAATAAGGGATTGCCATTTCTGTTTCTAGAGGATTGTTCTCTATAGACATAGTCTAGGCCGATAACCATTCTATTGCGCACTTTGCCCAGATTAAAATCTCCAATAAGGTTTTGTTGAAAATTGGCTTTTGTCCCATCGGCATCCCGCTTATCGTATATCCTAGTAAACACGTCTTGTGATAGCAATTGATTTGCTTCAAATAAAACTTCATTGACTTGTTCTTGTAACGGAGGATAAGGAGTAGCCGCCAAGGGAGCCAATACTCCAAATGCTGCACCGGCACCTTCAATCATATATTGATAATAACCTTTTGTTTCGGAATGGGTACTTGCCAGAATAGTCTGAGAATTCCATTGGTCTGATATTTTAAAATCGGCAATGGCTCTGGTATTCAGTATTGGACTGGAAAGGGTCACATCATTTGAGGTGAAGGATTTCTCAGGGTCAATTCCTAGCTCTTCAATATTATTGGAGACCATGGGAATTCCCCTTCTCACAAATAACATGGAGGGATTGGTTTGTTCTGTTGAAGAATATTCAATTCCCAGAGACAGATTGAGGCGATTGTTTACTCTGTAGGTTAAAGATGGTGCAATGAAATATGTTTCTCTAGAGCCCGCATCTTGAAAGCTACCTTGAGTGAGGTAAGAGGCATTCATTCTAAAGAATAAATTGTCTTTTCTATTCAGCGGGGTGTTGAGGTCTGCTGACACACGGTGTAACCCAAACGATCCTGCGGTATAAGAAACACTACCTCCAAATCCTTCGTAAGGTTTTTTTGTGACCACGTTTATGAGCCCCCCTAATGAGGTGACAGTACTCCCAAACAATGTAGCAGACGGTCCTTTAATCACTTCGATGCGCTCAATATAAGAGGGATCGATGGCGCTAAATGTAAATCCAGGGAGGCCATCAACCAATGCGGGTTGGGTAGCATAACCCCTGGTTGAAAAGTATCCTGTTCCCTCCCCAGGTGCTCTTCCTGTAGATTCCCATAATTTACTAATCCCAGTAGCATTGTTGATGGCATCGTCAAAATTGGTGACAATTTGCGATTCGAGAAGCTCAGTGGTTATTGTGCTGTAAGTTTGAGAATTTTCCATGTCTTGCAGTGGAAGTTTAGAAACATATGCCGTGTTTTTTCTTGAAAATTTATTCCTTCTAGAACTGGTTACTACTATTTGTTGAAGTAATTCATTCCCTTCCAAAAGGGTGATTTTACCCATGTCAACGACTTGATTGGATGGGACATTGATGGCAACTTCTTTTGTTTTATATCCCAAATATGAAATTACTATTACGTAATCCCCTTTTGCTAAGTTGTCAATTTTGAAATATCCATTTTCATCAGATTGACTTCCTTGAGTAGTTTTCTTTAGATAAAGGTTGACACCTATTAAGGGATTGTTGTTTTTGTCGGCGATGTTGCCTTCAACAGTAGAATTTTGTGAAAATCCCATGGTTGAGATCACTAATATTATTAATACAGTAAAAATATGTTTCATTTATTTTTATTTAGATTTAATATAGATAACGACTTCGGGTCAAATGTAAATAATTATTCAAATTATTTATAATAAATCTAAATAGTATTTTGTCAATTCATGTGAGAGGTACTTTATGTGACTCAATCTTATTCCTTAATGGTATTACATTTTTAAGGAATATAAAGTATGTTGGCCAAGGAATACTCACAAAAATTGAAATTGCCTTAGCTTTCAATTCGAGAACTTTATTATTTTTCCTACGATTATGTAAATCTTAGATCTTCTCAGTGAATCTAGGTGGATAAATTGGACATTTTGATAATGTTATACATACTCTCGAGGCGATCGACCAAATTTCTTTTTAAATGCAGTAGAAAAGTGTTGACTGTGTTTATATCCGACCCTCTCTGCGACTTCTTGAATTTTAATCTCTTTTTGTTTTAGCAGTCTCAAAGCCTCTTCCATTTTGAGATCTTGGACAAAGCCAAAAACGGTTTGTCCGTACAGGGTTTTAAACCCCTTTTTAAGTATAAATTCATTCGTGCCTACTTTTTTTGCCAAGTCTTTTAAGGACAATGGATGAATGTAATTTTTTGTAACAATGTCTCGGGCAAGGATAATCTTCTCTTGATCTCTGGCAGGTAGTTTGTTTTCTGTCGTCTGATTTGGAAGGGTTGTCGTCGTGAGGAGTAATTCAATTAAGCGCAATTTTATAAGTATTTTACGATATGTATCTGATTGGGGAGACAAAATTATGTCATTTAATAACTGTGTGATTCCCGTGGTAATGGGTTTGAATTTTGACCAAAGCACTGGTTGATCTATCTTCTCCAATAGTTTGTTGATGCCATTAAATTCTTCTAATTGCACCAGAGAATCCTTCAAAAAATCTGATTGTAATTGAATCAGAATACAATGGATGTTTTTGTCTTTATAGTTGATAAATAGAGAATCGTGTTTATGTATATTGAATGAATGAGGGGGAATAATATTGGATTTATTGGGCTGAATATAGCCTCTTCCCTCGAATGCAAAAATAAACTGAAGAGGTGCCTGCTTCTTATTTATATGTATGGATATAGCATCATGGAGTGCTATTTTAAGGTCATAGATTTGAAATTCTTTAAAATCACTAATAGTCAAATCGGCTTTTACAGAAGCGGTGTTTATCTCATACAAACCCTCCATTGATCCGATATTACTCCTTTCTTCTTCTACTGTTGTAAAGGGTATTTCAATGTTGTCTTTGGCCAAACTTATTACTAAATCGGTTCGCCCTTGATTTGAAGTAGAATTCATTCCGTTTGAAGTATTTTTCTTTCCGTATGTCGTAGTTCTAGTGTTCAAAATAAGGCTTAATTTTGCGTCAAAGATATTATTTTAATTTAATCTAAATAAAAATAACAACGATATCTTATTTAATAATGGAAATACAATTCAATTAAAACCAAGCCATATCATGAAAACAATTTTACAATCAATTCTATCCTTATCCATTTGCTTTTTGACCATTTCAAACATAAATGCTCATGCTCTTTTCATCCAAAGTCAATCTGAGGCTAAGAAGGGTAAACTCTTGGAAATACAGGTGTTTTATGCAGAGGCAGAAGAAGGTAAAAAAGAGAAAATAGAAGACTGGTGGGCCAATGTCGCCGATTGTGTACTCATGGTTACTTTGCCCAATGGGGAAGAAGAAAGTCTAGAACTCACTGCTATGGACGATGTAATGATAGCTGATTTCACCCCTAATCTTGACGGTCAATATACCTTTTGGATATCCCATACAGTAGATAAAATCGTCGGAGAAACTCAGTACGAATTCAATAGTCAATTTTCTGTTGTCGTGGGAAAAAACGCAACAACTGCTAGTCAGCCAATTTCAGGGATAACTTTTGCCAGCATAAGAAAGAAAAATAAACCTCTGTCTTTGCAGTTTTCATCGGAAAAAACTTCTGGCAAAAAAGTGAATATAACTGTGTTCTCTCCCAGTGGATGGCAACGCAGTCTCGCCGTTACCGATCTTGGTTTTTATCATTTTATTCCCGAATGGAAGGGAGATTATATGATAGAGACTTTTGAGAAAATTAAAGTAGACGAGGCCTCGCACAAACAGGTAGTTAAAATTTATACGACTACACTGTCCATTTAATATTTATCGTCAACGGATCCATTCCTTTTCTATTTGTTTTATCTAATATACTATGATATCTATTATAATTCTCAGTGCTGTTTTAGGTTATTTCTTGATTTACTATTGTTCGAAGCGAGTAGTTTTTCTTGGGGATAATGTCTTATTGCGGTGGGCGCAAGCCCACACAAGACGGAGCAAAATAGCTGCAGGAATGATATGGGGCCTCGGATTTTATTTGTCATCTCTTGAATGGGGAATAATGAGTGGGATATTTGCGTATTTCATTGTCGTAATGACGGTGGCTAGCCTCGTACTCTTGCTCTATCCCTTGGAGTTGTTCAAACCGCAAATTATTATGGCAGTATTTGCGATTCTATTCACCTTAGAAATTCTCATATAATGCCTGCAAATAAAAAATATTTAACCAATACACCTCTTCAGGCCTTTGCTAAAATATCAGCCGGATTTGTTGGCGGTTATATGGTGACTGAAGGTCTTCATCTAACAATGGCCGTATTCTTTGATCTAGCCAATGCTGTGATGACATTGCGCTACTTGGGCTTTGTGATGTGGGTGGGCTTGATGATTGTTGCATTGTTATTTAAAAATGGATGGAAAGCCTGGCTTTTGTATCTCATTATTTCCTTGATTTTTTACGGCCTTATTTCTTATGGTAAAATTTTATATCCAATCACTTAAGTTATGTCAAATAGAGTATACAATATAATGTTTCACAGTCATACCATAAGTGGTATTATTATTAGTGCTTTATTGTACGTAATCTTTTTTACGGGATCCATATCCTTTCTCCGGGATGAAATCAATGCTTGGGAGCGGGATGAAGCCATCGAAGAAGATTATTTTCAAAATTTGGATTTTGATGCAGCGGTTGACCATCTCGAAAGTGAATATCAGCTATACGGAAGAGATATTTCTTTTTCTCAGCGCTATCACGAGCGTCGGTTGGCGGCATCGATGACGTCTTCCAAGGATACCTCGATAGCAAAAGCAGATAATCGCAGGGCCTTCTTTTATATGGATTTGGAAAGTGGGGAAAACAGAAAGTATGGAGCCAACTATTCATTAGGGGAGTTTTTTTATAGACTACATTTTTTCGCCCAACTCAATTATTTCGGTCGATCTGGATATATGTTGGCCGGATTGGTGGCTTTCTTTTTTCTTTTTGCCATAGTAACAGGAGTCATCGTTCATTGGAAGAAAATATCGAGCAGTTTCTTTGTCTTTAGACCAAAAGCCAAATGGAAGACCATTTGGACCGATGCCCATGTAGCATTGGGTATATTGGGCCTGCCCTATCAATTTATATTCGCCGTCACCGGAACATACCTTATTATAGGCTATACTTTTATGTTGCCTCCGGTAAAAACTATTTTATTTGGTGACGACAAGGAGAAAATGGCCGAGGTTCTCGATCCCGATGAAGACGAGGAATTGGCTTTGACCTATAATGTATTAAAGGATCTGCCATCTATTCAGCCCTATGTTGTCGCCACAGCAGAAAAATGGCCTGAGGCAGAAATTCAACAATTACAGATCTTGAATTACGGCGATGAGAGTATGAGGGTCAAGGTGTCAGTCCGACCTAAATATCAATCCTCATTAATGGGTTCAGGATTCGTCCTCTACGATGGCATTTCCGGTGAAGTCATCAATGAAAATGATCCCTTTTTATCGACATCCTATATAGAAGGAGCTACGAATTTGATACAGCGATTGCATTTTGGTGATTATGGGGGCTATGGTATGAAGTTGATCTATTTTTGTTTGGGTATCATTTCTTGTTTTGTGATCATCTCAGGTGTATTGATATGGTTGGTGGCAAGAGATAAGAAAAATATTCATCCTCGCAAGCGAAAATTTAATACCTGGTTAGGCTATATATATCTGTCGAGTTGTCTCAGTTTGTATCCTGCTACTGCGATAGCATTTATAGCGGTCAAAGTTTGGGGCTACGATTTGGGCGAGGGACGAAAGGCATTTATTAACGAAGTGTTTTTTTGGCCATGGTTGGTTTTGTCATTGTTCTTTATCATTAAACGCAATAATTATTTTACCCAATATATGACCTTGCTATTGGGCGCAGTGTTAGGAGCTATTGTTCCATTGGCCAACGGTTGGATGACTGGAAATTGGCCTTGGGTTTCCTTTGTCAAAGGCTATGATCAAATCTTTGTAGTCGATGTTTTTTGGCTCCTGCTCTCCATTACTTCGTTTTTGGTTTTGTTGAAGATGAAGAAAAAAGAAAATCCAATTATCCAATCAAAGGTAAAGGTTTCGGAAAAGGTGAAAAATTCCGAATGGAGTATAAAGACTTCCGTATAGCGTAAATAGGGTGGCAGGCGATTGACTTAGTTTTGCATTGAATGTATACAGTCTAAATATTACTTATTTCTAACAAATTTAAAATCATGAAATACAATATATTATATACTTTATTGGTATGGTGTATGGGCTTAATTCAGATGGCTTGGGGACAAGAAACAGAGTTGTCTGGTAGGGTAACCAATGCAGAAAACCAACCAATAATTGGGGCTAGTATTGCCCTAGAAGGCAGTCCGTATGGTGGTATTTCAGATGAAAATGGGCGATTTGTCATTCGAGAAAAAATCGAAGGGGAATACACTTTAGTAGCCTCATATCTCGGTTATACTACCTATCGACAAGGAATAAAAGTAAATGTCGGAGACAAATATAAGTTTGCGATTAAATTAGAGTCCGCAGCCATTACCATTGACGGAATCACGGTGTCTGGTAAGACCGAATTGCGTGAAGTGCGTGAAAAAGCTTACAATGTTACGGTTATTGATGCCCTGCAACTGCACAATACTACATTGGATGTCGGCCATGCCCTCGATCGAATATCAGGGATACGGGTTCGAGAAAGTGGAGGAGTAGGTTCTCAGATGAATATTTCCCTAAATGGATTTAGGGGTAAACAAGTTCGCTTTTTAATCGACGGTATTCCTATGGACAATTTTGGTTCAGCATTTCAAATGAATAATATTCCCATTCATTTGGCAGAACGCATTGAAGTTTACAAAGGGGTTGTACCTATTGGACTGGGAGCCGATGCTTTGGGTGGCGCTATAAATATTATCACTCGTGCCCAAAAGCGCAACGAGCTGGAAGCATCCTATTCATTCGGATCATTTAATACCCATCGATTCAATATTTACGGTGTGTTCACAGGTGAGAATGGATTGATTGCCAAAGTCAATGCCTTTGCCAATTATTCTGACAACGACTATAAGGTAGCTGTGGATGCGGCCGATATCAATACCGGGGCATATTTCCCAAAGCAAAATTTAAGGAGATTTCACGATCAATATCACAATCAAACCCTTATTGCCTCTATTGGGGTGAGAGATGTATCTTATGCAGATCATTTGTCCGCAGAAATGACGGTGGGTAGCAGTTACAAAGAGATTCAGACTGGGGCACGGATCGTAACTGTTTTTGGAGCATGGCATAGAAGGGGAACCATCATAAAACCCGCTCTGAAGTATCAGAAAAAAGACTTAGGTATTGAAAATTTAGATCTAACCCTAAATGCACATTACAATTTTGGTTCTGAACAAAATATCGATACTCTCAATCGAAGGTATAATTGGTTGGGACAGTATAAGGAGTATGAGAACGATGGTGGGGAACGGTCTTATTCTACCTATAAATACCGAAACAACAATGGGTTGGCCATGGCCAATCTTACTTATCGACTGAACGATGGCAGTAGTTTGGTTTTGAGCAATACTTTTAATTCCTTCAACCGACAGGGAAGCGATGCCCTATTTCCAGATAACGATGCATATGATAGACCAAAGAAAAATCTCAAAAATATAAGTGGTTTAGGTTATAATTTAAAATTTGAGGAGTGGGATGGTTCAATTTTTATGAAGAACTACAACCAACAAAATTATTTTTCTCAGAGTTATAATCCCACTGGTATATATGGAGATGTGGCCTATGTAAATGCTCATAACAGTACCAATTTACTGGGTTATGGTCTGGCCGTCAGTCATTTTTTCAATTCCAATTTTCAAATAAAGACTTCTTATGAAAAAAGTTATCGAATGCCAGAAACCGAGGAGTTATTTGGGGATTTGATCAACTTAAGAGGGAATCTTAGCCTTCGGCCAGAACACAGTCACAACATTAATCTTGGAGCTGATTTTTGGTGGAATATAAAGGATGCTGAAAAACTTCACATTAGTTCCAATCTGTTTTATCGCAATGCCAAGGATTTTATTCGACCGCGATTAGATAACAATCAGACCATGCAAATCATGGACAACTTGGGCAAAGTCATCAATATGGGGATTGAAACCGAAGTGCGTTACCACCTCAACAAGTCATTTAACATTGGCGGGAATCTTACCTATCAAGATTTGAGAAACAATGTTCAGTACGAGGAAGGCCAAACGGTGGAAAGTGTGGTCTATAGGGACCGAATTCCCAATATGCCATTTTTATATGGCAATGCCGATGCCAGCTATACTTTCGACAATCTTTGGAATAAGGGGCATAAATTGACTTTGGGCTACAATGGACTTTATGTTCATGGGTTTTACCTGTATTGGCCGAGTTTGGGCAACGACAAATTGGATATTCCAGATCAGATATCTCATGATGTAACTCTGACCTATAGCTTAGGTCGTAAAATGCAGTTTGTTGTTGAGACAAGAAATTTAATGGACAGTAAGTTGTACGATAATTTCAGTTTGCAAAAACCTGGTCGCAGTCTTACGGGGAAGATAAAGTATACATTTTTATAATTTAAATCATATAACAAAATGAATAAACCATATTTTTTATTGGTAGCCATTTTTTTGTCATTATTTTTCATCAGTTGTGATAACGACGATAATGGTGATACGGGGGATCCAGAAATTCCTTCTGGTGATGTTACAAAATACGTCATTGCTGCTACACCGACGGCATCGGAGGGGGTGGCCGATTATCTATTGACAGTCGATGATTTGACCGGTGGGGTAATAAGTACACAGGGCAATGGTGTAGAGCAGGACGGTACTTATCGATACTATGTGACTAGTAATAACAAGTTTTACAGTTTGTTGTATGGTCAGGGTAATCCCGGAGCCGTGACAACATATATTCTCGATGCCGATGGTGAATTGGAGAAAATATCTGATTTTCAATCGGAAACGGTTCAAGCTTTTGCCCCTATTGGTGATGAGATATTATTGGCTAAAATTTCTAGAAATATCGATGAGCCTTTTGCATCGTGGTATCGCTTGAGTACAGAGAGTAATCAGTTTGTAGGGGAAGGGCAGATTAATACCGAAGTATTGGCCAACAATGGAGAAGTGGCTTTTTTCACTTGGATTACTGAGGTTGATGGCAAGGCCTATATGCCTTATATGAGTGTAAAGGCTTGTTGTAATGATCGATTTGGAACCAGCTATCCCGATAGCGGTTGGATAGCGGTATTTGACTATCCAAGTATGGAGTTTGAAAAGGTTATCACCGACGATCGAATTAGTGGAATTGGACGATATTTTACCAATGGTCTCAGCGTGGACGAAAAAGGTGATGTCTATGCAGTATCTTCAGCTGTTTCTAGCAACAATGGCGAACTGACTGCCTCAAATCCAGGAGCAATTGTTCGGATCAACAGTGGAGAAGACGAATTTGATCCCAATTATTTCTTTGATTTAGAGCAAGCTTCTGGTGGATATTACCCGACCTTTCACGTATATGCTGGTCAGGGAAAATTTGTACTCAATATGGAAGCTGTAGCAGATCGTGGCACCTATTCTACAGGAAAGAAATATGCTATTGCCGATGTGTATAACAAAACCTTTACCTGGGTGACCGGTCTTCCCGATGCCGATGATATAGTATTGGTTACCTCGCGAAATAATTTTGCTTCTGCCGATGGCAAAACTGTAGCTGTAGGAATTACGACTCAGACTTCTAGTTATGTTTACAATATTGACATAGCAACAGCTACGGCGACACAAGGACTGGAAGTTCAAGGGGGAAAGATTACCGCCATTCATGAATTGTCTTATACAGAATAATTGACCTTCATCTAATCATTAGTGTTGAGAGACTGTCTTGAGAAAGGCAGTCTCTTTTTTTATAATATATATCTAATTGTATTAGGGATATATTCTGGGGTTTATGTTTTGATGGAAGTACTTTGTCCCAGGAGACTTGCTTTATTAAATGCATTTGGTATTATTACCTCGAATCGCTCTAAATTCAAAGGTTGGGTAATGATAGAGAAGACATCAGTCCGGATTTTTTGTAACGACACGACTGAGTAGTCTGAAAGACTACCTATTGCCCATTGAGGGCATTTGATGAAGGAGCCGGGCTTCGACAAAGCTCAGTCACCGCTTCCTCCGTGTTTCGGGTGGGTTGGCATTGTGGATTGAATATTGTGGATTGAGAATTACTTTTTCGGCGAATGATTATCGATTCTTTGAAATATTGTGATTAATTAAATATCTTACGGTAACGTACACCATTGGTTTATAATTTGGGTCAATTCAAGAATTGTCCCTATTTTATTTAACTTCCACTTGAATAGAAAAGAATGGTAGTAATTATAGTAGTCATTAATGTGGAAGTTAATATTGTAATTGTATCTCGGAATACCTCGATTAATCTTAATAATTAAAATACACTCTTATATAATATGAATAAAACCATTTGCATCGATTCGACAAGATCAAATTTTGAACGTGAAAAATTGAGAATTCCATTTGGGTTTAAGGGGGGATATTTGTCCGAACTGTGGCAAGTGATGGTGAGATTGACCAGTAAAGCCAATACCTCTACCATAGGCTTGGGGACTCAAAGTGTATTGTACGGAGACGCAGATTTATTCGGCAATACCTCAGAAGCTGGAGGAAATGCCATGATGTATACCCTGACTGAACGTGCCTTATCTCGACTTCGACAACAGTGTTTTCATCACCCCATAGAGTTGTTCGAGCGAATATTGCCACAGGTCAAAAACGATGCCTTGGCTATAACCGGTAAACCAGATATAAACGAAAATTTTATTTTAAATGCCCTTATCGGAATCGACAACGCCGCGTGGTTACTCTATGCCAGAGAAAATAATTATCTCAGTTTCGATGAAATGATACCAATGCCTTATCGATCAGCGCTATCCCATCATAATGAAAAAATAGGTATAATGTTTCAAGTGTCTTACAATATGCCGGTTTCTGATATTGTGGAAGCTGTGAATAATGGTTATTTTATTATAAAAATAAAAACAGGACAGTCGGGTAGCCAAGAGGAAATGTTGCAAAAGGATATGGCGCGAATGACAGAAATCCACGAAGCCCTTAAAAATAGTCATACTCCGCAGACTCATGATGGAAAGATTATTTATACTATTGATGCCAATGGTCGTTATCACAAAAAATCTACATTGGAACGATTTGTCCATCATTGTCAAGACATAGCCGCACTAGACCAAATATTGTTTATCGAAGAACCGCTATGTGAAGACAATACAGAAAACGTCGCCGATCTTCCCCTTCCAATTGCAGCCGATGACAGTGTTCACACTGAAGCAGATGTAATCCAACGGATAGAATTGGGATACGGGGTATTGGTGTTGAAAGGCATCGCCAAAACCTTAAGTTTGTCAATGAAGATGGCAAAATTGGCCTATGACAATGGATTGCCTTGCGTGTGTTCTGATTTGACGGTAAATCCACTGTTGGTGGATTGGCATAAAAATTTGGCCGCTAGATTAACGCCCTTTCCCAAGCTAAATATGGGAATAATGGAAACCAATGGTGATATGAATTATGCCAATTGGGAAACCATGAGATCATATCATCCCGGGGGATATGGACCATGGACAAAAGCCAATGCAGGGGTCTTTGAGTTAGATCAATCTTTTTACGCCACAGGAGGAGGAATCTTTGAATCATCAGATTATTATGATGCTAAAGTTTAAATAATGAAGAGTCTGAAAAATATATGGCTATCTATAATAACCCTTTTAATTACTACTTCAGGGTCTATTTCACAGACTGTTGAGCTAAAAGCGGTGGGAGGATTGCAGTACGATGTGGTACGATTTAAAGTCAAGCCTGGTGGTAAGGTGAAGTTGGTATTGAAAAATACCGATGATATGGACCACAATCTAGTCATTACAGAAATAGGGGCCAGAGAAAAGGTGGTCAAAGCAGCTTTTCAATTGGCGGAGAAGGGGCCAAAAATGGAATTTATTCCCGATATATCAGAAGTATTGTACAGTATTGGTGTGATATCGCCAGGTGAAGAAAAAACGTTGACTTTTACGGCCCCCAGTAAAGAAGGCGTTTATCCCTATGTATGTACTTATCCCGGTCATGGTAGTTTTATGTTTGGGGCAATGTATGTGACCAATGATGAAATGCCGGAATTGTCAGAAGATCTTCATGTGCCAGAATCGAGAAGAAGTGGTCAAATGGCAGCTTCGTCTCATGATCATCATACTCAAAAAAAATTCCATCCCTATGAAACTACCCCTCCATATATGTATAGGATTTTTATGCCAGATTCTGGACCGGCTTCTATCGCTGTGCGATTAAGTGAAGATTTGTCTTATTGTTGGGATGCGGTACGGTGTCAATTGAGATATGCTTGGTCTGGTGAATTTGTGGATCCATCCGAGCCATGGTCTATCAAAGGGGATGCAATGGCAAAGGTCTTGGGGGAGAAATTTTATATAGAAAATGAAAACTTCCCACTTCACATTGGCAATAGTCCTTCTGAGGTAGAGTATCGAGGCTATCGATTAAATAACGATGGTTTTCCGGAATTTTTATATACTGTCAATGGATATTTGGTGCATGAATTACTATTGCCTATGAGAGATAACAATGGCATACTTAGAAAATTTCGGATTCCCGATCTCGATCGAGATTTGGTGGTAGAATCCAGCCCACAAAAGATGAGTAAGGTCAGTGTTAGTAAAGGCTCAAAAACTAGGTCAGGTTATGAATTGTCGGCAGGGGAAGGGAAGTCCTTTGAGTTGTCTATTGACCGTTTAAAATAATGAAAATATGGTTTGGTATAATATTATAAAATCATGGTTCTATTTAATTACTATTTTTTTCATTTGGTCTTGCAATAGCCAGGGCGATAACCATATCATGCCAGAAACTACTTATGTAGTGGATTCCATTGATATGGCAGATGGCCTTAGCGGAGAGGTGGGCGCAATGGCCTTTTTACCCAGTGGTAAATTGATCGCAGCTTTTCGTCGAGGAGAGGTGATGACTTACGATATCGAAAAAAGAGAATGGTCTGTTTTTGCTCAGGGCCTACATTTGCCATTGGGCATAGAAGTATTGTCAGAAAATGAGATATTGGTTATGCAATATGCTGAGCTTACTCGGATAAAAGATGTCGATGGTGATGGTCAGGCAGATCAATATTTAGTAGAAACCGACGATTTTGGTATCAGTGGAAATTACCATGAATTTACTTATGGTCCGGTAAAAGATGAATCGGGTAATCACTTTATAGGGTTAAATTCTACTTCGAGTGGAGGGGTTATGATGGATGAATTGCGAGGAGAGAAAAAGGAGATTGGGTTTAGAGAGAAAGGGATGTATGCTGCAGTGCCCTATAGAGGTTGGTTGATGAAGTGGACGGTGGATGGACAGTTGCAGCCATTTGCTAGTGGATTTCGATCGCCCAATGGTTTGGGCTTTGATTTGGATGGTCATTTATTGGTGACCGATAATCAAGGTGACTGGGTGGGTACGAGTCCATTGTTTCATGTAGAAGAAGGTAAGTTTTATGGTCATCCCGCTAGTTTGGTCTGGGAGGAAGGTTGGAATCGCGGTCGTCCCTCTGATTTGCCTATTGAGGTTTTGGATTCGATGAGACAACGACCCGCTGTACTTTTTCCACATAATATTATCGCCAATTCTCCCACACAACCCTTGTGTGACGACACAGGTGGAAAGTTTGGTCCTTTTGCCGGCCAAATATTGGTAGGTGAAATGAATCAAGAGCGGATTGTGCGTGTTATGCTCGAAGAAGTGGGTGGTGCCCTACAAGGCGCTTGTGTTCCTTTTCTAGACGAACAAGGCTTGAGAAAGGGCAATAATCGCTTGGCTTTTGATGAGGAAGGTCGATTATGGGTTGGACAAAATGCCAGTGGCTGGGCGGGGTCGTCCGGTATTCAATGTATCAGCTATACGGGAAAAATGCCATTTGATATTCTAACGATGAAGATAATAGAAGGGGGATTTGAATTGACTTTTACCAAAGAGATCTCGGAAGATATCCTTTCCGATCTCAATCACTATCTAGTGAGTAGTTATTATTACAATTATCACGAAAAATACGGATCGGACCAAATGGATAAAAAAGACATTGGTATTCAATCTATAGAGGTATTGGATAAGGGCAAAAAAGTTCGGTTGCTATTAGATACGATGGAAAAAGATCGTATTTATGAAATGCAATTACAGGACGTGGTCTCACAAGATCAAGATACATTGGAGAATAATCTAATTTGCTATACCGTCAATCATTTAAAATAACAGCTATGACGACTCGGATAATTTTTTGGTTGGCAATGGTTCTTTTTTTAGCTTGTAATGAAGATCGTCAAGAAAATACCGATGTAGGATTATTGGCAGCTAATGAAAAAGTGGCAGAGTATTTACGTGGTTTCGAAGGTCGAGGGGCATTGACGGATGAAAGCAAACCGACTAATGCTCAAGAAGCCTTAAAAAATTTTAAATTGCCAGAGGATCTTGCCATCGATTTGGTTTTGTCTGAGCCTGAGATCCATCAGCCAGTAGAAATGAAGTTTGATCCGCAAGGTCGATTGTGGGTGGTTCAATACAATCAGTATCCTTTTCCGGAAGGTGTGAAAATTACCGATATCGATAACCATATGCGGTTGAAATTTGACAAAAAAATTCAACCTCCGCCAGCTGGTATAAGAGGTGCAGATAAGATAACTTTTTTTGAAGATAGTGATGGCGATGGTCTCTTTGACCGATCCACAGATGCCATCACTGGGCTCAATATAACTACAAGTGTACTATTTGGGCGAGGTAAAATATGGGTTTTAAGTCCTCCCTATCTTTTGGTCTATAGCGATGCCAATGGGGATGGATTGCCCGAAGGTGAACCGGAAGTGCATTTGGATGGCTTTGGATTAGAAGATACCCACGCTGTGGCCAATAGTTTGAGATGGGGGCCTGATGGATGGATATATGGGGCTCAAGGAAGCACGACGACGGCTAATATTAGTTCGGCTGTATCCAAGGATGTGTTTTTTAGTGGGCAAGCCATTTGGAGATATCATCCCCATACGCGAATATTTGAAGTATATGCAGAGGGAGGTGGCAATACCTTTAATGTAGAAATTGATGGTAAAGGAAGGGTATTTAGCGGTCAAAATGGCTATGGTCGTGGACCTTATTACAAACAAGGTTGTTATTACAAGAAGAGTTGGGGGAAGCATGGTCCTTTGACCAATCCCTATGCCTTTGGTTATTTGCCCGATATGGAATTGGATGGCGAAAATGTAAGATTTACCCATGCTTTGATTCGATATGAAGGGGGGACACTTCCTCAGCATTATCACAATCAGTTTTTTGCTCTCAATGCATTGCAAAGTGAAATTGTCTTGACCGGAGTGGAAGATCAGGGATCTACGTTGAAAAACAAAGATCTCGGTAAGATTGTGAATACGGACGATCATTGGTTTAGACCGATAGATATCAAGACTGGACCCGACGGCAATGTGTATTTTACGGATTGGTATGACAGTCGATTGTCCCATGTAGATATACGGGATACTTGGAGTAAAAGTACGGGGCGAATATATAGAATACGGAGTAATGAGGATTCCTTGTCTTCTGTGCATTTTAATCTGAACAATGCCAGTTCCGACGACTTGATTGATCTTCTGTATCACAGAAATAAGTGGTATCGATTTCAGGCATTGCAAGGTTTAGCCGATCGCGGTGACCTATCGGTATTGCCGAGATTAAAAACCATTTTAAATGCCGATACCAGTACCATATATTTAGAGAGTCTTTGGGCCATCAATTTATTGGAAGGATTGACGGAAGACGTTGCCATGGTTGGATTACAGCATACAGATAAATATGTGCGGGAGTGGACGGTTAGACTGATTGGAGATCGTAGAAAAGCATCGATACATGAGGCCAAAGCTTTGGAGGACTTGGCTAGGAATGAAGAAGAATTGTCGGTGAGAAGTCAGTTGGCTGCATCGGCAAAACGATTGCCCGCAAGTGTTGCCCTGCCCATGATTCGATCATTGGTCTTGTATCACGACGATAGTCAAGATTCCGATATCCCTCTAATGATTTATTGGGCATTGGAGTCGAAAGCTGAAAATGATCCTACTGCCATAGAAGATTTGTTTAAGGAAGCTTCGGTATGGAGGAGGCCGGTAGTGGAGGAAGTGTTATTGGAAAGAATTATTCAGCGGTTTTCGATGTCGGGCAGTGAAGCCGATTATAAAAGTTGTTTAGAGATAATTGAATCTTCTCCTTCAAAAAAATATTTACCCAAATTAATGTCTGGATTGGAACAGGGTTTACTGGGGAAGGATTATTCACTATTGCCAGAGAAGTTGATTCAAATTTTGTCAAATTATCGAACTACTGCCGGAGAACCCAAGTTGGTGATGGGGTTGAGGCAAAAAAATAAAGAATCCATTGAGTCGGTATTAGTTGAGATAGGAGATGGTCAAAGGCCGATGGGTGAGCGATTAACTTATATTGGACTCTTGGGAGAGTTGGATATTCCCAATTCAGTTCCCTATTTATTGAAATTATTGACTGATCCAAGCAAGGCCATTCAGCGCGCTAGTCTGCAAGCATTGCGTGATTTTCCCAACGGAGAGATAGGAGAGAAAGTGGTTGCCCAATATCCCAACAATTTGCGAGCCGATGTCAATGTTAGGCTAGCTGCTATTGATTTACTTGTATCTCGTGCCGAATGGGCTAATATGCTGATAAAAGAAATTCAAGGTATTAAAATAATTCATAAAGAAGACATCCCTATAGAGATGGTGAAAAAGATGAAATTGCTGGGTGATGAGGATTTGGTCACTGCCATTAATGCGATTTGGCCAGAATCCAAAGAGGTGGCAGCTAATGAAAAAAACAAGCGCATGGCAGAAGTGCAGGCTATATTGGCTTCAGCAAAAGGGGATAAGAATCGTGGACGGTTGGTTTTTCAGTCGACTTGTGGAACCTGTCATCAACTTTTTGGTGAGGGCGGTTTAATTGGTCCTGATTTGACGGGGTATGATCGGCGGGATGCCAGTTATTTTATAGCCAATACCATTGATCCGAATGCCGATATTAGGGAAGGATATGTGACCTATACTATTTCCACGAAATCGGGCAGACATTTAATGGGGAGGATAATGTCTAGAAGTGATGAATTGGTTCAAATTCAGACCTTGTCTGGTGAGGAAGAAACCTTAGCTTCGAGTCAAATAGAGGTCTTGACTCCATTGAAGACTTCCCTAATGCCAGAACGCCTATTAGATGGGTTGAGTGAGACGGAAATTAGAGATTTATTTGCTTACATACAGCAACAATAATTTGGAATAGTATTGTTAGAATTTGATTATATATTTATTAAGTCTGTAGGTTAGATGAAAATAGAATGAATTTTTTAATAAATAAAAAAAACCTATGCCAGAAGAAATTAACCGTAGAGATGCTCTTAAACATACCGCGATGTTGGGTCTTACCGGTAGTCTCATCCCAAATTCAAGTTTTGGGAATAAGGCCTATGCTCAAAGTGAGATTATTGTCAAGGAGAATCAGAAACCGGGATCAGATGATTGGCAATTAACTAGAGTTAAGCCAGATGCCAATGGTTATCGTATACCGATGATAGAAGGCTATTGTTCGAAACAGAGTGTGGCAGCTGGTGAAACCATAGATATTATGGTGTCCACGAATCCAGTTAGCAAATTTAAGATTGAAATTTTTAGGACGGGATATTACGGTGGCAAGGGTGCGCGATTGGTTCAGGAATTGGGTCCTTTTGAAGGGAAAACTCAAGTGACGCCGGAACCTGGTGACAAAAATGTACACGAGTGCCAGTGGCAACCCACAACCCAGATTACTATTCCGGATGACTGGGTGAGTGGTGTTTACCTCGGGAGATTAACTACTTTACCTCCTGCCCCCGACCAACCCTATTGGCAGAGTTATATCATATTTATTGTCAAAGATGAAAGACCAGCAGATATCTTGTTTCAGTGTTCAGATAATACTTGGCAGGCCTATAATAAATGGCCGAGCAATTATTCTATATACACCCATCCCAAAGGGGTGCAAGGCCCTTGGGCCAAGGTGAGTTTTGATCGTCCTTATGGGCGGCAGTCTCAGTTTATGGATATTGTCAATGATCCATTGTCTTTTGGGTCAGGCGAGTATTTGTCTTTTGAGCAACCGTTTTCTTATTTTTTAGAAGAGCATGGATATGATGTGACTTATTGTTCCAATAGTGATTTGTTGACACCAGACCGGGCTTTGAAATGTAAGTCGTTTTTGAGTCAAGGCCATGATGAGTATTGGGATATTCGTCAGTTTCGCAGTGTGGAAAAATTAAAAGAATCTGGGGTTAATCTATTGTTTTTTTCAGGCAATTCTATTTGTTGGGTATGTCCATTTAGCGAAAGTAGCAGTCATCAACCCAATCGGATTATTTTTAGAGCTGGACCTTATGGCGGGGATCAAAGTCATGCCGTGACAAGGGAAGCCGATCATGGTCCATTTCCCGAGCGAGGACCAGATGAGGGAATGTTGATGGGCGTACGCAATATTAGGCCGATAAATGGCGGTGGAGATTGGACCATAGTCAATCCCGATCATTGGATATTTGAGGGGACTGGTGTGGTTAAAGGAGACTATATCCCCGGTTTGGTCGGTTGGGAGTATCATGGCAATCCGCCCGATATTCCAGGATTGGAGGTCGTGGCTGAGGGATATGCCTGGGTGGGGGGTAAACAAGATCAATTTTGGTCAGCGGTGATTTATCCCGGTCCCAAGGACAATTTTGTTTTTAATGCATCTACGATTTTCTGGGCACAGGGTTTGAGTCATCCTCCAGGACATACCCTGCCTTGGTCGCATTTTAGCCGACCCCATGGACCAGATCGAAGAGTTCAGCAGATCACCCATAATTTATTGAATAAGGCGATACAATCACAGTAAAATGCAAAGTGGTTTCTATAATAATAGAAACTGTTATTTGATTGAAGTTTGGATGTGGTTTTATGGCTGAAAAACAAGGGTTTAGGGTGGTTTGTGAAGTGTGGAATTGTATAGAAAAAGTCTTTTCCATTTTTATGCAAATGGTTGTAAAAAAGTGGAAAGTTAAGATAGTAATACCAAATGTAATTGGTATCAATGGTTTGGGGAATGATGGTCGTTTTTATAAAGGCCAATCATTCTTATAGTTTGAGAGAAACAATAATTAATAAAAAAAATTAGTCAAATGGAAAGAAGAAATTTTATAAAAGGTGCAGCTTCGCTGTCTACACTTACGATATTGAAACCCAGTGTGGTGTTTGGTTCAAGGGCCAATTCTGCAGTGCAATTGGGTTTTATAGGATGTGGTAATCGCGGGACTACCGATATTTCATCGATGTCCAGAAATACCAATGTGAATATTGTCGCTTTAGCGGATTTGTTTGAAGATCAGCTTGCTGTGGCTAAAAAGAAGATGAATAGTTTAAATGCAGCCAAGGGCTTTGCAGGTCTAAAAGATGGTAACATCTATAAAGGATCTCAGGCGTATTTAGAACTGTTGAACAATGAAGATGTGGATGCGGTCTTGGTGTCGTCACCTTGTTATACCCATCCCAATTTTTTAGAAGCTGCCGTCATGGCGGGCAAACATGCTTATTGTGAAAAACCGGCTGCGATCGATGTGGCGGGTTGTCAACAGATTCAGCGCTTGGGGGAGAAAATAGATGGGAAGGTGAGTTTGGCTATTGGATTTCAAGTGCCTCATGCAAGCCCCTATGCTGAGATGATCAATCGGATTCGCAATGGAGCCATCGGTGATGTTGTAAATGTTCAATTGTATTATTTGGCTTCAGAAATTCCATTGAAGCCGTATAAAGGATTGTCCTATGACGAAGCTCGAATTAGAAACCACTTTCATTTTCGAGAACTTTCTGGAGGCACTTTGCTAGATCAGGGCATTCATATGTTGGATATCTGCAATCGTGCATTGGATAGTCATCCGATACGGGCCTATGGAAGTGGAGGGTTAAATCACGGATTGCCCTTTGGCAATGCATGGAACCATTATCAAGTGAACTATGAATATCCCAATGCCGTGAAGGTCAGTTATCATTCTACTCAATTAGGGCCGAAGTTTGGTGATGTATGTGCTCGTTTTATTGGGAGCAAGGGGATGGCAGAAGCGCACTACAGCGGAGGTGTATTTATCACAGGTGAGAACGAATGGGATTCTGGTATGGCGAGAAATGGAGTGGAGTTAACGGCAGAACAGCGAGCTGCCGGAGTGTTTTTATCTTCATTGCACGACGCCGATGCCAATAAACACAGAGCATTTGTATCCAGTATAGAGACAGGTAATTATCTCAATGAAGCCAATCACGGGGCTATATCGACATTGACGGCTATATTGGGACGGAACGCTGCGGAAGCCAACGATGTAATGACTTGGGATGAAATGTGTAATTCAAATGAAAAGATATCAACAGGATTAGATTTAAAACAGTTTGATTGATATCAAAACTGACATTTTACTAGTAAGAATTATATAGTCATCAAGACTATGAGCTATAAGAATGAGGAATGTCTAGGGATATTGTCTCATCCCTATACCATGCTGTGTAGCAATTTTGTTTAAATTATGTGTTGGCTTTAAAGTGGTGAAGGCGTAATTTAAAATGAGATTTTATTCTTCATAATTAATTATAGGTGAATATGGTTTTTATTGTGCCATATATTGTATTTAAATAACAATATACTATTGTAGTCTTTTTAAATAATATATGGAGTGGTAATATAAGGATTAACTTATGGATTATGGCATGTTAATTTATCCTTGATAGATGAATTAAATAGGTGTAATAAGGGGCGGAATAGTGAATTTTAAAAATAATGTTAAATAATTGCTAAGTTTTCGCATCTATTTTAATTTTTTTGCGTTATACATAATCAACAAGACTTTGTTGTAATTTTTTAACCCCAATGAACTAAAGAAGTTGAAAAACGAAGGACTATGATTACGATTAAATATTTTGGCCCCATGGCTGATTTGACGGCTAGAGATGAAGAAACGATTTCCCTATTAATGCTCAATGTGCTAGAATTATACGATTGGTTGATGGAGACTTATAAATTGGAGTCCATTCCTTTCTCGATAGCGGTAAATAATGAAATTGTGCCTGTGACCAGTGATGTAGCTCTTCAAGAAAATGATGAAATAGCTGTACTTCCACCTTATGCTGGAGGATAATATTATGAATAGATATAAAGCTCAAATTCAATTACCTCATATTGGCAGTTCTGGTCAGGAAAAGATTAAAGCGGCGAGAGTTATGGTCGTCGGGATAGGTGGTTTGGGATCGGCCATCTTACCTTATCTGGCAAGTGCAGGAATTGGTCATTTGACTTTGGTTGACGGGGACGTGGTTTCAGAAAGTAATTTATCTCGTCAAGTAATATATAGATTACAAGATGTTGGTCGATTGAAGGTCGAGGTTGCTCAAGAGTATATGAATCGTATGAATCCCGAGATTCAGGTTGACATTTTTCCAAAATTTTTAGATTTAGATTGGGGGAGAGACATCATTGGGCAATATGACATAGTGGTGGATTGCACAGATAATTTTCGCAGTCGGTATTTAGTTAACGATTTAACGGCTATGTACAATATTCCAATGGTTTTTGCTGCGGTGTATCAATTTGAAGGTCAAGTATCGGTTTTTAATTATAAGAACGGACCCAGTTATCGATGTTTGTTTCCCGAGACTGAAGGCAAGAATTTAAGTTGTTTTGATTCCGGCATTATGGGATCGACGGTGGCACTGTTTGCCATGTATCAAGCCAATGAGATTTTTAAAATTATCTTGGGAATTGGAGAAGTTTTAAGTGGTCAATTGCTGATTTACGATCTTTTGTCCAATGAACAGAGGAAGATTACATTTTCTAACCATGATAATAAATGATTAAATAGTGGCGGGTTGTATTTCGTTTAAATATGACCGACAATTATAAACGTATTTGGTATTATAAACGTATTTAGTATTATAAATGGATTTGGTACAAAATCAATTTGTCCATCGATAAATATTAATGAATAAACAGAAACCATGAAACCGATAGTTGAATTTTGGGAGGCTAATTTTAAAGAGAAACTTGCTATGTGGGGGTTGACTCCTGCTGCATCCAGTCAAGCTACTGCAGAATGGTTCAAAGAAAAAGGACTGCGGAAGATTCTAATCCCCGGTTTTGGATATGGAAGAAATGCCATACCTTTTATAAAAGAAGGACAAGAGGTGACAGGTATCGAAATATCAAAAACCGCCATCGAATTGGGTCAAAGTTACTGTGGTAGTGATATTACCGTTTTCCACGGATCAGTAAATGATATGCCATATAGCGATGCTGTGTATGACGGTGTGTATTGTTATGCCTTGATTCATTTACTCAATGCTGAAGAGCGAGGCAAATTAATTGAAAATTGTTATGCTCAACTTAGACCGGGAGGATATATGGTCTTTGTGACTATTTCTACCAATGATCCTTCCTATGGCAAGGGAGAGAAGCTGAGTGAAAATTACTTTCAAAGCCCCCATGGAGTTAAACTTTATTTTTATGATAAGGCTGCGATAATTCGAGAATTTGGGGACTATGAAATAATTGAATCAAAAGAAGTCGATGAAATAGCAACGGCTAGTAAAAGTGGGACTACACAAAAGTTTTGGTATGTGGTTTGTAGAAAACCTTGATGTGCGATACTTTTTTATAAATAACTGTTGGTTTTATAATTCACTATTGTTATAGGATTGATACCTAATCCTGAAAATCACCCGCTTTTCAAAACAAAAGATACTAAGACAAAGCCCGTTCTACCATATCTACAGTATGATTGGACAAGGGCAATTGAAGTGCTCTTTCTTTCCCTTCGTCTGACATTTTAGCCCATGTTTTTTGAATAATTTTTATGACTTTCTCTTCTTCGTGTTTTTGAGCAAAATCATCGAAGTAGTATCGGAGAAAAACAAAGCAAACTACGTCCTCTAAAGTTTGACCTTCTGCTTTAGTTTTAAATTTTATTTTTTTAATGGATTGGCTAACTTCTTCAATAAAATCATCGGAGTAGTTCAAGGCGGTCAAGATCTCCGCGGTTAAGTTGGCGTGCATGTTTTTGAGTTCTGTTCGCCACTGGAGGTATCCTTTTCTATCCATAGGATATTGGTCTCTAGGTATCCGCCATCTGGCAATGTGTTGAGCTCGAGCTGCAATTTGAAGTTGTTCAGAAGCATTGGGTTTATAGGCTAGTAATTCTTCTGTCATCCGAATAGAGTACAACAATTCCTTGGCCATGATTTCTCCATTGACCACGGTTTGGTTGGGATCTTGACTATTGAGTTGGTCGATGGCTGCGATGGCTTTCTGTAATTGGGTCATTATTCAAATTTTAAATCTCAATATACACAAAACACCCTAAATTATATTTATTCGAAATACAATTTTAGGTTGACGAAAATATTGTATTTACAGTTGTAATAGGACTGCTAAGATAAGGTAAATAGACTCAGGGTTCATCTGATTGCGAATCACTTTTAGAGCACGAGTAAGATGATTTTTTGCCGTATTGGGTGCGATGTCGAGTCGATCCGCTATTTCTTGTAGGCTGAGACCTTCCTTTTTATTGAGATTGTAGATCTCTTGTTGTCGGGGGGGGAGTTCTTTGAGAATAGCATCTAGTTGTGATTCCATTTCTTTGGTAAAGAGGGGAGTAATGACTAGGTTTTCGGATTTTTGCATGCGGCCCCAGATTTCCTCTTGGTATTGTTTTTCTTTGGCCAATTTCTTAAAGTGATCCATGACGTGGTTTTTAGACATACGCATGACATAGGCTTCGATTTCTTCTAAGTGGGATAATTTTTCACGTCTAAGCCAAATTTTAAGCATCACATCTTGGGTCAAATCATCTGCTAGGGCAGGGTTTTTGACAAATTTTAGAATAAACTGGTAAATTTTTATTCTAAAGGAAGCTATATTCTTATTCATCATCAAACATTAACTGGTTCATTTAATATTTAGATTTGATAATTCACACAATGAAAGTTTGAATGATTAATAGCGCTTTAAAACTATATAAAAAATATTTAATAAAGAAATAACAATTCAAATAGTCTGTTAATTAGTGAAAATGTTCAAGGATCTTAATTATTTGAGTGCTTGCATTAGAATATAATGTTGTATATAAGATGTGTTTATTGATTTTAACATGGTTTGGAAGATTTTTTTAAAAAAATTGTATTTCGACTGGTCTAATAATCAAAATTCAGAGTTAAGTAGATAGATTTGATAGTACAATGATTGTTTAAAATGAAATTTAGAAGGAATGAATAATGATAGATTTGTTTGTTTATAAAAAGAAATTAAGTGAGTCAAAAGCGAAATAGAGAATTATTAGATAAATATCAATCCAATCGTCTTACACGATCAGAGTATGATGAATTATTGGAATTGTTAAATAAGGATAAAGAATTACAATCTTTGGCCAATGAATTAAATCATTATTGGCCTGATCCTATGCACTTCGAAAAACAGAATAGTGGTTTATCTCGCAAGCTAGCTTTGGGTAGGGTTGAGAAGTGGTCTTTGGCCGCCGGTGTTTTGATAGTTGTAGGATTTTTGTCTGTGATATTTATGTTTAAGAATACAGATCCGGATACTTTGAGTTATCAAACTGGATTCGGAGAGACATTAGATATTGCATTGCCTGATGGTAGTTCAGTGAGTCTCAATGCCAATTCCAAAATAGAATGGGACAACCTTTGGAAAGGCAAAGGGGTAAGGAATATTCAATTGGAGGGGGAAGCCTTTTTTGATGTTCAGCATTTGGATGAAGATCAATCCTTTTTTGTTCAAACCAAAGATCTATCCATTCAGGTATTGGGTACGTCATTTAATGTAGACAGCCGCGTATTATCAACTGAAGTATATTTAGAAGAGGGGAAAGTTCAATTGCAATTAGCAGCAGAAAAAGATACGATTTACTCCATGGCGCCTGGAGAAAAAATTATCTATAAGGCAGAAGAAAAGGCAGTGAAAAAAACCTTAAATGAAACCATGACTTCTGCGGCATCGTGGAAGAATGGAGTGTTAAACTTCAAAGCAATGACCTTCCGTGAGGTTCTGATTAAACTGGAAGAAATTTATGGAAAGACATTGGTTTGTGAGGATACAAAACTATTGGATACGCCAATGTATTTAGGAGTTCCCTATGCCGATTGGGATGCCGTGAAACAAGCATTGGAAATGTCCTTAAATGTACAATTTGTTGAATCAGAAGGGAAGTACAGTGTAAAAAGCGAATAGAATAAGTTCAAAAAAAAATTTTAAAATGAAAAGAATTCTAACACTAAATGGCCTGTGGGTCATATTAGCCATGGTCATCTATGTTCCTGTTCGGGCACATGCACCTAAGGCTTTCAGTCAGGAAATTACATTATTAGAAGCCATTGAGGAGATTAGCAAGAAGTATGATGTCTATTTTACTTTTGATATGACCTTGGTCTCTGACATTAAAGTTAATTACACAAAGGATGGGCATAATTCAGCAGATGAAGCCATTTCTAGGATATTAAAGGGAACAGAGTTGGCGTATAAGTTTTATGATCAGCGTTTTGTGATCATTTATAAAAACGATGCCGAAGGATTAGAGTCCCTAAAGAAAATGGCCCATCATATTGATGATTTAATCAGCGATGGTGAAAATGCCAAGATAACTAGAAGAGTAAAGTTAATTGAAAAATTGTCTGATAAATCTATCCCCCTTACCTTGAAAAGAATGGAACTTATTGTAGAGGGGCAAGTAGTTGATCAATCAGGAGAGCCCCTTATTGGAGTCAATGTCCTGGTCAAGGGGACTAATAATGGAACAGCTACTGATTTCAATGGAAATTTTAGCTTACAAAATGTCAATGAAAATGCGGTATTGGTTTTTTCTTATATTGGATATCAATCGAAGGAAACTTCAATTGCAGGTAAGTCTAATATAACAATAATCTTACAAGAGGATTCGCAGACATTAGATCAAGTTGTAGTAGTGGGGTATGGCACACAGAGAAAGAGTAGTATTACAGGGGCTATAAGTTCTGTAGATGCTCAGGATTTAGAAAATATGCCAATGACTCAGCTCGGTCAAAAATTACAAGGTAAATTATCAGGAATTAGAATCAATCAATCAACAGGTACACCTGGAGAAGGGTTTTCAGTCAGAATAAGAGGACAAGCTTCAATTAATGCAGGGAATTCACCATTAATTGTAATTGATGGATTCCCCTCAAGTATTGGTCTAGAGGCAATTAATCCAGATGAAATTGAGTCAATTTCAGTATTAAAAGATGCTTCGGCTTCTTCTCTATATGGTTCAAGAGCGGCAAATGGTGTTATTTTGGTAACAACTAAACAGGCAAAAGTAGGTAAAACGGATATTAGATTTAGTGTTTATAGTGGTTTGCAAAACGTACCGCAAAGAGGTAGGCCAAATGTTATGAATGCACAACAGTTTGCTCAGTTTAAAAATGAGTGGTATTCTGATCAAGGAATGGAAGTGCCTGAAAGGTATAAAAACCCAAGTCAATATGGTCCAAACGATGGTACTGATTGGTTTGATATTTTTTTAAATCCCAATGCTCTATTGCAAAATTATAATTTTTCCCTATCGACGGGTACAGAGAGTATTCAGTCTTCTATCAATGCAAGTTATAATAAGCAAGATGGAGTCATGTTAAATACATTTTCTGAGAGGATAACTGCAAGAGCTAATAATTTATTTAAGGTTTCTGATAAGTTGGTTTTTGGTTTGAATTTATCTGCCAATCTTCGAAATTCTCAAAATTTAAATACCGATGGGACCTGGAGTATTTTGTCAGCTGGATATATTATGGATCCAACACTTGAGTACAAAAATGAAGACGGCACATATCCAATTTCTTTTTCATCACCAGGTATGTTTCCTAATCCTAACTGGTATAGAGTGTTAACAGAAAGGGAAAATCCTTTAGCAAGAAAGAATATATTGGTAAATGCTTTTGGAGAATATGAAATTTTAAAAGGGCTTAGTTATAAATTAAAAGCTGATGCAGATATAGGTAATTCTGAAAATAGGTATTGGAGTCCTTCAACTGCTCAGGGTAGTATGTTTGTTGCACCTCCTAATCCTCCTGCAGGTAGTTATAATTCTTCAAATTACAAGAATTGGCAAATTGAAAATACATTGAATTATAATCTCTCGATTAATGAAGATCATAATTTTCAGGCATTACTTGGATATGCTGCCCAAAAAGTTAGAAATGAGTCGAGTTCACTTACTGGTTCTGACTTTCCTGATGATGAAATATCTTGGGTAACCGGAGCCTCAGTGATTAGAGGAAATGTCTCTACATCAGAATATTCTATTTTGTCAAATTTTGGAAGACTAAATTATAATTATAGCGAGAAATATTTTTTATCAATGGCTGTTCGAAGAGATGGTTCTTCTAGATTTGGTGAAAATAAGAAATATGGCATATTTCCTTCATTGTCAGTTGGTTGGGTGGTGTCAAAGGAGAATTTCTTAAATAAATATAGCAATGTTCTAAGCTTTTTAAAAGTAAGAGCAAGTTATGGAGAGGTAGGAAATTATAATATAGGAAATTATTCACATCTTAGTTCCATTGGGAATGCAAATTATGTTTTTAACAATTCTTTAGTTGCAGGTAAAACTAAGACAAATTTAGGAAATGCTGATTTAACTTGGGAAACTACCGTTCAAACAGATATAGGGTTGGATATTGGTTTATTTGATGATAGAGTTTTTATATTATATGATTATTACTGGAAGAGAACAAATGGATTGTTGTATGGTGTAGATATCCCACTTGCATCGGGTTTTGGAAATATTCAATCAAACATTGGTGAATTTGAATTTTGGGGACATGAAGTCAGCTTAGAAACTAAGAATTTAGTCGGTAAGTTTAGTTGGAGTTCCAATATAACTTTTTCTCTTGATCGAAATATAGTTAATAAGCTAGGTACAGAAAATACACCAATTGGTGGATATCGTGAAAATGTTGATTTTGTTAGAACCGAAGTTGGACATCCTATTGGACAATTTTATGGCTATGTTTACGATGGTGTTTTTATGAATCAAGCAGAATTAGATCAAGGTCCACATATTAAAGCTTATGGAGGGTCTGATGTTGGTTCAGTAAGAATTAAAGATTTAAGTGGACCTGACAATATCCCAGATGGTTTTATTGATCCAGTAGATGACAAAACATTTATTGGTGATCCAAATCCCGATTTTATATTTGGTTTAACTAATCATTTTACATACAGAAACTTTGATTTAGATATTCATTTGGTTGGAAGAGTTGGAGGTGATCTATTTATGGGTGAATTGCTATGGACGGAGAATATTGATGGAGTATTTAATGTTAGTCCTGAAGTAGTAGATCGATGGCGATCGGTTGACAATCCAGGTGCTGGGAATATTCCAAGAACAAATTCTAATCCTCTTCATAGATTTAATAATAGTCGTTTAATTTTCGATGGATCGTATTTAGCTGCTCGAAATATTACTTTAAGTTACAAACTTCCTATCTCTTCAGGGAAAGTTGTTAAAGGGGGACGAGTTTATATAAGTTCACAAAACACATTTATGTTAACCAATTATCCTGGTATGAACCCCGAAGCTGGAGAAAGTGGATTAAATGGTTTAAATGAAGGACGTGATTTCGCACATTATCCAGTTCCAAGAGTATTTACTGTTGGAGCAGATTTTAATTTTTAAAATTATTAAACATGAAACAATTAATCTTATATATAATCTTTGGAATTTTCTTTTTTACATCATGTAGTGAGGATTTTTTAAAATTATCTCCAGAAACAAATTTGACCACACCCAATTTTTTTAAAACTGAATCTCACTTTGACTTAGCATTAGTAGGTGCTTATCAGCAATTACGAGGTATCGTGGTGCCGGGGCTCTATATGGATGAAATGCGTTCTGATAATACATTTTTTAGATATTATGCACCTGATAGAGGACCCGCTAATTGGGTTGAGGATATCATAGAATGGATAGATCAATCTCAGACGACAATAGTGAATACTAGATACTATAATAATTATAGTGGGATTTCAAGGGTAAATACAATTATTGCAAAAGTAAATGATGCTGATATTTCAAATGAAGCTAAAGATAGGGTACTTGGCGAAGCTCTATTTTTAAGAGCTTTTTACTATTTTGATTTAGTTACTCATTATGGAGGCGTTCCTCTATATCTTGAAGATGTTTTGGATGAAGCTGGTGCTTATATTACTAGGTCAGATGAATCAGCTGTTTATAATCAGATTATTGTTGATTTAGAGAAGGCAATTCCTTTACTACCAACGGTTACTGTATTTCCTCAGTCTGGGCGTGCAACAAAAGGTGCAGCAAAAATGCTATTGGGTAAAACTTTTATGTCTAAACCAAATAGAGAATACGATAAGGCGGAAAAGCAATTACTTGATATAGTGAATATGAACTATTCGTTGTTAGACAATTATGCAGATTGTTTTGATCCGCAAAATAAAAACAACTCGGAATCTATTTTTGAAATACAGTATAAAGAAGGAAATGATGGTCAGCAGAGTAACTTTATATATTCAATGTTACCAAAAACCTCAGATACTAAACTATTGACTGGGGTTAGTGCAAATAATGTAACAGCTGGTGGTTGGAATGTCCCTAATTTGGGATTAATTGAGTCTTATGAAGATGGGGATTTAAGATTAAAAAGTTCTGTTAAAATAATAGAAGGTACTTTAAATGGAGGAGATCCTTATTCTGATCCAGTTATCTATTTGAATATATTAGAGATCGGGGAATATGACGAAGATCCGGATAAAGTATATTTCCCGTTTGTAGCAAAATTTGTTCACGGTCCATATAGTTTACCGAATAATACAGGTGAGAATTGGCCAGTTTTTAGATATTCTGATGTATTGTTATTGTTATCTGAATGTTTAGTTGAGCAGGGAAAAAATAATGAATCTCTCCAGTATATAAATAAAGTACGAGATCGAGCAGGATTGTCAAATTTAACATCTGTAAGTTTAGGAGATGTTTTAAAAGAAAGGCGTCATGAATTGGCTTTTGAAAATCACAGAATGACTGATTTAATTAGAACAGGTAAGGCAATTGAAGTTATGACAGCTTATGGAAATCGGATGAAAGAAGAAAATAGTTTTTTACCACAAAATGCATTTGACATTAAAGAGTATCGGTTAGTTTATCCGATCCCTTTTCGAGAGACTCAAATTAATGTAGACATTATTCAAAATCCGGGTTATTAATACTACGTATTTTATTAATCAGATTATTTAATTTTTAGTTCAATGAATCATTTTTCAATTGGAAGTATTGTATTGTTATTTCTGACGATAGGTTGTGTATCTATGAATCCTTATGTTGTTCTTGAAAATGATTTTTTCAGCTATAAAATTAGTTCAAATGGTGAAAATGTTCATTTTATTGAAAAATCAACAGGCATTAACTACTTGGATTTATTAGAAAATTCTAAATGTGGTATTGTAGAGGTTGACGGCGTTTCTCATGAAGTGACTTCTGTTACATATAAGAATGATTTCATTGTTATGAAATTTGAAAATGTAAATATCAATGCTAGGATTAAAGTAATTAACCATTTCGATCGGATTATATTTAGTGTGGATACCGTAGAGGGGAATATTGATAATTTAACCTTTTTAAATATTCCTCTAACAGTACAGGGGCAACCATATGAACCATTTGGGGCATGTGCGTTGTCAATGAATTTATACACACATGTAAGACAATTACCTCCCACTCAAACAGAATTAAGTGCTAAATGCTATAATAAGTTTGGGATAAAAGGTGCTGAAGTGACTTTAATTGGATTACCACAAATAAAAATTTTAGGAACCATACGAGATATCATTGAAAACGCCAAAGATATTCCATTTTCTAATGCTGGAGGTGCATGGGCATTGTTGAATGATGAAGGATATGGTTCATATCTTATGAATTTTGGTTCCTTAACAGAAGATACTGTTGACGAATGGATAGAAAAATGTCATTCACTAGGTTTTAATCAAATTGATAGTCATGGAGGTGGCTCTTTTTTTGAATTTGGTACTTTAGAATTAAATAAGGATAAATGGCCCGATGGATGGGCTTCCTTTAAACGCATTAATGAAAAATTGAAGAAAGCTGGAATATCGCATATTTTTCATACATATGCTTTTTTTATTGATAAAGGATCCGAATATGTGACTCCTGTGCCGAGTGAGGATTTAGGATTTGAACAAATTTTTACTTTAAGTAAACCATTGGAGAAAGATGATAAAGAATTGTTTGTCAATGAATCGACAAAAGATATTTCTACAATCACAGGTTTTCATACGGAGAATAGTGTTACACTAAGAATTGGAAAGGAATTAGTAGAATTTAGTGGAGTTTCAAAAAATCCACCTTATAAATTTACAGGATTAAAAAGAGGTGCATGTGGCACGGAAATTTCTTCGCATGATTTGAATAAAAATGCTTATCACTTAAGTGAAAGGTTTAATTTATTCGTGCCGGGTCCAGATACCAAACTGTTTACTACCGTTGCTGAAAAACACGCTAAAATTGTTAATGAATGTAATTTTGAAGGTATTTATTTTGATGCGATTGATGGAAGTGCCGTTTTAGGTGGAGATGAAAATTTTTGGTACTATGGAACAAAGTTTCTTTTTGAAGTAGCTAATAAATTAGATAGACCAGTTGGAATGGAAATGAGTTCAATGTCACATCATTGGTGGCATTATCGATCTCGATGGCAAGCTTGGGATCGCCCAGTTCGGGGTTATAAAAGATTTATTGATATTCATCTGGCTTCAATAAAAGCATCCGCTTTGTTTCTTCCAGAGGATATAATTTCTAATGAGTGGGAACATGGACGTTGGAAAGGACATAGTCCGGAAATTGATAAATATGCAGGGATACTAAATGGGCAGATTCAACTTCCATTGCACCTTGGTTGGTGGGGGAACCAAGTTTGGAGTCCGCCTCAAATAGAACCAACATTTTCAGATGATATTGAATATTTAGGATGTAAAATGATTGGTAATAATGCTGGTTTCTCTCAATTAGGAGGTGTTGATAGTATTACTTTAGCTCAGTTTCCTCTTTTTAAACAAAGTGCCGATATAATGAAACAATACGAGGCATTAAGGCATCAAGATTATTTTAGTGATGAAGTAAAAACTTTACTTCGCCAACCAGGTAAAGAGTATAGTTTGTTTAAAAGTGATCGTGGAGAATGGAATTTTAAACCTACTAAATATCTAAAGCATAAGGTGGAGGGTGATAATCATCCTTCCTCAAGTTGGGAAGTAATGAATTCTATGCCTACACAACCCATAAAATTAAGAATTGAAGTTTTAATGTCAGTTGATTCATATGATTCTCCATCAAATGTGGTATTAACAGATTATTCTAAATCAACTGAATTTCTATTAGGCGATTATGCATCAGGAGTCTCTGCGTCAATAGAAGTAAATTCTGAAAAAACACTCAATGAAGAGGATGCAATTATTTATTCGGCTTATAGTGATGGTAGTGCACCGGTGGATGGTTCTTATATAAACATGGAGAAGGAATTTGATCCTATTTTGAATATTATTGATAATAAGGGATTAGGAGTATGGATAAATGGAGATGGCAATGGTGAAATTCTAAATATAAGTCTTAGAAGTCCAATTCATATTTCACATGGAGCACATGGAGATCATTTTATTAAAATTGATTTTAAGGGTTGGAAATATTTTGAATTAGTAGAGATAGAATCTTCAAGAATAAGTGATTATATGTGGCCAGATGATTCAAGATTCTACGTCTATGATTCCTATCGGCATCGAATTAGTTTTAGTAATGTAAATAAACTTCAATTTTGGTATAATAATTTGCCAAGCGGAAAGAATATTAAAAATCTAATAGGCCCTATAAAAGCCATCCCACTCGTAGAAAATACGATAAACAATCCTTCAATAGAGGTGAATGGATCTAAAATAATTTTTCCTGTTGAAATGGAATCAGGTATGTACCTAGAATTTTATGCGGAAGATGATTGTAAATTATTTGACAAAACAGGAAGATTAATAAGTCAAGTGAAACCTATTGGATCTATTCCTAATTTAATGTTCGGATCAAATAAAATAAATTTTTTAGTAGAGAATAATTCTGGTATCAACCCTAGGTCTCAAGTGACAATTATTAGTCAAGATGATCCAATTATTAATTATAAATAAATAAATATGTCATATTTAAGTAAGGAAGAAAGTGCAATTCGAGTTGCTAAAGTGAAAGATATTTTAAAATCGAAAAATCTAGATGCAGCAATAGTATATTTTGATGAATTTAATATAGGAAATGGCTGGTATTTGACCGGTTATTGTCCACAATTTGAAAGTGGTGCTGTTTTAGTTCCGCGTGATGGGAATCCATTTATATTAGGGGGCCCAGAAAGTGAACCTTTTGCGAAATTGGAGAGTGCCATAAAGGAAACAAGAAATTTTCCAGTCTTTATGGTTCCTGATGAAGAATATCCGAATGCAACTATTATTGATTTTCCTCAATTATTTTTAGAGTTAAAATCTATAAATATTGAATTAAAGAATATTGGATTGGTAGGAGGAGGCCGAATGCCTGCAGATTGTTATCATCAAATTTTAGAGGGCTTTGAAGGTGTTGCTTTGGTAGACATTACTCAGGATTTTGTTGAATTAAGATTCATAAAATCTGAATGGGAAAAACAAAATATACGCAAAGCTTTTAAGTTGGCAGATAAGGCTTATTTAGCAATGAAGACTAGTATCGGTCTTAATACAACAGAGATAAAAGTGGCTGCAGCTGGAGAATATGCAGTCCGTTTTAATGGTGCCAATGGATTTGGTTTTTCAACTATTGTTGGGAGTGGAATTCGATCGAATGCAGTAGTTCCAACGGCAAGTAACAAGGAATTGGAAGAAGGAGAAATGGTAATGATAGGTATTTCACCTAAAGTAAATGGATATGCTGGTGTAGTTGGTGATACATTACCTGTCAATGGAGAATATTCAAAAAGCCAGAAAAAATGTATAGAAATTCTTAAAAAAGCTTTCAGAATAGCAAAAGATCAACTTATCCCAGGTAAAATAGGCAAAGAAATGGATGCTCCGGTTCGTGCTTATTTTGAGGAACAAGGTTTGTCGAAATATTTAGTATGCCCATTTATTCATACCATTGGTTTACATGAAGCGGAATCACCATTTTTTGGACCCAATAGTGAGGATGAATTAAAAGAAGGAATGATGATATGCATTGACATTAGTTTTTTTGGACATCCAGAGTGGCATGGTGTAAGGATAGAGTCTGGTTATGAAATTACAAAAAATGGTGCAATTCCTTTAAGTCCACACATGGATGAATTGTTTTGTGAATATGAATAATAAAATAGAAATGAAAGATTTTGATGTCGTTCTTGGTTTTGATATGGAAACAGATGTAGGATCATATACACCATATTATTCAGGGGTAGAATATGGTACGCAAGAAATATTGAACGTACTAGAAAAGCACAATATATTAGCAACATTCTATTGGACAGGACATGCTGCAGAAAAGAATCCAGAAAAAGTACTAGAAGTTCATCATGCGGGTCATGAGACCGGTTGTCATGGTCTCTTTCACGAAACTTTAGGAGATCCGATTTTTCCACTTCCTAATAATTGGCCAATCTTGGAATCTGAAGTTGAAGGTAGATTAACCATTGCGACCGATATAATTGAAAAAATAGTTGGACATAGACCAATTGGCTTTAGATGTCCACGATTATGGGGCAGTACAAAGGTTGTAAATGTGCTAGAAAAATTAGGATATACTTCTGATGCTTCATTACCGCTTTATTTTTATGGAAAACCTTTTACTCCCTATCATCCATCTTCAGAAGATTGGACAAAAAAGGGAAATATGAAAATTTTGGAAATACCTAACTTTTGCGATCTAACTATGAATAGTAGCGATCCATACCAACGGGATCGTGATCAATGGCCTTTGTTTAGAACTCAATCTGCTACCGTCTTAATGGAAAAGGTATCTGGTTTTATTGATTTTGTAAACGGAAAAGGAGAAAGACCAGTTTTGTGTTTTTATTTCCATCCGTGGGAGTTTTATCAAATGCCTCAAGGAGCTATGGATTTTGGGGAATGTTCAGTTAAACCATTGGATTTTATTGTTGAGAATTGTGGCCAAAAAGCTATTGAAGAGTTTGACATTTTATGTGATCTATTAATTAAAGCTGGGGGCAAGTTTATACGAGCTGATGCATTAGCTGAGAAGTTTGATAATTGAGTAAGATGAATATATAATGAGAAAGGCATTTGTCATAAAAGCTAAAGCAGGGCAAAAAGAGGAGTATATTAAGAGGCATAATCCGATTTGGGATGAATTAAAAATAGAGCTGAAAAATTATGGAATAACTAATTATTCTATTTTTTGTCAGACTGATTCAAATTTGCTTTTTGGGTATTTTGAGATAGAAAATGAAAAGCTTTTTGAAACAATAGAAGATAGTCAGATTTTACAAAATTGGTGGAAGTATATGAAAGAAGTCTTAGTAAGTGAAGATGAGAACAGTATTAAGGCCAAGGAAATACCATTGATTGAAATATTTCATTTAGATTAAGTAGATAAATTATGAAAGCAGAGTTGGTTATTAAAGCTTTTGAAAAGGCAGGTAGAAGTATTCATTTAATTGGTGATCTAAACTTTGGTGTTTTAGTAGCTTTGGATCTTGAAGGTAGACTTTATACAATTATAGATGGAGTTGTAATCAATAGAGTAAATGAAGAAGCCATTTTTGGAAAAAGTACTCGTGAGAAATATATTAATCCAGGGGGAGATGGATTGTGGCCAGCTCCTGAAGGTACAAGTTTAGGATATCACTATAATACAGGAGAATGGTCGGTGCCAGTATCTGTTAGAAATGCTAGATATGTCGTTAAACACCATTCTAAATATAGTGCAAATATTATTGCGGAATTAGATTTAGTAAATAATCAAGGCCTTGGCCTACCCACTATATTTAAAAGGAATATATCAATTAACAAAAATGGAAATATTCATATAGTTAAAGTAGAAGAAAGTATAACGTATGTAGGCGTTTCTAGTCATTCTCACGATAATTGTTTGATAGCACCATGGACATTAAGTCAATTTAATTCCGATGTGGGGAATAAAGTAGTTTTCCCTGGAAAGAATAGAGAATTGATTTGGGATATGTATGCAGAATCTGGATTGAAAGAGATAAAGTTTAAAGATGGATTATATCATATAGATACGGATGGATTAAATCGATTCCAAATTGGACTTGGGGGAGAAATTGCTTGGATTCAATTTTTAGACTATTCAAATAATATGCGTATTAGGCGGATAGCTGATCCAATAGCTAAAGACCAAGATTATATTGATATAAGTGATGTGTCACCTAAAATTAAGCCAAATAGCAAAGGAGTCAGATATAGTATATATAATGATAGCACAGGATTTATGGAATTGGAAGCTGTAGGTGGGTGTCCAAAAAATATTGATTCAAATATCGAAATTGGAGTAACGGTTATCACCGAGTTTGAAAAAATTAAAAAAGATTAGATGGAACAATTAATTGGGATATTGCTCCATTCAATAGGGGGCTTTTCTTCTGCTAGTTTTTATGTTCCTACTTATAAAATTAAAAAGTGGGCATGGGAGACTTATTGGATAGTATTAGGCTTTGTCGCATGGATTGTCATGCCTATTGTAGGTTGTTGGTTAGTTACTGATAACGTATTTCAAATTTTTAGTTCGACCTCTAATAATAGTATTTTACTTACATTCTTTTTTGGATTATTGTGGGGATTTGGAGGCCTTTTCTCAGGTTTGGGACTACGATTTCTGGGCTTGTCCTTGGGACAATCTATTTCATTGGGTGTTTCCTCAATTGTTGGTACTATAGTACCTGCGATAATCAATGATAAACTGGTAATGATATTTACTACTTCCTCCGGAAATATAATTTTATTAGGTTTTTTATTTAGTATAGGTGGCATTGTTTTATGCGGATTTGCAGGTAAGCGTAAAGATGTTCAATTAAATAAAAAGTCAATTAAAACTACCTCAGAATTTGCAATTTATAAAGGAGTTCTGATGGCTGTTCTGGGGGGTATTCTCAGTGCGAGTATGGCTTTGGCAATTATGTATGGTGATGAAATAGCAGAATCTGCTTTGAATAGTGGAACGGCTTTAATTTATAAGAATATTCCGATTTTCGTAATCGCATTTGCAGGTGGTTTTGTAACTAATTTCATTTATAGTATAGTGAAAGGATTTAGGAATAAATCATTTTCTGATTATGTACTTAAGGATAATAAACTCTTAAGACGGAATTATATATTGGCTATGTTCAGTGGCATTATGTGGTATTTGCAATTCTTTTTTTATGGAATGGGAGCTACCAAAATGGGGGAATATGATTTTGCCAGTTGGAGTATTCATATGTCGTCTATTGTAATATTTAGTAATGTATGGGGTATTTGGTTAAAAGAGTGGGCTGATGTAGATAGGCTTACCAAAAGGTATTTATGGATAGGAATTCTTTTATTGATAGTATCTCTATTACTTATTGGATTAGGAAATCATCGAGCTGGTCTTTAACCTTAAGTTTTAAATAATAAAAATTAATTTCATGAAAGGCATCATCATCCCTTTTCTTTTTTTAATATTCAACATAAGTTATTCTCAAGAAATACTACCGGTAGGAAGTGCTCCTGAGCCTATATCCATTGAGCACTTCCCGAGTAGAATGCACACTTTTGTTTGGCGCAATTGGAATCTGGTTAGCCCAGAAAAGCTAGGGGAAGTCATTGGTTGTTCTGCCCAAGAGATAATCTCTGTCGCCAGATCTATGGGGTTGGAGCCAAGTACTCAATGGGCTCATTTAGATAGTAAACAATTGTATATATCTATTATTAGACGAAATTGGCATTTATTGCCATATGAACAGTTGATGGTATTGTTGGAAATGAATGCCGAAGAGTTGGCATTTGCGCTAAAGGAGGATGATTTTTTATATATTAAATTGGGATCGTTAAAGCCTAGCTGTAGTCCATTGGAATACCATAGCCCTAATAAGATGGAAAAGAAAAAAGCGAGACAAATCAAAAAATGGGTGAAAGAACACTTTTCAAATACCAAAGAGATAGAAGAAGTGCGATACGGGTTTATAAATGATTTAGAAGTAGTCAAGCCCTATCAATCGACAAGTAATGATGCAGGACTTCGATATGTTTATTCTTATTTCGGAGCATTTGGAGATCCATTATTACACCCTGAGGTTAATCCCTATCCAGAAGGATTGTTGTCTCAATTAGCGGAGCAAGGTGTCAATGGAGTTTGGTTGCATGTGGTGTTGAGTCAACTGAGTCCGCCTAATCCCAATTTTCCTGAATTTGGAAAAGGCAGCGAAAAGCGATTGCAAGAACTCGCTAAAATAGTAGAGCGAGCAAAGAAATACGGCATTAAAGTATATCTCTATATGAATGAGCCCCGTGCTATGCCATTGGCCTTTTTTGAAAATAGAAAAGATATTCAAGGCGCCATTAGAGGTGATGTAGCCACCATGTGTACTAGTACAGAAGAAGTGAAACAGTGGTTAAGATCGTCCTTAAAACATGTGTTTACAGAAGTAAAAGGATTGGGAGGGGTATTCACAATAACGGCTTCTGAAAATATAACAAATTGTGCTTCTCATAACTTGCATAATCAATGTGTGAGATGCAGTAAAATAGGGTATTCAAGTGTGATTGCTGGTGTGAATAAAACCATTGCTGAAGGAGTGCATGCTGGTAATCCAGATGCCAAGGTGATAGCCTGGGATTGGGGCTGGAATGGTCATGGGGATGGGCGAGAAATTATAAAAAAATTACCAGAAGATGTTTGGTTTATGTCGGTAAGTGAATGGGCTTTGCCACTAAATAGAGGCAATGTAAAAAGTAATGTTGGCGAATATTCTATTTCAGCCGTTGGGCCTGGTCCCAGAGCCAAGATGCATTGGGCAGAAGCCCAAAAAAATGGGTTGAAGACAGTGGCCAAGGTGCAGTTTAATAATACCTGGGAATTGTCCTCAGTTCCTTGGTTGCCGGTCTTGGATTTGGTTGCTGAACACGCGTCAAATTTGGCTACATCAGGGGTGGATGGTTATATGTTGAGTTGGTCTTTGGGTGGTTATCCCTCACCGAATTTAGAGATAGCCAATCACTATTCGAAGAATCCTAATTCTTCGGTAGAAAAGGTATTAAACGATATCGCTGCAGAACGATATGGTAGTGAAAATGTTGAATATGCTCGGACGGCATGGTCGCATTTTAGCAATGCATTTAAGGAGTTTCCTTACAATGGGAGTGTGATGTACAGAGCGCCTCAACAATATGGTCCTGCTAATTTATTGTATTCGAAACCTACAGGATATAATTCTACTATGGTTTGCTTTCCATATGATGATTTGGATGGTTGGCGTGGTCCTTATCCAAGAGAGGTGTTTTACGATCAATTTAATAAATTGGCCAAGGAGTGGGCCAAGGGTTTGGTTTCGTTTGAAGCATTATTAAACAACATCGATCCATCGAAGCGCGAAACGGCTTTAAAGGATTTTGGTATTGCCAAAGCTTGTTATTTGCATTTTGCATCGGTGGTTAATCAAATAAAATATGTTGAACTCAGAGATCAGATGGCAGATGGCGGGAATAGTGAAGGAGATCATAAAATATTAGCTATTTTACAATCGGAAATCCAATTGGCAAAAGAATTGTATGAGGTAAGTTCTAAGGATTCTAGGATAGGATTTGAAGCCACCAATCAGTATTACTATTTGCCACAAGATTTAATTGAAAAAGTAATCAATTGCGAATATCTAATGGATAATGCCTTTTAAGTAAAAATAAACAAATAATTTGTAAAGACTCTCGCGATGAGTATGTTGGGATACTACCAAATGAATTTCTAATTGTCGGTTGTGTTTCGATTTAATTGAATTTATACATCGTTTATTATGTTTACTTTAGCTAAAGGTGTGATTGAATTATAGTCCTTTCAAACATCTAATGGCTATGTAATCTTAAGTATCAGGATAAAATTTGAATAGTATTAAAACCATGATTATTTTCAATGGATATTTATTAAAATGTGGATAAAGCCATGGTCTATTTGATAAATATCGCTTTATTTAGGGCTTGGTTAAGTTTTTAATTCTAAAAAGTGTTTTATGAAGCGCAGAAATTTTGTAACTGCTTTGGCTATGGGTGGTTCAATGGCGAGTGTCCATGCCAGTCATTCCCTGATGAAGATACCCTACTTTAATCCACAAGAAATAAAGTTGGGAATAGTTGGGCTTTCCCCTCATAGTGCTGCATTTTCAGGTTTTTTAAATGATGTGCAAAAATCAGATGACTTAAAAGGGTGCAGAATCTCTGCTCTTTATCATCCCCCGGGTAATCCAGATGTAGAGTTTACTGCTGAACAATTGGCAGATTACAAAAAGTCGATTTTAAGTGCTGGTGTGAAAATAGTGGATTCTATGGAGGCTTTGTTGAGGGAATCCGATGGTATTTTAATAGAAACCAATGATGGTAGGCCCCATTTGGCCGAAGCACTGCCTGCTATGAAAGCTGGACTTCCGGTTTTTGTAGATAAACCAGTCGCTGCTTCAATGGCTGGAGTATTGGAAGTGTATGAGGCCGCTGAAAAATTCAAAGTGCCCATTTTTTCTTCTTCCTCTTTGCGATACGGGAAACAACCACAATTGCTCAATAGCAATTCCCCCAATCAGAATGTATTGGGGGCTCAAACATTTAGTTCTGCTCCTTTACAGGCTGCTCATACCGATCTGTTTTGGTATGGAATTCACGGAGTAGAGATGTTGTTTACTGTAATGGGTAGAGGATGTAAGTCCGTAGCACACCAATATCATTCAGCCATAGGAGATGTAGTCATTGGGTATTGGGAAGATGGCCGGGTAGGTACTTTTCGAGGAATTCGAGAAGGAAAACGAGGCTTTGGTGGTACAGCATTTACCAAAGACAGTATAGTCGACCTCGGTGGATTTGAAGGTTATCGCCCTTTGGTTGTAAGGATCGTTGAATTTTTTAACACCAATGAATCACCAGTGTCAGTGGCAGAAACTTTGGAGATTTATGCTTTTATGGAGGCCGCTCAGATGAGTCGAAAAAATGGAGGTCAACGGGTCAGTCTTGAAAGTATGTATTAAATGCTAAGGCCTGTTGATTAGGGATCGTTTTCGATAATACAGAAACTTAGGAAACAGAAATGATCATTATTTGCCATGTGGCAATGCGCAATAATTCATTCGGATAAGGATTGATAATTTAAATAATTATTATAGAATTAGATATTATAATCTGTGCAGATCTCTGTCCCTTGTAACAGGTTAATTACGCGATTTAAATTTTAAAGTGGGGATTGCTTAGTTCTTTTGTAGAAATGCATTAATTTAACCCAGCGTAAAAAATAATAGCAAAAAAATACAAACGATGGTGTCAACCACAGATGTTTTAAAAACAAGCTTAGTCATTCTATTATTGGGAATTTTTGTCAGTTGCTCAGATAACTCCTCCTTTGAGTTGAAGAGGGGGGACCATATTGCGATTATTGGAAATTCACTGGCAGAAAGGATGCAGCACGATGGATGGATGGAGTCCTATATGCAACTCCAATATCCCAATGATAGCCTAGTCTTTAGGAATTTGGGCTATTCTGGTGATCAAATCAATTATCGACCTCGTTCTCATGAGGGGTTTGGCGATAGTGATAGCCATTTGACCAGAGTGAAGGCCAATGTTATTTTCGCGTTTTTTGGATACAATGAATCGTATAATAATACACCAGATCTATTTAAAGAGAAATTGGAAGGTTGGGTTGATTATACTTTAGCTCAGCAATACGATTCATTGCAACCTCCGCGCATTGTATTATTCTCTCCAATTGCTCATGAGGATTTAAAAAGTAATAATCTACCCGATGGGAAGGAAAACAATGTTAGATTGGCGGCTTATAGTCAGGTCATGTCAGAAGTGGCAATGGCCAAAAATATAACCTATGTCGATTTATTCCATGGTTCACAACAATTGTATGCAGAGAGTGACATGCCGTTGACGATAAATGGTGTTCATTTAAATGAAGAAGGCAATCGACAAATCGGACATTATATAGCCGAGACACTATCTGGGCAAACCATAGAGGAGCATCCGCCCCTTATTGATTCGGTACGGGCGACAGTAAAAGATAAGAATCATTTATGGTTTAAAAATTATCGAGCAACTAGTGGTAATGATGTTTGGGGAACACGGTCCATTCAAGATGGCAATTTCAAGACGTTGAACCGAGAATTAGAGATGATGCGGGTGATGGCATCCAATCGCGATAAAAAAATATGGGCCAGAGCCAATGGGGAAGATCTTACAGTAACCGATGACAATATGCCTGAACCTCTTATCGTGGGCACCCATATCGTTCGAGACGTTGAATTTGTTGATCCAGAAGACGCTATCGATCGCATGACGGTGCCATCTGATCTTCAAGTTAATTTGTTTGCATCAGAAAAGGAATTTCCCGAAATTATCAATCCGGTAGCTCTTCAGGTGGATACTAGAGGCCGCATATGGGTGGCATCGTGGGGGACTTATCCCAAATGGCAACCCGGAACGCCGATGAACGATCGTTTGGTTTATTTAACTGATACCGATGGTGATGGTAAGGCCGATGAAGTAGAAACCTTTGCTTATGTGAGTAATCCAACCGGTTTTGAGTTTTGGAATGGAGGAGTAATTGTTATTTCAGCTCCTGATGTGCTCTTTTTAAAAGATACTGATGGCGATGGGAAAGCTGACTACAGAGAACGAATATTTGGTGGTATAGGTTCTGATGATACCCACCATACCGCTAATAATTTGATCTTTGGGCCAGATGGAAATATTTATTATCAGCGAGGAATATTTATACTAGAAAATATAGAAACACCTTATCGGGATAGTGAAGAATCGGGATCGCCAGGCTTGTATCGATTCAATCCTAGAACCTATGATTTTTCATTCGTAGTGGAAAATACCCCTAATTCTCACGGAATTAGTTTTGATCAATGGGGTAATATTTTTATTACTGATGGTACCAGTGGTCGAGCCTTTCAAGTGTATCACAAGCGAACTGTTACCGCTAACTCAGATCTTAGTGAATTTGACAAAAGGCCATTGTTTAAGCAGACTGTACGACCAGTAACATCAAATCAAATTTTGACCAGTGCGCATTTTCCTGATAAGTACCAAAATAATTTTTTAGTATACAATGTTATTGGATTTCAGGGGATTAAACGATATCGATTGGATTACAAAGAAGACGGTGTAGTGGAAGGAGTTGAAGTGGGTGACTTATTGTATACGGGGAATGATCCTACCTTTCGTCCCAATTCTGAAGCCAAACCTAGAGTATTGCCTCCTGGATATACAGGTGATCCTAATTTTCGACCGACCGATGGAGTGATAGGTCAAGATGGGGCCCTTTATTTTGGCGACTGGCAAAATCCTGTGATCACGCATTCTCCTTATAATTTAAGAGATATTAGTCGCGACAAGAAACATGGTCGAATTTATAGAATTACGGCAAAAAACCGACCATTGGCCACACCGATTCCGATTTATGATCAACCCGTAGAAGATTTGTTAGAATTATTTAAAAATCCTATCGATGCGGTTAAACATCAAGTAAGAATAGAATTAAGTGGTAGGGATACCGATGAAGTAATTAGCAAGGCTCAAGCATGGGCGAATACACTAGATCCATCTAGTAGAGAAGATGCCCTTCCTCTATTGGAGGTTTTGTGGTTGCACCAGCAACACAATGTAGTCAATAGGAATTTATTGGTAGATTTGTTAAAGTCTCCTGAGCAACGTGTTCGGATAGCTGCTCAAACCGTTGCGTGGTTTTGGAGTGATCGACCGACACATAAAAGAGGTTCCGCAGATTCTACGGTTTCTGGTATGCAATTCAGAACTTTTTACGAGAAATATTGGACTGAAAACCATTTGGAAAAAACCAAATCAGAACCGTCGGCTTCACAGTCGTCGACCAAAGATGTACCAGAATCTAGCGAAGTTGAAGATTTACCTAGCAAGCGTATTGTTTTGGATAATAAAGGGGTAGGGCCTATTAAAAACTTGGAATTGCCCACTGAAATAGATCAGTCCATGGTGTTAAAAGGCAAAAACCTCTTCGATACAAAATGTATAACTTGTCATTTGGCGGATAAAAATGTTATTGGACCAGCACCAAAAGGCATTTTGAAAAGAAGGAGCCCAGAATGGATTATGAATATGATATTAAATCCTGCTGAAATGTTGGAAAAAGATCCATTGGCCAAAGAGTTGCTAGTGGAATTTAAAGGTACACCAATGATCGATGAGGGAATGACGGAGGAAGAAGCAAGAGCGATGTTAGAATATTTTAGAACCTTAGAATAAAAGGATAAATGGCCTAAACAGTGTTGTTGTTGGTCATCGCTTAAAAATAAAGTAGAAACATGATAGAGATTGGTGTCATTGGCCTTTCAGAACACAGTGCGTCTTTCTCCAAGATTATTAATCAAGATCTTGTGGGAAGTATGGCAGGACGGTGTAAGGTTACCTATTATTATCATCCCCCTGGTAATCCAGATGTAGAGTTTTCGGTGGAGCGATTAACAGCTTATCAAACAACCATGGAATCGGTAGGGGTAAAAAAAGGTAGATCAATTAAGTATGTTGTTCGAAGGGTGGATGCTGTAATGCTGTTGACCAATGATGGCCGACCCCATTTAGAAGAGATTAGGCCGGTATTAAAGGCTGGGTTGCCGGTATATGTCGATAAACCTGTAGCCGAGAATTTGGAAAAAGTGAAGACCATTTTTTCTATGGCTAAAGAATACAACTGTCCCATATTTTCATCTTCGGCATTGCGGTATGGTGATCAGCTTACAGAGTTGTTAAAAGATCCTAGAATAGGAAAGGTAAATGGTGCAGAGACCTATGGACCAGCCCCGATCCAACCTAGTCATATCGATTTGTTTTGGGATGGCATCCACGGAATTGAATGGTTATATGCCATATTGGGATCAGGATGTAAATCTGTGTCTAGAGCTTATACCGAAGATGTAGATGTGGTGACCGGAATATGGAATGACGGAAGGATCGGAGTTTTTCGAGGTATTAGATTGGGGAAAATACGTTTTGGGGGACGGATTTACGGCCAAAATTCTATTCAATCTATACCTCCATTTGAAGACTATACTCCATTGGTGAAAGAGATCGTGGGTTTTTTTGAACGAGGATCGTCTCCGGTTGAAGATCGGGAAACAATAGAGATTTATGCATTTATGCAAGCTGCTGAAGAGAGTAAACAACGGGGTGGCCAGCCGATATTATTATCCAAATATATAGATACATAATAATAGATTCATATTACAATAATTAAGTAGAAAAAAAACAGAAATGAAGTTGTGTAGAATCAACCGCTTGTTTAATCACCATTGAGGTAGGTAGATTATTTATGGATATATGATTATTCAATGAAATTGTTTTTTCAGAGGTATGGATGGGATGAAAGATATTAATTAAAATCATATAGTTATAAAGAGAGTAAAGTTTGGGTTGAGGTACTGTTATATCCTGCAATTAAATTAACATTAACAACTCTTTAATATTGGCTTTAATAATTGTATTAAAATGATTTAGGATACGGTGTATTGGGTAGAATAGGTTATTTGGAAATTCATAAAAATGGGTTAATCTCAAGAGGGATGAAATAAATAAGTCAAGGTCTAATAGTTATAGGAAAGAATGGTGAGTGATGTTAAGAGGTCGAATATCAAATGATTATGTATTTATTTTGTCTAAAATTGTTGGATTGTGGATCAATTTAGTTAATGATGATTGTATTCTTGTGTAGAAACATTAAAATATTTTTTTAGCAGCCTTGTCCACGAATAGTATTGTCTGTAAATATCCTATAGCCAAGGATTAGCCTCAATATAAAGTGGTGATGGAGGATGGTGGTAAGCTAATGTTTGGATGTTTGAGAAAAAATAGCCAATTTGCTTGTAGGAGTGGGATTTCGTGCAACAATAGTTTTATTTCTAAAAAAAATCATGACAATGGAAAAATTTGATGAAAATTTGTGGAAGGGACAATCCCGTCGATCCTTCCTTAAAACAACGGCCGCTACTTTGGCTACTACTTCGGTGGGATTAGGGACGGCTTATTCTATGGTTCCAAATATGACTTCGAAAAATTCCATCCTAAAAGTCGGCCTTATCGGATGCGGAGGTAGAGGAACTGGTGCCGCTGTTCAGGCATTAAATGCCGATCCAGACGTCGAGATTACGGCGATGGGAGATATTTTTGAAGATCGACTGTTGAAATCTTATAATGCTCTGATCGAAGAATATCCAGAGCGGGTAAAAGTTGATTCCAGTCGACAATTTTTGGGCTTTGATTCGTATCAAAAGGTTATTGATTCAGGAGTAGATGTTGTATTGTTGGCAGCACCACCCTATGCGCGCCCCCATCATTTGGCGGCTGCGGTTAAGGCGGGCAAACACGTATTTGCGGAGAAACCAGTAGCAGTAGATGCCCCTGGCGTTCGAAGTATTATCGATTCAGCTAAGATCGCTAAAGAGAAAAATTTGTCATTGGTTAGTGGATTTTGTTTTAGGCATAACACTCCTAATCAAGCTGCCTTTGGAAGAATTTTAGATGGTCAGTGTGGAGATATTCGTTCTGTGAGCACCTATCGATATGGAGGTGAATTGTGGTCATTCCCTAGAAAGCCAGAATGGACTGATATGGAATATATGTTGCGCAATTGGTACTATTACGATTGGATGTCAGGTGACTTTATCGTAGAGGTAGCCGTGCATAGTTTGGATATGATGGCATGGGCATTGGGAGATCGTGTTCCAGTGAAGGCTATTGGTATAGGAGGAAGACAAAAGAGGGTCGATCCCATTTTTGGAAATATCTACGATCATTTTGCCATTGAGTATGAATACGAAGACGATGTAAAAGGCTATCACTTTACCAGACAGCATACGGGATGTCCCAGTCGCAATACCGTTGAAGTTTTTGGTTCTGATGGGTACGCCTATTTACAGATGTATAAGGAGTGGCGCATTACGGGGAAAAACCCTTGGTCATATGAGGGAGAAATGAATGTGATGCATCAAGCGGAACAAGATGCCCTTTTTGCAGCTATCCGCAAAAACGAACCGATCAATGATGGAGTTTGGATGGCCAATAGTACCATGCTAGGTATCATCGGCAGAATGGTAGGCTACAGTGGTCGCGAAATAACATGGGAAGAAGCCATGAATTCGGAAATAGAAATTGGACCAAAATACGATGACTATTCTATGGATTTGAAATGGGATGCGGGTAAGATACCTGTTCCTGGTGTGACAAAGGTAATTTAGGGTATAATACCAAATGAATTTATCTTATAATGAAATAATTGGGACCGTCTTTAAATAAGGCGGTCTTTTTTTTGCTTTAGAATCATGGAGGAAGTAGGAGGTATGTGGAATTTTCTAGTTTGTTAGGATTAACATTTAAAGATGATATAGTTAAGAGCGGAAATATGTTTTAGAAATATTATGGTTCCTTTTTTGTGGCAGACGTCTGAGATAGAATTTTGAAATGGTTAAGACGTAAATAAATAATAGTAAATTTTAGATTGATAAGGTCTCAAAATCACAAAGCTCGTCAGAAATTCTTCTGACGAGCTTTGTGATTTTGAGACTACAGTCCTTTTATCGCATTTGGTATTATTTGCTAATTTTTACAGGGTTGATATAGGCTTTGTACATGTCGGATAGACTCGATCTATCTAGCATTTCTTCCTCCCCAATCCAATATCTACATTGAACGGTAAGGGGCTTACCCGGCTCCAACTGATGTGGGAAATATGCCCCAAAACGACCGTAATCTCTATAGGCCGACCAGACAGCTGGTTTGGGATTTTGAGGATGGTTGATATGTAATACACTATAGGTTTTGTTGTTTAGACCGTAGCTCATGCCTACCCATGGAAGGTTGTGATCTTTTTTCGGATCAATATTGTCTTCATGGAAATAGTAGGTAGGTTTTTTAGATCCAGGTAATTCTGCTCCTACATCATTACTGGCTCGGAATTGAACACCTCCGTGTTCAGCATCGCCATTTAAGGTAATGCTTGGCCCTGTAGAATTGATAGTCGATTTAAAGTCAAGTAAGACGATGTTGGGATCTGGTTGTTTGAATATGGTCGCTTGACGACGCTCCTCAATTAATGTCCTTCCAGTGCTGTCATTCCAGTGAATTAAAGCTTCCGTTTGGGCAAATACAGGTCCAGCAATGGTCTTCGTAAATTCAATGTGTTTTTGAACCGTGAGATCTTCCATCCCCCAAAAAGAAAGTTCTTGGTCTTCAAATTTCACATCTCTCCATCCAAACATTATTCCGCGGTGATGGGACCAAATACCTTCCTCTGGTCCATTGGTAATCTTGGTTTGTCCCTCCAAATCAAATATGTGGTAGAAAGGTTTGTTGTTTTGGGTTAGGGTTTTCTCTTTATCTAATTCCTTGTCTAAAATATATTGGTATCTAAACAGGGGACGGTCATGGTATAATAAATCCATAAATTGTCCCGGTGTGTCTTTCCATGTAAAGTGAGAATGATTGCCTGTACTATCAATTTTGATAGTGGCTGACCATTGCAAAGACTCTTCCTTTTTAATCTCTGGAATCATCCACCACAATTCATATTGTCCCTCTTCTGATTGAGTGATTTGTCCAGGGATGTCCTTAAAAGTTCCATTTCTTGTCTCCAAGGTAACCGATAGATCCTTACTGGCTACCGCCTGAAATTTTGGGGGCAAATCGATGGTCGAGTGTACGGGAACTTGCTGACCTGCATAATCGGCTGCTAATTCGTTTAAAATAATAGTGGTCGAATTGGGATCGGAACAATTGGTTAGTCCCATGGCAATTAACCATCCCATTAATATAAAAAGGCTATTTTTCATAATATTATTTGGTTTACTGTATTTCTAACTATTGATATGTTTTATATCAATAAATAAAAAATTATTGATTTACACACAATAGTAAGTATTTTTTCAAATAAAATAGAAAACAATACTAGTTTTAATCTGGGTATTGAATCAATGAGGTTGGTTTTTCTTCACCATGACAATTACATTTCGTATAAGATATTCATATTATGAAATGATCACTGTGCGTGTGAAATATTAAATGACTCCTAGAGGAATTCAAAAAACAGAATTCATCTTAAAATTTTGAGGAGTATTAACCTTAATCTTTATTGTTTTAAAATGCATTCGACATGACACGACTTTTTACATGAAACTCAAGTGATTTCAGTGTATAGTTATCCTTCAATCATTGAATATGAAGTGATGGTTTGGATAAATACAATGATTTGATTATTCCTGTACAATCTCCACCCCATTGAACATATATGGATTGTCACTTTTTCTCAACTTATTTCCACTGGCGGTACTAACATTTTTTACCGTTACTTTTTTTGTAATGATATAGGGAAAAGATTCACTATAGCTGTCGTCTATGCGTTCCTTGTTAAAATTGGAGAAAATTACCGGACCTTTATAATTTTCCGGGGTATTGGTATCCTCGATATAAAGGTTTTCTATGGTAATGTTTTCTGGCATATAACAGGTATATCCGAAATCGTGTTTTCCGCTATTTGATCCTCCAAATAGAGTGGGATTCATAGGGCGGTGACCTCCACCTGGTATAAATTTACAGTCTCGAATTATAAATTCTCCTTGCCATGTACTGCCGTAATCTGATCGTAGGTTAATCAATGTTCTTCCTCTAATGGTAGAATTTTCCACAAGAAAGGTCCCGCTGCCGATGGCATTGATGCCCATATGGCCTAAAGTCGAATTGCGAATAGAGGCATTGGCCACTCCTTTGTGTGCATCGAATCTTGAAAAGGTACAACCGTCGTAGAGGATGTTTTTGCAATAATTGGAACCAATTATCCCCCAATATCTACCATCATCCACATCGTTGGTCTGGCGACAATTGATAAATGAAATATTCAAGGCTCTACTGGCTGATATATCATAACTTCCCATAGATACAGGTTTGCCCGCCGAGCCAATGGTTTTATAGGTTTTATGCCCTGTAAGGATGGTGTTTTTTACGGTGATATAGGAGCAGTCGCTGATATTCAGGAATCCACCATAGGGTGCCCCAGTATCGCCTTCTCCTGTGATGTGGTGTTCCAAACCATCTACTACAACATTTGATCGTCTGATGGCTATGTTGCGACTGTAGTATGTGTATTTCGATTCTGCTTGATTGGCGATGGTTGTAAAGTGTCCACCCTTCAGTGTTAATATCTCTTCGTCCATCGGTAATACCTTCATTTCAGAAATATGGTCAAAGTCCCATATAATCGGAGCATTCATGTCGATTTGACCATCTTTGTCGACTACAAAAATATCGGTTTGTGCCGATCCATTGTCTTGGTTGAGGCCATAGCGAATATAGTGTTTTACTTTTCTATTGGTTACCGTGATTAAGCTGGGGCCTTGTAATTGGAGATCAATCGATTTTTGGTTTTTACGCAATGTCTTGATACTACTCACCTTGTAGGATTGGTGATTGGAGCTGACAATAAATATAGATTTTCTTCTATCCTCAACCTCTCTATCGTCGATAATGAATTGGGCATCTGAAAAATCGGTATTGGTTTTAATGTTTATGGGATGGGCTTTTTTGCCGATGTAATAGGTGAATCCAGGATCTGCTTTTACGGGTAGTTTTTCTTGGTTTGCCCATGCATGTGTAGCTGAAATAGCCAAAATGTCATCTGTTTTACCATCGCCTTTGGCACCAAAGTCACTGTATTGAACAAATTTTTTGTTTTTAATTTTTCTAGCATCTTTTCGAGTAATTTCCAGAATTAGTTGACCCGAATCATCGATGGACACCGCTGTTTTCTTTTGTTTGGTTTTTATTATTATTGATGGTTCGCTGGTATTTTTTTGGCCAAAGGCCAATACAATATTGGAGGTAAGTAAAGCAAACAATAAAATATACTTCATTAAGGATCTATTTGATTATATTAAAATACAATTGGCAGCCTAAGGTACAATAAATGATTAAATTTTAAAATGATGAGATATTTAGTTTTGATTACATTTTTATGATGACCGAATGAAGTTGCCCTTTGGGCAACCAAATGTCCTTAATGGACATTTGATGAGGGAACCGAGGCCACTGTGCCGAGGCGTGACTGCAACATAATTCGATAGATCTTTAGCCACTTCCTTTCGGCAAACCAATCTAATATAACAAGAGAAAAGTCCTGAAAGCGGCGCACTGAGCCGCCGCACTGAGCTCTGTCGAAGTGTTGGTTGGAGTAAGTATAAAAAACAATACCCCTAAATTAAGCGCAATTTGAATTATTTGATAATATTTCTAATTCTTTTTCT
>NZ_JAJQYA010000035.1 GCF_021729155.1 Membranihabitans marinus | reverse complement strand
TATTCATTTACTTCTTTTGAAGCAAATTTATAGCCTTTTTATACCCTGATCAATACGTAGTTAGTTGATGGCTTACGGTTGTCCAACAGGACAACTTCATTCAGTCAACATCATCAAATGCCTATTTATTTGATTGGGTATTTCGTACTATATTCGGTCGTACTCGCCATAGCATGACGAGATTACATAAGATTCGTTGATTATATTTATAAATGCCAAATCTAGCCCAGTGGATCCGGTACCCTTTACTTCGTCTGGGCGCAGTGCAAGGCTTCGACTGCACTTGTATTAGCAATGGGTATCAAAGGGATTAAAAACAGGAAGCCATAAAATGACTTCCTGTTTTAAGATTGAATTATATCATACTTTCAACACGATTATCAAAGTATTCAAGTGTATTTATTGCTTTAATCTCATTTCACCTGAAATTATTTTGCCATAAATATCTCGGTATTGAATATAAAATAGGCCATTTTCCATATGAGAAATATCCACAGTAATTCGGCTTTTGGGATGGATGGATTCACTGGTTTTCAATTCTTGGCCTAATACATTGTAAATCGCATAGGTTATGGCTTGCGGTTGATCATTTACTATCTGAATTTGATTTCTACTGGGATTGGGATAGGAATTAATCAGTGATTTAATTTGATCTTGATAATTGACATTGACAATTTTACTGTAGACAAAACTTTGATCGGCTTCTATGATTTTCAATCGGTAGTAGATCTTCCCAGTTGTAGAAGTCTGGTCTTGATACTGATATTGATCACGGTATTGGTTAGAAGGTTGAATATGTATCAGGGAAGTCCAATGAATGCCATCAAAACTGCGCTGGACCTGGTAATCTATGATACCGGATTGATTTTCTGCCGTCCATTGGATATTTGATATATGATCCTCTACTTTTACATCAAATTGGGTTAGAACGATGGGGAGGGCTTGAGCAATGACAACGGGGAATACGTGTTGTCCCGTTGGCATTTCTTCTGAATCACTAATATCGGTAATGATGACTTCAATATCATAAGATCCCGCCAGAGTGGGTGTCCCGGTAATTTGACCATCTGATGAAAGACTAAGCCCAGGGGGAAGGCTAGATTCAGCTGCCATTTCATAGCGGTAGGATCTTTCACTGGGCAAACCTATCATTTTATTGGAAAGGTTGTCAGAATAGGGTTGTAAAGCCCTACCTGTTGTCAGTGATTGAGGGGTTAAAGTGATTACATCAACATGGATTATTTCTACGTGGGATAGTTGATTACATTCATTATTATAGCTAGCATAAAAGCTTGTGTCAGAAATTAGATTACTTATTTCTAATTGAAGATCAGAATTAATATATTCATGATTTGAGTTGTACCATTGAGGTGAGGTTTCGTAGTTGTAGTACTGACTACCATCTATAGTGGTCATTTGATTGTAATAGCCCCAGAGGTTGTCGATTTCTTCGGTATATGTAGGCGATCGCTGTATTTCATATATTAAAATATTATCCAGTAAACCTAGGAAATTTCCCACTACTACTTCAATTCTGTCATAGGCTAGATTGGGTTGGAAGGATAACCAAGCTTTGTCTTGACTATCAAATATGGATAGCAATGAAAAGTCACTGGCACTGAAGGATTCAACCAAGTCGTTGGAATTATAGGTGTGAATAATTAATTCCGGAAGCAGATCGATATTTAGTACGATATTGGGACTGCCTAACAATACATGAGCTGCACTTACACTAGGTTGGTAGAATAATGCTGTAATATAGGAAGCGGAATCAAGACTGGCTATAGCGGCTAGACTGGCATAGCTGTCCTCATTTTTATCAATGGCCCTACTGGGATTCAAAACACCAGATAATCCACCTGCCAATGCGCTTTTGGACCCAGATAATACATCATAGGCTTTGTCGCAATCATCAGGTTCTCCTGTAATATAGTAGGCTTCGAAGACTTTTACACTGGCTAAAGCACCGATTAATGAACTTAATTCTATTTTTACTTTGTTGTAGGTTTGCTCTGGAGAAATTTCCAGTGTTTTGGTGCTCGAACCATTGAGTAAAGTTAAAAATTCAATTAAATTTAAACTTGATCCTACTTGATTGTCATCATGATAAACAGTAATTTCAATCTTATTATTTACACCAAGTAGGCCAGATCCAGCTCCTATTTTTAATCTTAGGGTAGTCCCCGCAGGTATATCAGAGACAAAACTTAAGGTTTGTGAAGCACTTCCTCCGACGGATAGCGTTAAATTCAAGGAAGATGCGGTATTGAGATCTCCGTCAATGGCTTTATCTTCATTACTTGTGCTAGCGATTAAAAAAGAACTGGAATGAGATTCAGAATTTGGGTGATGAAATTCTTGACTTATTGCATTCCAAGTGCACAAAAAACTAATTGCATAAACGCACAGCCATTTAAATGTCTTTAATGGTATCATGATTATAAAAAGTTTTGTAATTAGCCGACTGTATCTATTATTTGACCGTATTATTCATTGGTCGATGAAATTTTTATACAGTTAATTGAACAGTCAATATTGCGGTATCAATGGTATTGGTCATTATAACAGCTTCTACAGTCTAATTAATTAAATTAGTTTTATAAAAAATACATTAAGTTTTTGTGGGGCTGGTGGTTACAAAGGCGGTGGATGGAAGGTGGAAATTTTCATTTGTGTTAAGTTTCTATGTTATTAAATTTCAATGATCAAATTTAAACAATCGCGAAATGCAACTTGATTATAATAGACAGTTGTGATTGTTATAAATCTATTTTCGCTAATTCAAAAGTTATGTGTTAATCACTTTGTTTTCGAGATAAATACTAATGATTGTATATTTATATGGTCTTTTGAATTAAATAAAATAGATTTTAAAATAAACTTGATTCATTAATTGAGGTATAAGATAAGAATATATATTTATTTAATATACTACTTTTAAAATTTTAACTCGAAATGTTTATGGTTATATAGATCTGTAATGATATTTTTCAGAAATATGATTATTATATAATCTAATTCTGGCTTTGTGTTTTATTGATCTGTAATAATGATTGTATAAAAATGAAAGGGTTTAATCACAGAAGATCGGTGTCTAAAATTCAATTTTTATAGATTGATTTATTATGTGTTTGGTATTGTGAATTTGCACCAATAAAAGCTAACATAGAACTATCTCTGATAATTTCTGGGGCAATTTCAGGGAAGGGTTAGGGTAATCGATTAGGGTTTTAGCTGGGTGCTCTGGTGGATGATGTATGCTCGTTCATCTCCGTGTTTCAGATAAAGGAATAAAATATCCTGTAACTAATGTCCTATATTGGATTGAGTAAAGAGGATTGATTATCACAGGGATAAAAAAACAGGGAGCCAAAGATTGACTCCCTATTAAGATTATTGAATTAAATCTTATTTACAGCAAGATTTTACACTGATTTTACATTCTTATTGTTTCAATCTCATTTCCCCAGAAATAATGTTTCCAGAAACATCGCGGTATTGGATATAATACATACCATTTTCAATATGAGAAATATCGACGGTTGTACGGCTTCGGGGATTGATGGACATACTGGTTTCTAATTGAACCCCTAATACATTGTATAGGGTATAGGTAATGGCCTGTGGATGATCATTTACAATCTGAATTTTATTTCTACTGGGATTAGGGTATGAGGTAATCAATGTTTTAATTTGATCTTGATAATTTACATTTACTATATTACTATAGACAATACTTTCATCATTTTCCATGATTTTTAATCGGTAATAGATTTTTCCCACAGAAGTGATTTGATCCTGGTAATGATATTCATCACTGTATAAGTTGGATGGTTGTAGATTCATAATGGTTATCCAGTTAATTCCATCAACACTACGCTGAACTTGATATTCCAATATGTCGGATTGATTTTCTGCTGTCCAAGTGATATTTGATATCTCTTCATCAAGCTCTACATCAAAATCTGTAAGAACGATGGGGAGAGTTTGGCTAATGGTCATTGAAAATTCATGAGTACCTGTCGGTATTGGATTCATAGCATCAGTGATGTCGGTCACTACCACATCAAAGCTATAGTTGCCGTCTTGAGTCGGAGTTCCAGTAATGCTGCCATCGCTGTTTAGGGTCAATCCATTGGGAAGACTTTCTCCGTTGGCCAATGCGTAGCTATATGTTCTACCTTCAGGTAAACCATCGAGTTTAATATTCAGATCATCTGAATAAGGAATCGTTGTTTCCCCTGTGGCCAATGCTTGAGGCGATAAAGCGATGACCTCTACGTTAATGGTCTCTACATGAGTCACTTGATCGCAATTGTTATAGAAAAGAGCATAGTAAGTCTTATCTTCAGTTAAATTCCCCGTCTCATATTCGCTATCGGTTTCAATATATTCGTTATCTGAGTTATGCCATGCCGCATCTCCACTGCCATAATCGCTGGCATCAATGGTGATTCCTTGATTAAGGTAGCATATCAAATCATCACTATCATCAGTGGTAATAGGCCCTCGTTGAATTTCATATACTCTTAAAGACGAAAGTGCGCCTACTAATCCACCAGCTTCTACTTCTACTCTGTCAAAGGATCCACTGGGCTGAAAGGTTAACCATCCCTTGTTGCTACCGCTGAGTAGGGAAAGGGAGATTAAGTGACTGGCGTTATAGGTATATTGTAAACTATTGCCGTTATAAGTTCGGATTGCAAAACCATTGAGCACTCCTAATGAGAGTAGTTGGGCAGGATCTCCTAATAATACACTGACACTACCTGTGGTGGAATTAGGAAATAACGCTCTAACATAATTGCCTGAACCCACACTGGCTATCGAGGCAAGACTGGCATAGGTATTATCATTATTATCAATTACATTATTCGGATTTGTAACGCCCGATAAACCACCGAGTAAGGCTCCATTGGTACCTGAAATTACATCATAGGCCAAATTACAACCGCCGGTGCTTCCTGTGATGTAATAAGCTTCGTAAACTTTTATACTTGCTCCTAAACTAAGTGCTACACCTATTTCTATTTCGACTTTATTATAATTGCCATTGGGTGTAATTTCTAGTGTCTCTGTCCCTGACCCATTTAATAAACCTAGCAGACTATTAAGTTCATATGTTGAACCCACTTGAGATAGATTATTATAAACTCTAATATTAACGTATACTCCTACGGATAGAAGACTTGATCCCTCTCCGATTTTCAGTCTTAATGTTGTACCTGCTGGAACCGTTGAAGAAAATGTTAAATCTTGTTTTGCTAAACCAAATATTGCTCCAGGGGTCAAAGTAGACGCAGAAGAGAGGTTTTGATCAATTGCATTATTTGAATTAGACACTCCTGAACTTGCTGTTGTTGAACTCGCATAATTGAAGGTTTGGCCTTGTAGATCTGAGATGTGACAGAGGGAAATTAAGAACATGGCTACGCCAATCCATTTAAAATGTTTTAATGGTTTCATGTTAAATTAAGTTTGTATCATTAACCGACCGAAAAACATATTTAATCAGTTAACCCTTACTGATTTTTGTAGGATATGACTTGAGCTAACTTATTAAAGCTGCTTAAACTATAATTTTGCTCTATATTCATAGATTATAGGCATAGTTATAGGGTCTAATTAATTATGTTAATTAGGTAAATAAGTATATTTTTTAAATATCGTTTCGGTTAGAATAGAGGGCTAAAACCGAAGTGGATAGAATGTTTTTGTTTTCATTTTGTTAAGTTTATATGTTGTTAATAAAAGGGCATTTCCATTGAGCTTGAAAAGAATTTTAACTGCCTTTTGGTGAAGCAATTTCAATTTTCATTCTTAAAAACGAAATTTACCTATTTCAATCCTTTTCTTAATTATTCTGTTATAAATGCTTATAATAATTAGGAAGTATTAAAAAAGATATAGAGTATATAATTTAGTCTTTTATGAATAAATCAAGCCTTTGCAATGCCTTTAATATAGTAATATTAAATTATAATACAAAGTTATTTATATAATTTAACTTTTTTCAAATGTGCATACATTGTTATTTGCATGTATGTAATGTTATAATATCGTTTCATTAACATCAGTTCTTCATTGAACAATTGTTGTTCGATAATAAAGATTGAATTATTTGGGGTGCATTGATTTTTTATCAATTAATTGTGCCCAAAAATAGTACATATTTCCAATAAAAGAAAAAAAATATAGAATAAATATAGATGTGTTAGTTTTATGCTTAATCTATTGGGTGGTCAAGAGAGGTTGTATTGAATATTATAGTATAATTTAAAATTTTATATTTAGATTGTTTGATTTATTATTGTTTTGTGTAAACTGTGATTTGTAATAATGAAATTATGTGTATTTAGACTGTTTGGATATGTATGCAATGTGTTGTAGTCTTTGTGGATAATTGATTTTGCAATATTGATTGAGTTGCTTTATTGAAATGATAAAAATGTACATATTCAACTGATAGAACTTTTTAATTCATATAGATTTACTTCTTCGATATTAGCTATAGGGGGTTTTGGTATTCTTCATTGGGTATGAATGTGGCATTTGATGTGACTGAGAATAGTTGTCCGAAGGATGACTGAACGGAATACGAAGCATCTGAGACCGTAAATCGGTCTCAGGTGAAGGAAGACGACCACCGTGTCGTGGATGGGTTGGCTCGTAAATCGGCATTTGCCTCTTCGAGCTTCATTCGGTCATGTCTCTACGTTAATGTGTGACTGCAACATAAATCGATAGGTTTTTAGCCACTGGCACCGGCGTGATTGCACCGTATATCGACAGCAAACATCATTTTTCTATCAAAATCACAGATTTATGTGAATTGAATAATTACACGAATGTTAATACATATGGATTTGTCACACTTTTTGTCTAGTATTTGATATGTCCCCCGTTGGCGGGGGTTAGGGGGTGGATGTGCTACGAATGGTAATGCCAATAGATTTGTCACACTTTTTGCTCAATTTGTCATAGTATATCATTACAAAAATTGAAAATATATCGTCCACTTCGACTCAGCTCAGTGCGCCGCTTTCAGGACTTCTTAATTGGGTAAACTATCTTTCATAGGACTTCATCCTGCCCTGACATATTTCGCCCACTTCGACCAAGCTCAGTGCGCCGCTTTCAGGGCTTATCTTTTAACATAATCAATTGTCTATACCTAAATTTATCCATTACCATAATCATTGTGATATGATATAGCCATATAGTGGCGACATATTAATAGCAATTAATAACCTAGTAATTAAAGCTCCAGCGGAGTGAAATGTTTCTTTATATTGTTTCGTCCACTGTTTCGTGATTGGGAGAGTTTATCAATTATATACGTATTTCGTATAAGACCAATATCATAAACATTTGATTAGCAGTCTTATTATTCCGTAACTTTTACATTCATTTTTTCAATTAAACTCATTCAATCGACTTATATAATAGCTAGATACATTGTTGAAATCAACCGTGAATTATTGCGGATTATTTTATAAGATAAGCCGATTAAAAAGTGTAAGCCAATGAGCTGGCGAGTTGCCATTCTCCTGATTTTGGTTTAAAGATATTGGCAAATGCCGTACCTAATTGAATCTTAATATGTGAATTCAAATGATAACTCAGTTTTAGAGAAGAGTATGATAGATTGGTTTTAATGTTATTTTGTTCTACCTGAATTCTTTCTGCATTTGTGCCAATATATTTGTATTCGTGGTTATATGTCAACCAATAATGTCCAACAGACCAATCGATATCCCATCTCGGAGTCAAGGCATATGCCAAGCCTATAGCTGTATGAATACCTGGATTAAATCGCAATTTTTGATAATAAGTCGTATTGGATATTGCGGATGAAGGGGTCTGACCACCGCTGTTAGCAAAATCGAGCTGTTTACTATTTTCAATATCTAATTGATCAAACAATGGACTGTTTTCCTTATTAATAGACTTGGTAGAAGGAGCTGTTAATTGTAGGCCAGCGGCTAGGTAGGCTGTCCATTTGGATTTTGTCCAAGAAACACCTGGACTAACTTGTAAATAATGTATATTATTAGATGATGACAATTGGTCTCCAGCAGAGATAAAGTATTTAGTTTTTACTTCACCATGATCCAAAGAATTGATTTGGAGTTGGTGGAGATCGATAAGTTTATTGTAACCAATCTTTAGGTCGCTATCTTGAGTAAGTAAAGCCAAGGCTTTGTTATTTTTGTATAATCCACGATGGTTTGAAGTGTAATCATTGCTATTCTTTACATCAGTATGTATTGACTCTTCTATTTTTGTGATGGTTTCGGTAATGACTGGCAATGCATTGTCTCGATTATGGGATATTGTAGTATTCGTGGAAATAGGGATAATTTGACTTGAGCCTAGCTCTGGACTATTTGTAATGTCATCGTTAATCGAAGGTTGCTTTAATTCGGATTCATTTATCTCACTTCTGTTTTCAGAAAGACTTGCACTTGAATTGTTAATATCTATTATGTCTGTATTTTCTACTGTCGATAATTCTTTACTGTCAGTGGTAGTTGGAGCTATTTCGCTATTGGAAACTGCAATGGTAGGAGAGGACGTTGGTTGCAGAAAATAGTATCCTAGTCCCATCAATAAAATGAGAGAAGCAGCAATATACCAAGGGAATATCTTGCGTTTCTTTGTCGGCATATGTTGGTCGAGTAAGACTTCCATGTCATCCCAGCCCGACTGTTTTAGTTTTTTGATTTCTTCTGGATTAGCCATTTTTCTTTAATTTTTGGCTCATTAATTTTCGAGCTTGATTGAGATACCACCTTGAGGTGCCTTCGCTTATTTCCATTTCTTTTGCGATTTCTTTGTGATTATACCCTTCTATTGCATACAGTTTTAATACAGTCTTAATTTTCGGTGGTAAATATTCTATTGCCGAATAAATATGATCGGTTTCGTCTTTGTGATACTGAATCGTAGGCGAAGCAGCTTCTATGACTTCATTTAATTCAACCGTTGAATGATTCTTTTGTCTAAAATGATCTAAAATATTTCGCTTGTGTATAATATGAACCCAACTGGAAAAGGAACCAGAAGATGCATAGGTGTCAATTTTTTGAAATACTTTTAACATCGTTGTGTTTATTAATCCAACACTTTCTTCTGTGGGTATTTTATAGGATCGACAATGCGTTAGCAGACCCTCAAAATATTGATCGTACAATATTTTTTGGCTCTTTCTGTCATTGTTGATACAGCCTTTTATCAGATCTTCTAAGGCATTGTCTTTCCTTCGTCTTAACATGTAATTTTTTGTCAGTAGGACACGATCAATTTATTATTTTCGAACAAATATAAAAGAATCACAATCTGCACAATCATTTGATAGATGCAATGTGTCTTGATTTACTATATAAAACGATTGATTAGGTAAAGTGTCGTTGGTGAACTGAAAATAATATTCAGCATCGCCTGAGGTGTTCACTGTATCTTGTATCACTTTAAAAGTCAATGATTGTGTAACCGTGTCATTTTTACTCCATGTATACTTATCATCTTTTTCAATGAGGAGAGCTTGGTCATAATCCACTGAATCGGCCAAAATTTCCACTCCAGTTAGACCTTGTGTAGTCTGAATCCATTCCCAACTTCCAAATACACTGTCATAGGGAAGACTAGGATTGTTTTCTTCCTTTTCACATGCGTTTAACATCAATACAGTACATACCGCCATTACTGACATTTTTAAAAAATTCCAATTCATACAATTGTTTTTAAATTAAAAAAAGAGTTAGATAAAATTTAATACGGATTTTCAAGGTCTCGACATCTTCACTATAGAGATTGATTCTCCGTATTTGGCATTAAGACGAAAGTTGTGGGAAGGGCGTTGGATTTTTTTTGATATTTTTTATAAAATAAATTAATTGCCTTTTTTATTTTGTTTCCTGAAATTTTATGAGTCATTGAAAACCAATATGATTTAAACTAAAAAAGCGGATTGTCTCTTCTTGGAAACAATCCGCTTTTTTTATTTATACAAAGATAAAATATTTCAAATCTGTATTCTAAACCATTATCATTAATAGCTTAGTTACGATTTACAACTTGCCACCATAATGTTTTTCATACAATGACATAGCCTCCAAAACCACTTGTAAAGCTTTTTCTCTATTTTGAAATTCTTCAACTATTACTTCTTTGTTTTCCAATTTTTTATAGTCTTCAAAGAAACTCTGTAATTCTATCAAGAAATGGTCAGGCAATTCCGATACATCGTTGTAGTGACTCACACTTTTATCGTTTGCAGCGACGGCGATGATCTTGTCATCTTTTTCATTTCCATCTAACATATGCATGACGCCAATCACTTTGGCTTCAACAATACACATGGGAACTATATCCATTTGACATAATATCAATATATCTAATGGATCTCTATCTTCGCAATACGTCTGTGGAATGAATCCGTAATTTGCTGGATAATTAACGCTAGAAAAAAGTACTCTATCCAATTTTAATAGTCCACTCGCTTTGTCCAGCTCGTATTTCGCTCTACTATTTCTCGGGATCTCAATGATGCCATTTACCGTCTCAGGAACATTATCGCCTATGTGGACTTCGTGCCAAGGATTAAACATATTTGTTGGTTATTTTTTTGATTTATTCGCAAATATCTAATTTGTATGATAATTATGAGAATATTTCAAAATATTATTTTTATTTTAATGAATTCTGTCTCCCCTTACTTCGAGGTCTATCATCACTTTTTTTTCATAATTTAAGAAGTCTTGCCAACGGTTGACTACTTGATCTTCAATGCCATAGTGTTTGGCTAAGTCCAAAAACATTCGATAATGACCAGCTTCTGAGACCATGAATTTATGGTAAAATTCCCTTAAATCTTTGTCCTCTAATTCTACCGAAAGCAATCTAAAACGTTCACAACTTCGAGCTTCAATTAATCCACATAATAAGAGGCGATCGATAAATCTGTTTTCTCGACTTCCCCCTTTAATCACAAATTGACTTATTCGATTGACGTATTCATCTTTTCTTTGATATCCCAGTTGCAATCCTCTGGATTGGAGCTCTTGTATCACCAATCTGAAGTGACCCCATTCCTCTGTTACTACTGGACTAACTTCTTCGACCATCCTCACTTTATCAGGAAATTGTTGGATAAGAGATATACATGTAGTGGCCGCCTTTAATTCACAATAAGCATGATCGGTTAAAATCGCTTCTAAACTCATTTGAGCCAAATCGGCCCATCTGGGATCTGTGGGAAGTTTTAATCCTAACATAGTTTATTAATCGGTTTTATTAAAAAATCCAAAAATAGATTTTTTTTACCGGCCTTTAAACTTTCTATACTACATTTAGTGAGTAGAGAGATGATGAAATTAAATTATTGTATTTGATTGGGTTTTAATGTAAACATCCCATTCTTTTTTTGGATAAAATGAATGAGTTGATCATTGATGGCTAGGGGTATATTCACTTCTTGTACATGATCTAATTGGAGTTGATCTAAACCGTTTTCCTTATCAAATTTGCCAAAACCCTGTAATATGCCTTTGTTGAATATGAAAATGCTGTATTCTTGTTCTGAATAGCGATGATCGATGACGATATGATGAAATTGTTTCCTTCTTTCAAGGTGATTAATTAGTCCATTTATTTTTACTTTGAATTCAACATCGTTGAGTATTCCATTGTGGTTGTTTTCTTTTTTTACAACCTTAATTTCTGGCTTACTATTACTTATTTCATAATAGTCACTGAGTTTAAAGGTTTGTATGAGGTCTTGTAGTTGATGTTTGGCCGTCGATTTGTTTTTAAATATTTTTACAAAATTCTGCTCGACTTCTTCTCTTATTGGTCGGGCCGATATCAATGTTTCTTCCTCAACCGAATGAATGACAATTCCATAGGACGCCATGGACTTGCGCTGAGCTACATTGTATTCCGGCTTGAGTTTCTTAATCATTTCATCTTCCTTTAGCATGGCCAAAAGTTCACTGCCCGTCTCCTCAAAATCGATTCTTTTGGTGCGCTCTAATATGCGATTCGACTTTTGACTATTGCCCTTAAAGTGTTGTAATACCCTTTTTTGTATGTTTTTACTCTTGCCAACATAGAGTAATATATCGTTCTCCCCATAAAAGAAATAGATGCCACATGTTTCAGGGATGCGATGTAGATCGTCCATGGTCATATTGCTGGGAAGTTTACTCAACCGAATGCCATTGTTAATTTGAGAAAGAAATTCTTGTTGATTGATGTCCTTCTGAATTAACTCTTCAAAAACCACAACAGTTGCCTCTACATCAGCCATAGCGCGATGTCTACTACTCACCGAAATATTGAAGTACCGAATAAGATTTTCTAAACTGTATCTGCCTATTTCTGGAAATAATTTTTTGGTTAGCTGCTTAGTACATAATTGTTTTTTGGAAAATGTATAGCCCAGTCGTGAAAACTCCATGCGGATAAAATAATAATCAAACTTTACATTATGAGCTACAAAAATACAATCTTCAGTCAGTTCCACAATTTGTTTGGCCACTTCGTAAAACTCAGGTGCATCCATTACCATTTCATTGGTAATTCCAGTTAATTTTTGGATAAATGGAGGTATCGGACTGCAGGGATTAATTAAACTTTCGAATCGTTGGACAACTTCCTGACCATTGTGTATGGCGATACCAATTTCTGTGATTCTATCTGTTTTATAATTTCCACCGGTAGTTTCGATATCAATTATAGCAAATCGCATGGGCTTGGACATTGGTATGGACTTTAAGTGATGTTCTTTCAAAGAAATAAAATTTATTGCAAAAGTGAGTTGCTTGTCAGTGTTTTTTTTCTCGGTTTACTGATATTTTATACTTCAAATATCATTTTACTGTCTTGTGAGAATGATATAATGTAAAATTGCGCTTGTAAAAAAATGTAAAATTAAAAGGGTTCTTGCAAGTGTGTTGCAGAATTATTGAATTCGTGTAAAATAAGAATCCTGAATTCATGGCAACATCATTCTGTATTACTTAGGTAAAGTATAAGACAGTATTGTGGATTGATTCTATGGATTAGTTTTAAGTAGTCGATCCAATGTGATTATTTGACTTATATCTGCCTTTAAAGTTGCCATATTTATTTTTCTCCCACCTATTTTAGAATGTATATAAAAGCTGGATTTTGACCTCACTGGCGAATGGCCCGTTGATTGCATTGTCTCCGCTTCCAATCGTTTCTGCCCCTATCAAATAATTACTTACTACTCGACCTTCTAACTGCCATCGGCGATTTAACTTAATACTGGTCTTAATTAATGCCGACCAACCCTTACCATAAAAAAATGGAAGAGAATAACTATATCTCACATCAGAGGCATAGCTATAGATCCTAGAAAAAAATGAATCGGTGTGATAATATATCAATTTGGCCACTCCTTTCCATTGACTTTGACTGGGTTGATAGTTTATTTGAGAAGATATTAGCACACCATTTTCATTATTCTTGTTGATATTGTCTATTAATGTATATTCAACTCGATGGCTAGATTGCCAATTTTTGTTTAAATGGTGACTAAATTGAATCCTTACATTGTATTGTGAATAATTGAATACAGAACTATGGTTGTCGGTATTGTCGTATACATTATCTGCACGCCACTTGTATTTGAAATATAAATAGTAATTAAATTTATTTTTCTTTTTGTATTGATACTGTAATAATACATCTCGATTGATACCAGGTCCAGTGGTTTGACTTGTGGGAAATAGGGAATGCCATTGATCTAGGTATAGGGAAATGGTGTGTTGAAGGGTGGGGTAATATTGGAGGCCGAGGTATAATCCTTTTTCGTTGTTCGATGTAGATCGGGCCGAAAAGGCATTGCCGTATAAAGGTCTGTAACCGGGTTCAAATTTGCGCAGAAGGATACTTAAGTCTAATTGGGGATCTAGACTGGTGAGCAAGCCTAGGGAGTAAGCTTTGTGTCTAAATGATGAAATGGCAATTTCTCCAAATATATTCCATGAGGCCCAGAGTGCATTGATGTCCATACTTTGTGACCATTGTGAAGATCCTGATGGTATATGAATGTTGTATATTCTTTCGGCTGGCCTATAGGGTATATTATATTTTGAATACATATTATGCAGCCCAATACGAATGTTTTTTAATTGATAACGACTGCTCAGCCCAATGATGTTTTCCAATATGTTTTTTTGAGCATTAATTTCATTTTTTGTCCTGTGTAGACCAGACTGCGATATATTGGAAAAGCTAGTTCCGAATATACTGTCTTGATGAATAGTGGCATCTCTGTGAATTCGATGGAGCAAGAAGCTGTGTTTCCAGTTTTTGTTTTGTTGAAGTCCTATGGCAAGACCTCTGAAAAAATTGTATTCGTTGAGACCTAGATATGGTTTTATCGATGGCGATGATCGTCTAATCATCATTGTATTGCGTGATTTTGTAATGCCAAATCCTTGATAAAGTAATATTCCCTGTCCCCAATTCGCTGTAAAATCTCCGATGATAATATTTCTTACCAAGCCTTTGTTGAAATTTTTGAAATAGTGAAAATGGTAGTTTTCTATTTGGTTGATGTGGCCGGCTATAAAAGTCTCTCCAGCATCTTTTTCCATGGCCAAACCAAAACCTGATTCTGGACTAATTCTGGTTTTGTATCTTGTGATAATGTGGTAGCGAGATCCATTATAGGCGGGATCTAAATTGTTTTGACTGATAAAACCATTTTTTAGGGGATAGTAGGTAGAAGCTTGAATTTGAAAATACCCTTGTTGTCGATGTGTCGTCGTGTATGGTAAATTTTCTTCTACTGGAGACATATATTTGGATAGCGCTTTAAGTTTGTAAAGTGGGATGCCTGGAAGAACTTGCAATTCACTGATTTCGTAAAAAGGTCCATAATTTCCCCGATAGAATAAAAATTGTTGGATTTCGAATGGAGTTAAAATATTGAGGAAAATCAAGTCTGATTCAGTACAAGTGTTTATATTGAGCTGAATATCTTGATCAAGTGATTCAAACCATTGTTGATTATCTGAAATTTGTTCAATATCACCCTGGTCGAGGGCGTCTAAATAATCCACAGTTGAGTCCCAAATGCTATCCTGGCATCGCAGTCCTATGCAGTGCAGAATCAAGAGGGTTGTCAACATAATACGGCAATACATATTAGACTATTTTATGTTTTTGGAAATAACAAAATAATCGCTATAAAGTATTGATTATAAAAGATAAGTAATTTTGAGGACATTCTGAAATAGACAAATATAAAAAATATGAATGTTGGTTATTATATGAGCATGATTACCTTTGTTATTATAGAAAAATTCTTAATTAAAGACTATAAAAAATGAGTTTACCTAGATTTAGCGCAGTCGACACCATCCTGAACAGAAATAGTTCGGATTATGATTTTATTGATTCTCAATCAGAGAGTATAGCTTCCTATTTTGGTTGCAATGTTTTCAGCAATGAATCCATGCTTAAGTATTTGTCTGAAGAAACATACCAGAAATTAAGAGACGCTATTAAGGCCGGTAAAAACCTGTCTCGAGATCTTTCTGTTGAAGTGGCGAACGGAATGCAAAAATGGGCTACCGACAAAGGTGCAACCCACTATGCACACTGGTTTCAGCCATTAACAGGTAGAACTGCTGAAAAACACGATTCATTTTTTAATATCACTCCTGATGGTAGTGCCATTGAAGAATTTAGTGGCGATGCATTGGCGCAACAAGAGCCCGATGGATCGAGTTTCCCTGGAGGTGGATTGAGATCTACTTTTGAGGCGAGAGGATATACTGCATGGGATCCTTCATCACCTGCCTTTATATTAGAAGTAGGGGAGAGTAGAACCTTGTGTATTCCTACCATCTTTGTAACCTATGGTGGTGAAGCATTGGATTATAAATTGCCGTTGTTGAAATCTGAGGATTACTTGGAGAAAGCAGCATTGAAAGTTATAAAATTGTTTAAATCCAATGAGGATGTATCTAGAGTTTCTGTAACCTTAGGTTGGGAACAAGAGTATTTCCTTGTTGATGAGGCTTTGTTTTATGCCCGTCCTGATTTGATGTTGACCGGAAGAACATTGATCGGTAAGATTGCCCCTAAAGGTCAGCAATTAGATGATCACTATTTCGGATCGATTCCTAAGAGAATCCTTACTTATATGAGGGATTTGGAGAAAGAATGTCATAAATTGGGTATCCCAGTTAGAACCAGACACAATGAAGTAGGACCTGGTCAGTATGAATTGGCTCCAATGTTTGAGGAGGTAAATGTAGCCGTAGATCACAATCAATTGTTGATGGATCTTATGGATAGAGTCGCTATTAAGCATAAATTGAGAGTGTTGTTGCACGAAAAACCTTTTGCTGGTGTAAATGGTTCTGGAAAACACAACAACTGGTCAATGTCTACCAATACAGGTAAAAACTTGTTGAAACCAGGAAAACAGCCAGGTAAAAACTTAGAGTTTTTGACATTCTTTGTGACCACTATTAGAGCGGTACACGAACATGCTGACTTGTTGAGAGCAAGTGTAGCATCTGCTTCTAACGATCACCGTTTAGGTGCCAATGAAGCTCCTCCTGCCATTATCTCTGTATTTATCGGAGAATTCTTATCAAAAGTAATGAAAGATATTGCCAGCGAAAAACTTTCTGATGATGCTGGTGTAAAGGATGTGATGGAGTTGTTGAGCAAAATTCCTGAATTGGAAAAAGACAACACAGATAGAAACAGAACATCGCCATTTGCCTTTACTGGTAATAAGTTTGAAATAAGAATGGTAGGTTCAACCAAGAACTGTGCCTCTCCAATGACAGTGATGAATGCCATCGTTGGTAAGCAATTGGAAGATTTCTACAGCAAAGTAGAATCTTTGATCAGTGACGGAATGAACAAGGAGGCTGCAATTCTAAGTGTTATAAGAACTTATATCATTGAGTCTGAGCCAGTATTGTTTGAAGGTGATGGTTATAGCGATGAGTGGAAAGAAGATGCTGAAAAAAGAGGCCTTCCCAATACACCGAATACCCCTGATGCCATTAAAGCATATGTTACTGAGAAGTCTAGAGCATTATTTAAAGAGACCAATGTTTTATCTGAAAAAGAATTGGAAGCTCATTATGAGGTAATGGTTGAAAACTATATCCTCAATCTTCAGATTGAGTCTAGAACACTTGGAGAAATGGTAATTAACCATGTTTTACCAGCAGCTATTAAATACCAAAATGAGTTGGCTTTAAATGTTAAAAATTTAAAGGAACTCGGTTTGGATAAAGATAAATTTGAAGCACCATTTACTTTACTCAATGATATAGCTGAAAATATCGCCTTAATCAAGAAAAATGTTTTGTTGATGACGGATGAGAGAAGAAAAGGGAACGATTACGAAGAAGCTGATGAAATAGCTCATGCTTACTGTTACAAGGTCAAACCTTTGATGGAAAAAATCAGAGTTTATGTAGATCGTTTAGAATATTTGGTTTCTGACGAGTACTGGCCGATTGTTAAGTACAGAGAATTGATGTTTATCAAATAATTAATCGTAAATTATATATAAAAAAGGCGGGAATTTTTTCCGCCTTTTTTATTTTCACCAAAAATATAACGATAATGAGAAAGAAAATAGTAGCTGGTAATTGGAAAATGAATACTACAGTAGAATCTGCACCAGAATTGGTAGGCGGATTGTTGGATGCTTCTTGGCCTGACGATGTTCAACTCATCATAGCTCCACCTTTTACTCAATTGGGAGTGGTAGCACAACAAATACAATCGTCAAATATTGGCCTCAGTGCACAAAATTGCCATGAAAAAGAATCCGGTGCCTATACTGGAGAGATTTCTGTAGCTATGTTGGAGTCAGCTGGTGTGGAATACGTAATCTTGGGTCACTCAGAAAGAAGAACTTATTTTGGAGAAGATGACAATCTCATTTATTTGAAAACCAAGGTCGCTCTAAAACAAGGATTGAAGGTGATTTTATGTGTTGGGGAGAAATTGTCAGAAAGAGAAATAGATAATCATTTTAAAGTAGTCCAAAAGCAAATAGAAAACACGCTTTGTCTTTTTGGAAAAACAGAGGCGGCCAATATTGTTATTGCCTATGAACCGGTTTGGGCTATCGGTACTGGAAAAACTGCTTCAGCAGAGCAAGCTGAGGAAATGCATGGATTTATCCGTGAAGTAGTTGCCAATCATTTTGATAATGATTTTGCTGAAGGTATTTCTATATTATATGGAGGAAGTTGTAAGCCGAGTAATGCCAAAGAAATCTTTAGTCAACAAAACGTTGATGGTGGATTGATAGGGGGAGCATCATTGTCAGCTGAAGATTTTGTAGCTATTGCCAATTCTTTTTAATATTTTACAGTATAAATGAGATTCCTTTTATTTTCAAAAGGAGGGAGCTAAAATATTTACCTGTCATGTACAGTCCTTTTGAAAGACTAGATAGGTAAGCCTATTTTTTTAGGTTTTAGGAGATATTATTTGGAATACAATATTTTATATATTATAATTGTTGTACATTTAAACCAAATATTTTTAGAGATGGTAAGTGTTGTTACACAAAGATTTATTCAATGTCATCATTATTTAAAAGAAAACGGCCTTATTCGTTCTAGCCGTCAGTTTGCATTGGATATTGATTATTTGCCACAAAATCTCAATAAGGTATTGAAGGCAGAGCGGGAAGTGCCTATGGAGGTTTTGCGAGTAGCGATTGAAGTATTTCGGCTGAATCCTATGTTTTTATATACGGGACAGGGTAAGATGTTCTTAGATGATGAAGATGAACAACAGTTTCGGTTGTTGACCATCGTTACCGATGAAGCCGATAAAGAAAAAATAGTACACGTACCCGTGCCCGCTCAGGCTGGATATGCAGCTGAATCCATCCAGCCTGAATTCGTTACTGAGTTACCTGCATATACATTGCCAGGCTATGAATTTCAATTTGGCTCCTTCCGATCATTCGATGTAAGTGGAGATTCTATGTTGCCCTATCTCAACCCCGGTGACAAGGTGGTTTGTAGTTTTGTAGAACCAAGAGATTGGTTGACAGCCATTAAGGACAATCACGTATATGTGATAGTTTCAAGAGGAGCTGTGGTTATAAAAAGGGTAGTAAATAATATCCATCGTCATCGGCATTTGTTATTGGTATCTGATAATAAAGAATTTCAACCTTACCGATTAAATATTTCAGACTTAAGAGAAGTATGGTATGTGAAAACAAAAATTTCTGTTTTTGATCATTCCCAAATGGAGTCTAACCACGATGTCAATCGTCAACTCTCTTCTTTGCAGGAAGCCGTGGAAGAACAAAAAGATTTGCTATATCAATTGGTTAATAATTCCAAAATAGAACAAGGAGATGAAAATTAAAGGAAAAGTAGTTTATGTTGACTTGGAAGGTGGTTTTTGGGGCATTGAATCATTGGATCAGAAAAAGTATTTACCTATTAATATGCCTGAGCAATTGAAACTAAAGGGGAAAACTATTGAAATAGAGGCCATATTGCGACCCGATATTCAAGGTATGACTATGTGGGGTGAGTATATTGAGATAATTACCTTTACAACGATTTAAATTCTATTCTTTTTATTTTCTATATAATGACTGAGTTTCAATACGTCTAAAGCCCATAGTCTTGGAGTTTTAGAATGAAGTATCCTTAGGGAGATATTTTTTGTGAATGACATGGTCAATAGATTGGTCAATAAACGGCTTTTACTACAAAAATTTCCCCATTTTATTAATGATGTCTGCAAGCTTGGATACTTATCTGTGATGTTTACTAAATTTTCGACTGCCTGTAATTGATGTTGTATAAATACAGTTCGGGAATGCAGTCCTGTATGGGTAGCCAAATGGGGAAGCAACTCTATTTTAATTTCTTGAAGTTTTAGTTGATGTCCCAATACGGTATCTTCGTGTCCATATTGAGTGAATGAAGTATCAAAACTCAGTTTCTTTATTGTGGATTGATGCACAGCGAACAACCCTGTCTTAAATCCATGTTGGCTCTTAGTTTCCCTTTGGGTACCATATATCCAATGAAGAAGTAATTCGGGATGATTGATTTTCTGGGGATATTGAAATCCACCTGAATACACAGCGTTTATATTATTGAGATGGTCATCTAATATTTGAAAAAAACCAGACATTGGCACCATATCACTATCCAAAAAAACTGCCCATTGTTCACTGTGGCTCGACAGTATCTTCTGTCTCATTTTGGCTCGTCCTATGTTTTCATTTTGCCATTTTAATTTGAAGTTAGGGTGGGGTGCAATGTATTTTGTTATGGAATCTCTTATATCCTTTGAAGATCCATCATCCCATATGATGACTTCATAGTTATGAGAAGGATAATTGGCCTTTAGGAAGAAATCTATGGTTTTAAAGGGCAAATATTGATAGTTTAATATATGAATGGTGTATTTAATCTTTTTATTTTTTCAGTGTATCTGGAATGATTTTATAAGCGAATGTTTCTATTCATCATATTATCTTAAATTTAGAGAATATTTTTGAACGATTTTGAACGGAATATAGGATAATTATACATTGATTTTTGACTTGTTTTTGAGTAACTAAAATATTTCCAATGTTTCAAATATCGCTTTTTTTCTAAATTCTAAGGAGACGGTCTAAATTTTCATTTTTTGTGCTGAGAAATATTATAATAATTATTCAACATTGTGGCTGAATTTTTCGTTTCTCTGTTTACGAAGAGCAATACTTTGGTTTATAAAATTTGAAATTTTGATTTTGCTGTAAAATTTTGTTAGATTTATACAGCACGACGGAGAAGTCATGTTCAAGGTTGAGTCGTACTTAGTCTATCCTGTAAAGGGGTGATTGAGATTTTTGATACCATGGAATTTGATTGAATAGGTTGTTAACCATTAAAACAGTAATCACCAAACATATATGAAAGCAGATACCACATTAAAACAACTGTTGGCCGAAGGCTACCAGTCAAAATCTATAAAAGAAGAAATAAGAAGTAATTTAGTAAGTAAAATAAGTAAGAAGGAAGATTTATTTGAAGGAATAGTTGGCTATAAAACAACGGTAATCCCCGATGTAGAGCGGGCGTTGTTGTCACAACACAATATCCTATTATTGGGTTTGCGTGGACAGGCCAAAACGAGAATTGCTCGATCTATGATAGACTTATTGGATGAATATATTCCGATAGTGAAGGGGTCAGAAATAAATGATGATCCACTTAAACCGATTTCTATTTACGCTCGTGAATTAATAAAAAAGCACGGGGATGATACCCCTATTGAATGGGTGCATAGATCTCAGCGTTTTGTGGAGAAATTGGCGACTCCGGACGTTACTGTAGCTGATTTAATCGGTGATATTGATCCGATTAAAGCGGCCACGCTTAAATTGTCCTATTCCGACGAGAGAGTCGTGCACTATGGTTTATTGCCCAGAGCCAATCGGTCGATCTTTGTGATCAATGAATTGCCAGATTTACAAGCTAGAATCCAAGTTGGTTTATTTAATATTCTACAAGAAGGTGATGTTCAGATAAGAGGATTTAAGATGCGCCTACCATTGGATATTCAATTTGTGTTTACGGCCAATCCAGAAGATTATACCAATAGAGGGAGTATAGTTACTCCTTTAAAAGATAGAATTGGAAGCCAAATACTTACTCATTATCCGGTATCCATTGAAGATGCTAAGGCCATTACTTTACAAGAAGCGAGGAAAATTCCGACCAGACCGGAAATTGTGGTGCCCGATACAATATTAAACATTATTGAGAGAGTGGGTTTTATTGCTCGTGACAGTGAGATGGTAGATGAAAAAAGTGGGGTGTCGGCAAGGTTGTCGATAACAGCCTATGAAAATATACTGAGTGCTGTTGAACGAAGGATGTTGATGAATCAAGAGAGTGAAGCTGTAGTGAGAATATCTGATATTTACGCTATGATACCTTCAATTACTGGAAAGGTGGAGTTGGTGTATGAAGGAGAGCAAGAAGGAGCTTACCAAGTAGCTGTAGACTTAATTGGCGATGCTATTAAAGATGAATTTAAAGTGTTATTCCCTCATGCCAATCGGATGTTGGACAAAGATGCTCAATTTCAAGTGTTGAGAAAATGGTTTTCTACCGGAAATATTGTCGAGTTGGTCAATGACGATAGTGAGAAGGATTTTGCAGATAAGTTGAATTTAATTCCCGGTCTAAATGAAATTGTATTTGATTATATCGACAATCCAACCCAGCCTTTGTTTTGGAAAGAGTTTATCTTGCATTCATTGGCCGAGATCAATGTGTTGAACAAAGAGATGTGGGATGGTCATTTGAGTTTTAATGATTTATTGGCCAATATGTTGGATGATTTAGAAGAATAAAAATATATTGAATTATGATCATAAGTGTGCATTCTGAGAATCCCGAAGTTAGGAAGATGAAACAGGTTTTGGATATATTGCAGGGTGGGGGAGTTATTGTATACCCTACCGATACGGTATATGCATTGGGCTGCTTGGCCAATAACAAGGACGGCATTGCAAGGATTCATCGTATCAAAGGCAATGATTCCCATAAACAACTTATGACGATAATGAGTCCCGATATTAGTGTGACTGCTAAATTGACTACTCCTATTCCCAATGAGGTATTTAAATTGATGAAAAGAAATGTCCCCGGACCTTTTACCTTTATCCTCAATGCCAATTCTAAAGTGCCCAAGATCGTACAGAGTCGTCGGAAAACCATTGGTTTTAGAATACCCAGTAATCCTATAGCCATGTATTTATTGAATAATATTGATGATTACCTAGTCAGTACTTCATTTAAGGTGGACAATCAGTTCTTTCCCGATCCTATTGATATCGAGGATAGAGTTGGTAAGTTGGTCGATGTAATCGTCGATGGAGGTGTGTTGGAAACTAAATTGTCCAGTATAGTAGATTGTACGGCTTCTGAGCCAGAATTAATAAGAGCTGGAGATGTTCCTATAGAATAGACTAATAAAGTATAGTTTAATAAAAAAAGGGAAGTTCATTAAAAAATGGGCTTCCCTTTTCGCGTTGCTAAATTAGTTGTTTCTTTTAACCTTCATTTTTAGGGATAAAAAATACCCGCTTAATTTTGGCATTCAGTACATCTGTAGAAGAAAATGGTTCCATTAATAATCCTAACTGATGCTTTATAGTTCTGGATAAATTTTCAGGAAGTTTCAACAATGGTTCATTTTCTTTGTTGGGGAGAACAGTTGGCGGTGGTTGATTTTGCATTGAGATTAATTGAATATGTTTACTGGAATATAATTATACTTTAATAACGACTGGGAAACAAAAACGTTACGGATTTTAGCAAGTTTTTTATTATTATTTAGAATATTTTTTCACAGTATTGCCCACTACTTTCGCATCGGTAGTCCAACTCCGATACAAGGTCAAAATCTTGGGATTTTGAATATAATAATAGTAAATTTTTAGACGGTACTAACTTAGTTTAGAAGTGTTACTTCTCCTTTTAGTTCTTCGACACTGCCATCAGGATATCTCATTTCAATAAGATAAACATAGGTGTCAGAAGGAAGTGATTTGCCGTCCTTTGTTCCATCCCAACCATCGGCAGAAGAATCAGAAAACACTAAACCTCCCCATCTTGCATAGACCTTCATTGACTGAACCATTAAATTGCCAGTAATGATTACTCTAAACAAGTTGTTGGCGGTACCGTTGGGTGTAAATGCATTTGGTATTTTATAAGAGGGGGGAACTGTGGCTACATCTAAGGTTGCCATGACCATACATCCATTATTGGTAAGTGCAGTAACCTTGATGGTGTTATTTTCTTTATCCATAACAACATTATTCATCAGTTCCGAACCGTCTACAATTTCGCCATTTACTTCCCATACGATGTCCATGAAATCATCGGTAGCATTGGTGACCAATGAAGCAAGTACGGTTTCTCCTTGAGCAACTTCATCTTTGTCAATTTGAATGCCAATACTCGGCGTTGGAAAAACTTGGTAGATAAAACTACCGATACCAAAGCATCCTTCACTATTGACGGCAGTTACACCGACGTTGTTGGTCTGACCTGAAGAAACAGTGGGATCAGGACAATCATTACAAGAAAAGTCTACATTTCCTGTCCAGCTAAAAGATTCGTAATCGTCTCTCTCAGCAATGGTCAATACTACATCTTCATCGGGGCAAACTGGTCGCGTACCTGATATTGTCAATGGCATCGGTGGACTGACATTTATGCTAACAGAGGCACTGGTAGGACAGTGTTCTGTTTCCAACATCAATTGTATGGTTGTCGATTCCGCCGTGGTAACCTTGGGATTGGTACATTCTGTACAACTGACTTTGTCCTCTGGTGACCATTCAAATTTTTCGAAAGTCTCAGGATTTTCAAGTATTATTTCCACCGTTTGATTTGGACATATTGTGGTGTCGGTAAAGTTTAACTCAATGGGAGGATTGTCGACATTTAAAGTTACACTATCCATACTTACACAGGCATTATTGGTCGTGGTTCTGACATAGGTAATGGTGTCAGATGTGGATATAGTAAAATTGGCTTTATCTGTATCCGAAATCGCACCAGTATTGGGCGTCCATTCATATACTGCAGCCGGGTAAAGATCTTGTTGTAATTTCATACCATAGATGGATACAATTTCCCCAGGACAGTAAGGGTCTTTACTGGGAATGGTATCGATGACTATTTCTGGAAGGCTGTCTACTTGTATAAATAGGGTGTCGCGATTAGTACAACCGTTTAATGTAGTACTCGCATATAAATAACCCGATGATTCAGGAATAATTTGAATTTCATTGACACTGATAGGGGTAAATTTAAATCCCTCAGAACTCCATTGTATGGCATTGTTATCAAAACTTGTGGCTGTAATGGTCATGGCATCAGGGCTCTTACACCAGTATAGTGTATCACTGTCTTCATCGATATTTACAAAAGTAGTCGGTATCACCTTGATTTCTTTGCTGACCATACAATTCCCTTGGCTAGCATGAACTGTGATATCTGTTTCTTCTTCAAAATAAAACTCAAATGTTTCGTCGGTTACATTTCCTGGCATCCAAGTGATATTGGCATTGGATGAAGCGGTTAAAGATATTTCGTTGTCTGGACATGTGGTCAATTCGTCCTCTACTGAGGTTGACAAAGTAATAGTGTCCTCTATATTCCAAGTGATGACGATATCTGATTCACCTTCAGGGGATATTGTAAATGTGATGTTTTCTCCAGATTCATCTATTCCATCATCGATGGCTGATAGGCTGAGAATTACTGTATTGTTTCCTGCAATCGAAATATTGTTGAGGATGGATGTGGATATATCAGATGGGCTGTAATTACCGCTCAAATTGATGGCTACCATCTTGTCTTGATTACTGCTATTGGTTAGGATAATTTCGCCTGCACCACAACCTTCTATGAGTGTGTTTTGCGGACGATTAGTGGACCAAACGATATCCTGACTGTATAAAGCAGGAATACTGAGGATAGTAAAGAGTGCAATTACAAGATTTTTCATATATAGATTATCAGTAGATAGATTTATAATTAGGCTAATTTAATCAACTTAATATAAATACTTTATATATCGGCTGTATTTTAACCCAAATATATCAATTAGTGAGATTTTTTATTGGACTTCACTTTATCCAAATAATATAATTATTTGATCTTAATGATGAAAATTTAGATAATAATAATAACTTTAGGATGGATCTATGTTTTGATTTAATTATAAAATATAAAATTTATGGATAGTGTTTCTAATCTAATTTTAAGTTTGGCCTTGGTTATTATTATGTGGGGAATGGGGCTGTCCCTTACCATTCAAGATTTTAAGCGAGTGGTTAAATATCCCAAGGCCGTTATTTTAGGTTTGTTTAATCAACTCATTATTTTGCCCATACTGGGTTTAATCTTAATTACTCTATTGTCCATACCAGCAGAAATAGCGGTTGGTTTGATGATTCTAGCGGCTTGTCCAGGTGGACCAACATCCAATCTTATTGTCCATTTAGCGAAAGGGGATACCGCTTTGTCGGTTTCATTAACAGCCATCTCCAGTATAGTGACGGTGTTTACCATTCCACTTATTATCAATTTTTCAATGAACCATCTCTTATCCCAAACTGCTATGGTTCAACTCGATGTAATAGATACGATTAAAAAAATGTGTATTGTTATTATAATACCTGTAGCCTTTGGGATGATGGTCAAGCGATATATGAATCGCTTTGCGGAAAAAATGGCAAAGCCGGTTCGAATAGCATCTGCCGTTTTACTATTTGTCATTATAATTGGTATTATAGTCAAAGAAAAAGATGTGTTGCCCGGATATTTTGCCCAAGTGGGAGTAGCTACTTTTTTGCTCAATGCCTTGTCGATGTTTATAGGATATTTTACGGCCAAATTATTGAAGTTATCTACCTTTCAATCCATCAGTATCTCGGTCGAGTCTGGTATTCAAAATGGAACTTTGGCTTTGGCTATTGCCGTTGGATTGCTTGAAAATCCCGTTTTCGCCATTGCGCCAGCAGTGTATAGTATAATTATGTTTTTAACTGGAGGTTTTATTATTTATTGGGCAACTCAACGGAGTCCTCAAAATACTTCCACATCTACAGCGGAGTAGAGGAGTAGGGGAGTAAAACAAAACTTTAAAGGATATAAATTGCTGAAAATAAAAAAGAGTCTTACTTGTGGTAAGACTCTTTTTTTAGTGAGCGAAAGACGGGATTCGAACCCGCGACCCCGACCTTGGCAAGGTCGTGCTCTACCAGCTGAGCTACTTTCGCATTGTGCTTTTGGAAATCCGTATGACTTCTTTGTAAAAGCGAATGCAAATATAGTAGTTATTCTTAAAACACAAATATTTTTCGAAAAAAAATTTAGAATTTATTTTTCAATAAAAGTTTGAAGATATAAAAATTTGATGTTACATTTGCAATCGCTTGAAGAGAGCGGCACAGTACTGCCCGGGTGGTGGAATTGGTAGACACGCAGGACTTAAAATCCTGTGACCATTAGGTCGTGTGGGTTCAAGTCCCACCTCGGGTACTGAAGGGAAACATTGATATAATGTTTCCCTTTTTTATGTCTTTTAATATCAGAGAGTTAATGTAATATGTTTACAATATCATTCGGTCATGACTCTACCAACCTGCATTTCATTCTTTCACTCTATACTAATACATTGCGTCCACTTCGACTGACAGATATTGACTGCACTCAGTGCAAGGCTGCGATTGCTATCAGTGCAGCGGCTCAGAGCTCCTCTTTCAGGACTATTCTTTGAATATTTCAGGATTTTACTTTTGAATATAAACAAACAGTATATCCTATTTTTATCGAATACAGTAAACATAGTGATACAAATAGCCACAGAGTGGCGACATGTTATACGGAATACATTTATAGAAACTTCCCAAACTGACTTGCTGTATAATCTAACTATTTAAATGGATCAAAACAATCATAGTTTCTTTGTTTTATGATCTTTCCATCTTTAAATTCATAAAATTGTGCAAAATGGGCAGTCATTACATCTCCCGGTTTTAGTTTTCCTATTGGGATGGCCAGTATTCCTGTCCATTGTGCTTCAATGATGACAACGTTGTCGAATGTATATTTTTTTAATATTTTATAGGTCTCTTTTTTTAACACAGCCTTTCCCTTTTCTGCAGCTATAGCCAACTCCTTATAATTGCGTACGGTCTTATTGGTGGTAAGGGTGTTGGGGAATTCAATTTGCTCTATTTCAGGATGATAAAATTCCAGTACTTCATCAAAACTTTCTCTGTTTTCTAGTACCTTAATAAAATCCTCTACAATTTCGTTAATGTCCATTTTCATTTAAAGTTTTAGGTATAGTGTTTAATACTTGCTTTACAGTAAAAAAATATTTAGCGACATTAAATTAAAATTTTGGCTTTTTTTCTCCAAATGGTCGACAAATATATTATTGATTTATGCCTATTTTTATGTGGAAATTTGGGGTTTTATTTCTAAGTCCACACACCTCACTGTAGAGACACGACAGAATGAAGTAGTCTGAAAGGAAACTATATTCAGTCATCCTGTAGGGATGATATGTCATAGCCGTGGGTGACCGAATGCAGCTCACAGAGCCAAATGCCTACTAAAGGCATTTGATGAGGGAACCGAGGGATTATTCCCTCGGGTGGGTGAGGTCTATAAAGCATCAAACAATGTTGCTATGGCGGACTTTTTGCATTGTCAATCTTCCGAATCGAAGAGATAATATATTTTCATTTTTTGTAATGATATAATAGGATAGATTGGGCAAAAAGTGTGACAAATCCATGACCATCACCATTTATGTTATCTTCAATTCACATCAATCATTGAATTTGATAGAAAAATGTTGTTTGGTGACGATATACTCGGTAATCTAATATTAATACAAATTTTATGGCATATCCACCCCCTAACCCCCGCCAGCGGGGGACATAAGAGATACTGGGCAAAAAGTGTGACAAATCCATGCAAAAATATCAGTACTTTAGACCATATAATGACGAATTATAGATCAATCACGCCTCAACGAATAGAAGCTATGCTTTGCATCTCAAATGACAATTTTGGGAGACGCGAGGTCAACCCATCCTCGGCGCAGTGGCTAAATTCCTGAAGATTTACGGGGCAACCACGCTGGACCACAATGGCTAAAAACCTATCGATTTATGTTGTAGTCACGCCGGAGCCAGTGGCTTCCTTCCCACCCGAGCCCAGTGGTCTCGGTTCCCTCGCCAAATGTCCATTAAGGACATTTGGTTGCTCTAAGGAGCAACTTTGCTCGGTCATCTTCACCAAAGGTCGATTTACGAGCCAACCCATCCACGACGCTGTGGTCGTGGCTCCTTCATCAGATGAACATTTAGTTCATCTGGTTGCTCTTTGAGCAACTTTATTCAGTCGTGCATTTCGTTCAGTCATCCACCCGAAACACGGTGGTTTCGGTTCCTTCAATGCTATTATATTATATTGTAAAATGAAATTTAATACTTATCAATATAAATGAATTCTCGTCGCAGCACAGTGGCTGCGACTTCTCTCGCCCAATGTCCATTTAGGACATTGGATACTTCGTATTTTGCTCGTTCACACCCACGACACTGTGGTCTGGCTCCCTCATCCTAGACCTATTTAAGGTCTACGGTTCTTCGAACTACATTCGGTCGTGAGCTTCATTCAGTCATGTTCAGTCATCCGTCATGATAAAATGTATTTCTTATAACCTATTCCCCAGAGGATTTTTGAGATCATTTAGATTCGAAGCTGCATCTTTTTGATGAGTCTTTCACAAAGCTCATTCTTGAATTTCCTTAGGAATTTGCTGAAATATCTCCCATCTTATGAGTGTTCAATATTATTTATTCATAAAGAAACTTATATGACTTGTGGTTAAGGGGTGAAACTATTAGTATACGATCAAAGAAATTTTCAATCTTAGGAATTTTATTCAAATTAAGATTATTTCTTCTTTTTCTTTAATTCAAAGAGGTCGGTTCGTCGATCCCTCAGGTTTCGCACACTACCAAATTCATTTAATTCCCGCAATAAATCAATATCTACGTCGGCGATTAATATCATCTCCGTATTGGTGGTGGCCTCCGCCTTGATGCCGTTGGCTGGAAATGAAAAATCACAAGGTGTAAACACCATGGATTGAGCAAATTGAATATCCATGTTATTGACTTTGGGAAGGTTGCCCACACTTCCCGCAATAGCGACGTAACATTCATTCTCAATGGCTCGAGCTTGAGCACAATGACGCACTCGAGAATACCCATTTTGTGTATCTGTCAAAAAGGGGATAAAGAGTATGTCCATGCCTTCGTCGGCCAATAGCCTGCTCAATTCTGGGAATTCTGAATCGTAACAAATTAATACTCCCACCTTTCCACAATCCGTATCATAGGTTCTCAATTCATGGCCACCTTGCATTCCCCATATCTTGGCTTCGTCTGGAGTAACGTGAAGCTTTTCATATCTTTCCGTACTACCATCTCGTTTGCATAGGTAGCCAGCATTGTACAATAAGTCATCTTTGACCTCCGGCATGCTTCCCGTCAAGATATTTATATTGTAAGAGATTGCTAGCTCCGAAAACCGTTGTACTATTTCTGGGGTGTGTTGGGCCAGTCTTCGAATGGCTTCCGATTCGGGCAAATGATTGTTATCCGCCATTAACGGCGCATTAAAGAATTCGGGAAATAAAGCAAAATCCGAACGATATGCAGAAACGGCATCCACAAAATATTCGACTTGCTGCATTAATTCTTCCAAATTTTTGTACAACCTCATCTGCCATTGGATTAAGCCGAGTCTGACTACTTTTTTCTTAGTCGTTGCTTTGGTTGTCTTTTTGGTATAGTATACATTATTCCATTGGAGAAGCACAGCGTATTCATTGGACGCTTCATCGCCCTCCAAGTATCCTTTTAATACCTTAGAAGGATGAAAGTCATTGGAAATTTGAAAATTCAAGACAGGATCGTGAATCTCTTTTCTTTTGACCTTGGCTATATATTCCAAGGGACTTATGGTGTCGGCATATTTGTGATAATTTGGAATTCTTCCACCGAAGGCTATGCCGCGTAGATTGAGTTTTTCACAAAGTTCTTTTCTATAATCATATAATCTGCGACCGAGACGAAGCCCCCTGTATTCTGGCTTTATAAATACATCGATTCCATAAAGTACATCTCCATCTTGATGGTGGGTATCAAAGGTATAATTGCCCGTAATTTCGTTGTAAGTATGATGGTCATCGAATTTGTCGTAGTCCACGATAATGGATAATGCGCATCCCGCTAATTGATCATTAATTTTAATGACAACTTGACCTTCTGGAAATTTAGCTATAAGTGACTCAATATGAGATTCTTTCCAATAGGCATTTGGCATACTAGAATAGGCCTCTATCATGGCTTCTTTCAATTCTTGATAGTCATTGATGGTCAAAAATTGCAATTCAATATTTTCTATACTTTCTATCATTTTATCTGTTTGTACCGACGATTTTGTATAACGCAAGTTGCGTTTAGTAAAGTACAAATTTTTCAATATAGCATGACTTAATTTTTTAGATTTTGTATCTATCGATGCATTTTTCGCTTGGGTAATATTATTTTGTCGATAGAGCTTCAATTTAGACGATACAAACAAATCGAATTATGGTTTTTTGGTATTTCGTGTGGATTCTCATTAATAAATATACGACGATAGTCTATAATGTTTTGTCTCGGTGGAAGTTGATTACAAGCATTATACCTCATAAATTGTACTTGCGTAATGGTTATAACGCTGAAGGATTCACTATCTTTACGAATAATAAATAAGATTGAATATTTTGAAATGTCGAATTATTTGCCTGTTCTTCTTATGATCTTATTAAGATAGATATGAAAGGATTAACGTTGAAATATCCTTTATAGAATCGAAATCATATAGGTGATTTTTAATCTTTTCTATCCATATTATTTTGAGCTGAAGAGTAAATGAATAGAAGTATGAAAAAATACAATCCAAATATCCATCACCGAAGATCTATCCGATTAAAAGGATATGATTATTCTCAACCGGGTTCGTATTTTATAACGATATGCATTAAAAACAGAATATGCCTCTTGGGTGAAATATTATACGGTAAAATGATATTAAATGATGCAGGTAGGATGGTCGAAAAATGGTATTTTGAATTAGAAAATAAATATACCCATGTCAAATGTGGTGAAATGATAATTATGCCTAACCATTTTCATTGCATCGTAGGGGCAAACCTACGTGTTTGCCCAAGCACAGGTACGCCCCTGCCGCAAATCGTACAATGGTTTAAAACCATGACAACGAATGAATATATCCGCGGGGTTAAATCAAAAGGTTGGCAACCATTTGATGGAAAATTATGGCAGCGCAATTATTGGGAACATATAATCCGCAATGAAAGATCGTATAATAACATTGTGAATTACATCAGATCTAATCCAATGAAATGGGATGCAGATAATATAAACCCTATCAACGATTAATAATCTTGCCCATACCATTAAGGCAAACCTAGGTGTTTGCCCAAACACAGGTACGTCCCTGCCGCAAATCGTACAATGGTTTAAAACCATGACAACGAATGAATATATCCGCGGGGTTAATACGAATTACATTTATAATTAACGGTAATCTTTCGATTTATTTGAAGTTTTACTTCGTTTAAAATACTCGCCGTAGCTACGGCTATGCCTGTGTTTTTAGCCTCGTCAAACTTCAAATATTCTCGAAATCTTTTCCGTCATTATAAAATGTAATTCGTATAAATCAAAAGGTTGGCAACCATTTGATGGAAAATTATGGCAGCGCAATTATTGGGAACATATAATCCGCAATGAAAGATCGTATAATAACATTGTGAATTACATCAGATCTAATCCAATGAAATGGGATGCAGATAATATAAACCCTATCAACGATTAATAATCTTGCCCATACCATTAGGACAAACCTAGGTGTTTGCCCTAATTAGGTTTACCCCAACCGCTTTACAACTTAAGCCAATTTATACTCTATATACAATACTACATCCAATAACTTCTCCGTATCCAACGCTGGAATGGGGCCCGGTGGGGGATTATTAACGGCCAAATCCCCTGAGGCAATTACCCTTATCGTATGATCTTTTATAATGCCAGCATTGAATAAATTGCCTAAGTCTTTGGCATAAAGATTGCCAAAGGCCGCATCTTTTATAAAGCCATTTTGCTCAACACCATTGATGCTTATTCTAAATCCATTGACGGTTTGTCCTGTCGGATTAACAAGAATCAAACTAGCTTTGGTAATACTCAAGGGCTTTCCATTAAGAAACAGTGGAAAGTGTTTATTCTGGATTTTTATCAGAATATCAGTATTGATTACTAGTTCAGTCAATCGATGAAAATCAGTTGAAAATTCCTGTCTCAAACTAATACTGCGAGACATTGGATTATTTTTTAGAATATTGACCAAGGTACCTTCAACTGCATCGTTTTGCTCCTCCACCTTGTCTCGGAACAATTCATCATAGTCAGCCGTATAGCTTATATGTATAATGATATCGTTGATGGTTTGATAATCAAATTGTTTAAATGATTTGGGTAGGTCAAGTTTCCAAGAACTAACGGCTCCGCCTCCTTCAAAAGGCATGTATCTATCATCTCTAAAGTTGAGTTGAAAAACACCGGCATCATTTTGCGCTGTACTGGTAGCGATTACCGTAGTTCGAGACTTTGGTACATCTTTTAATTCGGCATTACCCAATTTTGCTTCCATTCTGATTTGGCTAGATGTCATGGACAAGGTTGCGCCTACATTGGTGAATGGTCCGGTAACACAGGGTATGGTCAAGCGTACCGACTGTATTTTACGTCGGTATTGACCGGGATAAAACATATCGAAATATATTTCGGGGATACTGAAATTACAAGTCCCAATTTGTTTAAGGGTTAAAAGTGCCCCAGGATCAATTTGTGTTAATGAAAAGGCTTGGTCAATTTCATTTTTACGATAATTTGTTTCCAAATAACTGCGTTCCATATTTTGTAAAGCCATTAACAATTGCTCACCTGCCAATAAGCCACCTCTAGTCCCATCAAAATAAGAATCAGTAATAAAAAAGGTGTTGGCGTCGCGCTCATATCTAAAGGCTTGTTCCGCTAACCGGGCAATGGCCAATGCATTGTTATAGGATTCCTTGTATAATCTCTGCATGGTGGAAGACAACCAAGTGTATAAGCCCAGGTTGGAGAATTTTGTACCATAATAATCGATTACTTCTTGGTTGTGTTCTACATTTTTTTGATGGCTCATGAGGCCTTCAATCAGTATGTCTCTTCTAATCTCAGCAGCAATTAGGTTTTTCTCAGTCTGTTTCTTTTCGAATTCCAAAGTTTTTTTCTGGTGTGACCAACCGGTAGACCTGCGATCAAATCCTGCTTCCAGACCAGATGATGCTGCCAAAGCTTCACTAACTGCGGCACCAGTATCCACGGCTTTGGCAAATCCCTCAGATCCACCTTTTAACTCTACCCCTCCATATTTCATGGCAAAAGGAGAGCCAACTTGAGGGATTAAACCAAATACACCAGTTAAACTCCAAAGTGGAAGTGCTACGCCAGAGATAATGGATGAAGTATGTCGTCCAACGGATTGTGCAATTTCCCACCCACTTCTATTTTCCGCGATTAAACCTTCGTAGTATCCAATCTGATAATCTAAAGACTCTATTCTGTCATTCAATACTTTTATCCCCTCTTCGGCGCTCTTGATTTCCAATTCTCGGCTTCTCGTAGTCATTTCGAGAAGGTTTTGCTGCTGGGTCATTCGTATTAATGACAATTCATCGCCATCTCTTTTCTCCATAGCATTGAGCAAGGAAGCTCCAAAGCTTTGAACTACAGAAGTAAATGCCTTGGCTCTTTCCAAAATATAAGCAAAGCGATAGGGGGGGAGATTGCCCGACGTGGCATTGAGTACATCATCTAATGAAAGCCCTGCTGCTGCAGCTCGGACCAATAATCTAGGATCAATCACCGGTGCAAATAGAGCCAATTGTCTTCTCTGTCCGAGAATATTCATACAATTGCGAATCTTATACATTCTATCATCTACTCGATTGTAATAATCCAACAAATCGGTATTGCCCGGTACACAAAACACTGGAGATACTTGACGAATAATGCTTATCCCAAAAGATGGAATTTTATACCGGTTTCTCACATAAATTGAATCTTTTTTCCAGCCTACCGTTCTGTTTACTCCTTTTGAGAATGCTCCTGTAAACCTATCATCTATAGCTCTGGCCGTTACTGAAGGTAGTAATTCTTTGCGCAGACCTTTCAATTCTTGGAATTCCTTCATCGTAACATCATAGGTCATTGATTTCATGGCTGTAGACTTGGAAGTAGAATACCTGGATAGCGCCTTGTTGGATGCCGCTATAATTTCTGATTTTGCTTTTAAAATTTTCGATCCTCTAAAGACTGGTTTACTTGGAGTACGCACTATGGTATAGGTTTCCAATTCAGCTAAAAACTCCGAACCTTTATCGAGTAGAGGTTGGATATTGGCATAGTTTTTTGGTGATATTTTTCCCTCTCCACAATCTCCGATTTCGATGGGTCGATCACCGAGGATTTCCTTTGCTATCATATAGAGCAGGGAGGCTTCATTGATTGATTCCATGGTGTCTCGAGTAAATAATTGATCTCCCCAATCGAGTAAATTGTCGATGTATTTCATCACGATACACTTCTGGTAAGCACTCATTCGAAGTCGGGCTATAGCATGGGGGTTAAAGGGATCTTTTTTATATGCCTCAATGGCAGTTTTGTCGTTGAGCTGCTCCCTTAAAGTTTGGGCGTCGATTTCTCGGAATTCTAGGTATTGCCAGTTTCGATCCAATTCCATTTTTTTCTTTTGAGCTGGCGTAGCACCTGCTGGGAAGGTGATGATTTCATTGGCACCAGGGTTGAAAATGTAGTGATACCACTTTTGAGCATCGGCATACTTGCCCTGACTATTGAGATGATTGGCCAACAAAAAGGGGATTTGAAAAAATATTTCTCGATAGTAAATTCCATAACCACCTTTCCAGTCTATTTTCTGGGTAATGACCTTGTTTTCAACTCCAGATCCCGGTGGTAGATTTATGGGGGCATTTAATTCTTTGAGTGCTTTTTGAGTGGCAATATTTAAGGCCGTATCCACTCCGCTGGTAAACAAAGTTCTGGTTAGCGTTTCACTTAGGGTAGTACCTAATCGCTTCAATATAAAGCCATTTCCATCAACTGGACCACCTTGCAAAAGAAGTAGATCACCATTTACATCGATGATGGCATCGCTAAAACCTCCATTTATGGTCTGAATCAAACTTCCACTAGCAACAGTAGCTAATTTATTCTGACTTATATGATCAAAGGAATAGTCTAATGTACTGGTAGACCAAAGTCGTTTAAGTAGGGTATTGGATTTTGACGTATTGGTAATAAGAGCTCCGTAAGCGTAATTGTCAAACAGTTGTATGCTGGGTGCAGATGCTCTGTAAAGAGAATTTCCCGATTTTTCTATACGCTTCGCTACCTTATCTTTAACGAAGTGCCATGTTTCTTGGACAGGGTCGTTTGTAAAACTGCTGATTTGTATTCCATTATTTTGGATATTTAGATTGTAGAAGTCAATAGCGGCTCTCATTTGGTATCCCGCACCGGTAATGATCAACCTACCTGAGGAGTCTACATAAGGGTATACTTGATCCCATAAAAATCCTTGCAAGGTATATTCGTCTACTGGCTCATAATGGGTAGACAGGGCATATCTGGGTTTTTTCATTTCTCGAATTGCATCATTGACACTTGAAAAATCGAAGAATGGAAATGATCTAAGTGCATCGTGTAAGGATCCCGTAAAATCATCTATTTCGTAGCGATCTGCCAATGGATCTTGTATAACGCCGTTGCCTTCATAAGGATAACATTCTTTTAAATTTAATTTTTGTGGCGGAGTCCAAGTCCCATCCAATTTTAGGGTCGTAAATTCTATAGATACCTTATGGCTATAGCCGGTAAAAATTGACCGATTGTTGTCAAATACTGTATTGGCAAGGCTGGTGATTCGAGTCCAAAAAACATGTAGTCGTCCGTTGTAGGTAATGGGGGCTACCTTTCTCACCGGAATTTGAACATTGATTTTCTGCCAGGGCTCCCAAACTAATCCTCTGTCGTCTCTTTTTTCTGAATAATATAAATTTTCTACTGTTCTGTAATAGTACATCGGGGGCTCATCTGCAGTTACACCAAACAAATGAAGGACATCGGTAGCGGATTCTTCATCTTTTTCATGAAAGGAACCTGCAATCTTTAGATGCGCTACTTCGTCAAACCCTCTCATGTACTTGGCATAAGCATCCAATACATTATCAGCATTGATTTCTTTTTGTAACAATTCAGACTCCAATTCTTTGAATAATGGGGTTTTATTATCTCTGAGATCGGGTTCTATATAATTTTCCGGGTAAAGGAAGACTTTTCTATTGGCCTCCCAGACCCTATAATTTTTCCGCCACACCCATTCATCACTTGGAATATCATCGGGTTGAACGTAGATTCTTCCCACAGTACCGGGCTCTTGTCCATCTTGTTCCAAATTCAGTAAAATGCGGTGGATGTACAATTGCAAACTCATGGTGGCTGCTACCAGTCGAGAAGTTCTCGAACAGCCTTCCATTTCCGTATCTATAAGAAAATAGTGATAGAGGTCATTGGTGTTTTCAAATTGTGGGAATCCAGAATGTATGAGATAGTTGGTAAGGGATGCTCTTTTTTTGCCCAATAAACTATCTTGATATTTCTCCAATTTCTCTTTCCTTTCTTCCTCATCTTTATATTTGCTGCGGAAAGCCGCTAAAATTTCCAAATTGGCCTCAGTCAATATGTCGTAATCAGTTGAAATTATTTTAGTTAATGTGCTGCCTCCAATACCTATGTATTGGCATACCGTTGAAATATTTCGATAAAAATTCAATGCTGGGATGGCATGGGTAAAACCGACTGCCAAAGGGTGGATTCCGAGTAAAGTATTTTCTTCGATCTCCAGTTGTTGAGCCAATAATTTTTGATCGACATTTTGATATTGATTGACTGCAGAATATCCGTTGATGACGGTGGATAAGTCTGCTACATTATTACTGCCATCGTCTGTTGTCTTTATAAATGAAGAGTAAGAATGGAGGCTGCGAATATTCTGAAGATTTAATGATTTAATATCGCCTATGCCCAGAGATGGTAGATTATCCGCTATGTATACAATAGCCTCGTCATTGTATTTTTTGTCCTTTAATAAAATACTAATCGGAACTAATTCGTCGATTAAACTCTTCAATGCCACCGATGGATCGGTATTGTTTTGGAGTTCCAGTGTCAATGCATCATTGTTTAAATCGTAACTTATGGCTTCGGCTAGTTTGACAATGGCATTCTCCGTCAAATTTAATTTTCCCGACAAGTGAAAAGGAATTAAATGTTGACTGTGATAAGATATTAATACCTTTCTTAGGTCGATTTCTGCAAGGCTAATTCCCACAGGAAGATTTATCGCGCTATTGGGATTGAATTCCTTTTTCAACCAATAATTTGTCCCGTCTGGGGAGAGTTCTATGACATTAATGTTTTGACTAATTATCTCTTTGGATTGGTCTTCCGTAATATCATCTAAAAATGAAAAAACGGTATCTGCAAACAGCATCTGATTACCCTCAGATATCGTCTGAATTATTTCTTTGGATACCTCATCTGACGATATATATCTGGAGCTGTCTACTACGTTGCCTGTCTTGAGTATTAAGTGTAAATCGTCTAGTGAATAAGTCGAGGTTTTCCACCATGTATGAAGCTCCAAAAATTTAGTTATTTGATTAAAATTTTCTAGGTAACCGTTGGGGAATTCAGGAGAAAGTAAAATAAATCGGAAAAAATCTGTCAATGGTAAATTGACCGACTCGGCAATGGCATGGTGTCGGAATAATAGAGATAGATTTTCTTTAGTAAGTAAAAATCCTCTTTCACTTTCGGTGACTGAATTTAGGGAAACTATGCCCAAAGGCTGTGCCAATTGATTAATCAATGTCAGTATTTCATCGTCAGATCGGTTGAATGCCGAGGATAACCTCGATGCCGAGAATTCTGCATTAACCGTTGATTGATCGATAGCTAGCGCGGGATGAATAAGTCTAACAGCTGCTTTGGGATACAGTCCTTCAGTGACAATAACATCTTCATGGTTAAACAATCGATCCATGAATGGTCTAATATCTTCTTTTATGGATATCTCAGGGAGTAAATGCACAATACTTGCCAGTTCTTCAACACCGATATTTAATTTTTCTTTTAGTCTAATCCACTGGCCTAAGGTCTCTACTGCATCGGGATTGATATCGTTGGCTATTCCTATATTCCTGACCATACCAATAAGCAAGTCCAATTCCCCAATGGTTAGATTCGTTACACTTCTTAATCGAACAAATCGATGCAGTCTATCAAGACTACTATAAGTGAGATTTTTTATTCTCTCTATGTCGTTTTGTATGCTTTCTGGGCTTTTTTTCTCACTTTGAATGACAATGTTGTCGCTGCCATTATTGGTTATAAACAGGGTCTTCAATAAAAGGCCTAATTCCTTCCTATCAGACCCTGTTGACTTCAACAAATTTTGTGCATTAAAGGGTTTAATCTTTCCACCCACTACGGTAAAATTTAAACCATATACCCTCTGTATAAAGGCGGGACTGATATCGGTGGTAGTGATGAGATGAAAATCTTTATCGGAAAGATTAAATTTTGCCCTAGAAATGTTGAGTTGATTTTGTTTTAGAAGATTGGCAATATCTTCTCTTGATTTTTCAAAATGCCCCAAATAAGTTTGTACAGAAACCAATGGTAAATGGAAGGGTTGTTGAAAAGAATGTAGATTGTTCTTCCATGGTCCCGGTTTCTCCAATGCAATTTCTTGTTTGTAGACAAAGTTTTCTACTGAGGCTCTGTCGTTTAAATCCCCTGCATAACCTTTCTTTTGAGCAATGTAGGATTCGAGAATTTCATTGATAACGGTTAAGTAAGGGATTAATGTGGTCGTGTTCTCACAGGTCAATTCCAAAGTCCAAAGGTCAGGTCTTCGAGTTTTGAGATTAAGTACGTGATTGGATTTAACACCGGTAAAATGCTTGTCTATGACATATCGTTCTACGAATTGCATAAGATCAACAAAGTAGGCAGCTGGAGAATAAATGGATTGACAATGCTGGCAATCACAAAAAGCCAATTGCCCAAACAAGTCCTGATAACCAGGAATCTCTCTTAAGTAATCTTCTATTGTGGGACCTGTGTTTCCAACCCTAGTCCAGTCGAAACTGCCAGTGAGAATGTCCAATATTGACCCCATCATGCCAGTTGTACGAATGATGGCCATGTGGGCATTTTCAAAATATAAGGTGGCCTTGGTTTTGTCGAGTTTAGTCGATGTAATAAATTCATTTAAAGTAACCGAAGTGACATGGTAGGAAGAATGATAGCCGGCTTCCATGATTTTCTGGCTGTCTTCCACATCTTGAGTAAAGGAATAGACCCGCTGCTGTGCCTTGATATAGTTGAGGACCATGGTTTTTTCTGTTGCTGTAAATCCATTTAAATTCAGCAGTCTTAAATCATCACTATCGTGCTTGTATTCCAATGAAAGAAAATTAATGTTTTCATTTTGCTTGATAAATTTGTCGATTAGATCGGTTCTATCTTTGATGACCTTGGCTTTGTCATCAATTTTAATGTTTTTATCGTTGAGTATCTCATCGATTTGCAGACCTGGATTGGTTTTTACCATACGATGTAATTTCTCGTATTCTATTTTCACTTTTTTAACCTCTGAAATTGATAATCCAGTAGTGTCCAATTGATCGAAGGAATCTAGTCCAAAGAGATTATTATTCTTGTCGATTAATGGTTTAATAGTTTTGATACTTTCCTGAACTTCAGGAGTTTTTATCAGAGATGAATGGTATGTCAAAGAAATTTCTGGAAAAAGTGTTTCTATCTTTTTATTTAAAAAGTCAGCATAATCATCTGAGCTTATTCCATCGGCCAATACGGTTTTTGAGCTTTCAATCCATTTTTTCCATTCTGCTTTAGTGATCTTTGCCAGATCGGATAAACTGGATAATTTTATATTTTTATGAACTTCTTCTGACAATTCAAAACTGCCATCCAAAATATTGTGGAGGCTGGAAGCCAAAGCCAATTTTTCGGCCTCTTTTTTGGTAATGGTCTTATCTTGAACCAGACTATCTAACTTCTCTTCTTCTAGGTTGTTAAGGTTAATATTTTTACTGTATACCTTATCGAGTTTGGCATCCGAAATGCCGGCAGTTATATTTAATCGATGCAGTTTTGCTTTTTGAATGTCTTTGTGGAATAGTGGGTTGATAAAAACCGGAACATCGGGTAACAATACATTGTCAATGTTGCCCAGGTCGGGAATTTTAGATACCACTGATTCCAATTCTTTCTTTTTTTCAGCGGTTAATCTGCCGCTTAATAGATTTTTTGACAAAACAGATTTTACATCTAGTTTACCTAGGTTTGTGGCTGAAAAATCAACTCTTTTTAATCCGGCTATGATTTCTGGATGGGCATCTTTCAGCTTTTCCTCTATCTTGGTTTTGAGTTTAAGACTGGCAGTGTCATTTAACTTTCTAAACAAAGCAGTATTCTGCTTTTCAATGTCGACAGGTTTAAGGTTGGACAGTTTTTCGAGTTGGAGAAGTTCTTGCTTATTCATGATTTATTCATTTTAAAGTTTTAGTATGGGGCTTTATATGGTTTGCGCCGATACGATGAAACTGGCCTGAAGTAATTTCATTTCTGCCAGTGCTTCTACTATGTTTCTTCGGGTCTGTTGTATGTCCTTTCGAGCTGTTTTTATTTTTTCATTGGCTTCTGTGAGTTTGTGATCATCAACCAAAGTCAGTATGACTTCTGACTCATCTTTAAGCCAGTGGGTGATTTCTTTGATGCCTTCAATCATATCGTCATCTGCAGAATTTATCCTTTCAAATATCCATCTTACTTCTTGTGCTTCGTCGGCATCGAGTACTTTGCTAAACCACCGATCTAAGTATTTGTCATAGATATTGCCGATCTTATGGCAATGCCCCCTCGCTTCATATCCCATTATGGTTACAAAACCACTTTCCAGTGAAAGCAAAGCAGATCTGCATTCGATGAAATTGCTTTTGTCATCCATGAAATAAATGGATAAATATTTCACAGATTCTTTTTCCAAGAACTCTAGAATATGGCCTAATTCTCCCAACACCTCTCCGAGTTTAGCTGATGCTTCCGTTGGATTGTTGAGCAACTTATACCGCACACGATTGAATATAGATTCAAGGTCTTGAACGGTGGATAATATGGTTGAAAATGATGGTGTCATATTTTTTATTCCATTTACTTTTACCAAAGAGCACCTATTAAACCAGCAACTCCACCCACGGCTAAGATTCCCCAGCCCACGGGATTGGATACCAGGCCAAAAGCTACCAATCCACCACCAACTGCCGCTCCGATACCCAATCCAGTAGCAGTTCCCGAGACTACACCAGCTGTCCTTCCGTATTTCGGAGTCACTCTACTTTCTACATAGTCACCAGCATAGTTGGCTACCAATGCTGTTCCAGTAAGGGCGACAGCTGGACCCGTTGCCGTATTGGTCAATATCATCGTGCCGAGGCCAACACCTGCACCATCCCCAACCAAGACCCCGTATTCTCCTTGTTGATAATGTACTACCCCGGAATATCCCGACAACACTATCATTCCTACACCACCGCCCACGCGAACGGCTCCACTACCGAAAGTCATTAAGCGCGATGCCCCATTTACACCGAAATATCCTCCAGCCAAGTCCGCTGCTCCGAGCATATAGGCCGACCCTCCAACAAATTCTGTAGCCCCCGATGCTATTCCAATGGTTCTTACATAGGGATTTTCAATATCGCTAGACACTACAATGGTAAGTATGCCGGAGACTTTAGCAAATTGCCCCATAAGTCCACCGGCTAAGTTGATCCTAGGGATTTCCCTCGATAGTTGAACAGTCCCTTGGGGATTGGTATGTGGTGGATTTCTCCAGGGTTCTAATCCGTTGGAGGTTACTGGTGTCATCGATGTGCCGGCGCGAATGGCCAGTGAATCGGAGGTGGGATGCCATATATCATCGAAGTGGGACTGATTAAAATTAGGACTTCTCCAATTCAAGTTTGGATTGTATCTGGCATCATAGGGGCCGGTAATTGGATCGGTTCCAGGTGTATAACCCAGTCTTCTCGCCGTGGCTTCTGCTATATCTTCCAATACAGTATCTTCCATGATGTATCCCGGCCTTCTCGCTGCATCTGCTAACCCGCCTCCGGGTTCATTGGACCAAAGGTTGTACGGACCTCTTAGAGGTTCGCCTGGAGTAAATTGTCTTGGAATCCCAGCTCTCTGTCTAGCGGTTTGACTGACTGATCCAGCAGTTGGTCTGGCCGTTTCTTGTACCATAGTCCTTGCCGCTCCAATCTCTTTGGTAGGTGCTGTTTCGTTCACACCTTGAACTTCTGGTGTGGGAGGTTCCGGTTCTGGTTCAGGTTCAGGTGCCGCAGGGGGTGGGGTTTCTTCTCTTTCCGCCTCCGGAGCTACTTGGTCTGTACTTGGCTCTACCGTGCTCGGAGTCGGAGGAGTAGGTGTACGTGGAGTAGATCTTCTTCTAGGACTGGGTCTGTTTTCTGGAGGACTTTCTGGAATAACGGTAAAAATTGGGGTCGTTCTTGGACGAATTTCGAAGCTGCCATATTCTCTATTATATACGGTTTCCAAGTCATTGCGTTCAAATTCATTGGTCTGAAAATTAACCGCTGTGATTTCCCCTGTTTCACTTCGTTGAATACTTAAGCTTACATTGGTTTGAACAACGCTTGATAGCCTAGCTTCAAGAACGGTTCCTGCAAATAGTTCTGTCATCCCTCCACCTTCGTGGTGAATTACCCCCACAACAGCTAAATTATATCTAGTGAAGGCTTCGCGAATTAAATCATTGGGATCGTTGCTCTGCAGCCCATTTATATCCACAACATTGATCGGGTTGTTGTGCACGTATAGAAATAAATTTAAAGAGTCTTCTGGACCGAGAGGATCAGGGCTAATCCAACCACCAATCCAATGGGCATAGTATCTATATTGGAAATAATATAGTCCAGTAAAGTCATCTCGTTCTTTGCCGGAGTAGCGATATTCCTTTAAATCAATTTCTCTCTTATTCCTACCTGCAATAAAAGAAGTGCCACCATATGGAAAATATTCCTCATATGTAATCACATTTCCCATATCATCCAATTCCAATGCGGTAGACCCCAGGTGATTGGTTAAAAAGTAATGTATTTTTTTCTTCGATATATCGTCGGTTTCCAGGGCTGTGTTGTCTTTTTCCCAGCTATGGATTAGAGCAATTGTATGGTCGCCATCACCTACTGTAGAAGTATATCGTTTTAGGATTTCAATACCTCCTCGTTTAATGGTTTTTGTTTCACAACCATCGAAATAAACTTTCTCTGTCAATTCAATGGTGTCATTAGCTATATCTACCAATCGCTGGGTGATTTTTCTCAATCGCTTACCATCTCCTCCATATACATAATACTCTTCATCGTTGGGTTTGCCTTGAGCGGAGCGGTCAATGACGACGACTTTTGATATATTGTTGCGGTAATTCCATTCCATTTTGCGCAGATGGGGCATGAAAATACAATTGCCATTGGCGTCAAACCGACTTTCGGGATTGGCTATGACTACGCCATTCATATTCAGTAAAGGCAATGATCGGTTTGACGTAGCCGAAGTCCATAAATGATTTGTCCAATTCTGTGAGGCTCCACTGTGTTTTATGGTTTTTATATTGCCTGATTCATCGTATTCATAAGTTCTGGTGTAGCGCTCTATGGCTCCTCCATTATTTAAGGTGATGTGTCTACTCCCTTTCCCCCAGTTGGCAGGTAGGCCAATTTCTCGACTTCGGTCAGCATAATCGTTCTGCAATAGAGCTTGATGCACTCTTCCCTTTGCGGATTTAATTTGGTACAATGCATCGTACTCAAACTCCGAATGGGCAGAAACATTGAGTCCTTCTATTACATGTGGATTCGCCGCATTGGGCTGCTGGGCTTCGTCCAATAAATGAATTAAATTGCCCATGGGGTCATAGGTGTAATGAATATCTTGATAAGTCCTTACTGTTCCAGTCGTTTTTCTCGATCTCAGTCTCTTCATTCGAAAAGTTTCTGAATCGTAGGTGTAATCAATTTTTACGTCATTACCGAGTAATATCTCTTGTTTCATGCCTTTGGCATCCATGCTGGAATCTTTCAATATTTCTACATTGGTCAAGACGTTGTCGGCAGTGGAAACTAGGATTTTTTGGAGTCCGCCCCCTCGATTAAATACATATTGACAAGTGGTTTGATCTGGCAATCCACGCACTATGGTTCTTCCTAATCCGTCATATTCGTAGAGGGATGAATAGATGTCAGCCGATAAACCTACATTGCCAGGAATGGACCAGTCTGGTTCATTGATATATTGATCTAGGAATTTTCGATGGATGAGTAATGGTGAATTTCCCGGAGCAGCTAATTTTACTTCTTGTATCCCTGTTTGGTCATAATGGATGACTAGGCGGCCCCTTAGGTTTTTCTCTTTAGCTTGAGCGATAACGACATCTTCACCATAGACAAATTTTTCGGTTATTTGATTTAATCCCAAGCCACCCTCTACATGAATATCTGTGACACGGTTGAGGCCATCGTACTGTATTCGCTGATGAATATTGCGGCTGTCCCAGAGATGGATGATTTCACCGTCATGGTTGGGGAAGCTCCATTTTTCACCTGAGTCCATGGAGTCTTCATAAAGCAGTCTCCCCATCATGTCTCTTTTGTATTGAAATGCTATCAGCCCACGAGGGTCGGTGATTTTAACGGGGTTGTTTCTGACATCATATTGAGTTTCTATTTTTCTGATGGTGGCATTGTTGTTGGTTTCTATTTTAGTGATTTCTCTGCCCAATGGATCAAATTCTGTGATGGTAGGCGTTTCCTTATGGGCCAAACTCTTGTCCAATGCCAATTTTTCTGGTGAATCTGCGGGCAGTATTTCCCTGAAAACCTTGTACAGGGATCGGTCTACTGTATCATTTTGGTCGTAATATTTGATTTCCCATGGGGATGAAACTATCTCTAAAAAAGTAGAATCGGGAAAATCGCTTCGGTACATTCTGCCAACTGCATCGTAGTATTGTTGGATGGAGACTCCATAGTTTTCCAATTCGGTATCGTCTTCAAATAAGTGATTCCCCGAAAAGAAGGGTTCAAACTGCCTTACCGGAAGCTCTTTGTTGTTGTACACTACATGACCACTTGCCAACCAGCGAATATTGTGGTGGACTAAAATGATTTCACCTCCAGCATCGGTATTTACGCTTCCATCTTGATTTTTTTGAATGGCAGGTCCTGGTTCTACTTTGCGTTTGTGTTGAATGATTCGGCCCAACCCGTCTTGGTATTCCAAGTCTATTTGTATGACAGCTGTGTTGGCTTGATTGCCTTTTCCGTCGTGTAACAGATTTTCTCTCGTAAGACTGATGCTGCGCAATGGAATGCTATTAAAATCATAAAAATGAAAAGCTGCTGCATTTTGTATATACAATTCGGGGTTGGCAATGATGTTGTCGAAACTTTCGTCATTGCGAATATTGTACATGTCAATGGGGGAGTAGCCGTATGGTTCTATTCCTCCATTATGTAATACGGTACCGTGATGAGTAGTAATTACAGGAATGCCTAAAGCATCGTACATTACCTCGGATACATTGTCGTTGGCATCGACGAGACGATAGGGCTCAACAATATTGTAATCCATCAAACCGCTATTTTTATTGCCTATGGCATCGGTGATTTCAACAACACTGAGGAAATAATCATCATAACTGTAGATGGTAAAAATACCTTGATGTTTTTCTATTTTGTCTAGGGAATAATATTTATCATGTCCATTGAAATGACTTACTTCAGTCCGTTGCCACCAGTATCCGTCTAGTAAGTTGTAATTGCCTTCATTGATTGAGGATAACATGTTGGGGCTAACTCTGTTGTTGTATATCTGATTGATAAAACTGTCGTTGAAACAGGCGTTTTCTTCGTGGTGTATCAATGGGATTGTGGCGAATTGTCCGAGAGGCAATACATCGTTTTGGGTCTTATTCCAGTAATAAGTCCTCTTCCATTCTATAAGTTTGGCCATTGTATTTCCTCCGACGGCTAGGGGTTTGTCAAATGACAAGGCATTGTTTGTCCACGTATCAATATGGGTTTTTACATCTTTCCACTTTAAAATTTCATCTGGATTTCTTGCAATGTGGTTTATTTCAAAACCTTTGGATTGATATAATATGCTGGTTTGATAGTTATCAATAGTGTTGATGGATTGAAAACTATGTAATCCTATTGTGATGTAATCCTTACTTTGTAGTGGATTCAATACAGGCAGATTACTATTTCTGGCATAAGCAATCGTCAATCCTTTAGTTGTATTCCCGTAATCATCGAGGTGGAGGGACAATTGGTGGGTTATTTTCGAATCGTTGGGATTTCCGTCGTAGGCTATTTCTATTTCTTCGGATTGATAGGCATAGAAACTTCCATCATGGATGGTTGAACTAGGTTGATTTTTTCTAATTATATAGGATCTTTGGATTGTCGAAAATGGATTTTCTTCCAATGCCCCATTTTCTTGAACGGCGTAAAGTTCTTGTCTGACCATCTTGCCAGCTAAACACCTAAAGCCCAATTCAAATTCTTCGATAGATTGAGCAATTTCACTTTCAAAAATAGGAGGGGGCAGTAAAGGGGAGTTACTGTCTTTTTTGTAAAACTGCTTTGTCATTCTCGAATCCCATCCAAATATACCAGGATGCAACCATGTTATGGTACAACTGGGTTGAACGTAGTCTTTTTCATGAGTAAGGGCGGCATTGTCAAAGGTTTCTACATCATATTGCTCAATACGACCAAAACACACTAAGCTTTTCTCATTACCGTCATAATGTCCATCGTAGTATTGGTAAGTAGTAGCCATTTTACTATTGGTAATATGGTCTACGAGGATCTTTTGATCGACGACTGGAAAATGAGAGGGGATTTTTGAAATCCAAGGTTTGCCTTTCTGTTGAGATTTATTGTAATGGTTGCCAGAATAACCATACTTTATTTCCATAGTTACGCCCATTCCATTGTCCAAGGTCTTTAATAATCGCGGCTTAACTCCTCCTGTTAATTCAAGATATTGGATGGGTGATTCAACTGCATAAGACAGTGAATTTGACCATACTAAACAAGGACTTCCATTTCCGAGTAGGTCAAGAATCACAGCTGTACACAATAAATCTATGTAGGGTAATCCCTTGATGATTCCACCTTCGACAAAGCCATTGCCGGATGCATTGTACCAGTATTTAATTTCACCTCGACCTAGATAAATAATATCTGTCGTGCCGCTTCCATCTAGGTCAAAGAGTCTTATTCTACTTGCATCAAATGAATGTTTATAGTCAAAAACCGGTGGATTGTCCATTAGAACTCCACTTCCAAATTGACCATTGCCGTGGTTGGGATAAAATTCTACTCTGCCATTTTTGATCCGCACTTGGTCTTGAAGACCGTCTCCAGTCATATCGGCCATAAAATAATCTAACGGCAGATTATCCCCTATTGTGGGAGGGTATTGAATGCCATTGGATTGGGGTTTGGCAAATTCAAATGGTTGACCAAACCCTTCTTTGCCTTTAAATGGATAGCAGGTAAGTTTGTCTGTAGTCTCAACTACGATGTCAGCATATCCATCTGCATTGACATCCATAAATTTTGCATTGCTGACTTGTGGAATAGACTTAAATGCATTGAAGCCAGACCATGTTTGCCTATCCGTATTGTATTCGTAATAACCGGCAGTTCTGCCTTGAAGCGTAAAGAGATTTAGATTGCCGTCTTGATCAAAATCTCCAAGGGAATAAATACCCTTTAATTCGGATGGTTTTGAAATTACCGTTTCTTGTTTTTCAAAAATTCCATTGCCCTTATTGTGTTTGTAGTACCAATTATTGGTCGATTCTGTAAGTATGCCAGGCAATCCCTCTCCAAATAGATCTATAAATCTGGTATTTGGACTATTAAATCCATGGGGTACATTGATGTTGCTTTCTTTTACAATGGGTTTAAATGATGTATCTGGTTTTGATTCTGTGTAGTTAAAAGAAAGGGATGGGAGTGATTTTTCTGAATAGTTTCCACTGTTGAGGTCTCTTCTCACACCGATGTAGTGAAACTTTTGAATGGTTGTACCCAGTGGATTTTCATTGAATTCTATTTCGAAAATTCCAGTGAGCGATGGCTTGATAGATAATTTGGGAATATTGTGATAGGTCAATATTCGTCTGCACAAGCGGTATGTTCTAATTTCAAATCCAGGATTATAGATGGAGAATGGGTCTTGTCTTACGGCCCATTGATTGGCAGGCAATGTAGATTCATAGGGGCGGTTGTCATATTCACCATAATCAAATAAGACTTCAAATAACCATTGGTTGGCTGGTGGAATAGGAATATTCGGATGAAGAGGAAGTGAGTTGCCGTAGCTTATCTTTTCGATGTATTTTTGAGGGAAATCAATTTTATTCCCTGACTTTACTCTTTGGTATTCTGAGGGTTTTTGGCCATCTACATTATCCGTGTTTTCTTTTTTGTATGTATAGTGTATGGCATTGCCCAGATTGTCGTATTGTTCTTCTAGTAGCCAAGTGAAAATATTCTCTTTTTTTGAGGAATTACAAATCTTTCCTTCTTTGATACCGTATATAGATACAATATGATTACCGGTTACCGTTCTCCAATGTACACTGCCATCGTCTTTGCGAACCCATTTTTCGAATCTAATAAAGGAATCTTCTATCTTCGCTCGGTAGTAAAAGATCCAATACATTGGTTTTTCTTCGGTGCGGTGCTTCCATTCATTACCCGATTTGAATAATGAAGGCAGTATTGATTTGACCCCGTTAAATGCATAGTTGTCAGAGCCATCATATCTGGGTAGGCCTTTTTTAGTATCAATGGTAATTGAAGAAATGCCGGTAAGAGACCAACCGAGGCCAAAAGCTGAATTTCGAGAAGAGGAACTGTAGTTTAAACCCAAATTTGGACCAAATCCACTGCGACCTTTGGTTAGGGGAATCTCTACACTTCCCGTGACAGAACCATTGGCCGAATTGACATTTACCTCGTGGTTTAATTGAAGATTTTGGATGTTAATTTTTTCGAAGCCCATAATTTATACTCATTGTCTTTATAGCAATAAGAAAATTGACTTGGGGCTTCTAGCATTTAAGATTTACTAAATATACAAAATTATAGATATAAATTCAATATTTATGGAATTATTTTAAAATAATTTTATAAATATTGATAAAATGCCGTGTAGTTTTTAGTTGTGTCTAATTTGGTGAGATTTCTCTTGGAAATTGTTTGTATTAAAGTATTAACATATTTAAGGGCATTGTATTGATCATGTTTGCTGCGATTAATATATAAACTGGACTTATAAGATAATCAAGTATTACTTGAATAATATTTATTCAGAAGGTTAATGGAAGGTATTCTGTTTTTGTCTAGTATTATATTTTACTCCTTCGTACCAAATGACGGAAACAAAACCTATGCCGGTACATATGGCTAATTGGGATAAATTAAGGGTTTCAAATGTGAAAAATCTGGTAAGAGGAGGAAGGTAAAGCAATAATCCCATAATGATAATTGTGATGGCGATAATGAGTGAAACCAATTTGTTTTTGTACTTCAGTGTGGTCAGTATTGAGTAATAGAATGATCGATTGGTCAAAGTCAGAAAGATATTGGCTGAAATGAGTACGGTAAATACCATGGTTCTAGTCAGGTCTTCGTTGTACATCATGTGAACCGAATATTGATAGGCGGCCAAACTACCTGCTGTAATGGCCAAGCCTTGTATAATACTGGTGGTAAGTTCTTTGCCATTAAAAAAGGTAGTTGAAAATGGTCGTGGTTTTTGAATCATTGTATTTTTTTCCATGGGCTCATTTTCAAATATGATGGAACAGGTAGGGCCCATGATTAATTCCAAAAATATAATGTGAACGGGGGAAAGAATATTGGGATATATCCATCCCAAAGCAAGGGGAAGAAAAACAGTTAGTATTATGGGGATATGTATGGAGATAATATATTGAATTGCCTTTTTTAAGTTGGTATAGATTTTTCTTCCCATGGCAATTGCGTCAACCATTTTTGATAAATCGTCATCTATTAAGACAAGGGATGCTGCTTGTTTGGCTATTTCACTACCTTTTTTACCCATGGCAATACCTATGTGAGCCGCTTTCAGTGCCGGTCCATCATTGACTCCATCACCAGTCATAGCCACTATTTCATTGTTGGCTTTCAAGGCATTGATAATTCTTAATTTTGCTTCGGGAAACATCCTTGTGAAAATACTATTTTTCATAACACTTTTTTCCAATTCACTTTCCGATAACTTCATTAATTCTTCTCCGGTTATGCTATTTTCATAATCTTTAAAACCTACTTGTTCTGCTATGGCTTGGGTCGTAGCTCCATTGTCCCCAGTAATGATTTTGACTCGTATTCCCGCTTTGTAGAAGTTTTCAAATACCTGATTTATATTCTTTTTTGGCGGATCGTATAAGGCTAAAATTCCTTTAAAATGAAACTTAAATTCCTGTTGTGTTTTGGGGAAATTGCTTCCTTTAAATTCTGCTTGTCCAACGGCTAAAACTCTGTAGCCTTGACTTGTCAACTTCTGGATGGCATTATCTATTTCGTGTTTGTCTTCCGAGGTTAAATTGGAGATGGGAATCAATGCTTCTGGTGCTCCTTTGGCCGCAATAATTCGCTGGCCTAAATTGTTTTCAAAAATATGTGTCATCATTGGTGGTTTGCCACCTAAAGGGTATTCGTGTATTAATTTGAAATTACTTCGTAAATCTTCTTCATTTAAATTTTCGTAAGCGCTGTGTAATGATATTTCCATAGTGTCAAAAGGAATTGGTTCGCTGGCCCACATGGCTATTTTGATCAATTCTTTTTCGTCTTCTTTGGCTTCTTCGGGATTGACTGTTCGAAGTGAATTTAAGGTGAACAACTTCGCAAGACTCATTTTATTTTCTGTAATGGTGCCGGTTTTGTCGGTACAGATGATGGTGGCGCTACCCAATGTTTCCACCGTTTTCATTTGTTTTACAACGATGCCCATTTTCATAAGTCGCCATGCGCCGATGGCCATAAATGTGGTGAAAGCCATGGGTATTTCTTCTGGCAATATACTCATGGCTAGGGTTAGTGCTTTAAGCAAGCTATCTAATAAGTCAAATGAATGAAAATAGTTGATAGTCCAAACTGCAATAAAAACGATGGCTCCAACTATGACCATGAGTTTTACAAAATGGGTAATTTGAATTTCTAATGGAGTCTTTTCTTCCTGAATACTATCTAGGCTTTTTCCTATTTCACCTAATTTGGTATCTGTCCCTATATGGGTAATGGTGGCTATGGCTAATCCTGTGGCTACGGTACTTCCTTTATAGATTTTGTTGTCTTCATTATCTTTGAATACAGAAAGTGATTCTCCTGTGAGGATGGATTCATTGACTGAAAAATCATTGGAGTGGACAATGATACCGTCAGCTGTAATAGAACTGCCTTCCTCTACGATTAAACTATCTCCTACGACTAATTCCTCACTAGGTATTTTAATTTTTTCTCCGTTTCTTATAACATTACAATGAGGTTGAGACAGCATTTTGAGTTTGTGCAAAGCATTTCTGCTCCTAGAATCTTGGTACAAAGAGATTACTGAGACGAGAATAATGGCTGAAGCGAGAAAAATGGCATCTCCAGTATTTCCAGTAATTAAATATATCAGTGAGGCAGCCAATAGAAGTATAATCATTGGCTCTTGGGCCAATTTTATAAGGACATTGAAGAAACCATTTTCTTTTCTGAAGTTTAGGTGGTTACTCCCAAATTTTTCTCTGGCTTTTATGACTTGATCTGTGGTTAATCCATGTATGTTGTAATTGTTCTGGGGCATTGTATAAGATTGAGGTTAAACTAGGACAATGTTGGTGATTTCCAGAAAAATACTACTTATATTTTGTATTTGTTAGTGTTTTGTGGAAGTTGATACAATAATTTATAAATAGGTGGCTTGGATTTTAATTCAGTCTCGTTGCAGCACAGTGGCCTCGGCTCCTTCATCATTTACCGATTTACGGTAAATGGCTCTCAGAGCTTCATTCAGTCATGTCTCTACATCTTCAAAATAAATTAAAATCATATTACAAAGAAAAGTGGCGTAAGAGAAATAAGAAATTATTGTTTTAAATGCTGTAGCGAATAAAATTATTCTTCGAGTTTATGCCGTAGCAAACCGAGATGAAGCTTTTGTGAAATTAAAGGCTTAATCATTTGGTTTTTTCTTAGAATTCTCAATCATGCTCGGTCATTCTATAGCTACGAATGGCATGAAACTGTGCTACCGCCATATTTTCTGATGCGTTCTTTGCTCGATTGGCTATCTCTCCTTGAAACAATTCATCTATTGTTTTATGCCATAAGGTCACCCATTGAGCAAAATGAGAAGGAGCGATACTGTACTTAAGATTTTTATCAACCATTCTATGTTTTAATGTTGGATTCCCTTTAAAACAGGCCTGTCCAAAAAGTGCTGTAACCCAAAAATCTGTTAGTTTTTCTAAATGAGCTGGCCATTGGTCTTCACTTATGTGACGATTAAAAATTGGACCTAATAATTCATCCTTTCTGATGGAATCATAAAAGGTATTCACTAATAAACTAATGTCTTGTCGATCTTTGATCTCTTTCATCTTACAAATCTATTTTTACTATATTTCCTATGAGTATATCCATCTTCCTAACTATGAGATGAGACCTAGTGGAGGTCGTCAATCTTAATGAGTAAGTTTGGTAACACGTTCTATTCTATCAGCTACGGATAGGGATAATCGAATAATGCAATCTGATACACAGGTTAGATCATGAGGAATATTTGCTTCCAGGGCTATTATATCTCCTTTTAAAAGTTTATGACTTATTCCCTTGATTCCAAAATCTATTTCTCCCTCAAATATTTCTACAATTATTGGGAAGGGAGCAGTATGCTCCTTCATAAATTGTCCCGCTTTCATGACGATTCTCATTTCTTTGGTATTTGCCGTTTTTAGGATTACAGAAACACTTGGTTTGCTATCTTCACGATAGCTGATATTCTCCAATAAAGATGCTTTGTACATAATATCTAATTTTAATTTTCTGGTATTTTATAAAATCTCTCTTTGGGAAAGTTTGGTTGTTACTCATCAATAGACCATGGCTATTTGGATTTTACTTTGTAATCATTTCCCTTTTATCTGTTTTTTAATTACTGCTACATAAAATATATAAAGATCTAAATATCTTATTAGTTCTATTTGTGATCGAAAATGAAATGTATTTTGATATTAATATTTATAATGTTGTACACACACCAGTGTATAATCATCACCCTGCTCTTATTTTCATCTCAAATATGAAATACTTTTTTAAACTAGGTTTGAAATAGGATTGTTATTCCAATTCTTTACCGGTATATTATTATCTTTTTTATGTGATTATATACTTAATGTAATATGATTTAATAAGTTGTAAATTAATTTATTAGGGTAATGTGTATTAATTATTTTTACAATCTATTCCACTGTATAGTATTTAAGAGTTAGTGATCAATGGCATACTTTTTTAGAGAGTTCGATTGATTCGCTATCTCTCATCTGACAACTTTTTATATCAAATGCCTGTCTATCAATATTCATCTCAATATATTTTGAAACCCTTCGCTATAATGATTCAGTAAATATACGGTAATATATTATAAAAGATAAAATTATCTTTTATTATTGTTAAACTTTGGGTTTAAATACATGTTTTGTGAGAATGGTAAGTTGGAGGATTTTAATGGACACTCTTCTTAATAAGGATTCTAGTTGAGGCAGTTATATTTATCTTCCTTCACCTTTTTACGACACATAGGTCGTGACGACATGTTTTTTTTAATTGCCTCAATCGCTGTGTCCTGGATAGGGCAGTTGAGACAATTCCCCTCCTTTGGAGGGGTGTCAGTTTACTGACGGGGTGGTTTACTGTCGGGGTGGTTTTGAAATTCCTTATTAAATATTGAATTTTATTTTTCATATATGAACCACATCGTCTGACCAGTCAGATAATTCACCAATGTAGGGGAATTACCCTGTTAATTTATATTGCAATCACGCCACGGCACAGAGATATATTTAGCCGAACTCAGTGGTAAAATATCGAGGAAATACAGTGTAAATACGCTAGTGACCGATATTATAAAATGTATTTGGTATTAATCTATATGTCTTTAATATATTCGAATTAAAACTTATGTCAATTATGGCACAATGTATAATGGTGTCTTTGAGGGGGGGGAGGTATAGTGGCTTTGCTGAGAAATGTTATTCTTTAGTTTTGTTTAACAATTAGTTAAAAATTGCAAATAAGTATAATATACTTATTTGCAATTTTTAATAGTTAATAAATGTTCTTCTCGAAATACAAATTAACTCCTAAACAAATAGAAGGATTTCACTTGTGGAGCGGAGACTGTTCAATTAAGTGTGTCTACTTATCTTAGCAAACTATGAAAAAAGAGAAGAAAAACGAGAAGGAAATACTA
>NZ_JAJQYA010000034.1 GCF_021729155.1 Membranihabitans marinus | reverse complement strand
GACTTTTTTCTAGGAAGGCATCCTTTTCATAGGGTTTCACCCTATGCTATTAGACTACGTCCTTTCAGGACTTTTCTATTGTTATATTATACGATTTACATTTTATGATGACGGAAAAGATTTCGAAAATATTTGGAGTTAGACGAGGCTATGACTGAATATAACTGAATGAAGTCACATAGTGACCAAATACCCTTAATGGGTATTTGATGAGGGCACCAATGTCACCGCGCATTGGGTGGGAGAGGAAAGTGCCATTGACCGTAGATCGGTCAATGATGAAGGAGCCAAAACCTCCGCGTTTCGGGAGGGGGTGCCAGCATAGCCGTAGCTACGGCGAGTATTTTAAACGATGTAAAACTTCAAATAAATCGAAAGATTTCCGTTAATTATAAATGTAATTCGTATTAGATTGGTTTGCCCAAAGCCAGTGGTTAAACCCTAACAAATTACGGGGCAGTCACGCCATTTTGTAGAGGCATGACCGAATGCAGTACAAAGTACCCAATCGACTTAACGTCGATTGGATGATGATGACTGAATGAAGTTGTCCTGTTGGACAACCTGATGGATTAAATATCCATCGGATGAAGGAACCGAAACCACCGTGTTTCGGGTGGGTGGACCTCCCAGTCGTGGGTGGGTTGGCCTTGCGTCTCCTGTCATATATTTTAATGCAGTCTCGTCGCAGCACAGTGGAAATCTGTATAAATCTTATTGATGCCTAGCTGGAGCCAGTGGCTGAGAACCTGATGAATTATAGGGCAGTCACGCCAAACAAACAAAAAGGAGTCCTGAAAGGACGAAATATGTCAGCGTAGGGTGAAACCCTATGAATTAATTGTCATCTTGAAAAGAAGTCCTGAAAGGACGTCATAATAGCATCGGGTGAATTCCTGATTCATATTCTTATCTTTTAATATCAAAACCACACCGGCAGTTTTCACAAATATTAGTCATGCCGCAGTGGGCATGACTTCTCTCATCCGGCTTACCCACCCAAAGCCAGTGGCTTTGGTGCCTTCGTCATTGGTAGATTGACTACCAATGGTCCTGTGGACCCTACTCAGTTAGATTTAGTCCATCGGGTTGCACTTCGTGCAACTGCATTCAGTCATAACTCTGCCTACTTGGCCAACACAAGAATTAACATCCTTCAAAATATTTAATTATAAATTTTTAATAAACGATACCGTTTATTAAAAAAGAACACATACATTTGATTTTATTAAACGACAACGTCTATAAAATGCCAAAAATAATAGCAAAGAAAGAAAACTGGATCAGCCTAGGGTATAGATTATTTTCTGAAAATGGAATCAACGGAATAGTAGTTGAGAAAATGGCCATAAAACTAAACGTAAATAAATCAAGTTTTTACTGGCACTTTAAAACGAAAAAAGATTTTATAAACGAGGTAATTTCTTATTGGGTTTCAATAGATACAAACAGAATAATTACAACTGTAGAAAGTAAATCATCAGGCAGGGAAAAATTTGATGAATTAATCAAAATAGCATTTAAGAAAGAAACCAATTTAGACTTCATTTTTTATCTAAAAAGATATGCGCTCAAGGACCAAAAAATCCAAACATTAATAGATCAAATAGATGATGAAAGAATTGACTACGTCAAGCATATATTAATGGAAATTGGATTTTTGGAACAAGAAGCCTTTACAAAATCATCGATATTCTATAAATATTTAATAGGCTATCACGAAATGATTCGCTACAAAAATCAAACTGACACCTATATAACAGAAGTTAAAAAAGAAATACATCAATTTATAGAGTATTAATTATGAAAATACAATTAGCCCTACTGACAATTATATTAACTGTAAATGCAAATGCACAAAATATGAAAGATTATAAAATTGATATCACCATCGATGCTCCAAAACACAAAGTGTGGAATGCAATAACAGACTTTAAAAATTACCCGTCGTGGAATTCGGTTCTAACCATGGACAATAATGATAGCCTCCTCCTTGGAAGGAATTTTCAAGTAACTATTATTCAACCCAATGGCAAGAAATCACAATTTAAAGCAAAGGCAATGGACAAAGAAATTTTGCAGTCCTTCTCTGCAACTCAAACAATAGTCGGCAAATGGTTTTTTACTGCCACTCACCTATTTACCATAGAAGAAATAGACGATGAACATACACGGTTTATTCAAGAATGGAAACTTAAAGGAGTTCTCGCAGCGCTGTTCCGCAAACAGATATTTAAGGAATTAGTAGTTTTTAACAATATGAATCAAGAACTCAAGGAACTGGTTGAAGAATAATTTATCCTATTTGATATACAAAGGCTGCTGTGGATTTAAAAAAGACTATTCAAAAAATACAGTCAAACCTCAGATCCGCAGGAGAATTTGAAGGCATTCACACTTTTATCCTCCTACTATTGCACCGGACAAAAAGTGTGACAAATCCAAAGAACCATATTCTTTTTTGCCACTGACATCTACTTAATAGATTTTATACCCACAACTGGTATTATTTTTGTCATTCTGGATTTAGAAAACTAATATTGTTTATTTTGTGTTCACAAAATAAAGGAAGCAATTAAATTATGGAATGGGACCTGGATCACGAAAGTGAAATAACAAATATATTACCGGCATTAATGCCCTATATCAATTCCGCAAAAATCGTGCTATTACAGGGCGAAATGGGAAGCGGCAAGACTACCTTTGTCCGTTATTTTAATGATTTTATACAAGCAGAAACAGCGACCAGTCCCACCTTTAGCATCGTCAATGAATACTCTTATCCCCAAGGTCGATTCTACCACTTCGACCTTTATCGGCTAAACAGTGCGGAAGAATTAGATGAAATCGGTTTCGAAGAATACCTTGATTCCAACAATTTTTGCTTAATCGAATGGCCGGAATTGGGAAAAGACTTTTACCCCGAATCCGCTATTCTTCTCGAATTTATTAAAACCACAGCAACCACTCGTAAGTTGGTATTAAACACCCTCCAATAACTATGACTTTTTCTATAAAATCTAAATGGAAAACACAGGAAGAAAAATTGGATGTGAGAAATCGATCCAAGACATGGAGTATTGGTTTACCCTTTGGAGCACAAGACGAAAATAGGATAGGTCTTATACCCTCCGCAGTGTGTACCCTAACCGAACAAGGGTATCGAGTAATCGTAGAATCCAAAGCCGGAATAAAAGCCGGATATTCGGATAAAGACTATATCAACGCCGGCGCGGAAATCACCCAATCGCGCAAAGAAATATACCAAGCCGACATCATCTTACAATGTAGCCCTCCCACAATGGAGGAAATGGAGTTAATGACTCAAGAACAAATCTTTATTTCCCCTCTCCATGTTGCCACCAGGTCGTATGAGCTCATAGAAACCATGAAAAAGAAAAAAATTATTGGTTTGGCTATGGAGTATTTAAAAGACAAAAACGGCACCTTCCCCATTGTGCGTATCCTCAGTGAGTTGGCGGGTACGGCAGCCATTCTCCAAGCGGGGCAATTGCTATCCCAGTCCGATGATGGACCCGGTCTATTACTCGGAGGCATCTCTGGAGTATGTCCTCCCAATGTAGTCATTCTAGGTGGTGGAGTCGTGGCAGAATACGCCATTAGAGCATCACTGGGCCTAGGTCTTCAAATCAGTGTATTCGACAATAATATCTCCAAACTCATGAGGCTTCAAAATATCATTGGTCAGCGATTGAACACTTCGGCGCTGAACTATGAAGCACTGCAAAAAGCCCTTCTTTCGGCCGACGTTGTGATTGGAGCTATGCATTCCGTCAATGGAAGAACCCAAATGATTGTTTCGGAAGAAATGGTTATGAGAATGAAAAATGGTTCCGTGATTATCGACATCAGCATCGACCAAGGTGGATGCATCGAAACCTCAGAAGAAACCAATCATAAGGAACCGACTTTTGTCAAACACGGCGTGATTCACTATTGTGTACCCAATATCTCAGCCAAATATCCAAAATCGGCTTCTATCGCCATAAGCAATATTGTGAGTTCTATATTTTCCGATGCCAATATGGCCAGTAATGTAGGTCAATTTATACTACACTTCGAAGGATTGGCTCATGGAGTCTATATGTACAAAGGAAGTATTACCAATAAATACCTAAGTTCCAAATTTGGACTTACTTATACCGAATTAGAACTATTATTGAATCCAGATATATAATTACATCTTATACGAATTATACCCAATGCAATGGGTATTACCTGCAAGAGGAATGAGAATCAGTATTCACTAGTCAAAATTGATTTCGACTTGCTCCCCCTTCACCAAGTATTCTACAACGACGGGAAAATATCGATGCTCCAAGGTCAAAACTTTTTTCTGAATATCCTGAGGACTTTCATCGGCCAATATTTCGCATTGGGCTTGAAAGACCATTTCTCCAGCATCGTAAACTTCATTGACCATGTGAATGGTAATTCCAGTTACCTTTTCTCCAGCTTTGTGTACAGCCTTGTGTACATGCATCCCATACATTCCCTTGCCTCCATAGGCCGGCAACAAAGCGGGATGAATATTTACTATTTTATCGGGATAGGCCTGAAGCAAATAATTGGGTATTTTCCTTAAAAACCCGGCCAAAACGATAAAGTCGATACCGTAATCTTCCAAGATAGGCAAGACCTTTTGGCTATACTTCCATTCGGAATTTCCAATAACTTCAACATCTACCTTCCAATTTTTTCCGTGTTCCAACACACCGGCATTGGCATTATTGGTCACAATCAATGCAACTTTTATATCGGTAGAAAATTCAAAATATTGTAAAATTTTCTCAGCATTACTGCCTGATCCACTGGCGAAAATAGCAATTTGTTTCATTAGCGAATCAACTTATCGTATTTCTGAGAATTGGCAGCATCCATATTCCTAATCATATTGAATACCTCTATTTTTTCGGCCCGCGCACTTATCGCAAATATTTCATTGAGCTCTGAAGCTTTGGCTAGAAAAAACACATTGATCATCATTGAATTGGGATTTGTACTATGAACCTCTTCCATTTCGTGAAGCGAAGCCAACATTACCTGTTTTCCCGCCTCGGCATCATCGTGCATTTCGTCTAAAGCCAACCGGTGATAATTATAGCTTGCCTTGCGAATGGGTCTCAAACTTGGATCGAAAACTTCTTCGATCAACTGTGCTCTATTTCTTGAATTTCCCGTGGCACTCCATCCCGATTGTCCATCGTTTTGTAATGATGACGGCAATCGCTGCACAATATTCCTCGCCATTTTGAAATGATCATCTCCTCCGTATAAGGAAAAACTATCACCATCCAATCCCAATATAAAATGCATATAAAAAGCGATAATTGCGGAAAGGTTATCCGTATAGGTATTCTCACTATATCTCAGCGCAGAAGATTGGTCATATGAAAAACCTATCTGACGGTCTCTAAAATTGAAGAGTACACTTTCATAACTCGTCCCAAATACTGGACGGCTGGCAATAATATCCATTTCTGCTCGAAAGCTAGTAGGACCTTCTTCCTTGGTAATGGTCAAACTTATATTGCCCTTAATTTTTTCAAAATCTTTGTATTCGACATCGGTCCAAGCCGTATTATTTACAAATTCGTACAATTTGGTTTCCAATGAAGTAAAGACCGCCTTATCGACATTCTCTAGATTAGGGGTATTGATCTTTACTGACATTTTAAACTCCTGAGCCAAAAGCCCATGCATCAGCACTACAAAAAATAAAGTAAGGGGAAATAACCTAATCATACTATTTTAATATTTTGTCCAATTCATTAACAATTTCAAAGGCTACTTTATTTTTAGTTTGAAGGGCAAAATTCTTTATTTCACCATTCGCTGTCAAAAATTTCACCTTATTGGTGTCATGACCAAATCCAGCTCCTGTGTCATTAAGCGAATTTAATACAATAAAATCAAAGTTTTTCTTCTCCAATTTTGCTTTGGCATTTACTTCTTCATTTTGAGTTTCTAGGGCAAAACCGACTAGGAATTGATCCTCGCGTTTTTGTTTACCCAGCTCGGCAGCGATATCCTTGGTTCGCATAAGAGGTAGTGACCAGTCTCCAGATTGTTTCTTTATTTTTTGGTCTGCTATGGTCGTCGGTGTATAGTCAGCTACGGCAGCAGCGAGTATACCCACATCACATTGGGACCAAAGCCCTATGGCCTTGTCATACATGTCAGCCGCAGACTTAATGGAATGTACATGGATGCCGTCCCATTGAGGACGAAGTGCAGTTGGGCCCAATACCAAATGAACATCGGCACCAGATAAATAACATGCTTCAGCGATAGCTATCCCCATCTTGCCCGAACTCCAGTTGCCTATATAGCGGACTGGATCTAAAGACTCATAAGTGGGGCCAGCAGTGATAATTATTTTTTTCCCATTTAGCGATTTGGGACGACTGTATAAAATGGGTAGTATTTCGGAAACAATATCTTCGGGTTCTGCCATGCGTCCATCACCCACCAATCCACTGGCCAACAATCCATGACCTACTTGCACAACCTGAACTCCATCGGATTTTAATTGATTGATATTGCGCTGAGTGCTGGGATGAGCCCACATATCGAGATCCATAGCTGGCGCAATAATTACTGGACAGCGCGCCGATAGATATGATGCCAACACCATGTTGTCGCATATTCCATGAGCCATTTTGGCTATGGTATTAGCAGTGCAGGGCGCTACAATATACAGATCAGCCCACAATCCCAATTCTACATGATTATGCCAAGTAGATCCATCTTGTAAGCTGTGAAAAACTTCATTATTGGAAAGCGTAGAAATCGACAATGTAGTCACAAAGTCAAGAGCTGATCCAGTCACTACAACTTTGACCTCTGCTCCGGCTTTGACCAATTCACGTACAATCAACAACGATTTGTAAGCGGCAATACTCCCGGTAATACCCAATAATATTTTTTTCCCGTGGAGCACTTCATTCTTCATGTCTATCGTCTAATACAAAAATTCGAGCATTAATTTACGGCATCAGATCTCTTTGATTAAAAGACCAGAATCACTACGACATCAATGCTGTAAGCAAAAGAATTGACTAATCTTCCTCAGTTTTCACTTCGGCACCCACTTCTTTGATAACGATTTCGTTGGCCAAAAATTCATGAGTGGCTATAATAGCTGCATTAGGCAACTTTTCGTAGTATTTTGAAATCTCTATCTGTTCTTTATTTTCTTGAACTTCTTCGATAGTATCAGTAGTCGTTGCAAATTCTTCCAACTTTTCTTTAAGCTCGTGCTTAATGCTTTTGGTCAATTGATCAGCACGCTTAGAAATGATAACCAGGGATTCGTAAATATTTCCCGTTTTGGCCACCATTTGTCTAACATTCTGAGGTTGAGCACTTGGTTCTATGGTTTGAACTCTTGATCGGATATCACTCATAATTTACAATTCATTTATTTTTTGAATAGAAAAATCCCTATACTGAATTACCTTTTTCTGATGGTCGCTGTTGGGATATCTTTTAAGAAACGCATCTGCATAAGTATTAGTTTTCAGATATCGTTCTTTTTGTTTTTCATATACACTATTTACCGCCAATTGATATGAAGCATCGACGATCATATATCTTATTTCTTCAGCATTTTTGGTCTCTGGAAAATCTTTTAATAGGTTTTCAAAAACCTGAATAGCCGCTTCATATTTTAATAAATCTTGGTATAGTTTAGCCTCGGCAAATCTTTTCTCTTCCAATTTTTTACGCAAATCATCGATCAACTTATTGGCTTGTTCCACTCTATCACTCGATGGGAAAGTATTGACAAATAACTGAAAAGCATCGATGGATTTGTTGCTATAGTCTTGATCCAATCGATAACTGGGTGACAACAAATAATAGGAATAGGCCATCATAAAATCAGCCTCTTCTCTCAATGTCGATGATGGGAAAGTACTGCTAAAGGTCTCAAATAAATTCGCAGATGTAATGTATAAACCTTGATAATAGCTCGAATAAGCATACTTAAAGTATAGCTCCTCCCCTTGGGCCGAACCTCGGTAAGTACTCAATATCAGCTCCATCAATGTGTTGGCCTTAGAATAATCTTCTTTTTCATAGTATTCTAAAGCTTTCTCATATATCATCTCCGAATCACCGCTGGTCCGAATTTGCTCAAATTCAGACTTACAGGAAAAGATGGATATTGTGAGCCCAAGTATAATAAAGGTTTTAAAACCTGATTTTTTAAGGAATTTCATCATAAGGCGCAAAGATAAAAAAAATTCTGATCAATATTGATAACCAATTAGAAAACGGTTAAAAAGTCTCATTAATAGCAAACCACTGGCTTGACTCCTCATTATAACGTAGAAGAAGATGAAAATGCAGCCAAAGCATCGGCGATTTTTCTGTCATTGGCCAATCGAGGAACCTTATTTTGCCCCCCCAATCGCCCCTGCGACTTCATATAATTTCTAAAGGCATTAGGTTGGAGAACGGTGACTACAAGATGTCTTAGAATCTGACCTTCGATTAAATCGCGATAATATACATTTTGCTCCACCATTTCTTCATCCAATTTACTGACAAAACCCTGTAAATCGTCCGGCATTTCACCAAATTCAATAAACCATTCGTGGTAGGGTAATCCCGAAGCTGGATTGACTTGAGGCGCTACAGTAAATTCCACTATTTGGGCAGGATGGACCTCACAAGTCAGCCTCATAGCTTCTTCTACTTCCTTGCCAATAACGTGTTCGCCAAATGCAGAAATAAAATGCTTTATCCTGCCACTAACCACGACTCTATATGGATTAAGCGAGGTAAACATCACCGTATCCCCAATATTATAGCCCCAGAGTCCGGCATTGCTATTGAGAATAATCACGTAGTTGACATTCATGACCACATCGGCCAGAGACAGTCGACTTGGATTTTCATCGAAAAATTCACTTGCCGGAATAAATTCAAAGAAAATACCTGAGTGGGTATTGAGTAGTAGTCCTTCGTGAGGGAATCGATCTTGAAAGGCGATAAAACCTTCAGATGCGGGGTATGTCTCCACACTGGGAAGGGTCTTGCCCACGAGTGATTCCAATTTATGCCTATAGGGTTCAAAATTCACCCCCCCATATACAAAGACAGAATAATTGGGAAAAACCTCCATCACCGACTTTTTCCCGGTAGCCTTCAACAATCGTTCGTAATACATCTGCACCCAAGGCGGTATTCCAGAAATCAATCTTAAATCCAAATCCTTGGTCTCCTCCACTATGGCGTCTACCTTGGTCTCCCAATCTTCAATACAATTGGTTTCCCAGGTCGGTACTTGATCTTTTTTCAACCAATTGGGCACTTCGTGATTGACGATACCAGATAGTCTTCCATGCAATATCCCATTGGATTCTTCCAACAAAGGCGATCCGGACAAAAAGATCATTTTGCCATCTAAAAAAGACGATTGTTTGGTCTTGATCAAATAGTGAAACAATGCATTTCTGGCCGTATTAAAGTGATTGGGTAGAGAATCACGAGTGATGGGTATATATTTAGCTCCAGAGGTAGTCCCCGAAGTTTTGGCCAAATAAATGGGTTTTTCTGGCCATAGGACATTTCCCTCACCGTCTTTGACTCGGTCAAAATAATTCTTCAGCCCTTCGTAATCCCGGACAGGAATGTTTTTCTTGAAATCGTCATAGTTGTGGATCGAATCGAAATTATGGTCTTGGCCAAAAGCCGTTTGTCTGGCCGTCTCCACAATTTCCTTTCTAATTTTTTCTTGGTCTGCTAGTGCATTTTCTGCCATTTTATCAATGGACTTAGACACCAATTTAGCGAATGGCTTAATAAAGAGTGATTTCCATCTCATAAGTTGTATCGTTCTAGGGCTTATATTGAATTAATCAATTCTTAAGTCCTCAATGTAATAATCTTTAAAATCATTTACATTCCATTTATACATTTTTTCGTCTATTTTATCGGGAAATGATGTTTCGGTAATATTCATTTGAAATCGACTTCCATCCCTTGAAAAAACCTCGATATATTTAATCTGCTTAGACCTAGTATCTTGAGATATCCTTATCTTAAAATAATCACTGTTTTTGTCTAGAGGTATCATTTCTATGATAAACAGCGAAGCATTATTGGTCGCCAAGGCAGATTTATCAAAATACTTAAAAGAATTTTCATCTAAATATTTCAATATTCCGGCGGGACTAGATAATTCCGCACCTTCGGGATCGACAGTGGTTATCTGCACTTCTTTGTTTTCCTTAAAGATCGTCCACTGAGCCTTGCCATTAGAATAGATCTGATAGTCATCGAAATAAACTCCATACTCGCCATTGGATTGATAAAATGCCCCGGAATATTCCTGTACCTCTGATTCGGAATACCTCATGGTAATCTCAAATTTCATCACGGTGTTTTCTTTCGACGTATATTGATTAATTATCGCATCGATATCTTTTTTAAGTCCAGGATCTTGACTGAATGCGAGAAGGCCAATCAACATAAATAATATTATAGACAATGATCTTATCATAGTTGTATTCATTTACATCAAGGACGACTGTGATTTGGAAATCGGCTTGATTTTAAAAGTTTTAACGGAATAATAACGAGTAGTATTTGATTCGCAATGGCCAAAGATACTCAGCAAAGATTATTGTTTACCATTAATTGGTCTTAAAAACCATTTCTAAATGCTCCATTAATTCACTTTCTGTCATGATGTACACTTCCCGTGCCTTGCTGCCTTCATTGGGTCCTACTACTCCAAAAGCCTCCAATTGATCCATTATCCTACCCGCTCGATTGTAGCCGAGTTTTAGCTTGCGCTGCAACATTGAAGTACTTCCCGACTGATTGGCAACAATGAGATGGGCAGCTTCTGAAAACATTTCATCCAATTCAGAGGCTTTAATGCTGCCTGCCCCACCTCCCCCTTCATCGGGATCGGTATATTCTGGTAGTAAGAAGGGCTCTGCAAACCCCCTTTGATCGGAGATAAAATCAATAACTCTTTCCACTTCTGGTGTATCTACAAATGCACACTGCAATCGAATGATATCACTTCCTGAAGCCAACAACATATCCCCGCGACCGATTAATTGATCGGCTCCACCGGAATCTAAAATAGTTCGCGAATCGACTTTTGAAGTCACCTTAAATGCCAGTCTCGCTGGAAAATTGGCCTTAATCACCCCGGTAATAATATTGACCGAAGGTCTCTGAGTAGCTATAATTAAATGGATACCCACGGCTCTAGCCAACTGAGCCAGTCGAGCAATAGGCATCTCTACCTCCTTGCCCGCCGTCATAATTAAATCGGCAAATTCATCGATGACCAATACTATAAATGGTAGATATTTATGGCCATTTAATGGATTAAGATTTCGCGCTGTATATTTCTTATTGTACTCTTTGATATTTCGCGCATGTGCTTTTTTCAACAAATTATACCTTTCGTCCATCTCTATACAGAGACTATTTAAGGTGTGGACAACCTTCTTGGTATCGGTAATAATGGGTTCTTCCTGACCAGGTAAAAAAGCGAGAAAATGCTTATCCAATTTAGAATACGGAAACAATTCCACCTTCTTGGGATCGATCAACACCAATTTGACCTGACTGGGATGCTTGCGATACAACAAGGACATGATAATAGTATTAATACCCACAGATTTCCCTTGACCAGTAGCACCAGCAATCAACAAATGCGGCATTTTTGCTAAATCTGCGATAAATACTTCGTTGCTTATCGTTTTTCCCATGGCTATGGGCAGCTCCATCTTGGCGTCCTCGAATTTCTCCGAATTCATGGTCTCTTTCAAGCTTACAATCTGCTTTTTCTTATTGGGAACTTCAATCCCAATGGTTCCTTTTCCAGGAATGGGAGCAATGATCCTAATCCCCAATGCAGCCAATGACAGGGCTATATCATCTTCCAGGTTTTTTATTTTAGAAATACGAACCCCGGGGGCCGGAACTATCTCATACAGAGTGACGGTTGGTCCGATGGTAGCTCTGATTTTGGTAATCTCTATTTTATAGTGTTGCAAAGTGGTGACGATCTGATTCTTGTTCATCTCCAACTCACTTCTATTTATGGAAATATCGTCGACCATATAGGTATCCAATAAGTCCAAAACGGGACTCACGTATTTGCCCAACTCCATAGTGGGATCATAGGGTTCTAGGAGCTTGGTTTTGTCATCCATTTCTACTTCCAACTTGCGATTTTCTTCCACATCAGCCGTTCTTACCTGGGGTATTGGTTGGGCTTCTTGTGGTTGTACGGGTTGGGGAACTACTTCTTCTACTTCTAAAGGCAGATCGGCGATAGATGTCTTTGATTTTGACTTAGGCACTTCCACTTGAAGAGAGGACATATCCAATTCTATGCCCGGCTCAAGGGACTTGACTTCTTCCGCAGCAGCATTGACTTCATTATTTTGAGGGATAGATGGCAATTCCGTGATGGTATCTTCAAATTCATCTTCTTCCGTTTCTTCTTCCCTGTCATTTTCCGACATAGGATCTACCGATTCAAACATTTGACCGGACAAGAAGGTATCGACGACTTTTTTCTGTTTTGACCTAAATACCGACCATTTAAACTCAAATGTATTTTTGATTTCAGGTAGATATTCATTGTGCCAATAAACCAAACCGATAAAACAGAACAACAGCAAAACTCCAGTACCCACCTTGCCAATAAAGGCCTCGAGGTAATTGTGCAAACTCAATCCGATGGCTCCACCCCATGAAAATTGAGCCTGAGTAAACAGAAAAGAAAACAATAATGGAAACAGTAAAAAAGCTATGGTTAAATACGTCGTCATGCGCAGCAGTTTCATCCAATGTTTGCGTGCGACAATGATAATGGCCGTTCCCAATCCATAAAAAGGCAGTAAAAATGCAGAAATTCCCACTCCCCAAAATACATATTGATGGGCGATTACAGCCCCCAATCTACCCAACCAATTGTCCACCTTCACCTCTTTGGCAAAAAGCAGATTCCACGAAAACTTCAACACCTTATCTTGATCTTGCTTCCACGTATATAAATAACTGGTCAAAGCGATAAGTAAAAAAACCGACAACATAGCTACAAACAAAGCTAGGATTGCTCGCCCTCTTTGATCTATGCCTCGTTTTTTAGTTTTTTTTGCTTTTTTCTTTTTAACTGCCATACTTTGATGTTCATCCTAAGAGTAATAATTGGCTAATATATTAAAAATATATCACATATGTAATATATTGCCAAACAAGTACAAATTTAACACGAATCCCTCTATTTATTCAAATTCAAAAAAAATAATTAGCGCAAGTAAAAAAGTATTATCTTTGTCGTCCTTTAATTCGCACACTTTATATACCCGGGTGGCGGAACTGGTAGACGCGCAAGGTTGAGGGCCTTGTGTTCAATTACGAACGTGCAGGTTCAAGTCCTGTTCCGGGTACATTAAACGGAAATATACATGGATCTTGTATTTTTCCGTTTTTTTTTAGTCGCAGAAATTCTGCATTTTACCATTTCAAATAAAACATTTCCCATCATAATATTTTTTGTCTCTTGGTTGACATGATGATTTCGACGGTGAACAGCGACTGAAATTTTCCTTACTCCTAATATTGAAGAAAGGACTAGGTATTTTATATGAAATCCACTTGGGATAATACAAAATCCACTTAGTATAAGGTAATCCACTACTGAAATCATAGGTATTTTCACTAATAAACACATAAAATGGTGGCCGTAGAAATATATACAATGTCGCCATTTGAATATTCACCTATCGACGTAGTCATAGTTAAGTCTAGATCCAAAGTATTGAATGCTAGATTTTTGCATTGTCGCCGCTACAGGTAATACCTGACGACAATTGTCAGCCCACCAACCTCCTCGTTATCCAACGACCTATCGTAATAACCATATATTAAATCCATTTATCTTATTGTTCCACACTATTATTATAAGGAAACTATACCTCAATGAGAATCCCATTTAATTTAGTACTTTCAATAATTATTTAATATATTCATCGATGAAAAAAGGAGTCAAATATTAATAATTATTAAGTTTGAAATTATCCACATTTTATTTCGAAACACACATAACCCAATTCAGATATGTATTTGTTAGGATATGATATTGGTAGTTCATCTATCAAAGCGGCCTTGGTAGAAGCCGATACAGGACGGACGATATTGACGGTGCAGGCACCCAATACAGAAATGAAAATAGATGTACCTGAAAAAAATCATGCCGAACAAGATCCCAGTACTTGGTGGAAATATATCGTGGAAGCAACACAGAAATTATTGACCCAATACCCCGGGGCGCGAGACCAAATCATAGGGATTGGCATTGCCTATCAGATGCATGGCCTCGTGTTGATCGATGAAGACAAGGAAGTCATTAGACCCTCTATAATATGGTGTGATAGTAGAGCTGTAGAAATTGGACATGGTGTAGAATCCAAACTGGGGAAAGAGACATTGATGAATGCATACTACAACCTCCCCGGAAATTTCACCTTTTCAAAATTACTCTGGGTCAAGGAGAATGAAGCCGATAATTACAATAAAATATGGAAAATCCTTTTGCCTGGCGACTATATTGCTCTGAAATTGACCGATCAAGTCTCTACTTCCATCTCCGGCTTAAGTGAAGCTATTTTATGGAATTTTAAAGAAAACACTCCGGCCTACGAAATATTGAAAGCCTACGACATTCCCCCATCCTTTTTACCCGAACATCATGGATCCTTCCACAATAGTGGATTGTTAACGGAAACAGCAGCCCGGGAATTGGGCTTGTCTCCCGGCATACCGGTGGGATATCGAGCAGGCGACCAACCAAACAATGCATTTTCATTAAATGTCAGCGAAATCGGTGTCCTTGCCGCTACTGGTGGTACTTCGGGAGTTCTATACGGCATATCTGACCAAGCCGTCTTGGACATAGAGCAGAGAACCAATAGTTTTGCCCATGTCAATTATTCCACCGATCACCCATCCATAGGCACTCTGCTATGCATCAACGGAGCAGGTATAGTATATAGCTGGATTCGCGAACAAATCGTGGGCGTTTCCAATTCCTACTTTGAATTGGAATCGAGAGCGGAAAAAATACCAGCGGGATCAGATGGATTACTGACCCTGCCTTTTGGCAACGGGGCGGAACGAATATTTCAAAACAGACAAATCGGTAGCCACATCCTCGGCATCGACCTCAACACCCATAGCCAAGATCACATGATTCGATCGGCGTTAGAGGGCATTGCCTTTGCCTTTGTTTACAGTATAGAAATCATGCAATCTCTGGGCATCCAAACCAAGATTATCAAAACTGGCAACGACAATCTATTTCAATCCAAAATATTTAGTGAGACAATTGCGCAATTGGCTCAAATAAAAATTGTCGTAGTTGAAGCGACCGGAGCAGTAGGTGCTGCCATTGGAGCTGGCCTAGGCATTGGTCATTATAAAGACATAGATCAAGCCTTCCAACAACAAAAACCGTTGCGAGAATATCTTCCATCAAATGCTGAACCCAGCCTAGAAGAGAGCTATAAACAATGGAAAAAATCATTAATAGATCAATTAAATACAAAATAAATATGACTGCACAATCTAACCAATCCGCCTATTTTAAAAATGTAGGCAAGATCAAATTCGAGGGCAAAGATTCAGACAATCCATTGGCCTATCGCTATTACGACAAGGATGCCAAAGTGGGCGACAAGACTCTAGAAGATCATATGAAATTTGCCGTAGCCTATTGGCATAGCTTCTGTGGAGACGGAGGGGATCCTTTTGGCCACCCTACCCGCCCCATGCCGTGGAATATTGGAAATAGTGCGGAGGATAGAGCAAAACAAAAAATGGATGCAGCCTTTGAATTTATTTCTAAGTTAGGACTTAAATACTATTGCTTCCACGATATCGATTTAATAGATGAAGGCGAAAACATCAACACTTTTGGAAAAAGGTTGGACTTTATCACCGATTATGCCCTTGAAAAACAAGCCGAATTCGACGTTAAGGTTCTTTGGGGTACTGCCAATTTGTTTTCACATCCGAGATATATGAATGGAGCGGCAACCAATCCCGACTTTCAAGTAGTGGCCCATGCCGGAGCTCAAGTGAAAAATGCCATCGATGCTACCATTAAGTTGGGCGGTGAAAATTATGTCTTTTGGGGAGGTCGAGAAGGATATATGTCATTGTTGAATACCAATATGAAAAAGGAATTGGATCATATGGCACAGTTCTTACATATGGCCAAAGACTATGCTCGCAAAAATGGATTTACCGGAACCTTCTTTATCGAACCCAAACCAGCAGAACCGACCAAGCATCAATACGATTACGATGCAGCTACAGTTTTGGGCTTTTTAAGAGAATACGATTTAATGGATGATTTCAAATTGAATCTCGAAGTCAATCACGCCACATTGGCTTTGCATACTTTCGAACACGAACTCCAAGTAGCGGCCAATTCCAATGCATTGGGAAGTATCGATGCCAATCGCGGTGATTATCAAAATGGCTGGGACACCGACCAATTCCCTGTCAATTTATATGAGTTGACTCAGGCGATGATGATCATTCTCGACAGTGGTGGTATTCAAGGTGGAGGTATTAATTTTGACGCCAAAATAAGAAGAAACAGCACCGATCTCGAAGATTTGTTTTATGCCCATATCGGAGGTATCGATTTATTTGCTCGTGCGCTAATAATAGCCCATCAAATATTGACTACTTCAGAATACAAATCACTGCTTAGCAATCGCTACCAAAGTTGGGAAACCTCAGCTGGATTAGATTATGAAGCGGGCAAATTGAGTTTGGAAGATTTGGCCAATATCACTGGTGATGGCAGTCATTTAAAAGCAACAAGCGGTCGTCAAGAATATATTGAGAACCTCATCAATCGATATATTTAACAACAAATTTGAGAGGAGTAAAACCGTATGAATTAATAATTATACCAAACGCATTTTATAATGTCGGTTAATATTTGAAGTGTTACTCGATTATGATAATCATAAATAAAAAAAGGAGGTCGATGACCTCCTTTTTTTTTAATTAGATGTACAATTCTTTCTGTTCGGAAATATTCGCGCAAGAAGACCATCTCATCGATATATCCTATCCAGCTGGATAGGTTAACTAGTAATACCAAATGCATTTATAAGATAATTAAACGCTCTACAAATCGAATTTTATCTTGCTCTATCGTCAGTATATAAGTACCGGAATTGAGAAAATCAAAATTCAAATGATTGGATTGAAGATCTCCCTGAGCTATTAATTTACCCGTCACATCGGACAGGGAATACTGAGCGGGTTTCGCTTCCAAATTCCGGATCACAATTTCAGCTGAAGTCGGATTGGGAAATAGACTCAATTCATTGTGATCTCCCCCTGACCAATCGATGGATCGAGTGGGAGAATAGGTATAACTGCCATCGAAATCGTACTGCTTTAGTCGATAATAATTTACCCCTAGATTTGGACTACTATGCAAAAACTCATACTCCTTACTATCTATCTCAGGATTAATATTTTCTACTTTACCCAATACATCAAATTGAGATCCATCTGCACTATATTGAATTTCGAAATAGTCGTGATTTACTTCATTTACCGTTTCCCAATTAAGTTCAACTCCTTCTTCTTCGACTGGACTGGCATAAAAAGCCAGTAAATCTAGTGGTAAAGATTGGTTTTCATAGGCAAAATTGATGCATTCCACATCATAACTTGAAATATCGTTACAGCAGGTTGGATTCATATTTGCTCGATTAGTGCTTGGAATATGACCTAGTCCCAAAGCGTGAGTCATTTCGTGGACGAGCATTGTGGTATAACTGTTATTATTAAAACAACTGCCGACACCATTATTGACCACTACATAACCGACAGCATTTCTATCCCATGAAACTCCATTAAAATCATTATTTGCTCTATAAACATAAACTCCTCCAATGGCCAATGTACCCGAACAATTTGTCATATCTGGAATTTCACTTTTCGGATCATTGTACTGAATAAGGATGGACCGACCTCCATTTTTACCTAAAGCATAACTAAAGAAATGGTTCCCAGTTGCAGAACTATTGTTTCCAGGATCATAGTCATGGCTGCCTGAATATGTCAATAAGATATTATCGTAGCCATTCACGATTTCGCCTACTGCATCGGAGACCAAACTAGCTACCCCAGTTTCATCTGCATCCCCATCTTCGTGAGAATAAACCTCAACAGCATCAGTATCTAAATTTTCCCATCTTGAATTCAATAAATAACTACAATGACTGGGCTGGGCTCTCAATTCTAGCTGAATCCGTTCTTCAAAATCGTAATCTGTAGCGATTTTACTGGCCTCCCATTTTTGAGCATCAGTTGAGACCTCCTTTAGCATAGACAGCAAACTTGTAGTTTTATAGGCTTGCAGAGGTTCAAAAGATTCGTTCGGTTGCAAAGAAATCATCATACTTTCCACTACGGGAACCATAATCTTTTCTTCCTCTTTAACGACCTCTTCCAAGACCCCATAGGACAATAGTTTCGTTCTCCACAATCCCTCAGTAATCGGCTCCAACATTAAGACATATATTTTATCCTCTTGGAATTTATTATCCCCAGAGATTAAGGTTCTCCCTTCTCCAATACGCTTGGACATTCCTCGCACAGAAAAACGTTGACTCATTTGGCCTTTTATCAATGAAATTACTTCAAATTCGGTTTGTTGATAATGAACTCCGTTTTCTTCTTCCTCATAATTGCGAAGTGCTTTGGCATAAACCACAGCATTGGAGTAGAATGCCATTTCACCATAATTATCGTATGGTATGATAATGGAACCATAGGTATGAAATCCATGACCGACAAGAAATATAAATAATAAAAGTGTATTCTTATAATCAAAAAGTCTATTTAAATTAATATATTTTAACATATTGCTGGCTGTATAGAGTTTTAATAAAATTTTTCATTAGTATAACTAAAACACCACCATTATAACATTAATTGTTCTTAACAATAGTTAAAATTACCCCCCCCTTAAACATCAACAACTTATAGATTTGAAATACAAACTGCTAGAAATCATGAAGATAATTAGCATTACACAACCAATTTTAACAAATCCAAATATTTTAATTTAAAACAATTTATAAACACCTGCAAAAAAACAACAACTTTACACAAATTATCTATAGAAAAAACATGTAAACTAATTGCTGTTATCCTCACAAGCAGTCCTGATTGTCATAACTATTACCAAATAGGTGGTGTTAGGAGACGCAAGGCCAACCCACCCGAAACGCGGAGGTTTCGGCTCCTTTTTCCTGGCATCCCCATCCACAACACAGTGGTCGTCTTCCCTCATCAAAGGTCGATTTACGACCTTTCCTCACCCACCCACAGCATGGTAGCTGTGGTTATCTCACCATTGACCGATTTACGGTCTATGATACTACGTATTATGTTCGATAATGTACTGCATTCGGTCATCCGTTCAGGGCATTTGGTAGTCTTTCAGACTACTTCATTCAGTCGTGTCTCTACGTGAGGCGTGACTGCCCCATAAATTGTCTGGTTCTCAGCCACAGTCCCGAGGTGAACGAATGAAGTTGCACAAAGGGCAACCCGATGGACTAAATCTAACTGAGTAGGGTCCACAGGACCATTGGTAGTCAATCTACCAATGACGAAGGCACCAAAGCCACTGGCTTTGGGTGGGTAAGCCAGATGAGAGAAGTCATGCCCACTGCGGCATGACTAGTATTTGTGAAAACTGACGGTGTGGTTTTGATATTAAAAGATAAGAATATGAATCAGGAATTCACCCGATGCTATTATGTCGTCCCTTCAGGTGACTGAGCATAGTTGTCCGAAGGACAACCAAATGCCGTAAATCGGCATTTGGCGAAGGAACCGAAGCCATTGGCTTCGGCGTGATTGCCCTGTAGTTCGTAAGGATTTTAGCCACTGTGCTGCGACTAGAGTGCATAAAATTCGGCAGCGAAATTCCCCTCCATTGGAGGGGTGTCTGACTTGTCAGACGGGGTGGTTCGATTGAAAAAAAATATATTTTAATATTACCTGCAGAATTTCCTAACCACCCCGTCAGTAAACTGACACCCCTCCAAAAGAGGGGAATTGTCTAGGATGACCGTGCGTAGTTGCTCTTTAGAGCAATCATTGATCCTAAACGGATCAATGGTGAGGATGACTGCATTCGGTCATCCGTTAAGGGCATTTGGTAGTCTTTCAGACTACTTCATTCAGTCGTGTCTCTACGTGAGGCGTGACTACACCGTAAATCGTCATGTTCTCAGCCACAGTCCCGAGGGGTGATTGCCCCGTTAATCCTATGGGCAACACTATTGCATCGTGAGATGATCTATAATTCCATATGAGGACATAGGTACAAATCGAATTATAACAGACGCTAATAGAGGTATTTGAAATTACTGCCTTGTTTTGTATGCTACATACCTCTATAAAATAATTAAACGCTCAACGAATAGATTATTATCTTGCTCTATCGTCAAAATATATGTTCCAGCATTGAGAAAATCAAAATTTAAAGAATTGGATTGAAGGGCACCCTGAGTGATTAATCTACCTGTTACATCGGACAGTGAATAATGAGCGGGTTTCAATCCCAAATTCTGTATCACTATTTCAGCTGAAGTCGGATTGGGATAAAGACTCAATTCATTCTGTTTTCCCCCTGACCATTGGATGGATCGAGTGGGAGAATAGGTATAACTACCATCGAAATCGTACTGCTTTAATCGATAATAATTCAGTCCCAGTTTGGGATTACTGTGCAAATAATTATACTCCTTACTATCTATCTCTGGGTGTTGATTAACCATCTTGTCCAATACATCAAATTGATATCCGTCCGTACTGTATTGAATTTCGAAATAGTCGTGATTTACTTCATTTACTGTTTCCCAGATAAGTTCAACACCTTCTTCATCGATTATACTGGCATAAAAAGCCAGTAAATCCAATGGTAAAGATTGATTTTCGTAGGCAAAATTCACACATTCGATATCATTGTTGGTAATACTATTACAGCAACTAGGATTCATATTTGCCCTCTTGGTGGCTGGTATATGATCAAGGCCCAAAGAATGAGTCATTTCGTGAATCAACATAATTTCATATTGACTATTGGACAAACAATTACCCACTCCATTGTTGACCAAGACATAACCTACAGTAGAACTATTCCATGTGACTCCATTAAATTCATCATTTCTAGCTGAATAATACATCCCTCCATAAGCCAATATGCCATTACAATTGTTCAAATCATCGATTTCATCTTGGGGATCGTTGTATTGAATTATAATAGTTCTTCCCCTATTTTTGGACCATGCATAAGAATAAAATTGACCATCTAAAACTGAATCATCCAATGTATCTGGACTATAATCATGGCTTCCAGAATAAGTCAATAAGATATTATCGTAATTGCTCATCATATCGCTTATCGCACTAGACACTAGATTAGAAACATTTGAAATACTTGTATCTCCATCTTCATGAGAGTACACTTCAATGGCATCACTATCCAAATTCTCCCATCGTGAATTGGCCAAATAAGAACAATGACTGGGCTGTGCCCGCAACTCAACCTGTATTCTTTCTTCCAAATCGTAATCCACAACTATTTGGCTGGCATCCCATTGAATGACACCAGTGGACACTTCTTTTAACATAGACAACAAACCATTGGTATGATAAGCTTGCAATGGTTCAAATGATTCATTCGGCTGTAGAGATATCAGCCTGCTTTCTAATACGGGAACCATTATCTTAACCGACTCGCTTTCGATTTCTTCTAGCACCCCATAGGACAACAGTTTCGTTTTCCATAAAGCCTCATTGATGGGCTCCAACATCAAGACATAAATCTTATCTACTTCAAATTTATTCTCACCGGAAATTAAGGTATGCCATTCACCAATTCGTCGAGACATTCCTCGGACGGAGAAACGCTGACTTATCTGGCCTTTTATCAGCGATATAACTTCAAATTCAGTTTGGTCATAGTGAACACCGTTTACTTCTTCCTCATAGTTCTTAAGTGCTTTGGCATAAACCACTGTACTGGAGTGGAATGCCATCTCTCCATAGTTGGAATAAGGTATGACAATTGAAGCTTGAACTCGACTTCCTTGACTGAATATAAATATTAATACTAAATATTTATATTCAAATAGTCTCGCTAGAAAATTATTTAACATACTGCTGGATATATGGAGTTTTAATAAAATATTACCATTATTATAACTAAAACACAACACTTATAATATAAATCACCTTCAACAACAGTTAAAAATAAGCAAATTAAATGACAAATACATAAGACAACAACATAAAATTCAATATATATCATAGGAATATTTAGTATATACCATAGGAATATTTAGTATAAATTAGATAAAAAGACAATAATTCTATATTTAAATTTAAAAAAACCCATAAATAATTAAAAAAAACAAGTTCTTTACAAACATTATTCAACGATGAAAAATATGTAATGTCATTGTTGTGATTTTAACAGAACCCTAGTTTATATAGCTGATCAAAGACCCTATCAACAGTTAATTAATAATTCGAACTTTAATCAATAAAATAATATATACCTCTGTTTATATATTTTAAAAATACTGATAAAACCACTCAAGGTTTATTGACAAATTTCCAGAATTCTATACCAAAAATGACCTTTCGTTTCTAACTACACCTTGGTTTTGACGGAGTGAAGTTGTTCTTTAGAGCAATGTCTAAGAGGCTGCATAAGCTATGGAGAAGTGAAGGGAGCCGAAGCCACTGTGCTCCGGCATGGTATTCATAAAAATTCATGACAATCATTATTGTGCTCCAGCATGGTTGTCCCGTTAATTCTATGGAAAATACGATTGCATCATGTCCTAATCATGTTAATTGATTTTGAAGACGTGATTGCCCCAAAAATTGTCAGGTTATCAGCCACTGGCTTTGGGCAAACCAATCTAATATAACAATAGAAAAGTCCTGAAAGCGGCGCACTGAGCTTGGTCGAAGTGGACGCAGTCTAATAGCATAGGGTGAAACCCTATGAAAAGGATGCATTCCTAGAAAAAAGTCCTGAAGGGACGAAGTAATTCATTTCTATTGACAGCAAACATCATTTTTCTATTAAAATCAATGAATGATGTGAATAGAATGATAACATGTATGGTGATGGTCATGGATTTGTCACATTTATTGCCCAGCATCTCTTATGTCCACCGCTGGCGGGGGTTAGGGGGTGGATATGCCATGAAATTTGTATTAATATTAGACTACCGAGTATATCGACAGCAAACATCATTTTTCTATCAAATTCAATGATTGAGGTGAATTGAATGACACCATGTATGGTGATGGTCATGGATTTGTCACACTTTTTGCCCAATCTATTCTATTATATAATTACAGGGAATGAAAAGATATGACCTCTTCTTGTCAGAAAATTGACAATGCAAAAAGTCCGCCAAATCAACATTGTTTGATGCTTTATACACCTCACCCACCCGAGGGAATAATCCCTCGGTTCCCTCATCAAATGCCTTTAGTAGGCATTTGGCTCTTCGAGCTTCATTCGGTCACCCACGGCTATTAGACTACGTCCTTTCAGGACTTATTTATAAAGATGTCTGGGTATGACTGAGTATTCTATGATAGAACCTAATTAATTAAGCTGTTCATTTTACAAAAGGTTCATCTCGATTGATTACTACATAAAGACGTATTTGCTTGGTCGCCTACTTAAAATATATGACAGGAGACGCAAAATCTTGCGCCTCTACAAAATGGCCTGACTGCCCCAAAAATTGACAGGTATTTTATCACTGTGCTCCGGCTAGGCATCAATGAAAATTCAAGATATTCATTATTGTGCTATGGCGAAAATCCACCGTAAATATACAGCAAATTTCATGGAATCTCGTCATGCCACGGTTGCGTACCCACCCGAGGCGCAGTGGCCTCGATCCCTTCACCCAATCGACATTTAGTCGATTAGATGCTGCGCATTTCGCTCAGTCACATCGTAGACCGATTTACGGCACTCTTGCCCACCCACGACACAGTGGTCGTGGCTCCTTCATCAGATGAACATTTAGTTCATCTGGCTGCTCTTTGAGCAACTTTATTCAGTCGTGTACTTCATTCGTTCACTCCGGCTAGGTATTCATAAAAATTTAAGACATTTATTATTGTGCTCCAGCATGGTTGTCCCGTTAATTCTATGGAAAATACGATTGCATCATGTCCTAATCATGTTAATTGATTTTGAAGACGTGACTGCCCCAAAAATCATCAGCAAATTTTATGCAATTTCGTCATGCCCACCATGGTATATTTGCAGATCATACCCCAATCAACAAAGGCTGTCCCAAATCAATGGAACAGCCTTTGTTATTATAATTTTAATTCAAGACCATTTCGGTCTTCAGATCTACCTTCTATACCAATGCCGTTCTGGCCTTGTTTTTGCTTTCTAAGCTCGACACGCCCATAAGGTATTGATCAACTTCTCTGGCCGCTTCTCTACCTTCAGATATCGCCCATACCACCAAACTCTGACCTCTTCTCATATCACCGGCAGCAAAAACACCTTCCATTGATGTAGCATAATTTTCAGCCAAAATATTGCCTCTATTATCGTACTCTACACCCAATTCATCCAACATGCCAGCATGCTCCGGATGAATAAACCCAATAGCCAATAAAGCCAATTCACAAGGAATCTCTCTTATGGTATTTTCTAATTCTACAATATCATTTCGACCTGTCTCTGGATTGTGCCTCCACTCAATCTCTACGATTTCTATACCTTTTAAATTGTTGTCCGCATCTCCTACAAAACGTTTTGTCATCAACGACCACTTGCGCTCACATCCTTCTTCGTGAGAAGTAGAAGTTCGCAATTTCATAGGCCACAATGGCCATGGTGTAGAAGCATCGCGCTCCAATGGTGGTTTGCCCAACAACTCGATTTGGGTAATGGACTGAGCACCGTGTCTGTTCGATGTACCTACACAATCCGATCCAGTATCCCCACCACCAATAACCACTACATTTTTTCCACTGGCATGGATCTCTTCTGTTTTAATCTCTTTTCCTGCAACTCTACGGTTGTTTTGCTCCAAAAAGTCCATGGCAAAATGAACGCCTTTTAATCCTCTTCCAGGGATACCTAAATCTCTTGGAATAGTAGAACCTCCAGCCAAAACAATGGCATCAAAATTTTCTTTTAAATCTTCTACAGCTACGTTGCGGCCCACATAGGCGTTGGTCTGAAATTTAATCCCTTCAGATTCCATAACCCGAATTCGTCGCTCAACCACTGACTTTTCTAATTTAAAATCGGGAATTCCATATCTCAACAAACCACCGACTTCGTCATTGCGCTCGAAAACCGTCACCGTATGTCCCGCTCTATTGAGCTGAGCTGCAGCAGCTAGTCCAGCAGGTCCACTTCCGACTACGGCCACCGTTTTCTCCGTTCTTACCACAGGAGGCACCGGTCGTACATATCCTCTTTTAAAAGCTTCTTCTGCTATACTTTTCTCTATATGTTCAATAGCTACAGGGGGTTGATTGATACCCAATACACAAGCGGTTTCACATGGTGCTGGACATATTCTCCCCGTAAATTCTGGAAAGTTATTGGTCGAAGACAAAATTTCATAAGCCTCCTGCCAATCTTCTCTAAATACCGCATCATTGAAATCCGGGATAATATTCCCCAATGGACATCCATTATGACAAAATGGAATACCACAATCCATACAGCGAGCAGCTTGTTGATTGGTCTCCTCATGGGTAAATGGAATATCAAATTCCTTATAATGTTGAACTCTATCCTTTGGATTTTCCTTTGAAGGAAGTGCTCTGTCGTATTTTAAAAATCCTTTTGGATCTGCCATGTTATATACTTTTACTAGCCTACAGCTACTTTTTTAGTAATCTCTTTTTCCTTATTCAATTCCATCACCCGTTTCAAATCCTTAGGCATCACTTTAATGAAATGCTTCTTCAAACGATCCCAGTTTTGGAGGATATCCAAAGCTTTTTGGCTTGAAGTATAATTAAAGTGGTTTCGAATCATTTGACGGACTTCTAATAAATCTTCCCCTTCTGGTCTTTCCAAATCAACCATCTCCATATTACAGGTCTTGTGGAAGGTCTTATCGATATCGTAAATAAAGGCTTTACCTCCACTCATACCAGCGGCAAAGTTTTTGCCCCACGATCCGATATTGATAACCAAACCACCAGTCATATACTCACAACCGTGATCTCCCATTCCTTCAACGACAGCTTTTACCCCAGAGTTTCGCACTGCAAATCGCTCTCCAGCCATTCCGTGGATATAAGCTTCTCCAGAAGTAGCTCCATAAAGCGCCACGTTTCCAATAATGATGTTTTCAGAAGGTACAAAGACGGCATCTCTATCCGGTGTAGCTACAAGAACAGCTCCAGACAATCCCTTACCGAAATAATCGTTGGACTCTCCCTCCAATCGGAACAATAACCCCTTGGCAGAAAAAGCACCAAAACTCTGTCCCGCTGAACCTCTAAATCGATAATCGATAGTACCATCAGGCAATCCAGCACTTCCATATTTCAATGAAATCTGATTACTCAACATGGCACCGGTAGCTCTATCCGTATTTTTAATTTTAAATTCTCCCGCGATTTTATTCCCTGATTCTAGGGCCACTTTAGCGTGTTCTATAAGTTTTCGATCCAGTACATCTTCGATTCCGTGATCTTGTTCTACCTTCTTATATTGACCTACAGATTCTTCTACAGGCTCTTTGTATAAGATGGGACTTAAGTCGAGGTTTTTATACTTCCAATGCGTAATTTCTCGCTGCATTTTCAACATCTCTACTTTACCGACCATTTCGTTTACCGTACGGAAACCCAACTGCGCCATAATTTCACGCAATTCCATAGCCAAGAAAGTAAAGAAATTCACTACATAATCCGCATTTCCTGTAAATCGCTTACGCAATTCTGGATCTTGGGTGGCGATACCTACAGGACAGGTATTCAAATGACACTTACGCATCATAATACACCCCTCAACCACCAAGGCAGCGGTAGCAACTCCCCATTCTTCTGCTCCCAAAAGGGTAGCTATGGCCAAATCCTTACCGGTTCTAATCTGACCGTCAGTCTGCAAAGTCACACGATCTCTTAAGTTATTGCGCACTAGGGTCTGATGAGATTCTGCCAATCCCAACTCCCAAGGCAAACCAGCATAAGAAATAGAAGATAGTGGCGATGCCCCTGTTCCTCCATCGTGACCAGCGATCAATATCGCATCGGCATGAGCCTTGGCAACACCGGAGGCGATAATACCCACACCGGCTTTTGATACCAATTTCACATTGATTCTAGCCAATGGATTCGCATTCTTAAGATCGTAGATCAATTGAGCCAAATCCTCGATACTATATATATCGTGATGCGGAGGTGGCGATATCAGACCTACCCCTGGAGTCGAGTGTCTCACTCTCGCAATCCACTTATCGACTTTGTGTCCGGGCAACTGTCCGCCTTCTCCTGGCTTGGCTCCTTGAGCCATTTTTATTTGTATTTCAATGGCATTGGTCAAATAATGACTGGTCACCCCAAATCGCCCAGAAGCAACTTGTTTGGTGGCCGACTTCATTGAATCACCGTTTTCCATCGTTTCATATCGGATTTCATCCTCTCCTCCTTCTCCACTATTACTCTTACCTCCTATTCTATTCATAGCGATGGCCAGAGTAGTATGGGCTTCGAAACTAATACTACCAAATGACATGGCTCCAGTTGCAAATCGCTTAAGGATTTCTTCCACAGGCTCCACTTCCTCGATATCTATGGATTGTCCCTTTCTAAAATCCAACAGTCCTCTAAGTGTGATCGCCTGATCAGCTTGACTATTGATCAACTTAGAATATTTTTTAAAGATTTTATAGTCTCCACTTCTGGTAGAATGTTGAAGCAGGTGAATGGTCTGTGGATTGAATAAGTGATCTTCTCCCCTTTGTTTCCATTGATATACTCCCCCTTCATCCAATCCCGAATGTACAATGGCCGATGACGGGAAGGCCATGGAATGCCATTTCAATGTTTCCTGAGACAACTCGTCAAATCCAATACCTTCGATTCGACTTACTGTACCGCGGAAACATTTTTTCACCACGCTGGAATTCAAACCGAGGATTTCAAATATTTTCGCACCTTGATAACTCAACACTGTAGAGATTCCAATCTTGGACATGATTTTCAATAAGCCATTTTCTACAGCATATATATATACCTTGATGACCTCATCTAGAGATGCTAGATCTCCAAATTTATTGGCTTTGTACAAATCGGCCAAACTGGCATAGGTCAAATACGGGTTGATGGCATCGACACCATAACCGATCAAGGTAGCAAAATGATGAGTTTCACGCACATCTCCCGACTCGATAACCAATGAAGTCAAGGTACGCAAACCTTTTTCTATTAAATGATGGTGGATGGCTCCTACCGCCAACAAGGAAGGTATAGGGGCCAAGAAAAAATCTGAATTTCGATCACTCAATATAATGATATCGCAGTTATTTCGAACCAAATCTTCCGCTACAGCACATACGTGATCCAAAGCGGCTTCAAGCCGACCTTTTTGTTTATCTGCTTTATATACTATATCAACTACTCCTACCTTATGGTCTGGGTGGTTGATAAATTTGATCTTATTGAATTCGTCATTGGTTAATATTGGCGATTTCAATCTAATAAATTTCGCCAAATCTTCTGTGGGTTTAAGCACATTACCACTCTTACCCAATTTGGCATGCAATGACATAACCGATCGCTCTCTAATAGGGTCAATCGGTGGATTGGTTACCTGAGCGAACAATTGTTTAAAATAATTAGATATATGCTGGGCTCTACTTGACAAGACGGCCAATGGAATATCTGCCCCCATCGATCCAATTGGATCTTTTTTGGAAGTAATCATCGGTGCCAATAAGAAATTGACATCTTCTCTAGTGTAACCGTGTAATTTTTGTTTACGCAACAAGGTTTTTTCATCGAATTCGATAAAACCTGGGATATGTTGATCCAAGTCGTCCAATTCAATGGTATTGTTGTCCAACCAATCTCTATAGGGCAATCGGCTACAAATCACTTTTTTCAGTTCATCGTCTCCGATAATTTTCTTCATTTCCATATCGGCAATCAATATCTTGCCGGGCTGCAAACGTCCTTTTTGAACTACTTTAGATTGCTCTACAGGCAATGCACCTGCCTCTGAAGCTACGATTAAGGTATCGTCCTCCAGCAAACAATATCTAGATGGACGCAAACCGTTTCTATCCAATGTTGCCCCTACCAATATACCATCGGAGAAACAGATGGACGCTGGTCCATCCCAAGGCTCCATCAATTGAGAGCTATATTCGTAGATGGCTTTTTTGTGATCTTCCATATGCGGATCGTGCTCCCAAGCTTCTGGGATCATCAACATCATGGCGTGGGGTAAAGAATAACCGTTCAACACCAAAAACTCCAATACATTGTCAAACGATCCCGAATCCGATAGACCTGCCCATATAATAGGCTTCATCTTATTTAATTCATTTTCTGAAAACACCTCTGATTCAATGATGTGTTCTCTCGCCTGCCACCAGTTGATATTTCCCTGAATGGTATTGATTTCACCATTGTGGGCAATATATCTAAAGGGCTGAGCCAATCGCCACTTGGGCACGGTATTGGTAGAAAATCTTGAATGAATCAATGCAATAGCCGAAGTAAAGTCCGAATCCGAAAGATCTAGAAAATACTCCTTCACTTGAAAAGTGGTCAATTGACCTTTGTATATGATAGTCTTATAAGAAAGAGAACAAATATAAAATTCATCTTCAGCTTGGGGGAAGGTCTGCCATATATTGTGACTGGTAAACTTTCTAAGGATATACAGCTTTCGCTCCAAGGTCTTGGGATCGACATCTTCCTTGGGCTTAACAAAAACCTGTTCTATCTTGGGCTCAACACTCTTTGAGCTCACTCCTAAGATTTCGTTGTCCACTGGTACCTTTCGGTAACCCAACAATTCAAATCCAGCTTCGTCTATATAATCATTAAACAATACTCTACACTGTTCCCTTAGACTTTTATCTCTGGGAAAAAACAACATGCCGACTCCGTATTTCCCAAACTCGGGTAGGTCTATCGACAATTCTTTACACTTCTTCTTAAAGAAAGTATGTGGGTTTTGCAACAATATACCAGCGCCATCCCCAGAATTGGGATCGGCCCCAATGGCTCCACGGTGCTCCATATTACTTAACATAAATAGGGCATCCAGAACCAGTTGATGTGTTTTGTTCCCACGCAAATTTGCTATGAGTCCTGCTCCACACGAATCTTTCTCTAATTGAGAGCGGTAAAGCCCGTTCTCAGCTTGTTTCATTCCCTTCATCCAATATGATGTTTAAATCGATTCAAAATTTTCAAAAAGCAAATATATTACTAAAATGTATAAAAAATTGAATACTTGGCAACATTATTTACTATTGGTTAATACATTATGAAAAAAAACCCTGTTTTCATGAATTGACTTAAAAAGGCCTAAATTCCTTTTATTTCGCCCAATCTCACTTGGATTTCTATTAAATTCTAATGCTCTCAACCGACAATATCCTCCAATTTGATCATTTTAAATCGTGGCCATTCGGCCTGAAAAAATTTATTTCAAAAATATATTATAATTTTCTTGCATATGTAAATAAGTCATTCTATATTTGTAATGCAAACATATTAAAACAAAATATAATACGATATATAAATTCTAGTTTAGGTTCTTTTTAGGTTTTTTCATTCACAGAGTCAAGTTCAGTTTTGGACTTGACTTCTTTTTTTTACCCCATTCACAAGACCTCCTAAACTACCATATCCCCAGTTCTAACACTTTTTACACCATTAATGATTCACTGAGATGCAAAAAATTTCTCCCATCTCCTCTAAAATCAACCTAATTCGCTGACCAGCCATCACTACCAGAGCGCTTCCTCCTTCCAATTCAACCTCTGAATCATCCACTAAAACCCTGAATTTGGGCATGACCGAAAATATTACAGAGACAGCTTTCACCTCCAAAATCAGGCCTTCTTCGGGGATTTCACTATAGACATCCAATTTGAAATCTTCTACCGGAGGCAAAAAAGAACGACCAAATGCTGTATTCCGAACCGGCATCAAACGGTGAACCGATCTATCCTCAAAATCCATGAGTTGGATCAAAGCTTCGTGATTGATGTATTTTTTGGTCAATCCTCCCCTAATCACATTGTCGCTATTGGACATCACTTCCACATTTTGCCCTTCGAGATAGGCATGTGGAATACCAGCGCCTTGAAAAACAACTTCACCTGGAGACAATACCAATAGTTTCAACAAATAGATGGACAACAATCCGCGATCTATATCTGAGTCCATATCAAAAGTAGAAAGTGCTCGCAATGCCCAAAAATCCGGATGACTCTTGTCCTCTACTTGACCGCGCTCAATGACATAAGATTTGAGCGGAGATAAAAAACGATTGACCTCTTCTTGATCAGCCCTCATAAATTCGCTGTAAAACTCCATCAAACCTTTATCCAATATAATATCCCGAGCCCAATGTAAAGCGGGAATTTCACCCAACACATCGAGAAGGTCATCAGTCTCCCGAAACCCGTGCAACAGATAGAAGGTAGACAGTGCATACATTAATTCGGGTTTGTGATTGCGGTCTTTAAAACTGCGATCAAACGCCGTCAATGACACCTCTCGCTTGCTTTCATCTTCATAGCCTTTTTCTGCCGCCTGTTTGGAAGGGTGAAGTTGAATAGACAACATATCCTTCACATCCAATATCTTACAGAGGTAGGGCAAGCCCTTTAAAGTCATGGTTTCTTCAGCTATCATCTCCTCTGTCAACCACTGACCTTCACTTATAGAAGAAGGACAGGCGGGATGGTGGCCAAACCACAATTCGGCAAAGGGGCGTTTATCTATATTTTCTACGTTTAATAGTTGAGGCAAAAAACTATACCCCCCCCAGTCATAATGTTGAATACAACCCCAAATCTTAATTATTTTTTCATTTACTTCCATTGACGATACAATTGAATCAACCCCTGAGTAGATACATCGTGACTATCAATATCACTTTCTGTTTCCAGTTCAGTAAGTATTTTGTTAGCTAAAGCCTTACCCAATTCCACTCCCCATTGATCAAAAGAGAATATATTCCATATCACACCTTGGGTAAATATTTTGTGTTCATACATCGCCAGCAACCATCCCAAAGATCGAGGAGTCAAATCCTTCAACAAGAAGGTGTTGGTCGGTCTATCTCCGGTAAATTCTTTAAAAGGCAGCAAAAACTCTATTTTATCTTCCGCCATACCTTGGGCCTCTAATTCTTCTCGAACCTCTTCTTTTGACTTACCCACCATCAGGGCTTCTGTCTGAGCAAAGAAATTGGCCATAAGTATATCCTGATGGCGGTCTGGCTGATGAAAACTGCGGGCAAATCCTATAAAATCACAAGGAATCAACTTGGTTCCCTGATGGATCAATTGAAAGAAAGCGTGTTGTCCGTTCGTCCCTGGCTCTCCCCAAATCACCGGCCCTGTTTGATATCCTATGTAATCACCAGATCGATCTACGCCTTTGCCATTACTCTCCATATTCCCTTGTTGAAAATAAGCGGGAAAACGATGCAAATATTGAGCATAAGGGATAATGGCTTCTGTCTCAGCCCCAAAAAAGTTGTTGTACCACAATCCGATCAAGGCCATGGTCACCGGAATATTTTCCTCAATGGGAGTTGTTCGAAAGTGCTCATCCATCTCGTGCAATCCAGACAAAAATTCAAAGAAGTGGTCCGGACCTATTGCACACATGACGGGCAACCCAATGGCAGAAGACACCGAATATCGGCCTCCTACCCAATCCCAAAATTCAAACATATTAGCGGTATCGATGCCAAATTCAGCCACCTTATTTTCGTTGGTCGACAAGGCTACAAAATGTTTGGCGACATCGGCCTCACTAGCTCCAGCTTCCAACAACCATTTTTTGGCTGTTTGTGCATTGGTCATAGTCTCTATCGTGGTAAATGTTTTGGAAGCGACCACAAAAAGGGTTTCTTCCGCCTTCAATGAAGACAATACCTCAGCGATCTGATTGCCGTCTATATTGGATACAAATTCACAGACTATACCTGTACTGTGATAGGGTTTCAATGCCTCATAGACCATTACCGACCCCAAGTCGGATCCTCCAATGCCTATATTGACCACTGTCTTTATGGGCTTGCCTGTATATCCCGTCCATTGTCCGGAACTCAATCGATTGACAAAATCGGCCATTTTATGCAATACCCGCCACACTTCAGGATTGACATTCTCCCCTCCTATCATGGTTTCACTCCCTTCTGGTGCTCTTAAAGCGGTGTGAAAAACACTTCTACCTTCGGTTTCATTAATGGCTTCACCGGCAAACATACTTTTAATACCAGCTTCCAACTTACACTCCTTAGCCAGTCCACGCAACAAAGACAATGTCTCCGTATCTATTAAATTTTTGGAAAAGTCAAAATACAAGTCTTTAAATTGCAATGAAAATGCGTCGAAACGCTGGTCGTCAAATAGATCGACGATGGATCGATCTTTTAACCCCTCAAAATGAGAGGTCAACAGCGCCCAACTTTTGGTATTCGTAGGATTAATCTTTGATAACATGGTCTTTTTTTTCTGTAAATATATAAAACACCATCGGAATAGAAGGACTAATCATCTCATTTACCTATGGTCTAAAGATTAATTTTAGGTTGGCAGTCTGTGATTAGGCTCCAGTTATTTTATGTAATATTAATCATAATATATGGTTAAATTAAGCACATATGAATTGGGACAAAAAGGTGAGAGAATAGCTGCTGCCTATTTGAGGACAAAAGGGTATACCATAATAGCTCTCAACTGGCGACAATCCACATTGGAAGTTGACATTATCGCCCAAGATCAGAATATCTTGGTTTTCATAGAAGTCAAATACCGGAGCGATGAGCGGTACGGTAGACCGGCAGAATTTATCACTGAACGACAAATGCAAAATCTGGCCATTGCAGCTGGGCATTATTTAGAAGAACATAAATTTGACGGTCCCTGTCGCTTTGACGTCATTGGCATCGTAGCCAAAGCCCCTCCTCACTACAGTATTAGGCATTACGTAGATGCTTTTTTCCCTGGGTGGTAAATTGTCCAATACAATAACAACATCACCTTAAAAACATTAGAGATTATTTCGATTATACCAAATGCATATATAATTATCGGTTATACTTCGATTTGTTTCTACATCTTCAGAGTAAGCGACCAAGCAACTACGTCTTTATGCAGTAATCAATCGAGATGAACCTTTTGTAAAATGAACAGCTTAATTAATTAGGTTCTATCATAGAATACTCAGTCATACCCAGACATCTTTATAAATAAGTCCTGAAAGGACGTAGTCTAATAGCCGTGGGTGAAACCCACGGTATTGGCATCAAACAAGGTTGATTTGGCGGACTTTTTGCTCTATAGGCTTTCTTTGACAGATAATCATTGTTTTAATTCAATGATACTAGATATAATATGATTATTTCGGCAAAAAGTGTGACAAATCCATGAGCATAACCATTCATGGTATCATTGAATTCACATCAAACTTTGATTTTAATAGAAAAAAATGTTTGCTGTCGATAGAAATGAATTATACGAATTACATTTTATAATGACGGAAAAGATTTCGAGAGTATTTGAAGTTTGACGAGGCTAAAAACACAGGCATAGCCGTAGCTACGGCGAGTATTTTAAACGAAGTAAAACTTCTAATAAATCGAAAGATTACCGTTAATTATAAATGTAATTCGTATTACTTCGTCCCTTCAGGACTTTTTTCTAGGAAGGCATCCTTTTCATAGGGTTTCACCCTATGCTATTAGACTACGTCCCTTCAGGACTTTTCTCTTATTATATTAGATTGGTTTGCCCAAAGCCAGTGGCTAAAAAACTATCGAATTACGAAGTAATCATGCGAAACCAGCTTGATAAATAAGTCCTGAAAGGACGAAATATGTCAGCATAGGGTAAAACCCTATGAATTAATTGTCATCTTGAAAAGAAGTCCTGAAAGGACGACATAATATATTAAAGTAGAAACCTGATGAATTAGAGGGCAGTGTCTTCACAGCGCAGTGGCTATAAACCTATCGAATTACGTTGCAATCACGCCTCGACGTAGAGACGCAATGCCTTGCGTCTCCTAACACCACTTATTTGAGACGCAAGGCATTGCGTCTCTACGTCTTCAAAATAAATTAACAATATCACGTCTCGGCATGGTAGATAACACTATCGAATTATGTTGCTGTCACGCCTCGGCACAGTGACCTTGGCTCCTTCATCCAATTGATATTTAATCAATTGGGTTGCACTTCGTGCAACTGCATTCAGTCCCTGAAAGGATGATATGTTAAAACCGTGGGTTACCGAATGCAGCTCAAAGAGCCAAATGCCTACTAAAGGCATTTGATAAGGGAACCGAGGGATTATTCCCTCGGGTGGGTGAGGTGTATAAAGCATCAAACAATGTTGCTTGGCGGACTTTTTGCATTGTCAATCTTCTGACAAGAAGAGATCATATCTTTTCATTCCCTGTAATGACATAATAGGATAAATTGGGCATAAAGTGTGACAAATCAGATTCTGACAATTCAATATTTACCATTTTTGATTCATTCAATCAGATAAGACATTTGAGATCTTCATAAATCTTATAAATGACATGCCGGAGCACAGTGCTTCGGATGAGTTGATCTCTGTGTTTAGGATGAGTTGGCCTTTCGTCTCCATTATCGATCTTTATTAAACATTCCATTATTATAAAATCGTAATTATTTAAATAAATACAAACAACACAATCCATTTCAGAATTACATAAATAAATATTGACAAATAAAATTATTTTTTAAAAATAATCATCACATTCAATCACGAAAACAAGCAACAATTCGTTTAAATTTAACCCAAAAAGACACACAAATTAATTTACACCTCCCAAAAAACGCTTTAGCAAATTCAATAAACGACCTACTACCTTAAAATAGTCTCAGACATAGATAAACATAATTAAACCGATATTATAAAGCAACTCATGCATTAAAAAATAAACCAATCACACAATATGAAAGTATTTACCATTACCACCATTTTACTATTTTGTACTTTTTTCTCGCTAAATGCTCAAATCAAACTAAATGCCGTACTCGGAGGAGGAACTACTTACCTAGAACAATATTATGATGCATCAAATATGGTAAGAACAAAACCTGATTATTCCATCAATGCTGGATTTAAAGCGACTAGTAAATTCCGAAAAGATGGAATGCTCGGCATTGAATTGGGAGCGTTAATCAGCTATACCGGATTTAAAAACATTCCCGTGATAGATGTGAAAGATGGTGATCTGGTATTCGATGATGACCACCCTATTTCCGTTCGCAGCCTCTACTTAAAAGTCCCCCTGACCCTTGACTTCAATGTCTATGAGCGATTTGGCCTACTTTTGGGTGGACATCTCAACATGAGATTGACTAATAAGGAAGAAATTAAAGCCTTACATACCGTCCAAGGCTCCCAAGGGAAGTTTAGGAAATACATTCCTGGCATACACTTGGGATTCTACGGCAAGGTCAATGACAGAATACGGATTGACGGCCAAGTATTCTCCGATGTCCTACCACGACTACAAAACGACAAATTCGTTGACAAACTTTATTTTATGGAATTAGGGTTTTCAATTAATTGCCAATATCGCTTGAATCCATAAAAATGATTCCTTTTTAAATAATTAACCTAAACAACCCTAACCAAAACAATATTTAAATATATATACCACCGATTACATTTATATGTAAATTATTTATTTATTTTTTTTAACCACTTTTAACAATTAAAATCATATTTTAGCATTTTCAATTAACTCACTCACTTAAAATCATAAAAAAATGAACAAACAAACAAACAAACAAACAAACTAGGACTTTTCACCTTACTCCTAGCAGTCACTTTATTTTTCTCATGTGATGAGCTTGAATTACAGCCCAATTTTCAAGAAATATCAATTGAAACAGGAATTACAAATGTAGTTCTTAAAAATGGAGCCCTCCATTTTACCAATCCTGAATCATTTAGGGAAGACCTTGACAAAATTTTAAATATGAATGAAGAGGAATTGGATCAATGGGAATCAAAATCTGGATTTAAAAGTCTAAGAACATTAATCTCAAACGCAAATGACGAATTTGGCGAGCTAAAGACTCAAGCAGAATTTATAAAATGGAAAACAAAACATCAAGACATCGTTACCATGTTAGATAGTACGGTAACTCCCCTTATTGACATAGGTCACTACAAGACCATAGTTAATAGGAATCAAATGTACTGGGTAGGAAAAAGTCTACATAAAATATATCCAGACAAATTGGTCATCATAGAAGATGGGGATTCTGAAAAACTAGTCTATGCAGAGTCACTTTATGAAAACGATAGCATAAGAGGTATATACATTATAGATTACAGAATAAATAAAACAATCCAATTTCGAGATGGTGGAGACGAAAATTGTGAACGATTAAAACACGATAGTTATTATCAAGTAGGGGATAGAAAAGCGTTCCTAAGCATAAAAGCATATACTGCACCAGATGGACTATTAAGATATACTAAAACTGAAATTAGAGTTGCTGGCCATAAAAAAAGTTGGGGAGGTTGGCACGATTACAAAACAAATTTATATGCAAGAAATATAGCCTTCTCAGTAACGGATGCTGAAGAAAAAGACTTCATTTTCGAATGGAATCGAGGATATCAAAGTAATTCAAAACAACTGGTTAAATATAATGATCTAGATGCTTATGAAATCTATTATGAATTTGATAATTCTAAAGTAAAAATAAATTGGAGTGTAGGAAGAGGTACTACAGGAGGAACTGGAACTATGTGGGCAACCTTATGTTGTAATAATCCACCTAGACCATATAATTCTTGCCCAACCACCTATAATTTCTGGGATTAAATTAATACGATAAAAATGAATAAAATTTCAATCTTAACTACAATTGTGACTTGCATTGTTTTAAGCGCACAAGCACAAATCAAACTCGATGCCGTACTCGGCGGAGGAACTACTTACTTAGAACAGTATTATGATGCATCAAATAAGGTAAGAACCAAACCTGATTATTCCATCAATGCAGGTTTTAAGGCAGCAACTAAATTCCGAAAAGATGGAATGCTCGGCATTGAATTGGGAGCATTAATCAGCTATACAGGATTTAAAAATATTCCACAACTTAAAACACAGGATGGAAACCTAGTATTCGATGAAGACAATCCTATTTCCGTTCGCAGCCTCTACTTAAAAGTCCCCCTGACCCTTGACTTCAATGTTTATGAGCGATTTGGCCTACTTTTGGGTGGACATCTAAATCTGAGATTGTCTAAAAAAGAAGAATTCCAAGCCCTAATTACGGCCCAAGACCATTCTGGGATAGATTCTAAATTTAGAAAAATCACTCCTGGCATACACTTAGGATTCTACGGTAAGGTCAATGACAGAATACGGATTGACGGCCAAGTATTCTCCGATGTCCTACCACGACTACAAAACGACAAATTCGTTGACAAACTTTATTTTATGGAATTAGGGTTTTCAATTAATTGCCAATATCGCTTGAATCCATAAAAATGATTCCTTTCAATTAGGATAATATAAAAGCCCAAAGAATTACTCTTTGGGCTTTTAAAAAAAAAAGCAATGAAAAGAACCTTATTTTTTCTCTTAGCTTGCTTACCCCATTTGCTCTGGGCGCAAAACACTACTTTTACCATCACCTCTGCTCAAACAGGGGAAGCGCTTTACCTCGCATACATAGAAAACAAATCAGATCACAGCTATGTCAATACCGATGCAGCAGGCAAAGCCCACCTCATCACCCACATAGGAGACTCCATCAAGGTCAGTTACGTAGGTTTCAAAGACAGCCTATTTCAGATCAAGGAAGTAGCTCCTCAACTCAACATAGCCCTCACCAATCAAGAATTGGCCACCATAGTGATCTACGGCCAAGAGGCCTACCATCGCAACGCCGCCAACGGGCACCAAGACATCCCCATGGAATTTCTATCCAGTCTGCCCTCCTTTATCGGCACTTCGGATGTCATAAAATCCATCGCCTTTCTACCCGGCATCAGTGAAGGCAGAGAAGGCTATGCCCAGCTCTATGTTCGCGGTGGAGATCAAGACCAAAACCAAATTCTCTTCGACGGCGCCACCCTTTACAATGTCAATCACATCGGAGGCTTTATCTCCATATTTCACTCCGAAATGATCAATTCTGTGGATTTTTATAAAAGTTACTGGCCCTCTCAATTCGGTGGGCGATTGTCCTCCGTCATGGATATACGGTCAGCTCAGGGAAATTTTAAAGAACATATACAGTACTTAGATCTGGGTTTTATTTATTCAAGGGCCAAGATAACAGGCCCTCTATGGAAGGACCGCATTAGCTACTCCCTTGGACTACGACGTTCCCTAGTAGACCTAGTTACCGGTCCGATTACCAAGAAAAAAAGAAGAATTATGAAGGGCAATAGCTTCAATTATCGATTTCTCGACTTCAATGGTCGTATCGATGCTAGAATCAGCCCTCAGCACCACCTATCCTTGAGTTCAATAATAACCGACGACCACATCGATTTTCTCGACGGCGATTCCGATGAAATTTTAATTAATAAGAATTCCGCCCTCGCATTAAATTACAGTTTCTACCTCAACCATAAGACGACATTAAAAGCCCATGCGAGCTATTCTAAATACAACCATGAATACCTCGACCTAGAAGATCCATCGGGAAACATATTCAGTGGTTACGGCAGTAATGACACCCTATCTAGATTTATATTAAGACAAGAAGGATCGGGAAATTCCATCCAATCCTATAAATGGAATGTAACAGGAGAGACTGAATTCAATTCCCAAATAAAACTAAATTACGGTATTGAAAGAGAAGTAATGGATTACAGCATATTTAGCTATAGGAAGGAAGAAGAAAAAATAAAAAATGTAGTATCTACCAATTTTGCTCTATCGGACACTCTTAGCCAAAGGTCCATCTCTACCACTGCGGGTTTTGCAGATATGCAATACACTTTCAATCCTCGTTGGTTCATTAAAACAGGGATACGACTGCCCTTTTACAACGCCCCTTCGACCGTCCGACTACTCCCAGAACCAAAAATCTTAACCACATACCACCTCAACAAAAATTCCTCCTTTAACGCTGCCTATAATTATCAACAACAGACGATGGCCTTGTTAGGGTATACAGATTTAACTGGTCACTATCGAGAATACTACGCCAGCGCCAACGATGAAATACCCATTTCTACTTCACATCAATGGTCACTTGGATATTTTCAAACATTAGATCATTTCATAGACCGATTAAGTGTAGAATTCTATGTCAAAAGGCAAAACAATTTGACCAAATTCATTCCGTCGTTAGACGAATACCAATCCATTATTGAATACCCCAACCACCTTCACCGCAATGGGATGAATCGGAGCTTGGGCTTAGAACTTATGATGCAAAAAACCCAAGGAAAACTTCATGGATCTATATCCTACACCTACGCCCATTCCAAAGCACAATATCCCACTCTCAATGGAGGAAGGAGTTTTGCCGCCGACTTCGACTATCGCCACAGTCTCAACCTCCTAGTCATTTGGAAATTTAGAAAAGACTACAAACTGTCAGGCCAATGGATCTATAAAAGTGGTCGGCCTTTCACCGTCCCTAATAGCATCAATTCTGATAGTGACATCATATCGTCAAACTTCCCCATTATTGGAGAAGTCAATAATTTGCGTATGCCATCATACCACCGATTGGATATTAGTCTTGATCGAGAATGGCGAACCAAACGCAAGGATAAAAAGCAATGGTTTGGACTGGGGGTCTACAATGCCTACGACAAAGTCAACCCCTTCTATGTGGCACCAGAGGAAAGCGGGCAACTGCGGGTCTATGGATTTCTGCCTTTATTTCCTACTGTGAATTTTGGATTTGAACTTTAAATAAAAATGAACATGATGTGTGATTTCAACCGCCCATTTCTCCATTTGTTTTCTTTCGTCTTGATCACCTGCCTATTTTTCTGCAGTTGTGATCGCAGTATCGTAGTCCCAGTAGATCTTCCTGTTTACCAACCTCATTTACTCATCTATGGTCATGCCAGCCCACAAAATGGAGCCAGAGTAGAGGTTCAATACAATAGACCCCTTCAAGGACTCACTGCTGTAGTACCCCCTGTTCCCCCACTTGAAGTTTATCTATTGGAATCTGGAATAAAAAAATATAAATTGACAGAGGACTCTACTGGTTACTTTAGTTTGCTTCCAGAAGAAATACAATTAAATATAGACGAGACCTATAGTATCTCTGTTCATGACCTACAATCCAATCGAGTATATGAATCACTTCCAGAGTCCCTGCCTGTTCAACCGATATATTCATCTATCGAACTGGCTCAAGCTATAGACACAAATACTCAAGTAACTTTGGTTGAATTAGTACTAGGCAAAATTGAAAAACCCATCGGAGCCTACACCATCCTTACTTCACCATCGGATTCTACTGGTCAATATCTAGATCGCCCCACTTTTAGTAAAAAATTATTATTTATGGATTTTTCAGACGCCCTTATATGGGACTCCAAACCAGAGTTTTTAATTGTAAATATTACTGACCCTACAGACCCAGAAGGGAGAGAGCTTGCATCCTATATCAATGTAGAAACCACTTATTTCTCAGAAGCATGGATCTTATTCCAAAAAGACAATAGGCAATTCTTTTCTTTTGGAGAAGATATCTATCAAACGGTTCAACCTATTTACTCCAACATTCCTGGCAATCACGGCGTATTTGGTTTATACAACGAATACATTCAAAGGGTAAAAATTGAATATTGATACATACTTGCGACATCATCTTAGCTATCCGCTTTTCACCTATTACCAAATAATACCAAATGCATATATAATTATCGGTTATACTTCGATTTGTTTCTACATCTTCAAATGTAATAGAAAATTGCCCCACGATACTATGGAACATCCCATAAGATTAACGGGGTAATCACGTCGTAGCACAATAATGATTGTCTTGAATTTTTATAAATACCATGCCGGAGCACAGTGGCCTCAGCATCGTGACGACACTGCATTTAAATTGACAAGTTTAAGTACTTGTCACCGTAAAAATATTATTGTATTCAAGAAGCCGAGGTCACTGCACCTCGGATGATTAGGATTCCCACCGCGTTACATTGCCCACACAGCACTTCAACCCCAATAAACCACCATCAGCAAAACTTTATTTTTAAATAAAACACACTACACAAATAAAATTTAAACAAAATTTAATATATTGTATAGCGCCCAAAACACACTAAAGTGAAAATTTAAATACATTATTTTGTTTTATTATGTAATTATCAAATAAGACATTGTCTATATGATGGATATGGCTGCAACAGAGAAACACCATAAAGCGATCACACAATTGGATTAGAGTAATTGATTGGCTAGGCTGAAGACAGCAGATTACTCATTTTTTATGAAGCTAGGTGTGGCCTCTAAAACAAACTGTTTTTTTCCTTCAGCGACAACATTTAGACTCACGTTTTTCAAGGTCTTTATACACAACATCGATAATGGTAATTCAAATAAAATGATTGTAAGATTTAGGAACTAGAAAAGTATGCATTACCGACGCAATTGGGCTTCCGCTTGGTTACGGGAACCGAGAATACTACGGAACACATAGATGTAATAACCACTTTTCTATAAAAATATGAAATTATGAAAAATTTAAAATCACTAACCTTCTTTTATTCAATTATCATTTTATGTTTATTGCTTATCTCATGTAAAAATCAAAGTGAAGATTCAAGCCAAAAACACAAGTCAGATGCATTTTATCAGTTACTAAGTAAATACGATTTGACAGTCGCTGATTTAGATGGTATTATATCAGAAAAAACCATCGCGGACGTAAATTTGGTAGAAATGGATTCTATATTAAAACAATGGGTATCCATTCATAAAAGATTAAATCCGGAAAGAGAATTTATAGCCTATCTATCAAAAATTGATTCCAAATTTCAGGAAAAATTAGACTCTTATTCAAAGGAAGAAATTGACCAGATGCTCGAATTAAAACAAAAGTTATTTATGGAGATTAAGGATTTAGATCAAAAATTTAATACCACTCTGGAAAATGATTATCCTCCTTATGATTATTATGAGCAACATTATGAAATACGTTCAAAACCTATTTACGAAAAATTATATCAAGAAAACGATATGGCAAAACTTTCTGAACTATTATTAAATGTGAAGGACAGTATTCATTCAAAAGAATCAAATTTAGAATAGTTCAGATGCGTTCGAAATATTAAAAAGGATTGCTGCTAAGGAAATACAAAGATTGGATTTGTCATGATTAATACCCTACAGTGCCACCTGCGAATTAATAATTTGAAGAAAAGACAAGAAATATCTTTTGGATAGATTAAACTAAAATCGGTATCCTTAATAGATGATCGAATGTCATAAAGCAATATTCTGACAAATGTATTCTGACGATTGGAAGTCTAAACCACCAAAGTCAGATTTCGTAAAGTATAGTCATGCCGCAGAGGATGACCGAGTAAAGTGCGTAGCACCATTGATCCTAAATGGATCAATGGCGAGGGAACCACGACCACTGTGTCGTGGGTGGGGATGCCAGGATGAAGGCGCCAATGCCTCTGCGCATTGGGTGGGAGAGGAAAGTACCCAATCGACTTAACGTCGATTGGGTAATAGGATAGATTGGGCAAAAAGTGTGACAAAATCAGGAGCATTATCATTCAATTCATATCAATCTTTGATTTTGATAGGAAAATGATGTTTGCTGTCGATAGAAATGAATTACTTCGTCCTTTCAGGACTTTTTTCTAGGAAGGCATCCTTTTCATAGGGTTTCACCCTATGCTATTAGACTACGTCCTTTCAGGACTTTTCTCTTATTATTAGATTGGTTTGCCCAAAGCCAGTGGCTGAAAACCTATCGATTTACGGTGCAATCACGCCTCGGCACAATAATGATTGTCATGAATTTTTATGAATATCATGCCGGAGCCAGTGGCTGAGAACCTGACGATTTTTGGGGCAATCACGCCTCGGCACAGTGGCCTCGGTTCCTTCGCCAAATGCCGATTTACGGCATTTGGTTGTCCTTCGGACAACTATGCTCAGTCACCTGAAAAGACGAAATAAGATCAAAAGTAATCGTATCGAATTACGGTGCAGTCACGCCTCGACGTAGAGACGCAATGCCTTGCGTCTCCTGTCATATTTTTTAATGCCTACCCACCCGGAGCACAGTGGCTCCGGTTCCTTCATCAAATGCCCATTAAGGGCATTTGGTCACTACGTGACTTCATTCAGTTACATTCGGTCATTCGGATGATCAACTCCTTGACCAATCCACCCTTCTCCCCAGATGGATTGCCGATCCCCTTACTGCGCAAATCGAAATCTTGAAGCAACCGCAACACCTTCTCACACTTGTCCAAAGGATAGTTTTTACTGGCCTGCTCAAACTCTTTGAGGAAAAACGCAGACCCCAAACCTAACGCCTTCATCTTCTCTGCCGGCGGTGACTGTTTCAAAAAATGAAACATATATATCTTCGAAAAATAATTAAACAATATAGACACCAACATGACTAAGGGAAAATCCTTTTCGTTGTGCGCCATATGCTCAGTAATCTTAATCACTCTCCCATGATCCCTTAAACCAATAGCCTTTTGTAATTCAAAAATATTGTAATCCTTACTGATACCGATGTACTTTTCGATATCGTCTCCAGTAATCTTGGCCCCAGGACCTAAATTGATGGTTAATTTTTGAATTTCATTGACCACCTTATTTAAATCCGAACCCAAATGCTCAGCAATCAACTGGGCATTTTGAATACTGATATCGCCTTTCTGACTCTTAATATAGGCCATTATCCAATTGGCAATCTCATAATCCCGAACCTTCTTGGATTCAAAAGCGGTATCCAATTTCGCCAAATGTTTAAAATGCTTTAAACGCTTGTCGATCTTATTTTTGTACTCTATAATAAATACTGTAGACGATTGAGGTTGGGCAAAATAAGTATGCATCATATCAAACTCCTTCATCCGCTGAGCCTCACGCAATACCACCACTTGATGTTCTGCCATCATAGGATATCTCGATACGCTGTCCATAAGGTTGGCATAGGATGCATCCTCTCCATACAACAACATAAAATTAAAATCCTTCATGGCTGGCTCCACCGTTTGCTCCACAATAAATGCGGACAATTGATCGATAAAGTAGGCCTCTTCCCCGTATAAAAAGTAAATGGGCTGATAAGGGTTTAACTTAACTTTGTCTTTAAATTTTATAAAATCCATTCAGTTGTTATTACGATTCGTGAACCATATGAGCCAGCGTACTCACCCATTGATCTGAAGTGTTTAGACTTTCAACCATATCAAAAACTTCACCACCCGATTCCAGAAACATTTCCTTGTATTCCATGCCCAATTCTACCGTTGTTTCCAAACAATCAGCTACAAAGGCAGGACTAAAAATAAGGATCCTTTTACATCCTTCTTCCGCCAACTGATGTATAGTCGCTTCGGTATAAGGCTGGGTCCATTCGGATTTACCGAGCCGGGATTGAAAAGTAGTAATGCATTTTTTGGGATCCAATTTCATCCGCTCTATCAACAACCGAGTGTTGTGAAAACACTGTGCCGAATAACAAAATTGATTGCGTTCAGAAATCTGCTGGCAACACTGACCGTCGGCCTTACAGTACTGATGACTATCGGCCTTAAACAATTGCCGCTGTGGTATACCGTGATAACTAAACAATATTTTATCGTAGCTGTCGGCATCGTACTTACTACCTATAGCAGCCCAAGCCTCAATAAAATCACCTCTGTCATAAAATTGATTAACCATACTTAGGGCCGGAAAGGTCTGTCTGGACTTCAGTTGGTCCATGACTTCTTCGATAACAGATCCCACCGTTGCACTTGCATATTGGGGAAACAATGGGATGACGATTAATTTACCTATATCTTTGGCATACAATTCATTGATAGCACTTTCAATCGATGGACTCTGATACCTCATTCCGAGGACTACATGAAAATCCTCACCCAAAACGTTTTGCAATTTATCTCTTAACTCAAAACCATAGATTTTGATTGGAGAACCTGCACTTGTCCACAATTTTTCATACTCTTTTGCCGACTTGGGTGAACGAAATGGAGCGATAATTCCCCTGACCAAAAGTTGTCGATTCAACGGGGGGATATCGATCACTCTGCCATCTAATAAGAATTCTTTGAGATACTTGCGTACATCACCTACACGAGCACTATCTGGGGTGCCCAGATTTACTAAAAGAACGCCAGTCTTCCCTTTTTGCATTTGTATTCTAATAAATTATATAATAATTTGATCAATTGGTTCACGATGTATTTGTTCACAAAAACACAACATCATTACCCATGTAATGACGAAGAATGCATCGTCAAAGATCTGCTTTCCACAAAATTGACTATTTTTGACAAAAATCTCCCAAAAGAGAAGCTTTATTTTAAAACTTGGTTTATTTTTTTATTTATATACTATTTCTTTAGAGTATTGGCTAGATAACGGATAGCAATAAAATAAAAGTAAGCAAAGCATAGTTGTCCCTAGTAAATATTTTACAAATTCACTTAAAAATGGTTCAAAAAACACCTTTAATATTAATTACCAATGACGATGGTATGTTCGCTCCAGGTTTGAAAGCCTTAGTCCATGCAGTCAAAGATCTCGGCCGTATTGTAGTCGTCTCTCCCGACTCACCACAGAGCGGACAAGGTCATGCCATTACCCTAACCGACCCCATAAGGATCAATCCCGTTGACCCCTTTCATGGAATAGAAGCCTACGAATGCAGTGGCACTCCGGTGGACTGTGTCAAAATGGCCAAACACGTTATCCTCAAAGAGGATACGATTGACCTATGTGTTTCTGGTATCAATCACGGCGCCAATCACTCTATTAATATATTGTATAGCGGAACAATGTCTGCTGCCATGGAAGCGGCATTGGAAGGCATCCATAGCATTGGATTTTCCTATTTGGATTATTCCTATGAAGCGGATTTTACCGTAGCCAAAAAAGTGGCTAAACACCTCAGTGAATTTTTATTGAAAAAGCCGGCCAATCCCATTCACCCCATATTGCTAAATGTCAATATCCCTATCAGCGCCGACAACACACTTAAAGGCATCAAGGTCTGTCGACAAGCCAATGCGCGATGGGTGGAAGAATTTCAGCAGGGTGAAGACCCACGCGGGGGAAAATACTATTGGCTACACGGTCAATTGGAAAATCGTGACGCAGGTAGTGGGACAGACATTCAAGCCCTACAGGAAGGCTATGTATCTGTAGTTCCCTCCCAATACGATTTAACCGATTACAAAGCTTTTGATAAAATAATGGGCCTAGCTGATGTTCAATAGAAAATATGACACTTTTTATTTTGGTATTTTAATCGGAACGATTACACCGATTTTTATTTTTGCCCTATTTTATTTTTTATTTGACACCTTTATACATAGTGAAGATCTGTCAAACAATGGCTTCGGTTTTGGGTTTCGAATTCGTACCTTTAGTTTGGTGAGCTTGGCCAGCAATGCAATCTTAATGCAATATTGTAGAAAACGCTACGCCATCAACGCTATGAGAGGAATAACCATTCCTACCTTTGTATTTATCATAATTTGGTTGATTTATTTTTCAAGTGAAATTATTTAATGAAAAAATTTTATTTAATAGCTGGGGAGCCATCGGGAGACCTGCATGGAGCCCACCTAATCGACGCTTTAAAAGTGAGTTTTCCCGATGCGGAATTTTATGGATTTGGAGGGGAGAAAATGCAAAAAGCTGGTCTGGAAATTCATCAATCCATAGATCAACTCAGTTTTATGGGCTTTTCTGAAGTGATTGCCAATCTAGGCATTATCAGAAGAAATTTTAAACTGGCCAAAGCGAAAATACAAGAAATCCAACCCCATGCTATCATTTATATCGATTTTCCGGGCTTCAATATGAGGATGGCCAAATGGTCTCATGCCAAGGGTTTCAAAAACTATTACTATATCGCTCCCCAAGCCTGGGCTTGGAAACCCAAACGCGCATTGGCCCTCAAAAAACATATCGATCAATTGTTTTGCATCCTTCCTTTTGAAAAGGCCTTTTTTGCAAAATACGACTACCAAGTCAACTATGTTGGCCACCCTTTGGTAGACATCATCGACCAATATAGAAAGGAAGACAATACAAAAATTAACATAGAGTCTGATAAAAAAATAATAGCTTTACTACCGGGAAGCCGTCGCCAGGAAGTTGAAAAAATCTTGCCAATTCAACTGCAGGCCGCACAGATGATGAAGGATTACGATATATATATTGCCAAAGCAAGCCACCTCCCCTCTGGTTTATATGAAGACTTAATATCATCTTACAATGTGGAAGCAATCATTTATCATGGCAAAACTTACGACTTATTATCCAGTGCTACACTAGCCTGTGTAACCTCGGGAACAGCGACCTTAGAAACTGCTTTGTTTAAGGTACCAGAAGTGATATGTTATAAAGGCAGCCAAATATCTTATGAGATTGCGAAAAGACTGATTAATATTAAATATATTGGACTGGCCAACTTGATTATGGATAAGGAGATCGTAAAAGAGTTGATTCAAGCAGAATGCACAGTAAACCGACTGTACGAAGAATTAAAAAAATTGGAAGACTTAGAGATTCTTAATACATTACAGGAGGAATACAAAATACTTGAAGTAAAACTAGGTGTTGGTGGTGCTGCGAAAAAAACCGTAGAAGTCATCGTACAAGATTTGAATAGGAATTTCGAAAAAATTAAATAAATAGAAGTTTTAGACAGGAATGACACTAACGAAAAGAGAAGAGAAAGAATTGCAGATTCTAAAATCGGCTGAAAAATTATTTTCAGCGCGCGGATATGAAAACACCAAAATGGATGATATTGCCGTAGATATCAGTGTGAGCAAAGGTTTGGTATATTTTTATTTTAATAGCAAAGAAAATCTTTATATGGCTTTGACATACCGATGTATGTTGAAGATGAATGATTTGTTCTACAGCATATTTTACAAAAAACAAAGTAATTCTGGATTTGAATCCGTGGTTGAATTGGTAGAGGCCTATGTTGGTTTCTTAAATGAAAATCCTTTTTATTTGGAGCTATTGCTCAACTATACTCGATTGGTTCGCTCTACCAGCCAACAAACCAATCAACTTACTGAGACCATGAAGACCAGTATTTATTTTAGAAAAATAAAAGACATTCACAATATTCCCATTACTATATTTCAGGAAGAAATCATTAGAGGTCAACAGGATGGCTCAATAAAAAATAAAAACTCCCCGAGTTTATTGTATATGTCGATGTGGAGTTTAATTATCGGATTTAGTCAATTGCGATCGGCTGCCAAACTCAACAATCGAATGACTATGTATAAATTGGATCTAGAGGAATGGAAAAACTATGTGATTCACATCATCAAGAATACCTTCCTCAATGATTAGGAAATCCTATATATGGACTTTTCTATTGGCCATGACATTGGCATTGGTAATGTCGTGTGGGCTCAAAAAAGACATCGTTCAAAAAAATGCTGCACCGGTATTGGAAGATGCAGTTCTCTGGGAAATAAATCATCCCAATCTGCAGGAGACATCGTATTTACTGGGCACCATACACTATGTCCCCAATGAATATTACCTGTGGCCAGACATCTTTGAGGACAAATTTGCGTCATGTAGTCAATTGGCGCTAGAAATCGACCTCAAAGAAATGCAAGGTGGCAATATGTTGGGACTATTGGACAAATTTATAATGAAGGACGATCTTTCGATTTCCGATATATTATCTTCAGAAGATTATCGAACCGTTTCTGATTTTTTTAATAAAATGGGTCTCCCACTAATATTGTTTGAACGTCTTAAGCCGTTTTTTCTATACATCTTAACCATGGCCGACTTCAACAATATGGATTCAGGCAATATGAAGTCCTATGAATTGGAATTACTAGATAAAAGTAAAAAATCGAATATACCAGTGGTAGGACTAGAGACTATTGATTATCAAATCAGCATTTTCGACAGTATTCCCTACAAGACCCAAGCCGACATGTTGGTCAATGCCATTAAGGATAAAATAGAGTTGGATGGAGAGGTCGACGAAGATTTAAATACATTGTTTCAAGCCTATCACCGACAAGATCTAAATGCCATATACGAGATTTCGTCGAGTACCGATAGTACTATGATGGAGTACAACGAATTGTTGATCGACAATCGAAATCGTGATTGGATTTCCAAAATCAAGAGCCTCATTGCCGATCAACCAACCTTTATTGCCGTTGGTGCCGGCCATCTAGCAGGTCCGGCAGGGGTCATTCAATTGATGCGCAATGAAGGCTATATTCTCAAACCCGTAATCACAAACAACCATGGCTCTCATTAAATCTTTACGCGGTCACACACCTCAATGGGGGAAAGACTGTTTTATAGCAGAAAATGCCACATTAATCGGAGATATCATTATGGGTGATCAATGCAGCATATGGTATCAAGCCGTTGTGCGAGGTGATGTCAACAGCATTCGCATTGGCAACAAAGTCAATATCCAGGACGGTGCAGTAATCCACTGTACATACAACAAATCCCAAACCATCATTGCCGACAATGTCTCTATAGGACACAATGCCATTGTACACGGCTGTGAAATCCACTCCAATGTACTTGTGGGCATGGGATCGATTATTATGGACCACGCCATCGTGGAAGAATATACGATAATAGCAGCTGGGGCAGTAGTTCCTGCCCATACGCGTTGTGAATCCGGTCACATATATGCCGGTGTGCCGGCCCGCAAGATTAAAGCATTGCCCGAGGAGTTGAAAACAGGTGAAATACAGCGGATTGCCAACAATTACGTTCTTTATGCCAGTTGGTTTTCAGAGTAAATTGTCGAATTCAACCCTATTCTCTTCTTTTTTACTGATAAATATTTCAAGTGCTCCCAATTACTTTATGATTAATCGGAAGGAAAACTTACTTTTGTAGCCTAATACAAATTGAAACTCCATGGTTGACGTCAAATTATTTTCAGGTCAAAATTCAAAGTATCTAGCAAAAAAGATTGCTGATTTTTACGGTCAAAATCTATCTAGATTAGATCTTCAAAAGTTTAGCGATGGTGAAATGCACCCGATTATTCAGGAGTCTGTGCGGGGCGCCTATGTGTTTTTTATACAATCGACTTTTTCACCACCGTCCAATATTTTGGAATTGTTGTTAATGATCGACGCTGCAAAAAGAGCTTCGGCTGGTTACATCACGGCAGTGGTTCCCTATTTTGGATATGCCCGTCAGGACAGAAAAGACAAACCTAGAGTACCGATTTCAGCCAAGTTGATAGCCAATTTATTGCAAGCTGCTGGAGCGGATAGAGTAATGACTATGGATTTTCACGCCGATCAAATTCAAGGATTTTTTGACATACCAGTGGATCACTTGCGGAGTGAAGCCGTTTTCATGCCCTATTTAGAACAATTTGATATGACCAATACCATCTTCGCCTCACCAGACGTAGGTGGTGTTAAAAGAGCCAGAAAATATGCCAAGGTATTTAATACCCCATTGGTTATCTGTGACAAATACCGAATCAAAGCCAACGAAATAGCTGGGATGACAGTCATTGGTGATGTCGAAGGCAAAGATGTAATCTTAGTCGATGATTTAGCAGATACCGCTGGCACATTGTGTAAAGCAGCCGATGCCCTTATCAAAAAAGGTGCTAATAAAGTAAAGGCTTTATGTACGCATGCAGTATTGTCCGGGACAGCCTATGACAATATAGCCAACAGCGCTCTTTCGGAAATGATAGTTACAGACACCGTTCCCCTAAAACAAGAATCAGAAAAAATTAAGGTTTTGGAAACTGGTCAACTTTTTGCCAGAGCCATACGCAACACCCATGAACACAAGTCGATAGCAGCTTTGTTTTTGGAGGATCTATAGATCAGTAATTGCGTTTTATTTTATTGAAATGTTATGTTCAGCCCTGATCATAACAATGGTCTTGCCTATAAGGTACATCACTATTTTGTAACTAGTGTCGTCATATTTTATCCATAAATATTTAAGTAATCCTATTGTTATACTAGTTTCTACCCCTTGGCTATATAGTACTCTATCGTCATAGGGTAAATTTTATCCCGTCCTTGTAATGGCCAATTAACGATTATTAATCTCAGCAACATCCCGTTTATAACCCAATATTAGAATACCGCAAAATATATTCTTAAGACTATTTCCATAGTCACTCTACAATGTAATCTTATCTAGAAAGTAAATGATAGCAATTCTACTGAAACATTGTTTTCTAGACAGAAACTCTTCTCCTATATGGAGAGCGCAGATATATACCTAAGCTTATAAAATACTACAATGTTAAATCAAAAATACAATTCCAGACATCTGTAATATTACATAAATGTAGAACCCGATTGACGACGTTTAATCAACTCAATGGAGGTATTGGTCAGTTTACTTTCTGCCCATATGCGCGCATCTAAATACAACAAAGCCTTGCCTTCATAGGGATCTTTGGCATATTCATCCAAAGTGAGGATCAACTCCTTATAGGCCTTTCGAGTCATTGAGTGATTGGGGCGCAATCTGGTTTTTACAAATTTCATCAAAGCCTCTTGAACCTTATTTTTCTCTTTCATTTTTTCAAAGAAATTCGAAGCCGATTTAATTAAGTGGGTTAAAAGGGCGAAATTTTCCTGTTCAAAATGGCAGAGAATAAACAACAACCAGCTATAGCACTGAATATCTTCTCTTAGGTGTTTAACACTGAGGCTCAAAATTTGATTTAGATAGTTAATCGCCAGGCCGTACTCTTGACGAGCGAAATAAGTCCAAGCAAATTTATAATAAAACTGTAATACTCTATGGTTGTCGATATGGCGCTCGTATTCTATCAATTTGGGCTCAATTTCTCTGCGCAGAGCCACACTTAAATCGAATCGACCATTGAGATTGGCAAAGTCCAATTTGGCATAATAACTATAGAGGAAATGAATTATTTCTGAAGTCTTGTTGAAGCCATCCTTTTCTCGTTCATAAAATTGATCAAAAGCTTTGACCGTATCCTCATAGCCATTGACATCATTCAAATGATACAATGCCGTCAATTTATAATGAATGCCCCTCATATACAGATCGGGATTGACCGACTGCATATTCTCCTGCTCTTCAAACATGGCCACCCATTCAATGGCGTGGTGTAAACATTTTTCAAAATCTAAAAGAATATAATAGAGCCATACATTAATTTGATGTAAGAAGACTTTTTCAAAAAATCCTAACTCCTCGTAATTCAATTCTGGTTTATGGGCATTGTAATATTCCATAACGCGGTCGGCTTCGGCCTGATTTTTCACATGTCCACCTTTGATATACAGACCGTGAATATTGAGTTTAAGGCTGGTGAGACTTGATTCCAAGGTCACCATTTTGTTTACGTGTTCTGATTGTTCTATCAGATCCTCAATTTTGCCCTGGGTTCCCCTACTACGGGTAATATGTTTTTCCTCAATCCTCTTTTCAAATTCTAAGATTTCAAAATAAAGCATATTTTGATGAGACTCTGAGGCAATTCCCTTTACTCTTTCCAATATTTTAAGACTTTGCATATACAAACCTTTGGCATAAAGGATTCTGGCAAAGTCCAATTGTTCGCGAATCTCGATATCCAATTCTTTACCTATATAGATATAGCGCAAGGAGGATAAAATCTGGGTATATAAATGCCTTTTTAAATTGGAAAGCTGGGATTTATTAATTTTTCTAATTTTCTTAAGAACTAGTTCCTCGTCAAATTCATCGATAGAGTCAAGAATGTCATATAACTGGATAAATTTACTGACACCTTGGTTATGGGAGCGTTGAGCAAAAAGCTTAAAACTCCTTTTCTCCGATTTATTCATGCTTTTAATTAAACTAAAAAGCTGTTCTGAATTGGATATGGGCATAACAAATTTTTAATTTCAAATTATTATAAATCAATGATTTAGCCAACATAAAAGACCATTTTGTTATCACATGTTTGCGTAAAATGTCGTTTTTAAGAAATAATTATGGTCTTACATTAGCTTATGCTTATTAAAAGTAGGTCGATATGAAGCGTGCCTACAAATATTTTTAAGAATAAAAAATGATAACTTATGCAAACATTTATTACCAGCCCAACAGTGCCTTATTGGCAATACTATCTCTTCCAGTTCAAGCCAAAACCGCTGAATCTTACTTAAAACATAAAGATAAGGCGATAAATTAATTCAAAAGGGCTAATTGGATATTTTTTAATTAATGAAACAAAACCTACTATTACTACATAGTGGAACGGTCATCCTGTGCTTATTGTAAATTGTCTTAGGATACTAAACACCGATTTATTTAAGCAATTCCCCAAAATTTAAGACAAAACTTAATCCCTTATGATTTCGATCAATAAGCAGGGCTGACATTTTTTATCAAAAATGGATACAATATGAAAACTTTAAATCTAACTCTATTATTTGCTATTTTATTCACATATTCTTATGCACAAGACGAGGCGAGTTCTCTCCCCTTTGAAATGTCTGGATCAGTGGATTTATACTATAAATACGATTTTAGTGGCTTTCAAACTGAAGATGGTTATGGAAATATAGCTACTAGTTTCGCAGGTCAGAACAATTCGATATCAGTCGGAATGGCTAACCTAATACTTGAAAAGACGGCTGGAAAAGCTTCCTTTGTAGCTGACATGGCATTTGGTCCACGGGGACAAGCCAGTTCTATTCTCAATGGAAGTGACGGAAACAGTTTTCACCTTCAAAACTTATATGTTTCATACGAATTAAGTGAAAAAGTAAGTTTGACTGGTGGATTCATGGGTACATTTGTTGGATATGAAGTTATCAGCCCTGCTGACAATTTCAATTACTCCACATCATACTTATTTTCTGCAGGTCCTTTTCAAAATGCGGGGATTAAGTTGAACTATGAAATCAACGACAAATTCGGTTTAATGGTTGGTTTGTTTAACGACTGGAATGAATACCAAGATTTAAATGGATTAAATGACTTTGGAGCACAATTGCGTATTTCTCCTGTTGAAAACTGGGATGCATATGTCAATTTTGTTTCAGGAAAGTACAGTGGAACGGAAATCGATCTTACTACGACTTTCCAAGTCACTGAGAAATTTTTCTTGGGTTTAAATGCGGCAGACTATACTGTAGCTGATGGAGACGCTGGATTTTCTGGTGTTGCACTATACGCTCAATTGGCCACTACAGACTGGTTGGATTTAGGTATAAGAGCTGAAGCATTCTCGAACAAAGATTATACTTCGGAAGGGATAGATTTCGAAGGAGAATCTGTAACCGCACTTACATTGACAGGAAACATCAAAGCTGGTCCATTAACAATAATTCCAGAGTTTAGACATGATTTTTCCGATCAAACTATTTTCATGAAATCGACTACTGAAACAAGTAAAAGTGCAGCACAGTTCTTAATCGCAGCTGTATACGCATTTTAATTACAAAACACTCATCGCTTCATATTAAAATAGGGCAAACAGGAATTATTATTCATTAATTTGTAGTCAATTGAATAATGCCCTTGGAAAGCCGGACTTGTCCGGCTTTCTTTTTTTTGTTTGTAGCCTATAGTATCGGCAGCGAAATTCCCCACCTAAGGAAGGGAGTCTTACTTGTCAGACGGAGTATTTCGATTGAAAAAAAATAAATTTTATTATTGCCTGCAGAAATTCCAAACCACCCCGTCAGTAAACCACCCCGTCAGTAAACTGACACCCCTCCATTGGAGGGGAATTTGGCTATCGAATTACGTTGCAGTCATACCGAGTTCAAAGGAATTTTACATAGATTTATGGGGCAATGATGCCTCGGAATAATCGTATTTCTCATAGGATTTATGGGGCAATCTCATCGTATTACATGAACGATTGTCTTGAATTTCTATTAATGCCTAGCCGAAGAACTGGTGCTGATAACCTGACGATTTATAGGGCAATCACGCCTCGACGTAGAGACGCAATGCCTTGCGTCTCCTAACACCACTTATTTGAGACGCAAGGCATTGCGTCTCTACGTCTTCAAAATAAATTAACAATATCACGTCTCGGCATGGTAGATAACACTATCGAATTATGTTGCTGTCACGCCTCGGCACAGTGACCTTGGCTCCTTCATCCAATTGATATTTAATCAATTGGGTTGCACTTCGTGCAACTGCATTCAGTCCCTGAAAGGATGATATGTTAAAACCGTGGGTTACCGAATGCAGCTCAAAGAGCCAAATGCCTACTAAAGGCATTTGATAAGGGAACCGAGGGATTATTCCCTCGGGTGG
>NZ_JAJQYA010000033.1 GCF_021729155.1 Membranihabitans marinus | reverse complement strand
TTTGTAATCCTGAAATTGATTTACTTTTTTCCTTCATTTTTGATTGTTTTTGTGTAAACCTATTTTAGGACAAGACATTATCCCCGCCTTTCAGGCAGCCCGCCAGCAGGGGACATTATCAAGAATGACCGAGTATTCTATGGTAAAACCAACTATTTAAGCTCCTCATTAACCAAAAGCTTTTGAAGCAAGAAATCTAAACTTGATTTTTTAAATTTAACAATCATAATCAATTACCTAATTGGCCCAATATTCTGGCTGCTTTTGAAGAGGATGTTGGGTTAACCGAAATTATTTTACCCGTCTGAGGATTTACTACAACTGCTCCAAATTGACCTATAAATCATTGGCTTTGTCTGCCAAGATGATCTGGAACACGACTGTATTAAATCTTTTCCGCATCCATAGCTCACTTCTGTTCCTTTAATCTATATATTCGACCATCGGCTTTGGTCATTACATAAATATCGCCCGCACAATCTCTACCAAAACGAAGATCTTGTCTCCATTTCCCCGACATTTCGCGAAGCGTAGTCTTTTTGTTATTGTAATAAATGGCCAATCGTTGAATTACGGGTTTGCCTTTCCCATCTAAATCGGTGAAAAATATCTTACCACTGGTAATGTCTCCAAAAACATATTTACCCTTTAATCGATCACCATTCTCCATAATAAACCCTCCACTTATAGCCAATCCATCGTCGTGGTCATATGCTGTTATGGGATAAACCACCTGATAATCGTCATCATTTTCGGGTAGAGGATATATTTTATTCTGATTTCCATAAGGATTAAGAGTGAATTCCCCCTCTCTGATCGGCCAACCATAAAAACCACCCGGTCTCACAATATTAATTTCCTCTATATGAGCCTGACCAATATCGGAAACAATCATTCGCCCCCTATTGTCCCAAGTAATTCGATTGGGATTTCTAAATCCATAGGCATAAATTTCTTGACACCTTGCCTCTTCGCCAACGTAGGGATTGTCCACAGGTATACCGTATTTGCCATTATCGCTGTTGTTCCCTTGAGGATCTATTCGAATCACACTACTCCAAATCCTCTGCCCGCGATGGTTACATATATGAGAATACCCTTTATGAGTACTACCCCCATCCCCCATTCCAATATAAAGCATCCCATAATCGGCATCGCCTTTTTTGGCCGTCGGATTAAAGTTTAATTCTTGCATTCCGTGTATACCCGTTACGTAATCTACCCTTAATAACTCTCTCTTTTTACCGGAAAAAACTTTGTCATTTACATCATCCATCTTCCACTCCGTAACCACACCTTGCAACATTACCGCAATACTATCTTCATATTGAAAATCAGCCGGCCTGGTATTGCCAGGTTCTGTATGGACGGTATACCAAAGGCCATTGGTCGCAAAATCAGGATGAAATACAAAACTGCCCAATCCGCTGGCCAATCCGGGTTCCGATACAAAATCTTTTATTTCGTCTTCCATGGAAAAGAACAACTCTGTCTTACCATTTTTCAACTCATACATACGACCTCTTAAATCACAGACCAATGTTCGATCACCTACGCATTCCAATTTATTGATTCTAGCCAATGGGGCTTCAGTGTGGGAAGCTGGAACTTGGGTTATAAATTCAAGATCAATCGACACATCGGCAAAAGAAGCTGTATCAGCATAAGGATTTAGAATAGATGGAACAGTATCGAGGACTTCGGTTACTGTCTTTTCATAGGTATGCATATAACTCAATAGGGATTCCATCTCTACATCGGTAAGACTGGAAAATCCAGGCATAACAGCCTTAAATTCCTCATATAAAGCCACCGCTCTCGCATCATTGTCCTTAATCACTTTGGCTGGGTCAGCAATAAAACCTTTTAACCAAGCACTGCTGACACTGCGCGTTACCCCACTTAAATTGGGACCAATACCTTTCTGCTTAAAGTCGTGACATGAACTGCACTGTCGCACAAAGATTTTCTGTCCTTGGGAGATCATCAATGCATCACTACTTATATCTTTACCATAATTTTGTTTGTCACCATTCTGACAACCGATGGCCAATAATAACAAGCCAAATATAAAATTGAATTTCATCGAGGGGGTCTACTTTATTAATTTCTTAGCACAAAGAACTCCTGGCAATACAGATCAACTATATTACCTCAATAATTCTATTCCGTTCATTTTGTTGTCAATAGCGATTTCCAAACATCCTATCGCAACACTTATCACAATGAGTTCTAATTTATAGGTAAATACTAGATTAAAAATATTTTTAAAACCTATTTAACACCTTTGCTAAAGTTTATAGATTCTTTAAGGCTGCTTCATAATTGGGCTCATCAACTGTTTCAGCAACTTGTTCGGTATACACTACCTCTCCTTCAGAGTTTACAATAACAATTGATCGCGAAAGCAAACCCTGTAAAGGACCATCGGCGATCTGTAATCCATAATCCTTACCAAACTGCCCCGTGTTAAAATCTGACAACATCACCACGTTTTCAATGCCTTCTGCACCACAAAATCGAGCTTGAGCAAATGGAAGATCTCTACTTATACAAAGCACCTTGGTGTTTTTCAACTCGCTGGCCTTTTGATTAAAAGTGCGTACCGAAGTAGCACAAGTACCGGTATCAATACTTGGAAATATATTTAAGATCAAATTATTCCCTTTAAAATCACTTAGGCTGGCCGATGACAAATCCGTCTTCACCAAATTAAAATCAGACACATGACTACCAACAGCGGGCAGTTCTCCAACCGTATGGATAGGATTCCCTTTTAATGTAATTTTTGCCATAATATTTATTTATATATAGTTATCTATTTGTAATAAAAAACAATTATTAGTCAACGCAATGTAATTAAAATTTCATTAGAATTCCAAGACCACCTTCTTTGAATTTTAACATTTTACCGAAGGGTGGGCAATAGAATTTGCAACTTATTTATTTTCAACGCGAAAGAAATGGCCTTATCCGTCAACATCTCGTATTACAAGATACTACTATTCTTGCTTTTCGTATAAATCTTTCAAATCAATAGCGGCCAATTGGGTAAGAAACTGGGAGATAGCTTCGGAACAAGATGCGATATATCGTTCCCCTTTTTCTGGAGTAGAGTGAATGGGATTGCCCACTCCAGTATCAGCTGTAGCTTTGGTCCAGAGTCGTTGAGTTTGTACCCATCCTTCACGCAAACCTTCCAAGGTAAATTCATAGGATCGACCGCTGCCAGCCTCATCCAATGGCAATACCAACTGGGGCTGAATGGCCATCATAGCAGAGGTTTCCAATTCTCCGGCATGGTCTCCTACTTCCTCAAAGTATGGTTTGGGATCCACAGATTGCCACCAATTAATGGCGGCGATAAATACCTCGGGAAAGATTAGGTATAACTCTCTGATCATTTGTTTAAAATGATTGCCACCGTGGGCATTGAGAATAATTAATTTATGGATTCCAGCAGCTTTAACCACCTCTACTACATCCCGCAATACAGCCAACTGAGTGCTGGGATTCATATTTATACAAAGGGGGATATCGATCTGTCCAGTATTGACCCCAAAAGGAATACCAGGTAGCACAATTACTTTACTCCCCCTATTCCATGCTTTTGCAGCGGCAGAAATGGCCAGATGTTCCGCCAAAAAATGATCAGTGCCATAGGGCAAATGAAAATTATGAGCTTCTGTGGCTCCCCAAGGTAAAACAGCTACACTGTATTCAGTGTTTTTAACTTCTTTCCAATTGGTTTCAAGTAATACATAGGGTCTGATCGCTGATTTCATATCTAGATTTAGATTGAATTATTCAATAATTCTCTAATATAGAAAAAGAAAAACCATAGACGGTTCAACTTTATCAATAACCTTCCCCGAATTGTCATGATTTTCGCTCAGAGTATCTACTACTGAAAATCCATGGATTATCACTAGAGGTATTTTAATGTAATCACACCGGAAGGCTGCGAAAATGTTAGCTACAAGATATTTACGCATAACTATACTTTTTAAGCCCACTTCTTTCATCAATTTAGTATTCCAACTATGTGAGTAATTAATCCCCATTTTTTTAAACTGATGATAGACTTTTAAGCTTCTGTAACGCCCCATGCTCGATTCAAATACTTCGTTTATCTGTCTATTTTAAAACCTCTTTTTCTTTCAAGATTAATTTTGACTTTTTAGCTCTACGTATAAATGAAAAATAAGCACTTCGACTCACTTTAAAAACCTTACACATCTTCTCAACACTATAGAGATCTTTATGACCTTCTATAAATTCGTATTTTTTTTTGTGTCCCTCTTGGAGAAGAAGTCTGCTGCCTTTTTTAAGATATCTCGTTCCATTTTCATGTCTAAATAAGCTTTTTCAAGATCCTTAATCTTCTTTTCCTGTTCGGTTAACCGTTGATTCCCATTGCCTGTAAAGCTTGGTTTGTCCGGGTTGTCATATTCTTTTACCCAGCGACTAACCATACTTCTACTTATACCATACTCCCTTCCAACTTGGGCACAATTTTTCCCCTCCTTAACTAAAGAGATTATCATCTCCTTATATTCTGAATCATATTTTCTTCTTTTCTTTTTCATAATTATAAAGTTAACATTTGTAGTTTAACTAATAGTGTTAAGTTTTATACGATATCCACAGTCACGACCTCAGCGTCGGGACGACACTGCTTTAAGATTGACAAAATCAACTAGTTTTACAGAAATAATTAAAAAGTGACGAAAGGAAGACGACCACCGTGTCGTGGATGGGGTGGCTCGCAAATCGACTTTTGATGAAACTACATTCAGTCATATTCGGTCATGCTTGTTCGCTTACAGCCATTAACCATTAATCATTAACAACTAACCATTAACAATTAACCATTAACAATTAACCATTAACAACTAACCATTAACCATTGCCCCTTCCCCGCTACGACACTTCTTCCAAACTGGGCTTAGGCATGGTATCAGTAACTTTGGATCGATTGGCTCTCAATATTATTCGCAAAGTCGAATCGTTATTGAAATAACTCATCATCCAATTAATAAATATCGTCAATTTATTTTTCACACTCAATATCAACCAAAAATGGACGGCCATCCAAGTCAACCAAGCAAACCAACCTTGAAACTTCACATTGGGCAAATCCACCACTGCACGACGCTTACCAACGGTGGCCATCGACCCTTTGTCCTTATATTCAAAAGCATTTAGGACCCCACCTTTCTCCTCATTCATTAAATTCTGAGCGAGGTTTTGAGCTTGGCTAATGGCCACATTGGCCAATTGTGGATGACCATGAGGATATTTCTCTGTTTCCATATAGGCAATATCCCCTATGGCATATACATCTTTCAAACCTGCAACGGCTTGATATCGATCCACCTTATATCTTCCTCCACGCACAATACTGTCCTTGGGTAATCCAGGTAAGGTATTCCCTTTTACCCCAGCAGCCCAGATGAGATTTTTGGTCAATATACTCCCTCCTCCCTTAAAGACAACTTCGGTACCATCATAAGACTCTACGATAGTATTTGTTTTAACGATCACTCCCAATTCCTCTAAATACAACTGAGAATACTTTTGTGCATTCTTACTCATACTTCCCAAGGTGGCCTGAGCGCCTTCTAAAAGATAGATTTTCATCATACTAAAATCGCGATCTGGATAATCCTTAGGTAAAATATATTTTCTCATTTCCGCCAAGGCTCCAGCCAACTCAACACCGGTTGGCCCTCCGCCCACAACGACAAAATTCATCAAAGGCAAGGACTCATCTTCGCTCATGCAGATGGCCCGTTCAAATGTCATTAATATACGATTGCGCAGCGCCATAGATTCTTGTACCGATTTCATGGGCATGGCAAACTTTTTCAACTCTTCGTTACCATAATAATTCGTCGTGGCTCCAACTGCTACAACGAGTTTGTCATAATCCATTATAAATTGATCGGTATACACTTTTTTTAAATCTGTATCGATACGCTCCACTTCTGCTAATCGAATATGAATATCTTTTTCATATTGAAAAACTTTTCTCAAGGGGAATGCTATACTAGATGGCTCTAACCGAGAAGTTGCCACTTGGTACATTAATGGCTGAAATTGGTGATAATTATGCTTATCGATTAATACTACCCTAAAACCAGACCCCTTTAATTCTCGAGCCAATTTAAGACCAGCAAAACCGCCACCGATGATTACAATTTTTTTCTTCTCAGCCATATCCAATAAACTTTAAAATAGATAAAATTAAATTTACCAAAATAAAACACAATAATGAAGATATTGATCAATGAAATTTAAGATATTATTTGGAATTTAACATATGACCGATATCGGATCAAGACTTTAACATTATCGTCCTTCAAAAACATGGAAAAACAATGAAATCCACATCTACAAAAGACTCATTTACAATACAATAACTCACACTATAACAATACAAGCTTCGCCAATCGTCGATTTCAGTAAAATCCGACAAAGGACGGCCTTTAATAATTACATTTATCTACAATAAAAAAGATATACACCCCATCCATCCTTAAATTTTTCTATTTTTAAATAACAATAAAATAGAAACCTTCTTTATTGATTACGTAATCTCGTCATGCTTCTGTGTATGACGAGATTTCATGGGATTCGTTGACATGCTAAGGGTGGGTTGGCCTTGCGTCTCTCAAAACCAACCATTTGAGACGCAAGGCATTGCGTCTCTACTACCAACGTTGCAGTCACGCTGGAGCATGAACGAATGAAGTACACGACTGAATAAAGTTGCTCAAAGAGCAACCAGATGAACTAAATGTGAACGAGCAAAATACGTAGTATCTAATGTCCTTAATATGACTGAATGTAGTTGCTCTTTAGAGCAACCAAATGCCTTAAATAGGCATTTGATGAGTGAACCGGTGCCACTGTCTCCAGGTGTGAACGAGCAAAGTGCTTGCACCGTAGAGACGCAATGCCTTGCGTCTCCCAAAATTGTCAACTGAGACGCAAAGCTTTGTGTCTCTACGCTGCGACGACACTGCATTTAAATTGACAAGTATTAAATTACATTTTTCAATAATAATAGCATTGAAGGAAGACGGCAACTGCGTCCTGAGTGGGTACGCCACCGTGGCATGACTAGAATCTATGAAATTCGCTGTCGAATTACGATGAGATCAAGCCATTCAAGCTTAAAAAAGTCCTATAAGGACGAAATATGTCAGCATAGGGTGAAACCCTATGAAAGATCATCCACCCAATTAAGAAGTCCTGAAGGGACGATATAATATTATTAATAAGTGAAATTCTATAGATTTAAATTTTAATCACGCCTTAACGTAGAGACATGACCGAATATAACTGAATTTGACTGAGTGTAGTTTCCTCACAGGAAACCAAATGCCGTAAATCGGCATTTGACGAAGATGACCGAGCAAAGTTGCTCCTTAGAGCAACCAAATGTCCTTAATGGACATTTGGCGAGGGAACCGAAGCCACTGGCTTCGGGTGTGAACGACCAAAGTGCTTGCACCGTAGAGACGCAATGCCTTGCGTCTCCCAAAATTGTCAACTGAGACGCAAAGCTTTGTGTCTCTACACTGCGACGAGACTGCATTAAAATTGATAAGTATTAAATTACATTTTTCAATAATAATAGCATTGAAGGAAGACGGCAACTGCGTCCTGAGTGGGTTCACTTATCAATTCTAAACCTTATTCACATAAGAACCTTTTTCTTATTTTGGACACAAATCATTCGGAAAATAACCGTCAATTGTAAATTGGTAATGTATTACCAAGATCGAAAAGAATAAGAATGGTTAGGTAATATATTTAAAATGTTGTATAATCCGTTTTAATAAAAAAGAACACATGGAAAAAGTATATATTTTATCAGCAACACGGACAGCTATTGGTAGTTTTGGTGGAGTATTCAAAGATATTTCTGCCGTTCAACTGGGAGGAATCGCCATCGAAGGCGCAATTTCTCAAGCCCTTATTTCTCATACTTCAGTCGAAGAGGTATTTATGGGCAATGTACTTTCTGCCAATCTAGGACAAGCCCCCGCCAAACAAGCTGCCCTAAAAGCAGGTATTCCTCATTCCGTGCCTTGTACATTGGTCAATAAAGTCTGTGCATCTGGTATTAAATCCATTATGTTAGCCGCCCAAAGTATACAATTGGGCCAAAACCATGTGGCCGTAGCTGGTGGAATGGAAAATATGTCTAGCGCCCCATACTACGTGCCTCAGGCTAGATTTGGGTATAAATTCGGAAGTAATCAATTTGTTGACGGATTGGAAAAAGACGGACTTCAAGATGCTTACAATCAGAATGCCATGGGGGTATTTGCAGATAATACCGCTGAAAAATATAAAATTTCTAGAGCAGAACAAGATGACTTTGCCATAGCTAGCTACCAAAAAGTAGACCAAACCACACAGGCTGGAATATTCAAAGAGGAGATCACCCCTGTCAAAGTTCCTCAACGCAAAGGTCCCGAATTGGTTATCGATGAAGATGAAGAGTTCAAACGCGTGCGATACGATAAAATACCTCAACTGCGTGCGGCCTTTTCAAAAGATGGAACGGTGACGGCAGCCAATGCTTCTACCATCAACGACGGTGCATCGGCCCTAGTCCTGGCAAGTGAATCCTTCGTCCGCAGTCATGGCCTCACGCCAATAGCCGAAATCCTTTCCTATGCCGATGCTTCTCAAGCTCCAGAATGGTTTACGACCAGTCCCATTCCCGCCGCACAAAAAGCCTTGGAACGAGCAGGACTGAAAAACGACGATATCGACTTATTTGAAGTCAATGAAGCCTTCGCCGTAGTACCTATGGTGTTCGGCAAAGAACAGGGCATCCACAGTCAAAAAATAAATATTCACGGCGGTGCGGTAGCCATGGGTCACCCACTTGGTGCATCGGGAGCTAGAATTGTGACCACATTAATTAATGCATTGGGAGCAACCAAAACTGACCTCGGTTGTTCCGCTATCTGTAATGGTGGTGGCGGAGCATCAGCATTAATAATTAGAAAATTATAATTCCATTAAATCGTTCTAAAATAATGATTGCAAATGGGTTGAAAATGGTTCTGCATCCACTAAATAATAATATTCTTGAAGATTGAAAAAAACAATATGAATAATTACATCAAAATATCGATATTCTCTTTCATATTATGGACTATATCACTACCGATCTATAGTCAAAACCCCCAGTTGGCCATGCATTATTACAGTCGAGGAGAATATGAAAAAGCCGCCACAATTTTTCAAGAACTAATGGTCAAACAACCCAGACAGTCAATATTTTTTGAACGATTGGTCGATTGCTACAACCAACTTCGAGAATACGACAAAAGTTTGGAATTGGTCCAACAAAAAATCAACCAAAACCCCAATGACATTATTAGCATTTTTCTTTCTGGCAATATTTTAGAATTGAAAGGAGACGACGACCAAGCCGACAGTAGATATAGAGAAGCCATCAAAAAATCTTCTCAGCAGCCAGAGATGGTAAATCAATTGGCCCAAGGCTTCCAAGAAAGAGGAAAATTTCAATACGCCTTAGATACCTATAAAGAAGTCATCGACAATGAAAGGTCCAAATCAAACTTTTTATTCCCCATGGCTTCACTGCATTATCGCTTGGGTCAATACGATGAAATGATCGATCGATATTTGGAGGCTATGGAACTTCGCCCCCAAAGTTCGAGTTTTGTATTAAACTATTTCCAACGCTATTTACCCGATGATTACCTTAACCTTCTCGAGGAAAAAGTAATTGCCAAATTACAGGAATCCTCTTCTGAAGGGCTGAACGAAGTGTTGGCATGGACCTATATTCAACGCAATGATTTCAATATGGCTTATCGACAAATCCGGGCCATCGATCAAAGAAAAAGAGAAAATGGCAATCGACTCTATAATTTGGGGAAACAAGCCTTGGATGCAGACGAGTACCAAGCTGCAGATAGAATATTGGAATATATCGTTCAAACCAAAGGAGCAGAATCCCCTTTCTTTTATTCCGCCTATCAGGGTTTATTGGAATCTAAGATAGCACAAGCTCGATTAAAAGGAGAAGATATCGCCAGTATTGAATCCATTACGGATCGACTCATAAATATAGTAGACAGCTTGGGCTATTCCAGTTTTTCAGCCCCCTTAATCAAGGATATTGCAAAAGCTCAAGCCTTTGAATTGCACAATTATCCCGAAGCAATAACCACCTTAGAAAAATTAGTGACCATCAATGGCCTATCTGGCAATTTGAGAAGTGAAGCGAAAATATTACTTGCCGACATCTATCTTTCAACTGGAGATCGTTGGGAGGCTACATTATTGTATTCACAAGTAGACAAAGATCAAAAAGAAAACATCATGGGCCAATTGGCCAGATATCGAAATGCAAAACTCTCCTATTATATGGGAGACTTTGAATGGGCACAAAAACAGTTTGATATACTGAAAGTAGCTACATCGAGGTTGATAGCCAACGACGCCATTGACATGAGTGTATTTATTATTGACAATATGGGATTGGATTCAACAGATCAATACTTAAAAGCATATGCAAAGGCTGATTTTTACCACTTTCAAAATATCGACAATCAGGCCTTTAAGGTACTCGACAGTTTGCGCGGTGGTATAGCACAAGATCACAACCTACAAGACGACATCCTATACCTTGAAGCCAAAATGTATGTAGAAGCACAGGACTATGACAATGCATTAAAAAAATTCCAAGTCATTATCGATGATTATGCCGATGATATTCGCGCCGACGATGCCATTTATGAATCTGCCATCATCTATGATGTCAAACTGGGAGATTTGTTAAAAGCCCAAAAATATTATGAAAAGTTATTCCTAGACTATTCCAATAGTTCCCTTGCGGTATTTGCGCGTAAGAGATATAGAGAAATAAAGGCATTGATAGAAGAAGACAAGATACCCCAAACAGAAGAGGAAGTCAACCCAATGGAAGCCCAACCTTTAAAGAATTCAAATTAATAATGAAAATAGCCTACAACGTAACTACGAAAATAAGTCATGAAGCAGCCAAAGATTGGTATCGATGGATGATGGATCACCATATCAACGAGGTCATGAAAACCGATTGCTTTGAATCTTTTCGTTTTATGCAATTAACCAATATTCCCACAGAAGATGGCCACACCTTTAGTGTACAATACATCGCCAAGAGTCATCAAAGTCTTAAGCTCTATACGGAATCCTATGCCGATAAACTAAGGGCAGATGTCGATCGAAACTTTAAAGATCAATACGTATCCTTTCGAACCATTATGAATATTCTCGACGAAGGCTAGTCCTTTATTATAATAATCATTAAGTGGTTTTTATACGAAATACATTTTATACGAAATACATTTATAATTAACGGTTATAAATGCAGTGGGTATTTCAGAACGGTTGCGCCCACCATTGAGATTTAACAAAATGAAGTTATGCCAATATGAGGTCCATATTATACTTAGCAAATCCGGCACTTGCCGTCATTCCTTTGCCCCCAATGGCTGTGACTATGTGAATATCATCGTCTATGGTTTTCTGAAAAACATCCTTGGTTTTGCACTGTGAGTATTTCCCCAACCATCTATGCTTAATCCCAAAAGTTGGCAAGGAAAATATTTTTCGCGCTTCAGCCAACATAAAATTATCGATATCCATATCAATTCTATCCTTGAGTTTATGGCATTGATCAATAGATGCATAATGATGTGAATCTCCAATAATAACCTCACCTGAAGGCAGTTGCTTAAACAAAATATGGATACCGTGTTGAGCTTGAAAACTCTTCTCATCCTCCAAAGCCACAATACCGGCATATGAGGGACACTCCGCAAAAGCTTCATACCGACGTATCGACCACCCCGTCAGTATATTTCCCTTGATTTCAAATCCGGGGTCTTGTGCAAATGTTTGCATCATCTGCAACTGTGAAATTTCAATATCGGACTTAGAAAAGCAATCTGGATATAAATTCTGATAATCGCTTCCATTACATATAACGACCTTGTCCCCGCAATAGACATTTCCTCTACTATCGACCAACTCTATGCTGCCATTTTTCTTTTCGCATTGCTGTACCAAGGTATTCCCATAATATTCCAAACCCATTTTTTCCACAAGAAATGATCTTAGTTCATGGATCATTTGTCTGGCGTTGATAGAAATCTCCAATGGAAAAAACAATCCCCCTTTGACATAATCCCTCTTCAAACCGGGATATTTCTTTAGACATTCTGACTTTGACCACAAAAAAGATGGATACTCATTCTGTTGATTAATGATATGAAGTTCTTCTAACAGGGTTTGCTCTTCATCGTTGGACGCCAAATATATCGATCCATTTTCTTGAATCCCAATATCGTGACATCCTTGTATATCCCTATATGTATTCAGACTCTCACGACCGAATTTCTGCCATTTGGAACCAAATCCCGAAGGGACTACTTGTCCAAAATTTTGAACCGTTGAACCTCTCGGCTCCATATCTTTTTCCAACAACCCTACCGATTTGCCCTGCTTAAGTGCCCAATAGGCGTGAAAACTACCCAAAACTCCTCCACCTACAACTAAAACATCCTTCTTTACCATGATTTACTAGCTATTACAACATCTACGAATTGAAAATGGTATTCCATTTTCATGCGAAAACTCAATACGCGCGAAAGGTAGAACAGAATAATCTTTTTCACCACCCTATAAAAATGAAGATTAAGTTAACTTTATATTTCGACTGGTGGAAATAGATGAATTACTATGGGATGGATACTACAATTTTGCCATGATTTTTATTACTCTTCATCACTTGATGTGCTTCCTCGATCTCCGTCCAAGGATAGATGGCATATATATGAGGTTTTAAAACGGATCGATTTAAATGAGGTGAAAATTTTTCTAAAAAATCAGCGATCAATTGCCGTTTATAATCCGTTGACCTTCCCCTCAAGGTACTGCCTTGAATCTTCAGTCTTTTGCTTAAAAGTGGCCACAATGAAAAACCATCCACTTTCACCCCACTGAGTACGCCCAACAAGATCAAAGTTCCATCGACGGCTAAGGAATTTATATTTTTTACAAAGTAATCACTACCCACAAAATCGATAATAATATCAACCCCTTGGCCAGAGGTAATCTCTTCAACCACAACTTGAAAATCCTCTTCCTGATAATTAATCACATGATGATATCCAAGATCTCTACAAAATAAGACCTTCCCTGCCGAAGCTGTACCAAAGGTTGTAATTCCTCCTTGGGCTTCTGCCAATTGCAAAAGTGCTTGGCCCACACTCGATGCCGCTGCATGAATAAGCAATTTATGTCCCGATTGAATAGACGATAAAGCATACAGGGCCTGATACGCGGTCAGAAATACCTCGGGTATAGCTGCGGCTTCTTCAAAACTCAAATATTGAGGTTTTTGCCATATCATTCCGCCATCCATTGCACAAAACTCAGCATATCCTCCACCATCGACTAAACCCATAACCTCATCACCGATTTGCCAATGAACCACTTCGCTTCCCAGGGCTACGATGACCCCGCTACATTCCAGTCCCATAATCGGAGATGCCCCAACAGGGGGCGGATACTTTCCTGCACGTTGTAGTATATCAGCGCGATTGATTCCAAATGCTCGAACCTCAACCAAAACTTGTTCTGGTTTCAACTTCGGTTTAGGGCATTTTTCTATGGATAGAGATTGATCACTTTGGGATACTGATATATATTTCATTATTCGGCTATGACTATTTTTATTGGCTGACTCATTGTTCGATTGGATTCGAAATAGAAAAAATAAAGTCCGGCTGACCAATTCTGGCTGGGAATAGTAAATTCATCCTGTCCCAATCCTCCCTCATATTTTTGAGACATTATTTCTCTTCCCAAAATATCTCTAACGACATATCGATCAAAATCGTAGTCCATTCCCTTTCTATCGAAAGTAATGGTCACATTGGACTGAGAAGATGCCGGATTGGGATAAGCATGAACGGCTACCGTCTCTATTATCTCTGGAGACTGGGCTGTCAAGGTAGAAGAATAATTGATTTTCATATCATCTACATATATTCCATCTGCAGTAATCCCAGAATTTGAGACCAATTCCCATTTAAAATATACTTTTTGCCCTTGGTATTCCTTAAGCGATATATATTCATTTAACCATTCATTTTGCTCCCCAGTATAAGCGGGAAATAAGTCACTACCGTACTCATAAAACCCAGTAGTATATCGACCACATAATGGTTGATAATTGATCTTATCTGTGCTGATCAACAACCTCGCATAATCTATATTAGACACAATATCCCATTTGATTCTATAGGTCAAATACACTTCGTCTTCATTGGGGATATCAAATGCTTGCTCACTTTCCAAGGTATTGATGGTATTGGGAAAATAATTGCCATTGGGAGAGTCGGTAATACTTGAAGGGGCCGTAAAGTATTCGGAACTGATTTCTCCCCATTGATTTTTACCCGACCTCGTCCAATTCGTGAAATCCAAATTGTCTTCCAAAACCAAGATGGGATCAGCTTGACTGCTGTATATATAAGTTACGGTATCCACCTGGGACATTACTCCATTGGTCATCGAGAGTGCAAATTGTATAATTTCTCCATTTTGAAGATGGTTGTCTAGAGTGAAATCAATTTCATATTCTTCCGAAGAAGTCTTACCTACAATATAAATGGACTCCTGATAATTGACAATATTATCTGATATTGGAGTAATAATGCTTTGTACTGCCGCATTGTCCACCCCTAACAAATACATATAAAAAGTGTGTTTAAAATGATTCTCTGTAACGATGGGCTCACTGGTCTGTTCGATGATCACAAAACGTTGGGCCGCTATAGCCAAAGACATGTTTTGATCCAACTCTCTTTTACACAACTCCACAATCATATTCTTCGGAGGCCAAAAACCAAAATGAGCGGGCCCCACTTCTGGAGTCATTGACATTATCCTTTGTTTGGTTTGGGTCTCACCATACATCCAGTCATCACTATCTCCATTGGTATTGTACAACACGGTTTCGTTCGAAGTTCCATATAGGATTCGCTTATTAAAGGTCAAGGCCTTGGCCAATGACTTATAGGTAGTACTCGATGCACTAGATTGACCATTATATCCCCACGGATAGATTAAAAAATCTCCAAATCCGTGATAATTTAGTGCGAGATCGAAATCTATATTTTCACAAAACCATTTAATCGCCTGTGTTTCTACTTCGGAAAAAGGCGAAGGCCCTCTATATATTTCAGAACCGGGATCGCCAGACGAGCCATCGTTGTCATATCCCCACTCATATCCATAATTTCTATTGAGGTCTACTCCGATATGTTGACTCGATATTGGTCGTCTATTTTTTCTCCACATACCTCCACCTGCTGGAGCTACGGACTGGTTGTATATATAGCCATCGGGATTGACACAAGGGATAAAATACAAATTGGAGTAATCGATGATCTGCCCCACCTTGTCATCATTTTCATAATTCTCCAACAAATACCACATATAGTAAATCATCTGCTGCATACTCAGGGGTTCGCGTGCATGATGAAGCGCCGTATACAATAGATTGGGTTTATTGGAGTTAGAAACCTGACCATTTCCTATGACCACATAATCGATGGTGTTGCCCTCATAGGTTTTAAATTGATTTATCGATTTTATTTCTGATATTAAATGGGGATATTTACTGCGCATCGACCTCAACTCAGATTGAATTTCCTCATAGGTTAAATAACCACCCATAGAGCCCAATTTAAAATTCTTAGGTGCATCTGCTAGATTTTCGCAATAGGTCTCCAAAGAACGGGGATTTAATTCTTGATTCTGGTTTTGATAATATGCCTCCAAATCGGAAACCAATACCGAAAATGGAACCTGATATTGTATTAACTTATCGATGTCAGTTTGAGAAAGTTCCAATATCGTGGAATCCCCATGGCTATGCATATGATCCATAGACAGTTGATTCTGGTAGGGAAAAACATCTAAATTATTGACGATAATTCTTGAATAGGGTTGATTTTGAGCGAAAGTAATTTGAAAAATCAACATGGGAATTAGAAGAAGCAGAACATCCTTTGCAGCTTTCATTGTTTTCTTTTAACCGGTATTAGAGTATTTTGAAACCCTTTAAAACACTAATATATTACTTTTTACTATAATGTCACTATTTGCCTGATCCTTTTATTAAAACCAATAGGGTATAAAACAAAATCTTCAAGTCCAAAGCAAAGGATCGATTCTCTACATATAATATATCGTACTTTAAACGCTGGGTCATTTCTTCCACTGTAGATGCATATCCGTATTTTACCTGGCCCCATGAAGTAATCCCAGGTTTAATACGCAATAAGTGCCGATAATGAGGAGCCACTTCAGTAATTTTTTCTATAAAATAGGCCCGCTCAGGGCGAGGACCAACCAATGACATCTCCCCTTTGATCACATTCCAAAACTGAGGCAATTCATCTATCCGCCACTTTCGCATTATAGCCCCCCATTTGGTGCATCGATCATCTCCCTCATAGGATAATTTGGGACCGTCTTTTTCGGCATCGACATACATCGATCTAAATTTGAATATTATAAATGGTTTGCCCAATAATCCGATTCTCTCCTGCTGATAAAAGATAGGACCAGGAGAAGACAATTTTACCCGGATGGCAATATATAAATACAACCACCAAAATACCGTTATAAAAAGAAATGAAACCAAAATATCAAAAAGTCTCTTCAATATCCTTTGCCAGCGCGGCATAATTTCTCGCTCAATCTCGATGAGGATGGCCCCGTATACAAAATTCATCTTAACCTTGCCCAATAATATATCATATAGATCGGGAATAATCTTAATAAATAGTTTGCGCTTGAGATCAAAAAGCCCATTCATCACCTTTCGCAATTGGGGGTGTTCTTCCTCTTCGATGGCTATCAAGACTTCCTCAATCTCGTATTCTTGAATTATGGATTCAACATTCTCTATCTTTCCTATTTTATTCAGAACAGAGGTCAATTCTACACTCTCACTCCCGTTTATACCCACATAGCCCAAAATATTGTAACCCAATTTTTCTTTCCGATTGGTAATCTCTTGATACAGGGCAAATGCTTTTTGGTTGCTGCCGATCAATAGGGTATTAAAGGCCACATCTCCGCGCTGAACTTGATCATGAGTTAGGGTCAAATGCAAAATTCGAATAAAAGCAATGGCTATAAAATGGAAAATAAAATAATAATATAAAACATTGTCATGAACCAAGATTTCGGAAAACGATTTAGACCAATACAGTAAAGCCACACCGAGTATGGTATGAAGAAAAGTGCGGGATAAGGTCAGAAACCTAGACTTGCGATAGGGGTCTTGGTATTCATCAAAAAACAAATAAAATAAAATCCAAAACACGGGAATATACAAGAGTTCCAGATAATTTTGAATTTCTGCCAGTGGACTTGAATTCACATCGTATCCAGCCTCAGTAAAAAATCGAGAATTAAAACACAACCAAACGATGGAAGCAGCGAGAAAGTCTCCCAAAATGTAGAGGTATAGTGATTTTTTACGAGCGCGTATATGCATTGAATGGTTTGAAATTAGATCACAAATTCTTTAATGTCTCCCTGGGCCTTTACCGCGGCCTCAATTTTCTCTGCCACTTCAACAGCTCTCATTCCATCGGCAAGAGACACAAGAACGGACTGATTATGTGCTATCGCATCATAAAAGGATTCAAATTCTTGTTTAATGGCATTGATTTGAGGTCCAGCTACATCGCGAATAGTTATCCATTTCTTTTGATCGTTAAATTCCAAAGGCATAGCATTCTCTGATTCCTCATCACCTATGCGAATAACCTGAGATTTTTTCTCCAAAAAATCCAGTGATATATAAGCATCGGGTTGGAACATACGCATTTTACGCATATTGTTAATTGACATTCTAGAAGCTGTCAAATTGGCAACAGCACCGTTTTCAAACTCAATTCTGGCGTTGCATATATCAGGGTGATCACTGATGATTTTCACCCCATTGGCCCTGACATCTCTGACCTTTGATTGAACAAAATGCAACATTATATCGATATCGTGAATCATCAAATCCTGCACTACAGATACATCGGTACTTCTCGGATTAAAATTGGCCAATCGATGCACTTCGATAAAAGCGGGTCGAATGATTTCATCTTTCAAAGCCAATAAGGCAGGATTAAATCGCTCAACATGGCCGACTTGTACCCTTACTTTATGTTTTTCGGCCAAGGTCATCAATTCTTTCGCTTCTTGAGACGATGGGGTTACTGGTTTTTCAATGAATACGTGTTTGCCATGACGAATCGCTTCTACAGCAATGTCAAAATGGGTTTGGGTCGGTGTCACAATGCTTACCACCTCCACTGCGGATAGCAAATCTTGCAAAGAATCAAAGGCATTTACCTTGAAATCATCAGATACGCGCTCCAACAACGAAGTATCGTTATCGTACACCCCTACTATAGAGAAAGCTTCTATTTGTTGGATGCACTTAATATGAATCTTGCCCAAATGACCTACACCAATTATTCCTATTTTCATAATCACTTAATAAATGAAAGAATGGCTACCACAATCAAAAGTAAAATAACAAAAAAAGAAGCAATAATGACTTGTTTTAATCGCTGTCTCAAGGCAGTAGCTTTTTTCTTGGATTCCGCATTCAATGACTTAACCAAATTATTAAAAATATCGTCTTGAATAACATCCTTTACCGTCCACTTTCGACCGGTATCGGGCAGGAGTTTTACGAAACGCATAAATATTATCCGATTGATTATATTCAAGAAGACCAGACAGGCCACTAAGAAAACGATGGTATAAAAATATGAAAACGCCATATCTTAAACCGCTTTTATTTTAGTCAAAATATCATCTTTAATATGTTGAACAGCCTCTGCTACACCATCTGGATTTTTTCCTCCAGCTGTAGCGAAAAAGGCTTGTCCTCCGCCTCCACCCTTAATATAGGATGAAATAGATCGAATCAAAGATCCAGCGTTGAGTTCGTACTTAGAAACCAATTCTTTATCTATATAAATTAATATTTGAGCCGAAGTTTCAGAGCGATCTCCCATTACAATAATGGATGATGGATGAAGTTGGGCTATTTCAAAAACCATGTTTTTCAATATTTTACCGTCCATTCCATCGGTGCACTCGGCCAATAACATTACGTCATTATGGGCTTCCAATTTGTTGACCAATTCTGTTTTAAGCTGTTTACTGCCTTCCAACTTTAGCTCTTCTAACGACTTTTGAAGTCCTTTGTTTTCCTCTTGCAATTTTTGAATTTGACCGGGAAGGCCGACAGTATTTTTAAACAGGGCGCGAATACTATTCAATTCCTCAATTTCATTATTTACATATTGGATAGCTCCACTCCCAGTCACCGCTTCTATTCTTCGAATCCCTGCAGCAATAGCAGATTCAGAGGTAATTCTAAAGAGTTGCAAATTCCCGGTAGCATCAACGTGACACCCTCCGCACAATTCTCTTGAATAATCTTCCTCAAAAGTTATCATTCGAACGGTATCCCCGTATTTCTCGCCAAACAACATCATAGCTCCTTTTGCCTGAGCCTCAGCAATAGGTATACTGCGATCTTCTTGAAGGGGGATGTTGGCCGTTATTTTTTCTTGAACTATGGATTCTATCTGAGCCAATTCTTCAGTCGACAATTTTTCGTAGTGACTAAAATCAAATCGCAGATATTTATCGGTAACCAAAGATCCTTTTTGCTGTACATGGCTACCCAATACTTGTCTCAAAGCCGCATGCAATAAGTGAGTGGCAGAGTGATTATTTTCTATACTTTTTCGTCGAGTGACATCGATTTCGGCTTTTAAACTTCCGTGTACGTCTGAAGGAAACCGATCTACGATATGTACGATCAATTCATTTTCCCTCAAAGTATTCAAAACCGCAATCACTTCGCCATTAGCCGAAGTCAATCGTCCTCTATCTCCGATTTGACCTCCACCTTCTGCATAGAAAGGAGTTTGGTCCAATACCAATTGGAGAATCTCTTTATCTTTTTTGGCAACAGACCTCATTCTGGTCACTTTTACTCCTTCGAGAGAATCATGGTCATAGCCCTTAAATACCGTAGATTTGACATCGGATACGATATTCCAATCTCCTACCTGTTGGACGGCGTCCTTCCTAGACCGCTCTTTTTGCTGGCTGAGTGCGGTATTGAAACCATCGAGATCAACGGTATACCCCTTTTCTTTGGCCATAAGGGCCGTTAAGTCAATTGGAAAACCAAAGGTATCATATAGGGTAAATGCATCCTCGCCGGCGACTTGATTATTTTCAATAGTTAACAAATTGAAGCGCTGAATTCCCTCTTCCAGTGTTCTTAAAAAACCCTTTTCTTCTTCCAAAATCACCTTAGCCACAAAGTCTTTCTGGGCTTGCAATTCGGGGAAAACATCGGCGAAATAATCAGCCAACATCGGAATCAATTGATACATCAATGGCTGTTGCCAATTTAAAAAAGTATAATAATACCGAACCGCTCTTCTCAAAATACGTCTAATCACATAGCCAGCTCCAGTATTGCCAGGGATCTGACCATCGGCTATCGTAAATGCAACCGCTCTAATGTGATCGACAACTACTCGAAAACTCGTATCTACTTTAGCCTCCTCACTGTATTGATTTGAATATGTAAAACCAGTAATTTTCTCTATTTCATGAATAAATGGAGTAAATACATCGGTTTCATAATTTGATTTTTTTCCCTGAATAGCCATACACAATCGCTCAAATCCCATACCGGTATCCACATGATTTTGCGGCAATGGTTCGAGTTGACCAGACAGTAGTCGATTGAATTGAATAAAGACTAGATTCCAAACTTCAATCACTAGGGGGTGATCTTGATTGACCAAGTCGGCACCGGAGATGGCGGCTCTTTCCTCCTCACTTCGCAAATCGATATGAATTTCTGAACAGGGGCCACAGGGACCAGACTCACCCATTTCCCAGAAATTATCTTTTTTAGAACCATTCAATATGCGATCCTCAGGCAAATGTTTTTTCCATAGATCAAAGGCTTCTACATCTCTCTCCAATGCATCTTCACTAGCTCCTTCGAAAATAGTGGCGTACAATCGATTTCCATCTAATCCATAGACTTTGGTCAGCAATTCCCAAGCCCAATCTATGGCTTCACTTTTAAAATAATCGCCAAAGGACCAATTACCCAACATTTCAAACATGGTATGGTGGTAACTATCGAGGCCAACTTCTTCCAAATCGTTGTGTTTACCAGAAACCCGCAAACACTTTTGAGTATCCGCTACTCTAGAATGGATAATTTCTTTAGTTCCTAAAAAATTATCCTTAAATTGGTTCATTCCAGCATTGGTAAACATCAAAGTGGGATCACTATTGTTTACAATGGGGGCCGAAGCAACTATTTTATGACCTTTGTCACTAAAAAAATCGAAAAATTTTTGCCGTATTTCTACAGATCGCATAAAATGTAAAATTTATATTTAAAAAAATAAATATTTATTTCGTAAGTTTACCAAAGGCTTAATGATAAATTAAAATTTTGTACCTTCGCGGTTCAAATGTACTATTATATTCCAAATTACGTACACAAATGAGTAAAGAGAAATTCGTTTTTAACCCGCATACACTGCGATACGAGAAAGTAAAAGTACCATTTAGTCGAAAAATTTTCATAGCACTTGGTTTCCTATTATCGGCAATAGTGTTGGGCTTTGCCACATTCTTCTTTTTGAGTTCTTCTATTCCAAGTCTTAACTTTAAGGAAAAGGAATTAAAAAAAGAGCTGACCCAAATGGAGATAAAATTCAAGCTATTAAATTCTCAATTGGGCAAAATGAGTTCGGTTTTAGAAAACTTACACCAACGCAATTCCAATATTCAGGAAATTGTATTTGGTACCGAACCTTTGGACGCCAACGTATGGAATGGAGGTATTGGGGGACACCAGCAATACAATGAATTAATTAATTTTAACTCAAAAGACCTCCTGATTGAAACCTTAAATAAGGCAGATCAACTTTCGAGAAAATTGACATTGCAATCCAAGGAGTTGGACGATTTGGAAAAAAAGACCATAGAACGTGAAGAAATGCTCAATTCACTACCTTCTATCAAACCAGTACAAGAGGACAAACTAAAGCGAAAAGTAAAATATCTATCTGGATTTGGGATGAGACTTCACCCCATTCACAAGATAGCCAAAATGCATGAAGGCATTGATTTCACAGCACCATCGGGCACCAAAATCCAGGCCACTGGAAATGGTACGGTCATCAGGGTAGAGAAAAGATCTACTGGATACGGTTACAACGTAATGATAGACCACGGATACGACTACAAGACCCTATATGCTCACATGAAAGAGATCTATGTCAAAAAAGGTCAGAAGGTGAAGAAAGGAGAATTGCTTGGATTGATCGGAGACACTGGTTCTTCCACTGCACCTCATCTCCATTACGAAGTGAGATACAAAGACAAGGCAGTGAATCCAATTCAATTTGTAATGGACGGTTTGAGTCCTGAAGAATACGATCAATTGGTTAAAATGGCTTCAGAATCCAACAAGTCATTGGATTAATATAAATCCAAAAAAAAGCGATAACCACAAAGAAAGTTAGACTCAAGAGCTTTCTTTGTCATTGTTTGCCAGATAAAAGTATTTAGGTAGTCAAAATGATGTTTGATTTTTTGTATCTTTCGTGCAAAATAACATTATTATACACCTATGGATTTAACCAATTTAGAAGCCGTTATTGGCCTGGAAGTACATATACAGCTCAATACAGAAGCCAAAGCATTTGCTCCTGAATCCGCGAAATACACCAATATACCCAACCAACATATTAGTCCAGTCAGTTTAGCATTGCCGGGCACCCTTCCCGTCATGAATAAAATGCAGATAGAAAAAGCCATTCGACTGGGTTTGGCTTTGGACTGTGAGATTAATCAACGAAATTATTTTGATCGTAAAAATTATTTTTACGCCGATCTACCAAAGGGGTATCAAATCACTCAAGACAGTGATCCTGTCTGTCTGGGTGGAAAGTTTACTCTAGAAAATGGCAAAACCATCAGACTTCATCATATCCATATGGAGGAAGATGCCGGAAAATCGGTACACGATATCTCTCCAGATTATTCTATGCTGGATTACAATAGAGCTGGTGTACCCCTGTTGGAGATGGTTACAGAGCCCGATTTCAGGAATGGAGACGAAGTGGAAGAATTTATCAACACCTTGCGCAGATTGGTTCGATACCTCGACGTATCCGATGGAGTGATGCAAGAGGGTTCGATGAGATGTGATGTCAATTTGTCCTTGCGGGAAAAGGGAAGTGATGTCCTCAATACCAGATGTGAAATAAAGAATATAAATTCTGCTTCCAACGCAAAGAAAGCAGTGGAACAGGAATTCAAAAGACAGTTAAAACTCCTTAAGAAAGGAGAAGAAATAAAGCAATCGACTCTGGACTTCAATCTCAAGACACAGAAGTTAACCGTCATAAGGGTGAAAGAAAATGCCCATGATTATCGATATTTTCCAGAGCCCGACCTACCTCCCATCATCATTTCCGACGACTGGATCGAATCGGTAAAATCCAATATGGGCAGACTTCCGCAATCTTATTTTCATCAATTGACAACGGAATACGATTTAAGTGAATACGATGCCACTATTCTTATAGAATACAAAGATATTGCTGATCTGACTCTTTCCCTAATTCAGGAATCAAATATAGATCCCAAGTCAATAGCCAATTTTATTGTCAATAAATATTTGCCAGATGTAAAGACAGGGACAGATGATCTTTTGGAATATCCCCTATCTCAGGAAGGCATCTTAGAATTTTTGACCCTGATAGAAAGTAAGAAAATCACCGTATCTTCTGCTTATCAAAACCTCTTACCTCACCTTTTGGAACAACCACACAAAACTGCCAAACAGGTAATGGAAGAAATGGATTTAGCCCAGGATTTTGACCTAACTGCATTAAAATCAATTATTTTAGATATATTAGACCAAAATCCCGATGAGTTAAAAAAATACCAAAACGGAAAGAAAAACCTTTTTGGATTTTTTATGGGAGAAATCATGAAGGCCACCAAAGGAAAAAGCAATCCCAAAGAGGCTAAAAAAGAACTCATGGAAATATTAAATACACGTAATGGTTGATATTCAAAATCTGTCGAAACTGTACTACACTATTGGTGAAGTAGCGAAAATGTTTGATGTATCTACGTCTTTGTTGCGATATTGGGAGTCAGAATTTACACAGATTAGTCCCGGCAAAAACAACAAAGGCGACCGAAGATATACCAAGAAAGACATTCAAAAAATTAAGCGGATATACGTATTGTTAAAAGAAGAGGGTTTTACGATTGATGGGGCCAAATCGGCCTATAAAATTAGAGAAGAGAAGGACGCAAAAGTAGAAAGCATTATTAGCGACCTAAAAAAAATAAAAAAGAACATGACGAAATTGCGCAATCACTTGTAATCTGTAATAGATAACATTCTGTCGCAAAAATCATACTCCCTCTCATCATTGGAAGCAACAAAAATCATTCGATTTTGCCCGTACTCATCTATCAACTGATGATATAAATCCACCCCTTTCTTATCCAAATTACTACAAGGCTCATCCAAAAACAAAACTGGCGCATCGGTGCATATGGTCAATACCAATCTAATCCGTTGATACATACCGCTGCTGAGGCGTTTTAATGGTTTATCTCTATGGACTTCGAAGGACAAAATATCCAATGCCTTTTGTGGATCGATATCTTTTTGAAAGGATTTCAAGCGCATAAAATAATGGAAGACTTCTTCCACCGTCATTTGATCTCCAAAAAACAACTGGGGTGAACTAAATGAGAAATATTGAAACCACTGATGTTTCTGAAAAGTCCGATCATCGTTACGCCATCGAATTTTCCCCTGTGTGGCATCGACCATACCGCAGAGGACTTTTAGAAAAGTCGACTTCCCGCTGCCATTTTCTCCCAAAACAGCAATTCTGTGATTGGGAGAAAAGGTATCGGATATATTTTCAAATATAGTTGAGTAATTATACTCCTTAGTAAGGGATTCAATTTCTATGAACATGGTTCATTAAGTTTCCACTAGCGGCTTTTGTAACCTCGAATCAAACCTCGATTACTTTTTTCAATAAAGTCCAAAATAATGGTCTTAAAAGGTGAATCTGGAGCATCTCTCATTATCTTATCTACTCCTTGCCTTACATTATTTCCCTTAACAAAAAGGGTTCTGTATAGATCTTCTATCAATAATACATCGTCAGAGGAAAATCCTCTTCGACGCAGGCCAATGGTATTGACACCGGCAAAAGCCAATGGCTCTCTTGCGGCCTTAATAAAAGGAGGTACATCTTTTCTAACCAGTGATCCACCACCTACAAAGGAGTGTTTACCCACTTTTACAAATTGATGTACAGCGGTCAATCCTCCGAGTTGTACATATTCTTCCAAATGGATATGTCCGGCGAGATTGACATTATTGGCCAAGATACAATTGTTCTCCAATACACAGTCGTGTGCAACGTGGACGTAGGCCATCAACAAACAATTGTTCCCTATGGTGGTAGAAGTATTTGCCGAAGTTCCCTTATTTAAAGTACAGTATTCTCTAATGATGACATTGTCACCGAGAATAAGCATAGTATTTTCACCTTTGTATTTCAAATCTTGAGGAATTGCTCCTAGCACGGCTCCTGGAAAAATCTTACAATTCTTACCGATTCGCACACCATCCATAATAGTTACATGTGGCCCGATCCATGTTCCCTCTCCTACTTCCACATCTCCTGCTATAGTAGTAAAAGGTTCTACTTTGACATTACTCCCTAACTTAGCAGCTGGATGAATAAACGCATTATCATTCACTATCATGAGTTTTTTCTCTTTACAATTTTAGCGGTAAAATCACCTTCAGAAACCAATTCGTCGCCCACATAAGCAGTGCCTCGCATATGACAAATACCCCTTCTTATTGGACTAATTAACTCCATCTGTAAAATTAAGGTATCTCCAGGTCCTACCATTTTTCGAAATCGTGTATTATCAATTTTTAAAAAATAGGTATCCCATTTCACATCTTGATTCATCTGTGATAGTGCCAATATCCCACCAGTTTGAGCAAATGCCTCCACTTGTAACACTCCTGGAAAAACTGGATTTCCGGGAAAGTGTCCTTGAAAACAATGCTCGTTATAGGTCAAATTTTTAACCCCGACCACTCGACGTTCATTCAGCTCAATAACTTTATCAATCATTAAGAATGGAAATCTATGCGGCAACATCTCCATAATCTCTAACGTGTCCTTGACAGGTGGTAGATTTGGATTATACCGAGGGATATCACTTACTTTTTTATTATCCATAAAATAAATCTATTAAATGCCTTACTAAATTAATGTTTCCGGTATGACCGGGTCTCACCGCTCGAATTGTTCCTTTTATTGTGGCATTTAACAAAGAAAAGTCACCGATCATATCCAATATTTTATGCCGAGCTGGTTCATTCTCAAAATACATCGGACCATTAATTACATTTTGCATAATGGTAACGTCCGAAACATCGGGAATGTGTTTATATATAGTATTTTTTACTTCTTCTTCACTGGCGCCATTGTCTACCAATACCACGGCATTGCTCAAGTCTCCCCCTTTAATCAATCCCCTTTTCATCAATCCCAATACCTCGGAATACATACTAAAGGTTCGAGCCGGTGCGATATTACTGGCGTAATCCTGCCCCCATGTCCAAGTGGCTACCACATGACCGAGAATTTCGTTGTCGTATTTGACCACTGCCTCGTAATTCAATTCATCGCTGGGACTCAATTGGTATTCGGCTCCACTGTCAGGACAAGTATATACCATATCTTCGTCGATGACTATGGTTGTGACATCTTGTTCATCGACTTCTACCAATTCTTGATCTGCCAATTGCTCAGAAAAATACTTACCACCACCATCGAGGATAGGAACTTCCGACCCGCGTTCTATAAATAATTCGGCATCGGTAACCTCAAAGGCATTGAGCGCAGACAGCAAATGTTCAACCGTAGAAATGGTTACCTTGCCATTGCCCAATATCGTGCATCGATTGGTCGATACAACATTGGCAATAAAACAAGGTATGTAGCCTTTTTGGTCTTCATTGTCATTATAGGAAAAGAAAATACCTTTTCCTGCCATAGAAGGTTTGACGATAATCTTACAGTCTTCGCCGGTATGAATCCCCACCCCTTCTACTAAAATATCTCTTGAAAGCGTTTTACGCATTATTTGATTTTATAAAACTCGCCCAAAGATAAAGTTTTCTTAATAAATACAGGATAAAATACCGTACGATAATCGAATTTAATGATGGTTTAATCGAAATATTAAGTGTCTGAATTTAATTTAGCTTCCAATTGTTTAATTCTTCTCTCCATCTCCCCTAATTTTTGAATATAAATATGGCTTTTGAAAAACTGTTTAACTTTCACTGCGGGATAGCCCATGAGGAGTTCGCCATCGCCTACATTCTTTACAATACCGGTTCCCCCTGCAATGCCATTTTTGGATCCTATGGTGGTATGACCAGCAATGCCAACTTGACCTCCGATTTGATTGTCTTCACCGATCTTCACACTGCCCGCTACACCGGTCAGAGCAGCTATTACGGTATGGGAACCAATGACTACATTGTGTCCTACTTGAATCAAATTGTCCAACTTTACACCAGATTTAATCTCAGTCGATCCCATAGAAGCCCGATCGATGACGGTGTTCGCTCCGATCTCTACATCATTGCCGATAATTACATTCCCTATTTGAGGAATTTTTTTGTAGTGCCCCATATCATCTTTAACAAATCCAAAACCATCACTGCCAATTACCGCATTGGAATGTATGATTACTGATTCACCGATTTGACAATCTCTGTAAATCTTCACCCCAGAATTGATAACGGTATCATTACCCAACACTACATTACTCCCGATATGAACATGACTACCTATTCGACAGTTTTCACCCAATACCGTACCCTTGTCGATATAAGTAAACGGGCCAACAGAGCAGCTACTGGGTACTTGAGCCGTCGGGTCGACATAGGCTAGATCAGAGACTACTTGTGGTACTTTTTTTGATTTCTCTAAAAATTCAAAAAGTAACGAGAGTGCTAGATATACATTCTCTACACGTAGAACAGTTGCCATGACAGGTTCCTTCAGAATAAAATCATTGTCGAGAATTACTGCACTGGCCTTGGTATTGTATAGGTACTTTTCATACCTCGGATTTGAAAAAAAAGTAATTGATCCCGGCCCTGCATGTTCTATCTTAGCAGGATGGGTAATTACTACATCAGCATTTCCCTCCACTTTAGCTTTAATTAGCTCCGCAATTTGATGTATCTTTACCTCCATCTTTTTTTTCAAAAATAATAAATAGTAATGATAAAAATTGGAACTAGGGGAAGTAAATTGGCATTGTGGCAGGCAAACTACTTTCAAGATATTCTAACTGAACAAGATATAAAGAGCGAAATAATTGTAATTAAGACCAAAGGCGACCTTGCCCAAAACCTAAGTTTCGACAAAATAGAGGAGAAAGGATTTTTCACAAAGGAAATTGAAGAAGCTTTACTATCGGAAAAAATTGACATCGCCGTACACTCTCTCAAAGACTTACCTACGGAAAATAGTCATGGACTGGTTATCGCTGGTTTATCGGACAGAGCCAATCCTTGTGACACATTGTTGATTCAAGAAACAGCCTATGACGCCAATAAATCTTTTCGACTTAAAGACCACTGCAAAGTAGGTACTTCGTCTCAGCGAAGAAAAGCCCTCTTACACCACTATCGACCTGATATAGAACTCGTTGACATAAGGGGGAATGTCCCCACTAGGATCCAAAAGCTCAGAGATGGCCATTTCGATGCCATAGTTTTAGCACAAGCCGGTCTCGATAGAATAGAGGCCGATGTCTCTGGACTCAAAGTCATTCCTCTCAATCCCAAAGAATATGTGTCGGCACCTGGACAAGGAGTAGTAGCTTTTCAGACTCGTTCTTCTGAGACAGAAATAAGAAAAACTTTGGCCGAAATAACGGATAAATCTTTGGCCGAAACCACCAATATCGAACGAAGTATACTTAAATTATTAGAAGGTGGCTGCCATCTTCCCATTGGCGCCTTCTGTCAAAAAGATCCATTGGGCAATTATCACGTTTGGGCATGTTATGGAGAAGATTGGCGATCTCCACTGAATTTTGTGCAATATTCTTCGAACACAAAATTTGAATTGGCCGAAACCGTAGTCAATCAACTCAAGAGTAAAATTGACAACTCCCCTTCCTAATATTTGAACTACCGTGTTTTATGTTATTTATTGATTTATAAAGTGCTAGGAAATTACCGATGTGCTTTATAAATCAATAGATAATAACAATATATCCTCGTTTGGTATTAACCCCCAACATAAATTAAAATTTTCAAAATATAATTACGCCGAATAAAACTATTAAATATTGAAAACAACCTGCACTATCAATATTTAATTATTTTATACTGAATATCGTCCTTATTATATAACAATTTTTATTTTTGGGAGAATTATTAGAATTCAACTATATCATCGTAGTTGAACAAACACCTAAAAATCGTAGCGCAACATGAGATATTTCATAATGGTATTACTTATGACCTATAGTCTGACCACAACTCAGGGTCAAAATCAGTGGGAGGAAATCAAATCTGTAAAAGATGTTTGTCTGGCCTATCCAGACAAAATGAAGGAAATGCTAAATCAATTCGATCTAAGTCTTCCTGAATTGGCAGAGGTTAAAAAAAATGTGGACAACAATGACATCGTATCAGCATGTACTGCTTTATTGGCACATTACAAAACCAAGTATCCTCAGGCTCAAGACTTTCCCACCCAACCAAGTTCTGAAACCACTGATTCCGGAGAAGATTTAATTAAGGATATTTTTGTATTTTATACCATTAAAGATGAAGTACCCCGAGACGCCAAGAATCGATTGCAATGGGACTATGAAGGTCCAGACAATGATATAGAGTGGGCTTGGGCTCTCAATAGACATTTTCCACTTCTCGGTGTTTTGACCAGCTTCCAAAAAACTGGCAATATCAAATATGCCGATTACATGGATCAATTCATTAAAGATTGGATCTTTCAGAGTTGGCCCTACCCTGCCAAAAAAAGTAATACTGCTATGTGGAGGGGATTAGAAGTGAGTTTTAGAGCCAAAGCTTGGTCTAAGGTTTTTACCTATTTTGCCAATTCTGACTTAATTAGCCCAGCCACCAAATTGTTGATTTTGGCCAGTATTCCAGACCATGCCCACTACAGCCGTTCCTTTCATAATCAAAACAATTGGCTGACCATGGAAATATCTGGTCTCGCTACTGTAGCCACTACATGGCCTGAATATCAAAAATCAAAGGAATGGCTCGAGTATTCTATCGCCACCATGACGGAAAGTTTAAAAGCTCAACTCTATCCAGATGGAGTGCAAACCGAGCTCTCATCCCATTACCACAAAACAGCCCGTTCAAATTTTGTTTTATTTGAAAACATCTGTCAGGCCAACAACATCAGTCTCCCTAGTTTTTTCACAGAATCGGTAGAAGATATGTGGAATTACCATGCCACCTCGATTCGACCTACTGGATATGGCATATTAAACAACGATTCCGATTTGGACTACAACAGAGACCTAGTCATGAAATACAGCGAAAAATACGACAGAAGGGATTGGCAATATATTGTTTCCAATGGCGAGATAGGGGAACGTCCCTCCGGTCCTCCTTCGGTAATCTATCCTTGGGCTGGCCAACTAATATCAAGAAGTGATTATGACGAAATGGCCCATTGGTCATTTTTTGACATTGGTCCTTGGGGAACCGGTCATCAACACAACGACAAACTCCATTTATCCATTACCGCCTATGGTCGCGACCTAATAGTGGACGGCGGGAGATTTGCCTACCGAGGAGAAATTGCAGATAAATTTAGATCCTATGCCAAGGGCAGTCAAAGCCACAATACCGTAATCATCGACCAAAAAGGTCAAGGACCCGGCCCCAAATTAACTGAAGAGCCTCTTCCTTCCTCTCACTATTCTATAGACGATGAAAGAGACTGGGCTTGGTCATCGATGGATCATTACCCTGGCATAAATGGCAATGCCAGCCATACCCGTACCGTCCAATACGAACGGGATGCATTTTGGGTCGTCGTCGATCAAATACAAACCGATAGACCACGAGATATAACCACCTTCTGGCACTGGCATCCGGACTGTGAAGTAGATTTAGGGAAAAACAATGTGGTATCTTCCCAAAACCAGGTCGGCAATTTACAAATCATCCCCATCCAATCCAAAGATTGGACTGTTGACTTGGTTAAAGGGCAAAGCAGTCCAGAGATTCAAGGTTGGTATAGTTCCAAATACAATACATATGAAGCCAATACTGCAGCTATCTATAATAGCCACATTGATAAATCCAAAACCTTTGTATGGCTGTTGATGCCATCTAAAGACGAAGTCCAGCCCGCAAAAGTCAAAATCCTAGCCATGGATGAGAATCATATAAAATTAAAAATCAAATATTTAAAGAAAAAACACATTGTCACTGTCCCCTTACCAGTGATGGTAGAGAAATAATACCAATGAGAAAAATATAAGCTATGGTTTAACACCTTCCCAAAACTAATTGAACATTAATTAGCTTCGAAGGTGTTTTTCTCAAAAGAAGGACTTAATTTTGCAGCGAATTTTAATCTAATTTTCACCCTAAAGACAACGAATTACTTAAGATTATGATATTAATATTTGATACAAGTGCTGCTGGAAAACCAAAAAAATGGAAGGTCCCATATACAGATACTTTCAATTGGCCCCGAATGATCCATCTTTCTTATTTGGCTTATGATAAAGAGGGGCAACTGGCTGCAGACGAAGATCTTCTCATTAACAATACTTTGGAAATTCCAGAGGACATGTTAAAATACCATAAATTAAAATTGGAAGATTTTGAAGAAAGGGGTGTAGATTTGAATACGGCCTTGGAAAAATTTAAAAAAATTGTCGATCAAGCGGATTATATATTTTCTTTCAACCTCAATTACAATGAGAATGTAATCGGGGCGGAATATTTAAGACAAGAAATGTCTCATCGCCTACATCAATCCGAAAAATACTGTCTAATGCAGGAATCTACCTATTTTTGTAAAATCATCAATAAGGAAGGAGGATACAAGTGGCCTACACTTACAGAATTACACGTGCGATGTTTCGATGCGGGATATATAGGTGTTAATAATGCTCGAAGCGATGTTATGGCGGCGACCAAGTGTTTCAACCATATGTGGAGCGAAGGACAACTAGACGACTTGTTTTAATGAAAGTGTTTATCAGTCGGACCATTGATGATTCCAGTCCTATTCAGGAGGTAATTAAAAAATATAATTGCACCTTAGTACAGCAATCTCTGATCGACATAGGATACATAGATATTCTGGAAATACCAAGGGCCGACTGGCATTTTTTCTATAGCAAAAACGGCGTCAATAGTTACCTAAGGTCGGGTTTACATTCCGTATCCCATGGAGTTAAATACGGAGCTATTGGTCCGGGGACAGCCCTTCATATGAGAAATCACGGACTGCCCTGTGATTTTACTGGAAGCGGTACGGCCAACACTTCTCTAGACTCCTTTCTTGAAATATGTGAACCCTCAGAAGAGGTATTATTTTTTAGGGCTCAACGATCGGCCAACAGTCTCTGTAAATTAATGAAGGTATACCGCCACTGCACAGATGTGATAGCCTACAACAACCGTCCCATAACCCAGCGATTTGACGACATAGACATCGGCCTCTTCACCAGTTCCCTGAACGCCAAAGCCTATTTATCCAAAAATCCCATGCCGAGATTATCCTGTGTTGCCATCGGTCAACCGACCTACGACACTTTGATATCGGAGGGAATTGAAGTTGATAAAATTCATCTTTCTCCCGCCACATCAGACCGTGGTCTGGCCACTTCTTTGGAAGAAGCCATCAGAAATTCACTACAATAATCCTCGCTGACTTAGGAGATCTTTTACTCCTTCCCAATCCACAAATGGCCTATTGGAAACATCACTATCTTCTATTAATGGACATCCCAATGCTGCATCGTCGATATATACATGAGCGTATATTTTAGGAGATTTTGTCCATCTGCGTTGACTTGGATTTTGGTTGATGGCATATAGCGGTATTTCGTGTTGATTGAACCATTCCACTGCATGATCTAAATATTTGCCATCGTCATCAGTATTTTGTTTTTTAGGCGCCATATTACTCCTCATGGTGTACAAAATCAATTTATGCCCTTGAGCTACTAATTCTTTTAACACTGGGACAGCACCTATATCCTGCCCTATTTTGGGAAATTCATGGGTAACACAGGTTCCATCAAAATCTACTCCTATAACCATTGATATATTATTTTTAAAAATTAAAGAACTCGAATCCCTTCTTCATTGTCTTCGAAAATATGTTCGACACTGCCCTTAAAATTCACCAAACCAGGAGATTTTCCGATTTCCAATGACCCCAAAATATCGGACTTACCCAAAGCGGCAGCACCATTTATAGTAGCCCAAGCCATCATGTCCAAAAAGGAAATGTGGGATTGATATTTGGCAATAGTTTTCATTTCTTGAAAAATAGAGAGTTGCCAATTGGAACTATAGCTATCGGTGCCCAAACAAATAGGGATGTCAGATTTCTGCCAATCGGCATATCGGGGCAATTTATTCTCAATAAATAAATTGGCGTTGGGACAACTTACCAAATAGGGATTTTTTACCTGTTTTTTGATAAGGGCAATATCTTCAGCGCCCATAATGGTACCGTGAACAAAGAGTACGTGATCGGGTTGATTTTTCTGCGACAAATAATGATGTAATGCATTGTTGGCATGACCATTGAACCTAGGGATATCCATGCCTAGGGATCGGTAAAAATCGTAATATCCGCTGTCTTTGCCGCTGCAAAAATAGTTTTCATCCTGACTTTCCAACATATGAATACTCGAAATGGCCGATTGATGCTCAGCTTTATTGATTTTATTATACAGAGAATTACTCACTGTATAAGGCGCATGGGGAACGATAGATTTGGAATGAAACCCATTGCTGGGCATTGAAAGATAACTTGGATAGTATTGATCAAAATGATGATCCGCTTGATCATCCTGCAGGAAATCAAACATTTCCACAAAAGAGTGATACATTATTTTGCTCTTACTTTTTGTCTCTGAAGTATGAGGCGTATTACAGATATCTCCCACCGCCACTATACCGTTTTCCCACATTTCTTTATCCGCTTTGGCAATGGCTTCCATAATTTCTTCCTCGGGAAAAGATCGCATGGATACAACGGCATACAAAAAAGATAAGAGTCCGCTGCCCGTGGGAATTTTACCCTTCATATGAGACAATTCCAAATGACAATGAGCATTGACAAATCCAGGCATTAATAAACCATGGTATTTTTCAACTTTTGAATCATCTACTTCATTGACACCGATAATGTCTACGATAGTCTCACCTTCGAATACCAAGACCTTATCTGTCAGTTTGTCTCCAATAACAGGATATATTTCATCCGCGGTAATATACCTTTTTGCATTATTCATTGCGATGGGTTTAATTCGTGTTGCAAAACTCCTAAGCTTTACATCTTCAGTCTATTTGAAAGTCCAATATATATAATCTTATGGTTTCAACCCGACAATCTCCCAGCTTACCTAAAAAAATTATATTCCTCAACTTCAATATATAATAAATGAGCAGATAGTATATGCCCTGACTCGCCATTATGGAGATCCCAATAACCTATACAATTTATGATAGATTACACCTAATCATATTTTTGGATATCCTCGGCAAGAAATAAGTTGATTTGGGGGGTAACACAATATCCTCTTTTACAGCGCGAAATAATTCTTGGGGAGAAATGGGATAAAACTGAAATACAAAAATCGTATCCTTAGCTGATTCACTGTAACTATTAGATCCAGTTTTATTGAAAAAAGGGTTATTGTAATATAGAGAATATTCTTTATTCCAACCATCCAACAGGGTATTTTGGAAGAATAATATATCCCTGTATCCTTGTGAAGATGGATTATTTTCATGTGATTTCCACCGCATTAAATAATCAACTGAGTTGTATTGACAATAAAATATACCGGCCTTCCACCTTTCAACTCCTTCCACCACATCAGCCAAAGACAATAAATAAAACCAAAATTCCTCTGCTAATTCATGTGAAATGTCAAGGTTTCTATAAAATGAATAAACTGTAATCTGATCAAAATCCATCCATACTACAGGTAAACCAATATCCATATCTGGTTGAGAAACGCACATCGACTTGAAAGCATCCATACGATGATGTCCATCGGCTATTACTCCGTGATCAATTTCTTGCATCAATGTTTCCAAATCATTTTGCCAAGAAGGATTGTGTGGAAGAAATAATTGAGTTTGGCAAGATTCAGTATCATCACAGTAAACCAAACCGCCTTCTTCTAATCCTCGCTGTAAATGATGATAGATTAGAGCATGTCTAGGATAAATAACTAGGATGGGTTTTTCAATGTTTCCCTCCTTTAAAAACTCCATTTTTTTCTTTTCTACCACAGCTTCCATGGTATCTTCATGAGGCCATATCGACGATAAATTTTGATAATCAACTATACCTATAAAACCAAGAGACTTCCCAGTCCTGACCTTATCTTCCATTTGAATAACCAGGTAGAATTCAGAAGGCAAACCTCTATCTTTATGCAATAGTGCACGACGCCATAAATCACCGTGAATCATACAATTATCTATCTGTATTCGTCCCATTTGCATAGAATAAAAATACGCAATAAAAGTCTAATACGAAATACATTTTATACTGAACGAATGAAGTTGTCCTATTGACAATTTCATTCGTTCACCACAGCGCCACGAAGTGACAGCAATTTATACGAATTAAATCGGCAGTGAAATTATTATATAATCTGGTCATGCCACGGTGAGAATGACGAGATTCCATGAAATTCGCTATCGACATACGGTACAGTCACGCCGCAGCACAGTGGTCTGAACAGGATTAATACCAAATACGTTTTATGATGTCGGTTAAGATTTTGAATGACTGAATGTAGTTGCCAAAAGGCAACCCGATGTCCTAAATATGACCGAATGTAGTTGCTCTTTAGAGTAACCAAATGCCTTAAATAGGCATTTGATGAGGGAACCACGACCTCTGTGTCGTGGGTGGGGAAGCCAGGGCGAGTGAAGTCACGACCTCCGTGTCGTGACCACACTACTTTAAGATTGACAAGCATAAACTACGATTGAAGTAATAATATAATAATGGGCGAAGAAACCGAGAGTTCCGTCTCTCGGGTGGGATAGCCGTTAGACAAGGCTAAATCATCTTTAAACCACAGAAAACAATAGATTTTATTTAATCATATTGAGGAAAGATCGAACAAATAGAGATTCATCTTTATTCTCCAACATAGACAAGAAACGATCGGACTTTACGGCATAATGCCTCATATCACAGATTAAATTTATAGAATCGGAAGACAACTCTCCATTCATTCGAGTGGGACAGTATTTTTCCATCATGGTGAGAAGTGGCGTCAATTCTTTTTCTCTTCGTATTGAGATTACAGCTTGAAGAATTTTATAAGTGTTTTTTTCCGCTTCGTAATATTCTTTCCTCGAATCTTTAATATAAATTTTGCGAACCAAACCGGCGCTTTCCAGATGACTGAGATTGGTCGAGATACAGCCCCTCGAAATTTCCAAATCTCGCTGTATTTCCTCTGCAGAAACTTGTTTTTCTGCCGTCAATAAATACCCGTGTATAGCTGCCATTTTTTTACTGATACCCCAAGCCGTGGCGACTTCAGACCAATCCTTGATAAAATCTTTTCTGATTCCACTTGTTACATCAATTTCCATACTCATTTACATTAATAAACGGAGTTTTCACTATTTCTGCATCAAAGTTCTTACGACCATTTGATATAGTGATTCTCTTATTGTTTATTTCATAGTCTTTGGGAATATACCCTAAGCCAATTGGTGTTTGTAAACAGGGCGAAAAAGTACCAGAACGAACCTCGCCGACAACTTTGCCTTTACCATCTAGGATATTATATCCAGATCGCGCAACTCTTTTGCCATCCATTTTAAAACCAATTAACTTTCTAACAACTCCCTTTTCTTTTTGTTTAATCAAAGCCGATTGTCCTATAAAGTCAGTCTTTTTCAGCTTGGTGACCCAGCCCAATCCAGCCTCCAAAGGACTTGTAGTTTCATCGATGTCATTGCCGTACAGACAATAACCCATTTCCAGTCGCAGCGTATCTCTACATCCCAGACCAGCCAACTGCAGCCCTTCCTGTTGACCTATTTCCCAAATATCGTTCCAAACTGAAACGAGTTGATCAGAATTGATATATAGTTCAAATCCTCCACTGCCAGTATAACCGGTAGCAGAGATCAGAACCGATGATGCACCGGCCACCTGGCCCATCATACAGTGATAGTATTCGAGAGATTCTATATCGCTATCAGTCAATCTCTTGAGAATCTGAATGGCCTTTGGCCCCTGTAATGCAATCAGACCAGTTTGTTCTGAAACATTCTCGGTTCTACAATTCAAGGTTTTATTTTCGATTAACCAATCCCAATCCTTCTTAATATTGGAAGCATTGACCACCATTAAATACTTCTGTTCATCGAGACGATATATTATTAAGTCGTCGATTATCCCTCCCTCTTCGTTGGTCATCAAAGTATATTGCGCTTGGCCAATTTTAAGTGATTTGACATTGTTGGTAGTGATCTTTTGAAGCACGGCCAAAGCATCTTCTCCTTCCACCATAAACTCACCCATGTGAGATACATCAAACAATCCAGCTTTTTGTCTTACCGCCATATGCTCTTCCTGAATACCGCTGTATTGAATAGGCATCATATACCCGGCAAAATCAGTCATTTTTGCGCCTTGATTTACATGAAAATCATACAGTGGGGTCAACTTTGTCATCACTTATTATTTATTTTTCTATAATTATTTTTTCAATTTTATCACCGGGCTCCAGATTCAAAATCAGATCAAAGTTTTCGATCACCTTGCCAAATATCGTGTATTTGCCATTGAGGTGAGGTGTGGGTCGAAGTGTGACAAACCATTGTTGACTCTCAGTATGATTGCCCGCAGATGCCATCCCCAATAATCCTGAACGGTCAAAATATTTAGGTCCCAATTCTGAACGTATGGTATAATCTAGACTACCATAGCCATCTCCTCTATTCCCCCCACCTTGAACCACAAAATTGGGCACAACTCGATGAAATACTTTGTCGTTGTAATATCCAGTTTCCGCCAATTCGACAAAATTCACCACAGTTCCCGGGGCGTGCTCTTTGTATAGTTCTATTTTGAAACTACCCTTTCCTGTAATCACTTCGGCTGTGACATTATCTGGTATGGCCTTGTAATTTTCCCAATCTATAGGATGGGTATAATATCGATCCGTCTGATAAAACTGATCATCATATTCTTGATTAAACAATGAGGCATAGGCTTGCTTTAAACATATCATAGCCTCTACCCCAGAAGGCATAGGCAATTGACTCATGGTCGAAGACCAAATGGCTTCATCGGATGCCAATTCATTAAATAATTCTGGGTGATCGGCTATAAAAGGGCTAATCAAGCAGAGGGCACCAATATCACCTGACCTCCATTCTTCCTCTAAAAATGTCAAACTTCTCGATATCAAAGATGAAGGACGTTGTTCACCCATATTTATCAAAGCTTCAATTATACTGGACTTCACAATTGGACTATGATCTGGATTATACCAATTCAATAATTGGTTTTGACTATTGACATTATAACCGCAAGCTTTAATAAGCTCTGATTTGATATAAAAATCTGATGTCCTACCATACTCCTGATACAGCAGTTGTTGAGTCATCATTTTAAATCTAGAATTGCCGTTGTATTTATTTACCAAGGCAAATATTTTAGCCTTTACTGACGGGGGGAAATTGCCAAATGCCCAATCCGTATACGATTTTGAGTATGCAGAAGAACCTCTTTCCAACATATATTCTGCGGCCGTATTGCTGACGGATAAATCTCTATCTCTAATACCGATGACTAGAATGTTGTGCATTTGAGATAATGGCAAATGCAAACTACCTTTTAAAAGTTGGATTCGAACTCTCTCATCCTTTTCACTTCGGAGATTTTTTGCCAACCACTGATATGCAGAACTCCCTGTTTTGCCCATGGCTTCCGCTAAAAACATCCTAATTTCGACATCGGTTTCTCCTTCGTAAACCGACTGTAAATCTCTTCGAAACTTCGTCAAATCTTCAGATGAATAGGATGCGATGTATTGACCAGCCAATCTTCTCACCGAATTGGGATATAAGGTATCTACCAGATAATCTACCATAAGCTGAGTCGATTCATCGTTAGTGTATCCTCTCAACCCCATTTGAAAAACGCCTAAACATTGGCCTTCTAACAGTAAAACATCTTCGTATTGATAGGTTGATATCGTGGACAGAGAAGTCAAATAACTACTATCTCCGCATTTACCTACAGCCTCCAAGGCGTATTTAAAGGACAATGGATCTACACCTAAACTATCTTGATTGGTAAAAATTTGCATAATATAGGGCAGAGCACTTCCATCGCGCAGCTGTCCGAGTGCATACAAGGCAGCTCGACGAACTTCGACTATATTGTCGTTTACGAGTTGGCCCACAGGTTCCACCCATTGTACATCTGGCAAATCGGCCAACAGTTGAGCCGCCAAAGCCCGAAATGAAGGATCGTCATTTTTCAAGTACATCAATAGGGAATCTACTTGCCAACGATCTTTAAAATTGTATAATTTTTGAAAAACTACTGAGTCGAGATCAATATTTACCTCAGTTATCAATACTTTTTCCTCTGTTTGAACCTCTTGGTCACAACTAACCAATCCATTCAATAGGATGAACAATAGAAAAAAGTGTATTAATCTATTCATTACGCAGGTGGATTTTTATCCTTCGATATTAGCCTTCAAAAAATTCTTCCTCAATAGGACTGTCTTCCGGATGATCTAGATTCTTCTCTTGCTGCTCGTAGAGTTCACAATCAATATTTATATCCAATTCACCGGGTGGTTTAAAGAATTGAGCTTGAGTATCAAAATTTAATTCAGGATCATTTTCAACGTTCTTTAAAAACTCAGAAAATATAGGTCTAGCCAAAACAGAGCCCTGTCCCATGGCCAACGATCTAAATCTTATCCATCGATCCTCTCCACCTACCCATACTCCAGTGACTAGATTGGGAGTAATTCCCATATACCATCCATCGGTTTGATTTTGGGTTGTACCAGTTTTACCACCGTTCACGGTTTTCAACTGGTTGATTCCAGGTCTTCCTCTCGCTACATTTTTGAGCATATCCACCATCACGTAATTGGCGTCGGGTTGAAGAGCTTGTTGTTCTTCGGTAATTGATTTGTAAATAACCTTGCCGTTTTCATCGGTTATCATTCTGATAAAAGTCGGTGTTACATAATTTCCATTATTGGCAAAAGTGGTATAAGCACCTGTCATCTGCATCAATGACAAATCCGGAACCCCAAGGCATATCGATGGTTCATTGGGCAAGTAAGAAGGGTCTATTCCCATATTGGAAACCAGTTTAATCACAGGAGCCACATCGCGCAATTCTTTGATGAGGTATACGCTGATAGAGTTTTTGGATTCTCTCAGTCCCTGATATAGGGTTATGGGTTCATAAAGATATTCCCCATTGGCATTTTTAGGTGTCCATTCTTTGATCAAGTTAAAATTGCTTTCCCCTGGAACAATGGTATAGGGGATGTCCTGGACTTTGGTACAAGGCGATATCCCTTGAATGGCTATCGAGGTAGAATAAATAAAAGGTTTAAAAGTCGATCCCACTTGACGACGAGTGTAAATATGATCTTGCTGAAAATATTTAAAATTCGCACCACCAACCCAAGCTTTTACATATCCCGTACCCGGCTCAATAGCCAGAACCCCAGCTTGGAGGATCATCCGATGATACCGAATAGAGTCCATAGGAGACATTATAGTATCTACATGATGGTCTTCGTTATAGGCAAAAACAGACATTTCAATGGGAGTATTAAAGACCTTATCGGCCTTTTTATTGAAACTTTCCCATTTCTCCTTTACCAATTGAAATTCTTTACTTTTGGCCACCTTCAACAAATACTTTGCCCTATCCTCACTGATGACTTTCTCATCGATCAATGCCTGAAAATATTCGTCTCCCTCTGCAGCACTAGTCAGCACTACCATAGTATATGGAGTAAATTCTACATTGCCGTACACCGATTCGATTTCGCTAATATATGGATCAAATTCTGCGGCCTTCATGGCTTTGTATCGAGATGATTCCATTTTTAAATTGTCCAATTGACGGTATTTCAACTTTACGTATTCCTTATCCGTCCCATAAGACCAAGGGGTCGCTCCATAACCCCAGTGCTTGAACAACTTGGGTTGAAGGTTTTTCAAATGCCATTCCACAGCATTCTCAGCATGCATTTGCATTCTGCGATCCAAAGTGGTATAAATTTTCAAACCATCTTTTTCCAAATGCCATTTACTGCCATCGGGTTTAAGATATGCTTTTTCAGAAAGTATCTTATTGACGTGTTTTTTGAGCTCCATTCTAAAATAAGGGGCTGGTCCTTTATCGTGGGCCGTCCGACTAAATTCTGTCATATCGATGGGCAGTCCCTTCAAAGAATCTAGGGTAGCCTTATCTATATGGTCATGTTTTTCCATTTGGCCGAGGACTACATTTCGTCTGCTAATGGCTTTTTCAGGCGAAATGCGGGGATTGTATTGAGTAGGATTTTTAAGCATACCCACCAAAGTAGCAGCCTCATTGAGCGTCAGCGAAGATGGAGATGTATTGAAATAGGTTTCCGAAGCTGCTCGAATACCGTGAGAATCGTACAAGAAATCAAACTCATTCAAATACATGGTAATAATCTCTTCCTTGGTATAGCTGCGCTCCAATTTCACTGCGGTTATCCACTCTTTCAGTTTTTGTGGTGCTCTTTGAAATATGCTGCCTGCGGGCTTCTCAGTATACAAGAGTTTGGCCAATTGCTGGGTAATAGTACTTCCCCCACCAGAATTTTTCTGCCCCAAGATCAGACTTTTCACTGCCACTCGGACCAAGGCCATAAAATCGATACCTGAATGACCGTAATATCGTTCATCTTCAGTCGATATCAAAGCATTGATGACATTCGGAGAAATCTCTTCATAGGTTATGGGTACCCGATTTTCGATAAAAAAACGTCCCATCTCGGTATTGTCACTGAAGTATACTTCGGTAGCAATATCATCGGTAGGATTTTCTAAATCGTCAAATGTTGGCAGCTTTTGTAGGCTAAATATAAATATGATGAAAAAGGCGGCCAAGAAGCCCCCGAAAATAGCCATCCACAACCCTCGAACCAAGGTCTTTTTCCACTTTTTTTCAGCAGTTGGTTCTGAAGATAAATTACTTTCCTTATCAGACATTTTTTAAATCAAATTGTTCTTCTAAATAATTCAGTCCTGCATTGATTTCCTCAAGACTTATTTCTTGATTAATCGCATATTGACCTATACTGTTCAACAAGGTACATAAAATCTTGTTGCCTTCGTTTTTCTTATCCCCTTTTACAAGGTTATATATTAAATCTCTATTTTCAATATCAAATTCAAAGTCGACAAAAGTAGACAAAGATGTAGTAATATCTGCCAACTCTTCTTCTTTCAACAAGCCTTTGGTAAATGCAATATAACTTTCGGCTATCATACCCAACAATACCGCTTCTCCGTGGAGCAAGGTAGCATCGGTATCCAAAGCGATACTCTCAATAGCATGTCCAATGGTATGACCAAAATTCAAGGCTTTTCGCGGACCTTTTTCCAAAGGATCTATTTCCACTATTCTTTTCTTGATCAATAAAGACTTCTCCAAGAAAGAAATCCAATCCGTAGATCGAATATCACCGTTGATTTTTATCTCCTCCCACATCGGTTTGTCCGCTATCAAAGCGTGCTTGAGGGCCTCAGCGTATCCACTCTTCAACTGTCTATCAGACAATGTCTTGTAAAAACCTGGATAAATAAATACCGCACTTGGATTTTTGAATACACCCAAGGCATTCTTCAATCCTAAAAAGTCTATACCTACTTTGCCTCCAATACTGGCATCCAACTGACTCAACAAAGTAGTGGGTACCTGAATAAATTTAATTCCTCTCTTATAGGTACTGGCTACAAAACCACCTAAATCTCCTACTACTCCTCCACCCAAGTTAATAAGCAATGAGTTTCGATCTGCTTGATGATGAAACAATTCGTTCCACACATGTTGACAAGTATCTATGGTTTTAAAGTGTTCGCCAGCCTGAATCTCAATTATGGCGTCGGGTTCTAGTCGACTGAGGGCCAAAAATTCAGGTAAACAATACTCTCTAGTCATAGCGTCTACCAGTACAAAATATTTACTCACGGAATTGAAATCGACTACGTTTTGTAGTCCAGCCCACATGTTTCCTATCGAAACACTGTAATCCTGCAATGCAATCTGCTTCATCAACTATTGTTTTAAAAATTTTAGTGGATAGCTTCTAAACTTTTCGCTATCGGCTTTTTAATAAAATTGGGTTTTATCCGTTCCCACATCGATCTAAATACGGTTCCCTTGCGATACTTGTCCAGACTGGCTTCATCCCTCCATACACTCAGGGTTGCCATTTCTCCATTTGACCCAAGTACCCGATATAAATGAACGTCAAAACAGCCGTCCTGTTGTAACAATTCGGGTTTATATTTCTCAAATGCTTTCTCAAATTCTTCAAGGTAGTCTTCAGAGAAATACAAATGTACGACACGAACTATACTCATCAAACAAAACTACTATATTCTATTTACTATCCGACAACTTTCTGTTTGATAATTTTGGAATATATCCATATACATTCTCCAGCTATTCTGTCATGACATATTATATATTATATAGATAAAATTTTTATATGAATTTCAGAATCAAAAAATAGTATTGACCCCACATTCATATACATTATATTTTCACACCATCAGCGATAGGGATATATGAATTTTGTCAATAGTAAATATTATAATTTCTCAAACAACAATAAGAGAAAAATTTACTGAATTTATGAACTCTTCCAATGATATACACTATGACTCGATGTAGGTATTGTTCACCACCATGTATACCCCTATTTAGGATTTTCTCATAATCCCCCAACAAGTTTTCTCCTTATTGTACTTAAATATTGACGAGGTCTTCTGGTCACAAAAAAATTAATAATAAAATAAGAAAGGCATTAAAATTAGCCTACAAAGTAATGACCTTCATCAACTTCCTCAATAAAATAAGCATCAATTTACCTATATTTGCATAGTGAAAAGAAGCTATTGATTTAGTATTTAATTATTTGATAAACATTAGTTTCACAATTTCATTGTATATTGAAGAAGTAATACAATTATAATTTAAACATCAAAAATTTATCATTTGAGTGAAATCGTTTTAACTATAGATGGTGTTGATTTACGCGAATTATATGGCGAAAGAAATATACACCTCAATATAGTAAAGGATGCTTATCCGGAGCTACAGATTGTTTCGAGAGGAAATTATTTGAAAATCAATGGCGACAAAAAATCCAGCCAAAGTGCCAAGGCCAATCTAGAAACCATGGTGAGGTTTTTAAAGAACAATAAGAGATTGGACAATCACACTGTAAAAGATGTTGTAAACGGCGAAAATGTTTTTATCGAAAACGATACCAATGGCAATCCTAAAACCGTCATAGTACACGGACGGAGTGGAAAGGTGATCAAAGCCCGCACAAGGAACCAAAAACGCATGGTAGAATCCATTGACGAAAACGATGTGGTTTTTGCCATTGGTCCAGCAGGAACAGGAAAAACCTATACCGCAGTGGCTCTCGCAGTGCGTGCATTGAAGCACAAAACCATTAAAAAAATAATTCTTACAAGGCCGGCAGTAGAAGCTGGAGAAAATCTAGGATTTCTCCCTGGCGATCTCAAAGACAAAGTAGATCCATACCTGCGTCCACTATACGATGCATTGGACGATATGATACCAGCCGAGAAACTCAACCTCCTCATGGAATCGAGAATCATAGAGATCGCTCCCCTAGCCTATATGAGAGGACGAACCCTCGACAATGCCTTCATTATATTGGATGAAGCACAAAACTGTACCCTGCCTCAGATTAAGATGTTTCTTACTCGACTAGGGCCATCTGCCAAATGTATGATTACCGGTGATATGTCTCAGGTAGACCTACCTCGAAGTCAAAAATCGGGTTTGGTTAAAGCCGTTGAAATACTAGAACCTATCAGTGGCATCGATTTTATTAAACTCGATGAACAAGATGTGGTCAGACACAGGTTGGTCAAAGAAATCATCAAGGCTTTTAGGATCGAAGAAGAACAGTTTTTACCGAATAAATTTAAAGACAAACCTAACTCTAGATATTCAAAGGAGGTTAAGGAGGAAGAATAAAAAATAATTACCTTTGGGCATTGATTGAAAAGAGATATTACTCGACATTAAAGAGTCCGTAATATCTCTTTCTTTTAAATACCAATTGACCAATAAGAAAAAACAATATGGATAACAGAACGATTAAGATTTCAAGAAAGAATAATAGTCCTATTTCAGCTACCATCTCATTAGATGGATCCAAGAGTATAAGCAACCGAGTATTGATTATTCAGGCATTGACTGAAAAAAAATTTGATATCCACCACCTTTCGACCAGCAACGATACTGTAGCCTTATCCAATATTTTGCAATCAGAAGGTGATGTATACGATGTAGGTGCTGCTGGAACTACATTTCGATTCTTAACCGCATTTTTATCCATTCAAAATAAGACTTGTGTTCTCACCGGATCGGATCGAATGAAAAAACGTCCTATTGGTGGATTAGTGGAACCATTGAGAGCATTGGGAGCCAACATTACCTACCTGGAAAATGAAGGCTATCCACCATTAAAGTTTCAACCGGCCAATACCGACAAGACCAATCGATTGAAGGTAAATAGTCAGATCAGTTCACAATTTATCACTGCCTTATTATTGATCGCTCCCAGTCTTCCTGAAGGTTTGATATTGGAGTTGGAAGGGGACATTGTTTCAAGGTCTTATATCGAATTGACCTTGGATATAATGAAACAATTTGGCATTCAATATACTTGGGAGGGACAGGTAATCACCGTTCCTGCTCAGCCCTATATAGCCAAAGACTTCACGGTTGAATCGGATTGGTCCGCCGCATCTTACTATTATTCTTTAGTGGCACTGTCCAAAACGGCAAATTTGGAACTCAAGGGATTGTTTGAAAATAGTTTTCAAGGTGATGCTATCGCATCTGAACTTTATAAATCATTTGGAGTAAAGACGGCGTTTAACGAATCGGGCATAGTGATTGCCAAAGAATCGGAAGTAGAATCTACCTTTGAACACGACTTTATCCTCTGCCCCGATATTGCACAAACCCTTGCTGTTACCTGTGCGGGTTTGGGTGTTGAAGGATTGTTTACTGGGTTGCAAACATTGAGTATCAAAGAGACAGACCGAATCACCGCCCTGCGCAATGAATTGGGGAAAATGGATGTTTCCTTTGTCAAACTGCCTCCAAAATTTAGCCCTCAAACCGGCAAAGAATATTTCTTAGTCAGTGGTCAGGTTCAATTCCCTGAGACAATTACCTTCCCTACCTATGAAGATCACCGTATGGCCATGGCATTTGCCCCATTAGCCTTACTACATCCCATCCAAGTGGAAGAACCTTTAGTGGTTAGAAAATCATACCCTGAATTTTGGAAGGATTTTGAAAAACTAGAATTTGAGATAGCCACAGTAGACTAGGATTGCACTTACTATTCAATGCATTGGTGTCCATTATTTTTATTTCGCTATTGCTATTGTCGTATAATGGCAAATGAAGATTATATTGGTCGAATAAAGTTGTTCTTGGACAACTTTATTCGGTCATCCCTTTACTCCGACTTGATTGTTCCGTAAAATGTAGGGATTCCACCTTCATTTATTATGTCGTCCCTTTAGGACTTCTTTTCTTGAAACCATTCAATTCATAGGGATGTACTCTATGCTATTAGACTACGCCCTTTCAGGGCTTTTTTATTTTCTATTAAGAATTCCAAATGTCCTTAATATGACCGAGCATGACTGAATGAAGTGGCTCAATTTCATAATATATCCATACTATATTCAGTCGTGTCTATACCTAAATAAATGCATAATAACCGACAATTATATTTGCCATTGGCATCACTATCCATCACCATAGGTTAGTTTATACGAATTACATTTATAATTAACGGTAATCTTTCGATTTATTAGAAGTTTTACTTTGTTTAAAATACTCGCCGTAGCTACGGCTATGCCTGTGTTTTTAGCCTCGTCAAACTTCAAATACTCTCGAAATCTTTTCCGTCATTATAAAATGTAATTCGTATTTTATTCCACTGGACAATACTAGATCTGAACTCTTAATGTCAACCATTCTCCATGGGTATATAGATAAATAAAATACATTGGTGGGAAATCCTCATTCATTTCATAAATCACTTGGTCACTGGCCTCATTTTTTTCATAAATGATTTGCCCTTTGGCATTGGTGATACCTACATATTCAATAGTATCATTCGCCAATATCAGTAATTTATTGACATCTATTGATTGGACATAGGCAGCTGCACCATTCTTACTCATATAGTTTCGAGTTGTGGAACTAAGGTTATTGCAGTGGTTATTGGAAACAATTATTGTATTGGAAACCGTATTCCCCAAGTTATCCCAAACCTGTACTCTAAGCAAAAACCAAGGCGGCATATGATGGCTGTCGATTATTAGATTACCTACATCATTGGCGTAAAGTTGAAAATCCTGACCATTATTACTGAAGGTCCACTCTACCCTATCAATTCTGTGATGTGACATATAATTGGGACTGATCTGATAATTTACAATATTATCATTTAAGGTCGGCTTCACAAATATCCTGGGCAGGGTCAGCTCAATGCTTCTAGACACTTGAACCCGCTTGGAAGTTGTTTCATAACGATGTGCCACAGACACGGCATTTTCGGTCAATTGTAAAGTCATATCCTCTAGGCCAAATCTTCCCTGAGCCTTTCCAAAACTGCGATGTGTCTTTCTAGGATTGGAATATTCCAATTGTCGTTCTTTATTGTTGGTTGCCATTACGGAATACCACTGCTTATTACGAGACTCAAATCCATAACCACGTCCTAAGCCCTCTTCATATATACAATCCTCACTGCCAGAATCAATACAGTGTTCATGTTTTCCGCCGAACAAATGCCCTATTTCGTGAATACCTGTAAATATCCCTGTACTGGTGGCATAGTCCCATGAAACTATGGCTATTCCACTTTCATAAGATGCAACTCCTCTAAAAAATGGAAACTCCGTACCGTAATTGGGTGATAAAAACACCAGTAAATCAGCTTTATATTGATCTTTCAATCGACCGACTTCATCGTTTTCCTCCAAATAACTCAGATCGGATGGTCCATAATCTGGACAGAGCAATACACCTAAGGTTTTATATGGCAAATAAGCAGTACCTGCCATGGTATAATCGATACTATTGACAGATATCCCACTGAGATCTCGAGCCATTCGCAAATAATCGATAATTTGCATTGACTTGGCTTTAATTTCAGATTTGGACTTCTTGGATTCCAATTCAAACCCATACAAGAACAAGATTGACGTATTGGAATGATTCTGAGGTAAATCATTATCGGGTTCTGACAAAACTGAGGGTTTGAATATGGGGATATCTTTATCAATTCGATCTTGAAATGGTACAGAACCCAATTCCCGATACAATCGCGTCAAAACAACCAATCCTTTTTTCACAAAATGAATATCAAAATTACCTTCAGGAAGTTGGACCCCACCATTGTACCTACCGTCTACTACAGAGAGATAGAGTGATGATCCGTCATCGGCGCTGCGTGCTGACATACTAAACCGGAGTTTGGATTCAAACCGAAAATGTTTGATTTCCAAGGATATAATTTCTCCCTCAGGAGAAACAATTTTCAACCATCCTTCATCGATGCAATTCCCCAATTCGTCCACTGAATAAGCCATAGCACTGTCGTACATTGCTTCAAATGGCAGGTTCTGTCGCACGGAGTCCATAAGATGTGGTTGAAGTTCGGCCTCTGATGGACGAATAAAAGGACGAGATTCAATAATTGTACTGAGACAAGAAAGGTAGACTATGAATAGATATTTGAACCATGTGATATTCTGGGAGATATAATTCATAGATTTAATAAATACAGTATTGATCTCAGAATAAATAAAGTAAAAACAATTCTTGGAAACAATACTAAATTATCCCCCTAAATCCAATATTTTAATTTCTACTCTTTGGTTTTTCTTTCGACCATCGAGGGTTTTATTAGAAGCAATGGGGTATTTCTTTCCGTAACCCACAGCTCTTAACCTATGGTGAGAAATCCCATTTTTAATCAGATACTCGGCTACTGCCATGGCGCGTTCTGAACTCAATTTAATACAGCTATCCCAATCTGGAATACCATTGGTATGGCCACCGATCTCTACCTTAAGCGAAGGATAATCCTCCAAAAACTTCAACAATTTACTCAATACAGCTGAGTCTTCATCACTCAAGAAACTGCTATTGGCTTTAAACTGTAAATGGTCTAATTGGATAATATCTCCGGGCTTCAAAACCTTTTTATCTTCTTTTCTCGAGAAGCCGTAATTACTTACCACTACTTCGGTTTTATTGTAAGCCATTGGAGGCGGATCGTATCCTTCCTTGGGTTGGATTTTTGTGACTACTCGTTTGGGTTCACCGATATGGATAACGGTAGAATCCGTATCGGTTCCTGCTTCATTGGACCCGATAAGTTTTATTTCATTCTTTCCTTCACTTAAAATTACCAAGGCAGAAAAACCACCAGTCTTCTCATTGAAGGTATAATTCTTAATATATAAATCATTGACAGCTAAGTAGATCTTATGCCGATTATGAACATTCTCTACTTTTCCATTAATTCTATAAACTCTTCTTTCGACATCGATCTTCTCGGCGGGATCAACGATGGTAGCCAATGGCAGCTCTACATTGTCCTCTGTAACCAAAGTATCGCTACATTTATCCAAAAGGGTGATATCGGAGAGGTCATCGACTAAGATATTCCCATTGTAGGGAAACAAGACTGGTGTTTTGTAATATGCTTCGAGGAACAATACTGAGTAATCACCAGCTTTGGGGCTGAGTTTTACGTATTGTTTCATCCATTCCATATTATTGACCAACTCTGTTTCTCCTATTAACTCCTTTTTACTGCACATATCATATCCCCCCCAAATACGCATCTTAATCGGTGAAATAAAATTTTTGGTGCCTTCTTCCAATTTATCGCTGACCGCGCTGTAATAGACAGAACTTTTACAGATAAACATGGAGATTTGATAACAGCTTCCCGCTCTCAGTTTATGGGACAGCTTTTGAGCCACTGTTTCGTAGGTTTCATTATCTCGAGCGACCATGCCCAAATAGGTATTGCCATCCATGGCAGGCCAGAAAACACCAAATGCTCCTGAGGGTTGAACATCTGGAGGGGTCTCTCCTACGAATCCGCAATCCGTCCATCCCTGAGGAGGAGTATTGGCTTTCGGATAATCTTCAAAAGACGGATTGTCCAATTGAATCCTCTCTTGTCCTACAACAAAAAGTGGAGACAAAAACAATATAACAAGAAAATAACCGATCTTTAATTTAAGTTTTATGTCCATATTAATTAGCCAAATGCAACCAACGAAAACTTTAACCCTAAGTGATATTCCCGTAAAAATAAAAATTTACTTTAGAATTTATGTGCTAATATCTATACTATCACTCTATTTTATCGATAGCAGCATTTGTCAAAATAACGTTTTTTCTGGTCAAATTATTATTGAAACCAATTTTTCCCAGATTAAAGGAGACCAACTTGCTGGTTATCACAAAGTAGGATTAGGAGGTGGATTAGGAGTAAGTTATCGAATACACCGTCGATGGGACTTAAATATCAACCTATTATACCGCAATATTGGATCTAGAAATTCTATTTTTTTTAAAAAACAAGTCTCAATCTCACACAATATCGCACAAATACCTATATCTATTTCTTATCTTACTTGGTGGGACAATGGTTTAGCCAAATTTCAATTTGATTTTGGAATTGTCCCCGGTCGGATACTTGAAAGTAAAATTAAGTACAATAATTTTCTACCCTACGTAGAAAAAGTCAAAAAAAATGATTTAAGTTTATTTACAGGATTTGGATTGTGGATGAATAGAAACCATGGAATATTTGCAACCTATACTCGGTCTATGACGAATTTCTTAGAAGTCCCAGACGAATCCATTGCATTAAAAACCTATTTTTTAAGTCTACAATATCATTACAGATTTTGAAGAAAAACATAGCCATAATCGATCTTGGGTCCAATACCTTTCACCTATTAATTGCCACAATAGATGAAAGTCAAACAACTATCTTACACAAGCGAAGAAAGTACGTCTTTTTGGCCCAAACAGGCATCAATACTATAGCCGAAGAAGCCCTCCATAGGGGGTTGGAAGCACTGGCCGAGTTTAAAGCTTTAATTACAGAATTCGGTGTAGATGAAGTCAAAGCGATTGGGACTGCCGCCTTGAGAAGTGGGGTCAATGCCCAAACTTTTATTGGAGAAGTAAAAAATCGATTTCAATTTGATATCGAGATCATCGATGGAGATCGCGAAGCGAGTCTTATCCAAAAAGGTATAGCAATGGCTTGTCCTCAGGCAAGCGAACACGCCCTGATGATGGATATTGGCGGTGGCAGTATTGAATTTATCTTAACTCGCGAAGGGAATACGGTATATCAAGAGAGTATTGCCATCGGATTGGGAATCCTCAACAATGAAATACCACTTTCAGATCCGGCTAATTTTCAGGAAATTCAACAGATTAAGAGTCGGTTGAACAAAAGCTGTCATCGACTGATTGTACAATTGAAAAAACACCAACCCAAGAAAATGGTAGGCGCTGCTGGTAGTTTCGAATTAATTGCCGAAGCATTGGGCTCTAATATCGATTCCGATGACAAATGTTCCATAGCTCAGTTGGAAGATATGTACCGCTTTATTCGACCATTGATATTTTCTACCTATGAGGAGAGAATGAAAAACGAATTTATCCCCCAAAAGAGGGTGAACTTAGCCGTATATGCCTTTGTAGTAATTGAATGGATATTAGACATAGGAAACTTTGATGAGATATACATTTCCAAATATTCGCTTAAAGAGGGAGCTTTAAAAGAATACCGCGATCATTGGTTGGCTTCTCTTCGCACACCGTAATCCTTTGATACCTCAGCGAAGATTTAATACTATATCCACATCTTTGATAATATAAATCGGTAAAATTTCACCTATACATGGAAAGAAAAAGCCGAGTAAAACCCAAAAGTTTTACTCGGCAATATTATTCTCGCGTAATCTAAAAACGATTACTCATTTCCCTTATAATACCAATTTCGTTTTATGATGTCGGTTTAGATTTTGAAAGTATTTGAAATATGACCGACAATTATAAACCTATTTGGTATAAAAACCGTCTGAATATTAACCTAAAATCTCAATGATTTTCTCGGCCAATTCAATACCTATATTAGCTTGTGCCTGACTGGTAGCCGCACCAATATGTGGAGAAGTAGAGATTCGTGGATGAGTCAACAAATCGGTTCGGGGAGTAGGCTCACCTACAAAAACATCCAAACCTGCACCCAATACTTTACCCGATTCCAAACCTGCCAACAAAGCATCTTCATCAATCACTCCACCTCTAGAAGCATTGACCAAGACTACTCCGTCCTTCGCTTTAGCAATCTCTTCTGCTTTGATGATAACACCTCCTGGTACATGTAAAGAAATAACATCTGATTGAGCTAGCAATTCGTCCAAAGAAATGGTTTTAATCGTCGCTTGAGCACTGGTTCCAAATGCAGGATGTAATGCAACATCTAAGGTTACTGAATCCACCATAGGATCACTTCCCACTACATTCATTCCCAAAGCCAAACCAATTTTTGCCGTTTCTTGACCAATACGTCCCAACCCTATGACACCTAGGGTTTTTCCTCTTAGTTCAAAACCACCTGCAAAGTCTTTTTTCAACTTTTTAAATTCTGTATTCCCTTTCGAAGGCATTTCAAGATGGGAATTATTTAAAAATCTTGCAATTGAAAAAATATGCCCAAAAACCAATTCTGCAACCGATAAAGAACTGGCAGCAGGGGTATTGATTACGGCAATTCCTTTGCTTTTCGCATATTCGACATCGATATTGTCCAATCCAACACCTCCTCTAGCAATCACTTTGAGATTGGGTGCTTGATCGATCAATTCCTTACGAATTTTTGTGGCACTTCGCACCGTAATCACATCAAATTGATTCAGCTGTTCTGCCAAATCTTCTTGAGCAATCTTTTCGAGTTGTAGTTCAAAACCTGCTTCTCGAAGCATTTTTTCACCTATGGCATCAATGCCATCGTTAGCCAAAATTTTAATCATTTTAGTTTCTATTTATAGATAAGAATTATTAAAATAAAAGATTTTTCACAGATCAATTCGAAGCATTTTTGCAGTCATCCAGTTGTTTCTGAAGATTTTCTGCTTCCAATCGGTAGAATTCAACATCCTTTTCCAATTTTTGGATTTTTTGATCTTTGTCATTCAGAGGCGGACTGGCCGAATCAGTCACTATTTCGGTGGTCTCCGTCTTCTCAAAAATGCCTTTGATAAATTTTATAGGATCCTTGCCATTTACGTAGGACGCTACAAAAAAGGCGATGGGTGTGATGATAAGGAGTACAATAAATAATTTTGCACATCCTGTAGCTCTATATCGTTTTGCCATTCATTTGCAAGTTTGATAATAATTCACAAATTACGAATTTCAACTCAGTTTTCATTTATAATCATCCAATTACTTCAAAATTTACTTGGCTGAATATCACAAAACCTCCATTCACATTGTCCAAAAAAGCCAAAAACCTAGCTTATACGTGCCCACAAAGCAGCATTGCCGTGGCGCTCCTCCAAGTATTTTCTAAGACCTTTATTTTCAGGTGCCAACAATTCGGGGTCTTGTTCCAAAATCTCCTGAGCGACTTCTCTCGATGCTTTCAAAATATTTTTATGCTCTATCAAGTCCGCCTTTTTAAAGACCAATTTTCCACTTTGCTCCTTACCCTGAATATTTCCTGGACCTCTCAGCGCCAAGTCAACCTCTGCGATTTCAAATCCGTCGTTGGTGCGGACCATGGTATCCAATCTCAACTTGGCCTCCTCACTTAATTTATTCCCCGTCATTAAAATGCAATAACTCTGAGCCGCTCCACGACCTACCCGTCCTCTGAGCTGATGCAATTGAGCCAATCCGAATCTATTGGCATTTTCTATGACCATCACCGAAGCATTGGGAACATTGACACCAACCTCTATCACCGTAGTCGACACCAGAACATGGGTTGTACCAGCAGCAAATCGCTGCATTTCAGCATCCTTCTCCTCGGGCTTCATTCTACCGTGTACCACTCCTATCTGATATTTGGGACGAGGCAAATAATTCAATAGTTTTTCATACCCATTATTTAAATCCTCCAAATCCATATTTTCAGACTCTTCTATCAGGGGATAGACCACATATACCTGCCTGCCTTCCGCTATCTGTACCTTCATAAATTTTATAATGTCTGGGCGATAAAACTCCGTCTTATGCATGGTTTTTATCTCCTTTCGGCCTGGTGGCAATTCATTGATTACACTGACATCCAAGTCACCATAAGTCGTCATATGAAGTGTTCTAGGAATTGGAGTAGCCGTCATTATCAATACATGAGGGGGCAGAGTCTTGCCTTTTGCCCACAACTTAGCCCGTTGTGCCACTCCAAATCGATGCTGTTCATCGATAATAGCCAACCCCAAATTGTCAAAAATAACTGGATCTTCGATAAGGGCATGAGTCCCTACGAGTAAATCGATACCTCCTAGTTTGAGCAATCGCAACAACTCTTTGCGCTGTTTGCCCTTCACCGTCCCGGTCAAGATCCCCACTTGAAATTTCATTTCTTTGGCCAGTTTTGAGATCGATTGAAAATGTTGTTGAGCCAAGATCTCAGTGGGAGCCATTAGACAAGATTGATACCCGCAATCTTTGGCCAACAAAGCCGTCATAAAGCCCACTATGGTTTTGCCACTTCCCACATCTCCCTGAAGCAAGCGATTCATTTGGACTCCAGAACCGAGGTCGCGTCTAATTTCTCGCAGTACTCTTTTTTGAGCATTGGTCAATTGAAATGGAAGGTGATTGTGATAAAAATCTAAAAACAAATCTCCCACTTTATCAAATACCAAACCTTTTAGATTTTTCTTTTTCACCAAATACTGCTTGATTAATCTCAGTTGTAAAAAGAAAAACTCTTCAAATATTATGCGATTCTCAGCTTTCTTTAATTCTAAGGCCGAGGACGGAAAGTGTATGTTTTGAATGGTTTCGAAAATCGGTAAAAATCTAAATTTCTCTATCATTTCAGAAGGCAGGTATTCATAAAAATCGTTTCGCGACAACGAACTAACCAAACTCCTCATAATCTTCATTCTACCTTTGGAATCCAATCCCCTCTTTGTCAATTTTTCTGTACTGCTATAGATAGGAATAAAACTCTTAAATGATTGTAGGTCTTTTGTCTTGGCCAGTTCCATTTCTGGATGAGCTATATTAAAACTATTGCGAAATTGATTGACCTTTCCGTGAACTACAAATTCTTGGCCCTTGATAAAATTTTTCTTTACCCAATCCAAACTCTTAAACCACACCAATTCTATCTGACCAGTATCATCGGTCAGCAATGCCGCCAATCGTTGCCCCCTACCAGATCCAATAATTCTATAATCCTGTAAAATCCCTCTAAGTTGAACCCATTCCTTATCCATCTTAATATCTCGAATATTAGTGATGGCCGTACGATCTTGATACCGAATAGGAAAATCGAGTAAAAGATCCTCAACGGTAGAACAGTTTATTTCCTTCTGTAATAAAACGGCCTTGGCTGGACCAATTCCCTTTACATACTCGATCTTTCTTTTTAAAAATGTATTTGGTAATAACAAATCAACACTTTTTTTTATATGGGGCAAAAATAACTATTATCCTCAACAATCAATTATATCGCCCCCCCTTACCATAACTCAAATCCTTTTTCTATGTGACCTCCCATATCTAAAATCTGAAACAGAAGCTTACCATTTATATGAGAATCCATGCCCAAACTTAAATAAATATTAAGATATTTGATATTTGAAAAGAACAATACCTCCAATTAATCCTCCGTTTTAAGACTTAATTTCAAATATAGTCCATTTAGAGGTAGACAAATAAAGTTAGACTATGCAAAATAAGCATTTGGGACTAGAATTAAAAAAACATATTCAACGCGTTCCCAACATCGATTTTGTATTAGATAACACTTTAGATGAAATGTATCGACTCAACAATCTATTCTACGAATTCCTACCTTAGTCTTGAATTTTGATGTAAATTTTCTTCTTGTCATAATTGTAAATTTAAGATGTTTTTTTTATCTTAATCTACTGTCTGTTTTTTGGGCATAAGATCAGTGATGAAAATAAATCGATTTCTGAAAGAACATTAAATTGTTCTCCGAGAAGCCTGTAAACTGTTTTAAGTAGGACCGTACATTCTACGGAGACCATTGAATTATTTACATCGATGGAATCTTATAAGCTTAATAACTAATATGAGAAAGGCTAATATCTTCTTATCGACAATTTCTGTGGGTTTAGTTATGGTTTTTATTGGTTGTGAAAAACCCCGAAATCCGGACCCTAATAATGAATTTAAAGGTAGTAGTGAAATATCTCTTTCATTGGATGGGAACCATAGATATTCACTAAATGACAATCCGTGTGACATTCTTCCAACGTCCAGTACTTTTATTGGAGACCATGAAACTAACCTTATAAAAGTTCCCATCTTTAGCAAGATGGGAGACCTCTCTCCAATGGTACTGAAGATATATGTAGAGAATTTGGATTATCCATATGAACAAGGACCTGATTACACTTCCTTACTAGATAAAATAGTTTTATTCCAAGATCAAATTAACAAAGGTAGTCAGGAAGTAAAATTAATCACTCGAGTAGCATATGAAGATAAAGTATATTCTAACTCCTGGGATCCGGAGTATAAAAAAGACAAGATGGAGTACCATTTTCTTCAAGACAGGACTGGTCTACAAGTTAACGAAGTCATAATAACTGAGGAAACACCGGATTGTCTGCCCCAGAGATATAAAGATAATCCGCTAATCCGGATGCAGGCTAACCTTAATGGGCCGATTGTAACCGAAGATTTGAAAGATACTGTAACTTTAACAGGTACGATTGATCTTTATCTGACTTCTTTAGGAATTTAGATTTCACGAATAAAAGTAAATCAAGACAGATCCATAGTTAGAGTTAGTGTCGGCCTAAGACCTCCTTCTAGAACCAAATCTTACTTTCCAAAAGTGGGAAATAGAATAATATTATTTTTAAACAAAGACTCAGTTAAATGAACGATCCCGTCCTGTAAGGACGAAGGAATTCTTTCCTATAGTAAAGAAACATCCATACCCTTTATTAGAATTTATGACTGATATGGATTGTATAAATAGAGATGAGCTTGGATTTGTCACACTTTTTGCAATCAGATATTATAAAAAGGTTGGTGATATTGTCAGTAGATAGTATGGTCAACTAATTCTCATTTGGCAAAAAGTCCGCCAAATCAA
>NZ_JAJQYA010000032.1:32339-58329 GCF_021729155.1 Membranihabitans marinus | reverse complement strand
TTAATTAAGCTGTTCATTTTACAAAAGGTTCATCTCGATTGATTACTGCATAAAGACGTAGTTGCTTGGTCGCTTACGATTTGGAAGCCAACGATTTTTCATTGGTACCAAGCAAATACATTGAGTTTGTGGACAAAGATAGCGGCATCGACTTCGACACCGAAATGAGACGCATACAGCAAGATTTCAAGACCCTGCTACAAGAGGAAAAAGACTCGCAAGCACAATTGATTAACGCTTTTAAAACCTTGGGCTACGAATTATGAGCAAGAAGAAAAAAATAGAAGTCCAAGGAAATGAAATTACCGTTATAGGCAATAATGAACAAGACTATATTTCATTAACGGATATTGCCAAACACAAAACAGATGACAGCAGTGCGGTCATTGGAAATTGGATGCGAAACCGCAATACCATTGAATATCTTGGTATTTGGAAAACCTTGTACAACCCCAATTTTAAACCCCTCGAATTCGAGGGGTTTAGAAACCAGTCCGGCTTGAATGCCTTTACGCTTTCACCTAAAAAATGGGTGGAGACGACTAATGCAACAAGAATCATTGTAAAAGCAGGAAGGTATGGTGGTACCTATGCCCACAAAGATATTGCCTTCAAATTTGCCAGTTGGATTTCTGTAGAATTTGAGCTATACATCGTTAAAGAGTTTCAACGTCTTAAAGAAGTAGAACAAAAGCAATTGGGTTGGTCTGCCAAACGAGAATTGGCGAAAAAATCAACTACCGCATTCATACCGATGCCATAAAAGAAAACCTTATTCCAAAACACCTAAGCAAAAAGCAAATTTCTTATGTCTATGCCAATGAAGCAGACATCTTGAATATGGCTCTGTTTGGAATGACAGCCAAACAATGGCGAGATAAAAATCCTGATAAAAAAGGAAACATAAGAGATGATGCCAATGCTTCACAACTGATTTGCTTAGCCAATTTAGAAAACCTGAATGCGGTGTTTATCAACGAAAGATTACCGCAAAGCGAACGATTGGCAAAGCTCATTCAAATAGCCATTAGCCAAATGAGCATTCTACTGCAAACCCACCCCCCATTGTTGAAACCCAAAAATACCGATGATGAATTATAAACGTTTGGGCGATTACATACAATTGGTGGATAACCGAAATAAGGTTATTATCTAACATTTAATCGTGGGAGATTTTACTGTGACGGGGTGTAGCGTAGCCCGGTTATCGCGCCGCGTTTGGGACGCGGAGGTCGCAAGTTCGAATCTTGCCACCCCGACTTAAAAACCTTGCTTTCATTAGAAAGCGAGGTTTTTTTTTGCCCTATTGACTCCATCCTATAAGAATATATTCCCCTCCTATCAGCGATATTACTATTGCCAACCTTCATAGTTATCAGAGCAAGCTAGAGAATATTCTGTAACCCAATTTTTGAATAACATTATAGGATACACCGCTGTGACTTGCTATAAAAACCCTTTACCTACATTAAACTATTCAACTTCTTCTATAGGCTATACAAAATAGATTTAAAATTAACGATCAGATAATTGGACGGTCAGATAATTCACCACAAAGTCTTTCAACGTGGACACAAAGTGATCGTAGTATGTTAATTAGGGAAACTTCATTCGGTCATTCTCATAATGTCTCCTGCTGGCGGGACTGCTTGGTAGGCGAGTGAAGTCATACCCATTGTGGCATGACGAGATTCCATGAAATGGATAGTCCAAATAAATAGTCGAATATCATAAAGCAAAGTTCTGATAGATATTTTCTGACAAAGTCAGTCCTCCCTCCAAACAATAAGAATTTCAAGGCTGTAATGGGTTTATTTGATATATGACACCTACTTCCTTTCCAAAGCCAATACTCAATTCCACTTATATTAAATTTTCTAAATTTCACATAATTGCAAAATTAAAATGCTATTTTAACCCACACCGCCGTCTGATTTATGGAAAAACTAAAATCATTAGCCTCAAACAAACTAAAAACCACTTCTATCGAGAATGAAATTTCTAGAACCTACATATTATTTTGACTTCAACAATGATTCCATCCAAATTCTGATCGCTGAATTTAAAACCGACACTTTATCTAATAAAGAAAAAGCGATTGCATTGTACAAAAAAGTACGTGATCATTGGAGGTATGATCCATACACCATCAGCCTTTCAAAAGAAAAGTACAGGGCAAGCCATATTGCCCAAAAACAGTCCGGAAATTGTGTAGAAAAATCAATCCTATTAATCGCCAGTCTCCGCGCCTTAGGACTACCGGCAAGATTACATTTAGGGAAAGTCAAGAATCATATTGCCGTCGAAAGATTAACAGAAAAATTTGGCTCAAATGAATTGACTCCCCATGGAATGGTCAACGTATTTCTTCATAATAAGTGGCTAAAAATGTCCCCTGCGTTTAATAATACCTTATGTGAGAAATTGAAAGTTGCACCCTTAGATTTCGACGGGGAAAATCATTCATTCTTACAACAATACAATAGTGAAGGAAGTCGATTTATGGAATACTTAGACGATTATGGATATTTTGATGATGTGCCTATTGATTTTATGATTAAAAATATAAAAGAACACTATCCTAATATATTTGACACAAAAGAAAAAATAATGGAATTTAAACTATAACCAGATCAATGCAAAATGATGGTGGTATGGAATTGCCTGTCCCCACCTGCTCATGAAATACCTATTAGATTTTCAGTTGAGGAGGGAGATTTATAAAACTATAAGACTCTATCATACAACAACTAATCTCCACCTAGACCTTTGTACCCAATGACTTAAAACATACCTCATTTCAATATATCGACAACTATGAGAACAATAATTTTGACAAGCTTAATAACCATTCTGACCTTTATTGAATCCTATTCGCAACCATTGGCATTCCCCTCTGCCGAAGGATATGGAAAATATACCGTTGGTGGACGCGGAGGCGATGTATATGAAGTCACCAATCTTAATGATTCGGGCGAAGGTAGCTTTCGATCCGCATTGGAAGCTGAAGGCGCTAGAACAGTTGTCTTCCGAGTTTCCGGTAATATAAAAGGCAATTTTAGTATTAATAATGACAGTATAACCATTGCTGGTCAAACAGCACCTGGAGATGGGATCTGCATAAGAGGCAATCTAGCCATCAGAGCCAACAATGTTATCATTCGCTATATTCGCGTAAGATATGACCCGTCCATGGGGGAAAATGATGGAATTGGGGGTAGATATCACAAGAATATTATCTTTGACCATGTATCTGCCAGTTGGAGTACCGATGAGACGATGACGCTTTACCATAATGAGCACACAACCGTTCAATGGTGCATAATTGCAGAAGCCTGCCCCAAAGGCAATACCGATGAACATAGATTTGGAGGGATATGGGGTAATAATTACGGTACTTGGCATCATAATCTTTTTGCACATAATGCGAGTCGCAACCCACGATGGGCATCAGGCTGTGGGTATAACGATTATAGAAACAATGTCATATACAACTGGGAGTATGCGAGTAGCTACGGTGGAGAAGCACATCAAAAGGGAGATAAACGCAATCCTCCCACTGAACATTCTACCATTAACATGATTGCAAACTATTATCAACCGGGACCCGCAACAGAATCGAAAGTGAGAAATACCATTACTGCTCCCTCATCTCGCAATGGAGATGCTGATGCAGGAAAATGGTGGGTTTCCGAAAATTTTGTAAAGGGTAGTCCACAAGTTACTGCGAATAACTTATTGGGCGTAACGAAGACAAGTTCAGCATACTTACTCAAAGAACCTTGGCCTGCAATGGCCATTAATCAACAAACGGCCGAAGAAGCATATGAGGCTGTACTTAAATATGCAGGTTGTTCCTTACCCACACGAGATAAGGTAGATAATGATATTATTGATGATGTAATCCAGGGTAGCGCAAAATATGGGAATCATGGCATTATTGACCATCCCAGTGATGTTGGTGGCTGGCCCGATCTTAAAAGCAGTACCGCCCCACTTGATAGTGACCATGACGGGATGCCTGATTACTGGGAAGAAAATAACCAATTAAATAAAAATTACCCTGATGATAGAAATAAAATAGCGCCAGATGGATATACTATGTTGGAAAAATATTTAAATAGTATTCCATAAATAAAAAACGCTGCAACAACATTTAATTTATTGAGAATACAGCGGTTATAAAGAAAGGTGATCTACATCAAATTGATTGACAATATTGACAAGATTGAAATAATTTTCACCCTATCTTATTGTCTGATGTATCGGGAGGAATAATTCAATAGTTTTAGAATTCAACAAAAGAAAAGTACTAGAACTCTTTCCTCATATATTTGACACAAAAGAAAAAACAATGGAATTTAAACTATAAAAACCTCCATCACTGGATAGGCTATATTAAACATCTAGCCTTCACCCACTTAGCAATTTATTCTTATAGATCCAGAACAAACATTCTGTTTTTTTATTTTAAATTTGGCATTAATACCAAATATTCTACCTCATTAAACACCAATGGTCATATAGAGATGAAAGCAGTAATTTATAAAAAATACGGGCCGCCAAAGGTCTTAGAAATGGTTGATATTCCAAAACCTCAACCAAAGGACAATGAAGTTCTGGTCAAAATATATGCAACTACTGTTACTTCTGGTGATGTAAGATTACGAAGTTCAAATTTTCCACCTCTGGTTTGGTTTCCGGCAAGATTAATATTTGGTTTATTTAAACCAAAAAAAGAAATTTTAGGCCACGAATTTTCTGGAATTATTGAAGCTATTGGCAAGGATGTCCATAAATTTAAAGTCGGGGATGAAATTTTTGCCACTCCAACTATGACCAATTCCGGTTCCTATACCGAATATATTAGCATTCCTCAAGATAGAAAAAAAGGGGTACTTGCCTTAAAACCAAAAACACTTAGTTTCAAGGAGGCTGCAGCCTTGCCAATTGGAGGAATGACAGCTCTCTTCTTGCTCAATAAAGCTAATCTCGGCAAAGGACAACAAGTACTAATCTACGGTGGATCGGGAAGTGTAGGCAGCTACGCCATCCAAATTGCCGCAAAACAAGACGCAAATGTAGTAGCGGTATGCAGTACTTCCAATTTTGACATGGTTAAATCACTGGGAGCAACTCGAGCGATAGACTACAAAAAGGAAGATTATACCACATGTGAAGATAAATTTGATATCGTGTTTGATGCTGTTGGAAAAACTTCCAAATCGAAAGCACAAAAAGTATTGAAACAAGGGGGGCGTTTTGCTTCAGTAAAATCCCTCACATCCCTAGACCAAGATCATTTGAATCAATTGAAAGAAATGGCAGAAATGGGTAAAATCAAACCATATATTGACCAAACTTTCTCCCTGTCTAATATCATTGAAGCTCACGAATACGTCGATAGTGGAAGAAAAAAAGGAAATGTCGTCGTTGAAATCATAAATACCGAGGATAAGTCGACGGAAGATATAGAGCATTAATAAGATTATGCCTTTATGTTCAAAATCAATATAATAACTAATTATTCTACATTCATCGCATTGCAATAAAATATAATCGCTATTGAATAAGGCAATTGCAGCGCAATTTTTAGGATATATATATTGAAGGGGAAGGCAATAAAAGTGGAGCGATGATGAAGCCGAAATATTTTTAGGGACAAAATCTAATTCCCTACTTACTTCTCTGAATATTAACTCTAATTGTCAAATTAAGTATTCACATCTGTAAAAATCCTACTTAAAATTACAGATAATGCATATATATGGATTACTACAGCGCAAATTTCCTATAAATCGCTAAAATAAATTTTTAATAAACTATAACCAACCTTATTCCAACAGAAAAATTATTGAACGACTTCGTTATGAAAATCCATAGTAGATCACAAAAGAGATTCCAAACACTTATGGTATAACAGGTTGGAATTAACTCTATTCAAGGTTAAAAAAAGATTTAAAAAGTTTAAACCATAATGGACAGAGGATGAGAATTAGCCAAATTAACTAGTAAGGCTAGAATTCGATTTTGACTTCCCATATCATCGTTAAATAAAATTAGACTATTTATTAATTCCGAATATTTATCAAAACCATTGCATAGAACTTATGTTGACTTATGCGATATACTTGGAAACACATTAAAAGACCATAATGAAAAGTTTAAAAGAACAAACTGATGCTAAAATAGCAGCGGGAAGAAAAGCCAAACCCGACTTCATGAAAGGTGTCGATGAGATTATTCAACAAGCTAAATCTTTTCAACAGGGCAGTGAGGCCATTAAAATTGGACAAAAAGCGCCAAATTTTGACCTCCCCAATCCGGAAGGTAGATCTATATCGTTGGAAGCCATGTTGGATAAAGGTCCTGTGGTGGTAACCTTTTATCGCGGAGATTGGTGCCCATACTGCAATCTTCAACTTAGGGCATTACAAGGGAAATTGAAGGAAATTCATTCTCTAGGTGCCTCATTAATAGCTATCAGTCCACAAGTACCAGATGGATCATTGACGAAAAATGAGATCAGTGAATTGGAATTTATTGTACTGTCGGACCAAGATGCCAAAATAGCTGAACAATATGGAGTCGCTTGGGAAGTACCTGAGTTTTTACTAGAACACATGAGAGTAGACAGGCAGCTAGATTTAGAATTAATAAATAATGGTAATGGCAGTGTATTGCCCATTCCGGCCACATTTATATTGAATTCTGATGGTGTAGTTACTTGGAACTACGTCAATGTGGATTATAGAAGCCGTTCGGAACCCGATGAGATTATTGAAGCTTTAAAAAATATATCTAAATGAGATATAGAGAGTGAATTTATTCTCATAGATAAGTCATTATAGCAGGATTCATTTTAAAATATAAATGGCAAATTGAATTGTATTTACACCACGGCTTTTTTATAAAAAGTAGAGTTGGGAAGAAATATGTCTGGGCAAGATGAAGTCCAGTTTTAGTTATGGCGCAGTGTGGAGAGGCAAGACTTTGCGATTCATTTGATATTATTTTAAGACGAAAGACATTGCCTCTCTAAATCCTCAAATTATAATAGTGTTGTCACTGCGCGGGATAGAGGCTATCTGGTAGTAGAGTTTTAAATATCCATAAATTTAATACTTACAATTCTGTTTATCAACACTTAGAAACACTTGATTACATTCACTGTTCATCACCATATCGACCAATGAATTGCTTCCAAATTCTGAGCCCTAATACGAATTACATTTATAATAAATTCTTCCCTAAAAAAGATTGGGATCATAGTTTAATAATCAGTAGATTCACCGTCGAAAAGTTCTTTACATAATTTCATCAAAAGGAAAAGGTTACACTTAACGTGCATTAATAGGGAATCTGGTGAAAATCCAGAGCTGTCGCGCAACTGTAAGTAACATTAGAAGGTTTTTATCCCAGCGGTCCACTATCCGTCATCACGGATGGGAAGGACGATAAAAACTGTTATAAGTCAGGAGACCTGCCTATTCCAATACGACTATGCTTTCGCGATCTAAAGCTCAGAGTCCGGTACGATGTCAATGAAAATCCAGTCTTGTGCAGAAAACTTCTGCCTTTTTGGAATTGACAGACCTCCCTCTACCCTTTTCTCGCCCACGGCATAGTAGAAATTCTGCTATGAGCTTTTAATAATTAATTCATTAAAAGTTAAAAGAGATGCAAACACAGAATCTAGGCTATCCGCGGATTGGTAGCAAAAGAGAATTAAAAAAAGCATGTGAAAAGTATTGGTCGGGAAAGATAAATCTTCACGATTTACAAGCCGTTGGCGCCGACATTCGGAAAAAAAACTGGCTGCTGCAACAAAAAATGGGCATTGACCTTATTCCCTCCAATGATTTCGCCTTTTACGATCAGGTCCTCGATATGTCCCTCACCGTAAATGCCATACCTGAACAATTCAGAGATCTACAGGCTCAGGAAGACTTTGACATCCTCGATCTTTATTTTGCCATGGCCAGAGGTTATCAAAAAGATGGATTTGACATCACAGCCATGGAAATGACAAAATATTTCGACAGCAATTACCACTACATCGTTCCAGAATTCAAAAAAGACCAGAAATTCAGTTTATTTTCCACTAAAATTATCGATGAATTTAAAGAAGCCTTGAAATTGGGTCTCGTTACCAAGCCCGTCTTGATTGGTCCAATATCATATCTTCTCCTCGGAAAAGAAAAAGAAGAAGGATTTCACCGCATCGAACTCATAGATTCCCTATTACCCGTTTATATTGATATTTTAAGTCAATTAGAAGCATTAGGTGCTGACTGGATTCAGCTCGATGAGCCTTTTTTGTCATTAGATCTAAGTCCAAAGGCACGGGAAGCTTTCTCGCAATGTTATACCGCGATCAGGCAAAAATTTCCTAAATTAAAAATTCTATTGGCAACATATTTTGAAGGATTGAGAGACAATATGGATTTGGCTTTATCCCTACCAGTATCTGCCTTACATTTGGATTTGGTCCGGGCACCTGAGCAATGGGTTGAAATAGCGGATAAAGTACCTGACTCACTAAGTATTTCTTTAGGCATTGTAGATGGTCGAAATATATGGAAAAATGACTTTCAAGCTTCATTGAAAATAATAGAAAATGCGGTAGAGGTATTGGGGGAAGATAGAATCTTAATCGGCCCGAGTTCATCCTTGCTTCACTGTCCCTGTGATTTAGATTTAGAAAAAAAGGAAGACATCCTCACTCCGGAGATCAAAAACTGGTTGGCCTTTGCCAAACAAAAAATTGGTGAAATATCCCTATTGCGATCGCTCGCAATAGGAAAAGAGGATAATGATAATATGGCTCTATACCGTAGCAATCAAGCTGCGATAGCAAGTCGTAGAACATCAACTTTAATACACAATGCGAGGGTTAAAAATAGATGCCTGGCCATCACCGATAGCGATGCCCATCGAAAAAAACCTTTTAGTCTGCGTCGAGCAGCCCAGCAACAATCCTTACAATTACCGCTTTATCCGACAACGACGATTGGTTCCTTTCCGCAAACCAAGTCCGTCCGTGGATGGCGGGCCAAGTACAAAAAAGGGCTTATATCCAAAACGGAGTACGAAAATCTCCTAAAAGAAGAGACTACTAAATCCATACGATGGCAAGAAAAAATAGATATTGACGTTCTAGTCCACGGTGAGTTTGAACGCAATGATATGGTGGAATACTTTGGAGAACAATTAAACGGATTTGTGTTTACCCAATTCGCTTGGGTCCAAAGCTATGGCAGTCGCTGTGTTAAACCTCCCATTATTTATGGGGATATTGAAAGGTCTCATTCAATGACTGTTGAATGGACGGCCTATGCGCAAAGTCTTACCCAAAAACCGGTAAAAGGTATGCTCACTGGTCCAGTCACTATTTTACAATGGAGCTTTGTGCGCAATGACCAACCTCGTTCTGAGACTTGCCAGCAAATTGCGTTGGCCATTAGAGATGAAGTAGTAGATCTTGAAAAAGAAGGTATTAAGATCATTCAAATCGATGAGCCAGCAATTCGCGAAGGCCTACCATTAAGAAAAAATGATTGGTCACAGTATTTGAATTGGGCAGTAAGAGCTTTTCGGATTGCCGCTTCGGGAGTTCGAGATGAGACTCAAATCCACAGTCATATGTGTTATTCCGAGTTCAATGACATTATTGAGAATATTAGAGACATGGATGCCGATGTAATCACCATTGAGTGTTCGCGTTCTCAAATGGAATTACTCGATGCCTTTGCTGAATTTAATTACCCCAATGAAATCGGGCCTGGAGTTTACGATATTCATTCACCTCGAGTACCGAGTAAAAAAGAAATGATAGATTTGCTGAACAAGGCAAAATCTGTGATTCCGGAAAATCAACTTTGGGTTAACCCCGATTGTGGCCTTAAAACCCGTGATTGGGAGGAGACCGAAAAGGCCTTGGAGTCTATGGTTGAAGCAGCTAAAGAAATGCGAAAAAGTTCGAAAGTGGTATTATAAAAATTAAAATGAAGCAAAACAAAGAGTCATATTGTCCGCGTTGTCTATTACCATTTGAGTGCAGGGTGGACAATATATCTTTGTGTCACTGTAATGCCATCATTTTAACCCATGAAGAAAAACAGTATATCGCTAAGCTATATCAAGGATGTTTATGCAATAAGTGCATTTTGGAACTAAAATCAGTCAAAAGGCAAACTAATCACTGACCACTGTTAACAAAAATATCAGTCAACTGCTTAGCTAAAAATGAGCTATTTAAAAATAGACTAACTGGCTATGGTTTAACTTACAAAGGTAAAGCAGACAATGGCTTAGCTGAAAAATATTTTAGTAAAAAATAGCCATTCAAGAAAGGATTGTTCTCCATCCTACCATGGTTTTTAGAATGCCAAAAAAAATTATTTCTCCTGTCACAAAACCTACATAAACTACTATTGAAGAACAAATTAAATACTTCTCTCCTATATTTTTAATGAAAAGGATTAGGTTTCGATTGGGTTTTATTGTTAAGCTCAATACCATTTCATTCTAATATCATCTGTAAATATACTTCTGGGTTATTTTCAGATACTCTCGGCAAGGATTTACAGAAGAATATCAACCTATACATTAATCTATGTACATTTTGAAAGTAATAAAAATAACTAGAATCTTATTACAGGAATATAATCCATAAATAAAAAAACATTTTATTTTTAAATTGAATAAAACTTTAAAAATGTATCTCAGACTTCTGAACTTAAAACTTAGTCTTTTCGATTCTATACTAGAATTCTGAGAATGTCTATATTTAATGTTGAATAGACCATATATGAAATGGATTTATAATTGTCCATATTCTCAAACAATAAAGATCCATTTAAAAGAGTATTATGTATTATACATTATACGAATAATATAAAGTCAAATATTAATCTTATCATCTGATATAAATTTATAATCACAATTAAAAATAACCAATAAAAAATATATTATGAAAACATCTTCCTACACAATTATTAGATTGGCCATAGCACTTAGTTTTTTCGGACATGGTCTGGTTAGGATGCCCAAACTAAATGGTTTCAGTGAATGGATGGTAAAGAATTTTGAAAATTCAATGATACCAAGTTCGCTTGTACAACCCTTTAGTTATGTGGTTCCCATCGCAGAATTAATCATAGGGCTTTTATTAATCCTGGGTTTGTATACCAAACAGTCTGCCATTGCAGGAGCCGTACTTATGCTGGCGCTGCTCTTTGGGACTTGTATGATTGAAAATTGGGGTGGTCTTCCCACACAATTTATCCACCTCGCTTTTCTGGTAGCCGTTATCCAATATAGTGAAGCCAATAAAATGTCTTTAGATTTCTATGTACGCAGAACTTTATAGGATTAAAAGTTGTATTTCATATTAGAATCTTCAATTTGCTGTCTATGAATTGGGGGTAGGATCAATCAAATGCAGAAGGTGTATTTGAGTCAAAAAAAAGTAAGCAAGCCGATAACCAAGATCGAGATAGACTGCTTCCAACCATTGGGGAACTAAAAGTGCAAGTTGATTTTTTAAAAAAAGCCTTGCGGTAAACACCATATCACAAAAGCGTAAGATGGTAAGCAAGGACCAGCCCAAATTAAGTATAAGTAAGTAGTATGCATTGATAGGATTAAACCGATATTATGCTGAATCGAAAGGATAACCGCAAAAAAAATGTATTCTATAAAAATAGAATACATTTTTAATTTCTACTATTCTACAATTTTTATATCAATAGAAGTTCTACTTTGCCATCCCGTTTCATCGGTCACCGAATAGCTACAGTGATAATCCCCGACATCGATATCGTCGGGGATATTTACATTAATATTTATTTCGTAATTGCGTGTCCCACCTTCTATAGTATAGTTTTCCAAAAAGATCAAAGGATTGACTGAAGACTTTTTAGGATATAACTCACATTCTTCTCCCTGATCATCATGGGTATGCTGGTCAAAATTGTGATGGATATCCAGACTATATGAGGCCAAAGCCTCATTATCACTAACCATGGCTTTGAAGTTATAGCTTTGTCCACGAGACAATTCTGCGCAGGCTTTTGGAAAACCATCACTATAATTGATAGTGATGGTAGGTTTTTCCTCATCTTTAGTGATGGATTCATCCTTTGAACAAGAAATTGAGAAAAGGAGGAATGACAATAGCCAAAATAAATTTAAAAATTTCATTATTCAGATTTACAATTAAAACAATTGGTATTTATATTCCAAAAATTACTCTGTAACATCAATATGGGTTTCATATTCATGAGTATTGCCCTCTTCATCCTCTACTGTAAAGACCACATGGTACTCTCCGGCTGGGGCAGTTGCAGGCACGTCAAAATGTTCGTGAAATTCAACTTCCGTCTCCTCGTGGTATCCATCTAAGAATTCAACCTCAAAATCCCATTCTACCTCACCATCTCCCACAGCCAAATCGTGGGCATGTGCATCGATAGAAATACTGTGGATACCGTGTACTGCATGGACCATAAAAGTCACGTGTACATCTTCACCACGCACCACCGACTCATCGATATCTACATCACTAATAGAGATGAGATCTACAATATCCAAATGCCCTTCGAGTTCCGTTACATTGCCCATCTCATCGGTAACCGTCAATTCGATATGGTATTCACCGCTGGGAATGTCACTCGGGATATCGATATGTTCGTGAAAACTGGGATTGAGAACTAAGTACTTTGCATCGGTATATACTTCCTCAAAGTCCCACTCTACTTCATCATCTCCTACAGCCAAATCGTGGGCGTGGATAGATAGCGTGATGCTGGCCACCTTAACCTCTGCACTAATCTCCGCTGCCAAATGAAGATCTGACCCCTTAATACCAAATAACTCCGTCGAATGTTCACTGCCTTCACCGTATTCAAAACTGACAATGGTAGGTGGGTTAATGGTGGTATCCTCGTCATCTTTACTACATGAAAAAAGCACCAATGTGAATAAAAAAAGAAATCCAAAAAGTTTAAAATTTGAAAGCATAACGTTCATTTTTACTGATTTTTATAATAATTATTTTTTTTAAAATGGAAATGTTAGTGAAAGGGATATATTTCGCCCAGGTTCGGGAACATCGATTAATCGATAGAAACTACTATGGTCAAAATATTGCACATCGAATAGATTGTTGACTTTTAATCTGATTTCCCAGGGTTGGGCATCTTTTATTATAGCCCAGTCGGCAACCCATGAAAAATGCCAAACACTGTATCCTTCAGTAATCTCTTCTGGAGGCACGATATTTTCCTGTGCACCAGTGATTCTAAAATCAGTGATTAGTTTTGAGTTTTTAAAAATGGCAAAATCCTTTAAATGGTAAACTGTAGAAAACAGGGCCGATACCGGTGGTGAAAAAGGCAGGGTAAATCCTTTTTTGGGACCACTCTGCTGTCTGGAAAATACATATTCACCTGAACCCTGAATTTGCCACTTGGATGATAAGTTAAGTTCTGCACTGATTTCCCCACCCCATCTAAAAACCTCTGCTTGAGTGTACTCATATATTTGAAGATTTTCATTGTATCGAGAAGTGGGGTTTAAATAAATATAATTGGTAAAATAATTGACAAAGGGACTGAGACTAACGGTGAAATTCCCCCTCCTGTGTTCCACTTCTACATCTATTTGATAAGACTCTTCGGCGTCTAGGTCTTGATTGCCCATTTCAAATCGAAACATGTGGTAATTCAAGCCATTGGAGACCAATTCCTTGGCCAAGGGCATCCTAAAACTTTTTCCTATGTTTATTTTAAAATTATTATTATTTCTAATATAAGACAGTCCAGTAGAAGCACTGATATTGCCAAAATGCAAACTGCCATCACTAGCTCTCTGTTGGTAAACATCTATCTGATTGCCCTCCTCATCATATTCAGGGCTAGGATACCAATCATAATACGACTTCGAGTCCATCACACCGTAGTCATAGCGTATTCCTGCAAGAAAATGTAAGTCTTCTTGAATTTCAAATTCGTCGAAAGCAAATAGTCCCAGACCGAAACTCTGATAAGCTGGAATCAAAAATCCCCACCCTCCAATACTGTTATTTTGATAATCCAAATTTACCCCAGTTGTTATTCGATGTCGGCTGTTGTATACAAATGCATCTGAAGCGTTAAGACTAATGCTAGACTTGTCGTAGATCCGTTCTTGGGTATTCGATGGCTTGGGCATATACCCATGGGCTGTGGGTTCCGAGTGTTCTTCTCGATGATTTAATTGATAGCCCAAATCAAAACTAAATAGGTGACGTCCACTGACGATAGTGGTAGTATTGGACAATTTAAAGTGGTTGACGCTGTGGAAGGGCAGATCAATATCGCGGTTTGAAGCATCGTAATCAATACTTGAGGTTCTTACTTCTAAACCATGGGCATTGGCAAAAAAACCGTTTTTCCCATTCACATTACTGACAAATGTTTCCGATTTAATGTTGTTATTTACATAACCGATGCTAAAATTCGCATTAGCTTCACGCCCTGCTGTATTTCTTAGATTGTTGTCGTGTAAGTCAAAAATATAGTTTTCATAAGATATTCTATCAGTCGGCACTTTATAGTCTCCATAATCTCTATAAGTCAGACGTCCTCGATAATACCACTTGTCTTTTCTCGACTGAATGCCGGCGGAAATTCCCAACAAATCGTTGTTGGTATCGCCCACTAAATTTATTTCACCATTTGTTGTCTTGGGCTGAGGAATTTCTGGAGGTAGTATATCGACGACTCCAGCGATGGCATCAGACCCGTATAGCAAAGAGGCTGGCCCCTTAATTATTTGTATATTTTCAATGCCAAATTGATCGATTTCCAATCCGTGATCGTTTCCCCATTCCTGGGCCTCGTGTTTGATGCCATTTTGAACAACGGCTACTCGGTTGAATCCCAAACCGCGAATTACGGGTTTTGACTGTCCCGCCCCAATATTAATAGAACTGACACCGGGGAGTTTTTTCAGGGTCTGCATCAATGTATTTTCTCTGTTCTGTGCCAAAAATTCTTCTGATACCAACTCGCTAATCGAGGTCGATTCTCTGTCCAATCTAGCATTGGTCTTTCCCGTTACTTGTACTTCAGCTATGACCTGGGAATAAGGACGTAAGGCGATATTCAACGACTTCATGCCCTCATCGAATACGATGGATATCGAAGTGTCAACAAAGCTCACATGTGATATTTTTATATGATGTAACCCTTTTGAAGAACAGGTAATTAAAAAATTGCCATCAGAATCAGACAGTGTTCCAAAATCTTCAAATATAATTGTGGCAGCTTCAATAGGTTCTTCATTTTCTGCATTGTATAACCTACCAAATAATTCATAGCCATCTTGAGCAAATGCCATAGAACTAGTGAAAATACACAATAATAAAATCAGGATTTTCTGAATATTCATAAATATATTCATTGAAATTGAAGAATCGGACAGCAAAGCCATCAATGATTTAAAATGCAGAATTAGTCATAAAAATCGGTGGTATCAATCATCTACATAAGAGGAAATATCTCTGGAAGGGAAATTGAATCAATGCTTAGATTTAATTTCCAACATCCTCAATAAATCTAATCTCCGTTCGATTCAAAAAAAACCGAACCTAGAGACATCATCATTACCAAATTGAGGTGTTATTTAACAAAGGACTGGAGGAGGTCGAGAAAATAATTGATTGACTTCGATGGTAGATGATACCGAAATATGGTATTCACTGGTCTTCTCTTTTGGAAAAAAGATATCGATTTCATCTTGTTGAGCATCTCCTATGTTACAATATAGTACTGGAGTTAGATGAACAGTTACGGCATAGTCGCATGTAGCGCATTGCTCACTGTGATCTCCCTGTCCTGCATGTGACATAAAATGCAGGGTGGTCAATTTCATCGAAATGAAAAAAACCAAAAAAAGACAGGAAATTATATTTTTAAAATAACCACTCATTCAATCCACCAATATTCACATCACCAACAACGGATGATAGTCAATAAAATATACTTTAACAAGATTCACAATCACATACTCAGTTCACAATCCATTAATCTGTGCTAACCATTATCGAAGTCTACATTTTCATTCAATGAACACAGATATTTTCAACAAAAATACTATTTCTTTTTCTAAATGCAATATGGTTGCATTATTATTAACACATAATAATAAACATTTTAATCTGAGGATATTGAATATAGACAGGCTATAACTCTTGATTCATATATGGTTCGCCTACTGTATAGTTATCACTTAGACAATAATCTAGGCTATCAGATCGAATTCCTATTGAGAAAAGATTTAATTTTATTATAAATTCATTAACAGGATTCAGTATAATTATCATACCAATCCATTCAAAAAACGAACTGGAAATTGACTAAATTATTCAAAAATACAAAGCTTTTTAAATACTATTTGAAGGAGAAACGCGACTGGTAAGGAAAGCGATTGAGAAATATTCCTTTGACAAAAAGCTTGAATAAATGACAACTTCAGAAAAAGAAAAAATTACTTTGGAATTATAGTAAACTATCATCGAATTCCACTTCATTATAATTATTTTAGATAATGCGTTAAATCGACCTCTGTCTGACTTTAAATACATTTGATATTTCTTCTGATTTGAATAAGGTTGAAAGAGAAGAATGTTAATCTATATTAAATGAAGTATAAGTAAATGAGGTAATTGAATAGAAACTTTCCAAAAAAACCTCTTGAAGTTAAAAAGGTTGAAAAATTCATTAAAAGTAAAAAAACCATCTAAATAACAAGAGAAATTGGGGCCACTAAAAATTACTTCATCCATTAAATAATGATTAATCTAGGTAAAGTTGAGCGAACCCTAGTAAGGAAAAAGATAGATATGAAAAGGAGAAAAACGTGTCGTTAAATATTATTCTCGGATTTGGATACAAAAACCGCGAATATGGCAACAGCACTATTTATTTTTCTGTTCACTTTTGTATAAAATAATAGTTACATCAATGAATTCAGCAAAAATTGCATTAATTACAGGAGGAAGTCGAGGCTTGGGCAAAGACATGGCCGTACGACTCGCACAAAAAGGTATGGACGTCATCATCACCTATCATTCCAACTTAATGGCCGCTCGAGAAGTGGTATCCACCATTGAAAACATCGGTCAAAAGGCAAAGGCTTTTCAATTGGATACCAGTGACATAAAAATGTTTGATGGATTTATTGAAAAGTTATCGTCTTACCTTAGTGAGGAATACGGAAAACCTCATTTTGACTTTTTAATCAACAATGCTGGTACAGGGATATATCAACCATTTCTAAAAACCACTGAAGCACAATTTGATGAGATGATGAACATTCATCTTAAAGGCGTGTATTTTCTTACCCAAAAATCTGTCCCTTTGTTAAATGACGGAGGGAGGATTATCAATATCTCATCTGGTTTAACGCGGTTTACTTTTCCCAACTCCTCAGCCTACGCCGCTGCGAAAGGAGGAATAGAAGTATTCACTAAATATTTGGCCAAAGAACTGGGACATCGAAAAATCACAGCCAATACCGTTGCCCCTGGAGCAGTAGCTACTGACTTCGGTGGTGGAGAAAATAAAAACAATGAGGTAAAAATTAAGGCCATTTCCAACTTTACCGCCCTAGGTCGAGTTGGAGAAACAGAAGACATTGGCGGCGTGGTTGCTTTTTTATGCAGTCCAGAAGCCAATTGGATCAACGGACAGAGGATTGAAGTATCTGGAGGTTTAATGTTGTAAATTTTACTGAAGCATACCAAATTACGTAAAATAGAAACCATACAAGGATTTCATAAGATAAGGGGACTATCTAGTCCCCACCACCCATTGGTAAGTTTGATTGACTATGGTCGGACAAAGATATTTCCAGAACATATTGGAGAAGTCTGGCAGTTTGGTTTCTATTCCATCGGCGTCAAGCGCAATGTAGGCAGTCTGCGCTATGGGCAACAAAAATATGATTTTGATGAGGGTTTAATGTCATTTATATCTCCTGGTCAATTATTGAGTATAGAGAAAAATCAAAAGGACAACTTGCAACCATCAGGTTGGTTATTACTCATCCACCCCGATTATATATGGAGTACCTCATTGGCTTCATCTATTCACCAATACGATTTTTTTAATTATTCGATTAACGAAGCCCTCTTTATGTCTGCGGTGGAAGAAACCGTTATCGAGGGCATATTTCAAAATATACAACATGAAATTCAATCCAATATTGACCATTTTAGTCAAAACATTATCATTGCTCAAATAGAACTCCTTTTACAATATGCGGAGAGATTCTATCAACGTCAATTTATTACACGAAAAAAAACAAACCACGACATCTTAAGTCGAATAGAAGAACTATTAGATTCATATTTCGATGACCATTCAGATAATGATGGTGGATTACCCACAGTGACTGACCTGGCCCAAGCCCTCCACCTATCCCCCAATTACTTAAGTAGTCTACTAAAAAGTATAACAGGACAAAACACACAACAATTTATTCACGAAAAACTCATTGAAAAAGCCAAAGAAAAACTTTCTACGACCGACTTATCCATTGGTGAAATTGCCTATAGTTTAGGATTTGAACACGGTCAATCCCTTAGCAAATTGTTTAAGTCGAAAACCAATACCTCGCCATCGGCCTTTAGAGCTAGATTCAGGGATTAAGTAATCTTTTTGGAAAACCGATCTAAAAGTAATGCCCAATAATTCCCACTTTTTTAAAACAATAAATCGACATTATAAAATAAATATCTACTTGTTTTTTACTACATTGTTTGGAGCACAGCGACCTATATCGATTGATGGAGAGATAAATTTATCCCCATAAAAATAAAGGAAACGAAGATCAATCGCAGAAATAAATCAAAATTCAGATAGGTTTATTCTGACCATTTGAAATACTTGATTGAAATTGAAAAAACCCTGAAGGGGCGTAGTCTAATAGCATAGGGTGCAACCCTATGAAAGATAGTTTATTCAATTATGAAGTCCTGAAGGGACGACATAATAAATTAAGTTAAAATCCAGTCTTGTCCATTTATATACAGTGTTGTCGCAGAGCAATGGCTAAAAACCTGTCGAATTGCGTTGCAGTCACGTCTCGGCACAGTGGCAAAAAATCTATCGAATGAGGTTGCAGTCACGCCTCGGCACGGTGGCCTCGGTTCCTTCATCTAGGCTCACCCACCCGGAGCACAGTGGCTCCGGTTCCTTCATCCAATCCACATTTACTGGATTGGGTTGTCCTCCGGACAACTTCATTCAGTCATCCTTTGGGCAACTTCATTCGGATATTCAAAATCTTCACAGCAATAAAGCTATGATTTTCAATTAGATTTATTTTCATTGATATTATTATTGTAATTTACCATCACAGGTTGATCCTAGGACAGTCAACCTACATTTTTCACTATTTTACAAACCTAGATATACAAATTAAAGTATTGACCTAAACTCATGAAAAAATCAAATTCTAAATATGTCCAATACAGCATTGAGGCAATTCCCCCCTTTAATGATGTGATTTCTCATTTTTATTTTGCCGAAAACAAGTCTGACCAAATCATTCGAAAAACTTTACTTCCCTCCTATCAAACTATATTAATCTTTAATTTTGGCTGTAATGCATTGCTGCATTCCAAACAGAACACATCGATTAAAATTAAAAAAAATTTGGTTTTAGGACCTATAAAACAGAGCTTTGACTATAGTCTTCCACCAAACGCATCAATCCTAGTGGCCAATTTTAAAGATGATGGATTTTACCGTTTCTTTGGAATGGCATCTATCGATGACAAAAGAGCCATTCCTACCGATAATTTAGTGAAAGAAAACTGTTTTACAACCTTATGGACCGACCTCAATAGAATAGACAGTGTTCAAGAAAGAGTGGATTACATCATAGAGTTTTGTAAACCTTACCTCAAGGACGGTGATGTGATTACAAAACAATTGACCCACTTTAATGATCACAACCTCAATCCCATTAAAGCCATTGCAAGTGCAAATAATCTTTCAGAACGCAGTCTTCAAATCAAACACAAAAACCAATTTGGATACTCAGCAAAAGAAATAAATCGCTATCGCAGATTCACAAAGGTCATACAATTGATACAAGAAATGACGCCTTCAACCTCAAAAGTAGATTGGTTTGACATAATTAATGCCTGTGGATACTATGACCAAAGCCAACTCATTCATGACTTTAATCATTATCTCAACCTTAGTCCATCTAAATATCTAAAATTTCAGCATGACATCTGTAATCCAATGATTTGACTTCGTTTTCTTACAATTTTAGCCAGTGATTAACGCATAAATTTGTTTTATCGAATAAAAAATAGAACAATGAAACACTTAATTATTTATGCCCATCCCAATCCAGAAAGTCTAAATAGTCATTTAAAGGACACATTATTGGAATATTTACAACATGTCGACAACGAAGTCGTGGTCAGAGATCTATACCAGCTACATTTTGATCCGACACTTTCATTAGAGGACATGGCTGGACAACGTAAAGGAGAAGTGAGCCAAGATGTAAAAACCGAACAAGATTATATAACTTGGGCCGATTGTATCACCATTATCCATCCTATTTGGTGGACAGGATTGCCCGCCATTATGAAGGGCTATATCGACCGGGTGTTTAGCTATGGCTTTGCCTATCGATATGATAAAGGCGTACAAAAGGGATTGTTGACAGGAAAAAAAGTCGTCATTATTAACACCCACGGAAAATCCAATGCCGAATACAAAGGCATAAAAATGGATAAAGCCTTATCTCTGACTTCTGATACAGGAATATATGCCTATAGCGGATTGGACATTTTGAATCATTTTTTCTTCGACCAAGCCGATAGAGCTACAGCGGAAAATATAGGAGTTTGGGAAAGAGAAATAATTTCAACTTTTAAAAGCGAATTCGATATCGCCATCATCGAAAGTAAACAATAATACAAACACTACAAGGTGATCGAATTAAATAGACAACCCTAAAATTTACATCTTTTTTGAGAACTATGCACAGTGATTGGCGTATTTCGAGACTCCCAACAATATCATTTTTTCTTCCTCTGTCAAATCAATATTGTATTTTATACCAAACATCAATTTCTTAACTTGATTTAATTTCTTTTCCTTTTTTTACCAACTAGGTTTAGTATTTTAGTATTTCATAATTAAAGAATTTAAAATCAAATACTATGACGACTTTAATAGTTGGTGGAAATGGAGTTACGGGAAGCCAAGTCGTCGAACAACTTCTAATAAGGAATCAAGAGGTAAGAATCATTGTACGATCAGCGGAAAAACTACCTCAATCTTGGAAAGACCACGACAATCTCAAAATAATCGAGGCTAGTATTTTAAACATGGAAAAAGCCACACTATCCAACCATTTATCTGGATGTAATGCAGTAGTCTCCTGTTTGGGTCACAATATGAGTTTGAAAGGTATATTTGGACCACCCCAAAAACTAGTTACCGATGCCATCCGCAAGCTTTGTCATGGTTTGAACGAGCAAGAATCATCGAACCGTCCTATAAAATTTATTTTAATGAATTCTGCTGGCCATAGAAATCAAAATGAAGTTATATCCCTAGGACATAAAATAGCACTATACATCATTAGAAACCTCCTTCCACCTCATCGAGACAATGAATGTGCTGCATCGTTTTTGAGAGATAACATAGGCCCTGATAATCATTCTATAGAATATGTCGTAGTTCGTCCAGACACCTTGATAAACGAAGAAAAGGTAAGTGATTACTCCGTATTTCCTTCTCCGACCAGAAGTGCAATTTTCAATCCCGGAAAGACCAGTCGGATCAATGTCGGTCATTTTATGGCTGAATTATTAACCGACGAAAATCTTTGGACTCAATGGAAGGGGCAAATGCCAGTAATTTATAATAAATCAGCCATTTAAATGGATTGTCCTATTATACGAATGACATTTATAATTAACGGTAATCTTTCGATTTATTGTAGAGCCGCAATGCCAACCCATCCGAAACACTGAGGTTTCGGCTCCTTCATCAAATGCCCTCAGTGGGCATTTGGTAGTCTTTCAGACTACTTCATTCAGTCGTGGCTTAAATATTGTGGATTAAGACGTAATGCTATACTGGTAGTAGTATCTTAACAAGGAATTCCAGGGCAATCACGCCTCGGCTGGCTGGCCTCGGTTTTACCCGGAGCGCGGTGGCTCCGGTTCCTTCGCCGAATGTCCATTTAGGACATTCGGTTGCTCTTCGAGCAACTACGCTCAGTCATACCAAAGGTCGATTTACGACCTTTGATTGCTCAAAGAGCAATTTTGTTCAGTCATAGCCTCGTCAAACGGCCAACCCATCCGTGAGGCTGAGCTCACGGCTCCTTCGCTGAAAGTCGATTTACGACTTTCAATGCTACGCATCTTGCTCAGTCATCTCTAAATCTTTTCCATCATTATAAAATGTAATTCGTATTATACGGAATACAATAGTGAATTCATAAAGACTGAAGTTTTCATATATCAACCGTCTTCACCATCCACATTAAATCCTATTCAATTAAAATTTTAAAAATATAATTTTATTTTAACCATAATACAAAATCAATATCAGTATTATTGTCTATAATCTATCCTAATAATACGAAATGGATTGACTCCTTGCTACCTACATAACTAAAACTAAACGAGATCTATTATGGACCATCATTTTTTAAAACATATATTTAAAACGCCAGAATTTACACCGGAAGAACTAAACAGTATCATTTCAAAATTTAAACCGATACTTTTTTCTAAAAATGATTTTCTACTTAGGGAAGGTCAAACCGAAAATCACTATTGGTTTATAGAATCTGGCTTTGTTCGATCCTATGTGATCGACACCAATGGCAACGACATAACTACCCACTTTTATGCCCAAGGCGACATAGTTATCGATTGGCCATCATTCTTCTTGCGCAGTCCCACACGAGAAAATATTCAAGCCCTATCAGATTGTCGATGTTGGCAATTGGACTTCGATACATTTCAAGAGCTTTTTCACGGCCTTCAATCATTTCGAGAACAAGGTCGAACAACCTTAGTCTCCAGCTATTTTGCGCTTAAGAACCAGACCGTTTCAATGATTGCCGATCAAGCTAAAACTAGGTATATTCAACTCATCACCCATAAACCACATATTGTTCAAAATGTATCGCTTAAGCATATTGCCACTTATTTGGGGATAACAGATACTTCTCTAAGTAGGATTCGAAAGGAAATTTCGAACGAATAGTTTTCTTGTCATAGGACAAGATTTCTTCACCTTAAACCCTGTAGATTTGATCCATTATTAATCACAAAAGATGAAAAATGGAAAATTTACAAGACTTTATCTTGCTTTTTAGAATGACACAGACCGATAATATTCCCAGTCCTACAGAACTGGCAAATATGGAAAAACAATGGACTTCCTATATTGGGACTATAGCTGCCAATGCCAGATTGGTGGCCACACATAGACTGGGATATGAAGGCGGCTACATCGAAAATAATGGAGAGGTAAAATCAACCATCTACAGCGCCAATAATGAAATAATAAGCGGTCATATGATCATCAAAGCTGTGGATTTGAACGAAGCCAATGACATAGCTAAAAAATGTCCCATTCTCAATATAGGTGGTACAGTAGAAGTCAGAACCACCATACCCATGAATGCCTAAACACAACATATATGAAAACCATATTCAATCCAAATCACAGAGCAGAAATTATCAAAAGGATACAATCCCTCGACAAAGATGCTTCAGCCCAATGGGGCAAAATGTCATGTTACCAAATGATGGTCCACTGCAGAATGAGTGAAGAAATGTTTCAAGGGATAACTACCTACCCCAGATTATTCATCGGTCGATTGTTTGGCCCTATGGCGTTGAAATCCATATTAAAAGATGATGCCTTCCTAAAACCCAATTCACCCACCCATCCCCTACTTAAAATAACTGGAGATGGAGACATAGAGGTTGAACGCAAAAAATGGATAACCTTAATAGAAAACTATCAAGATTTTTCAATAAATCAATTTATACATCCATTTTTCGGGAAAATGAATAAGGAAGATATGGGGATTTATCTTTATAAACACAATGATCATCACCTAAGACAATTCGGACTATAATTTTCAAACCTATTGATCTTGTCCTCTCGGTTGTCACTTATATTAAGTGACGACCGAGAGGATATCTTTTATCAGGGCAGTGTTTGCCTATCAGTGAAGTCGTAGTCCTTATAGCAAAAATTGGCCCAATAAAATATATAAACCTCTTGAAGAAGTAAATTCTATTAACCATTCAGTTGATCAAAAAGTCAACTTTTTGTTATCTAGAAAATAAGTTAATTTCTAATGAGTTATAAAAATGGCTGAATATTGATACCGTCGATCACTGGTTTGAGGTATTACACGAAGATAATACAAACCAGAAGGATAAGAACTGACATCAATTTGACTCACATTTATATACTCATCCAATATGCGTCCATACTGATCTATAAGTTTAACTTGAAAATTGGGATAAGTCTCATCGCTATTTACATGCAGGGTCTCTGACACTGGATTGGGGTAAAATGTAAAATTATCGATAGCAATCTCGTGATTTGAGGTTAAAACCAAGGCATCGGTTGCCGTACACCCATTGGCATCGGTGACTACGATACTCAACTGATTTCCACTCCGTTGAAATTCTGCCTCATAAGGGGGCAATCCTCCCATCACGGTATAGGTAGAATCTTCCGCCAGGCTGACTTCAATAGGCGCAGAATACAAATAGGAAACATTATCTCCGAATACACAAAATTCATCTTTTTCGATGGTCAAATAACTGATCGATTCGCCAGCCAAAAGGTCGACACAATGACCTTCAACCTTAGAAGTCCCCATTTCGGTATTGACATCCCAAACTATCTTCGCATTAGAAAAAGAATCTATACATATTTGATTTACCGTATCTGTAGCACAGTATTGATAATCTGACAAATCTTCGATAAAATTCAATATATCTGAACATTTACATTCATCGCTTAAAATAATCCATCCTTTATTTTCGATTAAATCCGCTCTTGCAGTCGATCCCTGGCAATAACTAATATTGGCAGCTGAAAATATTTTGTCTTCATATCCCCCATTAGACCAACCGATCAAGACACTGTCATAGACCTCTGTTGTCATGCCAGAAGAATCCAATAATGGAAACATGAATTCCACATTAGAAATATCCCAGTTGCCGATATTTTGATTAAAAGATGTAGCAAAAGCAAACATTGCTGTCATATCTATAACGCTTGATACATCCCAGCTGTCAATATCACCATTCATCAGATTAGCATTTGAAAACATAGCGTACATATCTGTAACATTGGAAACATCCCAGCTGCCGATATTTTGATTGAAAGATGATGCCGATGTAAACATTAATGACATATCTGTTACGGCAGAAACATCCCAACTGCTAATATCTTGGTTAAACAAACTGGCACCGGCAAACATTAAAGACATGTCTGTCACTCCAGAAACATCCCAACTGTCAATATTTTGATTAAACGAAGAGGCGGCTTGAAACATAGAAACCATAGAAGTCACATTGGACACATCCCAATCCCCAATATCGCTATTAAATAAATGGGCATTGTTGAACAAATTCGACATTTCAGTAACATTGGAAACATCCCAATTTCCTATATCTCGATTAAATGCTGTCGCAAAGGCAAACATTCCAAACATATCGGTAACGCTGGATACTTCCCAACTATCAATATTTTGATTAAACGAAAACGCGGCTTGAAACATAGAAACCATAGAAGTCACACTGGACACATCCCAATCCCCAATATCGCTATTAAATGAATGGGCATTGTTGAACAAATTCGACATTTCAGTAACATTGGAAACATCCCAATTTCCTATATCTCGATTAAATGCT
>NZ_JAJQYA010000032.1:0-32239 GCF_021729155.1 Membranihabitans marinus | reverse complement strand
GTCGCAAAGGCAAACATTCCAAACATATCGGTAACGCTAGTAACATTCCAACTCCCTATATCACGATTAAAAACTGGGTTCTCTGCAAACATAAACCTCATGTTTTCAACTTTAGAAACATTCCAATCACCAATATCCTGATTAAAAACAATGGCAGAATCAAACATTAACTCCATATTTATCACATTGGAAACATCCCAGGTCCCTATTTCCTCATTAAAAGATACCGCCTTATAAAACATCGCCGTCATATCGGTAACATTGGATACATCCCAACTTCCTATATCTCCTTGAAAACTACTGGCAGCAAAAAACATGGACTCCATATTCGACACATTGGATACATCCCAGTTGCCGATATTTTGATTGAATACATAGGCATGGGCAAACATCCCTTGCATCATAGAAACATTGGAAACATTCCAATTTCCTATATCCTGATTAAAAGCCGCAGCAGCAAAAAACATCCCTATCATACTGGTTACATTGGATACATCCCAATTTTCCATAGATTGATTATATGACGAAGTTTCGGCAAACATAAATGACATATCGGTGATATTAGACAGATCCCAATCATCAATAGATTGATTAAAGGAATGGGTCAGCCGAAACATAGCTGCCGTACTCGATACCTCTGACAAATTGGGAAAATCTGTGGCCTTCAATACAAGGTTCGTTGCTCCGTAAAAAGAAGAATGAAAGGACTGCCATACAATGTCCCCCCACTGATCGATTGAGAGTAGCTTTTCACGATCTCCTTCATTATTGAAAAATATGGTAGGAAATTTCCCCCGTATAGCAATAGTATATACCCCTATGCTATCAAAACGGTGTGAGCCAGCGCTAGTCAAACCTATTTCGTCATATTCACCATCATTATCCCAATCTACATCATAGAGATATTCATAATTTGGATGAATCGGAATAACAACAGAATAGTCATCAGAAACACCTGAATGATCGGTCTTCCATGTTGTAATAAATGCATTGTCTTGGGCCTGTAAACAAAAAACGGATAAGATGAGTAATAGTAATGTCGAGGCAATATTTATTTTACTCATAATCAAGTGTTGTTTAGGGATTTTCTCAAAAATAATTTGTCTTATTTATTATATCAATGCCATTTATCGAAAGTAAAATTTACCAATGAAATAATAAATTGTAATATATTCCAAAAAACACAAGATACAAAATGACATCACAGCCATATTATAATTTAATGTAGTATGCACATTGAAATATTACAAAAAAACACCTAAATACTTACAGAAAACAATAACATAAAAATACAAACAATTTAAAGTTTATAATTTCTATCTTATAGTTATTCCCCAATGAAGGTTTAAGCCTTCTTTCATGGCAGCACTTCAATGATACTATCACTCTACCTTCCACACTATTCAATTGACTCGATCTCTAGAGAGACTAACCTAGGAATTGCTGCGAACTGGCAACTGATTTCCATCCATCACAATCTTATTTCCCCATACTTCATTGGTAGAATCCGGCATCACTCGATTCCATTTGGTCATTACTATTAATATAAACAACCACCTGGCTTCTCAATGCTAGTGAGAAATAATCAATGCAGAATGTTGATATTTTTTTTCGGCCGAATGAGGAATGACTCTGAGATAATACAAACCAGAAGGATAAGAACTGACATCAATTTGACTCACATTTTCATACTCATCCAATATGCGTCCATACTGATCTATAAGTTTAACTTGAAAATTGAGATAAGTCTCATCGCTATAAATATGCAGGGTCTCTGACACAGGATTGGGGTAAAATGTAAAATTATCGATAGCGATCTCGTGATTTGAGGTTAAAACCAAGGCATCGGTTGCCGTACACCCATTGGCATCGGTGACGATAATTTCCAACTGATCCCCACTCCGTTGAAATTCTGCCTCATAAGGGGGTACACCTCCCATCACGGTATAGGTAGAATCTTCCGCCAGGCTGACTTCAATAGGCGCAGAATACAAATAGGAAACAGTATCTCCGAATACACAAAATTCATCTTTTTCGATGGTCAAGTAATTGATCGATTCGCCAGCCAAAAGGTCGACACAATGACCTTCAACTTTAGAAGTCCCCATTTCGGTATTGACATCCCAAACTATCTTTGCATAAGAAAAAGAATCTATACATATTTGATTTACCGTATCTGTAGCACAGTATTGATAATCTGACATATCTTCGATAAAATTCAATATATCTGAACATTTACATTCATCGCTTAATATAATCCATCCTTTATTTTCGATTAAATCTGCTCTTGCAGTCGATCCCTGGCAATAACTAATATTGGCAGCTGAAAATATTTTGTCTTCATATCCCCCACTAGACCACCCGATCAAGACACTGTCATAGACCTCTGTAGTCATGCCAGAAGAATCCAATAAAGTCAACATGAATTCCACATTAGAAATATCCCAGTTGCCGATATTTTGATTAAATGATGAAGCGTTAGCAAACATTGCTGTCATATCTATAACACTTGATACATCCCAACTGTCAATATCACCATTCATCAGATTAGCATTTGAAAACATAGCGTACATATCTGTAACATTGGATACATTCCAGCTGCCGATATTTTGATTGAAAGATGATGCCGATGCAAACATTAAAGACATATCTGTCACAGCGGAAACATCCCAACTGCTAATATCTTGGTTAAATAAACTGTCTGCAGTAAATAAAGAAGACATATTAACGACATTGGAGACATCCCAACTTCCTATATCCTGATTAAACGAGAATGCACCATAAAACATAAAAGACATGTCTGTCACTCCAGAAACATCCCAATTTCCAATACTTGCATCAAAAGATGTTGCCAGAGCAAATACACTATACATATCAGTTACATTGGAAACATCCCAACTATCCAAACTCTGATTAAAAGATGTAGCAAAAGCGAACATGCCATACATATCGGTAACGCTGGACATATCCCAACTGTCAATGTCTTGATTAAACGAGGATGCTGCTTGAAACATAGAAACCATAGAAGTCACACTGGACACATCCCAATCCCCAATATCGCGATTAAAAGAATGGGCATTGTTAAACAAATTCGACATATCAGTAACATTGGACACATCCCAACTTCCTATGTCTTGATCAAAAGCTGTCGCAAAGTTAAACATACCATACATATCGGTAACGCTGGATACATTCCATTCACCAATATCCTGATTAAAAACAATGGCAGAATCAAACATCAACTCCATATTTATCACATTGGAAACATCCCAGTTGCCGATATCCGAATTAAAAGATACCGCCTGATCAAACATACCCGTCATATATGTAACATTGGACACATCCCAACTTCCTATATCTTGATTAAACGAAGATACTCTAGCAAACATATAGGACATGTCTGTCACACCAGAAACATCCCAACTTCCTATATCACGATTAAAAGCTGTCGCTAAGGCAAACATACCAAACATATCGGTAACACTAGTTACATTCCAACTCCCTATATCACGATTAAAAGATGTAGCAAAAGCAAACATATTATACATACTGGTAACGCTGGACACATCCCAGTTTCCTATGTCTTGATTAAAAGAGGAGGCTATTTCAAACATTGAGCCCATATCAGTAACATTGGACACATCCCAGTTACCTATGTCTTGATCAAATGCAGTCGCTAAGGCAAACATTGCAAACATATTGGTAACGCTAGATACATTCCAACTCCCTATATCACGATTAAAAACAGGATTTTCTGCAAACATAAAACTCATGTTTTCAACTTGAGAAACATCCCAGCTCCCTATATCCGAATTAAAAGATACCGCCTGAATAAACATAGCCGTCATATCTGTCACGTTGGATACATCCCAATTCCCTAGATCTTGATTAAATGCAGCAGCGGCAAAAAACATAGCCGTCATATCTGTCACATTGGATACATCCCAATTATCCATAGGTTGATTATAGGTAGCAGTTTGAGCAAACATATATGACATATCGGTGATATTCGACAGATCCCAATCCTCGATTGACTGATTAAAGGAATGGGCCATACGAAACATAGAAGCCATACTCGACACCTCTGACAAATTCGGCAGATCTGTCGCCTTCAATACAAGATTCGTTGCTCCATAAAAAGAAGAATGAAAAGACTGCCATACAATGTCGCCCCACTGATCTATAGAAAGTAGTTTCTGTCTATCCCCTCCGTTATTAAAAAAAATACTGGGGAACTCCCCTCTTATAGCTATGGTATAGACACCTGTACTATCAAAGCGATGTAATGCAGAACCAGTCAATCCGATTTCGTCAAATTCACCATCATTATTCCAATCCACATCATAGTTGTATTCATACATTGGATTGGTGGGAACGACGATGGTATAATCATCAGAAATACCTAGATTGTCAGTCTTCCATGTCGTAATAAATGCTTTCTCTTGGGCCTGTAAGGACAAGACTGATAAAATGAGTAATAATAAAGTTGAGAGAAATTCTATTTTATTCATAATCATGTGAAGTTTAGGGATTGGCTTAATAATTTGTTCTTTTGCTATTTCAAAATCTCTTATTGGAAGCAACAATAGCATTTAAAACAACTACTTGTAATATATTATAAAAACAACAAGGAACAAAAGTATTCAACAGTCAATTTGTCTTTTATTATATCACATACACTAAAATGCCATAAAAAAATACTCATATGCCTTCAAAAAACAATAACATAAAAACACAAGCCTTCAACACTATTAATTTATAATATCTAACTTATTGTCAATTCCCAAAAGAGGGATATAGAGTTTTATCATGGCTGTGGTTCGATCACTCAATCTTCCATACTACAAAGTTGACATAACCTCTATAGACTAGCCTCGGTATTGCTGTGGGTTAGCCACTCATTTTCAACCATCGCCATCTTATTTCCCCATACTTCATTGATAGAAGCCGGCATCATTTGATTCGATTAGGTAATTATTTTCAATATAAACAACCAGCTGGCTTCTCAATACTAGTGAGAAATAATCAATGCAGAATGTTGATATTTATTTTCCGCCGAATGAGGAATGACTCTGAGATAATACAATCCAGAAGGATAAGTGCTAACATCAATTTGACTCACATCCTTGTATTCACCCATTAGACGGCCATATTGATCCATGAGTTTGACACGATAAGAGGTATATTCATCATCATTTTGGATATACACTGTTTCATGTACGGGATTGGGAAAAATTTGAAAACTATTGATGGCTATTTCGCGGTCAGCCGTCAATACCAAAGCGTCACTTCCTTTACATCCAAGGACATCGGTAACTACGATACTCAACTGATTTCCACTCCGTTGAAATTCTGCATCATAAGGCTGTACACCTCCTATGACGGTATAAGTAGAATCTTCAAACAAAGTCACCGAAATAGCTGTATTTTTAATGATAGTCACCGTATCACTAATCATACAAGCCGAATCTTTCTCAATGGATAAATTTCGAATATAGGTACCGGGTTCTAAATCAATACAGTGTCCATACTGTTTTTGGAATCCGTCTATATTTTCAACATCCCAAATAAAATTCATATTGGGATAGTCATCAAAACATATTTGACTTATACTATCATCACTACAATAGATAGTATCATCAATGGTCTCTATATAGGTGGCAATATCTGCACAATAACATTGATCTCCATTAAATGACCATCCTTTTTCCGAGATAAGTTGATTTCGCGCCTCAGATGATTCACAATATTTCAATCCATTCGCTCCTAGAATCTTATTATAAAAGTCAGCATTTGACCAAGATAATAATACAGAATCATAAACCTCAATAGTCATTCCTGATGAATCCAACATTCCGGACATATAATATGTCTGACCAATATCCCATTTTCCAATGTTTTGATTAAAAGAAGAGGCATTTTTAAACATATTAGTCATATCAAACGTACTATTCACATTCCAAGCCCCAATATCCTGATTAAAAGAGGATGCATTTTCAAACATAGAATACATGTCATTCACTCTATATACTTCCCAATTACCAATATCCTGATCAAAGGAGGATGCTTTATAAAACATATTTCGCATATCTGTTACATTGGAAACATCCCAAGATCCTATATCCTGATTAAAGGAGACCGCTCCATAGAACATATACCCCATTCTAGTCACATTTGACACATCCCAGGATCCTATATCCTGATTAAAGGAGGATGCTTCACGAAACATGCTAGACATATAGACAACATTGGATACATCCCAGCTATTTAAATTTTGATTAAATGAGGATGCTTTATGAAACATATAAGACATATCTGTAACATTGGAAACATCCCAAGGTCCTATATCCTGATTAAAAACTGTATCACGGGCAAACATGGAATACATATCTACAACATTGGAAACATCCCAAGATCCTATATCCTGATTAAAGGTGGATGCTCTTGAAAACATATATTGCATATTTGTTACATTTGATACATCCCAGGAAGAAATATCTCCATTGAATTCTCTGGCTTCATAAAACATAAAAGACATATCCGCAACATTGGAAACATCCCATGCCCCTATATCCTGATTGAAAACCGTATCACTTGTAAACATAAAAGCCATGTTTTCAACTTGAGAAACATCCCACGAAGAAATATCTCTATTAAAAGAATAAGCCTCTGCAAACATTGCTTCCATAGTAGTCACTTTGGACACGTCCCAGTTGTCTAAAGCTTGATTAAAGGAAGATGCACTATAAAACATATATTGCATATCTGTTACATTTGAAACATCCCAAGATCCTATATCCTGATTAAATGAGGATGCTTCATAAAACATATAAGACATATCCCTAACACTCGACACATCCCAGGACCCAATTTCTCCATTGAAGGAATAAGTCTCTGAAAACATCCCAAAAATATCAATTACATTTCCAACATTCCAGCTATTTAAATCTTGATTAAAGGAAGATGCTCCATAAAACATATAAGACATATCGCTTACACTCGACACATCCCAGGAAACAATTTCTCCGTTAAAGGAAGAAGCCTCGTAAAACATTCCAAACATATCAATTACATTCCCAACATTCCAGCTATTTAAATCTTGATTAAATGAAGATGCTCCATAAAACATATAAGACACATCGCTTACACTCGACACATCCCAGGATCCAATATCCTGATTAAAAACTGTATCATCTGCAAACATTGCTTTCATATTCATAACACTTGACACATCCCAAGCACTGATATCCCCATTCATCATGGATGCATAGGAAAACATTTCTTTCATATTCATAACACTCGATACATCCCAATTACTTACATTTCCATTAAATTCACTCGCTTGATTAAACATTGATGCCATACTAGTGACCTTGGACACATCCCATTTATTTAGATCTTGATTAAATGAAGATGCACCATAAAACATATAGGACATATAGGTCACACTCGATACATCCCAGCTATTTAGATCTTGATTAAAGGAGGATGCCCCTGAAAACATATAAGACATATCGGTAACACTCGATACATCCCAATTACTTACATTTTCATTAAATTCACTCGCTTGATTAAACATTGACTCCATACTAGTGACCTTGGACACAACCCATTTATTTAGATCTTGATTAAATGAAGATGCTCTTGAAAACATATAGGACATATTGGTAACACTCGATACATCCCAGCTATTTAGATCTTGATTAAAGGAAGATGCACCAGAAAACATATAGGACATATCGGTCACATTACTTACATCCCAAACACTGATATCGGCATTCATTGTAGATGCTCCTGAAAACATATAGGCTAGACTACTCACTTTCGATAAATCGGGAAGATCGTTGGCCTTTAACTCTAAATTTTCTGCACCTGAAAAAGATCCATTAAAAGAAATCCACTCAATATCCCCCCATTGATCAATAGATAAGATTTTCTCACAATCTCCTCCTCTATTGAAACGAATTGTAGGAAATTGTCCTCTGATAGCTATGGTATAGACACCGGCGCTATCGTAGCGGTGGGATGATTCACCTGTCAGACCAATATCGTCGTAAATACCATCGTTATCCCAATCGACATCATAATTATACTGATAAAGAAAACTCACTGGAATGACAATAGATTGATGATCTGATGTTCCATAGTTATCCGTCTTCCAAGTGGTAATAAAAGGTCGATCCTGACTAAATAAATTAAACGAAAATAAAACAAATCCAAGTGTGAGGGTTAAGACATTAAAATAGCGCATAAACAAATGGTGTTTAAGAAAATAATTAGAAAATAATATATCTTCATGCTATTCTAATATCACTGCCGATGCGAGCAATATCTGGCAGTAAATATAACAAAAGTTTGTATAAATAAACAACATACATGACTGAAAAGTAATACATTACGAAAATAAATCTACAACAATTTACTTACACATGATTATACTTGCTATGGAAGACTTAAACCAAATGAATTTAGTATCATCCGATAAGCTATAAAGTTATCTATCTTTACTCATGTAAAAATGGAATGTAAGTTATGCAATCAGAAATAGAATTATTTTATAATCAGCATTCAACCATTAATAACAGTTGTTTGCTCGCACTAAGACATATAATTTTAAAACAAGATCCCGATATCACGGAAACACGTAAATACGGAATGCCTTGTTTTTGCTTTAAAAAGAAAATGTTTTGCTACTTGTGGACGGATAAAAAAACAACTGAGCCCTACATCCTTTTTGTAGAAGGTCAACATCTTCACGACCCCGCCTTGGAGACAGGCAATCGCGCGAGAATGAAGATTTTGCGTATCAATCCCAAGGCAGATCTAGACATTCAAACCATCGAAGATTTACTAAATCAAGCCTTAGACCTCTATCGTAGTGGAAAGATTGTCATTGAGTAAAGCCCAGCTGCCAAAATTAATTCTCAATATAATTGTAGCTATTAGAATCTTATAATCACCACCCCACTCAAGTCATAGGTTTTACTCCTCATAAGAGTCGATAGCCCTTTACCTTTTAAAATAATGAATGAAATTAACCAGGTTTATATCCTATTCTGGTTTAAATCTTAATCTCATATATGGGGGGAGAGGGATTAAGTCAGAATATAACAATCTAAACAAGGAAACAGAATCAATTCTACATTTACTATATTTGTTTAACTTTACGATCATCATGACCCGGGATTATATAGTTATTAACGATTACACTATTTTGGTAGAGGAAGCTTTCTCTGAAAGTGTGAAAACAGATGGTTGTCGGTTTGATGAACCTGTAATTGCCGTGGCTTTTTACGGATCTGGCAATGTAGACCTTTGTGTTAACTACCCAAAGAAGGAAAAAAAATTTCAATACACTAAAGGATTGACTTTGTCTTTCTATGCCGACAATAATGTAGAATTTATTCATACCATCTCAGCTAAAAAACCATTACGTTGTATACTTATCGCTACATCAATTAGAAACCTCGACAATCTCCCCTATGATGAAGGTGAAATTTTTTCAACATTATTAAACGAATTGGTAAATCCATCTGATCATTATGTGGAGGGTCCTAAATTTTTTATGACACCAGAAATGGATAACATTGTTGATTCCGTTTTTAATATGAAATACCAGGGAAAGACGAAAATGATGTTTTTTCGCAGCCAAATGACCGCTTTGTTATCGCATTTTTTTGGACAATTGGCCACTTTACAAACCGACACAATAAATACTGCAGAAAGAGAAAAATTATATTTAGCAAAAGACATTTTAATAAATAACATGGATAATCCGCCCACTCTTTCGGAATTGTCACGGCAGGTAGGATTAAATTCCTATAATCTTAAAAAGAATTTCAAGGAATTATTTGGAAGTCCTGTTTTTAAATATTTACAAAATGAACGGCTTAAAACGGCTCATGAATTAATAAGAAGTCAGAAAGCCTCTGTTCAAGAAGCCGCTTGGCATGTGGGGTATGACAGCTTGGGATCTTTCTCCAATGCTTTCGAAAAAAAATATGGGTACAGGCCCAGCCACATTAAATAACCTCCTTTTCGAACAAATCAAATTCTTTTTGAAATAAATAAATTTTTTCGGTTTACCTGAATTTTACATCATAATTAAAAAACTAAAAATTATGATTTCCTGTAAATTCCTAGGTATTATAGTCTTGAGCAATATTGTTTTATTTCAGAAATTAATTAATTCGAAAAACCGAGTCATAAAACCGGTTGTGTTTTTCATCACCATTTTGATAAATCCCCATTCGACTGATTTTTTCCTTTCATATTTTATATCGGTGATTTTAGGTATAAAAAATGTAGGCGATTTTCCTTATCTGGAAACTATTCACAACAGTCATTCAGAAATCATAATCCCCATATTGCTTTTAATGTTATTTGGAAGTCTACTTACCTTAATTTTAAATACGATATACCTGTACAATAGGAAGCCTGTTCTTTGGCTAGTTTTAGCGGCATTAATCATTTATATAGTGGGTACTTATGGATTTACATCCTTTGAGAATGTACCTCTGTACCATGAATGGACTCTGCTAGAAATAGACAAAGTCAACGGAGTGTAGTTAAAATTTCAGAAGGTAATATGAAGCCATCTCAAGTGTATATCAATTCGTAAAAATCCATTTAAACATCATTTTATTTATTCAATTATTACTCGCAATTTTTATTTGTAAAACATTGTAAATCAAACAATTTATGAACAGTAACATTTTAGTTATCGGAGGTACTGGTAAAACTGGTAGCCGAGTTATCAAACAATTACAAAACCAAGGTATCGAACCAAGGATTGGATCCAGAAATGCTTCTCCAAGTTTCGATTGGAACCATAAAGATACCTGGGTAAAATCCTTACAAAACATAGATAGAATCTACCTTAGCTATTATCCTGATTTAGCGGTACCTGGGGCAAAGGAAGCCATAGAAAGTTTAACTTATTTGGCCAAAGAACTCGGAGTTAAAAAAATTGTCCTACTATCGGGAAAAGGAGAAATCGAAGCAGAAGCTTGTGAGAAAATCATAGCGGATTCTGGTGTGGACTACACTATTGTAAGAGCAAGTTGGTTTAACCAAAATTGGAGTGAAAGTTTCTTTTTAGATCCCATCCTATCGGGCGAGGTAGCCTTACCAATGTCAGATGTATTAATTCCATTTGTAGATGCAGAAGACATAGCCGAAGTTGCTGCAACTGTTTTACTCGACGACAGCTACAATAGCAAGATTATAGAAGTAACAGGTCCAGAATTAATCACTTTTAAAGATATTGTTAGAACGATTTCAAAGACGAGCAACAGAAATTTAAATTTTTACGATATAACATTAGAACAATATGTTGCTGGAATGAGGGAAATGCAACTACCAAAGGATATGATTTGGTTGATTGAGTATTTGTTTAGCCATGTATTGACCAATCCCCAAAATCAAAAGATTTCTCACGATATAGAAAAAGTATTAGGGAGAAAGGCAAAAACATTTTTAGAATATGCCGAGGAAACTGCAAAAACAGGGATTTGGAATGCTATTGAAATGAGTACTGAGCCACATAGATAAATAATACACTTTATCCTTATGGCATTGATCATGGTCGGTTATATTCCGATGAATTGAGTCATTCTGTCAGTTTTAATAAAATCTAGTCATGTCCACTGCGGCATGACTAGATTCCATGTAAATCGCAGTCGAGATGAAGTGCAATCACACCTTGGCCAAAGTCTATCCATATCTGAGCAAAGTGGTAAAATCCTGACAAAGTACAGGGCTGTCACGCCTGGCCCGAATTCCCTGCATAATTACAGGAAAATCAAGCTTTATACTTAGAGAAAGTATATATTTATTCAAATAATTCATAAGAATTGATTGGGCAAGAAGTGTGATAAATCCATAATCATTTCAATCGCTATCCGAGGAAATATATGATTGTGGCTAAGGGGAATTTAGCTGTCAATAATAATGTAGAATAGGACTCATCGTAAATAAAGTTGGACACATTGATGGAAAAGAGAATAGAAAAAGTAAATAAAAATGAATATCAGGAAGTAGTAAATGTCTGGGAATCTTCAGTTAGATCAACCCATCATTTTTTAAAAGAAGAAGATATTGAATATTATAAGACCTTAATATTGAGCACCTACTTGGATGCCGTGGAATTAAGATGCATTAGGAATAGTGAGGATAATATAGTCGGATTTCTTGGTACAGCTGACCATAATTTAGAAATGCTGTTTATTGCCCCTGAATATATAGGAAAAGGGATTGGTAAAACCCTATTGGTCTATTCAATTAACCAGTTGAATGTTAACAAAGTGGATGTCAATGAAGAAAATGAACAAGCTATTGGATTTTACAAACATTTTGGATTTGAAGTAATTGGTCGCTCAGCATTGGATTCTTCAGGGAAACCATATCCAACTTTACATATGGCATTAAAATAGAATAAATCAGTATTATAGAATTCATATTAGAGAAAATGTGTAAGTAATAATAAAAAAGGTCTTTCAATATCTTTTAAAACTATATAAATCTAATCTTCTATCAATATATAATATAGCCTTGGCCAAAGGCCATCCATTTCGGAGCGAAGTGGTGAAATACCTATAGAAATACGTTGCAATCACGCCAAATAACTAAAAGCAGTCCTGAAAGGACGAAATAATATCAAAAGATGAAATCCAGTAGAAATTCAGGGCAGTCACGTCGTAGCACAGTGGCTTAATACCTATCGAATTACGGGGCAGTCACGCCAAATAACTAAAAGCAGTCCTGAAAGGACGAAATAAAACAGCATAGGGTGAAACCCTATGATTGATTGTCATCATAAAAAGAAGTCCTGATGGGACGACATAATATCAAAAGATGAAATCCAGTAGAACTTCAGGGCAGTCACGCCGTAGCACAGTGGCTTAGTACCTATCGAATTACGTTGCAATCACGCCAAATAACTAAAAGCAGTCCTGAAAGGACGAAATAAAACAGCATAGGGTGAAACCCTATGATTGATTGTCATCATAAAAAGAAGTCCTGATGGGACGACATAATATCAAAAGATGAAATCCAGTAGAACTTCAGGGCAGTCACGCCGGAGCCAGTGGCTTAATACCTATCGAATTACGGGGCAGTCACGCCTCGGCACAGTGGCCTCGGTTCCCTCATCAAATGTCCATTAAGGACATTTGGTTGCCCTAAAGGGCAACTTCATTCGGTCATTACAAAAATAGAAGCTAAAAAACATAGTTGGTCAAATTCATTAATATATACCAACATTTTATTATTATTGGATGAAATAACTAGGTTAATCCTCCATGCAGAGCACAGAAACACAAAAGAAAGATTATAAAAAGAAAAAAGTTGAAGTTGTAGCCGGCATCATTTACTGTGGTCAGGATATCTTATGTGTCCAACGCGATAAAAACAAGTTACCTTATATTTCAGAAAAGTATGAGTTTCCAGGAGGTAAATTAGAAGCTGGAGAATCGCGAACACAAGCCTTGCAAAGGGAGTTAATGGAAGAGTTAAATATCCAAGTTGAAATTCAAGATTTTTACCTTACTGTATGTCATGAATACCCCGATTTTGAATTAACCATGCATAGTTTTCGTTGTCGAATTCCGCGTAAAATTGATGTTATACTACGCGAACACATCGACCTTAAATGGCTAAAAAACAACCAATTAAATAATCTTGATTGGGCAGCAGCTGACATCCCAATTGTAGACAAAATAATGGCCGATGAAGGATAGTCTGATTGAAGAATTTGAAAAAAGTTTGGCAACGGGCTTTATAGACAAAACATCCCTCTCAACATTAGAATACCAACCCAAACTTTTAATTAACCGAAAAAAACCACCGACCAAGGTTTTATCCACTATTCTACAAGAATTAAATACCTGCGAGAGTTTCTATATTTCTGTAGCATTTGTAACCACTAGTGGAGTCGCAACCATCATCAATACATTGAAAGAGCTGGAATTCCGGCAAATACAAGGGAAGATTTTAGTATCACAATACCTCAATTTCACTCAACCGGAAGCCTTAAAAAGGTTGCGGAAATTTTCCAATATTGAATTGCGAATAGCTACCACGGAAAATGCACACAACAAATGCTATATTTTTAAAAAGTCCGATCACTACAATTTAATCATAGGCAGCAGTAACCTTACCGCTTCCGCATTGGCGACCAATAAAGAATGGAACCTAAAAGTTAGTGCGCTCAGAGACAGCTCCATTTCTCATAAGGTAATCCAAGAGTTTGAAACAGATTTCGACAAAGCACGTCCTGTAACGCTATCATTTCTATCGGAGTATGAAAAAATATACCATAAACAACGACTGATTCATAGGGAGAATTCTCTTTCTACCAATCCTGAAAATACCATACGAGCGAATTCGATGCAACTCGAAGCTTTAAAGAACTTATCCATTTTAAGAAGTCAAAATAAAACAAAAGCCCTAATTATTTCAGCTACGGGGACGGGTAAGACGTTTTTATCCGCCTTCGACGCCAAGGCATTTCAAGCAAAAAAGTTGCTCTTTGTAGTCCATCGTCAAAATATTGCAAAAAAATCGATGGAGACTTTTCAACAAATATTTGGCCATCAACGGACCATGGGATTGTATTCCGGCAGTCAGCGAGAGATAGATAATGACTTTATATTTTCAACCGTTCAAACCATTTCCAAGCCCCATCATTATTCAAACTTTGCGGTGGATCACTTTGACTATATTGTCATTGATGAATCTCATCGATCAGGTGCTGATTCATATTTAAAGATTTTAGACTATTTTCAACCGAAGTTTTTATTGGGCATGACGGCCACTCCTGAAAGAACGGATGGCTATGACATTTTCAGTCTATTCGATCACAACATTGCCTATGAAATTCGCCTTAGTCGGGCCATGGAGGAGGATATGTTAAGTCAGTTTCACTATTACGGGGTAACGGACTTATCTGTAGATGAAGTAGATTTAGAAAATACTGAAGATTTCAACCGTCTTTCAAATAATGAAAGACTCAACCACATAGTCTCCACCGCTGAATTTTACGGTACAGATAATGGTATTGTTCGAGGTTTGGTCTTTTGTTCGAGAATAGAAGAAGCAAAATCTCTTTCTGAAAATTTTAATCAACTGGGATACAAAACATTAGCGTTATCTGGGGAAAATTCTGAAAATGAACGGACTTCAGCCATCGATAGATTAGAATCTGATGATTTGGCCAAAAAATTGGATTATATTTTTACCGTAGATATATTTAATGAGGGGGTAGATATCCCCAAAGTCAATCAAATTTTGCTTATTCGCCCCACGGAATCAGCAATAGTGTTTATTCAGCAACTGGGTAGAGGGCTTAGAAAGGTGGAAGGAAAGGGATATCTAACCATCATAGACTTTATAGGCAATTACAAAAATAATTACCTCATTCCCATTGCTTTATACGGAGATCATTCCTATAATAAAGATAAATTGCGCAATCTACTTTCAAATGGAAGTAGAATGATCCCTGGTGCTTCAACGATTAATTTCGATGAAATTACTAAAAAGAAGATTTATGAATCCATAAATGCCGCCAACCTTCAATTGCTCTCAGATTTAAAAAAAGACTATTTACTTTTAAAATATAAACTAGGTAGGATACCAATGATGATGGATTTTATTCATCTGGGCTCACGCGATCCTTACTTATTCGTCAAATACAGTCAATCCTATTTCAATTTTGTTTGCAAAGTCGACCAAACTTCTTCACTAGAACTACCTTCAAAGGCAATTAAACTTCTAGAACTTTTTTCACTCGAAATTAACAACGGCAAACGAGTGGAAGAGTCTATTATCCTTCAGCAATTAATACTTACGGGCAAATTAGATGCAGAAACCTTAAATAGACAGCTCACTAAAAACTATGATTACTCCATATCGAATGACACCATAGAATCCTGTGTCAACAACCTCAATTTTAGATTTACTCGGCAGAAAAAGAATGGAAAATTAAAACCTGCAGGAATAATTCATGAAATCGAAGTTATAAGGTTTCGCAATGACCATTTTGAACTAACACCTGCCTTTCAGATTCAACTAGAGAATCCAACCTTTAAAGCATTTTTATTGGACTCTATCGACTATGGTCTACATCGATTTAATCAGGAATTTGCCCCTCAAAAGTGGGACAACGGATTTCTCTTATACCATAAATATTCACGCAAAGATGTTTTCCGCATTCTCAACTTTGAAGTCAATCCAGTAGCTCAAAACGTGGGTGGCTACATGATCAGTCCAGATCTTAAGAATTGCCCCATTTTTGTCAATTATCACAAGGAAGACCACATCTCCGAATCTACTAAATACGCTGATGAATTTATAAACAACCGAGAGTTTGATTGGATGTCAAAATCCAATCGCAGACTTCAAAGCGATGACGTACAAGCCATCCTCGGCAAGAAAGGTTCGATTCGACTCCCTTTATTTATTAAAAAGAACAACGACGAAGGCATAGACTTTTATTTTATGGGGGATATATCGCCCCAACCAGGTAGGGAATTAGAAACAACGATTCAAAACGATTCCGGAAAATCTATTCCCGTGGTCAAAATTCGATTTAATCTTTCTCGGCCAGTATCCAATGCCATGTATCAATACATCACTGACCATCAAACCAGTCAGGATGTGATATCTCCTCCGCAGCCAAGCGTCGACGAAAGTGTCGATTCCAAACAAGATAACACTATTAAAATACCATTGTATAATTTTTATGCCGCTGCGGGTTCCTTTAGTGAGATGCAAGCGGAAAAAGATTTTACCACAATTGAAATTCCTCAACCCCGAAATCAACAGGACGAGTATTTTTCCTGTAAAGTGATCGGTGAATCGATGAATCGAGTAATTCCCAATGGATCGATTTGCTTATTTAAAAAATATAATGGCGGAATTCGAAGTGGTAAAATTGTTTTAATTGAGCAAGGAGACTATCACGATACCGACTTCAAATCATCCTTTACCGTAAAAACCTACTCTGAAGAATATTCTTCCAATAATCAAGTCAATATTGTCTTACGGCCTCATTCCCATGATAGACAATACCAAAATCTATCAATCAACCGTGACCAAGCCAAGAATATGAAAATTTTGGGAGAGTTTATTAAGGTTATAAAACATCCCTAGATTATATAGCAACAACTTCCTTTCTCCTGTATATACCAAATGCCCACTAAGGACCGCCAATTTTTACTAACTATCGTCACAACACAGTGGTCGTAATTTCTCTCGATATAGTTTTAGTATTTTGGTAAAACATAGTTTATTAGCTGACATAAATAATTTATTCTCATCGCAGTGGCTAAAATCGAATCGAATCTCAGGGCAATCACGCCAAATAACTAAAAGCAGTCCTGAAAGGACGACATAATATCAAAAGATGAAATCCCGTTGAACTTCAGGGCAGTCACGCCGGAGCACAGTGGCTTAATACCTATCGAATTACGTTGCAGTCACGCCAAATAACTAAAAGCAGTCCTGAAAGGACGAAATAAAACAGCATAGGGTGAAACCCTATGATTGATTGTCATCATAAAAAGAAGTCCTGATGGGACGACATAATATCAAAAGATGAAATCCAGTAGAACTTCAGGGCAGTCACGCCGGAGCACAGTGGCTTAATACCTATCGAATTACGTTGCAGTCACGCCTCGGCACAGTGGCCTCGGTTCCCTCATCTAGGCTCACCCACCCGGAGCACAGTGGCTCCGGTTCCTTCGCCAAAGGTCGATTTACGACCTTTGGTTGCCCTAAAGGGCAACTGCGCTCAGTCATTACAAAAATTGAAATGAATACAATTCGCAATCTCTTAATACAAATTTTAAACGAATGGTCTGTCCTTTCAATGCTAATAATTTAGGATGTTTATCCCACTCAACCTTGTGCTGTGTCGAATTTCCTATAATATAATGACAGTCTTCAATATCAAAACCCTCTATAACTTGACCTTCTTCATCCAAAATAGCCAGTCGAATGGAACCTCCTGCACCAGTATTGGCATTAATTTTTAGTTCTGTTCCAGAAAACTGGATGGGTTTGGTAATAATTTCACCAGTATTTTCATAGGAAGCATCAGCAGAAACCCAACCGTCAAGACGCAATACTGCCCTGCCAATGGCTGCTTTTTTCCCTTCGGACATCGGATCAATCCTTCCTGCCCGATCCCAATTTACTCCGCTATAGTAAATCCAAATTTCATCGCCCATGACAATGGGATTGGGCAGTGCCCACAACTGCTTAGAGTCGAATCTCCCCATTGGTCCAGGCGTCATAAAAGCTTTTCGTTCCCCCAATCTTTTAAAATCTACACTATTTCTACTTACCGCCAATCTGACATCTCGCATTCCCGGTTCATCAGTACCTTGAAAGGTGGTATTGGGCACCCAATGCCAATAAGCTTGAGCCAACATGAGATAGACACCTTCGTATTTGAAAACCGTGGCACCATAGTAATCCACGGTATTTCCATGAGACATAATATCACTGTATTTGTTCTTATCCTTTAGGTCAGACCATATCGCTAATCCCGTATTCTCTATAGTCTTAAAATCATCTTTTATAATCGCCCTTCGAACTGCTCTTTCCCTTATATCGCCTCGCTGTATAAAATACCGCCCGTAAAAAAGATATTTTTTCAAGGTGTCATCCCAAAAAACGATGGTTTGAGTATCATGAGGTCCTTGTGGGTTAATCTTACCATATTTTTTCCAATGGATACCGTCGGGCGAACTATGCATATGAAACTCACCAGAGGGATATACTTTCGATTGAGATTTGTATCGATGCTCCGCTTCTGCTTTGGGATCTATCCATACTGATCCCCCACCGATGACACCGGGAATGACTATATTATTGTCCTTATTTCCATTGTACTCATAAAATCCCAAATTTGGTTTCTCGAAATGAATCCCATCCTTGGAAATAGCATAGGCTAAATGGCGATCGTGATCATATGGGTCGCTGCTCTTGGGTTTGAAAAAGTCATACCACAATTGCACTCCCATATTATCATCTTTGATAACGCTGGAATACAAATAAGGAAAACCACCTTTTTCATAGGGTTGATCAGACTCTAACAATGTCTCTCCTGTCATATAGGGTTGATGCATTGTAAATTCAATGCCCTTACTGGTCTCAATAATATAATCATCAATAAAAAGCTGTTTTTGATGACCTATCTCAATAACTGTATCCAATGAATTTTCCCACTGAATCGATTGTGAATTAACAGATATGGATAATGTCATGACAATTAAAGAAAAAAAATAAATACGGCTTTGAATTATATCTTGCATATGACGGCGATTGTTATTATCAAACTCATCTAATATCTAACAATTAAACCAAAAATCACCATTTAATTACATTCAAAACCAATTTACATCGGCCTTGTGTCTATTTTATAATTCTCTTTTTTACTAATTAATGAAACTAAAGACAGCGTTAAATAATCTATCCTATCACTAATGGAAGATTCATTGATGATGCAGTCCAATCATCTATCCATTGACCCTCCAGCCATGAATCCATAGCCTATTTTAATTCACATTATGATGGATAAAAAATAAATAAGGTAAATCAATCTACTTCTCCTTTTATAGAATACGCATTGGGTATTAGAACATGGTATTGTCATTGGCAAATTCTTTAGGTACTTGCTGTATTGCATCCCAATGTTCACATATCTTCCCGTTATCATCGAACCTAAAAAAATCCATGGTAACATACTGATCATTATCAGGCCAAATTTGATGAGTATGTAAAGCGACTAAATCTCCTTCTGCGATGCACCGTAAAAAGTTAATGGATTTTTCTGGATATTCTTTGAGCATCCTTTCAAAATACTCAATAAAACCTCGCTTTCCATCTGCTACATCGGGATTGTGTTGAATATATTCTTGACCAACATATCGTTTAACCGCTTCCTTGGGATTGCCTTCATAAGCCATTTTATAAAAAGCAATGGCATTTTCTTTATTCCGATTTAAGTCCATAAGATTTTATACAGTGTTTATACAAGAAAGGTAAACCTTATGATAGTAGGAAGGTTTATAAAACATAAAATTATTTAATTGGACTGTACCAAATTCCTTTACAAATTCAATCTGAATAGATTCAAAGATCGATAGGACTCTTTACTAATGGTGAGGGTCGGGATAATTAGCAATAAGTACAAATACCCTTCAAGTTGAAAGCGAAGTAAATTATTCAACGGTTATTATCCGTTATTAACGGTTAATTTTAATGTGGTGATTTAAAATGTTGATAGTCATCGCGATGTGATGCTATATAGTTGTCAAATATTCGCTGTTAAAGGTTAGAATATTTCACATTTCCCTTCATTAAATAATACCGTAAACTTCCAATATAAAGAGATATGAAATTGCTCAACGGTTAAATGCCCTTATACATCACAAACAACTAACAAACAACACATTACACCTACAAACCTCAATAATTTTCACTCCTTTTAAAGGAAAAATAATCTACATCTTCTGGATCTAAATGATAATGGAATCTCCCTGTATAAATAAATATGAAATCATTCAACGGTTAATATCCGTTATTAACGGTTAATTGTCCAAACACATCATAAATAACTAATAAACAACACATTAAAACTCTAAACCTCAATAATTTTCACTCCAATTAAAGGAAGAATATTCTACATCTTCTGGCTCTAAATGATAATGGAATCTCCCTGTATAAATAAATATGAAATCATTCAACAGTTATTATCCGTTATTAACGGTTAATAGCCCAAATCCACCATAAACAACTATTAAACAGCATATTAAAACTCGATGGCTTAATCTAAATCTCAATAATTTAAAAAATTCCATAAAAATCATAATAAGCAGAAATCAATACCGAAAATCGTGTTATCCGATCTTATCCTAAGATTATACAGCCCAACGATTACCACGCTTTCTCAACCAATTTTCTACGCTGATCATATTTTCTTTTACTTATAATAATTCGATACCGAACATCGTCGAATGATAAACTCCCAATCAAAATAATTGCTGCTACAATTAAAGAATTGAGCTTTAATTCCAGTCCAGAATACAGATATCCCCCAATTATACCTCCTAAAAAGAAAAAGGTGATGATGTATATTCGAAGCTTAATAGTGGATTTAATAGCATCGCGCTGAGGATAATTTTTTGAAAAAAACAATTGAGATAGTTCGATGCCCAAATCGGTGAACAGACCAGTAAGATGGGTGGTTCTGACTACGGCATTTGAAATTTTAGTGACATAAGAATTTTGAAGTCCCATAGCGAACAACAGCATACAGGCAATCAAATCTATAGTTTGGTCGAGATAAAAATCACTGATAATGGCCACCGATATCAATACAATACATTCTATGATTGTGGGAATCACAAAAACATTTAGGCTCTTTTTTTCTTTAAATGTTTCAATCAGCAGACTAGAAGTAAATGAACCCAATAGAAAGGAAAAAATGTAGGCTAAATACAGGGCAGCTTTCCAAGATTCGAAATTAGTCAAGTCTTTGATGAAAAGGGCAAAATGCCCTGTGACGTTGGTGGTCAATTGTTTTATAGCCAAAAAACCCGATACATTTACGATACCAGCTACCAGCGATAAAACAGAGGCAATTTGTAAATTATGTTTTAAAGTCCTGGTTTTTCCCTGATGCCTAAACATTGAAGTCTATCATTTAATCCAACTATTTTATTAATAAAAGTAGATCATGGTCATTGACGTAATAGATCATGATTTAATTATTGAACACAAAATTAAATTTTTAATACAAATAAATACTGTTGTATGAGCAGAATATATGGTTAGATAAGAAAGGTTAATCATCTATCACGGAGCCTGTCTAATATCGCTGATCCACGCTAAGGTTGAGTTCTTCCACCACCATATCGAAAAGCAATTGCAATTCCCTTTCAATATTGACGTCGTCATCGTCTTCGATTTTCAATTCGGATAGGAATTCCAATACAAACTGATCTTCTCCTAAATCATTCCAATCATTTTGCAGAGTTTTATGTCGATGTGAACCAAATTTTAATTCCATTTTATGTCGATTCCATTTAGAGGTAATATTATTTGAGGAATCGATAAATACTTTACCATTACTCAAATTTCTAATTTGGAACACCCCTATTGGTTTTTTCATCTGTTGGTATTCTGCAACGAGTTCTTTTCTACTTTTCATCATTCGTTCTAAATTTTATGAAAGAATACAAGAAATTGATTTTTTACAAAGATAAAATCCACTGAATGTAAACCATTTTTTATATCTAATAGAGGAATTATACCAAATGCATTTATAATTGTTGGAATATATTATCCTATAGAAGGAAAAACCATTGTTTGAAGTTTAGGAAACCTGTTTTGACATTGATTAATTTGTACTCATTAAGTATTATTAAAGACAAAGGCATTGAGCACAAAATTATTTATTTATATCATTCTCCCTTTATCTTCAGAAATTTCTATTTAAAACAACAACAATATAAACAATAGAATATCAACGACTTAACCAAAAACACTAAAAAATAAAATTAGTTTTTTTAGTTCTTAATTTGCAGAACCAAAAAAACTATCGTATAATTGCCTTTGTAAAATACAATTACGATATGAATGATACAAAACAATCCGTAGAAAAAATGGGCGTCCTTTTAGAGCGTATGAACCATAAATCGCCCTTAGAATGTAGAGTATTTGCATTTTTACTTATTTCTGAGCCTCCGTACAAATCCTTTGATGAAATCCGGGAGTTTCTCGGAGCAAGTAAAAGTGCTGTCAGCAATGCCATTAACTATTACTTGAGGGATGGTAGTATTATTTACAAGACATTTAACGGTGATCGAAAACGGTACTTTATGGTAAATACCGAAGAATGGGAAAACAAAATTATTGAGAAAGCGCAATCTCTTACGGAAATGAATCAGCTCCTCAATGAAGTATTAAAAAATAGAGAAAACAGTGAACATGTCGAGTTTTACGAAAAAATTAAAAAGTTAAATGATTTTCAAACATTTTTATCCCAAAAAATGAACCAAGCCATTGAAGAATGGGTCAATAAATAATTTTTTTTGCCACGCTAGTTCTTAAAATACAGAACAAATCAATATTTACAAAACAAACCATACTAATTATGATTAAACCTCTCACCTGTGTGATGGCTACACTATTTTTGTGTATCCTTCATCCGGCATTTGCCTCTGATACTCTATTTCTAAGTCTGCGTCAAGCGATGGAAATAGCCGTCAATAACAATCCCGATTTAAAAAGAGTAAGGCTAAACGAAAATATTCTAACCAAGCAAATTGAGACTGCCAAAGGAACGGCACTCCCACAATTGTCTGGAACTGCTGGATTCACCGACAACTTTGCTCTCCCCTCTCAATTATTGCCTGGAGAAATAATCGGAGAGACAGGCCAAATCCCCATTCAATTCGGAGTCAGATACGGCTTGAATGCCGGCCTAGAGGTCAATCAAATGATTTACAATAAATCCTATCTCGAAAACATCAAAAAATTAGATGCGGTAAAATCTACCTACCAATTACAGACCTTATCTACCATGGAAGATTTGGTCTACAACGTAGCTCAAATCTATATTCAATATCAAATCACAAGAGAACAAGAGGGGATTTTAAAGGCCAACCTAGAACGTATTGAGCATCTGGTCCACATTGGCCAAGCCCAATATGAAAACGGAATCATCAAAAAACTAGACGTAGATCAGCTCAAGGTCAACAGAACTAATCTCCATTCAGAATTGTCGAATTTGGATATTGCCGCTGAGCAACAATTAAACGTACTGCGATTTTACCTAGCTCTCGATCCAAATCAAATGATCGAACTCAATCAAGACCTTTTGGACTCTGGAGATTATCCCATTTCAGACGAATTGATGTTGGCTGAAAATTTAGATTACCGAATCTTAAAACAACAATTATTATTGGCTGAAATGGATAATGAAGTCATCAAGGCTGGATATTATCCGACCATCAATGCATTCGCACAATTTAATTATAATGGACAAGGCGACAAATTCAACCTTAAAAAAGACAATTATTATTCCTTCGGATATGGACTGTGGGGATTAAGGCTCTCTATGCCTATTTTCGATGGGTTTCAAAAACGCAAAAAACTAGAAGAGAACAAAATCGTCATCGACCAAATCAAACTCAGTGCATACAACTTTGAAAATGCCGTTGAAATGGAATATAAAAACGCCAAGATAAAAATCGAGAACAACAAAGAACTCATCACAACCCAAGAGGATAACATGAAATTGGCGCAGGAATTATACGAAGTCACAAAGTTATCCTATCAAGAAGGAGTGGCCCCCTTGACTGAGTTACTCAATGCTGAAACCAGTTTAAAAGAAGCTCAATCGCAATATTTAACAGCGCTGCTCAACAACAAACTAGCAGAACTAGACCATGTTAAAGTCAGTGGTCAATTAGCTCAATTAATCAAATCCATAAACAACAATACATTCTAAACAAATCAATCATGAAATATTTAAAAATCATCATTCCCATTGTCATCGTCTTGTTATCCGTTGGATGGGGCTACTCCAAGTTAAAAAGCAACAAGGTAATCATTGACGAGAAAGCTCAACAAACCGAAGTCATTTCAACCGAAATTCCAGTAGCTACCACGGTGGTACAATCAATAAAACACGATAATAACCTTTCATTGATCGGAACCTTCGAAGCTAGAAAAGAAATAAATGTAATTGCAGAAATGCAGGGGAGAATTACCCAGTTACTCATCTCCGAAGGTCAGGTCATTTCCAAAGGACAAACCATTGCTACCATTGACGCTGCGACATTGCAATCTAAATTGTCGACTGCACAAGCGGCTTTCCAAAAATCCGAAAAAGATGTGGAACGGTATAAAAACCTCTTGGATGTAGGAGCCATCAGTCAAACTCAATACGAAGAAATAAAACTCGGAATGCAAAACCAGCAGAGTAACCTTACCGCTTTGGAAGAACAGTTAAAATATGCTTCCGCCAAATCGCCGATGAGTGGTGTGGTCAAAGAAATCAAACTCGAAGAGGGAAGTTTTGCCAATCCCGGTACTATCATCGCCTCAATTGTAGATATCAATAAATTGAAACTCATTGTCAAGGTCGATGAAAAAGATATCGTTAAAATTAAAAATGGGCAAAAAGTGGAAATCGAGACGGAAGTCTATCCAAATGTAATCTTCAAAGGTCAGGTCAGCCAAATTGGGGTGCAAACTGATGCGGCCAGAAAATATGAAGTGGCAATCGAAATCCCCAACAGTAAAACCCATCCTCTAAAAGCCGGTATGTATGGCACGGTTAAAATACCAATTGCCAATAATTCTGCCGATGAAATGGTCATGATCATACCGAGAAAAAGTGTAGTCGGCAGTTTAAAGAAGCCTCAAGTTTACTTAGCGCAAAATGGACATGCTATACTGACTGATATCGAAGTCGGTGAAACTATAGGTGAAAATGTCACCGTCCTCAGCGGATTGGATTTGGGAACTGAAATCATTACTACGGGACAGATTAATCTCGAGAACGGCAGGGCCATTAGAATCATCACCCCTCCTATTACTTCAAACACTAACAATCAATAATTATGTCGATAACAGAATTGTCCGTTAAAAGACCGACCTTGGTCGTAGTGCTGTTTAGTATCTTGGTCTTCTTTGGTCTTTATGGTTACTCCAGTTTAACCTATGAACTATTACCCAATATATCATCACCGGTAATCACAGTCTCTACTATCTATCCAGGAGCCTCCCCCTCTGAGGTGGAAAACTCGGTAACTAAACCCATTGAAAGTGCACTTTCTTCCATAGAGAATCTTGAAAGTATTCAAGCCACATCTATGGAGAGTTTTTCTATCGTCATCGTGGAATTGAAATACGGTTCCAACGAAGACATTGCCATGCAAAATGCACAGCGAAAAATAGATGCCATAGCAGCTGATCTACCCGATGACGCCAAAAAATCCAGTGTAGACAAATTTTCATTGGCAGAAGCACCTATAATGCGAATGGGTGCAACTTCTACCATGGAAGATGTTGAATTTACCAATATATTCACCGAATTAATACAGCCAGAACTTGCCCGTATAGAAGGTGTGGCGCAAGTAAATATCATCGGAGGTGCAGATCGAGAAATCAATATCAATGTCGATGGAGATAAACTAAAGTATTACAATCTATCCATTCTTCAATTGTCCCAAGCCATTGCTCGGTCAAATCTCAATTTTCCTACTGGTAGTATTAAGGATGAACATCAAGATGTCTTAGTTCGGCTTTCTGGGAAAATCCAAGACCTCGACCGATTGCGAAATTTAAGTGTAATGACTACGAAGGAAGGATCACAAGTACTACTCAGTGATGTTGCTGAAGTTTACGATACCAAAAAAGATTTCGAGACGATAAGTCGAATAAACGGTCGACCTTCATTGGGTATCACTATCAGCAAACAAAGCGATGGAAACGCCGTCGAAGTCAGTGAAAAAGTCAATGCAAAAATTGCAGAATTGGAAGAGCGGTATGCCGATGAAAACTTAAAATTTGAAATATCCAACGACAGTTCAATTTTCACCCTCGAGGCTGCCCATCACGTAGTCAATGACTTGGTGTTAGCCGTAATTTTGGTGGCCCTAATTATGCTCTTTTTCTTGCACAACATCAGAAATGCCATTATCGTAATGATAGCCATTCCGGTATCTATTATTTCCACCTTTGCAGTGATGAGTATGGCCGGATTCACGCTAAACCTTATGACCTTACTCGCCCTTTCACTGGTTATAGGGATATTGGTGGACGACAGTATTGTGGTCTTAGAAAATATTCACGCTAGGATGGAAAATGGTGCCTCGGCAAGAGAGGCAGCCATAGGTACTTGGAATGAAATAGGGATGTCGGTATTTTCCATTACCCTAGTCATTGTCGTCGTATTTCTCCCCATAGCCTTGGTTACCGGTTTGGTCGCCGACCTTTTGCGACAATTTTCTCTCGTCGTCGTAGCAGCAACCGTCATTAGTTTAGTGGTATCTTTTACTTTGACCCCGTGGTTGGCATCTCGCTTTACTAAACTCACTCATTTGAATATTAAAAATAAATTTCATTGGCCGCTTATTGGTTTTGAAAAGTTGATCAAGGGTTTTGAAAATTTTTACCGATCCATGCTCAATCTCACTTTGAAACACAAACTCCTTTCAATGATATTGATATTTGCGCTGGTATTTTCATCGATGAAATTAGTGTCAAATGGTTATATAGGATCTGAGTTTGTAGCTGCCGGAGATGTTGGCGAATTTTTAATCACCATGGAGATGCCAAAGGAAACCCCTTTGGATCAAAACAATATGATTTCACAGGAAGTAGAAAAATATCTACTAGACCAACCTGAAGTAACCAATGTATTTACCACGGTTGGACAGAGTAGTGGACTTTTGAGCACTACTTCGACGGCCTATATGACTGAAATTAATGTAAAACTCGTGTCTTCTGATGAGCGATCGATGACTTCTGATGAATATGCAAGAATGGTAAAAGCTCAGCTATCTGACAATATCCCTGGGGTGAAATTTTCTGCCAAGGCCGTCAGTATGGTATCAGGTGCTACGGAAGCGCCTATTCAACTTACGATTCAAGGAAACAACATCGATGAATTGCTTGAATTTAGCGATGATTTTATCGATGAAATAAAAACCATCCCCGGAACAGCTGAAGTAAAATCCACGGTGGAAGGAGGAAATCCTGAAATCAGTGTAGATATCGACCGCGAAAAATTGGCTGATCTTGGACTGACCTTAGATGTTGTGGGATTAACCATGCAAAATGCGTTTACTGGAAATACCGACACAAAGTTTCAAGACGGTGTATATGAATACGATATAAGAATCCAATTAGATGCATTCAATCGAAAAAATGTTGACGACATCTCAGAACTGACCTTTCTCAACAACGAAGGGAAACTCATAAAATTAAGTCAATTTGCGTCCATCGTAGAGAGCAGTGGACCATCAAGACTAGAGCGACAAGATAAAATATCGTCGTTGACCATCGAAAGTCAAATCATCGGTCGTGACATCGCCTCCATTGGAGAAGATATCCAAAGTAAAATGGATGCCATGGACATTCCTGCTGGTATCTCCATATCACAAGGGGGAGACCTAGAAAGACAGGCTGATGCTTTTGGCAGTTTAGCTTTTGCTCTAATTACTTCAATTCTATTGGTGTATTTAATCATGGTCGCCTTATACGACAGTTATGTCTATCCTTTCGTCGTCTTGTTTTCTATTCCCGTAGCATTGATAGGCGCTTTATTAGCACTGGCATTGGCCATGGAAAATCTAAGCATATTCGGTATGTTGGGATTAATCATGTTGGTGGGATTGGTTGTAAAAAATGCCATTCTTATCGTGGATTTTGTCAATCAATTAAAGCGAGAAGGGATGGATCGCAAAAAAGCCGTCATCGAAGGAACCCTGCAAAGATTCCGTCCTATTCTCATGACGACTATTGCCATGGTAATTGCTATGGTGCCCATCGCCATCGCTTCTGGTGCGGGCTCTGAATGGAAAAATGGTTTGGCATGGGTATTAATTGGAGGTTTAACTAGTTCTATGCTATTGACCATGATTGTCGTTCCCATTGCCTATCGCCTTATGGATGATATCGGCGAATGGATATCCAAGAAATTTGGAAGCAAAAAGAATTCTTCTATGGCAGACAATATGAAGGGTAATGCAACTCCGCTTCCCTCCTCAGTAGAATTATAAAATTCCATTCAAATTCAGGAGGAAATTAAAAAAACTATATAGTTAAAAACGAGGCAATAATTTTTAGATTGACATGATTGTTTAGAGGTTCATTGGGGGATTGATTTATTAGGGATTATAATTCGATCCTCTCAGTGAACTTTTATTCTTTAATACTTTGGATAAAAAATAGCTTATCCCTTGGATTATTTATGTTTTCTCCGGATCCATGTTGAAAAATTAAATTACACTTTAAATGTCCAATAAATAGAAGCGTGAATCATTTATCTTCTATCAACAACAGGATAGATAATATAGCTCCGCTTCTCTGCTGTGTAGAATCAAAAATTTCATTTCATAGGCAAATCCAGTAGAAAATGAAATAGATAGCGGAATATAAAGTAATATCTGAGATATTGACTTGATTGTGATGAGGTTCATTGTGGGATTGATTTATGAGAATTAATAAATCAATTTTCTCAGTGAGCCTTTTTTATTACCCTTATCATCAATGTGAATGTCGATAATCTCAATTTGACGAAGTCCAAAAAACGTCCTAATTCAATTCATTTTTCATAAAATCTACTTGTTTATTTTAGGGTAAGACTAATTAATTTATTGTATTTTTGAAATACACCGATCTGTAAACCATTAAAATATAATTATTAATTTGTCATGAATACAGCTGCTGTAAATATTAAGCCATTAAATTCTCCCATGATAAAATCCTCACTATCTGAGAACTATACCATCATTTGGATAAAAGACAGCATCGACATATTGGAAATTAAAGGAGTATCTTATGAGAATGTATCAAATTCACTTTTTTTCATAGATCCAATTAATAAATGGCAAATAAATAAAAATAACAATGATCAAGTGGCAGGTTACATTATGTATTTAACTCCAGAAATTTTAAACCACCCATTATTAAGCAAATTACATATTAATCAAGTGCGTTTATTTCATTCTGGAGAAATCCCAATGATTAACCTAAGTCCAGGAATTGAAACTAGGATACAATCCATTCTCGAAATGTTAGATGAACTCATTGGATCCAACCTACATCATAAAGATGATGCCATTCTATCCTTACTCAATACATTTTTTGTGTATTGTGATGGCAAGTGCAATATAAAATCTAGTATAGACAGCAAGAACACAAAAGCTAATATAGTGTATAGCTTTAAAAAACTGGTTGACAAACGATTATCGGAACATCACCAAGTCAATGATTACGCCAATCTATTGAATATTTCTCCCAAATATTTAAATGAATGTGTCAAAGAAGTATTAGGGGTAAGTGCCAAATCCATTATTACAGAACAACTTCTTATGCGATCGAGGCATGCTCTCAAATTTTCTAATAAGACCATAAAGGAAATCAGTTATTATCTTGGATTTTCATCTCCAGATTATTTCAACTATTTTATTAAAAATCAAACAGGGAACTCCCCAACTTTTATCAAAAACGGTTAATACATGTCAAAATATAGGTTTTTACCGCGATTTTCATGAGATTCAACCTTTCTCTGTCGAATAACTTAGCTAAAAATCAAAGTTATGAACAGAAAAACATTTATTAAGTCGTCTGGTTTAGGGTTAGGATTAGCCTTTATACCCTCTATAACCAAGATTAGAGAAGGAGGAAATGGTTTAAAAGCAAAGGTTGAAGCCAAAATAATACGAGATCACGAAGGTGAGGTATTAAATGTAATCGGCGACATTCAAACCCATAAATTACTGGGCAGTGATACCGACAATCAAATCGTTGAATGGATGGATGATGTGGAAGTCGGTGTGGGAATCCCTCCTCATGTACACAGTAAAGAAGATGAGATCTTCAGAGTCATCAAGGGTGAAATTGAAATCACCGTAGGTTCCAAAACTACGATATTACGTGCAGGAGATATGGCCTATGCTCCCAAAAACATTCCTCATACTTGGAAGGTAGTCGGTACAGAAAAAGCAAAAATGTGCACTACGGCCTTTCCTGCTGGTATTGAACACATGTTTAACGAATTAAGTAAATTACCGGAGGGTCCTCCAAATTTTCCTGTGGTCGCAGAGATATGCGGTAGATACGGAATAAAATTTGTTTAAATATTCATGCTCAATGCAGTTGTTTTCAACATCAACTGCATTGAGTACTATTCAATCAATCTCAAAAGTTAAATACACTTTATAAGTATAAAGACAGTTTTACTATATAAAACCATGTGAAAGTCTATATACCTACCATAAAACAACATATTTCAACAATGCAAGACGGATTAAGAAAAATAAAATGAGAATAATCAATAATATTTCCTTATATTAATAAATTGATTCACTCCTGTGATTTAAGGTAAGAGGCATTTTGATAGGTATTTACATTATCAAAATGCAATCGCCATGAAATCAATTTTATTTATTTTGACTCTTCTGTTCCTAGCTGCAACATCTTTTGCACAAAATGATACCATCGCAGTGGATACCAATACTTATCGCATTATAAAAACTGACGGAGGCGAATTTATCGGTAAAATCCTAAGTGAAGATCCTCGTGAAATCCTCTTACTTGTCAATGGTCAAAGAAAGATCTATATTCCACAGCATCTAATTCTGGAAAAGATTGTTTTGAAGCAATCAGACCTAAGTCCATCAGGACAATATATTGGTGAAGATAAGTTTGCGACAAGGTATTTTATCACGACCAATGGGTTAGCCTTAAAGAAAGACGATCATTATATTCAATGGAATTTGTATGGTCCAAGTTTTCAATTTGGCTTGAATAACAATTGGGGAATGGGTATTATGACTTCATGGTTAGGCATACCTTTAATTGGAACCATAAAGAAAAGCTGGGAGGTTAATGAAAAAACTCAAATTGCATTGGGAGGCTTAATAGGGACTGGGTCATGGGCCGCATATGATATTGGCGGTGGGTTACCATTCGCAACCCTTTCGTTGGGAGATCGAAGCAAAAACATAGCTATTTCCGGCGGTTATGGCATGATCTGGGAAAAAGGAAGCATTCATGGACGAGGGCTTTCTAGTATTGCAGGAATGATTAAAGTATCGACTAAAATTAGCTTAGTTTTTGATTCATTTATTTTCTACCCCTCTCAAAAACCAAAAGAAATACTTCCATATGAAACAAACACCTCTAACCAAAGATCGGGATTTGCACTATTTATTCCCGGGTTGAGATGGCACAGGGAAGAGGGCAAAGCTTTTCAATTCGGATTTACAACTATCTTTGCAGATGGAAGGTTTTATCCTGTCCCCATACCTATGATTCAAATGTATCGTGGGCTATAATACTAGCCTTTATTACTAACTCACTAATCTTCCTTGCCTTAAATCCGAGGTTATTAGGCAATCTATGACAATAATGTGTAAGCGACCAAGCAACTACGTATAAAAATTACAATGGTGATTCTCCAGGCAAAAGTTCATAAATGCGATTCACA
>NZ_JAJQYA010000031.1:245-60251 GCF_021729155.1 Membranihabitans marinus | reverse complement strand
TTGAGAGGCACTCATCACCATGCCGAATTATTGCAGTATTATTTGGACGAATTTTGCTATCGTTTTAATCGCAATAAAATGAAGGCTGAAATCTTCGATCATTTATTGGAGCGCATGGTTCGTCATAGACCACGAACCTATTTAGACATTATCCACTAAATAACTAATTATATCCACTCCAAACTCATTCCACACTCACACCCCCCCTTAACTCCATCAAAAACTCAATGTGAATGATTTTCTTCCCCAAAAGAATTAGAATCATTTGCATTATTCCATTCTCTCCTTAAATTTTTGGATTGAACTTAAATAGATATTGCCCTAAGTTCGATGAATAAATCGAATGGATCGGTTGAAGTATCATTAAATTGATTGTAAAACTAGATGACTACTTATATATGAAATTATATAAAGATCGCAATTTTGAATACTCTACCTCTTATGAGAAGTCACAAGTTCCGGATTCTATCAAGAGGGAATAAAATCAACTTTTCTTATGCAATATTTTTGATTATTGAAAAATAATATTAGCTTTAGGAAAGCTCCACCCCCAATTAATAGAAAATTGTTTCATTTCTCTGATCCATTATAGAATCCAGGGATTTCATTGTTTTAATTTTCTCTAATAACAACCCCAAATAAGTTAAAGCTAGATCTGTAGTCGAAATTCTAGATCATTCGATAGCCAATCTAGATATTAAAAATAATCGATGGGATTATTCCTGAAACTCAACCATATTAATGAATAAAGTAAGGATCATTAATAAATTATTACTCCAAATGAATCGATAGAAAATTGTAGTAATTCATTTGGTATTAATGGTGAATCAAGAACCATCCCTATTAAACGGAATTAACATGCCCTTTCCTTACAACTACCTGTTAATGAAAAAGTCATTGATATACATATAAACCCAGTATTTCATTTACTACTGATTTTAAAATTTTGGAAGATGCTGACACCTGTTAAATAGAATGCTCAAAGTAGTCAAATAAAAGACACACAATGACTTATACCAAATGCCCCTAGATCTATATCCTTCAATGACAGGAGGATATACAGTATTTAATATAAACTTTTAAACAGGGAGGAGATATTAAAACCTGGATCGGTTTCGACTGACATTCATTGAAAAAATTATTTCACCAAAACCATTGAGTCCATGAAAATGAATAGATTTTTTCCGATCATCTTAATGTTGTCATTGACTACATCATTATCCGCACAAAAGCTAGATCGCAGAGTCAGCCTAAGTGCTGTCGGTCTGTATAGCTACCTCACCGAATACGAAAAAAGTCGCATCCTGGGCTACAAAGTGGGACTGTACACCGACCTCATCCGTCGAAGTAAATGGGGCCTAAGTACTGGCCTCGAATACCACAATAAGGGGGGCGAAAATGGAGTGCCTATTCCCAATTACGATGTCGACTTCAAGTACCGATACCATCAAATCACCCTACCATTACTGCTTAACTACAATTTATTCAAACGTCTCAGTATTTATGGAGGCCTTTATATGGGCTATAACAGCCCTACTTACTTTGAGTATGGGGTAAATGAATGGTCATTTGGGGCCAGTCCTCCAGACTATAAGGACTTTATAGATTTTCGATCAGATGAACTCAAAAAGTTGGAAGTAGGCAGTCGAATAGGACTACAGTTTCAGTTGTTTGACAACTGGTATCTGGGCTTCTATGCCAACCATGCTTTTAATTCTATTTACCGTAAAAACTCTAGATTTCACATTCTTTTTCTTCAGAATGATGATTACTTAGATTTTGATCAAGAATTTAAGCAGATGATGGACGACAAATTAGTGTCAGCCAAGAATATTTTTTATTCCATTACATTGAAACGAAATTTATTTAAGTATTGACACAGATTTTTCATAAGCTACTGTATGCCTTCAATATTGAGTCATACAGTAGCTTTTTTAACAACAATAGAATCTGATATTTATGAATAGTAACTACCTATGGATCATTGGATTACTTACCTTATCACCAGATCGGCATTATGGAGGTAGACCAATACTCTCAGTGATTACACCGAAAACATTGAATACATGAAAATGAATAGAATTTTTCCAATCATATTATTATTGACCTTGGCAACATCTATATCAGCACAAAAGCTAGATCATAGAGTCAGCCTTAATGCGGGTGGCCTCTTCAGCTACCTTAGCGAATACGAAAAAAGTCGTATCCTCGGTTACGAAGTGGGACTGTACACCGACATAATCCGTCGAAGTAAATGGGGTCTAAGTACTGGCCTCGAATACCACAATAAAGGTGGAGAAAATGGTGTGCCTATTCCCAATTACGATGTGACCTTTAAGTACCGATACCATCAAATCACCCTACCGGTATTGGCATCCTATAAATTAACTAAGCGACTCAGCATTCATGGAGGCCTTTATATGGGCTATAACAGCCCTTCTTATTTTGAATATCATGTAAATGAATGGTCATTTGGTGCAAACCCTCCAGACTATAAAGACTTTCTCGATTTGCGATCAGAAGAACTTAAAAAATTAGAGGTTGGTAGCCGTTTGGGATTACAATTTCAATTGTTTAATAACTGGTTTCTGGGCTTCTATGCCAACCATGCTTTTAATTCTATCTACCGTAAGAAATCCAGAGTCAACTTTCTTTTTCTTCAAAATGATGATAACTTATATTTTGATCAAGAATTTAAGCAGATGATGGACGACAAATTAAAGTCGGCTAAAAATATGTTTTACTCCCTTGTCCTCAGACGGAATTTGTTTAAGTATTAATACGACTTTTCAATAACTATTGTTTGCTTTCAATAATTATCCATGCTATAGCTTTTTATAAAACTCAAAATTTAAATAAATGACTTTTGAAAAACGATATAAACATAAGACCTCTTACTCAACATCTTACTAGACTTAACTTTATCAACCTTCCACTTTATATCGACAGTATTAAAAACTGAATTGGTTTCGACTGCCATTAATCGAAAACAACCATTACAACACAAAAAAATAAAAATCATGAAGTTGAATAAAATTTTTCCGATCATTTTAGTGTTGTCTATGACTACATCTATATCCGCACAAAAGCTAGATCGCAGAGTCAGCCTAAGTGCTGGCGGTCTGTACAGTTACCTTACCGAATACGAAAAAAGTCGCATCCTTGGCTACGAAGTGGGACTGTACACCGACCTCATCCGCCGAAGTAAATGGGGCCTAAGTACTGGCCTCGAATACCACAATAAGGGGGGCGAAAATGGAGTACCCATTCCCAATTACGATGTGACCTTTAAGTACCGTTACCATCAGATTACCCTGCCGGTATTGGCATCCTATAATTTAACTAAGCGACTCAGCATCTATGGAGGGCTTTATATTGGAATGAATAAAACATCAGTCTTAGAGTACGGAATCAATGAATGGTTTATCACTCCAGGTACGGTAGTAAGTATTCCAGGATATACTGAAGAAGCGGAATTCAGAAAGCTAGAATTGGGAAGTCGATTAGGAGTTCAACTTCAACTCTTTGATAATTGGTACATTGGATTTTTCGCAAACCACAGTTTTTCTACCTTTTATAATAATAATGCCGATAAAAAGAACTTGCTTCTTTTTGATAAAGATTACTACACCTTCGACGATGAATTCAAGAAAATGATGGATAAAAAACTGGTATCCTCCAAGAATATGTTTTACTCCCTTGTCCTCAGACGGAATTTGTTTAAGGATTGACACAGGTTTTTCATAAGCTAGTGTATGCCTTCAATAATGAGTCATACAGCAGCTTTTTAACCATCAAAGAAATAACAGACCATGGCTTTAAAACAGATAACTACAGTGTGGCTCCTTTTACTTTTTACTGCGTCAAGCCTCTGCGGCCAATCCCTCACCATCAGCGGCTATGTGAAAGACTTCACCAACAATGAAGTAATTATAGATGCTGTCATCCAAACACAAAACCAATATACCACCACCAACGCCCATGGGTATTTTAGTTTAAGTTTAAAAGCCGACCAACCAATAACACTTACCGTATCGCATGTGGGGTTTGAACCACAATCCATAAAACTCAACCCTGACAATGACTCTGTGATCAATTTTCTGATGAAGGTTCATGAATTGGAAACGCTAAAAGTGATTTACGACCAAAAATTTAAAACTCATAAAGATCAATTGCCCGGTGCTCAAACCATTGAATCAAGTGACCTAGCCAATGCTTCGCTGATGTTGGGCGAAGCAGATATCATCAAATACCTAGCCCTGCAATCCGGGGTCACCACAGGGGTTGAAGGTTTCGCTCAGATATCGGTGCGAGGTGGAGGATTATACGAAAATCAATATTACTTGGACGGCATCCCCATGTACAATACGGGACATTTATTGGGATTGAGCTCTATTTTCAACGGCAACATCATCAAAAAAGCCAATTTTTACAAAGGCCATGTACCCAGTCAATACGGTGGTCGACTTTCTTCTTTTACCGCCATCGAAACCAAAAATGGCAACAGCAATAGATGGGAATTTAATGGCGACTTTGGACTTATCGATAGCGATGCCTCCATCGAAGGCCCCCTGTTTAAAAAGAAAAAATCTTCCATTATTATATCGTCTCGTGCCTTCTATATCATTCCCTTGATCAATGAGCTGAGAAAAGAAGAGGGAGCTGTCAACTATTATTTTTACGATCTCAATGTAAAAGCCAATATGGAAATTGATGATAAAAGCAAAATAGAACTCTCCTATTTCTATGGCCGAGACCACCTTAGGACAGGAAAATACCGCCCTCCATCCACGGTAATGGAAACAAAGTCTGATCTTGAAAAACAAAACATTTCCAATGCTGTACTATCCCTTCGGTATTCCAATGCCATTGACAAAAAATCTTTCCTAACGGCCCACCTTGGCTATACCTCCAATAAAAGTGATATCTATAATGGCTTTGGATTTGCCTTTGACCAACTCTCTAATTTAACAGAAAATAATTTCTCGGCCCAAATTCAAGATATTTACGCCCGCATCAATCTGGATAGACTTTTAAACAACAATTTTCGATGGATCAATGGGGTTGAAACTATATTACATACTCTAGCCCCAGGTCAACTGTCGACCTCATACCTATCCCAATTTGGTAATGAAAAAACTCAATCTTCCAATCGACTAACTCAATCTAATCAACACCTAACTCAGATATCATTATTTAGCAACATTGACGGTAAGCTTAGCAAAAATATCCGAAGTAACCTAGGACTGCGGATAACTACAGCAATCTCTAACTCCACTTACCTGCGCCTCGAACCGCGTCTTGCAATATTTTACAGCTGGAAAGACATCACTTTCAAAGCAAGCGCCAATCTACACCATCAATATTTACACCCTTTGGTGCTGGGCAACAACGAAAGACAACCCATGGCTATTTGGCAGTCAACCAATAAAAATACAAAACCTCAAAGTTCCAAATTATTGTCCCTGGGATTAATCAAACCGATATTCAATAATAAAATCAATTGGAGTATTGATGGGTTTTATAAATTTTACAATCATTTGATCAGTGCACAAAATTCTGCCACCGGCTTTGAGCTTTTTTTTGAACCTGAAAAATACCTGAATTACAATGGACGTGGCCGAGCCTATGGAATAGAAACCACAGCCGAAACAATACTTGGGGATAAAATACAGCTACATACAACCTATACTTGGACGAAATCATTTCGTCAATTCGATGATGTCTTTGACGGCAAAGAATTTCCTTTTAAATTTCAACGCGAACACAATATTGGTCTCAATGCGATATATCGATTGTCGGAGCGCTGGTCCTTATCCAGTAATTTTGTCTTCAACTCTGGTCAAAGGTTTTCCTTTCCGGTTGCCTATGTCGAAAATTCCAATCTAGTTCGAAACTTTTTCCTGTTTAACCAGAGAAACAACATTGAACTTCCCCCCTACCATCGATTGGACTTAGGTGCCGTTTGGAATAAACAGATCAATAAAGTCTACAATTTTGCCATCAAATTTGGAGTGTACAACGCCTACAGCAAGAAGAATCCCATTGTTGTGTATCCCGATGTTTTCTTAGAAGGCGGAGAATATTTCGCAATAAAAGGAGAAGTTTTATTTCAAGCCCTACCCTACATTAATTTTAAAATCCACCGCTTACTATGAAAGTTATATATATTATATCATTGCTGGGTCTGACCACCCTTACATCCTGCCTAGAAACCATTACCCTCGAACTAGCGCACCCCCCTGGATTGTCCTTCCCTTACATTGAGGTCATCCATTATTCCAAACATGGTTGGGAAATCTTAATCACTCCTACTAAGCGGGCCGACAATGGACAGAGTATTTCATTTGACATCGAATATATTACCCTATATGAAGGAGAACAAGCCGTGTATACAAATTCGCAGTCCCAGACTGACAAAACAGACATCCTCTATCAACCCATTGAAGGTAAAATATATTCCCTTGGTGTAAAAATAAAAGGCTCCGACGAATTTCGATCCAAGCCTCAGCTCTATGAAGGATCCATACGGATCGACTCCATCTTAGTCAACAGAGATATTGTTGCTTTTAATTGGACCAACAGGGACGTAAAAGGAGAATACTTAATTACAGAAGTTAATAAAGATGGTGACTATAATAATAAGATTTCTTTTTCTGACATCATATCCAATACGGATACCAAAATCCCTTCGACCTTAACCCATGTTTTAGATCTCCACCGAGATACCACTTATTTTATATTAAACAAACCTTCAAGTGATGTCATTACTTTTCTTGAGTCCGTTAGTGAATTTCACTCTACCTTTGACGATGGAGTGGCCGATCCCCATCAAGTGTACTCAAATTTTGAGTCCGGTTTTGGTATTTTTGGATTTATCGGTCAATCCCAAAGAGTTATTGCCATAAGGGAATAGGTAAATATTCAAATCTTATGCGAATTATGTTTATCATTAACGGAAATCGTATTATTTATAAATGGAAAATTTTACAACTTTGATACCAATGTAATCTATTTCAATAGACAACTAAACTTTACAAAAAAGCCAAGATTGCTACCTCCTGGCTCTAATTTATCAGTATTGTCCATGTTTCTATTGATGGGGAGTCAACGACCGACCTTCTACTTTAAATACTTGGCCAAAAATCCCAACATCACTTTATACACCTCAAATCGGTTTTCCTCATTGCGAAATCCATGCCCTTCGTTGTACTTCACCATATAAGGTACATCTACACCAATACCTCTTAATTCAGATACAATCTGATCAGATTCATCAATATTCACCCTCGGATCATTAGCTCCCTGAATAACCAACAAGGGCGCTTTTATTTTGTCCACATGGAAAATCGGAGAAGCACCACGCATTCTTTCCTCATCTTTTTCTGGATGACCGACCATCTCGTACATCATGGCCAAAAAAGGCTCCCAATACGGGGGGATGGTTGTCATAAAAGTAAATAGGTTCGACACTCCTACATAATCAATAGCACAGGCATACAAATCAGGTGTAAAAGTCACACCAGCCAGTGTAGCATATCCTCCGTAACTACCACCATATATCGCAACCTTTTTGGGGTCAGCTAAATTTTCATCAATCAACCAAGCTACTCCATCGGTAATATCATCTTGCATCTTTCTCCCCCATTCCTTAAATGAAGCTCGCCAAAAATCCTTACCATATCCAGTAGAACCTCTGTAATTCATCTGCAATACACCATAGCCCCTCGATGCAAACAATTGTACCTCAGGATGATACCCCCAAACATCTCTCACCCAGGGTCCACCATGAGGCAATACGATAAAAGGCGTCTTCCCGGCAACATGGTTTTGAGGCAAGGTTAAATAACCATTGATTTCAAGGCCATCTCTAGAAGTGTAAGTTATCGCTTCCATATTCGACATTTCCTCCTCGGACAACCAAGGACTGACATCGGCCATTTTCTGTAGTCGTTGATCGACCTTGCTATACATATAATAACTACCCAAACTCCGATCGGTATAGGTTCTGATTAAGAATGTTTCTTCCTCCTTATCCGAATCTACGATACTGATCTCTCGTCCAGGTAATTGCTCTTCTAACATCTGAAACAAGGCCTCCATTTCAGCATCAAAAAAATGTCTATATCGTTTATCTGACACATAAGACACTGCCGTTAATACCTTTCTCTTTCTGGAATAATGAATGCCTCCCAAATCGACATCTTCGTGTTGGAATATAGGCTGGCCCATTTCGCATCCAGCTTCTAGATCATACTTTACCATCACCTTCTTATCGCGGCCCAAATTGGATAAAGCATAAACGATATGTGGTTCATTGAAATCAAAAAAGGCAGGCTCCAATTCCTCGGTAAAATCGGTTTTTATCACATCTTGAAAATCATCTGACTCCGTCTTGCGATACATGATAACCGTCTCTGTCCCATTCTCCGTACGAATCGCCAATCTCAACAATCCTTCGTGATCCGTCATCCAACTTCCAATAGGCGCCGTTGGATCATTCTCCGCCAATTGAACCAATTCCCCCGTGTGGATATTCAATCGATAAGGATCAAACAACTGAGGATTGTTTTTATTCATTCCAATAATGATAAAATCTTCGTGATCTTCTAAATCATCAATGATCTGTACCGTAACTTTATCATAAGGAGTTAGATCAATTGGTTCTTTCCCATCTTTATTGACGCCGAACAACTTAAAATTTTCATCTCCTCCAGTATCCTTAAGGTAGATAATCCGCTGATTGTTCGCCCAAAAATAACCACTAATATCCCTATCCTCCTCAAAAGTAATCTGAACAATACTGTTGTCTGAAATATTCTTTATAAAAATATTTTTACGCTGTTGGTAAGGACTCAAATAAGCCAAATACTGCCCATCAGGTGAAATGGTATAACCAGACTGTAAAGGCGTCTTAAAAAAATCTTCTACAGAATAAGTGTAATCACCCTGTTCTTGGCTTGCAATTTCGTGAAGAATAGAATCCGATGTAACCAAGGCTGGATTGCCCGGGAGCTTCGATGAATCCGTCATTTCTTATGTTTTTAAAATCTAAAAATTATTGTTGATCTAATACCCAATTAACTAACAAATTGGGCCATTGTTGAAGATGTTTGTCATTAAAACCCAATCCAAAACCATGGCCTCCTCGAGGATAAATATGCATTTCTGCCGGCACATTATTAGCAATCAAAGCCTCATAAAATTTTATACTATTCGAAACGGGAACTCCTTTATCATCACTGGCATGCATAAGAAAGGTCGGCGGGGTATCCGCTGTTACGTGTTCTTCTCCTGAATAGTAATCTATTTTTTCATCACTTGCATTCTCGCCCAATAAATTATTTCTCGAACCAATGTGAGAATATTCCTTACTAAAAGAAACAACAGGATAAATCAATCCCAAAAAATCCGGTCTAGAAGGTTGGTCGATTTCATCTAGTCCTTCCAATTTGTCTTGATCTACATAATGCACCCCTGCCGAAGAAGCAACATGTCCACCTGCCGAAAAGCCCATTATTCCGACTTTAGGGTTATTCATCCCCCATCTTTCTGCTTCTTTTCTGGTGATTTGAATGGCTTTTAAAGCATCGCGCATAGGCATGGTGTCATCTATCTTTCCATTGTGTTCAAACGGCAGTCGATATTTTAACACAATCGCAGTAATGCCTTGGGCGTTCAGCAATTTCGCAAAATCACCACCTTCCCATTCATAGGCCAAAATTCTATATCCACCCCCTGGACAGATAATCATGGCTAGGTCTTTTCTATTTTTCTTAGAGGGCAAATAAACATCCATAATAGGATTGGTCACTTTGCTTACTCTGAGTATATCATTGATTTCGTGCACCTCATCTTCATACCCTGGAGGTACGATGAGTTGATCTTTCTCCCATATTTCTATGGTTTCATTTTGAGCCATAAGTTGATAATTATTCCATTGAAAACATACAAGAGTCAAAAATATTATTTGTTTCAATTTCATAGGAAGTGTTTTAATCTATTTAGTTATTTCAATTTTCACGTAATTTATTAAAAATCGTAGCGAGAAACCAACTCAATCCATTTTTTTCAAAACTATTTATCTATGATCAAGGCTTATAACTAAAAAAGTATTCATCATTGTACAGATATAGTCTAGGTTAACTACGGATTCAATATGTAACACCTGTATATATTAAAAACGCATTAGGTATTAGATCACCTTCCATGAACGGGGTTTCTAATGAGTGTTTAATACGAAAATGAATTGATATTGAAAATACTATTCTTGTAACAACATCCATTCAACCAATAAATTGGGCCATTTCTGTAAATGCTCGTCCTTAAATCCCAGACCGAAACCATGGCCCCCTTTTGGGTAAATATGCATTTCAGCAGAAACATTATTTGCAATCAACTCTTGGTAAAAATCTATACTGTGGCTAACTGGTACACTTTTATCATCACTGGCGTGTAAGAAAAAAGTAGGAGGCGTATCCTCTGTTACGTGTTTTTCGGCAGAATGATAATCCATTTTTTCCTGACTAGCATTCTTACCCAAAAGATTGTTTCTAGACCCGCTATGTGCATAAGACTTGCTAAAGGATACTACCGGATAGATTAATCCCAGAAAATCCGGTCTAGAAGGTTGATTGATTTCGTCCAAGCCTTGAAGTTTGTCCTGATCCACATAATGTACACCTGCAGACACAGCCAAATGACCTCCTGCAGAAAACCCCATTATTCCGACTTTAGTGCCAGAAATATTCCATTTATCGGCATTAGAGCGAGTTATTTGAATAGCCCTAAGTGCATCGCGCAATGGCATGGTGTCATCGATCACTCCGTCTACTTCGTAGGGTAGGCGATATTTAAGCACGATGGCGGTGATTCCTTGAGCATTCAACAACTTTGCGAAATCACCACCTTCCGAATTCCAAGCCAAATGCCGATATCCCCCACCAGGACAAATAACAACGGCCAATTTTTTCCGATTTTTGATCGATGGCAAATAAACATCCATAATGGGATTGGTCACCTTTCGGATTCTAATCAAATCGGTTGTATCGTGTATTTCACCCTCATAATCTTTTGAAATGACCAATTGATCTTTCTCCCAAAGTGTAATGGTTTCATTTTGTCCCCATAAAGGAGTCATCATAAATTGAATAACCATCAAGACAGAAATTGCAATTCGTTTCATATTCATTCCATATTATTTAATGTAATACAACCTATATTAATAACTCTATGATTATCCCAACAAACTCGCCTCACTGCAATTTTCAAGAATAATGGCTTTGGCTTCGGCGACAGTCACTCTCTTTTGTTCCAATGAATCTCTGTCCCTTAAGGTTACCTTGCCATCGTCTTCAATGGTCTCAAAATCTACTGTTATACAATACGGGGTACCGATGGCATCCTGTCTTCGATATCTTCTTCCGATGGCATCTTTCTCATCGTACTGACAGTTGGTATATAGCTTGAGTTCGTCAAAAATCTTTTTGGCATGCTCGGTCAAAGCCGGTTTGTTTTTAACCAAAGGCAAAATAGCAGCTTTAACTGGTGCCAATACGGGATGTAATTTCATAACAGTACGAGTAGTTTCATTCCCTTTTGAATCCGGAACTACTTCTTCTTGTAATGATTCCGACAACATTGCCAAAAACATTCGATCACAACCTATGGAAGTCTCTAATACATATGGCACATAATTTTCATTGAGTTCGGGATCAAAATACTGCAATTTCTTTCCTGACAATTCTTGATGACTGCCCAAGTCAAAATCAGTTCTTGAATGAATACCTTCTAATTCTTTAAATCCAAATGGAAACTGAAATTCTATATCGGCGGCAGCATTGGCATAGTGAGCCAAATTTTCGTGCTTGTGAAAACGGAGATGTGACTCAGGAGTTCCCAAAGATCGATGCCATTTCATTCGGGTTTCTTTCCAGTATTCATACCATTTCATCTCTGTTCCAGGCTGAATAAAAAACTGCATTTCCATCTGTTCAAATTCACGCATTCTAAAAATAAATTGTCTAGCTACAATTTCATTTCTAAAAGCCTTACCTATTTGGGCAATTCCAAATGGAATTTTCTGTCTCGTAGTCTTTTGGACATTAAGGAAATTGACAAATATTCCCTGGGCGGTCTCAGGACGAAGGTATAAAGCGGTTTCTTCACCGGCAATATTCCCCAATTGAGTGGAAAACATTAGATTGAATTGTCTGACTTCAGTCCAATTTTTAGTTCCTGAAATAGGACAAACGATTCCTTCATCTTCAATCAATGTTTTCATAGCAGTCATATCACCTGCCTTCATAGCCTCATTGAGTCGATCTTGAATTCCCTGCATTTTATCCAAATACCCCATTACCCGAGGATTGGTCGACTTATATTGTGCTTCATCAAAGCTATCACCAAATCTTTTGGCAGCTTTAGCTACTTCTTTATTGACTTTGGCTTCTATTTTGGCAATATGGTCCTCTACCAATACATCGGCTCTGTATCGCTTATTGGAATCCTTATTATCGATCATCGGATCATTAAAAGCATCTACGTGACCAGAGGCTTTCCATGTTTTAGGATGCATAAATATGGCGGCATCCAATCCCACAATATTGTCGTGCATTTGCACCATAGATTTCCACCAATAAGACTTAATATTATTCTTTAGTTCAACACCCATGGGGCCATAATCATACACCGCACTTAGTCCTTCATAAATTTCACTTGAAGGGTAAACAAATCCATATTCTTTAGCGTGAGAGATTATCTTTTTAAATTGATCGTCCATTTTATACTTTTAATATTCGATGTCAAGAGATTTTTAAAAATGCAAAAATATACAATTGTAGGTGGATTCCTCGAAATTGGCTATGATAAAGAAAAAAATTTGATGCTTGTCCTCAATCCCCCAGTTACATTCATTGATATTGACATAATTTAGTAATATTAATGACAAGTAAAGACAATCCTCGATTAATATAGACAAATGCATTAAATTTGTATCTTGATTTTACATTTTCATTGACTATATTAAGAAAACAATCCCTATGCTAATAAATATATATACCCGTTGTTTGTCATTGATTTTTATGCTATTTGTGATTGGATGCCAGGCTTCCACAGCCCCACAAGATAGCAAGAACGATACAGATTCCACGACGATTTCCGCGGTAAAGGAAGTCATTCCAGGTGCGGATCAATTATCCAAATATCTGCCCTTACTCAAGGGCAAGAAAGTAGGTATTTTGGGTAATCAAACCTCAGTTGTGGGTCAAGAACATCTGGTAGATGTATTAATAGCGAACGGTATTGATGTGCGATTTGCCTTTGCTCCAGAGCACGGATTCAGAGGAAAAATAGAACGAGGAGAAAAAGTAGATAACGATATTGACTCCAAAACAGGAATCGCCCTTCATACCCTTTACGGCAAAAATGTCAAAGCGGACTCGATAGTGGGGTCAGTGGATATAATGATCTATGACTTACAGGATGTAGGGGCTCGATTCTACACCTATATCACTTCTATGCATCGATTGATGCAACTATGTGTAAATCAGGGAACACCGCTCTTGATATTAGACAGACCCAATCCCAATGGAGACCAAGTGGCTGGACCTGTTCGAAAAGATGACAAATACAAATCTACGGTCAGTTATCACAAAATAGCGATGGTTCATGGACTCACTGTAGGAGAGCTTGCCACCATGATCAATGGTGAAGGTTGGTTAAACAATGGCAAGACTTGTGACATCACCATTATCCCAGTTGAGAATTACGACCATTCCACCCTATACGAACCGCCAGTAATTCCTTCACCCAGCTTACCCAACTATCTATCCATTCGACTTTACCCTTCGCTGTGTTTGTTTGAGGGTACTGATATCAGCGTAGGTAGAGGCACTGATTTTCCCTTTCAGGTCATTGGTTATGCTGATCCTCGATTTGGCGAATTCACTTTCACCCCAGGAGTAAGAGAAGGGATGGCCGCCCATGTGGAACAAAAAGGAAAGACCTGTTATGGAATTGATTTAAGGTCCATTGATCCCAAGACCTTTACTTTTACCATGAAGTATTTTGTGGATTTTTATCAAAAATCCGATTTCAAAGATAAATTTATCGTTCGATCAGAGTTTTTCAATAAGTTGGCAGGAAATGCGAGTTTGCAAGAAAAAATCAAAAAAGGCTGGACGGCAGAGGAGATTGAAAATAGTTGGACTGAGGAATTATCGGAATACAAAAAAATGAGAAAAAAATACCTTCTCTATCCCGACTTTGAATAACGACCGAATGAAGTTGCTCAATAGAGCAACCCGATGGACTTAATGTCCATCGGATGAGGGAGCCGGAGCCACTGTGCTCCGGGTGGGTGAGCCAAGTCGAGGGAACCGGAGCCACTGTGCTCCGGGTGGGTTGGCCAAGTCGAGGGAGCCGGAGCCACTGTGCTCCGGGTGGGTGAGCCAAGTCGAGGGAGCCGGAGCCACTGTGCTCTGGCTTGGCATTAATTAAAATCTATGTTGGAAGACGCAAGGCATTGCGTCTCTACGTCGAGGCGTGACTGCAACGTAATTCGATAGGTTTTTAGCCACTGTGCTCCGGGTGGGTGAGCCTCGTGTCTCAAATAGGTGGTGATAGGAGACGCAAGGCATTGCGTCTCTACGTCGAGGCGTGACTGCAACATAATTCGATAGTGTCATCTACCATGCCGAGGCGTGACTGCACCGTAAATCGTCAGGTTCTCAGTCATTGGCTCCATCTTGACATTAATAAAATCCATGACAATCCTCTGCTAAAGTTTTCCAACCAATAAATTCCATCAAATATCAAATCCTATAAGATTGGAAAATTATTTTAAAACGGTTTTTATCATTACCTCCACGGTAATAAAACCATTCAATGAATTAAGGGCATCTAAAATAACACAATGAAATATTTATAATTTAAAACAAATATATTGACTTAGTATTCTATAGGTAATAATTCAATATAAAAAAATCCATAAACCACTGAAAGTGATCGACTACTCTATCTACATAAATAATACAATCCCTATTCCCAAGAGAAAAAATACCAAAAAACCATCTAAAAGACATAAAATTGACTAAAACATCCAGTTTTATATCAAAAAAATGAGATTTAGACAAATTATTTCAATAAACACAAAAATTTTAATCGCAACATACTATTTAGGCTGGAATTAGGTTATAGCTAAATCATTAATAAAAAAATGAATTGATTTTTAAAAACCATTTAAACCTTTGGGGTAAAAGTATCTCTAATCCCTATATCAAAAGTATTTTTAAAATATGATAAAACAGATAAGCGTTTTAATTATCCTTTTTACTTGCTCCATATTTAACATGAGTTGTGTAGACAATGAAAATAAAGTAAATACACCTATAACCAAGACCACAACAGATAGTATTCCCGTTTTTAATTTTGAAGAATTAGAACCATATTTATATACCGATTCAGATAAAACCCACATCGTCAATTTTTGGGCTATGTGGTGTGCACCTTGTGTTGAAGAATTACCCATCATTCAAGAATATCAAAAAAACAATCCCAATGTCGACATCCTACTCGTCAGCCTTGATTTTCCCCAAGACATTGAAACTGAACTAAAACCCTTTCTAAAAGAAAAAGGAATTACTTCCAAAGTTGTGCTTTTAGACGACGCAGATGCCAATGGTTGGATAGACAAGATCGATCCCAATTGGTCTGGGGCACTGCCTTTTACCATTATTCACAATAATAAAACTCGTTCGTATTATGAAGGCAATTTTAAAAGCCTTCTAGATTTAGAAAATCAAATTTATAAAACAATTAATTATGCAGATAATCACTAAATTTCTAGTATTCGCCATTTTAATTACCGGCGTAATGACTTCTTGTAGTAACAACGGCAACGCTCAAAATAATCAACAGGAAAATGACAGACCAGAACATGGACCGAGACAGGACGGAGAGCGAAAAGGACCGCCAAGAGGAGGTCACAATCCAGAACAAACAAAAACCCTTGAAGAGATTGGAGGTTATAAATTGGGAGAAACCGCTGCAGATTTTGAATTAAAAAATGTAGACGGCAGTATGGTGTCTTTATCCACATTTAAAGAAGCGAAAGGTTATATAGTTGTATTTACATGCAATGAATGTCCCTTTGCTAAAATGTACGAAGATCGATTGATTGAATTGCACAATACTTATGCAGCAAAAGGTTATCCCGTGATTACGATCAACCCTAATGTAAGCGAAGACAACGATAAAGAAAGTTTTGAAGCGATGCGTAAAAGAGCGGAAGAAAAAAACTTCCCCTATCCTTATTTAGCAGACACCAATCATGAAATTTTCCCGAAATACGGAGCAGTAAGAACTCCTCATGTGTTTTTGTTGGACAGTGAACGCAAAGTTCAATACATAGGCACTATAGACGACAATGCCAAATCAGCCGACAATGTAAAAATGAATTATGTTAAAAACGCTATTGAAGCATTAGAAAACGGTGCAAAGCCCAACCCCAACTTCACCAAAGCCATTGGCTGCCCCGTTAAAGCTAGTTAAAATACAGGGAGTAAGTTAATTTATAAATCTTTTACGCCATTGCCATCCTCAAATAAAATGAGTTGCGCAATGGCGTAATTTTTTTTAAGCCCTATATAAATAAAATAGTTCAAGTAAATAGTTATCTTCAATAGAGTCCATATAATTGTTGTACTAAACACAAACACCGACCAAAACCAATCCGATGATTATCAAAACCCATGAAATAGGAAAAACTAAAATTGCCGAAGTAAGCTCAGAAGAAACCATCATCAACAACGCAACAGATGGATTAGACTTATTGGGCAATATTTATTATAATGGTTTTGATAAGGTTGTTCTTCATCAGAAAAATTTCCATCCCGATTTTTTTGAACTAAGAACTGGTCTTGCAGGAGAGATTCTACAAAAATTTTCGAATTATGGTTTACAACTAGTTATTGTAGGTGATTTTTCCTTGTACGAAAGTAAAAGTTTACGTGACTTTATATACGAAAGCAACAAAGGCGACACGGTAAATTTTTATTCATCCACAGCAGAAGTTCTCAAGTAAAATAGACAGATTAATCAACCCTATCCAGGTATTACTATTATCATTATATTTTTTTTAGTGTTCAGGTTCAAAGATTAACTTTGAATAACTGAGTAAAGTTGCCAGAATGATGACCGAACATGACTGAATGCAGTTGCACGAAGTGCAACCCAATTGATTAAATATCAATTGGATGAAGGAACCGAGGCCACTGTGCCGAGGCGTGACTGCAATGTAATTCGATAGGTATTTAGCCACTGTGCCGAGGATATTTAGCCGAAAACCTCCGTGTTTCGGGTGGGTAAGCCAGAAGGAACCGGAGCCACTGTGCTCCGGGTGGGTTTGCGTCTCAAATAGGTGGTGTTAGGAGACGCAAGGCATTGCGTCTCTACATATATTAATCGAATTATATCCGACCATTGTAAATTCATTTGATATAACTACCAAAAATCCCCTATGCCTCCTGCTCGACCATGGCTAAGAAATCATCGATCTGCGCCTTGCTATTATATATATGTGTAGAGATTCGAATACTGTTCAATCCTCCTTCTGGCACAACCCGGATCCTGAAATGGTTTTTCTGAGCCAACTTATTAAAGGCCAAATAATCCATATTGCGGGGACGGAAACCAATCATACAAATCTTAGACTCATCCTCCACTGGAGTAATCATCTCTACCTTATTGTCCAATGCCAATAACCCACGTTGAAGATGTGAAGACAATTCCCTCACCCGAGCCTCTACATCCTTTTGTCCAATGGTCATCATAAAATCGATGGCCGCATCCACGCCAGCATACAAAGGTGCACTCTGGGAACCAAAATCATATCTGTGAGCTGTAGCCACATAACCTTTCATAGAAGGCGGATTGTTCTGCAAATCCCATCCCGTATCGGAATAACTCCCTACCCAGTAGGCCTGAATGGTATCCAATAATTCTTCTCTAACATATAAAAACCCAGTTCCATTGGGACCCAACATCCATTTATGACAACTAGTCGAATAAGTATCGCATCCCAAATCTCGAAGATCGAGATCAAATGTTCCCGAACCATGGGCGCCATCTACAGCAGTAAATATACCTTTAGACCTTGCCATAGCCGATATCTCTTTAATCGGCAGTACCAATCCATAGGTACAAGAAATATGTGGAATAGCGATAACCCTGGTCTTGGACGTAATCGCATCTTCGATAATTTGTAAATTTTCAGCAGCTGTCTGACCCAAGTCAATGGTCTTTAGCACAATACCGTCGAGTTTGGCTCTATTTAACCATGGCAAGGCATTGCCTACGTGTTCTTGTTTGGTAATAATGACTTCATCTCCTCGTTTCAAAGGCAGTCCCCACACCACGACATTGATGCCTTCTGTGGTATTGTGAGTAAGGGATATTTCCTCCGACTTTACCTTGACATACTGGGCTATTTTTTCACGATATTCCGAGGTATGACCATATTCTCCACGTTCATTATAATCCCACAGCATTTTTTGGATGGTCTCCATCACTGGATAGGGCGAGGGGCCAAATGTGCCATTATTGAGATACACTCTATTCTTAGTCAAAGGAAACGCCGATCTTACTGCCGACCAATAAGCCTCATCTTTGTCTTGACTTTTTAGTACCTGAGGATTATAATTATTTGCTGCAACTTCACCTGCTATAATGGAAGCGGGTAGTCCCACACTAAGATTTCTAATAAAATTTCGTCTAGATGACATTTCGATCGATATTTAAACAATGAATAGAGTAAAAACACCAAAAATACAATTATATTTTATATCGAGAACAATGACATAGGGCTTTAATGAATGATGCAAAATAATTATCTTACTTCGAAAACCTTAAGTTATGCATACCACAGTCGCCAACTGTCAAATGAAAAATACTCGCCTGAAACTTTCCTTTTTATGGATGGGAATAATGCTAATGATTTATTCCCCCAATCTTCAATCCCAGAAAATTTATGTTTCCCCAACTGGATCTCAATTGGAAACGGGAAGTAAGTCCCAGCCCTTCTCTTCGATAAATCAAGCCACAGAAAAAATTATTAAAATAATTCAAACAGAATCACCTGCTGAGGTGACGATGTATTTATTAGAAGGTAGACATTATCTTTCTGAACCTCTAGAGTTGACTTCTTCTGACATCGGCAACACCAAGGTCAATATTAAAGCCTATCGAAAAGCCCATGCTAGAATTTCCGGTGGGATAAAAGTAATCGATTGGCAGCAATACGATCAAAATATATGGAAGGCCGCACTGCCAAAACAAGTGGTTGCAGGGGGTAAAATTCGAGAATTATTCGTAAATGATCTGCGAGCTACTAGAAGTCGCTACCCCAATGCAGAATATTTGCGCATCGATTCCGCAGGTTCGGACCAGCGCAGCAATTTTTATTTCAAACCCAATGACTTCCCCCAATTAGATTCCATTCCTGGCTTGGAAGTAGTGTTGTTACACGATTGGTCTATTTCCCGAATTCCGGTTGAGGAAATCAATTACACAAGCCACAATTTATCTACCGTGGATCATATGGGGGCCAAAAATTTAGATTTTTTCAAAATCGATCACTGGGAAAAACAACCTCGGTATTATCTCGAAAATGCATACGACTTAATCGACATCGATTATGAATGGTATATCAATGAGGACAAAGGAGAAATATATATTCAAATGCCCGAAAATCAAGATCCCAACAATACCGACATAATTATTCCTCATCTCAAACAACTCCTCATTTTAAAAGGCCAGAAAGACCAACCCATCCGAAATATTAGTGTGGAGGGCATTCATTTTGAGCATTGCAGATGGGACAGTCCAGATTTGGGGTATGCAGGTATCCAAGCTTGTCATTACGACAAACGATCGGCCAATGCCCAGGGCTGGAATGTGGTTAGTCCTGCGGTTTTTGTAGAGTGGGGCAAATATTGCAGTTTTGACAAATGTAAGTTTGACAAATTAGGGGGATCCGGTCTATGGCTGGGTACGGGCAGTGAAAATTGTTCGGTAACAACCTCTACATTTAGCGATATTTCAGGCAATGGCATCATGGTCGGAGAAGGACAGGATCGACTCATAGATCAAGAGAGTTGGTGGAAAGTCCAACCCGATGAGGTAGCCAATAAAAATACAATAGACCAGTGCGAAATCAGTAATTGCGGGGTTCAGTTTTATGGCGCTGTAGGTATATGGGTTGGTCTAAGCGCTGAGACCAAGATCGTCAACAATACATTATGGGATCTCCCCTATACTGGAATTTCCATTGGTTGGATGTGGTCTCCAGTACCTACGCCTTGTAGAGACAATATCATCGACCGCAATCACATTCATCATATTATGAAAACCCTGAGTGATGGCGGGGGGATCTATTCTTTGGGATTGCAGCCCGGAAGTCAATTGACCAATAATCTCATTCACGATGTGACCCTTAACGCCGGTAGAGCAGAGAGCAATGGAATGTTTTTGGACGAGGGGACCAAGGATGTATTGGTTTCGGGAAATATAATATACAATATTGCCAAATCTCCATTGCGATTTCACAAGGCCGAGGAAAATTTAGTATCGCAAAATGTATTGGCCGTCTCCGATGATCAACCCATAATACGATACAATAGAACCGAGGAAAGCAAAATAAAAAAGCGGGACAATTTAGCCCTTCAAGATGATGAAGCCATGGATGTGATTGAAAACTATATTGAGAAATGGAAAAAGGGCAAACCCTTATTTAAATAATAATGCAAAGAGGACGGTAAAACTTTAATCACTATGCTGTCAATTTTAATGCAGTCTCGTCACAACACAGTGGAGATCTTCACAATTCTTATACCTAGCCTGACTCAGTGGTGACTCCATAGGATATACGGGCCAAACACAATGACGACAACACGAAACCCAAAACTGTATCCTCCATCTATCACATAAAAAAAGGGATGACTTTATAAAAAATCATCCCTTTTGTATCATTTTAGAAAGAATTACTTCGCTGCTGCATATTTTGCGGCAACTACTTCCCAATTAATCACATTGAAAAATGCTGCAATGTAATCAGGTCTTCTGTTTTGATAATTCAAATAGTAAGCGTGTTCCCATACATCCAATCCCAAAATTGGTGTTCCGTCACATTCAGTAACAGGCATCAATGGATTGTCTTGATTCGGTGTAGAACACACAGATACTTTTCCGCCTTTATTTACACATAACCATGCCCAACCAGATCCAAATCTAGTACCGGCAGCTTTGCTAAAAGCCGATTTAAAATCCTCAAACGAACCAAAAGCTTCGTTGATGGCATCTGCTAATTCACCGCTTGGCTGTCCACCACCGTTTGGTGACAATATTTCCCAAAACAAAGAGTGATTGTAAAAACCACCACCATTATTTCTCACAGCAGCAGGCAATTGATCGACTTTAGCAAGGATGTCTTCGATGGAAGCATCAGCTAAATCCGTTCCCTCAATAGCTGCATTTAAATTATTGGTATAACCAGCATGATGTTTACCGTGGTGAATTTCCATGGTTTTTGCGTCAATATTTGGTTCTAAAGCATCAAAAGCATAAGGTAATTCTGGAAGTTTGAAAGCCATAATTAATTTTCGTTTTTGTATTTAATGAATGATTTCAATGTACAATGTTTCAGTATATGAAATGTTTACCTCGAAAGTAGGTATTTTTTTTATTTTTCATATCAAGTTTTGATTAATTTCCTATTGTTGAAACCATAAGTCATTATCAAAATTACCAACCGATAAACCATCACCGTTTTCGCTTCCGTTTACATTTCTCTCTATAATTGATTAGTTGCCCATCAAGGCCTCAATCTATCGCATTACCGTTCCTGTCGGATTACTGCCTGCTGCATTATTATTCATATCGTAAACCGTTCTTACTGCAGCGTCGGCTGCAATAGGACCCAATAATGGTTTCAATGTAAATGGAGCAGCACTATTATCCGGTGAAGGTTCAACAGAAATCACCGCAGTTTTACCTTTTAAATCTACAGGAAATGTAATCCCATCAGGTGCATTCTCTAAAAAATCCTCACCTGGAAACGGAGGTCCGTCGGCCGTCATACTACTATATGGTGCTGAATCATCGGCACCTGCATTGGTTTTAAATGTCCCTGTAGTTACAGGAATACCATCGATCACTACCCATCCTTCATAATTCCAACCCTCGGGCAAAGTAGGCAAAGTAAGTGTGGCTGCTGGTCCAGCATTGGGATCTAACCACCATATCCCACTCTCTTCATTAGTGTCCGTATTCCCATCAGTCGGCGTAGCTAATATATAGCCGCCAGTAGCAGATGTAAAGTCATTGCCCAAGGCTGCGCTATGACCTACAGTAAGTGTGGCAACATCATTGGAAAAATCACCAGCTAAAATATGAGTACTGGTCGGCAAGGTATCGGTATCCTGTGCAGGCTCAATCGTCACTATATAAGCGGTAGCGTCATTGATATTCTCTATGGTGTTTTCGAAAGTGGTTTTTGACAGTGCACCAGTACTGTCTACCGTAAATGTACCTGCACTAACCGGAGTTCCCCCTACGAGTAACCAGCCCTCATACACAAAATCTTCCCCCAAATCTTCCAATCCTGAAATAGCTATGGTAATACTTTCCTCCGTGGTTGTATTATTATCATCATCGTCGTCACAACTCATTATGGTAAATACGGATACAAAGGACATTGCTAGAAATAAAATTGATCTTTTCATGCGTCGTTTTTTAATTAAATAATAGAGTATTAGTAAAATAAATTAAATCCTTAGAACAGAAATATTATAGCCAGAACAGCTAATAATTTTCGACTATTCACAAATACAAAACGCAGCAAATTAATTTTTATTTAAAAAATAAGAAATAAAATCAAAAAAAACTACAATCCTTCAATATACGACGTAATAAAAACAGAATTTATTTAACAATATACTTTCATTTGTATTATTGTGCAAATATTCCATTTTAACATAATTTAAAACTGTTAAATAAACGCAGAATATTTAAATAAATGTATAGGCAGAAAAATAAAAACGTCCGATAATAACATACTCAAGTAAAAATCTATTTTCAATAATTATACTAAAGCAATTCCATGATAGAAATGATATCTAATACGAAATTCAGCTATAATGAAGGGTAAACTTTCGATATACTGATCGATACTAAATGCTCTGCTTCTAATCTAGATCAATAAATGATAAAACTCAGGCGTCCATACATTTTACCCTAAATCAATCTTTCCAAGTAAAGTATCCCTCTACCCTATTCGGACAAAAAGTTGTTGGCCCATATCAAATCTTCTTTGGTATCGATACCAATGGTCACATGTTGGGCGAGCAACAATTGAAATGTCATCCCCATTTCGAGGACTCGGAGGGCTTCAATCACCTCTACTTCCTCCAATGGAGTAGGTGATTGTTGGGCAAAAGCAATAAGGGCGGACTTTCTAAAAGCATAAATACCAATATGTCGGTAAGTATTTACCGATCCATTGTGTCGCCGAAACGGGATGTCGGATCGGCTAAAATAAAGGGCTTGACCTTTGAGGTCAGTCACCACCTTTACATAATTGGGATTGGAGCGTTCCATAGAATGTTCGATGGGATGTTTTAGCGATACTACATCGATGGATTGATTTTCCGGTTTGGACATAAGTTCTATAATGGCTTCTATGTCTGTTTTTTGAAGAAAAGGTTCGTCACCTTGCACATTGACAATAAGGTCAGCGTCAAAATCGTGGGCAAATTCGGCAATTCTATCCGTTCCACAGATATGATTTTGTGCACTGCGATAAATCTTACACTGACCTTGTAATTGCGATTCTATTTCCTGTGAATCGGTGACTACGATGACGTCGTCAAAGAGATTCATCGCTTGAATATTTTCTACCGTCCTTTCTATCACAGTCATTCCCCCCAGATCGGCCATCAACTTTCCCGGCAATCTAGTGGACTGATAACGAGCTGGAATTGCAGCAATTACTTTCATATTTTTTGCATTTAATGGCGCAAATTAGGGATAAATATAGGTAATATTATAAATTTGATTATTAATTCAAGTAGTTATCGAGACGACCACTAGGGTTACCACCTCAATACTACACAATATTAGAAGTACTAAAAAACAATGATCTTTTAAATGACAAATTCAATGGATAGTAGAAAAGAAAAAGACAGTATCGGCTATATCGATGTACCCGTTCAGAGATATTGGGCTGCTCAGACCCAAAGATCAATGGAAAATTTCAAGATTGGTGGTCAAAAAATGCCTACCGAAGTAATTCACGGTTTCGCAATCTTAAAAAAGGCAGCAGCCATGGCCAATATGGAATTGGGTGTCTTACCCGCTGACAAAAGCCAACTGATCGGCGAAGTGGCCGACGAAATCCTCGCTGGAAAATTAAACGAGGAGTTCCCCCTTGTAGTGTGGCAGACAGGATCTGGTACTCAATCCAATATGAATGTCAATGAAGTAATCGCCAATAGAGGACATGTATTGCGAGGAGGAAGTTTAACTGATGATTCCAAAATATTACATCCCAATGACGATGTCAATAAATCTCAGTCTTCCAATGACACCTTCCCTACGGCCATGCATATAGCAGCCTATCAAAAATTGGTAGACAAAGTGATTCCAGCCATTAAACAATTGCGCAACGCCTTGGCTGAAAAATCAGAAGCATACAAAGACGTCGTAAAAATTGGTAGAACTCACTTTATGGATGCTACCCCTGTAACCGTAGGTCAAGAATTATCTGGTTATGTAAGCCAGTTGGATCACGGAATTCAAACCATAGAGAACAGCCTTCCCCATTTATCTGAACTGGCCCTAGGTGGTACAGCGGTGGGAACTGGACTCAATACTCCAGAAGGTTATGCAACTTTAGTAGCGGAAAAAATCGCCGAATTGACGGGTAAACCTTTTGTATCTGCAGCCAATAAATTTGAAGCTTTGTCGGCTCATGACGCCATAGTTGAAAGTCACGGTGCATTAAAAACAGTGGCTGTTTCCCTGATGAAGATAGGCAATGATATTAGAATGTTGGCCTCTGGTCCGAGAAGTGGTATTGGAGAATACATTATTCCTGCCAACGAACCGGGTAGTTCAATAATGCCAGGCAAAGTCAATCCAACTCAAGCCGAAGCCCTAACTATGGCTATGGCACAGGTGATGGGAAATGATGTGGCCATTAGTGTTGGGGGTATGAATGGACAGTTTCAATTGAATGTCTTTAAACCAGTTATGATATTCAATTTCTTGATGTCAGCCGACCTTATCGCCGATGCTTGTATTAGTTTCGACAGCAACTGTATCCAAGGTCTAGTCCCCAACAATCCGAGAATTCAACAACAGCTTGAAAATTCATTGATGTTGGTTACTGCCCTCAATACCAAGATTGGATATGACAAGGCAGCGGAAATAGCCAAAAAAGCCTACAAAGAGAACACCACTCTTAAACAAGCCGCACTATCCCTGGGTTATCTTACCGCAGAAGAGTTTGATGCCTGGGTACGACCAGAAGATATGATATAATACAAACTACGTTTATAATTATCGAATCGTTTTTTCGCGTATAAGCACAAAATTCCGTTGCTTACAAAAGACGAAAGCAAGTTAAAAAAAGACCGCTCGATTACTGAGCGGTTTTTTTATATACATATTGCGAAATGAATATATTGTGACAGATAAAAAAAGACCGTTGGATTTCTCCAATGGTCTTTTTTATTTTTCTATTGACAATAGATTATACTTTTTTACTGATCCGTCCTAAAAGAAGGGGCTGGTAATTGATAGGTATTAAATAGATTAGCTTCTGGACAATTGCCAAAACCATATCTCACTACCTTGGGTTCAGCAATGGATTTAGAACTAACTACAATGGTTTTCTTACTTCGGTTAAACGAAACATCGGCTTCAACAAAATCGCCATCCTCCCCGGCAATTTCAAATCCTTGTATCGGTTCCCCGTAGGTTGAAAATCCACGATCCGCATGATCAAAACTCAATTCGATACTGGCATCATTGATTTCCATGGATTTATAGATTGGTCCAGAATATTCTATACCTTTCATTCCATAAGTCTGACTCAAAGCCCACAAAGCCAATCTTCGTCCTACATTCTTTTTGTCTCCGGGATGAATATTGCTGCAATTACCCAAATCCATGGTCCCTGCCATTCCGGTATTGGCCAGATTTTTTTGGGTATTCAATTGAGCTTCTCTTAAATAAGCAGAATTTCGACTTCCATAATTATACGGAGCTATTTCAACAAAATAAAAAGGCATCTCTGAATTATTCCAATCTTTCCGCCATCCCTCTATCATATTAGAAAACAATTTCGTGTACTCATGGGCATTGCCCACATTAGACTCACCTTGATACCACAAAAATCCTTTTGCCTTATATGGGACGAGGGGACTTATCATAGCATTGTACAATAATGTAGGTGCATGGTGAGGACTTTTCGAAGGTATTTCAGTAGGAATATTATTTACTCCCGCATCTTTGAGTCCAGCCTCATTCATCCAAGCTTCCACTCTAGATCCGCCCCAAGCTGTCACTATTAATCCAACCGGAACATCTAACATTTCTTCTAGATATAAACCAAAATGATAGGCCGCAGCACTAAAGTCACTGGCCGTTTCTGTACTCGATACTTTCCAATCGCCTTCGAGATCGTCCAAGGCTTCTACACTGGCCTTACGCCCAGCTGTATACATCCGAATATTGGATTGATTGGCTTTTAGAATGGTCTCTCCAGCTTCGAAGATGGGTTGATTATCATAGCCCTTCAACGCCATCGACATATTGGACTGACCAGAACAAATCCAAACTTCACCTATCATTACATCGCGCAACTGAACATTTTCACTACCAGATATGGACACTTGATAAGGGCCGCCAGCAGCTGGTGTATTAATAGATGCCGTCCATCGGCCATCGTCATCGGTCTTCGCCTTACTTTCTTGTCCCCAAGAAGATTTTATCTTCACCGTCTGTCCGGGCTTGTCCCACCCCCAAATATCGACTGATTCTTTTTGTTGAAGCACCATGTGATCACCAAAAAAAGTAGGCAATTTGGTTTGAGCTGACAATAAAAAAGGGATTAGCCCCATAACCAGGCCAAGCATTCGAAATATCATTTTGTTCATATTGGTAATTTAATTTTAAAAGAACTAATGTAGGAAAATTTGAAGCATTTATTAAAGATCACAATTATGAAATTCTTATAATAATTTGGCATCCTAACACAATATCGCTCCAACTACTGCCAGGAATTCCATTCAATTATTGTCTATTGTTTATATTATAGTTTACAAAAAATGGATAAACATCACTATAAATCTTTCAATTCACCATAGACTTGTTTATTTTTATGAGAATAATATAATAACTATGAATAAATCTATCCAAACAACCTTGGCCTTCTGCCTATTTCTATTCAGTGTCCAATATACTCATGCACAAAAAGCCAATTACGATGAGGCCAAAGTGCCCAAATTCGATATTGTAGATGTATTGTCCACTACCGATGGACAAAAAGTAAATACTGTTGAAGCCTGGGAAAAGATTAGACGACCAGAAATATTAGATATATTCAGACAACAAATGTATGGTACACAACCAGACACCGAGGTCAAAGTGCATTATGTAGTGGTAAAAGATATAGAAAATGCCATCCCAGATCTTGCCGACATCAAGGAAGTAGACATGATATTTTCCAATGCCAACGGTAGACATTCCGTTCGACTCACTCTATTTATTCCGAGAAAGGTAAGCAAACCGGCTCCCATGTTTTTAGGGCTAAATTTTTATGGCAACCACACTGCCAATCCCAATGAAAACATCTCTATCCACTCGAGTTGGGTAAGAGACAATGCAAATTTCCATATTTTCGGAAATCGAGCCGATGAAGTGTCCAGGGGCGTACGTTCTTCACGATGGCCGGTGGAATACATCGTATCTCAGGGATATGGATTGGGATTAATCTACTACGGCGATATCGATCCCGATTTCGATGATGGATTCCAAAATGGACTTCATCCATTATTCTACAAAGATGGCCAGACCAAACCGACTTCTGAAGAATGGGGAAGCATTGGAATATGGTCATATGGACTTTCCAAAGCATTGGATTACTTGGGAACGGATAATGACATCGACGAAAACAAGGTTATCGTTTTTGGTCATTCGCGATTGGGTAAGACCTCTCTTTGGGCTGGAGTCACCGATCCTCGATTTGCAGCAGCCATTTCCAATGATTCTGGATGTGGTGGTGCAGCCTTGTCCAAAAGAGAATTTGGCGAACGAGTCGCTGTGATCAATCAAAATTTCCCCCATTGGTTTAACGACAATTTCATAAAATACAACAACAAAGAAAGTGAATTGCCCTTTGATCAACATATGTTGATATCACTGATGGCTCCCCGCCCAGTATACATTGCCAGTGCAGAGCAGGATGAGTGGGCCGATCCCAAAGGGGAATATCTCTCAGGTTATTATGCCAAGCCGGCCTATGATTTATACGGCATTCCTTCACTGAACGATGTTACTCCTCCCAAGGTCAACGAGGCCAGATTTACCCCTGGAGTTTCCTATCACAAAAGATCGGGCAAGCACGATGTAACCCGATACGACTGGGTACAGTATATTGAATTTGCAGATCGATTTGTCAGATAGTTAAAGTCGAAGTACTGCTTCAATTCCATCGATAAATAAACGTAGAACATAGATTCATTAAGATAATAAAGGAAGGCCAATGGTCTTCCTTTTTTTTGCTCTTAATCCACATTAATCATATATTTACTATAGCTTTTACAAAATCTATAGTTCATGAAATTTTATTGCATCCTAGCTACCTTATTTATAACAATAAATGCTTGTGGACATCCGAGTGCACACCATTCTAATCAAGAGATCAAACAACAAAACACAAACAAAACAAATACAATATCTATGAATTCAAATATTGAAAATTTACAAAATAATCCAGAACTGGTGGTTCAATCATTAATAGCTGCCATGTCCGAAAATGATGGCGAAAAAATCCGTTCCTTATTTCACAAAAATGCTCAGCAGGCTTATGGAAATGGAGAATGGAAATCTGGAAAAGACTTTTTCAGTTGGTTGGAAAGTGATATTATCGAGAGAAAAGGGCAGGTCGATGCCCCTCAATTTGAAATAAATGGCCATGAAGTAGTCGTAAAAGGACAATACCATAGCCGTGGATATACCAACAAGGCCAACTTTTTGTTTACGGTTGAAGGCGATAAAATCAAGAGCTGGCAAATGCGATATTGATATAGCTCAATATGAAACTCGTTTATGATTAGCAGCAAGCTTGAATTATTTTGAAGAATCTTGGATAAAATCAAGTTGATAACTGACAGAAGTCCTGAAAGCGGCGCACTGAGCCGCCGCACTGAGCTCTGTCGAAGTGTTGGTCGAAGTGGACGACATAATATCAAAAGTGAATTGCTGTCGAATTACGGGGCAGTCACGCCGGAAATAGTCTGACGACGTTATAATCACGCAAAAAAAATGACAACTCGAGGCAGTAAATCTTGTTAATCTTGTAATTTTATAAATCCTGTTCCAGACAGAAAAACATGGAGGCGCTGTGGAAGAACAATATACATGTCCCTCCTCTAGAACTTAACCTGATTCATCATATTTATCTATTAATAGGTCACCACTATGTGGCTTCTTTATGTAATACCTATGGCAACCGAGAGGTAAAATATTGTTTATACTAATGGGGAGGATGATATTTTCTACAGAAGTCCTGAAAGCGGCGCACTGAGCTGAGTCGAAGTGGACGACATTATATCAAAAGTGAATTACTGTCGAATTACGGGGCAGTCACGCCGGAAATAGTCTGACGACGTTATAATCACGCCTGAGCCACCGGCTCCGATTCCTTTACATCGACTTGGGATAGTTTATTTAATGGTATCTTTGTTGAAAAATAATATTATTCTACTTCCACACTTTAACTCGGCTCAGTTCAACGTTTCGGCTCCCACACTTCTTTCCAAACCACTAGCTTAATACGAAATACAAAGTCAAAAATTAACCATCTCTTTAGAAATTAGTATTTTGCCCAGCCATTACTATTGAATGAATAAAAATACATTGTGAAAAATAAATTGATTCCCCTAATTCAAACAGGATTTATCTTAGTTCGTGGATTCGGAATTATCGTTCTCCTTTTCTTTCTGGGAGAATTTTTAGCCCCCTTTATTCCATTCCCCATTCCAGGCAGTATTATAGGTATGATTTTATTATTCACCGCTTTAAAATTGAATATAATCCCTTTGTCCTGGGTGGACCATGCTTCTACCCTACTATTGAGTTTCCTAGCATTGTTCTTTGTGCCTTATGGAGTGGGTATTATGGATTCATATCAAGCCATTGAACAATGGAGCCTACCCATCGTCGCCATTGCCATCGGAACCACTATCTTAAGCTTACTGATTGTTGGACACTTATTTACCCGATTTAAAAACATCATTAATAGATTCCAATGATCACTGTTATTACTATCTTATTATTCTTAATGGCACGACGACTTTACAAACGCTGGTCATTGATTCTCTTTATCCCCGTTTTCTTTGCCATTATGGGAACCATCATTACCCTAAAAGCAACGGAGACTCCGTTTACTACCTATTTTCACGAAAGTAGGTTCCTCACTTTTCTGCTAGGCCCCACTGTGGTAGCTCTAGGCACCCTGCTGTACAAGCAGCTTCATTCCATTGTGAAAAACATTTATCCCTTTTTACTTTCTATATTTAGCAGTTGCTGTATTAGTTTATTATTGATTGTGGCGATTGGACGATGGTTGGACTTCCCAACAACCATCATCGCTACTCTACTCCCTATGGGCATCACTTCACCTATAGCCATCGAAGTGACCCAAAACCTAAATGGGGACCCTACGGTCACTTCTGTTCTGGTAATAGCAGTGGGATTATTTGGAAACATGTTTGCCCCTATACTACTTCGGTATATGGGCATCCAACACTTTCCAGCCATGGGCACTGCGATAGGCACAGCCAGTCACGGAATAGGCACAGCTCGCGCTATAGAAATCAGTGATGAAACAGGAATTTACAGCGGATTGGCCATGGTTTTCAATGCCATTTTCACGGTAATCATGGCACCTATTATTTGGGAATTATTTTTCTAAGACCGTATAATTTACTTCTTAAACCAAGTCCTTACAGACCCCCTTGGCAACAACTGCCAAGCCCGCTCGTGAAAATAATACAACAACAATTTGGTAATCACTTCAATACTGGCTATGGAAAAAGCAAAGGTCCAATTACCGGTCACAAAATATGATATCAACATCGTATCCAATGTTCCCACGATCCGCCAAGTAACTCCCTTGATGAAAGACCTCGCATGAGATTCCTTTACCTTTGCTACTTTTTCTACTTCAGCCATCTCGATAATTTTTAATATAATAATTTAATAAAACAACTGTCTAAGTGTTCAATTTCGTAAACCCTCCATCTATAGTGTAATCACAGCCTGTAATAAACCCAGCTTCGTCACTACACAAAAACACGGCCAATGCGGCTATCTCTGAAGGCTTAGCCATCCTACCAATGGGTTGGGTCTTGGATAATGCTTCAAACATCTCTTCCTCCTTCCCCGGATAATTTTTCGCCAAATAACCGTCCACAAACGGAGTGTGCACGCGAGCCGGTGAAATCGCATTACATCGAATCCCCTTATCAATAAAATCTTTGGCCACAGAATAGGTCATAGTCAAAGCCGCACCCTTACTCATACTGTATGCAAATCGATCGCTTAACCCCAAAGTAGCTGCAATGGAAGCCATATTGAGAATTACTCCACCTCCTGTTTGCACCATATTGGGTATTACGGCATGGAGACAATTGTATACCCCCTTTATATTGACTTGGTATACTCTATCCATATCGCTCTCAGTAGTAGTCACGGCATTGCCGATGTGGGCTATCCCTGCATTGTTGATCAATACATGAATCTTGTCGTGAACACTCAATATACTCTTAATACAAGTATCTACCTGTCCCTGATCTGATACATCACAAGCCAAACACTTGATCACATCTGTCGAATATCCATGGGATTCCAATTGAAACAATCCAGCTTCTTGGTTGATCTCCAACATATAGACTATGGCATTCTCAGCAGCAAAAGCCTCAGTTATCGCCCAACCAATACCACTCGCTCCACCGGTGATAACTACTATTTTATTTTCAAACTTTTTCATGTGTATATTAATATTTACGTCTTATTATAAACTAACCCCTCTCTTCCAAGGAATAAAATCGTCTTGCCCGAGCAACTCTGCCTTGGTATGGACTTCTCCACTGGCTATCTGAACTATCGTCTTCAACAACCTCTCGGCCACCTCAGTTACTCCTTCACTACCCTCAATAATACTACCCGTATCAAAATCTATAATATCATGCATCCTTTCTGCTAAGATGGTATTAGACGATATCTTTACAGTTGGTGTAATAGGATTCCCTGTCGGTGTGCCCAATCCAGTAGTAAACAATATCATATTCGCCCCACTTCCTGCTAATCCCGTAGTTGATTCTACATCATTTCCAGGAGTACACAATAAGCTAAGTCCATCTTCTTTAACCTTCTCCGTATAATCCAACACATCGTTGATCGGTGAACGGCCTCCTTTCTGAGCTGCTCCCAAAGACTTGATGGCATCGGTAATCAATCCATCTCTGATATTTCCTGGCGATGGATTCATATCAAATCCACTGCCTACCTTTAAAGCTGCTGCATTGTAATTTTTCATCAAATAGGTAAATTTCTCTACCATCTCTGGCTTCGTCATTCGATTGACCAAATCCTGTTCGGCACCAAACAATTCTGGAAATTCAGCCAACATAACCTTACCTCCAAAACTAGTGACAAAATCTGAAATTTTACCCACGGTAGGATTGGCCGAAATACCTGAAAATCCGTCACTACCGCCACACTCCATACCCATGATGAGCTTTGAGAGTGGGGCTGGTTTTCTCTCCTCTTCGTTGGCCTTCGAAATACCTGCCAATGTCTGATCTATGACGTCGTATATCATCTCATCCTGACTGGTATACCGCTGCTGTTCAAAAAACAATAATGGCTTATCAAAATCAGGATTTCGATCCGTTATATGTTTCTTAAAACCATCTTCTTGCAAATGCTGACATCCCAAACTGAGTACGGTAACTCCAGCCACATTGGGATGATCGGCATATCCAGCCAAAAGTTTTCCCAAAACAATGGAATCTTCTCGAGTTCCTCCACATCCACCTTGATGCTTTAGAAACTTAATCCCATCTATATTTTTAAACTTTCTTTCTTTGACTACAGCTTCTGCGGCTGAACCTCCATTGGGCGACAATACTTGTCTTACATAACTCCGATATTTATTCTCCGGTTCATACCCCAACTCCGTCAATAAAGCTTCACGAATGATGTCGAGATTTCTGTTTTCGCAAAAAACCATAGGCACAAACAACCAATAATTTCTCGTCCCAACTTCTCCAGAACTGCGATGATATCCATTAAAAGTCAAATCTTTTAAATGATCGATTTGAGGAGGATCCCAACTATAGTCGTCAATCTCTTTTTTATAATCCTCATTGGAAGCGTGGTGAAGGTTTTCAGTAGTCAACAGACATCCTTGTCCAACAGGCATCTGTGTTACCCCTACCAATACTCCATACATGGTTACAGTATCCTGGGCATCTAAATCGACAATGGGAAATTTATGCTTAGCTGCTATATCTTCTTTTATTTCAATATAGCCATCGTTATTGCGCACACGATCCCCTGCCTTTAGGTCTTCCAATGCCACCAAGACATTGTCATTGGGATGAATAAGCAATACTTTTTTTTCTCTTTGACTAGTCATACTTTTTGTTGTAATTCAATTTTTAGTTAGTGTATGTATATTGAAAATCAATATTAGGTCAAAGATCTATCGAGATGGGTATAACCACCATCTACATACAGTATTTGTCCCGTCGTATGACCTGATTTGTCATTTGACAATAAAAATACGGTAGCATTGGCAATTTCCTCAGCTGTGGTAAATCTTTTTTCCAATGGAATTTTGCTAACAATAGAAGCCAATTTTTCCTCGGAATTGGGCAAACTATTGATCCATCTTTCGTACAGTGGCGTCCATACCTCTGCGGGGATGACGCAATTTACTCGGATACTATAAGGCAATAACTCTACGGCCCATTCTCTGGTCAATGCATTGACAGCTCCTTTCGACGCAGCATAACCAGAAGTATTCCCCTGACCTGTTTCTGCTACTTTAGATCCAATGTTGACAATGCTTCCCTTGCTGGCCTTCAAATGCGGTAAGGCATAATGAGCCAGGGCATAAAAATGGATAACATTGCGTTGAAAACTAGCCATAAACTCCTCTGGAGAACCATTTTCCAATGAAATACTATCATTGACACCAGCATTGTTAACCAAACCATCGATCCCGCCATGTTGTTCAACGACGTAATCTATTAAGGCTTTGCAACGTTCAGTATCGGTCAACTCTATTTGAAAATGATCGGCTTTTCCGCCCTTACTAACTATCTCACTGACCTTCTTTTCTCCGTCCACCGATTTACGTCCGGCGATAATCACTATGGCTCCTTCTTCGGCCAGCACATCGGAGATACTTCCTCCTATTCCTTTTGATCCTCCAGTGACAATGTATACTTTATTTTCTAATCCTAAATTCATGATTCATCTATTATTTGCTTTAAATAAAATTCTTCAGCCGAACGACTTAAGATATTTCGCTGATCTTCCTCTTCCCATACTTGAATATAGGTTTTGACCAGATCCAGTACTTCCTTGTATTGACCAGCGACCAAAGCCACAGGCCAATCGGAACCAAACATCAATCTATCACTGCTGAAATACTTAGTCACATGATCCAAATAAGGAAAAATATCTTTATCCGTCCATTGACTCCAATTGGCCTCTGTAATGAGACCCGACACCTTACAATACATCTGCTCGTAATTGGACAACTCTTTCATAATGGCAGCCCATCCGTCTATATAACCATCTTTGATGTAGGGTTTGGCCATATGATCAATAACCATGGGTTGATTGGGGAAAAGTTTGGCCAACTCCAATGCAGCGATCAATTGATGGGGATAGATTAAAATATCATAGGTATATCCCCGCTCAAAGATTATCTCCAATCCGCGAAGAAAATCCGGACGCAGCATAAACAAGGGATCTGACTCCCCCTGGACTACGTGTCTAAAGCCAGATAAATAGGTTTGGCTTTCAAACTCTTTCAAGTCTTCTTCCAAATTGGGGCTGCGCAGATCGATCCAACCGACCACACCTAGAATTGAATCGTTGTTTTCTGCTAAGTTCAGTAAAAATCTGGTTTCGTCTAATGATTGATCGGCCTGCACCGCTATCGTCCCTGACACTTTATTTTCTGCCAATATCCCCTGCAAGTCTTCCGGCAAAAAGTCGCGTTGGATCACAGACATTTCATCGTTAATCCAAGCATCTCGAACTGGGTTATAATTCCAATAATGTTGGTGGGCATCAATAATTTTCATAAAATTCTGTACTTTCTGTTTCAAAAATTTTATCCATCAGCACCCATTTCTCACCTTGCTTACACCCCGGGATCTGACGTTGATATTCCCACATCAATGTTTCCCATTCTTGTACTTTAGGATTGTCTGCATCGGCCTTGGCTTTTTGTTCAAATGAAAAATCATCCGTGACCGTCATAATCATAAACATGCGATAGCCGAAGCGATAGATTTCCATCTTCGTCACCCCACTATCGTGGATACTCTTCAATATCTCGGGCCACACAGCCTTGTGATATGCTTCATATTCGGCTATCTTCTTTTCGTCCGGTACGAGATCCAGCGCCAAACAATATTTTTTCACCTCAATTATTTAATTATGGGTGTTGAACTACATTTTGTTTGCTACTCCCTAAACCATCAATACCCAACTCCATGACATCTCCTGCCTTCAAGTATATCGGTGGATTGAAACCCAAACCAACTCCTGCAGGTGTACCAGTAGAGATAATATCTCCGGGTTCAAGGGTCATAAACTGACTTAAATAATGAATGATATAAGGTATATCAAAAACCAAGTTTTTAGTATTACCATCTTGGTATTTCTTATCGTTCACAGTCAACCACAAATTTAGTTGATTGATATCTCCCATTTCATCTGGAGTAGATATCCAAGGACCTATTGGCGCAAAAGTATCACAACTCTTTCCTTTCACCCATTGACCTCCTCTCTCCAATTGGAATCCTCTCTCGCTCACATCGTTGTGCAAGGTATAACCGGCAACGTGATCCAATGCATCTTCCAATGATACATAAGATGCTTTCTTACCGATCACTACAGCCAATTCAACTTCCCAATCGGTTTTCTCACTGTTTCTAGGGATTACCACATCGTCATAAGGTCCAACAACTGCGCTCGATGCTTTGAAAAATACAACTGGTTCTTTGGGCAATTCCATTCCAGATTCTGATGCGTGATCGGCGTAATTCAAACCGATGCAAATTATTTTTCCAGGACGGTGTACAGGAGCTGCCCAACGTACATCTGCCCCCACTTCTGTTAATTCTGCGCCGGCAACTGCTTCACTTAATTCTGCTAATTTATTAGCCGCAAAGAATTCGAAATCAAAATCCGAAACCAGATGACTGACATCATACCTCTTATTGTCGATTAACAATCCTGGTTTCTCGGCTCCAACTTCTCCAAATCGTATTAATTTCATAGTTTTTTTATCGATTATACATTAAAAAATATTAGCCCTAAACTATCCTTTTCCACTAAAATCAGAATTAAATAGCCAGGACTTTTTATAAAGCACTCAAATTAATTAAATAATTTTCGCTTTACCATAGAAAGCCCTCGATTTCTACTAATTTTATATTTTTCTAAACGGTATAATCGATCAAAGCCAAAAAAATTCCAATCCAACACAAGAAATCAATCTCTATTTGACCTTTAGGGCCAAAATAACCTATAATTCTTTTAGACTAAATCGATTTAAACCTCAATGCTATTTTATTTTTTCAGCAATATCGTATAGCTTCTTCACTTCGTCCAAGGTATAGATTCCCAACATCCCTGGTTGAACAATAAATTCCTTGCCCGCCTTCACAATTAAATAGCGAAAACCATAATTGACTAAGGTAGAATCCAATTGATTGGAATAAATGAATCCATTCTCTGATTCCTCTAATATTTCCTTAAAATAGGGATTGGCTTGGATAACCTCTTTTAAATCACTAACCGCATCTTTTTGATTGCGAAAGGCATCGGAATAAAACAGTTGAATCTCATAACCGTCTTCTCCCTTGAGGCTTACATCTTTCTGAATCCCCATATCACTAGAAAAAACAGTGACACTATCAGGGGCTAGAATCTCAATAGGGATCCCATATTCCAATAAATCTTTATACTTTAGATTGGTTTGATCGTTACCACATGCAAACATTGTGACAAAAATAAATGCAACAAAACCATAGATAATATTCTTCATACCGTATTTATTATTTAGTTTGGCAAAGATTATAAATTTTTCTGATACTACTTATGAAAATAGAGATAGCGGCAAATTCATTACAATCGGCTTTAATAGCAGATCAAGCGGGTGCTCATAGGATCGAATTATGTTCCAATTTAGAAATCGGTGGCACCACGCCCAGTCCCGGTCAAATACTATGTACCAAAGCCGAGGTCAAGATACCAATAAACGTACTCATTAGGCCTAGAGGTGGAGATTTTATTTACTCCCCTTCGGAAATGAAAGAAATATCCTCCACCATCCAATTTTGTAAAGAAGTTGGTGTTCACGGAATTGTTATAGGATTTGTAACCAAAGATGGTTGTATCGACATCGACAAAACCAAGGAAATAATAACACTGGCAGGCAACATGGACATTACCTTTCACCGAGCCTTCGATCAGTGCTTGGATCAAGAAAAAGCCCTAACCGATTTAATTGAACTCGGCATTCCCAGAGTATTGACTTCCGGCGGTAAGAATTCAGTCTCCGAAGGAGTCAAACAGCTTCAATCCCTAGTTAAGTTGGCCGGTGATGATATCATCGTAATGCCTGGGGGAGGAATCAATGAAAACAATATTCTAGATGTCTACGAATATACCCAAGCCAAGGAATTTCATCTCTCGGGGAAAATCGACGTTAAAAGCACAATGGAATATAGAAACAAATCACTAACCTTAGTGAATTTGGAAGATATTCACGATTACAATTATTTACAAACAAACGGTGAAAAAATAGAAAGACTGATTAAAAGAATTTCCCTTTAATATCCTATAATAGTTTAGTCAGCATTTTTAATTCTTATCCTATATGTAGAAGGAAGTATCAACCCCTGCCCGACTACGAACGCGGTTTAATCGTACATCCAATGGCTCTAGTTTCCTTTACCGTTGGGGCTTTATTCGATTGAACAGCTTCAATAGCAGCGTCAACATAATTGACTTTTACTCCTTCCTCACTCTGAGCATTGTCGTCGATGGCCCCTATATACTGAATTTTTTTAGCCGAATCCAACACATAGATTTGAGGTGTTTTTTTGGCACCAAAAAGGGCGTAAATCCCTTTAGTATCCACTAAATAAGGGAAAGGATAGCTCTTTTCTTCTGCTCTACTTCTCATTTCATCGGCACTATCACCGGGCTTAAGACTTGGATCATTGGGATTGATGGCAATCAAAGGAATTCCTTTTGCCTTGTATTTTTCACTCAATTGTATAATTCGATCTTCATACAACTTTGCATAGGGGCAAGTATTACAAGTAAAGACTACGATATATCCATTGGAACCATTATAATCTGACAGGGAAACCGTTTTGCCATCGAAATCTTTTAATGAAAAATCGGCAACTACATCACCTATTTTATAAGCGACAATATCATTATTTATCCCTAAAAATGTGCCTACGCCAGTCGCCATTAAGGCAATTAAACCACCAATTCCGTAAATTAAACCTTTCATATTTTTCCTGTTTTCGTAAAATTTTCAATTTCTTCTATAGTTGTAAACAATCCTTCATAGAAAAATCGTTCCCCTCTGGTCAAAACTAAACTGGCTGGTATAGCTCCCGACCATTGTTCCGCTACCTTGGGAATCCATGTATTCACATCGGGATCCGACAACAAATATACATCATGAGAGAGTTCTGTAGATTCCATAAAGGGAATTAATTTTGATGCGAGTTGATTTTCAAAATCCAGACTAATCAATACGATCTTCACATCTGGATGATTCATCGCAAAAGAATCTATTCGCGGCAATTCTTCGATACAAGGGGCACACCATGTCGCCCAAAAATTAATGAGTAAGGTATCCGATGATGATTCTATCAAGTCTTCCACATCTGCAAACTGTATCACTCCCTTAAAATTATCAGGGGATTGACTATTCCCATCAAATAGACCAAGTCCCAGAATTAATAATATATAGAGTGTTTTATGAAGCATTTCCCAACAAAACCTTGTATTGATGTCCTTTAAAAGCCAATTCATCCAATAAATCATTATCTACTGTCACCCCTTCGGTAGTAGTCTGAAATCCTACTTGCACATCGTTCTTCTCCTTGTCGAAAACGATTAATTTCAATTTTTGTTGTCCTGGATAATGACTGATAAAACTTTCTACCTCATGAATATACACTTCGTTGATGTCGGTAATAGGAACGATTAATTGAACTCCGACAATGGATTTGGCAGCTATTTCTCTTAAGAGATTGACCGATTCAATAGAATGTCTCACATCGCCCCCTCTGGTTTGATTAAAAGCTACCGACAACAGAAGGAAATTTCCCACTTCCAACAACCCCCTATTATTAAGGTAGGTCTTACCACTGATAAAAAACTCATAGGTTCCGCTGTAATCCTGAATCGTAAATACGCAGTATTCCAAACCACGCTTACTAATTCCCGCTCTCGCAGAAGTCACTAGCCCACCTACTTTGAATCTTCTACCGGCCACAATGTGATCTTCCATAGTCCTCAAATCGCAGTCCGTCATTTCCTTCAACAATCTACTGACTTGATCCAGGGGATGTCCGCTGGCGTATATGCCTACGATTTCTTTTTCCTTCTCCAGTTTATACATCAACTGCCAAGGCTCTACTTCTGGGGGGCTGGGCATTTGAAGGGTTACCGTAGATTCAAAGCCAAACAATGAGTTTTCCATTGAATTTTTGGCGTCTTTATACATATTCCCATATCGAACGATGTGTTCAATAAAGGTATCGTATTTGTCTGATGGTTCAAAATACTGCGCCCTATGAATATCGGGAAAAGTATCAAAGCCTCCGCCATAGACTAAATTTTCAATACTCTTCTTGTTGACCGTTCTCAAATTGATCCTCTTAATAAAATCTTCAACGCTTTGGAATTTACCATTCTGTTCGCGCTCTTCCACCAAAGATTTGGCCGCTGATTCCCCCACTCCTTTCAGTCCGTATAGACCGATTCTAATATTTCCATCAGGATTGACATCAAAATTTAATGAACTCTCATTGACATCAGGTCCCAATACATTAATCCCCATAGCCCGGCACTCTTTTAGGAAAAATTCCAACTTGGTGATATCCGAATAGTTGTGCATTAATACCGCTGCCATAAATTCGGCGGGATAATGGGCCTTGAGATAGGCCGTTTGAAAGGCCACTATGGCATAACAAGTAGAGTGTGACTTGTTAAAGGCATAGGCAGCAAATGCCTCCCAGTCCTTCCACACCTTCTCCAATACCTTGCGGGGGTGATTGCGTTCCTCTCCACCTTTTAAAAACAAAGGCCATAGTTCATCAATAATTTTTTTCTTCTTTTTACCCATACCCTTTCTCAGGATATCGGCTTGACCTTTACTAAATCCTGCCAATTTTTGCGAAAGTAGCATTACCTGTTCTTGATAAACGGTAATCCCATAAGTCTCGGCCAAGTATTCTTCCATATCGGCCAAATCGTAGACAATTTCCTCACGACCGTGTTTACGCTCGACAAAGTTGGGGATGTACTGCATCGGCCCCGGCCTATACAAGGCATTCATGGCAATTAAATCCTCAAATTTATTGGGTGCTAATAGTTTAAGGTTTTTTTGCATTCCGGGGGACTCGTACTGGAATACTCCGATGGTCTGACCTTTTTGAAATATTTTCTCATAAGTCAATTCATCGTCCAATGGAATTTTATCGGGATCAATATCTACATCGGGATAGCGCTTTTTAATCAGTTTAATGGCATCTTTAATAATGGTCAAGGTTTTCAAACCCAAAAAGTCCATTTTCAACAATCCGGCATCTTCCACCACTGAATTGTCAAACTGAGTGACCAATAAATCTGAATCTTTAGCTACCGAAACAGGAATAATTTCTCGAATATCCTTGGGAGTTATTATCACTCCACAAGCGTGAATCCCAGTGTTTCGAACCGAACCCTCTAGGTTTCTAGCCGTTCGCAACATCTCGCCTATAGGGCTGTCCTCTTCAGACATCTTGCGAATAAGCTGGGCTTTCTGTTCGTCCTCAGGAGATAAATCTCCTCGAATTTTCTCATCAATATTGCCCTTTTTCAACAACCTCTCCAAACTGGCCTTGGGGTGACTGGGATAATTTTTAGAAATCTGATTGACTTCAAATAAAGGAATATCCAAAACCCGCCCCACATCTCGAATTGACATTTTAGCCGCCATCGAACCATAGGTTATTATTTGAGCCACCTGATTGCGCCCGTACTTATCGACTACATAATCGATCACTTTACTTCGCCCCTCGTCATCAAAATCGATATCGATATCGGGCATGGACACCCTTTCTGGATTTAGAAATCTCTCAAACAGCAAATCGTATTTTATGGGATCTACATTGGTAATCCCCAGACAATAGGCCACAGCAGATCCAGCTGCCGATCCCCTGCCCGGTCCCACGGACACGCCCAGTTTCCGTGCAATCGTGGTAAAATCCTGGACGATCAAAAAATATCCAGCATATCCACTTCCATTGATTACACTCAATTCAAAATCCAGTCGTTCTCTGACCACTTCGTTGATTTCCTGATATCGCTTTTTACCTCCTTCATAGGTGATATGACGGAGATATTCTTCCTGGCTTGGAAATTCAGGGGGAACAGGAAAAGCAGGCACCAATATGTCCCGTGACAACTTGAGATGATCTATCTTGTCGTATATATCCATGGTATTCTCAATGGCCTGAGGAACATCGGCAAACAACTGCTGCATCTGGGCTTGAGTCTTAAAATAAAAGTCTGAACTCGGAAATTTAAACCTTTTATCCTCATTGACTTTATTCCCCGTATTGATACAGAGTAGAATATCATGGGCTTTCCAATCGCTTTCCTCCACATAGTGAGAATCGTTGGTAGCTATGGTTTTGACATTGTATTTCTTGGCCAACTTCAACAATTCTTGATTGATATCTTCTTGGCTCACTCCCCTGCCATCGATATCATCCAAACCGCGGTGGCGCTGCAATTCAATATAGTAATCTTCGCCAAACATTTCCAACCACCATTTCAAATTTTCCTCAGCCAAGGCCAGATCTCCAGCCAATATATTTTGTGGTAATTCTGCTCCAATACAGCAACTCGTGGCAATAATACCCTCGTGATATTTTTCCAATAATCCTTTATCGATACGAGGAAAATCATTGTACAGTCCTTCCATAAATCCCAAACTACACAGCATCGACAGGTTGCGATACCCGGTAATATTCTTGGCCAGTAACAACTGATGGTAACGTTTGTCTTTTTCTCCGGCTTTGCGAGAGAACGATTTTTTAAACCGGTCCTCTACTAAATAAAACTCACATCCCACTATGGGCTTAATCCCTCGCTTGTCGGCTTCCGCTACAAATTTAAAGGCGCCAAACATATTGCCGTGATCGGTTAAAGCAATGCCTTTTTGTCCGTCTTGGGCTGCCTTGTTCATCATCACATCGATCTTGGAGGCACCATCTAACAGGGAAAACTGAGTATGGCAATGAAGGTGTAGGAAATCTGACATAGGTTCGTATTTAGTATTACAAATATACTGAAATTATACGCCGTCTCAACAGTCATAAAGGAAGAACTTCACTCCCACACATGAATAGCTTGACTAATAATTCGAAGATATTCAATAATTTGAACTTAATTTACACGATGAATTTTTTTATTAAAATTCTCATCAATCACTTTTCCAGCCCCAATCCCTTTACAACTATTTATTACTTTTAATTGTATAAAATAACAAGTTAATATAATATGCCTCCACGAAAAAAACAACCACCAAAATTATCGCTAAAGGAGCAATGGCAAGCCATGGGCAATCTGCCGCGATTTCTTCGTTTGATATGGGAGACCCAACCGACTATGACGCTTTGGAATATTGGTCTCAGATTGGTGGCAGCCCTCCTACCTCTGGCCATACTATATGTGGGCAAAGAAATAATAGACACGGTTATTGCCTTAATGGAGGACAACCAAATGTCCAAGACCTACCTATGGTATATGTTGGGTTTAGAAGCCGGACTGGTCATCGTCCAAATTTTCCTAAGACAATTGATCCAACTAATCGATGGATTGCTCGGAGATTTGTTTAGCAACCATACCTCGGAAAAAATAATCCATCACGCAGCCACTCTCGATCTATACCAATTCGAGAATGCTGACTTTTATGACAAAATGGAACGCGCACGGCAACAAACCAATAGTAGGACGGTACTATTGTCTTTGGTCCTCACTCAGCTGCAGGAATTGATATCATTGTTGTCTCTGGCATTGGGACTTATTGTATTTAGTCCCTGGCTTATTATTCTCCTCATCATTGCGGTAATCCCCACATTTATCGGTGAAATGCACTTCAATATGCAGTCCTATTCACTGACTCGATCGTGGACACAAGAAAGAAGAGAACTCGATTATCTGCGTTTTTTAGGGGCATCAAATACGGCGGCCAAGGAAGTGAAAATCTTTAACCTAGCTCGTTTTCTCGCTCAGAGATTTAAGACCCTAGCTCACGAATACTATTTGGCCAATCGCAAACTCATCATTAAAAAATCCACTTGGGCCGGATTGCTTTCCGCATTGGGTAGTTTGGCCTATTATGGGGCCTATGTAGTCATCATTTTACAAACCATTCAAGGTCTAATCACCTTGGGAACACTGACATTTTTATCTGGAACTTTTAAGCGAATGCAATCTGGACTACAGGGTATCATGTTGAGATTCTCACAGATATCTTCACACTCCCTATATTTAACCGATTTATTTGACTTTTTTGAAATTCAACCCACCATAAAACAAAGTGCTGAAATGCTGCCTTTTCCCAATCCCATCAAAGAGGGATTTCGATTTGAAAATGTCGGATTTAAATATCCAGGAAGCAATATTTACGCCATAAAAAACATCAGTTTCACCATTGGAGCAAATGAAAAAATAGCGCTAGTTGGAGAAAATGGCGCTGGAAAAACCACTTTAATCAAGCTGCTATCACGATTATATGATCCCAGCGAAGGGAAAATATATGTGGACAACATTCCACTAGACCGCATCCAATTGGATGACTTGCGCAAAAATATTGGTATCATTTTTCAAGATTATATTCGACTGGACTTTACGGCAAAAGAAAATATAGCCATAGGCAATATTGATATCATTAGCAAAAATCAAAAAAATGGTCATCAGCTAAATGACATTATAGATTATGCAGCAGAAAAAAGTTTGGCTTCAGAAGTTGTCAGTGAATTGCCCAATGGGATTGATCAAATGCTGGGACGACGATTTAACGATGGAGTCGAATTATCAGGAGGACAATGGCAAAAAATAGCCTTAGCAAGGGCTTATGTAAGAGATGCCCAACTCTTTATACTCGACGAACCAACCTCTGCCCTAGATGCCAGAGCAGAACACGAAGTTTTCGAGCGCTTCACTGAATTAATGGTCAACAAGAGTGCCGTGATTATATCCCATAGATTTTCAACGGTGAGAATGGCTGATCGCATCCTGTTTTTGGAGCACGGTCAACTCATCGAAGAAGGATCTCATGATGAACTCATTGATATAGATGGGAAGTACGCTGAACTCTACGGATTGCAAGCCAAGGGCTACCAATAATACGACCTAGGACGAAATGAAAATATTGTGATAAATGTATACTGACGATTTGTAAGTCTTACAACCTAGATTTTGTATGTCTGAAGGATATTTTCATCTTGAAAACATACTCATGTCTCGGCCGGAGAACATAAGAGATACTGAGCAAAAAGTGTGACAAATCCATGACCATCACCATTCATGGTATCATTCAATTCACATCAATCATTGAATTTGATGGAAAAATGTTGTTTGCTGACGATAGAAATGAATTCCCTCGTCCCTTCAGGACTTTTTTCTAGGAAGGCATCCTTTTCATAGGGTTTCACCCTATGCTATTAGACTACGTCCCTTCAGGACTTTTTTCTTGTTATATTAGATTGGTTTACCCAAAGCCAGTGGCTAAACCCTAACGAATTACGGGGCGGTCACGCCTCGACGTAGATACACGATTGAATGAAGTAGTCTGAAAGACTACCAAATGCCCTTAATGGGTATTTGATAAAGGAGCCGAAACCTCCGCGTTTCGGGAGGGGTTCCAGCATAGCCGTAGCTACGGCGTAATTGAGTAAAGTTGCCAGAATGGCAACCAAAGGTCGTAAATCGACCTTTGACGAAGATGACTGAGCAAAGTTGCTCCTTAGAGCAACCAAATGTCCTTAAGGGACATTTGGCGAAGGAACCGAGACCACTGGGCTCGGGTGGGTAGGAGGCCACTGTGCCGAGGCGTGATTATATCCCATAGATTTTCAACGGTGAGAATGGCTGATCGCATCCTGTTTTTGGAGCACGGTCAACTCATCGAAGAAGGATCTCATGATGAACTCATTGATATAGATGGGAAGTACGCTGAACTCTACGGATTGCAAGCCAAGGGCTACCAATAATACGACCTAGGACGAAATGAAAATATTGTGATAAATGTATACTGACGATTTGTAAGTCTTACAATCTAGATTTTGCATGTCTGAAGAATATTTTTATCTAGAAAACATACTCATGTCTCGGCCGGGGGACATAAGAGATACTGGGCAAAAAGTGTGTCAAATCCATGACCATCACCATTCATGGTATCATACAATTCACATCAATCATTGAATTTGATAGAAAAATGTTGTTTGCTGACGATAGAAATGAATTCCCTCGTCCCTTCAGGACTTTTTTCTAGGAAGGCATCCTTTTCATAGGGTTTCACCCTATGCTATTAGACTACGTCCCTTCAGGACTTTTCTCTTGTTATATTATACGATTTACATTTTATGATGACGGAAAAGATTTCGAAAATATTTGGAGTTAGACGAGGCTAAAAACACAGGCATAGCCGTAGCTACGGCGAGTATTTTAAACGATGTAAAACTTCAAATAAATCGAAAGATAACCGAGTAAAGTACGAAGTACTGAAGGTAGTAAATCTACCTTCAACGAGGGCACCACGCCCCCCGTGTCGTGGGTGGGTGAGCTTATCAATTATAAATGTAATTCGTATTAGATTGGTTTGCCCAAAGCCAGTGGCTAAAAACCTATCGAATTATGTTGCTGTCATTCCTCGGAATGGTGATATAAAACCTATTAACATATATTGCGGTCACGCCGGAGCCAGCTTGATAAATAAGTCCTGAAAGGACAAAATATGTCAGCGTAGGGTGAAACCCTATGAATTAATTGTCATCTTGAAAAGAAGTCCTGAAAGGACGACATAATAGAATCGGGTGAATTCCTGACACATATTCTTATCTTTTAATATCAAAACCACACAGTCAGTTTTCATAAATACTAGTCATGCCGCAGTGGGCATGACTTCTCTAATCTGGCTTACCCACCCAAAGCCAGTGACTTTGGTGCCTTCGTCATTGGTAGATTGACTACCAATGGTCCTGTGGACCCTACTCAGTTAGATTTAGTCCATCGAGTTGCCCTTTGTGCAACTTCATTCGTTCACCTCGGCACAGTGGCAAAATACCTAACGAATTACGGGGCAATCACGCCTCGACGTAGAGACATGACCGAATGCAGTTTCACCAAGAGTTATTGTGATTTACATTACTTTCGATTTCTATATTGACTGGGGATCCGCCATTTTCTTTTTCTCCTGTTCTTGGACTTTTTATGAAGATACTGTTTTTCTGGCTCTCCTATCACAAAACCAAAAGCACTCCATTCTGGACTGGCATCCATGGCAACCTTCAATACTGCCATCATGGGCATGGCCAAAATTAGACCTGGCAAACCAAAAAGCATACTGCCCAACAACAAAGAAATAATGGCAAACATGGGATTGACGCTGACTTTTCCTCCTACTATATTGGGGGTAATAAAATTACCTTCAAAAAATTGAACCACTTGAAACCAAACCAAAACACCGACGGCGTACCATCCACTGTCCATAGTCACCAAGGCAAACACAGCCGGTAAAATCGACCCTATGGCTATCCCAATATAGGGAATCAATAACAACAGGGCAGCCAACACCCCGAAAAACCATGCGTACTGAATATTCATAACCCATAATCCGATGGTATTCAGCACGGCCACTATACCCATTACCGTGACCAACCCTAGAATATAACTTTGGATCACATAATAGATTCGATTCAAGGTATTGGACACCTTATCCTCAGGAGTATTGGGAAAAGCTCGGTAAAAAAAGGCAACAAAAAAATCGCGATAGTACAACATAAAAAATATATACAATGGCATTAATACAAAGTTGGCCACTGTATTGCCCGCAGAACTAAATAACACCGATACATATCCCGTCACAGAATTGATAAGATCTTGAGATTGTTCCTTAATCCACTCCCATACGTCGGTGGGCTGAAGATTGAACCTTGTCATAAAGAAATTTTCCAAAGCCGAGATAATCTCTGTATACTTTTCTTGAAATTGATAATCAATACTGCCAATAATAATAACTTGATTTACAATAAACCAAACTATTCCACTAATCACTATAAAAGCGATCAATACCGTAAGAGCAGCAGCCAGTATACTGGGCACTTTTTTCTTTTCCAAAAACACCGTAAGTGGACATAGAATAACAGATATTAAACTGGCAAAAAGCAATGGCACCAAAACGCCCTGCAATAAATACATTGCACCAATAATTATGGTAACAGAAACTAATTTGGCCGCGGTGGATTGCTTCATGTGGTTAAAAATAACAGAAATTAAACGATAAAAACATAAAATTATATCTTTATCTAAGATATAATTAAAATCATTTAATTCCATTAATCCTATGAAACGGAAACAAATTAATTTCGATTCCAGAAAAACAATCACCCTCCTTTTAATCGGATTTATCCTCCCCCTATACAGTCAATCGGATTCGGCATATCTTTTCACCTATTTTAAAAACAATGGAGAAGACGGATTACATATAGCCTATAGTGACAATGGAATAGAATGGATAAGCCTCAATCAGGATCAATCAATATTGCAACCCGTGGTAGGCGAAGACAAACTGATGCGCGATCCATGTATGATTCAAGGTCCGGACGGCAGCTATCACATGGTGTGGACGGTGAGTTGGGGTGAAAAAGGCATTGGCTATGCCTCCACCAAAGACCTCATTCATTGGTCCGATCAAAAATTTATCCCGGTGATGGATGACGAAGATTCAGCCCTCAATTGCTGGGCGCCAGAAATCATTTACGATGACAACAAGAAGCGATATATGATATATTGGTCGACGACTATTCCCGGCAAATTCCCCAAAACCGATAACAGTGGGGACAAAAATTACAATCATCGCATGTATTATACTCTAACCGATGATTTCGAGACTTTTAGCCCTACGAAGTTGCTATACGATGATGGGTTCAATGTAATTGACGGCGTTATCGTCCCCGTCGACAAGGGCTATAAAATGATCGTGAAAGATGAAACCAAATATCCCGAGGCCAAAAAAAATCTTCGTATAACTTCCAGCAAAAGAATGAATAAAGGGTATGGCCCTGCCTTGCCCAGTTTTTCCCCTTCATGGATAGAAGGACCAACAGTATTAAAAATAGGAAAGGAATATATCGTCTATTACGATGAATATACCAGACATAGAATGGGTGCAATGAAAACCTCGGATTGGCAAACTTGGACAGACATCTCTGATCAAATATCTTTCCCCAAAGGCCTGCGTCACGGAACAGCCCTCACGATTCCCAAATCCCTGCTGTCTCAACTCTTAAAACAATATCCCTAAAAAAGCAGAAGGCAAGGATAAACCTTGCCTCTTGATATTGATTATCTTTACTTAAGCCGAGCCAAACTCTCTTCCAACATGGACACCCTCGCTTGTCCATCACTTAATTTTTTGCGCTCTTTGTCCACTACCGCCGCTGGTGCATTATTTACAAACTTGGCATTGCTCAGTTTTCCCGAGATCGATTTTACAAAACCGAGGGCATAATCCAATTCTGCTTTTAATTTTGCCCGCTCTTCTTCTACATCCATAGCTGGCAATATCACAAAAGCTTTTACCGTCTGTGCGACAATATTGGCATGAGGTACTTCTGGAGCGGCATCTACGATTTCCAGTTCTTCTACAACGGCCATTTTAAGCAACAATTCACGCAATCCCGCATTGGACAATAATTCCTTACTTTCCACACCTGCCAACATTTTCATGGTCAAGGGGTCACGCTGTTTGATCTGATTCTTATTTCTCAAATCCCTGACATTGGACACCAAATCTTTGACCAATTCAAAAGATGAAAATAGCGAAGAATCAATATTGCCTTGCTTCGGCCACTGAGCCACCATTACGTGATCGTCACTAGATCTCTCCCTTAAATTTTGATAAATTTCTTCCGTAATAAAAGGCATAAATGGATGAAGAGCAATCATCAATTCCTCATAAATATTTAATATTCTTTCATAACTCGCACGATCAATGGGATGACCATAGGGAGGTTTTACCATCTCCAAAAACCATGAGAAAAATTCATTCCATATAAAATTGTACAATTTCTTAGCTACCTCAGATAGACGATATTGTTCAAACTCTTGATCCAATTCGGCCAAGAGAGCCTGAAATTGGTTGCTGATCCAATCTAATGCCGTTGTCCGCATCAATACATCGCGGTCATCTACTCCGGCATCATCTACCGTCCAACCTTTGATCAATCGAAGACCATTCCACATTTTATTACAGAAGTTACGACCTTGTTCACAGAGCTTGTCGTCAAACAACAAATCTCCACCTGCAGGTGAAGATGACAGTAGTCCAAATCGTACTCCATCAGCCCCATAATCCGCCAATAATTGAAGGGCATCTGGTGAATTACCCAATGATTTACTCATTTTTCGGCGCTGTTTATCCCTCACCATTCCCGTGAAATACACTTCTTTAAACGGACGTTCTCCTTTCCACTCATAACCTGCCATCACCATTCGAGCGACCCAAAGAAATATAATATCCCATCCCGTCACCAAGGTGGCCGTAGGGTAATAATAATCCACCTCGGCATTGCTTCTCATACCATTGAAAACCGAGAAAGGCCACAACCAACTGGAGAACCAAGTATCCAACACATCTTCATCCTGTCGAAGATCATCGATGGTCAGTTGTGTCTCTGGAAATTTCTCCTGCATTTGAGCCAAAGCTTCTTCTGGACTGGCAGCCGCTACTATCTCGTCTTGGTAATAATAGGCCGGAATTCTATGCCCCCACCACAACTGTCTCGAAATACACCAATCGCGGATGTTTTCCATCCAATGTCGATAAGTGTTTTTCATGTTTTCAGGAAAAAACCGAATGACATCATCCATTACGGCCTTCAATGCCGGCTCGGCCAATGCTTCCGTATTCACATACCATTGCAAAGAAAGTCGAGGCTCAACAACGGCTTTTGTCCGTTCTGAACGTCCTACATTGTTGACATATTCTTCTACTTTTATCAAAAATCCCTTTTCTTCCAATTCTTTCACGATGGCCTTTCTCACCTCGAATCGATCCTGGCCAGCATAGTGCAGACCGTCGGCATTTAGGGTAGCATCTTCTTCAAAAATATTAATCACTTCCAAATTGTGACGCTGACCTATTTCATAGTCATTGACATCGTGTGCCGGAGTGACTTTCAATGCTCCGGTTCCAAACTCGCGATCTACGTAATCGTCAAAAATAACGGGGACTGCTCGATTGACTATCGGCACCACGACCGACTGCCCCTTTAATCCCGCATATCGATCGTCCTCAGGATGAACCGCCACACCGGTATCGGCCAAAATAGTCTCAGGTCTGGTAGTGGCTATTACTACGTAGTCGTCACTGTCGGCCACTGGATATTTGAGGTGATACAATTTAGAATTTTCCTCTGAATACAGAACTTCCTCATTGGACAAAACAGTCTTGGCTTCTGGATCCCAATTCACCATTCTCAACCCCCGGTACAATTTTCCCGAATTATACATATCGATAAAGGCTTGAATCACCTGCTCAGATCTAGACTCATCCATGGTAAATGCGGTCCGAGACCAATCGCAAGATGCACCGAGTTTTTTCAGTTGATGGAGAATTATCCCTCCATACTTATCCGTCCATTCCCATGCATAGGTTAAGAACTCTTCTCGTGTAAGATCACCCTTCTTCATCCCCTTTTCTCGCAACCATTGAACGACCTTGGCCTCAGTTGCTATAGAAGCGTGATCGGTACCGGGCACCCAACAAGCATTTTTCCCATCCAGTCGCGCTTTTCGAATCAAAATATCCTGAATCGAATTGTTCAACATATGACCCATATGTAAAATACCTGTCACATTGGGCGGAGGAATTACTATCGCATAAGGCTCTCTTTCATCGGGCACCGAAGAAAAATAATCCTTTTCCATCCACTCATTATACCATTTATCTTCTACACTGGAAGCATCATATTTTGAAGCTAGTTCTGCCATAACCACATTTTATATTTATAGGCAAATATATTATTTCTTTTGATTAGCATGAAATTTTATAAATCCCCATAATCCTTACCCCATTTTCTCAAACCCCTGGCTTGGCAAACCTGAAATTCATTTATATTAACCTTCCTTTGTATTATTTTTTATAGAAAAAATGCTTACCTCTTGATACAGTACTCATTAAACCATTTTTCGACCTCTCCTCATAATGCGCTTTAATCATATCCCCTGTAGAGTTCCCCTACTCCCAGAGAAAAAATAAGACTTACGTACAACATTTTACCTATTTTGTTCATCTAATAATAAATGTATGGAGGTAGATAAATTAATTACAGGGCTCAAAAAAGGCAATAGAGTAGATCAAAAAAAGCTCTACGACACCTATGCCCCGTTATTTATGTCTATCGGGATTCGGTATTTAAAAAACGTTGAAGAAGCCGAAGATGCATTGGCAGAAGCATTTATTAAGATATTCACCAAGATTACCTCCTACAAAAACGAAGGCAGTTTTGAAGGATGGATTAAGCGGATTATGATTAATGAATGCTTAATGAAAATTAGGAAGAATAAGCGAAATCTTCTACATATACCCTTAGATGATCTTGAAATAGCCATAGATCCCGAAGCGATCGCCCGACTCAATGCCGACGAGTTATTACAGACCATAGCCGAACTTCCGGAAGGCTATAGAACGATATTTAACTTGTACGCCATCGAAGGATATAAACACAGAGAAATAGCTGAGATTTTAAACATTAGTATTCATACATCGAAATCGCAATTGATCATGGCTAAGAAAAAATTGCAGAGTATTTTAAAAAAAAATCAAAGCGCTAACAATAAAAAGACGATGTAAGTCATCTAAATAATTGAACATGAAAAATTTACAAGATAAATTACACGGACATAGTATAAACCCCAGCCCCTTGGTGTGGGAAAAAATAGATGCTGAATTAAAGATTAAAAAATTGCAGCAGAAAAATATGCGTTTCAAACAAGGACTTGCCGTGGCCGCCACTGTTCTCCTGTTGTTGGTATCCTACTTCACCATCCAAACCTCTTCCTCTATTCCCTATGAAATCAAAAGTTTGGACATTCCCAAGCATCAAGAAATGGTATCAAACCTCTATTCTTCTTCGAACTTGGATTTAATTCAAGAAAAATATCACAACAAGAAAGGCAAATTGCTACCCAACTATCAAATATTAGCCGACAAACCATTGATGGTCAATAAGAATAAATCTAATCACTAAATTATTGCTAAAGATTACTCGTTATAAAATCACTCGTATTGATGGGCAACCATTGAATTCGTTCTATGGATCTGATATTGTATTGACGTTCTAGCCAATATTGAATAAAATAGCGGTATTCATCGCAGATGGTAAACCATTCGTCAAAGTCCATACAGTGATCCAATTGATCGGACTCATCCACAGGCTTAAAAATCACGATACTCTCTTTATTGTTAATTTGCAATTGAGCCAAGGGCATGACGGCAACAACATCGCCAGGTCTTTTGTCCTTGCTCATCAGAAAATAATTGCCGACAATATTTTTTTCTTCTCTTCGATATACGACCTTTCCACTGTGAAGTGGTCCCGGCAAAAATTTTCTTTCCATCAGTTTATCCACGGCATACCAAGCAGAAGTTTGAAAGTCATATTTGCGATATCGATAGCTTCCTGCTGGGTTTTCGACTAGAAACATTAATTGCATAGAATCACTAAAAACACTATCTTCCAAATAGATGGTGGGCGGCAATTCATCCAATTTACTGGTCTTATCACCGGATTCGACGGGATTAACAGAATGTTTACAAGATGTTAATAGCCCTAGTATCAGTATAATAATAAAATTATAATCGTTTAGCATTAAATATATAGTTATTAATCTACTGCCAATATTATTAAATTTTATATTTGCATTTGTAATTTTAAGGAATATGTATCAAAAAATTTTTGTGATTTTCATTTTTGCGTGGTTACTCAGTTCTTGTGTACCCACAAAAAAATATGAAGAATTGGATAAACGCTACCGATCAGCAGATCGAAAAGTAACCCAATTGCAAAAATCGAATGAATACAATGAGAAGGTTATCGCCGATCTCGAACAGAAAGCAGCACTCTTGGAAAACCTTCGCGAAGAACTCAACGAAACCAAGCAAAAATTAGCTTCCCTGGAAGGCAGTCACCAACAATTGCAAAAATCATATGACAATGCATTGGTGGAAAAAGATAAACTTATCACGACCTATTCCGAAGATATGGCCGCTTTCAGTAGAGAATTGGCCACGAAGGAAAAAGATCTCAACGATCAAAAAGTTAGCCTGGACAGCTTAATGAGGGATATCGAAATGCGTGAGCGAAAGTTAACCCAATTGCGGGACGAGTCCAATCAGCAAAAGGAGCAAATGGACATGTTGAAATCTACCATTACCGAAGCTTTAAATAGTTTTTCTAAGACGGACTTATCCATCCGTGAAAAAGATGGCAAAATATACGTGAGTTTGAGTCAAGAACTTCTTTTTGCCAAAGGTTCAAACGTAATTGACAACCAAGGTCGAAAAGCATTGATTCAGTTGGCCAGTGTATTGCGAGACAATCGCGAGATCAATATCAATGTAGAGGGTCATACCGATTCCGATGGCACACCGTTTAGAAATTGGCAGCTCAGTGTAGAACGCGCAACTGCCGTCGTTCAAATATTGACGGCCAATGGTCTGAACCCAGAACGAATCATCGCATCGGGTAGAGCATTCTACAGTCCTGTCGCGCCCAATGATACGGAAGAGAATAAAAACCTCAATCGTCGGACTGAAATCATCCTCGAACCCAATCTCGAAATCCTCTATAAACTCTTTGAGAACGAAGGCAGTTAACCACAGAGGAAGCCACCATTTAATACTCCGTGTATAATCGTCGGTTATATTTCGAATAATCGATGTTATTCATCTTATGAGCTATTGTAATCTAGCCTTAGTCGAAGGTAAAACACTGTCGATTTATGGGGCAGTCACGACTGAACGTAGAGACATGACCGAATGCAGCTCAAAGAGCCAAATGCCTACTAAAGGCATTTGATGAGGGAACCGAGGGATTATTCCCTCGAGTGGGTGAGATGTATCGGCATCAAACAATGATGATTTGGCGGACTTTTTGCATTGTCAATCTTCTGACAAGAAGAGATCATATCTTTTCATTCCCTGTAATGATATAATAGGATAGATTGGGCAAAAAGTGTGACAAATCCATGAGGATCAACATTCATGTTATCATTCAATTCACATCAATCATTGATTTTAATAGAAAAATGTTGTTTGCTGACGATAGAAATGAATTCCCTCGTCCCTTCAGGACTTTTTTCTAGGAAGGCATCCTTTTCATAGGGTTTCACCCTATGCTATTAGACTACGTCCACTTCGACCAAGCTCAGTGCGCCGCTTTCAGGACTTTTCTCTTGTTATATTATACGATTTACATTTTATGATGACGGAAAAGATTTCGAAAATATTTGGAGTTAGACGAGGCTAAAAACACAGGCATAGCCGTAGCTACGGCGAGTATTTTAAACGATGTAAAACTTCAAATAAATCGAAAGATAACCGAGTAAAGTACGAAGTACTGAAGGTAGTAAATCTACCTTCAACGAGGGCACCACGACCCCCGTGTCGTGGGTGGGTAAGCTTATAAATTATAAATGTAATTCGTATTAGATTGGTTTGCCCAAAGCCAGTGGCTTTGGAGCTTTCGTCATTGGTAGATTGACTACCAATGGTCCTGCGGACCCTACTCAGTTAGATTTAGTCCATCGGGTTGCCCTTTGTGCAACTTCATTCGTTCACCTCGACACAGTGGCCTCCATTCATTATCTATTCAATTACTGCAACCTTGGATTTTTGCATCTATTTGCTCCATTAAAGCCCATAGATAGATGTGGTAATCTTTTACATGATAACCCCATACCGGATAATTAAAAGTGTTTTTTTCATCCAATAATTCATTGGGCCTATCGTCATCTATTTGCGGTTTATGATCTATACTCAATGCAACTCTTTCCCTGTCCTCCCTCTTAAACCTTGCAGTATATAGACCATTGAATGCAATAAAATTATTCCCGGGACTGAAGTTGTAACTGGCATCAGGGGTAATATAATTTATTAACTCACTGGGATTTTCTCCGTAATAGCTAAAATCTTGAACCAACCAATCTTCGTTTTCATTATACGCCCGATAAACCAGACCGCTATTGATGAGATATGGATTAAACTGAGGCATGGCATAATTCACACTGGCCAAGGATCGATCTTCATCAAAACTGGCCCAAGTATTGATACATCCACATTGATCTGTCGTGGTACACAGAGGAATGTTTTCATAAAAACCGCCTTTGTATTGTCCATTATCGGCAAAAATAAACCTCATTCCTCCAAGGGCAGCGGTGACCAATTGACTTCTTAGATTTTCATCGTTATCAAATACATCTCTCAACAACAGTGAAAGCAAATAAGAACCTTGGGAATGTCCAGCCAAAATGATCTTATTTCCATTGTTGTAATGGTCCAAATAATGGAGAAAGGCAGCCTTGACATCACTATAGGAAGTGGCGATAATATTGGCCTGCTCTTCTTTGTCCACATTGGATTGATAGGTTTTACCCGTTGATTGTCGATATTTCGGCGCAAACATTCTACCGTATTTGGCGAGTAGACCGCCTTGGGCCAAAACCGTTCCGGCGATTTGAAAGTCAATTTGATCTTCAATGTCGATATTTTCCGGTTTTGCATTTTGAGTCAATACCGTGGGATGTACAAAAAACACATCGATACCGGTATTGGTCACAGAGTTATTGGTAATGGGAATGATCTGCTCTACTTCTAAATCTTTATCTATGACGGCAATATCGAGCTTAAAATTAGGTAAAATCGTTGTTTTATTTGGATGAAATACCCAATTATCATTTGAGTTGTAATTAACCGTCGATTCAGGGATGTCGATGGTTTCTAATTCTGGCATTTCTTCAGGTTCGACCACATCGTCATTAGAACATGACAAAAACATACTTAGTAATAGAAAAAAAACTACTTGGTTATTCATGTTTCAATATTTACGGGGGTTCTGCTATATAGATACAAAATAAACAAATTGGTTTAATGATGAAAATCCCAATCTATATTTAATTCATGGGTATGCATTAAAACTCATATAAAAACCTCAAGAATAGCTACATCCTTATTCTGTAAAAATATATTGGCAATTAAAATCAATTTCTTTCGATTCAATCCATTTGCTGATAATATCTCACCACTCTTCGGTTCTCTTTTTCTAATGCCTACCTTCTTACTACTAGATCGTCTCTTTAAAGAATCAGGTATTAAATTATCAACCTATTTGAAAACCTCTAGAGAAGGAAATTTAAATAACATCATACGATTACATAATTACATCTCCTCCATTTCGTATAAATCATAATCACCGTAATACCCTTACATCAATATACCCCCAATTTCTTTAACCATCATTCGATTGGCATTATCCCAAAAAGCAAGAGAATTTATCTTGTCTTATTTCCTCAATTATTTTATCCAAATGATTGGATTTAGGAAGGGCTTCATAAAGTTCCCATTTACCGTTACCGCGCTTCCAAAACAAACTCCATTCTTGTCTAGTTTTATAAAACCTAATTTTAGCATACTCCAAATTCTGGTATTCATTTGGTTTGTTCCAAATCGGTCTTATGGTATAAAGAATAAAAACATTATTTTCATATGAATATCCAAAATCGAGCTTAGCGCGAATTTCAGGATCCTCGGGTCGCAACGAATTAACGTATTGTTTAATAGTCGATTCGTTTATATCTATAGTGGTGTTTTTCATTATTATCCGTTTTTACTTCAGCTTTCACAAATGGTTAGATAGATACTGAAACATCTAAGCTAAGAATTAATAATCGAATAAAAAATACTTTAGGATTTACTCCACATGAAAATATAAAAATAAAATCTGAGGGCAGAACCCACTACTCGTTACAAATACCCCAGCCCACGGAATAGCTTCCATCAGCATTACGCTTATAACTATTGTAGCTTCCCCCCACAGCAAAACTGCCATCGGGATTGCTTTTATAGCCATTATATCGGCCACCCACAGCATAACTGCCATCTGGATTTCTTTTGTATCCTGTATAAGCGCCCCCACATACATAGGTCCCATCTGGATTGCGTTTAAAACCATTATATTTTCCCCCAAGGACGAAACTCCCGTCTGGATTTATTTTATAACCATTATAAGCGCCACCGCATACATAGGTCCCATCTGGATTGCGTTTATACCCGTTATAGGCACCGCCACATGCATAAGTGCCGTCAGGATTCCGTTTGTATCCATTGTAGGCACCGCCACATACATAACTGCCGTCTGCGTTTCTAATATAACTTTTGTACCCCCCTCCTACGGCATAACTTCCATCATCGTTTTTCTTATAGCTGTCATAGCATCCGCCAACGGAATAGCTTCCATCAGGATTTCGTTTATACCCGTCGTATTGTGAATAGGCATTACTTACTAGGCAAAAAAAAGCGAGGATTAAAATACAAGATTTCAATTTCATAATGTTTCTTTTTATATAGGTACAAAGTGCTCTGCCAGGAGTACTTTGCGAGGGTTCAGTTAAATTTAACAAATAAAAACCAAATGGTAATCATGGACCATCTATAGAAGGAAGAATAATCCACTAATTTTTAGCCATTAATCAACTTTTCATAAAAGTACTGCATTCTGTCATACTCGTTCACCTCCTGTGGCATGACGACGCATCATTATAGTAAATTAAATTATAGCTATAAAAAACATATTAATAAGTCTCAATCTACAATATTTTAGACAGGACCGAATTTCGTTGCTCTCTTGAGCAACTTTATTCAGTCGTGTACTTCATTCGTTCACTCCGGCGTGATTGCCCCGTAATTCGTTAGGGTTTAGCCCCTGGCTTTGGGTAAACCAATCTAATATAACAAGAGAAAAGTCCTGAAAGGACGTAGTCTTATAGCATAGGGTGAAACCCTATGAAAAGGATGACTCCCTAGAAAAAAGTCCTGAAGGGACGAGGGAATTCATTTCTATCCACAGCAAACATCATGTTTCTTTCAAAATCGAAGATTGATGTGAATTGATTGATAAGATGAATGGTGATGCATATGGATTTGTCACACTTTTTGCCCAGTATCTCTTATGTCCCCCGCTGGCGGGATGACTGAATGCAGTTGCACGAAGTGCAACCCAATTGATTAAATATCAATTGGATGAAGGAACCGAGGCCATTGCGCCGAGGCGTGACTGCCCCGTAAATCTACAGCAAACATCATTTTTCTATCAAATTCAATGATTGATGTGAATTGAATGATAAGATGAATGGTGATGCATATGGATTTGTCACATCTCATCTTTATGGAATCTCGTCGCGGCGTAGTGGCTAACCCACCAACGACGCAGTGGTCGTGGTTCCTAAACAACTACTTTATTGCTGGGTGAAATCAAGTTGGTAACTATTGATATTAATGTACTCTCGTCACAGCACAGTGGCTGCGACTTCACTCCCCGTAGACCGATTAACGGTCTACGATGCTTTGCATTTTGGTCGTTCACACCCGAAACACGCTGGTTTCGGCGCCTTCATCAAATACCCTTTTACGGTATTTGGTCACTGCGTGACTACATTCAGTTGTTTTCAGATTTGTATTTTTAGATGCTGATTCGCAGCGCATCATAACTCAAACTTAATTCTCGATTTGACAACTATCTTTAGGCCAGCCCACCCGAAACACGCTGGTTTCGGCGCCTTCATCAAATACCCTTTTACGGTATTTGGTCACTGCGTGACTACATTCAG
>NZ_JAJQYA010000031.1:0-145 GCF_021729155.1 Membranihabitans marinus | reverse complement strand
TTGTTTTCAGATTTGTATTTTTAGATGCTGATTCGCAGCTATGATGTTTTTAACACGTCCGTATGGTGCGTTGTGAATTGCTTTCAGATTTGTATTTTTAGATGCTGATTCGCAGCAGTATACGCCATCGTTTTTTAGGTCTAAA
>NZ_JAJQYA010000030.1 GCF_021729155.1 Membranihabitans marinus | reverse complement strand
ATCCTATGGAAAATTTCATTGTGTCGAGATGTGATATTTTAATGCATTTTGAGGACGTAGAGACGCAATGCCTTGCGACTCAATTAGGTGGTTTCGGGAGACGCAAGATTTTGCGCCTCTACAATTTGCGTGACTGCCTCGTAAATCGATAGTAATGTATCAAAACAATCACGTCTCGGTATGGTAGCCTGTCTAACCTAGGCGCAGTGGCTACGCTTCCTTAAAGACAATATTATTATTACTGTGACAGTAGTTAAACTTGTCAATTTAATGCATTCCACAACCGCATTGGTGCATGCTACTGTGGATTTCATCCATGGTCTGCGTGCCGGTATACCCACTTCCTTCTTCTTGAAAATAAAAGCTGGGACTTGGATTTTTTCTGGGCCAAACTTCCTCCATATTTTCTGATTTAAATACCCGTCCATTGATAATGGTATATTCCAAATCTCTGCTATTGTGAAGATCTTCCAATGGATTACTGTTGAGGATAAGAAGATCTGCCAATTTATTGGCTTCAATACTTCCAATTTGATGGCTCATACCCAAATATTCAGCTCCATTAATGGTCGCTGAACGCAGAGCATTCATGTTTGACATCCCTCCAGATGCCAACATCCACAATTCCCAATGCGCACCTAGACCCTGCAATTGACCATGTGCTCCTAGATTGACTTTTATACCTCTTTTTTGCATTTCACTCAATGTCCGGGCCACCAAGATATGTCCGTTGTCATACTCCTCATCTGGAGCCATTGTCCTGTGTTTGCTTCTTGAATCAATTACAAAGTTGGGGGTGAATTGCTTCAATTTATGATTCTCCCATACATCGTATTTCTGGTAGTAATAATTCTCTCCACTCAAAGATCCATAGCTGACTATCAGCGTAGGAGTATTGGCCGCTTTACTGCTGGCCCAAAAGGAAAGTACATCATCATAGAGTGGGGCAATGGGAATATTGTGTTCTATCCCAGTATGTCCATCGGCTACTTGATTGAGGTTGTGATGAAAAGTGGATCCTCCCTCTGGCATGACTAGAATATTTTCTTCTGCCGCTGCCTTGATCACTTGTTGACGTTGGTCCCTTCTCGGTTGATTGTAGGATTTGACACTAAATGCACCGTAGGCTTTGGTTCTTCGAATGGCTGATCGCGCATCTTCTATATCGTTGATCACAGCCTTGAAATCTCCATCTGCCCCATATAATATTGTGCCAGTAGAGAAAAGTCTTGGACCAACCATTTCTCCTGCTTTAATCATTTCCGAATGTGAAAATATCATTTCACTGTTGCTTGAAGGATCGTGGGCTGTGGTTACACCATAGGCTAGATTAGCCCAGTAATACCAATTCTTTTGTGGACTTAAACCATATCTAAAGTCTCCCAAATGACCGTGAACATCAACCATGCCCGGCATGATGGTCTTGCCTTTGCAGTCAATGATATGGGCATTGGCTGGAATAGATACTTTGCCCGATCGACCTACATTTTTAATGATATTGTTTTCGATAACGATGGTCCCATTTTCAATCACACTATCCTGAGTCATTGTGATAATTCTAGCATTTCTAAGAACTAATATTCCATTGGGTTGATCGCTTTTGACCTCTAAGTCCACAGATATTCCAACGGAGTCCATAGGAGGGAGTGAATCTACTTGTTGATTTAAAAATTTAAATCGCTCTGTTAATGAATCACTGAAATATTGGTCGCCCAACATCCAAAACAATTTATCACTGTTGACCGACCAATGAATATTGATGCCGGCGTCTCGTGCCACTTGCGCCATTGGAAATGCAATGCTCGGCTTGTCGACATCTATACGCTGATGATTGGGAGGAAGCGCAGCAACATAGACTTTGTATAGTTCCGACCAAGCTACCCATCGACCATCTGGACTCGGAACAATTCGTTGAGCGTATTTCGATGTGAGAATTTCTTCTGTTTGTCCTCCGTCAACGGATACTCTGTATAAACTCTTAGTGGTACTGCCAAATAAATAGCCGCCTTGTTGAACATAAATATATTTGTCATCAGCCGAAAACATTGGAAAATCCCCATTTTCAGTAATCAATTTGACTTCACCTCCATCTGTATCTATTAGGTATACGCCTGGATTTTGTGTGTACGTATAACCCTGGTGGATATTGCCACTTTCTTTTTTGAAAACTATGTTTTTGCCATCATTAGAAAACTTTGGAGTCCGATAAATTCCTTTTGCTTTGGTTATGGCTTTGGGTTGCCCATTGGGGTAGCTCATGGTCCAAAGTTTCCCTTTCTCCTTGTCGTCCCAACTCACAAAAGCTAAGGTTTTCCCATCATTGGAAATGGCGGGCTCGAATAAAAAAGCTTCTGTATCTAGGAGGATCTGTGGACGACCATTGGGTAGTTTTTTTGACCACAATTTTCCCAAAGCACTAAAGATTAGAGTGGATTCATCTGGGGTAGTGATGGCATGGCGAATCACTTTTGCGGTAAATTCCGTGTCAAATGCGTTGTTTTTGAATTGCAGTGTTTCCGCTATTTGTTTTTCTGCATGTACTTCAAAAGGAATCTCACTTGCCCGGTAGGTGTTTACATCAATCTTAAACAATTTTCCTTTGGCCCATATCACAATGTGTTTTCCGTCCGGAGTCCAATCATAACTGGGATAGGTGCCAAAAATGGCCCAAGCTTCTTGTTGATCTTTAGACAAATCGTCGTAGATCGGATACATTTGGCCAGACTCAATATGATATTTATATAAGACGGTTTTATTGTCCACTCGTCGGATAAAGGCCAGATATTTACCATCGGGACTAATTTGTGGTCTAGAAGCACCGCCTGATAGGCTGATTAATGTTTTGGATTCCCCTTCTTCAAACGAGTATTGCTTGATGCAATAAATGGTTTTATTGACGTCTTTATTGTATTGAAAACTTCCTCCAGGGTAAACATCTTCACTGTAGTATAGGTATTTTCCATCTCGAGAAACACTGGGTTCGTTGACATCTTGTTGATCATTTTTTCTCGTAGTCAAACCGATACCTTTTCCGCCCTCTTTGTGATACAACCACATCTCTCCAGCACCCAAAGAACGACCTGATGTAAAATGTTTTCTCGCTACAAAATAATTGCCATCAGGCATCCATTCGCCATTGTTCAATAAGCGAAACGATTCCTTGGTAACCATATGTGGGTTTTTCCCATCGCTATCCATCATCCATATATTGTCCCCTCCACCGGCATCACTGGTAAAGAGGATGGTTTTTCCATCAGGACTGTATTTGGGTTGAATATCCCAAGAAAATCCCTCCCTAATCGGAGTGGCCTTGCCTCCTGATATAGGTAGGGTGTATATGTCGCCCAGAATATCGAAAACTATTGTGGATCCATCAGGACTAATGTCAATATCCATCCAAGTCCCTTCTGTCCATGTATAGGTATGAGTCGTTAAATTTAATGGTGGCTTATTGACATTCCATTTAGAAGTGTCTGATTGGGTATAGCCAGATTGGATGGATATCAACAACAACGATAAGAGTACTATATTCTTCATTCTGGTTTCGCTTAAAAAGTAAAAAAAACAAAGATAAAAAATATAAATCCATCCTCATCAATGGGAATCCTCTATTAGTTTTTCTTATTTCCCTATTATTCTACCTGCTGTTCCAACCATTCTACGTAAGAGCTATTTGCTTCCACTGTGTAGTTGAGGATGCAGGGAATATCATAGGGATGGAGTTCCCCAAGCCGGTCTATGGCTTTTTCTTTTAGGGGCAATATGGTTTTCATCCACAACACCCACTCTTTGTCAGAGATTATATCACCCATCCAATGGTATTGGCTATTAGCTTGGGTGGTCAATCCACAGCCTATTATTCTCTCATTCAATAAAGTACGAATCAATTCTTGACCAGTAGATTGACGGTCAATAGTCGTATAGATGATGAGGATGGTATTGGCTTTCATTACATGGATAGTATTTCAGCCATTTGAATAAGTGATTGTTTTGGTTTTTTGGCTTCGCTAATGGCTTTTTCAAATTCCGTATATACTACTTGATTATTGATAATGCCAACAGCTTTGTTGTATGTTCCTTCTAATAAAGCTCTAACTGCTGCAGCTCCGAGTCTAGAGGCCAATACTCTGTCGTGACATGAAGGTGCTCCTCCACGTTGTAAATGACCTATAATAGATACCTTGGTTTCTATTTCTGCATATAATTCATTCACTGCTTTTGCAATTTCTGTGGCTCCTCCATTTTTATTCCCTTCTGCTATTACCACTAAACTAAAGAGCTTACCTCTTTTATGACCTTTTTTAATTTGGGCCACTAATTCTTCAATGGTTTTATCTGCTTCGGGAATCAGTATTCCTGTCGCTCCACTTCCGATACCAGCATGTAAAGCTATATAACCTGAATGTCGCCCCATTACTTCAATAAAGAAAACTCTACTGTGACTATCTGCCGTATCTCTAATCTTGTCTACAGCATCTACTGCTGTATTCAATGCAGTATCAAATCCTATGGTAAAATCACTTCCGAAAATGTCGTTGTCAATGGTTCCAGGAATGCCCATCATGGGGAAATCGAATTCTTTAGAGAAAACATCTGCTCCAGTATAAGTTCCATTACCACCAATAACGATACAAGCATCTATGTCGTGTGCTTGAAGTGACTCATAGGCGCGTTGTCGGCCTTCTGGAGTATAAAAGTCCTTACTTCTCGCCGTTTTAAGCATAGTTCCACCGCGATGGATAATATTCCCCACATCATTGGTTTCAATACGCTTAATGGATCCTTTAATCATGCCCTCATATCCTCCGTATATTCCATAGACATGTTTATTGTGAAAGGCAGCTGTTCTAACTACACCTCTTATGGCGGCATTCATTCCCGGTGCATCTCCACCAGATGTAAGAACTGCTATTCTGTCTATATTTCGTGTTTTCATAAGCTATAAATCCTTTTTATGGTATGACTCCAGTTCAACCATTGGTTTTAGAATAATTTTCCCTACTTTATATCCTTTGCTTTCCATGACTTCTACTAAATACTCCTTAAAGTGCGTAGAAATAGAACCCACAAAATTAACGGGAAGTACGGCAATTTTAGGATATTTTGATAAATAATTTTTAATTAAACATGAAAAAGCATCTTTAATTTCATCACTTACCACTGGATAATTCCTATGACTGCCTGCAAATTTAGCAAATGTAGCCAAATATCGATTTGGTTTGGGATGATTATACAATTTATTAATAAACTTCGACCGATCTTGTAGTTCTTCGTCCAATTCACTGGCTATTTCTCTAGGCAATGAATTGCTATTGTATAGTTTTATCATTCGAATACCTAAATCCACACCACTGCCTTCGTCTCCTATAAGGTGACCCAAACCATTGTAGTTGGCTGCAATTTTTTCACCGTCAAAATAACATGAATTCGACCCAGTACCCAGAATACATACTATGCCTTCACTGTCACCAATCGTCGATCTAACCGCAGCTAGTACATCGTTGTTGATTTCTATCTGTACACCAGGTAGGAACTTGGCAAATATCGATTCTAGTATTTTTTGTTGTTCCTTACCCGACACTCCGGCACCGTAATGGAATATTTTGGCTATCGCTTTTGGATCTTTGATCTCCATTATTCCTGCACGAATATGGTCTTCTAATAATTCAAGAGAAAGAGTAGACGGATTGATACCATGAGTGGTAAAACGCTGTTCAAGTCCGTTTTTAGAAATTATACTCCAGTCACTTTTGGTTGACCCACATTCAAGAATAAGAATCATTTATTAATTATTTATGGGGAGACAACTTGTCTTTACCTGTTCTTAAAAACCAACAATATTAAAATAAAAATCAGAAATTTCGGCTGTTTTAAGTGGAATATTCCATTGGCCATGGTAAGAAATTCGAGATGGGTAGTACTTATTTTGATGTTCTGTAATATTTATTTTCATTTTTACATCGTATGAGTACAAAAGTGTTTTGTCCTTTAATTCTATTTCTCTGCCCATAATTTGATAATTTTTTTTATCAAAATGTGTTTTCAAGGAATGAATGGCTATTTGGTTAAATGGACAATCGACTTTGGGTTTTACGTGAAAAGTGTAGACTTCTCTTCCCTGTTCCAAAGTATCAACGTATAATATATAATCATAATAATCCTTTAGGGGGGCTGAAAATATAGTGAATTTGTCTTTAGTCAATGGTATATTGACCTCATGACCAGGCATGAATATCAGTCTTTTTAAAGATTCTATATAGCCTTCCATTCTAGAAGTTGAACTCTCTTCGCCTTTGGAATTATCGATATACACAGGAGTGGGAGAGGGCGTTAGAAAGAGTCTATTGTAGAGTACCGCAGTATAGTATCTGAATTCACCGTTTCGTTTATAATATTTGGGGTGGACGGTTTCTTTTAATATTGTATTTTGCCTTAAGGAATCTAATATTTCCTGCCTGCGCAATGAGTAATAAGTGGTTTTTGTTTCCCCTCGTTTACTGTAAAATAGGAGGTTGGATTCAAAATCATAGTTGGCAGTTCTCAAATTTTTAAAGGCGGAATAAAAAGTACTGTCTTCCATGCTTCGCCTAATAAAGGACGAAACATCTGTGGACGATGCTCGAATGGTAATGGAATCCATGATCAACACCGCTTGGATTTGTTCGATCATGGCTTCATCTACTGTCTGACTGTGGGTAGAATCAATCGAAAGATACTGAATGACAATAATAAATAGAATTGGGGTTAAAATTCGTCCCATCCCTTAAATTCATCTAAACTACGACGGTCTTTTTTGGTAGGTCTACCCAAGCCTTTTTCCCTAGTTTCTATTTTTCCCTTGCCGATGTAGTTGGTGTCAAATTTTCTTAATTCATCTTCTGGGGTAATATTTTTATAGCAATTCACTGCTATGGTGGCAGATACGCGTTTGTCAATTATTTTTTCGACTCTAAATTCGTAATTGTATCCATTTTTTTTAACCAATAATTCATCGCCTTCTTTGACCGTGGATGAAGGCTTTGCCTTGTCACCATTGAGTAATATATGGCCTTTTTTGGTAGCGGTATTGGCTTGTGTACGAGATTTGAATATTCTGGTAGCCCAAAGCCACTTGTCTATTCGGGTTTCTATCATGACCGGTTATTTCTTTCTATCTTTCAATGTAGGACGAACCATATCCAAACCTTGTAAGGTTTCCAAAATGGTTTTTGTCACCAAATAATTTCTGTACCAGGCGTTATCGGCAGGTATTATATGCCATGGAATGACACTTTCATTTATCGCATATTCATAAGCTTTGCGATATTCATCCCAATGCTTGGCTTCTTCCCAATCATTGGCATTGTGTTTCCAATTTTTACTCGGATCATCTATTCTCTCCTGCAATTCTTTTTGTTGTTCCTCTTGAGAGAGGTGGAGATAAAATTTTAAAATCGTGGTTTGATTGTCGTGTTGTAATAGAGTCTCAAATGCATTGATGGCTTGCATACGTTGATGAACCTGTTCTTCTGTGATCCATTTATGTACACGCTGGATTAAGATATCTTCATAATGGGATCGATTAAAGAGTTGGATATATCCTTTTCTAGGGACCTGCTTGTGTATTCGCCAAAGAAAGTCGTGCTGCAGTTCTTCTTCTGTGGGTGCTTTGAAAGAATAACTATCCACACCTTCTGGACTGCATTGTTCGAAGGCCGCTTTGGCAGAACTGTTTTTACCGCTGGCATCCATGCCCTGTAAGACCACCAATAGACTGTGTTTTTGTTCGGCCAACAAGGTGATTTGCAATTCAGCTATTTCCTCAGCCATTTTTTCGGTTTTCTCCTTTATCTTTTTTTTGCTGAGATCTTTGGGAGCTTCTGTAGATATTTTGTCTAAATAAATCATATTCTCGTTCTTTTTCGTTTTAGAAGAAATGCCCGTAAGACATCGTTAAAATCCGAATTGATGTCCGCCAATTGATAGTCAATCCCAAACTGAAGACATTTTAATTCTAGCTTTTTCATAAAAGACGTCATATGTTCATTGTATAATTCTTTTATTTCACCGGGTCGCAATTTTACTTTTTCACCGGTTTCATAATCCACAAATTGAATGGGCTTATTGGGAAAATCAAAAGCTACCTCTTTTTGTTTGTCCACTACATTGAAGATAATGACTTCATTTTTATTGTATTTTAAATGCTGTAGGGCAGCAAAAATGGGTTCCAATTCATCCATATGGTCAAAAAAATCACTGAATATTACGACCAGCGATCGTTTGTTGATTCGTTCAGCTATTTCGTGAAGAGATTTGGCTATATCGGTGGACTTGGATTTGACTGGTTCTTCTGAGAAGAATTTTTCAAGATAAGACAATAGCAATCTCGCTTGTTTTAGACTGCCTGAAGCAGGAGTGTGCTGACTGACCTCGGCATCAAATAAAGTAAGGCCAAAGGCATCTCGCTGCTTTTTCAAAAGGTAAATCATAGCGGCAGTTCCCAGTGCTGACCACTGCAATTTACTCAGTTTCTGCATGCCTTTGAGCCGATTGTCAAGTGCCATAGACGAAGAAATATCGATGACAAATTGACATCGAAGATTGGTTTCATCATCGTATTTTTTATTAAACATTTTGTCGGTTCGGCCATAGACCTTCCAATCTATATTTTTCGTAGTCTCACCAGGATTGTAAAGTTTATGTTCTGCAAATTCGGCAGAAAATCCGTGATAAGGACTCTGATGCAAACCAATGATAAAACCTTCAACCACTTGCTTAGCAAGTAATTCAAAGTTTTCAACACTGTGTAATGCGTATTTTTCTATTGATCCCATACTTTCAAATATATAAAAAAGCCTCTACATGAATCAACTGTAAGAGGCTTTTCTATATTTTACTTTTATCTCGATATTTTAAGATAAATGCTGTTCTACTTTTCCAGCTAATACTTGTTTCGTAGTTGCACCTACCAATTTGTCAACGATTTCTCCATCTTTCACAAATAAGATTGTAGGAATGCTTCTGATACCGTATTTAATAGATAAGTCAGGATTGTGGTCAACATTAACCTTACCTATCAGAGCTTTACCATCATAATCTGTTGCCAGTTCTTCAATGATTGGACCGATCATTTTACATGGTCCACACCATTCTGCCCAAAAATCAATAACGGTTAAGCCACCTTTTTCCAAAACTTCAGTTTGGAAGTTTGTATCTGTTAATTCGAAAGCCATTTTAAAATTTTTATTTAATTTCCAAAATATGTACAAATATCGAAGATTTAACGCATAATTTATCCAGAAGGTTTTCAAAAGATTGAATTATTCCTCGATGCTATAGTTTAAATAACTGTTATTGAGTAGTTTGTGTGTGTAATAACTTTATTTTTTTTATTCTAAAATTTACTGTATCGACTTTTCAAAATATAATTCATTGCCACAATTGTCTATGACGCGCAAGGTAAATAGATGTTGTTGTCCATCCACCAATTTATTTATTCCTTCGAGAATGAGTTGATTGCTTTTGTAAACTTCTCGCATAAGGGTCCACTCATCGTCTATTTTGGCATAATAGGTCAAGGAAGAAAAGGGAAATAAATTGTCTTTTAAAGTAAAAGTCCATCGATTACTCGTCGCGTGAAATTTTTCAATTGTGGGGGGAATAGTGTCCTGTACCAAGGTAAAGTCCCCCAATGACGAGGCTTGTGCTATAAAACTATCTTTTTTTCTAACGGTATGTATCAACGGTCGTATACTGTTTCCTTTGTATTGAGCTAATGTCCATTTTGCTTTTTCTTCCAAGCTGCGATTATCTTTGAAAGAGATTACAAAATCACGGTATAGGGGCATCTTGTCCTTGTCCAAATGCAAAAGCCATTGTTCTTCATTGTCTGTTATATTCATTTCTTCAAAAACATATAGTTTACTGGGATGAGTAAAGGTATTTTTGGGGAATATTATTTCATATAAATCTAATTTTATCTTATTGTTTTTCCCCGGTTCTATGAGGTAGTTATAGATCTTCTGGTAATCGATTTTTACAGGATCCTGCTGATGAATATCACAGGTATATGTAGAAGTATTGCCTTGGAAGTCAGTGGCAATCATTTTTATATTTTTAGGACGGTGTGGATTGAGTTTTATCATCTGATCGATCTCCGTATATTCTTTTAGAAGCAAAAGGGGAGTAGATCTTTCCTCGTTGGTTAAATAATCGATTTGGCTGGGATAATATTTTCGTTGGGTAGCGGTCAATGAATCAAATGCCGTAGCGAAATACAAGGAATCGTTGACATACATTTCCAAACTGTATATTCCATTTTTGTTATGGGTTAAGTTGTGTAAATCTATTACTTCTATGGCTAATGAAATTTGGAAAGCATTGACAGTAATATTGGTATTGGCATATTTTCCCGGGCTGGGATTGTTAATTCGGAGGGTTTTATCTTTGTATTCTCGACCATTGGCATCCAAGTAGTTAATTCGTAGATTTTTAAAAAATGGACTCTTATCGTCCTTTAATGCCGGGATGAGGTGTTGGGGATTGATGATGTCTCCCTCCCGATTATGTGCCTCAAAATGAAGATGTTGTCCAAAAGAATAGCCTGTGTTTCCCATATAACCTATTACATCACCCTGAGATACTGGTAGTACGGTAGAATCCAACTCCACATTGATGGCAAAACTAGTATCTCTTTGCTGTATAGACCGAGCTACAGAGTCTATTTTTTCTTCGAAATGATTCATGTGACCATATAGGGATTTCATCCCGTTTTTATGGGCGACGATAAGTCCATTGCCATATGATCCACCATTGATTTTTATGGTTTGTATATAGCCATCGGCGACAGCTAGTATAGGTTGATGTCCCCCAATATTGGGCTTGATATCAATGCCTCCGTGAAAATGACTTCCCCTCAATTCCCCAAAAGTCCCCGATAATAGTACTTGACCCTGAATAGGTGATATCCACGGAGTTGATTGACTATGGGCCGATACCTGAATAAAGATGAAGAATAAAGTAAAGCTTAATATTTTTTGAAACATGTTTGAATGAATTTTTCTTGGAGTTTAATAAGGGCATCGGTGTGGGATAATTCTCCGCGGTTAACTTGGTCGATGACTTGAGTTGAAATATCAGCTATTGCCGGATGATTAGTAAATTGTTCTAAGATCCATTGCTGCCATTGTTTTTTTAGCCAATACGAATAATCTTCCGTGTCTTTACTCTGTATCGAAGCAATGGATTTCGCTATAGGGGCAAAGCCCTCACCACTCAAGTTGGAAACCTTATAGATGGATTTACCTGTCTTGCCAGTACTGGATATTAGTCCTATTATATTTTTGAGTTGTTGTTGTGATTGATGAGCCAAATCCTTATCTAAATCGGATTTGCTGATTACAAAACTGTCGACTACTTCCATTATTCCTTTCTTAATTCCTTGGATTTCATCGCCAGAACCAGGTTGCAACAGCATAAATACATGGTCCACTAAATGGGTGATTTCTATTTCAGATTGACCAACCCCTACCGTTTCTACAAAAATATAATCAAAGCCAGCATATTCACATATTTTAACCGTTTCCCATGTTCTAGTATTCATCCCACCGAGATCGCCTTTAGACGGACTGGGGCGAATGAAAATGTTTTTCATGTCCATGACATCAGACATTCTGGTTTTATCTCCCATAATACTTCCTCCATATAAACTGCTGGAGGGATCTACAGTTAAGACGGCAACAGTCTTGTTCATAAAGTAGGGTTGTTGCAAGAGGGTATTGAGAAAACTGCTTTTGCCCACACCAGGAGAGCCAGTAATGCCAATTTTCACGCTTTGCCTCCTGACATCAAGCAGTAAATCGAACAGCTGTGCTACGGAATCCCTATCCTTGGACAGACTGCTTTCTACCATGGTAATGACCTTGGATAGAGCTTTGCGATCTCCACGGATTAGTTTTTCTTTTATGTCGATAATTGCTTGCCGTTTCATTTAATTACAAATATTATAAAAATATACTATATGAGTAATGATTCCACGAAATTTATTTAATACGGGTATTGGGTTTTAACTCTTGTTTTTCAATTTGTTTTTATGGCAATTGAGTAGGTAATTGTATTGGATTATCAACGGATTTTGAATCCTATAAATTCTTGAAAAACATTGATTTTTGAAACTCAAGTTGTTCTCAATTAGAATATTTTGTTTTAATAATTAGTATTTAATGCCTTAGCTGCGTAATTAATCATTAATAAATATGGTTTTAGTCAAAATTTTTTACTTTTGCAGCTTGGATTTTTAACCTTTTGATTAGAAGACCCTAATACATGGTATTTAAAGTGAAATTTAAATATAAAAATAACCTAAAATTAGGTCTAAAATTAAGAGGGTCAATAAGGTAATTTAATATCGTTTACAGCAATTATTAAAGATGAAAAAAGTTTTAAACTTATTCGATTTTTCTCAAAAAGTAGATTACAAAATTGAGATATTAGCGGGACTTACCGTTGCATTAGCATTGATCCCTGAAGCCATAGCCTTTGCTTTTATGGCTGAACTATCTCCATTGACGGGTTTGTATGCCGCTTTTATGATGGGATTGGTGGCTTCTATTCTCGGTGGACGTCCAGGTATGATATCGGGAGCAACTGGTGCTGTGGCGGTGGTTATAGTTTCATTATCCATCAGTCATGGACCGGAATACATATTTGCCACTGTGATTTTTGCAGGTGTTTTGCAAATTTTGGCTGGAGTGTTTCGACTGGGTAAATTTATGCGATTAGTGCCCCAGCCTGTAGTCTATGGTTTTGTCAATGGATTGGCTGTCATCATTTTCATGTCTCAGCTCGATCAATTCAAAAACGAAGAAGGCGATTGGTTGACTGGTAGTCCGCTCTATATAATATTGGGATTGGTATTGGTTACTATGGTTATTATTTGGGCATTGCCCAAATTGACTAAAGCTGTTCCCTCTTCTCTAGCAGCTATATTAGTTGTTTTCGGTATAGTGATGTTTTTTGGTATTAATACCAAGTCTGTTGGAGATTTGGCTTCCATAGAAGGAGGATTTCCACCGTTTCATATTCCAATGGTTCCATTTAATTTGGAAACGATAATATTGATTGCACCCTATTCCTTAATTATGGCCGGAGTAGGTTTGATTGAAAGTTTATTGACTTTAAATATTATTGATGAAATTACTGAGACACGGGGTCGCGGCAATAAGGAATGTGTGGCTCAAGGTACGGCTAATATTTTGTCTGGATTTTTCTCTGGTATGGGAGGATGTGCTATGTTGGGACAGAGTTTGATTAATATTTCTTCTGGGGCTAGAGCCAGGTTGTCCGGTATTGTGGCAGCTATTATGCTATTGGTATTTATAATGTTTGGTTCTAGTTTAATAGAAAAATTACCTATGGCGGCATTGACCGGAGTAATGATCATGGTTGCAATAGGAACCTTTGAATGGGTAAGTTTTAAAATGATAGGGAAAATACCGACGGCAGATCTATTTGTTGGAATTACTGTGGCGGTAGTCACTATATTCTTGCACAATTTAGCATTGGCTGTATTAGTAGGAGTCATTATTGCCGCATTGGTATTTGCATGGGATAATGCCAAGCGCATTAGAGCCAGAAAGTATATTGACGACAATGGCAAAAAACACTACGAAATATATGGACCATTATTTTTTGGTTCTACTGCTATATTTGCAAGTAAATTTGACATTTTAAATGATCCTGAGGAAATCGTAATTGATTTTTCAGAGAGTCGAGTAGTAGACATGTCTGCTATTGACGCTTTAAATAAATTGACAGAACGGTATTTAAAAGTAGGAAAAAAGGTACATTTAAAGCATCTAAGTAATGATTGTCGCAAGCTGATCAAAAATGCAGACGCATTAATAGACGTTAACGTGATAGAAGATCCTACCTACAAGGTCATGGTCGATAAAATCTAATTTCATAAAATATATTTAGGTTATGTCTTGTCCACTTTGTTTAGAAAAAAAAGCCATCCAGCCGGTTGTAGGTAAGGATAAGAGAAAATACTATTGGTGTAAAAACTGTTTTTTGATATTTGTTGATAAAAAACATTTACCGGACCAAGAAAGTGAAAAAGAAAGATATTTGTCTCACGACAATGGCCAAGAATTTCCCGGATATGTAGAGTTTTTAAATCGGGCCATTCAACCGAGTTTGGATTATATTGACGATTCCATGAATGGACTAGATTACGGATGTGGTTACAGGCCTACGCTGTCCAAATTGTTAACTACATACGGAATTAAAACCTATGATTATGATCCTATATTCTATCCCAAGGGGATAAAATTAAAGGAATATGATTTTATTTTTGCTACGGAGTGTTTTGAGCATTTTTTCAAACCGAAGAAAGAGCTTAAAATTATCGATAAATTGGTTAAGCCTGGGGGCTATATTGTTATGATGACAGCACTTTGGGAAACTCCTAAACAGTTTAAATCATGGCATTATACTCGCGATTTTACCCATGTTGTCTTTTATCATGAAAAGACTTTAGACTATATAGAAAAACGCTATCACTGGAAGCGACTAAAGACCGACGACGAGCGCGTATTTATATGGAAGAAAAAGCGGAATAGCTAATTCCATATCGATTAAGAAAATTATTGATTAAAATGCAATCCCTGTTTCAATAAATCTTCCATTACTCTATTGGTTCTAGTAGCCGATTCACCCGTACTTGGACATTGACCTTTGCCGCGCAATTCATCGACTATGGTTTCGATCAAAGGTTGCTGTATATGTTGAGGTTGGTCGAATGATTTACGACTCACCTCACCGTTTTCACTAGTTAAAATCACTTCAGTGGTAGAGAAGTAAGAAAATGATATACTGCCTTTGCTACCGACAATGGTGGTAACATCTTTTTGTGCATTTTTTGAGGCAGTAAAGCACCAAATGCCTTGACCGATAATATTTTGATTCCATCCAAAATGTCCCGATACGATGTCTTCCGCTGAATATAGACCGGCTTGATTGCTGTGTAACCCCCTAACTTGATGAATGGGGCCCAATAAATAATCCAAATAATCTAATTGGTGAGAAGCCAAATCATAGAAATAGCCTCCACCGGCAATATCTGGGTCGATTCTCCAATTTTTTTCTAGTTTGCCTGGATCTAAATCATTTTCATTGATGGATTGAATTAATTGAATTTGCACATATCGAATATCGCCAATAACTTGGTCATCGATCAGTGATTTTACATAGAGATAATGGGGTAACATTCTGCGGTAGTATGCGACAAATAAAGGAAGGTCGTATTGCTTGCAGATATTAGTCATGGCTTTACATTCTTCATAGGTTCGAGCCATTGGTTTTTCAACATAAACTGGCTTTCCGGCTTTTGCGGCAAGCTCGGTATAGTGAAGATGCATGTGAGGAGGAGTGGCGATATAGATGGCATTGATGTCGGGATGATGGATCAATGCGGCTGCATCGTCAAACCACATGGGTACATTATGTCTACGGGCATAGTCTTTAGCTAAGTCTCCATTGCGACGCATAACGGCAACTAAATTGGAATGCGGAATTTTTGAAAAGGCAGGTCCGCTTTTTACTTCACAAACATCACCTACACCTATAATGCCCCAATTTACAGTTTCTAATGTCTTCATGTGGTAAAGAATTGGTCTTGATTAAATTAATATACTTTGGTTACCACCCTTTATATGAGGGGGGCTTCAATTGATTGAGCCTGAGATAAACAATGACTTGACCTCGGTGATGGGCTAGATGGTCATTCATTAAAAAAATGATTTGTCTTCTTGATTTTGGACCAGCAAAAAAGTTATTTGCCATTTTATTTAAACTAGTCTCATCTTGACTCTCTATCGCCGATCGGGAAAACGAATAAGCGGCTTTTAAATACTGTTTTACCTCACTGGGATCGGCATTTTCAGCCTTTATTCTTTCTGGTGGTTCTAACTCGGAAAAGCTGAGGTAAGCATGTGATAGCCTAACCATATTGCCAGCCATATGAATGAGTTGCTCTTGAAAACTCATTTCTTCTCCAGTAGGTCGAAAATCATACAATTCATCGGGCATGATTTCGGCAATTTCCATGATGTATTCATAACTATTGTCCCATTTAGTCGTTGCATCAGCAACAAAATTTTGTGCATTTACCATGTATGTGGAAATAAAAGAAATAAAAATAATGAGTCTTAAAATCATATTGTCTTTAGTTTAAACCTAAAACTATATTCTTGTTGGGAAGCTTTTGATTCGCTTCAAATCCTAAAAGTAAGATAAATATTTTAGCCAAAAATGAATTTTATAAAGATATATACATCACTGAATTGATTGTTAAGGACTTAAATAGTTGTAATTTAATTTGTATATTGTAATAACTGGTCGTTTCGTTTAAAAAAATGGATAGTGCTATGGCCAATTGTTTACAATGTGGAAAAATTCTAATAGGGCGTGCTGATAAAAAATATTGTGATGCGGATTGTCGGTCTACCTACAACAATCAACTCAATAGAAGCCAAAACAATCTAGTACGTCAGATTAATAGAATCTTAGGTCGGAATAGGAGGATATTGAAATCCCTCAATCCCACAGGTAAAACAAGAGTTCATCGTAAAACCCTGCTTAAAGCTAAATTCGATTTTAATTACTTTACCAATATATATAAGACTCAAAAAGGACATATATATTACTTTTGCTATGATCAAGGATATATTTTATTAGAAAATGACTATTGTGCCTTGGTAGAAAGACAAGATTATGTTCAATAAGTGATGATAATGGAAAATATATTTGGTGATAGAGTAATGACATTTTACAATAACCTCCATCCTCCTCAAAATTTGCCCTCTGAAATTGAATGGATAATGAATATTCGACAGCCTGAGACACAACGCGTCATGAAGTTGTTTTACGATAAATACTATGGGGATACTGAACGGCGATACTTTTGGTTTGGTATTAATCCAGGTCGCTGGGGTTCTGGTATGACTGGAATTGGTTTTACAGATCCTCTAAATTTGGAGATAGCCTGTGGTATTTCCAATTCCTTTCCCAAAAAACATGAATTATCTTCTCAATTTATCTATACTGTCCTGGAAGAATATGGTTCGGTTGAAAATTTTTACAAACAACATTATTTTACTGCTGTCTGTCCACTGGGTTTACTGAAGAATAATAAAAATTTTAATTATTACGATGATAGTGAGGTTTTTAAAGAAATAACCCAATTTGTGATGACAACTTTAGACAGTCAAATTAAGGGTGCTGCTTATTCTTCTGCTGCCGTATGTATAGGGCAGGGAAAAAACAATAAAATATTAAAGGAATGGAATAAGACTCACCAATGGTTTGACCAGATCATAACATTGCCTCACCCTCGGTGGATAATGCAATACAAGAGAAAAAATTTAGGAATGTATATTGATATGTATTTAACCTGTATCGACGACCTTTGTCGATAGTTTGACGTTTTTATTTATTAATATAAATTCTTGATTGTTTTTTATGAAAACAATTTCCTTGTACATCGATTAAATACCTTTAGAGAAAATTGGATTAAGATGGTTATAGGCTTTGTATTTGCTTTGATAATTGGTTTTGTACTTGGAATTATTGGAGGGGGAGGTTCTATTCTAGCTGTTCCAGTTCTCGTCTATTTTATTCAATTAGATCCAGTTTTGGCGACGGCCTATTCTTTATTTATTGTAGGAACCAGTTCATTGGTTGGAGGAATTAAATATGCCATGCGCGGTGGGGTTGATTTTAAGACGACTATTATTTTCGGCATCCCCGCTGTGATTTCTGTGTTTTTCACCAGATATAAATTGATACCCTTACTGCCAGATCATTTGTTCAATATTTTCTCCTTCCATATCACTAAAAATTTTGCAATAATGATATTGTTTGGCGGTCTTATGATAGCTGCCGCCTACAGTATGATAAGAACTCCTTCGAAATCAAAGGTTGGAAATTTACAAGATTCCCCCTATAAATATTTTTTTATTTGGTTGGAAGGGATATTGGTCGGCATATTGACAGGATTAGTGGGAGCAGGAGGAGGCTTTCTCATTATTCCAGCATTGGTAATTTTAACCAATATTCCTTTTAAAAAGGCTATCGGAACTTCTCTATTTATTATCGCCGCTAAGTCTTTAATAGGATTTCTGGGCGATGTGAGTCACCAGAATATTCAATGGTCTTTTCTAATACCATTTACTGCAGTAGCAGTATTGGGAATATTTCTCGGCTCTAATCGCGGCAAAAATTTGCCGGGAAAAGTGCTTCGCAAAGGGTTTGGATGGTTTACTTTGGTGACGGGATTGTTGATTTTTATGAGTGAATTGTATTTTTTATCTCATTAAGATGTGTTGTAAAATATTGGTTGTTAGAGGGTTGCATGAAGCTAATCTCTGTGATGTCGATAAATTATTAAAAAAATTTTAAAATAAAAAAATAAATTATATAAAAGGAACTATGAAAGTCGTTTATATATTATTATTGGTAAATATGATAGACAGTAATAATATTAAAGATTAGTTCTAGTTTGGTACTCTCTAGCAAGTTTTAAACCATGAATTATTGTAGTCCATCAAAATTCTCACAGTTTCTGTGGGAATTTTTTTTGCGATTTTCACATCTTTTTTTAATTTTTTATGTTAATTCATTTTTAAACTATCATGGAATTAAAGATCATGACAGAGAAAATATTAACTTTGCACCGTTGATGAATCATGGAATGAATAGAATTGTGAAATTTGGAGGTAAATTCTTCGCAGCCACTATGGCTTTGGTTTTGGTCAGTCAGGCCATTACCTTTTTCTACCTAACTCTAAATGTCAGTAACAATTCAAATAATACAGAGTTCGTATTTTTAATTGCCGATGAAGAAGTAGAAGAATTAAATCTCTTTGCTTCTCTATTAGCGGCAGAGGAAGAGTTGCTACATGACTATGTAGATCTCGAAGCTCCTGCTTATGTTTCGGGAAAAATCTTATCCTCTAATTTTTTTGATTTTAGTCCATTCTGTGAATTTGTAACCCAAGTACTCCTACCACCTCCTGAATATATAGGATAATTCCGTTTGGTTTCATACGTGTAGGCTGCACTTTAAATGGTGTTGGCTCTATGTGCCTATTATACCTCTCTAGGTATACCTTCTAATTATATATATCACTAACCACAATGGCTATTTATTCATTGAGCCATTGTCATTAAAATACATAAACTATGAAAATTTTCAATTTTAAATATATTAAAGACGATATTTTTGGTGGTGTTACTGCCGGTGTTGTTGCTCTGCCTCTAGCCTTGGCATTTGGTGTGCAATCCGGTATGGGAGCAGAAGCTGGATTATATGGAGCTATTATTTTAGGGTTTTTGGCCGCATTATTTGGAGGTACGAATACTCAGGTTTCTGGGCCTACCGGGCCAATGACAGTAGTTTCTGCGGTATTGGTCGCTACATTAATTAGTGAAAATGGTGGCTTGGAGCAAGCTCTGGGACTAATCTTACTCACGTTTTTGTTGGCTGGATTATTTCAAGTCTTGTTGGGTGTGCTGAAAGTGGGACAGTATATTAAATATATACCTTATCCTGTAGTTTCTGGCTTTATGACGGGGATTGGTGTAATTATTATATTACTACAAATATTTCCATTCTTTGGCAAGAGTTCTCCCAAAAAGATAACCGATATTATTCTCAATATTCAAACAGCAGTAACCGATATTAACGTGTCTGCAGTTATAATTGCCGGTTTAACCATTGCTATCATTTACTTATTTCCCAGAATTACCAAAAAAGTACCTTCTACACTTGTAGCTATCATTGTGATGCCTATTGTAACTATATTTTTGGGATGGGAGGTCCCTAAAATTGGTAATATTCCCAGTGGATTACCTCAAGTTCAATTAGGATCTTTTTTGAATATTGGATTAAGTGATTTGAGTTTAGTGATTGTTCCAGCTATAACATTGGCTGCACTGGGAGCCATCGATTCCTTACTTACTTCTGTGGTTGCTGATAATATTACTAAGACGAGTCACAATTCCAATAAGGAATTATTAGGACAAGGTATTGGTAATATGGGTGCAGCATTATTTGGAGGTATCCCAGGTGCTGGAGCTACAATGAGAACTGTGGTGAATATCAATGCAGGTGGAAAAACCAGAATTTCAGGTATGATGCATAGTGTGTTATTGTTGGTTATTATGTTGGGCTTAGGATCATTCGCCTCAGAAATTCCATTGGCTGTTTTGGCTGGTATTTTGATTACTGTAGGAATCGGTATCATTGACTACAAAGGATTTAGACACCTTAAGGATGTGCCTAAGTCTGATGCTGTCATTATGTTAATAGTATTGGTGGCCACTGTATTTGTAGATTTACTTCAAGCTGTTGCCATAGGTATGATTCTAGCTACTTTCTTGTTTATGAAGAAAATGAGTGAAATATCAGAAGAGGAAACTACTGTGGAGAATTTAGATCAAATGGAAGCGGACAATAAAATAGAGAGGGTTTGGGAAGACGAGAAACAGTTGAGTTCTGAGTTTTTAAATAAGGTTTACATAAAACATTTATATGGCCCCATCTTTTTCGGATTTAGTTCTACCTTAAAGAAGTTTTTAGATGAAGTCAAAGGAATTGATCATATGATATTTAGGTTTGAGAAAGTGCCTTTTGTCGATCAATCTGGAATTTATGCATTAGAAGATATTATTGCTGAAATAAAGCGTAAAGGAGGTAAGGTATACTTTACAGGGATGAACGATAAAGTGGCCGATCAATTGAAACGGATAAAATTGTTTCCAGAATTGCATTTGGAAGACAAAATGTTTATCCATTTTGAAGATTGTGTTGAGTTTATTAAGCAACAGGAAAAATCTAATATGTTGTTAGAGCACGCATAAAGTTGTATTTCTACCGTGGTATTTTCCTAATATTTAGGTAGGAAGTTGTATTAATTTGATAAAATATTGAAAAGAGAGGGGATGAGAATCTCCTCTTTTTTTATGTACCTTTGCTAGACTTATAACAGAAATCATACTATGATAAAGACTACGGAACAATCCTCATTGCACCATGACTTGGAAAAAAAGTCGGTATTAGAAGTATTACAAATCATTAATAGTGAAGATCAGAAGGTTGCATTGGCTGTAAATAAGGTACTGCCTCAGATAGAACCTTTGATTTCCAAGATTATTGAAAAGATGAAGCAGGGGGGGAGATTATTTTATATAGGTGCAGGAACTTCAGGGCGATTGGGAATATTGGACGCCAGTGAATGTCCTCCAACCTATGGAGTGCCGAGAGATTATGTTATTGGAATAATTGCTGGAGGAGAAAAAGCTATCCAAAGTTCTGTAGAAAGTGCTGAAGATGACGTGATGCAGGCATGGAATGATTTAAGTGAATATCAAATATCAGACAAAGATGTTGTGGTAGGTATTGCTGCGAGTGGGACTACACCATATGTGGTGCACGGTTTAAAGATGTGTAGAGAAAATAATATTGCCACCGGTAGTATCTCTTGTAATATAGGCGCACCTATTTCTGAAAATGCTGATTTCCCTATAGAAGTGGTGGTCGGGCCGGAAGTGGTTACAGGAAGTACTCGGATGAAGTCAGGTACGGCGCAAAAGTTGATTTTAAACATGATCAGTACTACAGTGATGATCGGGTTGGGAAGAGTGGTAGATAATCGAATGGTCGATATGCAGTTGAGTAATGATAAATTGGTGGATAGAGGGGCAAAAATGATTCAACAAAGCCTCAACATAGATTACAAGGAAGCATTGCGATTATTGGAATTGCACGGTAGTGTTAGAAAATCTATTGAATCTTATCAATAAATAAGATGGCTATTTATTTATAGGAGGGCAGGGATCTTTACCAATGCAGTATCATTGGATCTTATTTCTTTCTTTTGATTGAACATAAATTTTCTTTCTGGCTAATATCTTTTGTGACCGACCATGACCGAATATAACTGAATGAAGTCACGTATTGACCAAATACCTTTAATGGATGACCGAATGCAGTCATGTTCAGTCATGCTCGTTCACCCCTTGTGGCATGACGACGCTTCATTATAATTAGTTAAATTATTGCTATCATAAACAAAATAATAAGTCTCAATCTAAAATATTTATGATGCAAGCCAACCCACCTACGATAACGGTGTGAACGAGTGAAGTGCTTGCACAGTAAATCTGCAGATTTTTACTTAATAATGTTATGTCGTCCCTTTAGGACTCAATTTCTTGGTAACAAATCCTAAGACAGGACTTCGTCCTGCCCTGACATATTTCGTCCCTTCACGACTATTGTATAACATTGGTATTTACACCCATGGTCATGTGTATTCACTACCGTGGCCACCAAGATCCACACACAGGTCATAATTAGCGTAACGGCTATAAAAACAGACCATCGCAGAGACGTATAACTAGTGAGACTCAAAGACGAAGTTAAAGGAATGATTTGAAGGACTTTTTGCAATATCAAAGGCCTGAACCAGAAAGTTTTCGTATTAAAAATATCCTTATCAATGTATTGTCATTGAGTTCCCTATGGTTAAAATTGTTTTTCAATATTATGTTTTAATTCTAAATTATTGCAATTATAGCAATGTATATATGGATGTGATAGGGATTATGTGAAGGAATAATTCTTTTATTGTATTAAAAATAAATTATAATATTTGACATAATATGGTTATATTATTCCGTGTAAGAAACTAGGGTAGTATTGAATTTGTGATTTCGAGGGAAATAAAAATCTAAATCAGTAGGTGTTATTTTTTTCATAATCGGATGTTTTTGTAGAAAGAAAGAATTTAATTTTACACAGTTTTCTATAATGTATGGTGCAATTCCAAAATCTAGTTGTGGTAGATGGAGAATCTTCTTCGATCTCTGTGGTTTGTTTAATTAACTTACCGAGTTATACTATCGCTATAGATGTAAAGAATACATATCTAAGTAGTGAGTATTATCAGGTGAAGATGGAAGAATTCGAATTTGAAAAATCAGCTAGCCACTTTTTTCTATCTGGTATTTATGATTTGTTTTTTCTTGATCCAATTATATCTATTTTACAATTTGATCAGCTATACTATGATAATCATGGTTCAAAAATTTATTTTGACGACTATAATATATCTTTTATAGCAATTAACTTACTTATAATTCAACCATATATTGATTACTTGGATATCGCAGGTGGATTGAGATTGAATTATATCATAAAGCAAACAGAAATTTATCGAGGTAAATCCTTTCAAGCATTGTTTTCTTATGTTTATTATCAGTTTCATATTACCACTATTTATACTGAAGGAGACGGGCCAAATTTATTAAAATTTTATCCTAGCTGTACCGATAAAACCGATGATTGTATTACCCTTAAGGATTGTGTTGATGGTAGATTTTTAATTCCAACGAGATTTGAAATACTTGATTCAGATGGTTTAAGGAATAAGAATCTTGAGACAATCAATGAAAAAATAGTATGGCTTATAGAGGGAGAAATTAAGTACGATGGAATTGTAACTATGTCTACTGAAGTCAATGGTTTTGTCGACCATTATCTCTGTGTCATAGGCAATAATTATATACAGAGTAATACATTATTCCAGCCTTTGAATTTGAGATATAGATTATAAAGTGAAAATGTAATTAGGCCATTTTATTATGCGGAGTTGACATTGTCTAGGTTTGAAATTTCAACTAGATTAAATTTCAGGTAATTTTCTTCATCACCTATAAAGAATTCAATATGAAAGAGATTTTTGATAATGTAAGTTATGATGTAGGCCGGGTAATTACCAGGTCTTACAGTACTTCTTTTTCTATAGGTATACGAATGTTGCATAAATCAATACAGCCTTATATTTATACCATTTATGGTTTTGTGAGGTTGGCTGATGAAATAGTAGATAGCTTCGATGAATTCGATCAGCGTCAACTTTTATTGCGTTTTGAAAATGATTATCGGTCAGCTCTAGAAGAAAGGTTTAGTTTAAATCCGGTATTAAATGGATTTCAACATATAGTGCACCAATTCGATTTAAGTAATTTGGTGGATGACTTTCTATTAAGTATGAAATGGGATTTAGAGAAAAAAACCTATTCTTGTGACGAGGAATACAATCAATATATATACGGTTCTGCTGATGTAGTAGGACTAATGTGTTTAAAAGTTTTCGTCGATGGAGATCGACAACAATACGACATGCTTAAGCCCTATGCAATGAGTTTGGGATCGGCTTTTCAAAAAGTAAATTTTTTAAGAGATATAAAAGATGATTTTCAGAAATTAGGCAGGGTTTATTTTCCCGGTGTTGACTTTTTAGCTTTTTCAAATACAGAAAAGGATAGGATAGTAAGTGATATTCATCATGATTTAGAAATTGCTTTGATGGGGATAAAAAAATTGCCTATCAGTTGTCGATTTGGGGTTTATATATCGTATAAATATTATTTATCTTTGCTCAATAAGCTTTCTAAGAAATCGTCTGAGCAAATTATAACCCATCGAATAAGAATATCTAATTACAGAAAACTGTTTTTATTAAATAAGGCTTATATAAGATACCAAATGAATGTATTATAAAATAATATTGCTTCTTTCTGTGTGGATGATGTCAAATATTGACAATTGTGAAGATATGAATACTTTAAGAATGTCTTATCATGAAGTGAATTCTAAATTAGAATTGAAAGAATTTATAAAAACATATCAAAATATTGAATGTTCATATAGTCTGCCGTATTTGGCTTCCGCCCATATGCAGCAAGCAGAATTTACTATGATGCCTCATCTAAAGTTGAAGTATTTTAAGGAGGGGAAATTGGAATTAGAATCCTATATAGAAGAATATCCCAATGATATTGAAGGTAGATATGTACGATTTTTAATTCAGAGTAATCTGCCTTCTTTTTTGGGTTATAGCGAAAACATCAGCTCAGACAAGGAATTTATCATGCGAAACTTAAATTCGTCGACATTGTCTGAAGAATACAAGGAGGTAATTAGGGATACTATAAATAAAATCGATAAGGAATGATGATATTGAATTATATTTTACTGACATTATTGGTCTTTCTAGCAATGGAAGCAGTAACTTGGCTTACTCATAAATATGTTATGCACGGTTTTCTATGGTATTTGCATCGCGATCATCATCAGCCACGACAAAATGCGATATTCGAGAAAAATGATTTGTTCTTCGTTCTTTTTGCCATTCCCAGCATTTACTTGTTTTACGTTGGGATTAATCCTGAATTAAATTATAAGTTTTTTATAGGTTTAGGTATTTTACTCTATGGTATTGCATATTTTTTAGTTCACGATGTGTTGATACATAGACGGTTTAAATGGTTTGATAAGATTAAATCACCATATCTACGAGGACTGCGCAAAGGACATAAGGTGCATCATAAACATTTAAATAAGGAAGATGGAGAATGCTTTGGAATGTTGTATGTGCCTTTGAGGTATTTTAAACAATATATGAAATGAGGTCATACCTGTATTTAATTATCGATATTTCATGTATACTTATTCCTTTTTTAGCTAGTTTTTATTCCCCACGAGCCTTTTATAAAGAATGGAAATCTTTTTTTTTAGCAAATTTTATCGTTGGTCTTCCTTTTTTAATTTGGGATGCCATTTTTACAGATCTTGGTGTTTGGGGTTTTAATCCAGATTATTTAACGGGTTGGAATATAGGTAATCTCCCAGTTGAAGAAGTATTGTTTTTTCTTTGTATCCCATATGCCTGTACCTTTACCTATTTTGCCTTAAAATATTTGCTTCAAAAATTTCAGTTTAACAGGTCTCATACTTTGACCCTAACTTTACTATGGTTATCGGCTTTGACTTTTTTAATATTGGGTTACGACCAATCCTATACCTTTTACACCGGGCTATTTGGCTTTCTACTTGCTCTTTATTTTTCTATAAAGAAAGTATCATTGGGGTTGATAGGAATAACTTACGCAGTGATTTTCCCATTTTTCCTAATAAGTAATGGTTTGTTGACAGGAAGTTTTTTGGCAAATCCCATTGTTTGGTACAATGATATCGAAAACTTTGGCTTGCGAATTTTCACTATTCCCATCGAAGATAGTTTGTATGGTTTTATATTAATAGCTTTAAATATCCATATTTGGGAAGTGGTTAGAAAGGTAAGCGACCAAGCAACTACGTATAAATTCTACAATGAGGATTCTCCAGGCAAAAGTTCATGAATTCGATTCACAGGATAAGATGAGATTTTCTCTAACGTATTTTTTAGCCATTCCGCTGGGTAGATGTCATATAGTTTACACTTTCCTAGCAAAGAATACATCTTGCATCTTAATAGCTCCTTTTTTTGGAATTTCTCCCAATCAATCAAGGATATCCAAAGTGGGATAACACTTCCAACCGTGGTAAATATTTTACGCTTGAGTCGGCTGGTAAACTGACGTCAAGGTTGGAGGGATGATTCTAATTTTTCCTAAAGCGTAAATAAAGATCCTTGAACTCTTCATATGTGCGCTGCTTATTTTGATAGCTCAAGGAAGACTGGCTCGGAGCTTTTCTGACACCCAGATGATTTAGATTGCCTGTTGCACTCCGGATTCCATTACTAATATCCCTCAAGGAGCTTACATCAGCCTACTACATAAACACCATACATACAAAATGAGTCCACGTATCAATCCCTTTTCTAAACTTGACCGTGTTATGATTTTTGACTACTCTCGCAAATTTGGATGGAACAATTAATCCTAACATTTGAGCAAAAAGTCTTATCTTAGGTTTAGACGTGGGTGTTGTTTTATTTTAACCCTAAGATAGGGAAAACTACACCATGTCCTTTCTATTTATTTTTGGACGCTTTTGATAATAACTACAAACAATCACTTCTAAAAATAAAATAATTATGATCATTTCAAATTCAAAAGCACCACAAATCAAATTCGACAATTACGTACAAGACTACTGGACTGAGCGAGAAGTCAAAAACGTAAAAGTAGTAGTCGATTTTTTTCAACACTTGATGAATGAACACGATTTTGAGTACACCTTAAAAACATTTGGTGGAGGTTCTTACATTCAGCATAACAGAGCCATTCCTAATGAGATTGAAGGATTGGTGAGATATGTAAAAACAATGGTTAAACGTTTCCCTGAATATTCATTTGATGTGAAGAAAATTTTTGCCGATGGAGATTTCGTCATCTTACACAGTCATACTACAATGAAAGCAAAACATAGGGGCAATGAAAATAAAGGCTTTATCATAATGGATGCTTTCAGGTTAGAAAACGGTACATTAGCAGAACACTGGGATGCCATACAGCCAATCGACTTTTTTTCAAGATTTTTGATGCTAGCAACAGGCGGAACAATAGGTAATAACAATCCAATTTTTTATACTTGATTAAAATAACTGTCTACAACAATTTATATAAAATTATAGCACCATGCGGGATGCTACGACACCATACACATGGTCGTTATTTACCAAATAGAAAAAATGAATCAGAATAAACTATTAACTGATATATGCCTCATATTTGGGAATTACTCTAGAAACATTAAGCAGAATTAGAAGTCCATAAAACCGAATTTGTTCTATATCAAATGTGAATTTTTCTATTAGATATACCTTTACATAAAATATTAATAATGGAAAAAAAATCCGTATTGGGAGCATGGTGGGATTCTATATGTGGATATTCCGTACAAAGCTGACCCAATAAATCCGGAACGCAAAAGAGCGGATATATTTCTTTGCAAACGCAAATTACTCAAACAGAGAGGCCAATTAATACTCCCAATAATGTCAAGAGTAGAATTGTACTTATGCCTAATGAATTTATACATGACAGTAATATTGCGATTTATACAAAGTATGTCAATAAAATCAATGGTCAGCGACCAAGCAAATACGTCTTTAAGCAGTAATTAATCGAGATCAACTTTTTGTAAAATGAACAGCTTAATTAATTTTATAATAGAATACTCAGTCATGGCGGTCATTTTTATATATTATTCCTGAAAGAACCAAGGCATTCATTACTATCGGCAGGAATTATCCATACCTTAGTTTGATTCGCGAATATTAACAGATTAAATGATATGAAAGGATTTGTCACACTTTTTGTCCAAATTATCTTAATATATCATTACAAGGAATGAAAAGATATGATCTCTTCGTGTCAGCAGATTGACAATGCAAAAAGTCCGCCAAATCAACATTGTTTGATGCCAATACCGTGGTTTTTCAAACCACGGCTATGACATATCATCCCTGACTGAACGTAGTTGCCCGAAGGATGACTGAATGAAGTTGCTCGAAGAGCAACCAAAGGTCGTAAATCGACCTTTGATGAGGGAACCGAAACCTCCGTGTTTCGGGTGGGTTAGCCTGAATGAAGCTCACGACCGAATGTAGTTCGAAGAACCGTAGACCTTAAATAGGTCTACGATGAGGGAGCCACGACCACTGTGTCGTGGGTGGGTAGACTTCATCTCGTCATCGAATATAATGGAATCTCGTCATGCCACAGTGGGCATGACTTCACTCGCCAGAGCCCCATTTACGGGCTCTGGTGCAAGCACCTTGCTCGTTCACCTCCGTGTTTCGGGTGGGTAGGCCACTGTGCTCCGGCGTGACTGCCCCGTAATTCGAAAGATTTTATCCACTGGCTTCGGCGTGACTGCAATGTAAATCGTGAGGATTTCCCCTTAATCTTTTATGTCGTCCTTTCAGGACTTCTTTTCAAGATGACAATTAATTCATAGGGTTTCACCCTATGCTGACATATTTCGTCCTTTCAGGACTTTTTTATCAAGCTGATTTGGCGTAATTACACTTCAATTCGGCAGCGAATTTTCACTGCGTCTACGCGTGATATTTTAATGCATTTTGACGACGTAGAGCCCCAATGTCTTGCGTCTCAATTAGGTGGTTTTGGGAGACGCAAGGCATTGCGTCTCTACGTTAAAACGTGACTGCCCCGTAAATCGATTGGATTTTAGTAAATGTGCTCTGGCGTGACTGCCCTGTAATTCGTCATCCGATAATCTATGGCTTTGATCTGAATCACTGATGTATTTACATTGATTTGTCATGATATTTGCAATTAGATATTGTGAAAACCATGGTAATATTATCTGTAGATCTAAAAATAATTAATTTCAACTCGGTGGATATTACGGATCGTTTTGTGCCATTTTTGGGGTTCAATTCATTCCATAGCGGTTCGTTTTGTGCCACCGGCTGACCAGTTTTCCCGGCCACTTTGAAAGATCAAGTACAAGTATCTTGTCGCAAAAAAGCGGTTAGATATGGCAAATACACTTGATCTTATTGGACCTTAAACAAATTATCACATTACACTTAGGCGGTCACAGTAATCGTAAAATAAGCGACATTCTAGGCATATCCCGGAACACGGTGAATACCTACATGAAGCGTTTCTGGTAGTAGTATGTTATATAGAGGACAGTCTTAGACACGGATTAATTTATAAGGATAAACTTTATCAGCATTCCATTGACAGACATATAAATTCTCATCATTGTCGATACAAACGTCGTGGCAGTGTTTAAATATGGGTTGATCTTGAAGCACTAGCTTTAGCTTTCCATTTTTATACCTTGGTTTACTTCCCCCAGGATTGGATACCACCACGTTGTTTTGGTCTAAAATAGTGACAAATCCTCGATTGAGCTGCATTTGATAATTGTCTTCTGTCATTCCAAAACATACACCGGCATATAACATTTTATCGTGGATTACCGGTCGACTAACAAAAGCACCGGGAATATAATAGGATTCTATGTATTCCCCGTCGAGAGAGAATCTTTTAAATTCATTTTTAATTCTAGCGCTACACAGTAAAGTAATATTGTCGGTATCTCTGTCATCGATAGCTACTCCGTGAACTTGTTTGAATTTGTCCGGTTGCAAAAAACTACTGCCTCCAAATTTACTTATAAATTCACCTTGTGCATTATATCGCAGTACAAATTGATCTCCATAGCCATCAGCGATATAAATATCACCATTGGGAGCGATAGCGGTTTCAGTCGGGTGGAATATGCCATTTTCGGGGTAGACTCCAGATTGACAAGGATGTTGAATTTCCATAACCATCCTGCCTTTTAAGTCAGTTTTGACCACTTTTCCACTTCCAGCATCGGTGATATATAGATATTCTTCTCCTCCTTCATCTTTTAGGGTTAATCCATGTCCTCCGGGAAAATTTAAAGTCCAACTATCTATGTATTTTCCTGATTTATCGTAGATCAGAATATTGTTTTTGGGATGATCAGTGAGAAGAATCAAGCGATGTTGACGATCCATGACCATTTCATGACAGTTGTTTACCGGAAATTTTGCAACATCAATTTTACTCCATTCCCTATCTACCTTATACTTATAATCTCCGTGTCCAATGGTAGGTCCAGAGGGAGGATTGACCGTCGTGATAATATTGAATGAAGATGTAGTAAGAGCAATACTGCCCAACACTGAGGTTTGCTTAATAAAATTTCTTCGGCTTGGAATATTAGACATCTCGATAATTTAAAGTGAAGAATCGAAGATAGGTATTTATATGGTTATAGCTGTTTCGAGATATTATTTTTATTATTACAAACATCTGTTTCCAATTAATTGCAGTGTGTTTTTGCAATTTTGGAAATATAAATCTGAATATATGTATTTGTATCGATGTAAATATCGGTATGGATATTGCGGAATCGCTGGTAATGATTTATTATATAAAAAAAGCACTGCCTTGTGATAAAGCAGTGCTGTGAACATGTTTTAAGTAGCTTAATTCTTACAGTAGTAATTTATCAATACTGGTTACAACGGAAGCAATCCGTATGGCATCGAAGATTCTTTGTTCTCCTGAACCGAAACTCTTTACAGATTTTTCATGTGATTTAACGCACATTTCACATCCATTGGCAGCGGATACAGCTAGACTGATAAGTTCAAAAAATTCTTTACCCAAAACTGGTTTAGCCATAATATTCATTCTAATCTTAGCGGGAATAGAATCGTATTTATCGGAATCTACAAAGTGGCGGAACCGATAAAAGATATTATTGGCACTGAGTAAAGAAGCACAGGCAATGACTTCAGCGATTTCAGCTTCTGTAGCTTCCAATTCAGCACATTTCTTCTGAAAAAAGCTGATTAGTTTACTGCTCTTATTATTTACAGCAATTGCTAATCCTGTTAGGTGGGCCTCCTTGGCCGTCATATGTTCGACATCTAAAGCCGTCTTAAAGTTGAGCTTAATGTCTTTGATGTATCTACTTGAACCATCTACTAAGAAATCCAACAAATCGTTTTGTTGGTCCAAGCCCAAATTTTCTATAATGTCATTTTTTACTTCTTGTAACATAGTCTTATTTTAAATTACTAGTTAGCAGCCAATGCAGCTGTCAATGTTTCTTCTCCCTTTTCCCAATTACAAGGACATAATTCATCAGTTTGAAGGGCATCCAATACACGGATTACTTCTTTTACATTTCTACCTACATTTAAGTCATTAACAGCTACCCATCTGATAATGCCTTGAGGATCTACGATGAAAGTGGCTCTTAAAGCAATCTTTTCTTCGGCTTCCAATACACCCAATTCTTCAGCTAGTGATTTGCTGGTATCGGCAATCATTGGAAATTTAAGACCTCTTAAATCGTCGTGGTCGTTTCTCCAAGCCAAGTGTACAAATTCAGAATCTGTAGATGCTCCCAACAATTGAGTGTCTCTATCTCTGAATTCTTCATAAGCAGCATTGAATTCTGCGATTTCAGTTGGGCATACAAAGGTGAAATCTTTTGGCCACCAAAACATTACCATCCATTGGTCATTTTTTTGATGGTCTTCGTTGCTTACATTTGCAAATTCTTTACCTTTTTCTAAGCTTACACAAGCGATTTTGTTGAATGCTGGAAATTTGCTTCCCACGTTTAATACACGGTTACTCATATCTGTTTTTTTTATTTGAAAATTTGATGGTGCAAATATGATTAAATATCTTTATAAACAATATTGATTATTTTGATATTGTTATAGATATTATATATACCAACTATGTTTTCATTTGCACAATTAGAATACGTCATCGCCTTACACACCTATGGTAATTTTCAATTAGCCGCAGATAAGTGTTTTGTTACTCAGCCTACTTTGTCCATGCAGATTAAGAAGTTGGAAAGAGATTTGAATATTATTTTGTTTGACCGGTCCAAAAAGCCGGTTAAACCCACGGATATTGGTTTGGCTTTTATTCAACAAGCACGGATAATTCTTTCTGAACGAGATCATCTTCACGATGTCTTAGATTCTTTTCAAAATAAGATTGAAGGGGTGCTTGAACTCGGTATTATCCCTTCGGTATCTCCTTATTTACTGCCCCTCTTTATTGTAGAATTCAATAAAAAATTCCCCAAACTCGTTATCAATGTTCACGAAATGATGACCATGCAGTTGATAGAAGCTTTAAAAAAGGAAACCATTGATGCTGCAATTTTAGTGACACCCATCCACGATGACCAAATTGAATGCGATGCTCTATATTACGAAGAAATTGCTGTATATGTTTCGGAAAATCACGAGTTTATGGATTTGGAAAAAATTCCACAAAAGGATTTAAATAGAAACGATATTTGGACATTAAAAACTGGACATTGCTTTAGAGATCAGACTCTAAACCTCTGTGGTCGCGATAGTTTTCATTCTGAACATCGTCAATTTACCTTTGAAAGTGGAGCCATTGAAACCCTAATCAAGATGGTGGATTTACAAGGAGGATTTACTTTGATTCCAGAGTTGTTAATCGGTAATATCCAACCCGAACATCGAAATCGGGTCAAATGGATTGCTGGTGATGCGCCAGTGAGGGAAGTGAGTGTGGCCACTTATAGAAATTATGCCAAAAAACGATTGATTGAGTATTTGCGAAATGAGATTCGGAAGTCACTGCCGGATTTTATGTTGAAAAAAAATAGGGGGAAGGTGGTCGAATGGATGTAGACTTTTATCAAAAATGTCAAGCTCATTATTGAAAAAATTATGAATATACCAACGGATTCAAATTTATCTTCGTCTTGTATTTGTTAGATATATTTTTTTAATCAACTTTTAATTTTTAAAAGATGTATAATTATTTTTTTCTGTTTTTAGTATTGATTTTTACCGCATGTGACAAAAACCAGACCAGTGAATTAAGTGTACAAGAGACTGATCTAAAGCTCTTAGTCGAACAATTGGAAGAAGTAGACAATCTCGTCGATAATCAAGTTTGTGACAATGAGGCCGATTGGCAGTTTCGACCTATAGGGTCTAAGGCCTGCGGCGGTCCAGCTGCATATATTCCCTATTCGATAAAAATGGATACCGCAACTCTTTTTGCTCTAGTAGAAAAATATACGGAAGCTCAAAGAAAATACAACATCGAATATGGAGTTTACGATGACTGTGCTGTAGTTACACCTCCTTCATCGGTGATATGTGTAGATGGTAAACCAGAGTTGTTTTATGAATAATTGGTAGTTAAATTGATTTTATTTAATGTGAATCTCTGGTGAATTATATTTTTATAGTGTTTTAATATTTCAGTATGACAGAAATATTGCTTATTTTGAGTGTATTGAATATATTGAAATATGTTAGTTCAATCAGAAATTGGATCTTTGAAAATGGTGTTAATTCACCGGCCAGATAGTGGAATAGCTCGTGTTAGTCCCAAGCAATCCGACGATTTACTTTTTGATGATATTGTATTTTATCCTCAAATGTTGGAAGAGCATCGGGTTTTTGTAGATGTATTGGCATTGTTTTTAGGACTTGAAAATGTTATTGAGATTGAGGATTTACTATGCGAATCCTTGGTAAAAGAAGGAGATAATAAGCATTTATTTTTAGGTGAAATACTACAGTCTGAAGGACTACCTCCTTTGTATTTGACTTATTTGGAGGAATTATCCGATGTCGATTTAGCTCAAACTTTGATCACTGGTTACCATAAGAAGAGAGACCATTTTCTATTTGATCCTATTCCCAATTTTATATTTACCAGAGATATTGCCGTCATGGTCAATGATCATTTAATATTGACCAAAGCCGCTAAGAGGGCTAGACATAGAGAGAATCTTATAGTAGAATTTATTTTTTACAATCATGAAATTTTTAAACCCCTAGTCAATACCGATAAGATTATAAATTTAAATAATGGGGAATTGTTTATGCCTTCAAAGATGGGTGAACCAATTGCCATAGAGGGGGGAGATATTATGATGCTGGATACCGACACATTGCTTGTGGGCTGTAGTGAACGATCCAATGCATACACCATTGGACGATTAAAACAGGAATTGTTCAAACGAAAAGTGGTTGAAAAGGTTGTCCAGATTAATATTCCTCCTAGCCGAACCTATATGCATATTGATACGGTGATGACATGGGTTTCAGATGATGTATTGGTCAATTATAAACCCTTAATCTATGAGGGTATTGGTTCCAGTGTGCAAGTAAATTATAGGAATGGAAAAGTATTGGACTTCGGTTCAGTAAAAGAATATATTTTAAGACAGGTCAATCCACACACCCAGTTTGTTTTTTCTGGAAATGGCTTGAGTCCGTACCAAGAGCGGGAACAATGGACAGATGGTTGTAATTTAGTGGTGATTAAACCAGGAGTAGCCCTTACCTATGATAGAAATACACATACTGAATTAGGATTTAAAAAGTTGGGTTTTAAAATAATGCCGGCTAGGGAATTATTGAAACAAGCACAAAGTCCTAATTTTGACATAGACTCGATTGAGAGGACAATCATCACCTTACCTTCCGCTGAGTTATCTCGAGCTCGTGGTGGCTCTCATTGTATGACTTGCCCACTGCATCGGGAGATCTTACCTGAATAAAATACCCTTGTATAAGAAGTAGACACTAGGTCATTAATCTGGTTGTCAATATTAAATCACCAACATTAAGATTTTCTAATGATATTTTAATGTTTTGTAAGCTATTATTTATCAATCAAAAATATAATTTTGTCGCTTTCTATTTTTGTTTAATAAACACATATAAATATTTTATCATCTCTATGTCTGAAACTGTATTACTTATAGAAGATGAACAAAATGTAGCTGCTTTTATCCAGCAGGGTTTGCAAGAAGCAGGATATGAAGTTTTTCTTGCATACAATGGTCATCAAGGTCTTGCCCTATTGGAACAAAAAAATATAGATATCATTATTCTCGATATCATTTTACCTGGAATGGATGGTATTGAAATCTTAAAACATATTCGTTCCTCGAAATTACACGAAATTCCTATTCTTTTACTTACTGCATTGAGCAATACCGATAGTGTGGTTAGTGGTCTTGACAATGGAGCTGATGATTATCTTACAAAACCGTTTAAATTTAAAGAACTTATTGCTAGATTGCGCGCATTGACACGGAGGAGAGGCAATGGTGTTCAGCAATCTGATATCTTGGATATAGCCGATCTCGAATTGGATCGAAATGCAAAAAGTGTTCAGAGAGCAGGCCAAGAAATAAAATTGACATCAACAGAATTTAGATTACTCGAATATTTGTTGATCAATAAAAATAAAGTCATGTCTAGAATTGATATTTTGGAAAATGTATGGGATATCAATTTTAATATGGGTACTAATGTTGTTGATGTTTATGTAAATTATTTGAGAAACAAGGTAGATAAAGGATACGACAACAAACTAATTCAAACCGTTATTGGAATGGGGTATATTATGAAAGAATAACATAGTCTATGAAACTTCAAAATAAGCTTACTTTAGTCTTTGTTTTATTGACTACCCTGATTCAAATTCTAGAATTTTTACTGATCTATCATTTTGCCCGTCAATACACTGAGAGGGAATTTTATAATCGATTGCAACAGCGAGTGACCATTGCCGCCCAAACCCTATTGGGAGAGGATGAATTAAGTGTAGAAATTTATGAAGAAATCAGAAGAAAACATTTTCAAACATTGCCCTTCGAAAATGAAGTAATCTTTCAACTGGATTCCAATAATAATGTGATTCACGAGGAGTGCCTAAATTCCAATTACGATCCTGTATTCATTGATGAAATTATGAATAAGGGAGAATCGAATGTTCGGATAAAAGATACCTTTTTCTCCGGTATATATTATCATGATAATCAAGGTGATTTTATCATTATTCTATCAGCTCACGATGTATATGGTAGGGGGATGTTGTTGAATTTAAGGAAGATATTGACAGTGAGCTTTATGTTTAGTTTGCTGATAACTTGGCTATTGGGTAGAAATATGGCCAATCAAGCATTGTCGCCCATCAGTAGGATAGTCCACAAGGTCAATACAATTAGCGCTACAAATTTGCATTCGAGACTAGAAGAACCCAAAAATAGAGATGAAGTAGGTGAGCTCACCGTTACATTTAACGATATGTTAGATCGCCTCGAAACATCATTTGAATTGCAGAGTAATTTTGTCAATAATGCTTCCCACGAACTCAGAAATCCCCTAACTGCAATTTTAGGTCAAATTGAAGTAGCTCTTAATAAAGAACGCAGTGGGGAACATTACGTCGATGTATTAAAAGGAATAGAAACCGAAGCCTTGAGACTCGATAATTTGGTTAATGGATTATTGAGGTTGGCTCATACCGATTATGAAAATAAAGGTTTTCCCGTAAGTCCAGTAAGAATAGATGAAGTCATAATTGATGTGAAACAGCGATTGGATCAAGCCAATCCCAATAATAAAATTTCTCTGGGCTTCAATGATTTGCCAGCCGATGAATCCAAAATTATTGTCATGGGCAATCGCAAACTCTTAGAAGTGGCCTTTCACAATATTCTCGACAACGCTTGTAAGTTTTCAAACAATGAAAAGGTTCTAATCAAACTGGTTAGTCAAGAGAAAGGGTTACGCGTCATGATATCTGATGACGGTATCGGTATCCCCCCAGATGATTTGAAAAATATATTCGAACCTTTTTATAGAGGTTCTAATGCCAGAGGCATAGGGGGATTTGGTTTTGGACTGCCATTGGCCTATCGAATTATAAAAATGCATCACGGTCAACTCCGTCTGAGTTCCCAAGTGGGCAAGGGTACAATTGTCAAAATTTTGCTCCCCAATCAGTTTACTTAGAGGGTCTTTAGAATTTTCTAATTTCATTCTAATATCAATCTTCTTTGTTGAAATAACAAAATGTAGATTGAATATGGCCTCATTTTCAATTATTAAACGAATAATTCTTAATTTTTGAAATTCACAAAAAATACAAACCTGAGTTGAATTTTCTAATTTGACTCTAATTTTCCTCTTATTTCTCTCTAATGGTTGGCCAGTAATTTTGACATCAAAATAAACAGCCACCATGGAGAAAATCTTAATACCCAGTGATTTTAGTAACCAGTCTTTGCAGCTGATTGAATATGCAGTTTTAAACCACCCCAACAAAGTATTGGATATTGTTCTTGTTCATGGATATTCAATGCCAGTAAACTATTGGGATCAGATTAATTTTTCACAAAAAGCCGTCATTCAAAACCTAACTGATGAAGGCTTTATGGAACAATTAGATATACTGTTGTTGGAGCACGATTCGGAAATCAACACTATAAAAATTGAACTCTTTTTGGGAACCAACAATCTTGCTTTCAAGCGTTTTGTCGAGCAACACAAGATAGTGTCAGCTATTATCCCCACAGAAAGATTGGGCAACTTTAATCGAAAAGGAAGTTTCGATCCGACCAGTTACATCGTAAAGTGTATAGACAATACCCTTGAGGTATGTCTTTCTGAAAATGAATTCGATATTTCAAATCTTCAATTTTCAATTTCAGATCTATTCTAAAAATAAGATAGTAATCCATTGATAATAAATCTTTTAGTAATTCATATAAAAATATAAAAAATGAGTTTATTTAGCACAAAATATCTAAAATCTGATCTGCTTTCTGGATCGGTCGTTTTTCTCGTTGCATTGCCCCTGTGTTTAGGTATAGCACTGGCTAGTGGGGCGCCATTATTCGCTGGGATTATTGCCGGTATAGTTGGTGGAATTGTGGTTGGGAGTTTAAGTAATTCTCAACTTAGTGTGTCAGGACCAGCGGCAGGATTAACGGCGATTATTCTGACGGCCATCGCAACTTTAGGATCTTTTGAAGCCTTTTTGCTTGCCGGTATAATTGCAGGGGGAATTCAATTATTATTGGGATTTGCCAAAGCCGGTATTATTTCAAATTATCTTCCCTCAAATGTGATTGAAGGGATGCTAGCTGCCATTGGTATTATTATTATCCTTTCTCAAATACCACATGCTGTAGGGTATAATTCCATTCATGAAAATCAATTTTTCAACATCGGTTCCAGTGGCGATATACCTGTCATCGGATCTATAGTTCAGAGTATCAATTTTATGCATCCAGGAGCCTTGGTTGTTGTATTGGCTTCCTTGGCTGTAATTATTCTATTTCAGAAAAACAAGACTTTACAAAAGATCAAAGCTATTCCCGGAGCACTTGTTGCTGTATTAACTGGAGTATTGATCAATGAAGGTTTTAGAATAACTGGTTCAAGCTTATACATCAGTGAAAGATTTTTGGTAAGTCTACCTGTGCCAAGTTCATTCTCTGAATTTTTGGGTCAATTTGCAGTTCCCGATTTTACAGCTATTTCAAATCCACAAGTTTGGATAGTGGCATTGACTTTGGCTGCAGTTGCCAGTATAGAAACTCTTTTATGTATTGAGGCAGCGGACAAAATGGATCCATTGAAAAGATATACCAACACCAATACGGAGTTGAAAGCTCAAGGTATTGGAAATATGGTTAGTTGTTTTATAGGTGGACTTCCTGTAACCTCTGTGATTGTTCGTACATCAGCAAATGTAAATTCTGGTGGTAGAACAAAATTGGCAGCCATTTCACACGGTTTTTTCCTATTGATTGCAGTGGTTTCCATCCCTCATTTGCTCAATAAAATTCCATTGGCTTCACTTGCGGCTATATTGTTCTCTATAGGATTTAAATTAGCCAGTCCAAAGGTATTTGTTCACATGTGGAACAACAGTAAAAAATTCCAATTTATTCCCTTTGTAGTCACTGTTGTAGCCATTATTGCCACAGACTTACTCGTTGGAGTAGGGGTTGGACTAGCCGTAAGTATCTTCTTTATTCTTAAAGGTAATCTCAAGTTGGCTTACTTCTTCAAAAGAGATGAATTTAAGGAGGGGGAGACCATTCATATGGAATTGGCACAAGAGGTATCTTTTTTAAATAAAGCTGCCATTAAGCAAACTTTTGCTCACTTGCCTAAGTCCAGTAAATTGGTTATTGATGCTTCTAATACCATATATATTGACCACGATGTATTGATGCTCATTAAGAATTTCTACAATTTTGGTTCCAAGGATATGGGAATTGAGGTAGATTTGGTAGGTTTCCGAAAGGAGTATAAAATGGAAAATACAAGACATTATGTTACTTCAGTAGTAGATCCAAATGCTAGTATTGTCTCACCAGTGGAAGTAGAGAAAGGACAGCGAGTTCCCAATCACATTTTGTCGATGAAGTCGTTTACCATGGCTGAAAATTAATATACCCTAGTATTAAACAGTTCGAATTGAGAATAGCGAGTACATTTGTATTCGCTATTTTTTTTATTAGGTATATAATTTTTTTTTATGTGGCGATAAATATGGTTTGTCCCACTTTTGAATGAGGATTTATGTTGAATATTGTACGACATACAAATGTTAATTGTTCAATATTTTTTGATTTCATCCTCCACTTTAGTCTATAATTTTCTCTCCCTCTATTTTACCAAATGTATTAGTTTGTATTCCAGTTTTTGCTATCATCGTATAGTTTGAAATAAAGATTCTAATCCGCCTAATTTCTATCCTTGATCTTGATAATTATTCTGGTAAATCATGAAATCCTATAGAATAAATATTTTATTTGTTTGCATTTTTTAAAAATTGCACCCTTTTCTCGAGGTGATTATGCCAAATATCATGATTTATTAAATGTTGTATGTATTTTAATATATACATTAATATATGTATTTTTAAATAAATTAATTTAACTTAATGATCTTGTATTGTAAATTAAAATACTGATCTTGTTGAATTTGCTTGTTTTCAGGGCGGAAGTTACTCCATTTATTCTTTTTTATATAAATATTGATAGGCGTAACTATGTTTAGACTCGAGTATTGAAGAGCTAGTGAAGTTTATCTAATTTTTTACTAGTTTATTTAGTTTATTTTGTCTTTTTTAATTAGTTTTTAAAAAATATTAAATATAATTGTTTGCATTATTGAAAATATAATTAACTTAATGTTTTTAATTATTTAAACTTGAAATTATGTTTACAGTCAAAAAGTCAATTAGGCTATTGCGTTCAAGTGTTTTACTAGCTTTATTCCCCTTGTTTATGGGCTGTAGCAAAGAAGGTCCTTTACTGAAATCGTCAAATTCTACAACAACTTATCTAAGCTTTGAGAATGAAGAAGCCATGCAGTCTTTCAATAGACAAATGCAAGTTGGCGAAATAACTGGTCATGATATAAATCCAAGATTTATAAGTGCAAGTCAAGCATTTGAAGACAAAATTAAAGTTTTGAAAAGTATAGAAGAACAAGGTGACGGTGAAGCCTATTGGAATTTTATCGATCTCCATGAAGATGAAATATGGTATTTTGATACACAAGAGCGGATGCATCCAGTATATGCATTTGAAGGTTTTTCTTCCATAGCCAACGATAAAGGCTTGGTCAAAGTGGGAAATGAATTATTGAAAATATACAAAAATAAGCTATATCTATTCCCTTTAGAAATGGAGAATAAAGTAACGAATATAGACGAAAGTGAACTCGGACAATATTCAGATTATTTAGATGCTGATGGCAATCAATCTGAATTTACATTAAGAGGAAATTGTTCCACCAGCTATACCGCTCGAGCTTTCAATCCTGACATTACAAGAGAAGTTGAATTTAAAGTGAGCTTAAATGATATTAGGGATTCGCAGAGAGGGCTTTATCGACCACAAGTTTTATTACAAACAGTAACTCGTAAAAGGAAGGGCAAGCTATTTGGTGGCTATAAATGGGTAAATTATAGCAATGTTCACTACCACCAAGCAAGCAATATTGAGACAGAAGATTTTAATCTAGTCTTTAATGGTCAAACGATAAAATCCAAAGTTAAAATTTCATTTAGTAAAAAAATAGTGAATTATGGAAATAGCATCGCAAAACAAACTTTTGAACCCGAAGATGCTGGACACATTGTACTTAATTCTTATAATCCAAATCTTGGAATTCCAGATTTAAAATTGGTATATGCGGGGGGAACTTCGCAAGGGGTTATTACTGGTAATCCAGAAATATGGGCCCAACTTTGGCAGTCTTGTAATTAATTAAAATATCGTGGCTGGGTTCTGCCCAGCCATTTTTAAATATATAATAATCATGAAAAAATTAATAATAGTTATTGGGTTAATGATGATGTCACAGCTATCTCAGAGTCAATCTCGTTTTGAATTTAGTCTCGCATTGACGGGAAGCGATGTTGAACCTTATCTAGATGGGGTAAACAGCCCTAATCAGTTTATACCTAGGATATGGGACAATTACCGTAATAATATATTACCCATGGCTATAGGGGTAAATCTTGGAGCTGATTTTGCCATTGTTCAGAATAAATGGTTATCCATTCACACTGGGCTTAAGTATAGTTTAGTGGGGAGTAAGGTTGATGCCAGAATTGGCTCATTTGGTGAAGAGATTAATAAATCAATATATAACCATTACGCGCAGGTTCCATTGAAGATTACCTTAGAAAAAATGAATCCCTTCTACTTTTATGCAGGAGCATCGTTTAATTACGCCCTTCATTTCGACAAAGATTTTGAGAAATTATATGGAGGAAATCAAATTAGACAGGATTGGCGGTATATGACTGGATTGGGATGGCGATTGAATCATTATTCTGTCTTTGCTCAATTTGAGGAAAGTCTTATGGATTTTGGAAATAAAAAACTTATGAACAATCAAAACTGGAGTAAACCTAAGAATACAATCATAAGTCTTGGGCTTACTGTTAATATGGATGGATTGAAAAAGGAGAGTGTGGTGGTAAAAGAGTCAAAGTGAGACGAGATAAGCAAAGTAAACAATAAGGTGATGTTGAAATAAAATGGAAATAGTCTGTACGGCTAGGACCAATGTTGAAATAAAAAAAATAATATTATATATAGTATGAATATTAAACGATGGCTAATGACGATCGCAGGTATGGTCTTGTCATTCTATGGTCTAAGTCAAAATATGAAGATGTAGGCATCAATAGTTGATGGTTGTCAGAGCTAGGTTATAACTATTTATACCAAATTCATTTGTAACAGTCGGTTATATTTTTATTTATCATAGAGAAACAACTGAATGAAGTAGTCTTTTTTAAGGCTAGTCAGTTGTGTCTCTATGGTGCTGTACACTATTCTCATTCACATCCACTGCACAGTAGTCGTCTTCCTTCACTTTGACTGCCACAATTCAACTGCGCTCATCAGTGTAAAGACTTAGAATGCAGCGACTCAAATGCCTATTTAAGGTATTTGGATCTTCACTCGGTCATATTATGAACCCCAAGGTCTAGGGATATGACAAAAGAAAGAACATTTAACCACGCTAGATAAAACACGGATACATAAATTGTAACCATTTATACATTAAACCTGAAATGCATTACATCTCCGTCCAATACTACGTATTCTTTGCCTTCAACACCCAATTTACCAGCTTCTTTAACTGCCGATTCTGATCCATATTGCATGTAGTCTTCATAATGGATAACTTCAGCCCTGATAAATCCTTTTTCGAAATCAGTATGAATGACAGCTGCAGCTTGCGGAGCCTTGGTCCCTTCTAAAACCGTCCATGCACGAACTTCTTTTACCCCTGCGGTGAAATAAGTGATTAGATTGAGCAACTGATAGCAAGATCGAATCAATCGATTGACGCCGGGCTCAGTTAATCCCATTTCTTCTAGAAACATCATGCGTTCTTCCTCATCATCCAATTGGATAATTTCGGCTTCAATTCCAGCTGATATAAGGACGACTTCCGCTTGTTCATCGGCTATACTCTTCATAAAAGCTTCGGTAAACTTGTTTCCCGTTTTTACCGAATTTTCATCGACATTGCAAGCATAGAGGACGGGTTTTGCTGTGAGTAGCATTAATTCATTGAGAAATAGGTTTTGGTCTTCTGACAATTCTAGGGTTCTTGCCGGTTTGCCACTTTCCAAATGTTCTAATATCAAGGTAGCCGTATCCACCAATTTAACGGCATCTTTATTTCCTGTTTTAGCATTTTTCTTAAGGCGGTCCATTCTTTTTTCGACCGTCTCCATATCTTTAAGCAACAATTCTGTATCGATAATTTCTTTGTCCCTAACTGGATCTACATTGCCATCTACGTGAATAATATTGTCATTTTCGAAACAACGTACAACATGGACTATGGCATTTACCTCCCGAATATTGGCTAAAAACTGATTGCCCAATCCTTCACCCTGGCTGGCTCCCTTAATTAATCCAGCTATATCTACGATCTCTACTGTTGTGGGCAGTACGCGTTCTGGATGAACGAGTTCAGCCAGTTTATCCAATCGGGGATCAGGTACTGTAATAATGCCCACATTGGGGTCTTTGGTTGCAAAGGGAAAATTCGCTGCCAATGCTTTTGCATTGGTTAATGCGTTAAATAAAGTTGATTTTCCTACATTTGGTAATCCGACGATGCCACATTGTAATGCCATGGTTGCTTTTGTGTTTTGATATTATCGCGCAAATATATATTTATTACATCGATATTCACTAACAGAATGAATTACTTAGCCCATTTATTTTTATCAGATAACCAAGACGACTTGCGTTTTAGCAATTTTCTCACCGATATGATGACGATAAAAGAGGTGCGCGCATTGCCAGAAAAATTTCAGAAAGGCGTTAATCTACATCGCTTTATTGATGAGTTTACCGATCAACACCCTATTAATAAAGAATTGGTAAAACAAATGCATCCCTATTTTAAAAAATATGCCAGTGTGGTTTTAGATGTTTTTTTTGATTATTTTTTATTTGAAAATTGGTCGAATTATTCTACCCTTAATTTTTCAGAATTTTCAACCATGCAGTATGATGGCATATTAAATCACAAAAAATATATACCCATTCGACTCGAAAAAACGGTAATGTCTATGGTCCAGCATCAATTTCTCAACTCTTATACCAGTGTGGAGGGCATAGATCGGACTTTTGAAAGGATTGATAAGCGGGCGAAGTTTGAAACAGGATTCTATCAGGCTTCCAACGTAATGATGGAGATGAAACAAGATTTAAATAGGGAATTTAATTTATTTTTCCCGGAATTACTAGAAGCATGCCATCAGTTTATAAATATAGAAAAACCATAAGGTTATTACTACCTATCTATGCTTTTACCCAATGAAAATATCTAACTAGCCCTCAAAATGAAGTGAAAGCGTCAGCATTTGCGACAGGGCACGTTGAAGTAATCCAGCATCTTGTCCGGGGATATTATTGATTAGGATATTGGATATGCCTCTAGAAATTTTGATTTCAGGAGAAAGTATAAAATAGGGAAAGAAAAACTGAAATCCTATTCCACCTTCAAGGGCATAATCCGATGCTGAGATATTGAGTTCATTGGCTTCACTTTGGGTCCTCGATTTACTCGAGATGTCAAAGCAATATTTTGCTCCAGCAAATACATACACCCTCATATCTTTATAGGGATGAGATTTGTATCTGATGTGAAAGGGAAGTTCCCCATATACATATTCCAGGCTGACAGGTGCTTCTACTGCGGTTTGGTTTTTTTGATACATCAATTCCATTTGTCCAAAGGAAAAGCCGGGTAATAGTCTAAAGTCCCAATATTCTCCGACCTTGAGATTACCTATAACCTTGATATCGTAACCGGGATTTTCATAGGATTCTATGAGTTTAACCCTATTTTGATCTTGAAACGATGAACCGTGCAATACTTTTAAGTTGGATTTATGTAGTCCGAACGAAATCCCAAAATAATAATCCTTGAATTGCTTGTTGCGGTAATTGCTATGGCCATTTTGTGCTTTACCTGATGCGCATACAAAGCTTGAGACCAAAAGGACAAAGGCTATTTTTTTCCAAAGTATATATGACATATTCCCCAAGTGAGTTCTTTTAATTGAACATTGTTAAATCCTACTTCTTGTAGAATGGTTAAAAAGTTTTCTCGATCTGGAAAAGCCTGTACCGATTCGTATAAATAAGTATATGCTTTTGGATCTTTGGATTTTAAACGACCGATTGTCGGAAGTATTTTTTTAAAATAAAAATTATATCCCTGTTTGAGTGGAAATATTTTTGGTTTGGAGAATTCTAAGACGTATATCATACCTCCGGGCTTGGTTACTCTATACATTTCAGCCAGGCCTTTCTTCAGGGTTTCAAAGTTTCTTACCCCAAAAGAAGCCGTGGTAATATCGTAGCTGTCGTCTGCTTCATCTAAATTTTCAGCGTCGGCTACATTTAAGGTAATTCGATTCCCCAAATTTTTCTTGTCAACCTTAATTTGACCATATTTCAACATGTTTTTTGAAATATCTACACCTTTTATACTAACCGTCTTCGATTTTTCTGCCAATGTTAAAGCGACATCGGCTGTACCTGTAGCAACATCTAAAATCTTTTCCGGATTGTGGGAAAGGATGAGTTGGGTCAGGGTATTTCGCCATTTTACATCGAACCTTGCAGAGAGGAATCGATTGAGGAAATCATATCCACCAGCAATATTATCAAACATTGTAGTAACTTGTTCTTTTTTACCGCTAGGGACAGAATCGTATGGTTTAATTTGTTTTTCCATGGAAAAATTTATAATTCTTTGGATATTCCGTAAAGAAAGTCAAAAATATTCAACTTGTAAACAAATCAAGTAAGTTATATATATTAGATACTATTTATTTTTAATACATTTGCATCGCTTAAATAAACATGAATACCATTTAAATGGCAGATACACAAAAGATTATACCTATTAACATAGAGGATGAGATGAAAACAGCCTACATTGATTATTCAATGTCGGTTATTGTTTCAAGGGCTTTACCGGATGTTAGAGATGGTTTAAAGCCAGTGCATAGGCGGATACTGTACGGTATGCAAGATTTGGGCTTGGTTTATTCAAGAGGTCACAAAAAATCCGCTAGAGTAGTAGGGGAGGTTTTGGGTAAGTACCACCCCCATGGAGATTCATCGGTGTATGAAGCTATGGTGAGGATGGCTCAGGATTGGTCATTGCGATATCCATTGATTGACGGTCAAGGTAACTTTGGCCATATTGATGGTGATAGTGCTGCGGCCATGCGTTATACCGAAGCCAAGTTGGCTAGAATAGCCGATGAAATGCTTTCAGACATCAAGAAAGAAACCGTAGACTTTGCTTTTAACTTTGACGATTCACTGAAGGAACCGACGGTTTTGCCAGCTCGGATTCCCAATTTGTTGATCAATGGTGCCTCAGGGATAGCCGTGGGGATGGCGACGAATATGTTGCCCCATAATTTAACCGAAGTTGTCAATGGCGTTATCGCGACTATTAAAAATCCCGATATTGATACCGAAGGGTTGATGGAGCACATCAAGGCTCCGGATTTTCCGACTGGTGGTATTATATATGGATTGGAGGGCGTGAAGGAAGCTTTCGAAACGGGACGAGGACGTGTCGTTGTAAGAGGTAAAGCGGAAATCATTACCGATGGCAAAGGCCGTGAAACCATTATTATTACTGAAATTCCTTTTCAAGTCAATAAGAGTTCACTGGTTATAAAAATGAGTGAGCTGCGTCGCGATGAGAAAGTTGAAGGAATTTCTGAAATAAGAGACGAGTCGGATCGCGAGGGGATACGTATCGTGGTAGAAGTCAAACGAGACGCCATGGCTCAGGTTGTATTGAGTAAATTGTATAAATACAGCCAATTGCAGAGTTCTTATGGGGTCAATAACGTGGCATTGGTCAAAGGACGACCTCAGATATTGTCTCTTAAATCCTTGATCGAAGAATTTATTGAGTTTAGAATAGAAGTTATCGTTCGACGAACGAGATATGATCTTCGCAAAGCTCAGGAACGGGCTCATATTGTCGAGGGATTAATCATTGCCGTAGACAATATCGATGAAGTAATCAAAATAATTAGAGGGTCCAATACTGTAGATGAAGCCAAGACTGCTTTAATGGAACGATTTGGCCTATCTGAACTTCAGACCAAGGCTATCTTGGAAATGCGTCTTCAGAAATTAACAGGTCTGGAGATCGAGAAGTTAAGAGCGGAATACGATGAATTGATGAAGAAAATTCAATACTTCCAAGAAATTTTGGCCAGTGTGGAATTGCAAAAAGAAATCGTAGTAGAAGAGTTACATGAAATACGCGATAAGTTTGGTGACGAAAGACGTACTCAGATTACTTTCGCCGATGGAGAAATCAGTATAGAAGACTTGATACCCAATGAAGAGATGATGGTTTCTATATCTCATCTCGGTTATATTAAGAGGACCAAATCAGATCAGTATAAGGTTCAAGGCAGAGGTGGAAAAGGATCCAAGGGCAGCAAGACTCGGGACGCCGATTTTATCGAACATATTTTTGTAGCCAATGCACATAATTATTTACTCTTGTTTACCGAACAGGGTAGGTGTTATTGGTTGCGGGTATTCGAGATTCCGGAAGCCAATAGAAATGCTTCGGGACGAGTGATACAGAATATTCTTCAAATGCCGAAAGAGGATAATGTAAAAGCTTACATTATTGTTCAAGATTTGACCGATAAGGATTTCTTAGAAAATAATTTTATTGTATTTTGTACAAGAAATGGTTTGATTAAGAAAACCTCATTGATGGCTTATTCTCGACCTAGAGTAAACGGTATCAATGCCATTACCATTAACGAAGGTGATCAATTAATCGAAGCCAAATTGACCGATGGCAATAAGGAAATTATTATCGCCAATAAATTGGGACGAGCTATTCGATTTAACGAACAAAAAGTTCGATCTATGGGTCGAAATGCTGCAGGGGTGAAAGGTATTACTCTGGCCAATGATGAAGATCAAGTGGTAGGTATGGTATGCGTAGATTCAGACGATTCCGAAACATCGATTTTAGTTTTGTCTGAAAATGGTAACGGTAAAAGAACTGGAATCGAAGAATATCGAATTACCAACCGGGGAGGAAAGGGTGTAAAAACCATGAATATTAATGAAAAGACCGGGTTGCTAATCACTATTAAAGCAGTTGTGGATACCGATCATTTAGTTATTACCAATCGATCTGGACTGACCATAAGATTGGCTCTAGATGTGGTAAGAGTAATGGGACGAGCGACTCAAGGAGTTCGATTGATTTCATTGAACAAAGGCGATAAGATAGCCGATGTAACCGTTATTCAACCAGATGAGGACGAGGAAAGTGATTTGATCACCGATGTGGACTTCACTGAGAGCGAAGAGTAAAATTTAACATAGTCGTAACAATATATTTTTAAATCTATAACCATTATTAGTATATTATTACGGTCAAATAAGTGAATTAATCAAAAATATTATCTACATGAAACGATTATTAGTTGTTCTATTTTTAGCAGTGGTTGGTTTGGTTACCGCCGATGCACAGGAGACCAATCCAAAGAAGGCCTTTAAACAAGCAAAGAGAAATCGAAGCGCTTTTGAATTGGATAATGCAAAAGTAGACGAATTGAAAGATGCGGTCAAGTTAGTAGGAGTAGCTGCTAGAGACCAAGAAATGGGAGAGTTGTCTGAAGTATGGATAGAGATGGGAGACATCTATAGTGCATTCTTAGAATTGGATTATAAAAATTCATTAATGGATGAAAACTATAAGTCTCAATATTTACAAGAGGCCAATAAGGCTTATATGGCTTATAAGAAAGGGTTTGAATTGGCGGATAAATCAAGAGATTCAAAATTGGCATTAGAAGGTATGGCTGGTTTGGTACAATCCATGAGTAATTCAGGGATAACCGTATTACAAGCCGGTGATGCAATGGGGGCCTACAATATATTTAAAAATGTTTTGGATATAGATGCCCTTTTATCTGAAAACGGAATTGATAGTCCATTACAAGGTGAAGAAGCCAAAAATAACCAGTTGTTTTTAGCGGGATATTCTGCACTGATTGGAGAGCAGTTTTCTTTGGCAAAACCGTATTATACGCAGTTAAAAGACAACAACTATGACGATCCTTCTCTCTACGAAGGTCTATACAAGATTGCTTTGAGCGAATCCCCTGAAACAGCTTCAGCTATTTTGGAAGAAGGAAGAGAAAAATATCCTGATGATTTATCGCTTTTGTATGCTGAGATCAATCACGCATTACAAAATAATGAAATCGGTACATTGGAGACTAAATTGAAAGAGGCGATTAAAAAAGATCCTAAAAACGTTTCATTGTATTCCACTACTGGATCGGTATATGACCGTTTGTTTCAAGAAACCATGGATACTGATGCAGCTAAAGCAAATTCGTATTTTGACAGTGCTAAAGTATATTTTGAAAAAGGATTGGAATTGGATCCTGACAATGTAGATGCTATTTACAGTATTGGAGCACTATTCTATAATAAAGCGGCTCAAGGTACACAGCAGTTGCAAGAATTGGCTGATGACTTGAGTTCTGCAGGTATGAAAAAATACGATTCAACTAAAGCAGAAGTAGATAAAATCTTTGATCAAGCACTTCCTTATTTTCAAAAAGCAGAACGTGTAAATCCAAGTGATAGAAATACCTTGATTGCACTTAAAGAAATTTATGCTAGAAAAAACCAAATGGATGTTTCTGATATCTTCTCAGCTCGATTAGAGCAAATTGAAAGAGGTGAAACCATAGCTGAGTCCTATTTTAAATCTCAGGACTAATAAATAAGTAAAATTTTATTTTGCAAAAAAGCCCCTAATTGGGGCTTTTTTTTGTATATATGTTCAAATTTTTATTGGTAAATGATTAATACCCAGACCGGACTTAAAAAGTTTGATGCCGTATTTATGTTTTGTGGTAAGATTGCGAGTGTATGCAATATCTTACTGGTTTTTATTTTAGTGTTAGATGTAATATTGCGTTATTTCTTCTTTCACTCTGAAGCTTGGTTAACCGAATTGGAATGGCATATTTTTGCCTTAATATTTCTAATCGGAGGGGCCTATACTTTTCATTACGACGGACATGTACGGGTAGATTTAATTTACAACAATCTATCCAAGAAAGTTCAAGCTTGGATTAACCTTCTTGGTACGGCTGTTTTTTTAATTCCATGGACTTATATAGTCATACGGTCTAGTTACAAGTATGCCATGTATTCTTGGGCCATCAATGAAGGTAGTGCTGATCCTGGAGGACTGGCGATGAGGTATCTTATTAAGTTTGCAGTTGTTCTCGCATTTGTTATTCTCTTGTGTTATGCCTGTTTATTGATCTGGAAATGTATTCTAGTGATTCGCGGCAAAGACATATCATTGTTTCATTCATCTAATACCAGCGCTTAATGGAGTCCATAGCACTTTTGATGGTAGTTATCATTTTTGTTTTATTGTTGTTGGGCTTTCCTGTAGCTTTTACACTAGCTGGAGTATCGAGTATAATTGGATATTTCACCCTAGGTCCGGATTTCTTTAATTTTCTTCCATCGCGGATGATGGGTATTTTAAGTAATTATGTTTTATTAGCTGTGCCTCTATTTGTGTTTATGGGCATCATGCTAGAAAAGTCCGGGCTCGCGGCTACGCTATTGGAAACAATGGCTCATTTCTTCGGAAAGGTTCATGGAGGGTTAGGAGTCAGTGTAATTGTGGTTGGAACCCTTTTGGCGGCTTCTACTGGCATCGTAGGAGCGACGGTAGTGACCATGGGATTGATTAGTTTACCGACCATGATAAAGGCCAAATACAATATCCCACTTTCAACCGGCATTATTGCTTCTTCTGGTACACTGGGGCAGATTATTCCGCCATCGATAGTATTGGTTCTTTTGGGTAGTGTATTGAATATCACCGTTGGCGACTTATTCAAAGCGGCATTACTTCCTGGTGGATTGATTGTATTGTCTTATATAATATATGTGTTGATCATTGCCAAAATCAAGCCAGAGTGGGCTCCTGTTTTGGAGCAGAAGGAAGATGAAACTAAAATCAGTACCAAAAAAACGATAATAGCCCTTGTCATGCCTATATTGTTGATGGTCATAGTTTTGGGTAGTATATTTGCTGGAATCGCTTCTCCTACAGAAGCTGCAGCTGTGGGTGCTTTTGGGGCCATAATATTAACTATGTTGGCCGGGAAATTTTCTTGGAAGACGCTTATGGTTACTGGACAGGAATCGACTCGATTGACGACTATGGTATTCTTTATTTTATTGGGTGCCACTACATTTTCTTTAGTATTTAGGGGATTACACGGTGATGATTTAATTCTAACTTTAATTCGAAATGCTGATCTAACCTCTATTCAATTGGTCGCATTTATTTTAATGATCGTTTTTATTCTCGGATTTTTTATTGATTTTGTTGAAATCATATTCATCATTGTTCCTATTATACTGCCCATATTAAATGCATATGATATCGATTTAATATGGATTGGAATCTTATTAGCTCTCAATCTACAGACTTCGTTTTTAACACCACCATTTGGGTTTTCCCTATTTTATCTCAAAGGCGTAGCACCTCCACAGGTTAAAACCACCCATTTATATCGAGGAATTATTCCATTTATTTCGATTCAATTGGTCATCTTATTGTTGGTGTTTTTCTTTCCCGAATTGGTGTCCATGTGGTTGTAATCGAAATTTTGGTTTATAAACAATACGGCCTGTCTAAGATTTAAAGGAAGACGAACTTAGGTAAGTTTTACTGAAGAAGATTCTATTCTTCAAAGGGATTCTAAGTAAAGTATTTATAATTCTACGAAATGCAATGATAATTAACGGTAATCTTTGGATGTTTTAAAGTTTCACATCGTTTAAAGTTTCACATCGCTTAAAGTTTCACATCGTTTAATATTTCAAATCGTTTAAAGTTCCATATCGTTTGAATATTCTTAGCCTTTTCGATGATACTTAAATACTAATATCATAAGTTTCTTTTTTAGTACTATGGAAAAGTAGAAAATTCTAGAGGTATTTAAGAGGAGACCGAGGTAGTATTGCTGCCAGAGCCTTAAAGTTAGTCAACGAAGAAATGATCGAACCATGGCATGACAAAAGCTATAGTCGCTACGCTATTTCTGTCCTTTGTACAAATCTTTGTGGCCACAGTGGTGAAAAACCCTGATCAAGGACGTAAGACCAAATACATTCACAAATCACGGTCATCTTTGGATTTATTAGAAGGTGTACTTCGTTTTAAGTATTTAGCCTTTACGATGATGCTTGATACTTAAAATCTAATATTTCTTTTTTAGTACTATGAAAAAGTAGAAAAAATTTATGGTATTTAAGAGGAAATCTAGGTAGTATTGCTGCCAGAGCCATAAAGTTAGTCAACGAAGAAATGGTCGAACCATGGCATGACAAAAGCTATAGTCGCTACGCTATTTCTGTCCTTTGTACAAATCTTTGTGGCCACAGTGGTGAAAAACCTTGATCAAGGACGAAAAACCAAATACATTCACAAATCACGGTCATCTTTGGATTTATTAGAAGGTGTACTTCGTTTTAAGTATTTAGCCTTTTCGATGATGCTTGATAATTAAAATCTAATATTTCTTTTTTAGTACTATGAAAAAGTAGAAAAATTTTATGGTATTTAAGAGGAGATCTAGGTAGTCTTGCTGCCAGAGCCATAAAGTTAGTCAACGAAGAAATGATCGAACCATGGCATGACAAAAGCTATAGTCGCTACACTATTTCTGTCCTTTGTACAAATCTTTGTGGCCACAGTGGTGTAAACCTTGATCAAGGACGTAAAACTAAATACATTCACAAATCACGGTCATCTTTGGATTTATTAGAAGGTGTACTTCGTTTTAAGTATTTAGCCTTTTCAATGATGCTTGATACTTAAAATCTAATATTTCTTTTTTAGTACTATTAAAAAGTAGAAATATTTATTGGTATTTAAGAGGAGATCGAGGCAGTATTGCTGCCAGAGTCTTGAATTCAGTCAACGATGAAGATGACCGAGCGAAGTGCGAAGCACCATTGATCCTAAATGGATCAATGGCGAGGGAACCGGAGCCACTGTGCTCCGGCGTGACTGCTCTGTAGTTCGTAAGGATTTTAGCCACTGTGCTCCGGCGTGACTGCTCTGTAGTTCGTAAGGATTTTAGCCACTGTGCTCCGGCGTGACTGCCCCGTAATTCGAAAGATTTTTAGCCACTGTGCTCCGGCGTGACTGCCCCGTAATTCGAAAGATTTTTGGCCACTGTGCTCCGGAGTGACTGCTCTGTAGTTCGTAAGGATTTAGCCACTGTGCTCTGGCATGACAGCAATATAATTCTATAGTCATATTCCCCTCCTGTGGAGAGGTGACAGTTTACTGTCGGGGTGAATAGGAAATTCTGCAGGAAATAATAAAATTTAATTTTTTTCAATCGATCCACCCCGTCTGACAAGTCAGCCCGTCCTCCAATGGAGGGTAATTTCGCTGTCGAATTGAAGTGTAATTACGCTAAACCAGCTTGATAAACAAGTCCTGAAGGGACGACATAGCTTTAAATTTCTAGCTTTAGATTGATGATGTAGTCATGTATCGGCATGGTAGCCAATCCACCCACGTCACAGTGGTCGTCTTCCCTCAATGGAAATATATTATTACAGCAATTGTAGTTTTGACTTGTCAAATTAAAAGCAGTATTCAATAAACTAATTTTACTTATTTATGCGGTAGCTGATCGAGATGAAGCATTTGTAAAATTATCGGAATAACAATTTGGTTTTATCTTAGAATACTCAATTATTAAACCTAAGGGATTACCGATTAAAATGAAACCTCAATCTCAACTACCGTAGGTTTAACTTTAATAAGACTGCTGTTGTTGGAATAAATAATTTTATCCCCTTGAAGAAAGGGATATACAGAAATATCACCGTGGTGTTCAAATGACAATTTCAACCTGTCGTCTAATTTACCTCCCTGCCAGTTAATGACCCGACCTGAATAGTCCCACTCAAATCCCATTAACTGAAATGTTTGATCGTTAATAGCATTAATTTTTTCTATGGACATTCCTATTTTAATACCTTCGGCCGTTTTCCAATCTCCATCAGGATTGCGAATGACAATCTGATTTAAATTGGTGAAATTTTCATTTTCCCAATAAACAAATAATTCGTTATCTGTTCCTGGGTAAACTATATTGCCCATTACTTTCTCGCCTTCACCTATGTTCAGTTGGCTGCGCTGAATATTTTCTCCACCTATTTTTTCGATCAAAGAAGCCTCATTGTCTTCTGCAGTAATCATACCTACTCGTTCGCCAGGGATTATAAGGTGGTCATTGATGGCTTCTAAGGCAATGTTGTCATGTGTAATTATTTCCATACCTCCTCCGTAAATCCAACCAGTATCGCGATTGAATATGATTTGGTACCAGTGCCTCGGCTCGGAAACACCTCTGATAGATATAGATTCCTTTTCATGTGATTTCATCCCAGTTAGGGGTACGATTTGCCCTTCTGGAATTTGAGCTAGTTGCTGACCCTGTAAATCTGGAGTAGTCCGCATTCTTAAATTATTTACCAATATTTTTGCGTATTGAGTTGTATCAACTTCGACTTCAGCTGCAACTGTGTTTTCTTCTGGTTCTGATCCGCTGTTCTTACATTGAATAAAGATAAGTAAGGAAAAAATTGAAATTAAAAGATTAAATCTCATCTGATTTGTTGTTGTGGTTTTTTTATGGCTTAGTTGCTACAAAATTGATAATATTTTTTAAAATAAGAAAGGTATTTTGTCCAATATAAATTTAAATTTGTGTTTTAAACAACAATTCAACCATGAACGAAAAATTTAAGGGCATTACTGAGTCAGAATATCTTCAATTGATCAAGGCAATATCAGATATAACTGTGTTGATCGCTGGAGCTGACGGAAAAATTGAAGATAGTGAAACGGAATGGGCTAATAAAATTACCAAAATTAGATCCTATAATTTGCCCAAAGCATTAAGTGAATATTATAAGCAAGTAGGACTTACTTTTAGTGATGATGTAGATCAATTGGTCTCTGAGTTTAGAGCTGATAGTGAAAAGACTTCAAATCTCATTAAATTGAGATTAGCACATTTAAACGACATCTTCTCTAAAATCGAAAATAAAACTTTGGCTTATGAATTATACCAAAGCTTTCTAAGTTTTGCTAAACACGTAGCTCGTTCTACTGGTGGATTCTTAGGTTGGGGTGCTATTGGATCTAAGGAAGATCAAGTAGTTGACTTAAAAATGATTCATACTGTTGAACCTCCGAGCATTGATGAAGAAATATCTTAAATGTTATAGATTTGTTAAAGCTAATGAATTTTGTATCATTTAGTGGAATTCATTCTTTATAAGGAGTATTGAATGAATAAATACTCACATTATGAAAATCAATTTATTATTTTTCTTAGTTTTTACATATTCTTCGCTAATGGCCCAGGTAGATTTTAATAAATGGGATCTTATTCTTACAAAATCTGTATCGAGTACAGGAAAAGTCAACTATCAAAAGATAAAGTCTGAGTATAGTGGTGATCTAAAACAATTATCTGAAGATTGGTCCAAGGTTAATGCAGGTAGCTTGAATACCAACGATGAGTTGGCATTTTGGATAAACCTATACAACCTGTCAACCGTTCAGTTGATCGTTAATCACTGGCCAGTTAAATCGATAAAGGATATCGAAAATGGCAATCCTTGGGAAAAGAAATGGATTAAATATAATGGAGACCTAATATCTTTAAATCATATTGAACACGAAATCATTCGCAAAAAATTTAAAGATGCTAGGATTCATTTTGCTGTAAATTGTGCTGCAAAATCCTGTCCTCCTTTATTGAACAATGCCTATGTAGGTAATAAAGTCCAAAATCAATTAGAAAGTCAAACTAAGAAGTTTATTAATAATCCCAAATTCAATACCATAACTAAGAATTCTGCAGAAGTAACACAATTGATGAATTGGTATAAAGAAGATTTTGGTGATGTGTTATCCTATATCAATAAATACTCTTCCACCAAGGTAGATAAAGGCACGACGATAACTTTCAAAGAGTATGATTGGGCACTTAATAATTAATCAATCCACTTTTCAGACCTCTTTATCATTAGAGATATAAAGTGATTGTTGATTTCAAAATACATTATGGCTGTACTTGATTCTTTTAATAGAAATCCAGTATGGCTTTTAATGTTTTGGTACTGATGATTATTGAATTTCCATACTTTAAGTTGTTATATAAACATATTTATATAAGAAATTTCTTAGTCTCAGTAAAAACTTCACTATATTATTCAAAGTATATTAGGCTGATTTAAGAACATGGCCATAGAGTATCCTTTTCGCTAAATATAATCCTTAGATATTGGTATCAATACTTCATTGTGTTGATTTTTAAAAGATAAACCTTCGATATATAATTTTTTCTATTATGTGATTAATACATCGTAATGGTATTGTATTTTCCCCGCGTAGTTTGAAAAATCTTTAGCATGTATTTTTCGTGTTATTCAAAGATTATTGGTTTAACATTTTAAATATGTCAAGGGATAATATAACTGGTTCAAAATCTGGGAATAATGGTATGTGATTTATTAAAATAATTATCCATGAATATTGAATATAGAGGGACTTATATTATAAAATTGTAAATATTATTGAAGATTTAATGGCATATGTGTATCTTTCCCATCAAATAGATTGAATTAAATATGCCTAAAATTGTCCTTTTAGAATCCGATACAGTAACCACTGGAGATATTAATTTGCAAGATATATCTGTGTTAAAGGATGCTGTTATTTTGAATTCTACCGATGTATCTCTATTGATTAAAAATCACCAAGATGTTGAGATATTACTCATTAATAAGTATAAAATAACCAAGACAGAATTAGATCAATTGCCCAATCTAAAAATGATACAAGTATTGGCCACTGGATATGATAACGTTGATTTAAATGCCTGTAAAGAAAGGGGAATAAAAGTCTTTAATGTATCGGGTTATTCTACCCATAGTGTAGCACAACATGTATTTGCCTTGATATTAGCTATAACCAATAAAGTTCATTACCATTGGCAAATGTCTCGAGATGGGATTTGGTCGAATGAACCCAAGTTTTGTTTTTATGCTCCTTCTATGATGGAGTTGCGAAATAAGCAAATGGGCATCATTGGTATGGGTAATATTGGAAATACTGTGGCAGAAATCGCTCATGCCTATGGTATGGATGTCTGCTCCTATACTAGGAGTCCTGAGAATATTAAATATCCATGGATAGAGTCTGTAGCTTTATTAGATTTAGTTGAAAAATCAGATATTATTTCTCTTCATGTCCCTTTAACTGAAGATACGTCTCAAATGGTGGATGAAGGTTTTTTGTCTAATATGAAGTCATCGGGCATATTGATCAATACCGCTAGGGGAGGATTAATAGATGAGGATGCATTGTACAACAGTTTGAATAAAAAGGAAATTAAGGCGGCAGGCTTAGATGTATTACAAGTAGAACCCCCAGAACAAGATCATCCTTTGTTGAGTTTGAACAATTGTATAGTTACCAGTCATATGGCTTGGGCTACCTTAGATGCGCGTTTACAACTTCTGGGAACGGCTAACAATATCATCAGTGATTATCTAGCTGGGAAGGAACAAAATTATTCTCTAGTTTAACAAGTATATTCTTTCATATATCGAAGGTTAGGACATTGCTATAGAGATTAAAATGATATTTTTTACGAAATAGATTTGTAATTAACGGTAATCGTTGGACTTGTTTGACGTTATACTTCGCTTAAAATGTTTTGGCTATTGGTTAATACTTGAAAATTAGAATCCTATGTCTTTTTTTTAGTGCTATGAAAAAGTAGAAAAATTTGCAGGTATTTGATTGGATACTCAGTCCGTAATTCTGCCAGAGTCTTGAATTCAGTCAACGATGAAGATGACCGAATGAAGCTCGAAGAGCCAAATGCCTTAAATAGGCATTTGATGAGGGAACCGGAGCCACTGTGCTCCGGCGTGACTGCACCGTAATTCGATGGGTTTTAAGCCACTGTGCTCCGGCGTGACTGCTCTGTAGTTCGTAAGGATTTTAGCAAATGTGCTCCGGTGTGACTGCACCGTAATTCGATGGGTTTTAAGCCACTGTGCTCCAGCGTGATTGCCCTGTAAATCGATAGGATTTTAGCCACTGTGCTCCGGCGTGACTGCACCGTAATTCGATGGGTTTTTAGCCACTGTGCTCCGGCATGACAGCAATGTAATTCGATGGGTTTTTAGCCACTGTGCTCCGGCATGACAGCAATGTAATTCGATAGTCTTAATCCCCTCCAATGGAGGGGTGTCAGTTTACTGACGGGTTGGTTTGGAAATTTTGTAGGAAATAATAAAATTTATTTTTATCAATCGAACCACCCCGTCTGACAAGTCAGACAACCCCCCATTGGAGGGTAATTTCGCTGCCGAATTGAAGTGTAATTACGCTAAACCAGCTTGACAAAGAAGTCCTGAAAGCGGTGCACTGAGCTTGGTCGAAGTGGACGTAGTTTAATAGCATAGGGTGCAACCCTATGAAAAGGATGCCTTCCTAGAAAAAAGTCCTGAAGGGACGAAGGAATTCATTTCTGTCGGCAGGAATCATCCATACCTCAGTTTAAATCACGGACATGAACAGATTGAATAATTTGAATGGGGGGGAGATTATGATGATTCTGGATTTGTCACACTTTTTGCCCAATTTTTCTAATTAAATAAGGGCAGAAAATTGAAAGAGATAACTGCTTTATATTAGAATATTGACAACGCAAAAATCCCGCCAAATCAATCTTTTAAATTCTTCTTCGAGCCGCACTAGAATTGCGGTTTTGCAATGGTCTGTATTTATAGCCACTAAACTATTGTAAGCCATCAACTAACTACGTATTGATCAGGGTATAAAAAGGCTATAAATTTGCTTCAAAAGAAGTAAATGAATAAATACGAAGAATTTGCTAGACGATATGAAGAATCTGGATTAACACGTAGGGAGTTTGCACAGAGTGAAGGAATATCATTAGAATCAGTAATCTATTATTTAAGGCGTAATCGCGAGTTGTCGAAAGGTAAAAAGTCAACCTTTGTACCACTATCGATAAAAAAGAAAGAGACCGTTAATCGAGAGATGATCATTAAGATTGGCGAAGAACTAGAGATCCGTATACCCATATGATAGGTTTAACACCACAACATCAATTTTATCTGCGTAAACACCCTACCGATATGCGCAAAGGTTTTGATGGATTAAGTGGTATTGTGATTAATGAGTGGGGGAAAGATCCAATGGATGGCAGTGTATATATATTTGTAAATCGACGACGAGATCGGATGAAGATGTTGGTATGGGAATCGGGAGGCTTTATGTTGTATTATAAACGCTTGGAAGAAGGTACTTTTGATCTTCCAAAAAGTGATGGAAAAACTACTGCATTAGAAGTGGACTGGGAGTTGTTGGTGCTAATGATAAGTGGTATAAAATGGGATGGAATTCAACGAAAAAAACGCTACAATAAGGTTGGAAAAAAGTAGAATTTTGCGTATTTTAAAGGTGTGAACGAAGCCCCAATTATAGCAGAATTAAGAGAAGAAAATACCCTTCTAAAACAAAAGTATGAATTAGTTAAACAAGAGTTAGCTCAATTAAGGCGACTGATTTATGGCAGTAAATCGGAGCGATTTAAAGAAGAATCCCCCGACCAACTCTCCCTGTTTGCCAGTGCTGTTAAGGAAGATCCTGCCCCAAATATTGAGGCAGAAGATGAAGTTTTACCTGAAGAAAAGAAAAACCATCCAGGACGCGGAAAATTACCAGAGCACTTGCCAGTAGAAGAGGTCATTTGTGAGCCTTCTGGAGTTTTATCAGATTGGGAGAGATTAAGTGATGTTATCACAGAGACTTTAGATTACAG